>NZ_OBQM01000001.1:0-1296746 GCF_900221055.1 Paenibacillus sp. RU5M | reverse complement strand
TGCACCCTCGCAAACTTTTTCTAATCTGATTAAAACACAAAAGACCCGTAAGAGGGCACTTTTTTCAAAGTGTCTATCTTACGGGTCACAGTTCATCTTACCAGGAAGCGGTCGTAATTTAAACGGATCTTTTCAGCTTACTCTTCAATCGGAATCCAGCCGGGAAACGACTCGAACCCCTCCCACATCGGCTCGGGGATTTCTAATTCTTCTATATCACAGGAAGATATCTTTTGCCGAATAGTCTCTTCTTGCCCATTTTGTATTTTTGTCACCCAATCCGGGTCAAGAATCAGTGCACGCCCAACTGCTACAAGCGGAATTCCTTTGTCTATCGCCTCAACAACCTGATCTGCCTTCTTGATGGAACCGACACCGATCAAAGGCATCTTATGGCCAATTCGCTCTTGAAGACGTTCAAGAACCGGTTGGGTCTCATTCTCATTGCGAATGGATTCTCGCCAAATTTCATTCAGAGAGAGATGGATATAGTCCAAATTTTTTCCACCCAATTGATCAACCAACTGGAACGTATCCTCTAGCGTAATCCCCGGCTCTTCTAGTTCTTCTGGAGAAATGCGATAACCGACAACAAATGGTTTACTGGAATGTTGCTTAACATTATCAAGGACAGACTCGACAACTGCCTTTACTTTAATGAACTGACGGGCAGGATATCATAACAATTGGCTAGCTGAATGAATTAATTTATTTGACGGATTGTAATATGAAGTGCGACACCTACTGGAAATAAATAAAAAAGGGCCCATGGCCGGATTCGTGTAGAATGAAGGTTCCTACACCACATTCACACAAGGAT
This sequence comes from Paenibacillus sp. RU5M, assembly GCF_900221055.1. Lineage (NCBI taxonomy): Bacteria > Bacillati > Bacillota > Bacilli > Caryophanales > Paenibacillaceae > Paenibacillus > Paenibacillus sp. RU5M. Next base: position 1,295,926 of record NZ_OBQM01000001.1, on the reverse strand, counting down.
AATCCACCATGAGCTACACACATCTTAGCATAATCGAGCGCAGCAAGCTAGAAATCCTCCACCAGCAGGGGAAAAGTGCCAGGGTCATTGCCAGTGAATTGGGCAGGCATCATGCCACCATTTGCCGAGAACTCCGTCGAAACGAAACGCAGAAGCCCTATCGTGCCGAGCGATCTCAGGAGAATTATGTCCAGCGACGTAAGTCCTCCATCTCTGCCGGGAAATGGACACCGCAGCAGTTGCTCCTTATTGAAGAAAAGCTTCAAGCCACGTGGTCTCCCGAACAGATCGTAGAACGGCTCCGTCAAGATAATCAATCACAGACCACGAAAATGCTTGGGGTGGAGAACCGCTCACGAATCCTTTACAGAGGAATTGTCGCACTTGGTTTGACAATCCATCAATTATAATATTATAGATCTATTCACTGACCTAGATAAAATGGAATTTATTAACCTGACCTACCCGTTAGCTAAATGACTTAGAGAACAAAAGAATTTAGCTAAATGATTTTATAATCGGAAATTGGTACAAGTTCTTGTCCTTGGCTCGGGACACGAACTTGTACCGATAAAATAAAAAAGCCGCTAAAATAGCGACTTTAATGGGACTATGTTCTTATCCCTCGACAACACATGTTAACTCTTCTTCATAACTGTACATTCACTGTCTCCCCTTCCATAATCTCCAAGAAATTCTAGGTTTCTGTTTATTCCAATCGCAATTCTTGAAATTAAGTACTTTATCTCTAGCGTGACATTTTTATTATGTATTTTGATACTAAGAAAGTCTAATCTACATTTGTTTAATAGTTAGATATGCATCTAATCGGTTATCGGAATATGTTCTTGTCCATTCCGGTAATCGGTACAAGTTCTTGTCCTTCGACAAATTTGCATTTGAATTGTTCCATTTTTTTAGTGAAAAAACGCTGGGTATGACCAGCGTCAACAAATTATCACTTCACTCTTTCGGAAATATTTTCACTTATTTCTTCAGGATTATCAACACCAATGATCAACTTTGATATTTCGAACTTACCAACTTTAAAGTTATTCAAATCTAAATGAAGAGTTTTAAGCTCATTTTCAAAAAAGTGTAGTTGATAACCACCATTTGATCTAAATAACCCATTTCTCATTTCTCCTAATAAAGCACCATATAGTTTAAAAGCATTTGGTATCGGTCTACCTGTTGTTATTCCTTTGATTGAAGAGTATGGAATTTGCAACCCTTTATCTAATTTTAAAAAGGGTGAGTTTCCAAAGTCGATATTTACGTAGGTTTCCATTAGTTGAATTTTACGTTCCATATTTTGATTCCCCCATTTTCTTTTCAAATAATCCATTTATTTCGCAACCCATAATTACATATAATACCACAAAAACCTATTTTGTTCATGAAAGACTAAGCACTGCCCTCCGCCCCTTCGCGGGTTACGTCCTCCTTTTTATATTTCATTTCCAATCACCTAATAAAGAACCTACGCGTGTAGCATGTAGTGCTTAGACAGGGTAGCTTGCATTGTTTTTTCCTCTATATCAGTTCCAGATACCTCAAACTTACCTTGTTCCAGAGAATTAACCCAATATCCGCCAATTTTTGGATTCCACACTAGAAATAAAATATTTCATTACCTTCTTGCATTGGTGTGTAATCTTCATAATTCATTCTAATGCTACCCTCTTTATCTTCGATCACATAGGAAGGTTCAAATGTTACAAGCTCTGAATCGATCTCCTGTTTTGTAGAATCCTTATATACTTGGGTTACTTTCACCTTAGTTTCGGTTCTGCCTGAAGGCCCCCACTCGAAATTTTCAATGACATTTTTGCTTTCACCAGTTGCAATAACTCTAACTACAGTGTCTTATTGAGATTCTGCATCATCTGCGTTTGTGAAAATTGCATGGTTGGCTTCGATTTTATCTGTACGCACTACATTACCTGATTTCATCCAATGGTCGCCAGAGTGTGCCGGTGCATTCTCAAAATGATTTAAGCCGAGTATATGACCGATTTCATGTCCAGCATTCATGTATCTTCCGACTGCCCCCAGCCACTTGTCCAACCGGCATTTATTTGTTTGTAAAGGTAATACAAAAAGGATCGTCAGCATTTCTGCAACGATCTCTAATGTCAGCCCGCTAGTTGAAATCAGCAGCTGATCAATTTTGATGCCTTCTTAACTTTTATTAAGCTAACGTCACATGCTTAAAAAATATTTATCGAAGTATCCACTATGGTTTACAGTTATATGGTGTTTGACTGCCTTAACTGTATTTTTAACTTTGCTGTTTTGGAAAAACGGTTTAATAATTCTCCTTTCAGTGATTGTTTTATATGTGGCTAACGGATTTCGGGCGTGGAATAGTGATCGGAAATTATCTCTTGTATCGTTTGTATTGGCATTCGTTTTCTCTTATATCTTTTATCGGTTTTTGACTTTGTAGACGCTGTAGAAAAGGAATATGGCTTCCCGCCAAAAATTGCCGGAAACTGTGATGGTCGGTAGAAAGGCTTCTGTTTTCTGGATATTTGAATATCCTGCCTGTTAGCTAAAAAAGCTGCTGATACTTTTATCAACTGTTTTCTTTGTATCATTGAGTTATCGTTTCCCGTTGGTTTAACGAGTTTTAATAATTTCTTGCCAGTTAGGAGGCAAGTCATAATCCCTAATGTGCTTATACTCAAGAACCACTATTAATCCGGAGTTATCTATACTAAACCTCATCGAGTCGAGTCCAACATCCAAATGAGGTCCAACGTACGGGATTGTTTTAACCTGAACTTCAATATGTGAAGGATGATATTTAACGTCTACATCAGTTCCATCCAAAAAAGGCGTAAACGAAGGTGATACAGTTAATTTATTTTTGTAATAGTGGTTAATCTGTTCCTGTATTTTTGGAGCTAACAAAGTAAGTACAAGCAGTTTCAATTGTTCATCGTTTGGCTTTGCACAAACGGGCTGGATTGCCATCAAGAAAATGATGACTGTTAGCAATGATCCGATAAAACTTTTCATTTCTAAAACCCTCATCTTCAGCATTTTTAAGGGTAGTTTCCACTAAATAAAGTGAATTTATAATGCTACCCTGCCCGTTAGTTGAACAAAGGCAGCCGATCACGTTGATCATCTGCTTTGTTGGTTTTATTGAGCTATCGTTTCCCGTTATTTTAATGAAAAAATAGCCTCTCACTTGAACGAATTCATTACGTCACATTATGTTTTTATCATTCAAATATTCAATTAAGGCACTTAAATCATACTTAGGCAGCTCTAATATGAATGATAGTCCGATAAAACAAAAAAAGCCGCTAAAAAAATAGCGACTTTCAACGGAATATGTTATTTCCCCTAGAGAATTATCAAAATACACTAGTCACGATAATATGGTCATAACTCCTTTATTGTTTTGCTCTCAATTTTGGATTTTGATATTAACTGTTCTACAGAGTCATATCTAAGTTGAACTTCTTCATTTTGTTTAACGCAATACCATCCATCTTCATTATAACTGATTAAGAACAGCGGTATATAGACGCGTTTTGCGTTCAATCAACGTCGCTACGCAGCCCTTACTTTTCCCACGACCCGATAATACGACGGTATCCAGTTCCCAGTGCCCAAACGTTTCACGGGAACGGACTTCTTTCGGACGATCTGAAATGGTTCTGCCAATGGCGAATTTACTGTGAGTTTCTGCGGGTTTCTGACGCTTCCCTTTGTGACGGAGAACCTGTAATGTGCCTTGAACCAGGCGTCCTGCGTAGATCCAGCGATAGATGGTTTTAAAGGAGACCGCAGGTAGGCGATCGGCGAGGAAACGTTCTGTGATTTGTTCTGGAGACCACGTTACTGCCAGTTTTTCCTCTAGTAGAGCAGCCAAGGCGTCTGACCATTTACCGGGAGATACCGAAGCCTTACGACGTTCCTGATAAGCATTCTGGTGGATTCTCCTTGTGTGAATGTGGTGTAGGAACCTTCATTCTACACGAATCCGGCCATGGGCCCTTTTTTATTTATTTCCAGTAGGTGTCGCACTTCATATTACAATCCGTTCTGCATATAAAAACCCATCGTTTTGAATAAAATTGTTCAAAACGATGGGTTTCTTTTGTTTTTTAAAAATTGTTTTTATTAAAAAGTTTGTTCTGGAGTCACCATTTAAATTTCTGGTTCAAAGGCCAGTCTATCGCCCTCCGTATTTGGTTTGTTCACCCCCAAATTGCGACGAACTTCCAATTCAGGTGATTCCGCTAACTTAACAACTAACGCCGCAACACTCTTACGTGAAACTTCTGTCCCTTTAAATGGCTCATTCTTTTGAGTAATCTCATAGTCAATTTCATCATAATCCGTGAGCCAGGCAGCCCTTAACACTGTATAGTCAAGGTCTGGAGCCTCAATAATATCAACTGACTTTCGGTATGGGCCTAAATATTGACCGATTGTCCGCTTATTCCATTCACCAAACTCCCCTGGGATTTCCTCATAAATTCCAAGCGAAGTGATAAAAATTAAGCGTTTCACTCCAGTCGCACCCATTGCTTCAACAATATTTTTGGCTTGTTCTTCTAAGTCTCCATTTAGATTAGCATACACGACATCCTGTCCAACCATTGCTTTTTTTAATGCCTCAAAATCTAGAACATCACCTTCAATTACTCGTACACGATCGGAATCAAGGTGGTTTAATCTGCTAGAGTTACGCAAATAAAGTGAAAGTTGGACATCAGTTTCGTTTAGAAATAATTCAATTGCATAACGTGCAATTTGACCGCTTGCTCCTAAAATCAATACATTACTCAAATTCAAAACTTCCTTTCATATCTTTTATAAAAATTATAAATAAGGTAGTAATTCTACAGCCACATTATTAGTTACAGACTTAATGAATCACTTCAATTGAGTCATTGACTCAAAAAACATCTTGCTTTAAAAATAAACTTCAGCTAATTTTATTCTTCGATCATAAACCATGGTCCAGAAGCTTGGATGACACCCCAAAGTTTTTCCGGAAGCTCAAGCTCACTAACCTTGGAAGCCTTTATAGTAGTTTGAATTTCGGACTCTTGTCCACTTTGAACTTTTTCAACCCAGTCTGGTTCTGTAATTAACGCGTGTCCGATCACTGCTAGGTTAAGCCCTTTATCTAATCCTTTTGCAACATCATCCGGCGTTACCATAGAACCCGCAGCCAGTACGGGAACCCGGCTATTTACATGTTCAACGATCAACTCTAGATACGTTTTTTTATCTTGGCTATCGACTGGCTTTGAAGAAAGAGCATCAGCTAGTGAAGCATGTACATAATCAACACCCGCTTCAATCAGTCGGTCAATCAATACATAAGAGTCCTTCATTCTTAAACCGCCTTCTTGATGTTCGTCAGGAGAGATTCGGTAGCCCAAAATAAATGGTTCTGTAGCATGGTTTTCGATGACGTTTTTCATTTCCTTAATCACGGCTAGTGGGAAACGTAGGCGGTTTTCAAGTGATCCTCCCCATTGATCCTCACGTCTGTTGAAGAAAGGAGAGAAAAAGTTTTGAAGCAAAAATCCGTGCGCACCATGGATTTCAACGCCATCAAACCCTGCTTCAATGGCTCTTCTTGTTGTTTCTCCAAACGCATGAATCACTTCCAATATTTCATCGTGCGAAAGTTCTCTTGGCATAACGGAAGGAGCAAATCCAGTTGCTTCCGTCTCTACTGCGCTGGAACTAACCAGATCCCCATTTGGTGTAAGATCCGGCAGTGCTTTGTTGCCTGCGTGGAAAATTTGAAGTACCACAGGGGCTCCACCGCTTTTCGCTGCATCCGCCAATTTACGTAAACTTGGGATGAATCTATCGTCATATGCTGCAAATTCATTTGTAAAACCTATTCCATTAGGTTGGACATGCGTACATCCTGTTATGACTAGACCCACGCCTTTTACTCTTCTTTTGTAATATTTCACTTCATCATCTGAGATGGTGTAATCATCATTACTTGCCCAAGTAGTCATAGGCGCCATTACAACTCGATTTCTAAGGGTAATTCCATTTTTGAATGTGAAGGATGCAAACAAATTTTTATAATTTGTATTCATTTTCAAACCTCTTTCTAATTTTTTATAAGCTTTATTAATAGTTGTCTGAACTTAAAGCGTTTATTCTTATTCCAAATTTATCACCAAAAAAACATCTATGTTTCTTATTTGATAACTGCGAAACGAAGAAGTTAATTTCCAGTTGATGGGCGTTCACAACATTGGTAGAATAAAATCATAAAGTATTCGAGTAACTCGAAGTCAATAGCATGGAGGTGCGAAATTTGAGTCAGACATTACATGAACCAAAATATACGGTAAAAGATGTATCTGAAATAACTGGACTTACAAAACATACGATCCGTTATTATGATGACCAACAATTGATACCTTTCGTTTCAAGAGACGGCAGAAATAATCGTTTATTTTCTGACCATGATCTGGATTGGTTACGAATGGTGCACTCCTTTCGTATTTCAGGATTGCCAATTTCAGAAGTCAAACATTACATTGCTATGTGTTTGCAAGGTGATAAGACGATTCCTGAAAGGGCTGAGCTTGTTGCAAAACAAGAAAAACAACTAGAATCGAAGATCTATGAGTACAACCTTCAATTAAAACACATCAAAGAGAAGAAGGCTTACTACAACAGTGTCTTATCTGGTCAATTGAACGATACCTGGAATCCTGTTAACAGTAACCCAGAATGCGGAGAAAAATATGATATTCCAGAACATATCAAATCAGCATCAAAAGTTCATGTTTGACCTTAAATGTGAGTCTAAGGCTTCGTGTGCACACGAAGTCAATTTTTTTTATTTGATTGATGGGTATTGTACTAACCTGCCCGTTAGTTTAATGAATTGAAGGGCAAGATGCCGATTAGATACACGCCTAATCGGCAATAGGAACATGTTCTTGTCCATTCCGGCAATCGGTACAAGTTCTTGTCCTCAGTAAGGGACAAGAACTTAGTTCCTTAAAACAAAAAAGCCGCTAAATAAGCGACTTTGAATGGAACAATGTTCTTGTCCCGCGACATCTTTTCAGATTAACGGCTTTCAAAAATTCAATTTTTTCACAAATCGATAAGGTCAGTTGCTCTTTCTCAATTTATTAACATTTGGCGCATCCCATCCAACTAGCAAATGGCCATTGTAACACCTTATAAGTTTATTGATCTCTCTATACCTGTTAGAGGTATTCCTATTACCAAAGGTTCAACTGCACCTCATGTAACCTTGTATTAGGATAGCCGATGAATCGACCATACTATATCCGTACTGAATCCAATGGGTAGACCATCAGCTTCGTAATATAACTCGACTTGATCACCTGCCTGCAGCTCTACATCACCGGTTAACGTCACCGTCGCACTACCTAGTACAGTTCTCATTGTTAAAATTAACGCTATATTAACGTCAAGGAAAGGCATATAACCTTTTATTAAATCAATATTGCCATTCTTCTTTACAGTAAAAACCGGATCAATGCCTCTTCCTATGCTTACACTGATTGGCGCGTCAATCTTATAATTAACAGTTGCATGTATGGAATATCTACCAGTGTCCGGTGCCGTAAATATCCCTGTAGCAGGATTAAATGTAGGGCTTCCATAATATGGAGACGCCTCGTTCCAATTCGAAAATAGCGTGCTACTATTGATTGAGTATGTCGTACCGGTAACAGAAAATCCTTCCGAGGTAAAAGAAGTCCCCGCTGGGCCTGGATCTCCCTGCGGTCCCGCCAGACCTGCTGGACCTTGTGCTCCTGCTGACCCTGGATCTCCTTGCGGCCCTACCGGACCTTGTGCTCCTACTGGCCCTGGATCTCCTTGCGGCCCTACCGGACCTTGTGCTCCTACTGGCCCTGGATCTCCTTGCGGCCCTACCGGACCTTGTGCTCCTGCTGGCCCTGGATTTCCTTGCGGTCCCACGTGGCCTTGTGGTCCTGCTGGCCCCGAAGCTCCTTGTGCTCCAACTGGTCCAGTCGCTCCGGTATCGCCTTTATCTCCCTTGGCTACATCGCCTGTAGAATTCTGCGATTCTTCGACAACCGATTGCAAAGTACTAATGATTATGGTTTTAATGGTGGGATTCCATACTACTTTTGCTCCGAATAGTTCCGCAATAAAACGTACTGGTACCATAACCCGGTTCTGAATGATCTTAGCAGGTTGATCGAGTACCACCTTCTCCTCTACATCACCGATTTTAACGCTGGCAGTCGGGTTTCTAATAATTAGAACACCCAATGCATCTCCTTTAAAAACCGTTATGGTTTGTGTAGAACTATTCCAGTTAAGAGACACACCGAGCGATTCTTCAAGGACCCTTAAAGGAATAAGTGTGGTTCCTTTATGGACAACGGGTTTAACGTCACTCTGGACTACACTATCATTAACAATAATAGAGATCTCATCTATTTGGCCAACTGGAGCCGCCTGAGCAGCAGAAACCACAAACAACGTCATTACAAGCACAAATACAATAGATAATTTCAATCTTCTTATCACTTAACTTTCCCCCATATTAATGAATTTTTATCCCTTAATCCCGGTTGCGATCATCTGCAGAATTCGAGCCCTGCGATTTCAACTAAAGCTCCAAACAACGGATAGAACGTTCCTCATTATCTTCGAGCAACAAAAGAATCCTATCATTCCCCACGTAGACATTGTAGACAAAATTATAGAAGTTGTAGTCATACGAAAGTAGTACGCTGCCCTGAAAAAACGATCGTTCGGGTATACGCCGTATATAGGGTTTGAATAAATTCAAAATTATGAGACTCACTACTCAGACTTAGATATACAACTAATAGGCAATCGGATAAAACAAGTGACTCATTCAATCGGGCTTACTGCTACTTCCTATGCAGATCCATTTACCGTTGCCCGACAGATGGCTTCTCTAGATAAAATTAGTAAAGGACGTGCATGATGGAATGCCATCACTTCGAATCCGGGAGGATTAGCAAATTATAGCCGCATCCATCTTTCAAAAGCAGATTTGTATCCTATGAAAAAAGAGTTTTTAGAGATTGTTGAAGGCCTATGGAATTTCTATGAGGATGATTGAAATGTGGCTTTTATATCGCCACCTAACTTCCATCATAATGCTGTTTAGATAACTACCTAATCCGAAATGACACAATGTTCTTGTCCTTTTCGGCAAAGGAACCAAGAAGCCGCTATGATAGCGACTTTGAATGGAACAATGTTCTTGTCCCGCGACACTGCCTCACGTACTGGTTCAATCTCAAAAGCACGCATCAATAGTAGAGCCATGAGCTGGCGCTTGATGCTTTCATTGGGATGAAAAGAACCGTCTGGATATCCTGTAATCATCCCTTGACTTGCTAATTCCTCAAACATTTCTTTTGCCCAATGTCCTGAAATATCGTCAAAAGTTACAACGGGTAGTTCAGATTGTGGCTTAAGATGACCTCCTATCACTTGACTCCATCTAGACATTATAGTCTCATCACAGGATATTTAAGTCCTACTAAAGTAGTACACCATAAAAGTTTGGTACATAAATTAATCGGACCCATTTTTGTGCATTTCTAAGACTTCTTCCTTTCTACAATATGGAATGACCAAAGAACTCGAGTTGTCGTCTGTTTGAAAACAAACAAAGAAGCGGCCCTTTCAGGCTCGCTTCCTTGTTTGTCACTCTATTAATTTCAACTCTCTAGCACGTACGACAGCTTGTCCCCGCCGTTTTACACCCAACTTGCCGTATATTCTAGAACTATGTGTCTTGACCGTCGTCTCTGCTATACCAAAGAGATTAGCAATCTCCCTGTTCGACAAGCCTTTTGCAATCGCTTTAATAATTTCCGTTTCACGTTCAGTCAGCGGTTCAGTCAGCCCCGGTTGTATGAGACAAGGCACCACGGACAAAGCGTTACTGTCAAAAGCCTTCGGGAATGTTGTATCCGCAGTTTCGTCTTCCAGCATCTTGAGATAAATGATCCGTGTCGCAATAAGCTCCATCATCTGAACATCCCTCTTTGTAAACACACCCGACATCTGTCGATTTTCCAAGTATAGTAGATAGGAAGCTTGTTTTCCCGGAACATCGATTGACATGCACAGAATCGACCTCTGTTTTTTTGCTGCAATATAAGCATCCCTCACCCAAAAACTCTGAAGCGCGTCATGCAGAATTAGCGGTTTCGCCGTCATCGCTGTATGACGTAAGACGCTCTCCGCATACAGGTCGGCTTCTTTTTCCTTATCAGTCCAGTAAGAAGAGTTAGCTTCAATAATGAACTCATTATTTTGACGCTTCAACAACAGACCACGCTCTGCTCCGGTTTGTCTTAGAGCCGTTTTTAAGAGATTTAACCTCCAGTCTGCCTTACTCGTCTGTGCTAACCCATTAATGATTCGTTGTAAAAGCTCGAATTGCTCTTCGCTCTTCGAGCCTTCACCTATCTTGGGGCCGTTCTGCCAAGCTAACTCTGTGATGGTTTGAGTCATATGTGCTCGCTCCTGTAATACTGGACCCTCATAACGTTTGTAAACCGGGTCCAGCAATTCAGCGTGTCTGCTTCTAATTTGAGTTACTTTGGAGGTGATTCCCCATTCGGCGTATGCCGCACAAGCATCCATCATCGTAATTGCCGCTCCGGATCGGCTAAGCAGATCATCTTGATAACATACAGCAAGCCGTTCGCAAGCAATGGCTTCGAGCAATACGTATTTTTCTGTTCTCGCTCGCTTAATTGCAGCCGTATATTGATTCATGGCGCCAAACGAATTCCCTGCAATTTGTTCACTTTCTGCTTTGATTAGCAAATATGCGGAGGACTTACTGTCTAGAAATCCTCGCCAACTCTTCATCAATCGCAATTGCGCGCGTATGGTCTTCCGAATCCGCTTACGATCCTCCCTATTCGTCTCAAAATAAAATCCAGCTAATGCCAAACTCTCGTAAACACGTTGTTTACGAACTCGCATCCAATCCAAATGAAATTCGTTTACCCTTCCTCGTTGCGACCAATACAGCGCTTCCCTGTACCTGCCCGACAGCAACGCCACCTCAAGCCGACAACCGCAACTATAGTTGTCTTCGCCCCGGTGATCCAACTCACTGTCAGTCGACACCAGTGGAATAGAAACAAAACTGTCGATCAAAGAATCGTCTTGCAGCACTGCTGTGTAACTACTCGTCAGCAGCATCATTTCCAGTATCTTGTCGTCGGCAATCTGTCGCATGTTCTCCTCAAAGTATCGGAGCAATTCATTTATGACATATGCATTCCCATGATTACCCATAACACAAAAAATTAAGGCAGAATTAGCAAAGTCATGATCGCCTGCTTCCATCCCTTGACGCATCGCATTGAACAAGACAACAGAAGATTCCAAAGGACTGTCCATTTGCTTGATCATTCCGCTCAGAAAAGTAAAAACATGCTTTTTCCTCAATGTAGAGGTGTTCGCAATTTGCAGAAACACCCCCTCAGCAATCGAAGTCGCTCGAGCAAAGCTCGGAAATGTCCTTTGCACAATCAGCTCATATCCTCCGATCATTGATGCTAACGACTCATTCACCCCTTTATGCAACCCATAACGAATAAATGGGGCATACAATTCCAGTAGCGATCGTGCATCGTGTGTAAGTAATGGAAGAAACAACAGCTCCATTAAATGGCATAATTCCTCATAATCCTCGTCAAGTGGGTTGGACAGCAGAAGGTGCTTCTCCCGTTTTCGATGTAAGAGGACCGCGGTCGAGGCCATTTCCTTGGCGATAGACAACAGGGAACTCTTCTTCCCAAGCTTCCAGCCGTACGAGCCTAGCGCCTCCATTCCAAATTGAACCGCAGTCTCATTGTCCACGAATGCATGAAATTGTATCAAAGGTGCCCAGATTTTGAGTCGCTCCGATCGGCTCAGTCGATCGCTGCTTTGGTTCAAGTCCACCAACAGTTCTTTCGCCCGTGCGCTATTGCCACCCATATACTCCGTCCAAGCTAATACCAACTGCAACTCGACATCGAGTATACCTGGTACTTCCGCCTTGCATATTGCCAGCAGATGAAGCCCATTTTCTGCATAATACTTCCCTTTTGCATAGCGCGCCGCTGCCAACGCCTCTTGTCCCGCTTGAAGATTGTACTCAATCAATTGCTTCGTTTCTTGGTCTGATAATGCCGAAGCTGCCAAGTTCAGATGATCAATCGCTGTTCTTGACAGGTCATCGTGTGACTCCTGAGTGCGATCCAGTAGGAACCGTCCAATTACCCGGTGTCGGTGGATATTGCGTCCTGAATCGAAAGCATATACCATTCGGTGAATGAATTCATGGGCAAACACATAGATCAAATCCTGTTCATCTTCTTGCTCTGCTTCGTCTTCCCGATAAATAAACCCTTCAGCTTCCGCCTCTTGAAGATTAAGGAATACCATATCCACTGATATGCCGCACACTTCGGCCAAGAGTGTTAACTGAAATACCGGACCAATTGCGGCAGCCATAGCCAAGAACTCCTTACGATCTTCCTTGAGCTTGGAGAAGCCTACCTCCAGCAAACTCAGATGTTCTTTCGATCTGCCTAGTTGCCGGGTTATTTCAGAGTCCCATACCCACTGACGTCGTCTTTCGTCAAAACGTAGTCTGTTCTCCTTTATCCATCCCTCCAGCAAGAGACGAACCGAGCCAGGATTACCACCTGTCTGATCGTGGACAGACCGCGCCAGAAGTTGAATGCGACCGGATTTCTCATATAGAGCATCAGAGATCAGCTGCCTCACATCCTCATAAGCCAGCGGTGGCAGAGTCACTTGTTCCTCTGGATTGGCACGGCATCTATAGGTTAACCATGCCAGCAAATCCTCTTGATCAAAATTCGCTACATCCCCCGTGGAAGTGATCAACTCCTCCGTACGATAAGCCCCTATTAGGAATAACCCATGCGCTTTTTGTGATAATGCAAGTTCACGAATTACCTCTTGTGTACCATTGTCGACCCACTGCAGATTGTCCATAAATAAAACAAACGGTGGCTTGCATTCAGCCATACAACAGATCAAGTCTGGCAGAAGTTCTTCAAACCGTTCCCAGACCTTCGCATCGTCCGAGATATGTGCTACCTTCGCATCGTTGTCGAACAACAGCTTGGCCTCAGGCCAGCAGGATACGATTACCTGCATTTCTGGACCGAAACCGGCTTGTAGTTTGGCTTTCAGACGTGTAATGATTTCAATCGGCTCACTCCACAGTTGATAGACCCATTCCCGCATTCCCTGAAGGATCGGCCCACATCGAATATTTTTTTGGGAAAGTTCCACTTTCATAGTGATCATCCGGCCACCATGTCGAACGACGTTTTGTTCGATTCTATGGACAAGCGCCGTTTTACCCGTTCCTTCTTTGCCTATCACCCAACGAAAGGCATTCATTCCTTGAAAAGCCTGCTCCAGCCCAGCCTCCATTTGCACCACTTCGGCACTACGTCCATACCACGATTCGGATAGGGAAAGCGTACGGATTTTATCTAAACGTCCCACTTCCAATGGCTTAAACGCTCCATCGTTATCCATCATCATATTCTGATACAATTTCAGATCTTCAAGCACCCCATATATACTCTGATAACGCTCCACCTGTGATTTGGCAAGTAATTTCATCAGTATAGCTTGCAGTGTTTCGTCTAAACTCGGTCGAATATCGGATAAAGATTGAGGTACCTTGCGGGTATGTACGGTACCCCAGTCTTCATCATTGTCAGCATGAAAAGGCAAATGTCCGGTTAACAACTCATAGAGAATAACCCCTAATGCGTAAAGATCACTGCGTTCATTCGGCACCAGATTGAATCGTGCAAATTGCTCGGGAGAACGATAAGCTGCATGACTTTCCGTATGCCAGGATACTTGAGCTGTTTTCCCCTCCCACTGCACGCTGATATGGTCAGGGCTAAGGTATCCAATTATCCTATTCCGCTCGTGTTCACGATGCACCATTTCTGCAAGTATAATAGACAGTTCAATGAACACCGCCAACTCTAAAGGGGACTGCGTTATGTACTCTCTTAAAATCTTAATAATGATGCACACCTATCTGAGTTATATTTGCGTTTCGTGAAAAGGATATTTTTGAATTTAATAATAATTTCGGCTGGATGAGATCGATTTATAAACCTAAAATAATCTTAATCCATGATGCATTTAGAGTCTAGCCACCGATATATATGCTATATATTTGCGAATGGCAAATGGTGGAATAAATAACCGCAAATATAAGTCGTTTTTTTCCTCTACGCATATATGCAGAAATAGAGATGAGCTGCGGCTTAAGAATAGCTGTCTCTATAAATTAAATCATCTTGTACAGAATGAAAAAAATAAAGAGCACCTGATTAGGTGCTCTCTAGTAACCACTATTGCGTTGCAAGTAAATCCTCTACATTGACGTTGGAAGAGGCTTGAATATCGCCATACGTCCAGAACCATTCGGCAACGTCGTTCCACTTAATGGTACTTCCCTCAATTGGCTCGCGACCTAGAAGCTTATTTAGAATAACAACGGCCTCTGCTCTTGTTAAAGGTGAATTAGGATCTTAAAAATGACTGTGCCGAAACTAGCCAATAACACTCATCTAATTTAGCTATTATCTATGGTAATCTGCTTTTATCACGCGCGTTGATTTCCATCATCTAACTGTTTAAATAGTCATCTAATCCGAAATGACACACTGTTCTTGTCCTGCGACATTTTACTACTTTTCAAGATCCCCATCACAGAGCCCACTAGTAAACTTTTCAACAAAAGTTATATTTAGCATAGTTTTACTAGTGCGTCTCTGATCAAACCATCGCAGTAAAAAAGAAGGATTCTGTCGAAGTGTTAACGTTTTGCACGGTAACGCAATCCATCTACAAGAAGAGAAACAATATTTTTCGCATGCGCTATATCACCGTTGTCTACTCCCGTACAGAGACTTGCTACCGCCCACAACAATTCATCTGGTGTAATCTTGGCACGTACTTCATCTGCAGCTGTTGCTGTTTCAATCAAAGTCTTCAGAGCTGGACTTAATTCCTCTACAAAACAAAGTGGACGCACTGATCGAAGCCGAATAGCAGCAGCTGGACATTCCTTCGGTGGCCAAACGGCGGGCAATCTCTTGGGATTGCGAGTCCTCGACCCAGAAACTAAGAAGGACGTGGACCTGTTTGACTCGCGCATCAAAGCGGGCGTGCTGTTTGCCACCGCTGGACAAGGTGGCGACAGCCTGACGACGTTCGCGGCCGAGAATATGCCGCACTTGAACGTGAGCTTCACGCACATGATCACACCCACACTTGTGATCGTCGGGGACCAGGACTATACCCCGCAAAAGTATCAGTTGACCGTCCGCGGCCCGGAATGGATGTCCGACCCCTACTTCTTAAGCCCAGGGGCCGAGAGCCTGCTCACCCTATTCGGTGCAGAACACTCACTTAGCGGAATCCCGGGTTATGAAGTTACGGAAACAACAGATGAAAATCCAGAACATGTCGCCTTAATTCAGCTGGTCTCATGGGCTTATCTTTGTCATGCGCTCGATATTGAACATGACAGCTGGACGGCAGTTCAAAAGGCTTTATCAGAAGATCCAAATCCAATCGGTCGAATTGAATCCAAGTAAACTTTCATAAGATCTAGATATGCTCCTTTACCCACCTCTCACTGGTAAAGGAGCTTTTACGTATATACTCAAAGGACAATTTACAGTGAGGGAGGTATGAAATCATTTCTTTCTGAATCCCATATGTGCAGCAAAATTTGCTCCATATATGATCGAGTTGGTGTTAGCCGCCATAATCGTTATATTGCGTCCTACAAGACTTACAAAATCAAGATAATCATCTAATAGGTAATCGGAATATGTTCTTGTCCATTTCGGCAATCGGTACAAGTTCATGTCCTCGGCTCGGGACACGAACTTGTACCGATAACATAAAAAAGCCGCTAAAATAGCGACTTCAATGGGACCATGTTTTTGTCCCTCGACAACAAAGACTGAATTTTTTTAAAGTTCCCTACTTTCATGCAATTATGCCCTTTAGTCTTTATTTAACTGAGCAGAGTTAGAACTTGATCTGTTGGTCCCCTTTCTTGCAGTACAATTTTATTTATTATCCTCAAATTTATGTGGCTCTTTAACAAAACTTTTTAAAATAAATCCACACGTTATACAAATTACATGAGTAACATCTGATCCTAATGTTAGCATCTTTTTCATAGGATATACCCTAGCTTCGCCGTGCGACTTGCCCTCCCCTAATTTTGTTCCTCCACATTCAGGACAACATTCTTCGTTTCTCATCTCGAACCTCCTTCAATGAAATTAATCTTATCATTGCTTCTATATAGACCATATGTAACTTTCTATTATCAACGTAAAGCCTATTTTTTTGTAAAAGGCTATTAGATCAACGTGTGAAATCGTATCATCTGAAACTATACCATCAGTAATATGAGTCACACCTTCTTTAATACCGATTTCAATTAGACTGTCACGAAACAAAGGAACTACCTTGAAAAATGTGCTACAACCCAACGGATCGCTACTATTTCTATAGGCGTCAGTTAGTACTCCTGCAAGGTTATCCCCTTCCTTCTTCAAAATAGAAAATTAACTTATAGCAGCTTGCTAAGCGGTAATAAGGCATGATGCATATGTCCTGCCATATGGTATTGGTATTTACGAACTTCTAAACGAAGATACTTCAGTCGTATAAGAGACACCCGTTAATTCCCAGAATTCTTGCCCATCTAGTTGATAACCAATATAACATGGATCTCCAAGTTGTATCTTAGTTACATTTTCTGACGGAATTACTACGTAAGAATTATCTTTTGTTTCTTTCGAAAACGAATCCATTATATGCACACTCCTTGTTTGATTAATGAAACTATCATTTTATTCTTTTATTAATGTGGCTGAAAGGGTTCTCTTGTTTATTGTTTGGTAACTTTGTGTCATTGTACATCTGCATTATATCTATAAATGAATTAACAGGCAAAATAACGATTAGATAAACGCCTATCGCAATGAAAACATGTTCTTGTCCCGCGAAATAAACAGCTCCCTTTCTTTCACTTCTGTGTTTTATTTTGCATTCCTCGGTCCGTCCTGTTGCAAACTTTATGCCGTGTTCTTTATCTGATAAGCCACATACCACGGAAATGTCTGGGCTGGAGGATGAAAAAAGAAGCTGCAACAAAAGGTCCGAGTAACGCCAAACCTCTTGATGCAGCTTCTTTTGTATTTCAACTCGCTTTGCACAGCGAATTCATAATCACTTTAAGCCTTGCGAAGCATTTGTCTCTCGCTTAGCTGTGAAAGCATATCCTTCGTCATGGCCTTCAGGTCGTAGCGGGCATGAAATCCCCATTCTGTTTTCGCTGCCGTCGAATCAATGGAATGCGGCCAGCTATCGGCAATTGCCTGTCTCTTCGGATCAACGTCATAATCGAGGATAAAGCCGGGAAACTCATCCCGAATCGCTGCAGCAATCGCCTCCGGATCCACGCTCATTGCGGTGACATTAAATGAATTTCGGTGTATCAACCGGGAAGAATCCGCTTCCATCAATTCGATGATAGCGTTCAGGGCATCCGGCATATACATCATGTCCATGTTTGAGTCCTTAGCGATATAAGATGTATACCGTCCAGCCGTCACAGCTGCGTAATAAATTTCCACGGCGTAATCCGTCGTTCCTCCGCCGGGAGGCGTCATATAAGATATTAAACCCGGGAATCGCAGCCCCCTAGTATCCAGGCCGTATTTGTGAAAATAATAATCACAAAGCAGTTCGCCGGACACTTTGTTCACGCCGTACATCGTATTGGGCCTCTGGATCGTATCCTGCGGGGTATTGTCTTTCGGAGTCGAAGGACCAAAAGATCCAATAGAGCTTGGAGTGAAAAATTGGCAGCCGAGCTCCCTGGATATTTCAAGTGCATTCATCAATCCGCCCATATTCAAATTCCAGGCAAGCAGCGGTTTCTCCTCTGCGGTAGCCGACAGCAGAGCAGCCAAATGGATGACGGTATCAACTTCGTACCGCTTGGCGATTTCGAACATCGCCTTATCATTCGTCACGTCCAGCAGCTCGAATGGCCCGGATCGGGTAATTTCGTGGGCTGATGACCTGAGATCCGTAGCAACGACGTGATCCGCACCATAGATTTCACGTAATTTAACAACTAACTCAGAACCAATTTGGCCCAGTGCTCCGGTCACCAAAATCTTGTTCATAAGACATTCCTCCCGAAATATACTCCCGCGAATGCAGCTAAATCAGCTTCATTTCCTTGCCAACTTTCTCATAAACGGAGATCACCTGGTCGAGCATCTCCTTGGTATGGGCAGCTGTCGGCATGTTGCGTATTCTTCCGGTTCCTTTCGGGACCGTCGGAAACACGATTGCCTTGGCGTAAACGCCTTCTTCATAGAGCCGTTTGCTGAACTGTTGGGTGGTTACTTCATCGCCAATGATACAAGGTGTGATCGGCGTTTCGCTTTGGCCCACATTATATCCAAGCCGGCTCAAGCCGTTTTTCAAATCATTGCCGTTCTCCCACAGCTTCTCGATCAACTCTTTGTCATTCATCAAAATGTCGACAGAAGCGCTGCAAGAAGCGATTGCAGCCGGAGGTAGCGATGTCGAGAACAGAAACGGACGGCTTCTCAGCTTCAACCATTCAATCAGTTGTTTTTTACCCGCCACATAACCGCCGACAACGCCGATCGCTTTGGAAAGAGTACCAATTTGAAAGTCAATGCGGTCGGACAATCCAAAATGCTTCACGGTTCCCGCACCTGCTCCGAGAACGCCCGAACCGTGGGCATCATCCACATAAGTAATCAGATCGAATTCTTCTGCTATTTTCACGATTTCGGGCAGCTTTGCTATATCACCATCCATGGAGAAAACCCCGTCGGTGATGACCATAATTTTACGGTACTGACCGGATTCCTTGGCATCTTTCGCCTGCTGTCTTAAATCATTCATATCCGAATGCTTAAAGCGAATCACCTTGGCTCTCGACAGGCGGCAGCCATCAATAATCGAAGCGTGGTTCAGCTCATCTGATAAAATCGCATCATGCTGGTCCATTACCGCGGATATAGCAGCCATATTGCAGTTAAATCCCGATTGATACACGATAACGGCTTCCGTTTTTTTGAAACGGGCCAGTTTTTCTTCAAGCTCAATATGAAGATCCATCGTACCATTAATTGTTCTCACAGCCCCTGCGCCTGCCCCGTATGTCTGCGACGCCTTAACTGAAGCATCAATCACGCGGTGATCTGTTGCAAGTCCCAAATAGTTATTGGAAGACAAATTGATTAGGGACTTTCCGTCGATACGAATAACAGGACCATTTGCACCCTGCAGCGTATCGATGACGTTATATAGACCTTTAGTCTTTAGATCTTCGATGTTCGAACTTAAAAATTGGTCCAATGCTTGACTTGACATCCCATTCCCTCCTCGATATACGTATGTCCTCGTACAGGAGACATAAGAATTCTCCAAAAAAACCTGTTATAAAAGGGATTAAACTAATTTCAATGTATCATCTTTTTTATTTATTGTACACATGTGGCGGACAAAAAAATAAAAATATCCGCACAAAAACATAGCGCGTTCTAAAAGGAGCCTCCACTTCTACTTAGACATTCATCTAATCAGAAATCGGATCATGTTCTTGTCCATTACGGTAATCGGTTTAAGTTCTTGTCCCTCGACACGCAATAAACTTTTTGATTATCTTCTTTCATCGTAATTATTAGGCCGAAATGATTTTATACTATTTATACACTAGCCAGCTTTCATGTTAAACTATCCTGCCCGTTAGTTTAACTTCGCCCTCGATTTGCGCATCTACTTTAATTTCTCATTCTAAGTATGGAATGGCAAACTCCGACCTGATGTTATCCTGATGGACCTGTACTTGCCAATAATGGACGGCATTGAAGCCAGTCGCCTCATATCGGAAGCGTATCCGGATACACGAATCATCATTTTGACCAGTTTTTCCGACCGCAGTCATATCGTACCGGCCCTTCAGGCAGGAGTTATAGAGAGGGGAGTCTTAAGAGGCTTTCCAAACGTAGCATGATGATCCTTGTTTGCGACTTTAGTAATAAATAAAACGACCGTTTCCAGGTAGAATCTGAGAAACGGTCGCAGCTTAAATAATTTTGAATAAAAATTTATATATGGGCTACGTAATGTATTTAATCTCAATGACATCCATAATTTCAATTGGAATATCTCAAAATATGGCTTTTTTGCTCAACAAGAAAGATTTCACTATGTAAAGATTTCATGTGGATTTGATTTTAATAACAGCTCATACTTTTTCTGTAATCCCCACAACTTCATTTAACCAAAGGATCTTTTCCATATCGCTCATTATCTTTAATCACTCAAAAGAGATCACCACTCTCACTTAGATATTCATCAAATCGGAAAGACAAATAACCTTGGCACTGTAGTTCTTTTTAGGACTCTTGACAACTTTCTTCCAGCCCCACTCATTTACATACCCTAACTCTTTAATTTTCTGGGCAGTCTCTTTAAATGGTATAATATCCCTTGTGAGGTGATTTGATGAACAAGATTTTAGCGATCTCGATTTTGGGAATGGGTTTAACAGGTGCTGTTTTAATCATCTCAATTGCTCTGTTGTTTAACCCTCCAATAGGAAATGTGTTGAAGATGGTTACTGCTGCTTCAACATTATCTTTTATTATATTTGCTGTTTCGGCTTTGGTATTTCGTCAGCGATTAGATAATGAAAAAAGAGAGTAATATATTTATACTTCCTCGATTTAGGACGAATGATACCCAGTAGCAATCCTAACAATGTTTCTACTCAAGAAAAAAAGCATCTCCTTCAGGAGATGCCTTTTTTCTGCTTATCTTCAGAAAATAATGAAATATATCTCCTCCAACATGCATTCTCCCCTACAAGCACCCATGCCAGAAAATAGAATCTTCTGTTTTAAGATATATAGAGTTTGTTTCTATTGAGCTGTGTCCGGCTCTAACCTCAAATATCTTACTAATGTCCTTGATCATCTCATCAATCTGATCGATTCGCCTAACATTCTCCGATTCATTTTCTTCAAGCTCTCTGGAACGTTTCCCGTTAGCGTAACGATGGATCAATACTTTTCGAGTTCCTTCTCTAAATCATTTAGTAGCACTTGAATCTCAAGAACTGCAGAATTATCTCTGTTCCAAAAGATCGACAGCTTATGCTGATCCTCCACCATATTGGGTAACCAGTCACTAATGAACTCGTCTAATGAGATACAATGTGCTTTATAATTTAACCATTCTTCATAAGCACAGTACTCTGCAAACTCTTTCCTAGGCCAGAATGAAATAAGCAATCTCTCGTTATCATCTGAAGACATTGCCCAACCGTCATCATACAACCCCCAAATTTCTTCTGAATCAGTAACCTTCTTTATAAAATATTCATATCGAATATTCGCAGGGAGTTTAATAACAGCTTCAAACTCTTTCGAGGTTATCGAATTCATTTGCGACCTCCTTGTTAGAACTTTAAATTAAATATACCACGCTAATCTGCCCGTTAGCTTAATGAATTAGCAGGCAGAGATCGAATAGATATACTTCTAATCGGCAATCGGATCATGTTCTTGTCCATTACGGTAATCGGGACAAAAACTTGTCCAAGTTCCCTACTCTCCTCCTGTTTTGTTGGAAATTTATATTAATATGATGCAAAATATCTGACAGAGCATTGCCTAATCTGTACTGATTAATAGACTCATTCTTTGAAAGAATGAAGATACATGTATCTTCATCAAAATAATACTGAACATAAGTGCTTATCCCAAGGTGATCTCCCCCATGGGAGTACCGATCGAAATTCATCTCCGAAATTATAAATAAACAACCTCATTTATGTTGCTCTTTAAAAAAATCCATCATCAAATAAGAATAACTAAAAGAGTCCGCCTAATAATTAGGTGGACTCTTACTCCTATTTCCCGTATAACTTTTGGGAAGTGATTCTTTTTTGAGTAACTACTGATAAATGCAGACTGGATATTGAGTTTAAAAATGCTGAGATGAAGAGGTTCACGGTATGGCAACAGCCAAGTACCGAGGTCTATTTCGTATGCGAATACAGACATATCTCACAGCATTTGTTGTGAATGTGAAACGAATGGTAAAGCTAGTCGAGCAAAAGCAGTCTTTGGCATTTTAAATAAATCAACAAAGCTTATGACTAAGACAAAATTCCTTTTACAAACAATGAGACACTGTGCTTGTAGAAATCTTCCTCGGTGACGAGTTGGGACTGATATTGCCCGTGAATCAGCTCGCTCATCTGAAATCCGTAGCACATCGAGAGAAAAGACATGGCGGCAAGGGGCTCATCCTGTCTGGCTATAACTTTTTTCTTCTGCAGGCGTTCAAAATATTCAACCAGCAAGGAGTGCAGCTTCACCGGTGGATCGGCCAGCACTCTGTCCAATTCGGGAAACATTCCTTTGTCGCGGATGCCAATCAAAATGATGTCCGCATTTTTATGGAAAAACAATCGGTACTGCTGACTTACATTCAGCAAATCGACTTCCGGATTATCGGTCGCGTCCTCTTTTAACAGCTTCTCAAATTGCGGAATATCCGAATGTCTTTCAATGATGGCTTCCAATATGCCTTGCTTGCTTCCAAATTGCCGGAAAATCGTAGATTCATTGACTTTAGCTTCCGTTGCAATGGCTTTGGTGCTTACTCCACGATAGCCATTCTTTTTGATGAGCCTTGTCGCGGCTTCAATGATTCTGTCTGAAGTTTGCATTGTATTTCTCCTTTTGCATATGTTAAACCTATTCTACTACAAGTTTTGTATATGCAGCAGGGTAGGGGTTCATTATTTTCATAACGTTTATTTAAGGTAAATCGCATCTCTTTTCCCAGCGGCTTGGTTCCGTAATCTTGACACGATCAGGCACCAATTGCGTGAGCGTGCCTAATTTATCAAATGTAATCTGGATTCGGTCAGAGGGCAACAGCCATTCTTCGGTCTCGATTGCGCAGCAATCCGGTATCGTCCCCATTCCTATAATCGTGCCCGGGAGTGGCGTGAAAACTTTGAGAACCTCCTCCATCACATTTGCAGGGTGTGCAGAATACTCGGATGTGCTTCCCTTCCAGTGCAGTCTCGCCCCGATATGTACATCCACATCCAATGCCAGCGGGTTGTCGATTTCATCCGGCGTTACCAGAAATGGTCCTATTCCTTTGCTCCGATCGAAATCTTTGCAGCGCGTCGGTCCGGTCATCGCCTGGAAATCCGGCCACTTCACATCGCGGACAGTACTGTCGTTAAAAATAACATAACCTGCAATGCAGTTCCCCTTCCCTGTAACAAAAGCCAGCTCCGGTTCGATATCCAGGTAGGAAGAGTACGAAGGCCAATGAATTGTATCCCCATCGCCAATTAATGCATTATGGTTACACTTGTAATAACTGAAAGTTACTTTATTCAGATCTTGCTGGAATTTTTCGGAAATTTTACGTGTGAGCTCTTCTCTTTCCGGCCCTCTATATTCTCTTTGCAGCAGATTTACGCCAGCATTTCTCAGATGTCTCGGCGTTAGCCCGAAATCGATAAGCGCAGCCGGATTCGGAACCGGCGGTAGCAGGGTTACCGCTGCAATCGGGCTGATTTCATTTTCATTGAATTGATGCAACTGTTCGATAGCATATTGCATCATTTCCTTAGCGGCATCATCACTTGCCGGCAAATAATGAAGATAGCTGTCCATACTTTCAAGACTGTCAACGAATGTTCCCTGATTTTTCATGATTGCGGCAAAAGACACGACAAATTTCTCGTTTATTACAAGCCCAAACAACGGTTCCTGGGATGTATTGGTTTGAAAGGTTACTAGTTTCATGGTTAAGCGCCTCCATCCATGTAGTGTGATGTTGTTCTGTTACTATCATATTGCATAGAACGAATGCATGCAAGTGCATGCTTGCATTTCTGTTTTCCATTCTCTACAATAAGACATAGTCAGTATGCCTTACCCCAAAACAAATACGCAAAGGAGAATTTTCATGAAGTATGGACGTGTTATTCAAAAACCTCGTGTTAAATTTATTGAAGTCGCAGATGGCGTTTTTGCCGGTATTTCGCCGTATCGCGGCATCAGTTGGGCCAATGCCGGGTTTATCAACAAGGGTGAAGGGCTGGTGTATGACACGTTCTTCGATTTGTTCCATGCGCGGGAAATGAGAGAGGCTTTTATGGAAGTAAGCAACGGCGGCTCTCCCGCATATGTGGTGAACTCGCACTATAACAGCGACCATGCCTGGGGAAACAAAGTGTTTGAAGATGCTTGCATTATTATGCACAAGGAAGCCTCCAGAGAGCGCCTCACCGAAAATATCGCCTGGATGGACAGCGTCATTAGAAGAGGAAAGGATTCTACGGAATCTACTCCGGGCGAGCGGTTTTTTGCAGCGGAATTTGAAGGATTCGACCTGGAAGGCGTAGAATGGTTGCTCCCGAATATTGAGATAAAGGACGATATAAACATCCGTCTTGGCGATACGGAAGTAATGATTTACAATGTTGCTCCGGCCCACTCTGACAGTGACTTGCTGATGTGGATGCCAAAAGAAAAAGTGCTGTTCGCCGGCGATGTGGTGTTTAACGGGTGTACGGCATACAGCGAAGAGGGAACCCTCAATTGGGTTAAAGTGCTTGACCGCATTATTGATGAAATTAAACCCGAAATCGTTATTCCAGGACATGGCGCCATCTGCGGCCTGGACTTCGTGAAGGAGCAGAGAGACTACCTCCTGAACCTGATCAGCGAGTTCAACAAGCATTACAATGACGAAATTGATGCCTTGTCCCTGACCAAGCAAATTGATATTTCCCGCTTCCTTCATTGGATTCAGCCAGAACGCTTGTATGTTACAGTGGACATCCTATTGAAAAGCAAACGAGGGTTACCACCCCTTCCAATTTGGAACGAGGTGCCTGCTAAGCTGGAAGACATGAAAGTTTTTTTGGCCGGAAAATATGGTAATCAAATCAAGCCATGGGACCCTATGAGTGTTTGGCAAGAATGAATAGCAATTGATGCTAGCCTACGAAAAACAAAAAACGGCCCTGTCGCAAACGATGCGAACAGCGGCCGTTTTTTTGAATTGTTCCACGGAATTAAAATGGGTGCTTAAAAACCGATAATGAAGAAAAATGGAGTTGGACTTATGACTTACTAGTAGAACTCTTTTAAAACGATATAACCAAAATTTGATGTTAAGTATATTTCTCTTCTTTATCCGATAATCTAATAACACAAAGATCTATCCATAATTCAAAGCAGTTTTTAAAGATGTTACCATTATATGATAGAGTACCGCATCCAGCAGCTGCAATGCTATTTTACCGTTTTCAGCCGTTTGAACGACGTCGTTTTCTCTTCTCGGTACGAGCTCAATTAAATCTCTGATTGCGACTTCATCGTCAATGACAAGTATCTTCTTCAAGTGCACCCCTTCTAGCCTTGCTCCCCAGCTTGAATCATAATTTAGCTTCATCTTAGCACAGACACTTTAGATTCCTTCACCAACTGGAAGTTGAGGTATATTCCATTGAGCCCAACATAACTTGTAATAAACCCGAAGAAAGGAGAACAATCCATGGATCTGCTCTGGGTACTCATTGTTGGTGGACTTATTGGCTGGTTAAGCGGCAACTTGATTGGGCGGGACGTACCAGGCGGTGTACTTGGGAACATTATTGCGGGTTTTATCGGTTCCTGGTTAGGTACGGAATTGCTGGGACCAAGGGGGCCGGTGATTGGCGGATTTCATATTATTCCCGCCATCGTTGGCTCGATTATTGCCCTGCTCATCTTCTTCGCTCTGGCACGCGGCGGAGCCTTCCGAAGACGTTAACAAAGAGAGGCGGAAACCGATACCGTCGTTCATTAGATATTTTTATAAAGATGCTGCCAGGGCATAAAGGTACAGGATAAACAAAAAAGGACCGAAAGCAATCATCGATGGAAGATGAACACTTACGGGTCCTTTTTTTTATTTTTGTACTAATTTCATCCATTCTTTCAGTGCCTGAACAACCTGCTGAAGCTGTTCCTGACCTGTAACCTTAGGCGCGCTGTCTCCCTTTTGCATCCGGTAGGAGCCAAGTTGACCATGGTTGCCACCCTTTATACTCACGAATGTCGTGTTTTTCGGAAGATTGGTTTTGGCTTTTTTCCACGCTTCCCTGTTCAGAACACCATCATTACTTGATGTCACTCCTCAGTCAGGTTGGGAACTTTATGTCTTTCTACATTTTTATTTTTCTATATATTCCCGATTACATGAGCGTTTCTATTCCAAATTCTTTATAATTTTCCCAGGAACACCTGCAGCAATCGTATTGGGTGGAACGTCCTTGGTGACCACTGCACCTGCAGCAACGATAGAATTTTCTCCGATCGTAACCCCAGGCATGATCATCGTGCCTGCACCAAGCCAAGCGTTTTTCTTGATGACTATTGGAGTAGATATCGTGGAGCGTCTTTCAGCTGGTTCCAGCGGGTGGTTAATGGTAATCAGGTTAACTTTTGGACCTATCAATACGTTATCTTCGAGGGTTATCCCACCTCTGTCCATAAAAGTACAAGCATGATTGATAAACACATTTCTTCCCACTCTGATATTCTTGCCAAAATCCGTGTAAAAAGGAGGAAGAAGTCCAAACGATTCATCCACCTCTACTCCCGTTAATTTCGAAAACAATCCTCTGACTTCTTTCGCTTCATGATATGAGTTGTTTAATTGCATTGTAATTTTCTGTGCTTCAACAATAAGATCATGAATTTTATAATACTCCGGGTCATTTAAAGAAATTAACTCGCCATTTTTATCTCGTTCAAGAATGTCTTTGGGTTTCATTTCACTTTACTCCTTTTCCATATAGATAAACTAATCAGTAGTCTTCCTTCTCTAGATAACTTCACCTCTGGAAACATTCCTGCGGTTTATTCTGCAAGCGACCAGGTGACTTGTACATGCCCTGAACCAAGCGTAGCTGCCAAATTAGACGGATCGTCAACACTTCCGAGTAGTACATACCCGCCATAAGAATTGGAGAAAGTCTGATAAAAAAGCACCAAAGTGTTTCCGGACCAGGACATAATTTCACCGGCATGAATGGTTTCAGGGCGTTCGGTAGATGCAGCAGGAAGCTCCTCGGGCAGATCATTATACTTTTCTAGCCCATTCAGTTCTTTCATTTGGATGGTCATCGGAAATTGCGCTATCAGGGCTTGTGTCGTTTCATTGTTATTTAAAGTTGCTGTAAACGTGCTGCCGCCAACAATAATATGGATGGGAATCACGCTGTTTTCCTCCGTCTGATGATCTACTGTTTCAGCCGTTACCTCCAGATTTTACGAATCCTCTCCATTCGAACCGGTTCAGGGTTGTCTCTGCCGCAATGTAGTCGTTTAGTCAAACGCGATTTTGATCGTTTACACGACATGTGTATAATATTATATTGAATCTAGGCACTTACAATCGTTAAATGATCTGTGTTTGTCGATTATTCTACAAAATCCCCTGAATTGACTATTAACTAAGAGAGCTTGGTGTAAATTCGTGCCTAAAATAGATCGAAGAATACTCAAATCACAGGAAGCAATAAAAAAGGCCGTCATTGAATTGATGTCAGAAAAGAATTTCGATTCCATTACGATCCAGGAGATTTCCAACAGGGCAAATGTTCACAGGGCAACCATCTACCTGCATTACACAGATAAATTTGATCTGCTGGATAAACTGATTGAAGAGCATATTAACAACATGAAGGACATCAACCAATATGCATGTGAAATGGAGTGGAGTGAAGCGAATCTGGTCTATTTCGAATACTTTGAGCGCAATTATTTATTCTTTTCAACGATGTTGGCGAGTAAAGGAGCTCCTTCTTTTCGTGCCCGGTTCCTTGAGTTTCTTATTGAAGAATATAAAGGTGAAGTAAATATGAACGAAGAAAGAAACCAGGGATTGGATGAATTGATTGTGGGCTCCTTTATGGGAACAGCTTTTGTAGGAATAGTGGAATGGTGGATCACGAACGGGATGCCGTATCCACCTCATGTCATGGCAAACCAGGTTGGGGTCTTGCTTGAGAGGGTTGTATAAGAGGGATATCAAACGAACGAAACAAAAAAGCTGCTAATTCAGCAGCTCCAGGCTATCGAGACATTCTCGGCAGCTTGAGCCCTGTTTAGCAGAGAGGTTTTATCCGTGCCTATTCAATATGATTATACTCCTCGAAATCGTAATTCGTTCATCATGGCAAGCAAAGTCAATTTGAAACTAGTCGTATTTACAACAAATATCCCAACGGACACCAGACTCTATACCCTTGCGCAGAACCCATGGCATAATCCACGCCCCCATTAAAATGAACCAGGCCCGCTCGAAGTCCATCCGACATTCCCACCAGATCAAGCTTGGTATCCACCTGTAGCCCTGTCGTCATGAGGTAACGTTGAGATAGCGTATTGCCAGCCCGGAAAAAGCCACTTTCCTTGATAGGTCTGAATCCCTTCAGTCGCAAATGTCCCGGCTGTTCAGCGAGAGACCAGTAATCCGCCCATAAAATACCATTGTCCATCTGGTGTATGCCTTCCCCTTTATAACAATTCACATATACTCTGAATACTCCTTCATGATATTGAATGG
The DNA here is from genome assembly GCF_900221055.1 of Paenibacillus sp. RU5M. Lineage (NCBI taxonomy): Bacteria > Bacillati > Bacillota > Bacilli > Caryophanales > Paenibacillaceae > Paenibacillus > Paenibacillus sp. RU5M. Next base: position 1,267,099 of record NZ_OBQM01000001.1, on the reverse strand, counting down.
AAACGCCTGCAAGCGATCATATGCCGGTTTCGTTTTATCCAGCTTGCTCTGATTTCGAATATCATAATCCAGCGATCCACTGGGACGGTTCCTGAAGTCCTCGAACGCACTCGCCCATGGCTCTGCACCAATGGCAACCTTCTCCTGCATTAGCTTCAGCGCATCACCAGTGAAACCCACGGAAGGATGTACGAATCCTGACGGGCTTACCGTCTCCAAGATTGCTGGCTGGGTATGGATAACCGAATCATCGGCGGCCACCCTGCCGGGAACGTAACTTATAACCGCACAGATGCTTACGACCAACACACGAATAACCATCCATTTAACAAGGTTATAGCACTACTTCATTTCTATTGCCTCCTGATTCGCTTAAATGTAGAATTCATCATTATTGCCTCTGGATTTTCTGCTGTCTTCTCCTTTCCTTTGGGATATTTTTCTTCATGAAGCGTAAATAAAATCCGGTCTGAAGTGAACCCAAATTTCAATAAAAAAAGTAGGTGAAAACTATTTTTTTCATAAATAAATCATCGACAGGCACCATACGAATAGATTTTTGCAAATATAAAAGACCGTTTCCCGAAAGAATACGGGAAAACGGTCATAGTTAAAAAGTATCTTTTTCCCTGTCTATTAACAGGCATATGAACATACTAGAAATCAAGGGCATCAGATATTCAGAGAATCGCTCCTCCTAAGTAAGGGAATATAACTTTAGCTTTGTTTTATAATCCTCCCTCGTCACCTTGCTCCTCCTGCACAATTCGAGCAATGTGAATCATCAAATATAATAATTCCTCGTTCGATATGGAGATATCCAGCATGTTTTGTACGTAGGTTTTGATCATCTCCGCGCATTTGTATTCAAGCGGATGCTCCTTCGCCATGTGTTGAAATATAAAATCTTTCGCCGAATTGCCCAGACGCCCTTCTTGTAAACGCTGGATGAAGAATTGCAAATGTGTGACGAGTCTCACATAATGGATGGAATTTTTGTTCAATTGTATATCAAAGGTGTATTGAATCAGGTTAAAAATATCTTTTAACATCTTAACGGATTGCATCGTGCGCTCCATATTCTGCTCATGTGTTTGGGCATTCACGAAATGAAAAGCGATATTACCTGCTTCTTCTTCCGGCAGTTCAATGCCCAGTTCTAGATTCAGCATCTGAACGGATTCAACCCCCAGTTCGAACTCGACAGGATGAAACCTCTGGATCTCCCATAACATGCGATTCTGTAATGCTACCCCTTTTTTCCATCGCTCAATAGCAAACGACAAGTGATCCATAAGCGTAAAGAAGATTTGATCGTCAAGAGACAGCTTTTCTTTGGCATTGGAAATCAGTTTGTTTATGACATTCACATGTTTTTCTGGCATGTTTTCGATGGTTCGTACGTAAGCCTGGGCAGACGGATTATTTTGCAGAATGAATCGTTTCTGGATGTGCTCCTCATCGAGTCGCTCGCCGACTTTGCCTTTGAATGCCAAGCCTTTTCCCATGACAATCATTTCTTGTCCCTGTTCATCTTTGGTCAGAAGCAAGCTGTTATTCAATATTTTGATTACTCTCATGCATTCATCACGATCCTTTATTCTTTCGTGACCGCCTGATCCGAGTTTCCGATACATCTGCCATTCTGTTTAATGACCTCCTGATACCACGAGAAGCTTTTCTTCTTCAAGCGCTTCAAGTCTTTCAGATCCTGTTCACCGCGGTTTACATAGATCATGCCGTAACGTTTCCCATAACCTTGATGAGTGCTTACCACGTCAATCACGGACCAAGGGCAATAACCAATCACATCTACCCCATCCGTTAGAGCCAGTCTGACCTGTTCCAGGTGTTTCTTAATAAAATCAATCCGGTACGTATCGTTAATGGTGTGATCTGCCTCCAGTACATCCGGAGCACCTATACCATTTTCCGTAATTAGAATCGGGAGACCATATCGTTCACATACCTTACGTAATGTTAGCCTCAGGCCAACCGGGTCAATGACCCAGCCATATTTTGTTTTTTCGGTATAAGGATTCTCCGCGGCCCGGTATACTCCCTGCTCGCCAAGCATGATTTGCTGATCACCCGCACGAGCTGTAACATCCGACGCATTGCCCGTACTGGCGGCAATGGTTGCCGTCGAATAATAATTGATTGCTACCAGATCGGGGCGGCCAGACCGGATATCATCCATGTCACCCTGCTCAATAACCGGCTCAATGCCACGTTCATGTAAATAACTCCAGAATAATGGGTTATACCGTCCCCATACTGATAAGTCGAGAAAACCCCATCCGCGAATCGTCTCCCAGTTATGTGCAGCGATTGCATCTGCTGGTCTGGAGGTTGCCTGGTACATGGAAGTCATGTTCAATGCAGGACCGATCTTGCCTTGCGGGAGCATGTCATGAAATAGTCGCATCGTTCTGCCTTGAGCCACAAACATGTGATGATTTTGCTGATACAGTTCCTTACTGGAAGGCAAACGTCCGCCCTTCGGTGTGCCAATGGCTCCCGGATGAAGAATCATCGTATTTTGCTCATTAATGGTCAACCAATATTTCACTTTATGCCCGTAATGCTCAAACAAGATACGCCCGTACTCGACAAAAGCATCGATCGTTTCCCGGTTGTTCCATCCTCCCGTTTTCTCAAGCTCGTAAGGTAAGTCGAAATGGTACATGGTCACAATGGGTTCGATACCATGGAGCAGCAATTCGTCAATCAATTGGTGATAGTAATTGAGTCCTTTTTCATTAACAGCTCCTGTGCCCGAAGGCAAGATTCGAGTCCATGCAATCGAAAAACGATATGCTTTGAGGCCCAGCTCTGCAAAAAGCTTCACGTCTTCTCTGAATCGGTGATAGTGGTCGCTCGCTACTGTGAAATCGGCGGTTCCGGCCGGATGATCACACATATCGATGACGGACAGACCTTTGCCATCTTCGTTCCAGGCTCCCTCCACTTGATAAGCAGAGGTAGAGCCTCCCCACAGAAATTCATTGGGGAACGGTTTGATGTGTTGATATAACATCTCAAGCACTCCTTCATTTTAATGTTTATGACGGACCGTATTAAGCTTGTTATGAAAGGTGGATAATAGTCGCTCCAACCTCCACAGGACTCTGCTGCTCCAGCTTAATATCCGGGAAACGATCCGAATTGGCGATAATGATCGGGGTTATAACTTCATATCCTTCCGCCTTGATGGCATCGATATCGAAGCTGATCAACAAGTCACCCCGTTGTACCCGATCCCCCACTTTAATGGAAGAGTTGAAATGTCTCCCCTTCAGGTTGACGGTATCCACTCCAATATGAATGAGTACCTCTTCTCCATCATAACCATTTAATTTGACCGCATGTTTGGAGTCCATGAAAGCCGTAACTTCACCTGTGATTGGTGCATACAGTTCTCCTTTTGCAGGGATAATTGCAGCGCCTTTACCCAGCAATCCCAAAGAGAAAACATCGTCTGGTACACGGTCCAGATGGACTAATTCCCCTTGCATCGGGCTGGCGATCGTAAGTGGGCGTAATTCATTTTGGCTCGGTACATTTGCATTTGTTGTTGCAACAGACTGCGTGCCGGCCGTGTTGTCTTTAACAGGCTGCCCGGAAAGCATCTTGTCATCGTTAACATTGGAATTGCCTTCTTCTTCATCGTCTACTGGATCTTCAAAACCAATGATCCATGTCAGGGCAAAGGTAACGATAAAAGCAATCAGACAAGTCACAATAGCATGAACGATGTTCATCGGATTGCTGCCAATGAAGGCAGGTAACGCGGCAAGCCCTGGAGAAACGAAGGCATAACGTACTAATCCGGTCAGACCAGCGTATATCCCTGCTACGCCACCACCAATCATTGCGGCAATTAAGGGTTTCTTCAGTTTCAGTGTTACACCGTACAAGGAGGGTTCCGTGATGCCCAGCACAGCGGTGAAACCGGATGAAGCAGCGAGCTGTTTCAGTTTTTTGTTTTTGGTTTTTAATGCTACAGCAAGCGTAGCCCCACCTTGAGCAATATTGGACGCTAGCATTCCCGGACCGTTGATCATTTCATATCCATTTTTGGTCAGTTGGCTAGTTGCAATCGGCGTCATCGCCCATGCAGTGCCTGTCACGATCAGGAACGGTTGCAAAGTTCCCATTAACAAAGGAATCAGCCAACTGGCTCTGGCATTAATCGCTTCTGCACCCAGCGCAACCAGATCATTCAGGTACGTTCCGAAAGGCCCGATCGCCACCAATGCAAGAGGTGCTGTAATCAATAGCACAATCATCGGTTTCGTGAAAAATTTGATCATTGAGGGCGATACTCGATCCGCGAAACGTTCAATATAAGACATGAGCCAAACGACAATAATAATTGGCAGCACGGAACCTGCGTAATCGGTTAGTCGAACTGGAACACCGATGAAAAACACGTCTTTTCCTTCCGCCATCAGGGCGCTCCATCCCGGGTGTAACAAAACACCAGCAACGGTCATCGCCAGAATTGGACTTGTTTCGAACTTAATGGAAGCTCCATAAGCCAGCAGAATAGGCATGAAATAAAACGCCGCATCCGCAATGGTGTTAAGGATGTAATAGTTTTGGCTTTCTGTAGTTACGAGGCCTGTCAGCACAAGTACGGCTAATATCGCTTTGATCATACCCGCGCCAATAATTGCCGGTATTACCGGAGTAAATGTCGTCGAGATTACGCTTATGAATCTGGAAATCCAGCTCTGTTTCTGCTTTGGTCCGTTATTTTTGCCGGAATCTGATTTGGACTCCGCACTTTGGGTTGCTGAACCCATCTGCTGAGTGATAACTCGGTAGACCTGCTGCACCTCATTGCCCACGACAACCTGGTATTGTCCACCATTGTTCACAACGGTAATGACACCTGGAAGAGCTTTGAGTTTTTCTGTCTCCGCTTTGGAGATATCGTACAGTTCGAACCGAAGTCGGGTTGCGCAGTGCGTAAGCCGAGCAATATTATCCTTCTTTCCAACCAATTCCGTAATCTCTTGTCCCAACTTGCGATAATCCATACCTTTGCCTCATTTCTGAAATTGGATATAAAAAAGACCAAAACGATATGCCTCCCCCTACTCACATAAGGAAAATGCAAAATCATTTTGGTCATGCCTGCTTTACCAGTAACAGCCAAACACTGCTAATATTCAATTCATTATTGATGTAAACGTTTACTGGATCATAATATCACACAACAATTTAGTTAGCAATCACTTTATTCGACATTTTTCTTTATACCTATTAACAGGAACGAGAGCCGAATGACCCGAAGCGTGAATATGATGTTAGCTGATGGATACGCCTTCTTTGAACTACTTACTTACACTTTCCCCCTTAATCAACTTCTTAAAAGCAGTGTATTCTTTATTAGATCTTATAAAATTTAATATCTCATTGGCACACTCACTCGATCTCATTATTTCAGTATTAAATTCAAGATCATATTCATTAAAGCAATACACGTTATCGTATTGTGAATTTGCTAAACCAATCTCCCTGTCTCCTCTAAGTTGTTCTCTTCTAGCAAGTTCTTCCTTTGAACATTTAACTTCTACGAATATGACAGAGTGATCTGATAATAATTCAATACAAGTATTGAACCATTTGTCATTACCTATAACAGAATCTACAATTACGTTGTTTCCCATCGCAGAAAATAGTTTTATTGTCGAGTAGTATAATGAAATCAACGGATCTGCAAGAATTTGATTTACTACTTGTCCATCCTCTGCACCATTTGCTTCCATACTCGGATATGTGCTATTAATGAAATCTTTATAACTATGAAATAGTCCATTAATAAAATTATCAAATGATAAATGTTGAAATGGGATATCACTTTGAGTTAATAATTCATTAGATATGCTTGTCTTTCCAGAACTTGAAGTACCATTAAGAAGAACTATAATCCCTGGCTTCAATAGAATCCACCTTTCATCATTTTATTTTTGCGTATCTTTCAGCTAATACTGAACTTCATGAATTATCCATTTTAAAGTATTCGCGAAGTTATTGAACAATCCTGCCCGTTAGTTTAATGAATTGACAGGCAAACTAATGATTAGATATAACCCTAATCAGCAATAGGACCAAGTTCTTGTCCCAAGTCAAGGACAAAAACTTGTACCGATAAAACAAAAAAGCCGCTATAATAGCGACTTTAATGGGAATATATTCTTGTCCTTCGACACTTACCCTTTATGTATACAGCTCCAATTACGTGGAAAGTTGCCAGACTATTCCTCATTCCGCGCTAACGGAGAACGTTAGTCAAAACGACAACAGCGGCAGTCTAAGACTTTATTTATCAAGTCTTGGTCCGCCGCTGCTTCTTTTAATTGATCAGTCCAATTCTTTATTTCAACCGAACATTTAGTGTTATCTATATTGTGCTGCTCTAGACAGTTTTGGACCCTATCCCATACTGAAAGTACTTAGGGGTGCAATGGACATGCAATTCAATTCCCGCACTAGCAGCAATTTGCTCAATCTCTTTATCGCCAAAGAAATTCTTCACTATAGTAGCATGATCACCATTATTAAGCTTCCGAACCATCGTTTGCCCAGATGTCCCCACTACATGAGACTCACGGGTTCCTGCTACTTCTCGATCATCGATAAAGAACATTTTCCCTCCGGGCTTCAAACAGCGTGATACCATGGTGAAGAAGCTCGCCAGTCTCTCTCTGGGTAAATGAGATATCCAAAAAGTAAAAGCAACTGAATCGTATAACTGATCCGGAGACCAACTGAAAAGATCTGCAATGATCGTTCTTACATTGGGTTCAGATACTACCGGATTATGCGAAAGCATTTCTTCGGAACCGTCTACAAGGGTCAATATAAGGGCTTCTTTTAAGAACAGACTACTCCAAGTGCCAGTCCCCGCCGCAAGTTCAAGAAAGTCACCATGAAAATGTTCAGCTTTAAAAGCATTCTTAATCGTACTGATCTCATCGAACCAGATTTGGTTAGCTTCGTCTCCTTGATTAAATGTGCCTCGACGGTACCACCAGTCATCATACTCTGGAGCTCGTTCTTTATAATATTTCAACTGATCTTGAAGCTGCTGATCTGTCACACTTTCGTACGAAGCACCGTTGGTTTCCTTGCTGTTCATGCAAACATCCTTCCCTTCTCCCATCCGGAATTCAGATTCCTACATAGTAAAACCGTTCAATTGGAAGCAAGCACTTCTGGTTCGCGTTTGAGCCGTTCTCAAGTAACGGAAACGAATTATCCAGAACACTCTCTTGCTTCAATTCCCTGCATTAATACTCTGTGTAGCATTGTTAATATTATAATCATAGATACAACAATTATATGATACATCAACTTTAAAACTTGAAACTTTTTATTCTAAAATCATTATGTAATTCGCATTCAATATAGATGATCTAACGTTGTTTCTTTAGGGAAGGATTTCGTGGCTACTTGTCGAAGTAATATAGACAATGATTCAGACAGGCAGGGGAATTTAATGGACTATAAAGCATCCATTCAAGAGATCGAAACCGCACTCCTGTGCTTTTATCTCGCCAGATGATCTACATCATGATACTATTTAGATAATTAACTAAACCGAAATGACACAATGTTCTTGTCCTCACCTTGGGACAAGAACTTGATTCCTTAAAACAAAAAAACTGCTATAATAGCGACTTTGAAAGGAATAATGTTTGTGCGCCGCGACAATAACCCTTAAAGACCGTTCACCCGAGTATCGGATGAGCGGTCTTTTTATTTTACTTCTTGTACTGATTGCCGTGTAAATCCCCACTTCTCGGTTTAAGGATCATCGATTGCATTTCTTATTTAGCATTTTCATGTTGATAAGGACATTTGCATTTATTAAAGAACGGTTCTTTTTATTTAAAAGTTAATACTCAATGCTGCTGGATGAACTGCGCTCATCAAAGTTGTATTTGAATGCAACATGGAAGAAGACTGATCCTTCATCTGCTCAATTGATTTTCATTTGGTAACTGACAACTTGATCAGAGAACTGGCTAGCGATTTTCATTGGTAATATTTACTTATTAAACTGTGTTCTCTTCTTTGTTAAAGTGGATAAGCATTATCAAGACAAAGATGGGAGTTTTAATAGACATGAACGTTCTCACTAAATCCATCATTGGTCTGCTTTGCGCGACGACACTAGCGGGCACGTATTTCAGTTATACGGAGCATCAGGATAATCGACAATGGGAGCAGCAACAACAGCGCAATACGCAATACTCGTCGCATATGCAATCGATCTACTTGGGCAATTTCGACTATGCGCTTGCGGAGTCCCTTGCGGCACCTACGTTTGCAGATCGGCAAGCAGCACTTCAATCTGCGATTGAAAATGCCAATCTTATATTGCAATTAATAAGGAGTGCATCCGCTACAACGAACATTCAATCTTGGCCAGCGTATGAATCGTTTATCACGAACGGCAGTCGCTACTTGGCCTATCCCGCCAGCGAGAAGGAAATTTCGCTTAACCAGAATCAATTAGAACAAATTCAGCGTCTGAGAAAGTTCGCGAGGACCGCCCTACCGTATCTTGATCTGATGAGAGAGAAAGGTGACGGCACCTCTTTATCGGATATAGAACGGATCTCGACCGAAATGGAAGAGGCCTTGTCTCAACTCGACTCGGTGTCCACGTACGGTAATAAAGCCTTTAACGAGTTCCTGTACAATCAGAATCCTTACGCACCTCCGAAGCCAGGAACCGTTTTCGCCGGTGAAACCACTTATAAGGCTACGGAGCTTGCGGCCAAAGCAAAAATCTTTATGGGCGAAGCTTGGAATACAGGAGCAGGTAAGCAAATCGTCAACATGGTCTCAGGCGGGAGCAGCCCCCAATTAGGAGAAGTCATGGATTTCAAGTTATCAGACACCGCTGGAAAACCAACCAGCACCTATATTGCAACACTGAGTAAAAGCGGACACGTGCTCCAAGTGACACGCGACGCCTCGACCTCCGAAGAAGAAGCTGTGGAGCAATCGATGAACTTAAAGCAGGCTATCTCGGTAGCAGACACCTGGATGGCGCGTTGGTCTGACGAACGTCTGACAATAGTAGCAAAAGAAATAAAAAACACCTCAATTCATATCACTTATATTCCGGTTCGGGAGCAAGTTTCCATTCCGCAGATGCAAGTTTTATGGGAGTTTGATCGCCGTACTGGTGCGTTAAAGAGCTTTAATGCGTATAATTATTTTTACAATTACAATAAAACCTTTCCACTTCACCCGAAACTGACAGCGAAGCAAGCCTTTGAGAAGCTCGGACCAAAAGTAAACGTCTCGGGTAAGCCAAAGCTGGAGATCCACAACAGCAAGCTTGTATACGCATTTTCTGTCACTGGAATCGAAGGCGTTTCTCACGTATACATAAACGCCCTCACAGGCGCTTACGAAGACATCGATTACAGCTTATAACCACAACAAAACTAGGCAACCCCACGTACACCTCGCTGCGGGCAGCCTAGATTTTTGCGTGCCGATGTGGGGCCACCACAATTCAACTATTCTATCCGTTAGTTGAATAAAAAGCAGCAGATCACATTGGTCAGTTGCTTTCTTGGTTTTATTAAGCTAACGTTTTCCCGTTGTTTCAATAAGACCAGCATCGCATATTTGAAAACTGGTAAGATTTCAGCTCGATGCCACCAAGTGCTAACAGACCTAGTTTATTGAACGGTGTTGATTTTAGGTTGTGTTATGTCTTATTAATTGAAACACTTTTAACAGTTTAGTTAGTACTATCAGTTACTGAGTAAGCCGTTTTAAATGCGAGTATATTTGCACAAATACTATAGCCAACCCTGCCATCAGTAGCCCCAGCACCTCAACAAATGATAAATTACGATGTAAGAAGAGAACATCTAATACAGTGACCTCCAATAGCATCAAATTGTTGATCAGACTATTTTCATAGGCTCTTAAGTGCTTTTGACTCCAAGTCCATAAGGAGAATGCAAATGAACCATTTATGATCCCCAGCCAAAGTAGAATACCGATAAGTGGCCAAGAGAAGCTCGGTAACCCTTCAAATAATAGTCCTATTATTAACATACCAAAGGCACCAATCGACATAGGAATGAGAACAAGATCTCCCGGCTTTGCTCTGCCGTTTTTTAGTAAGTGCCTCGTAAAGGCCAAATGGATAGCATATCCAGCACAAGAAGCAAGTATTAATACAATTCCGCTAAAATGGCTTTTCCCAAAATCCCAAGGGAAATAGAAAACAACAATTCCAGCAAGTGCAGCCATTATACCTATAAATGATGAGCGACCACGTAACTCTCTAAGCCAAAAAACGTCGAGTATAAGTAAAGCTGCAGTATTACCAACGGAGAGTATCATACTCGTTTGTGTTGGTGTTATAAACATTTGGCCAGCGTACTGTAGTCCCTGTGCCATTAGATATCCGGTTACTCCAAGAATAACCAAATAATAGGGTCGTAATTTGATACGTGCATTTCCCTTTTGAGTATCCGGTTTTGGCATGATCATAGTTCGATTCACCAGAATCAACCGAATTAGCAGCAATGTAATTGCAGAAACAGTGTATCGTAATCCAGCTAATGTAAAAGGTCCAATATTATGCTGAAACGCAAACTTATTCAAGATATAAGAAGTCGACCAGAGCAAAGTGACCAATACGGCTGCACCAATGGCGAGAAAATAACGATCTTTGACTGTACCTACACGACTTGAGTCTTCCTTAGTCAATAGAGACACCTCTTGCTTCGTGAGAAATGAGCCATTCTTTGATACACTCCGTTGCCTTTGCTAAAGCCTGCCGATGATGATCATTAATTTCAATAGTGGGTGATCCTTTTTCAGCAATGGTTAAACCGCTAGGCAACTCAAAAATGCGAGAATAACCACTCGCTAGCTCACCACGTGGACTGAACGCAATTCTTCCTTCTAACTTTCCATATGTAACTGAACTACTACCATCCGGGAAACGGATTACGATTACACTCATAAATCGTGCGTCACGAAGTGGAGGGTTATGTACATGTTTTAATTTTTCAAGCAATTTTAAACTTCGATCATCATCTGTACCTGGAGCCCACCGGGCAGTACGAACACCAGGCTCTCCATCCAAAACACTTACACATAACCCTGAGTCTTCCGCAACTACTATCCTATTCGATGCTAGCTGTACTGCACTGGCCTTCAAAAGCGCGTTTTCTTCAAAAGTTACTCCGGTCTCGTCAACTTCGTTCACTTCACCTGAAAATAACGCCCTGGTTTGGATCGGTAATTCCATTAGTCCTTCCTTAAGCCATTTTATTTTCCTCGTGTTCCAAGTGGCTAAGACAATTTCCATAACGTTCTCCTCCTATTTAGCTACACTTATAGTTCGTATGTTATGATTGTAGTTAAAAAAAGGGAAATAAAAAGAGTATACTTTTTAATTGGAAACTTCCCCTTTTTATTGTGGAGGTGAATCTTTTGCAGTTATCGGAACATTTCTTCAATCTCAAGAACTTATTTGGTAAGCTCGAAGCGCAAATTTCACAGAAGACGACATTACAGGAGCTCGGCACAGTATGGAACTGTACACCACGAAATGTAAAGTGGATCATCCGTCGTTTGTGTGCGGCTGGGTGGATCGCATGGTCCCCAGGTCGCGGACGAGGTAATCGCTCAACGTTGACTATATTAACTTCGGAAGCCGAGGTAGCACTTGCACTTGCCCAGGAAGCAACGAATAAAGGAAGATTTCATGATGGAATAAGATTTCTTGAAGAGCATGACGTAGACGATGCAATACGTGGTCGTTTTGTACAATGGCTGGAAGGACAGTATGGTTACCGAGTAGATAAGAATGAGAATTATCAACTTGATACGCTGCGTCTACCCTTTTACCGTAGTATGACTAATTTAGATCCGATTTTCACACTTCGGCGCACGGAGTGGCATATGGCTCGCCAACTCTTTGATACGCTTCTTACCGAGGATGACAACAGCGGAGTCCTCCCTCATTTGGCTTATTACTGGGAGACTGACGAAACTGGATGTATATGGACTTTTTACATACGTAAAGGGGTACTTTTTCACGATAATACTGAACTGCATGCTAAGGATATTGTCTATACAATTAAACGTTTAACGTCTACAGATTTTGGACGAACGGAATGGACTGAGCTTCCATTGGATAATATCCAAGCGCAGGGCCCTTACTGTGTTGAATTTAGACTTAAACGACCTTATCATCTTTTATTACAACTGCTCGCTTCTCCGCGGGCTTCGATCCTCCCCCTTTCTTCCGCAGAACGTATGCTTGGGGATTTTGCACGTCTTCCAATTGGAAGTGGACCGTTCCGAGTGATTGAGAATGATAACTCCCAAATTGTTCTCGAGGCCTTTCCTTCTTATTTCTCGGGACGAGCTCAACTCGACCGGATTGAACTGTGGATCATAGCAGAGACACGTTATCGTCCATTGCCGCTAAAGGAAATAGCAGGAGAAACCCTCCCTTATATTCACCCTTTTCAACTTCACACACGGAACAATCATCCGCCTGATATTAAACAAGTAGAAACGGGATGCACATATATGACATTTCAACTGAACAAGCCGGGACCTTTGGAATCTAACGATTTTCGACATTGGCTTTGTCGTGCGGCCAACCCACACCGCATGAATGTTGGTCTCAATAATCATACCTATTCCCCTGCGTACAGTTTTTTTCCCAATTGGAGCATAATAACCGAACAAATGTTAAAGCGTGAATATATGAATGATGGCCCCAGCTATTTTAATACTGAACCAGATCCTCTTAATGCACCTCCCTTTCATCCAGAGCAACCACTATCAATTCTGACTTATCATATACTGGGTGATTCCTTGGAGCGAAATGCTCGCTGGTTTAGCGAACAATGCGCTGAATATGGAATAAAGATTAACGTGGAGGTTCGAGATTATGAAGATTTTATTCGTCCGGAGATTATCGATGCCGCGGATCTTGTATTAGCTAACGCTGTTGTTAATGATAATTCGGTAATTTCTTTCTTACGTCTTATGTTTGACGATCGTCACGTCATACGTAGGCATCTATCCCCTGAGATTTATGAACATCTAATCATAAGATTACGCAAGATCGAAAATGAGCTTGAAGCAAACAAACGGATCCGAATGACTCAGGAAACAGAACAATGGCTTAAAGATAAATTGGCTATATCCTTTTTGTACCATCTAGATCAGTTTACTTACTATGACAATCGTTTAATAGGAATGCAAACAAACGCTTATGGTTGGGCAGATTTTTATAGACTTGCGTTACGACCGTCCAAGCACTAATGATTTTTCCATATCCAGGAGTAGTAAACTTGGGAGGTTTTGATTTAGGTACCTTCAATCGTTAATCTGAATAAGTTCCCATCCTCGTTTCGAGACAGGAACTTATTCAGATAAATAAAATGGTGACTTTATATCAAATATCAAACACAGTCTCCTTTCTATACGGATAAGCATATCAACAACCTTCGAGTTATCATCTGATTTAATGGTGAAAGACTTAAGCAATTGATTTTCTATCGCAAAGTAAATTTTCTACTAAACTAAAATATCACAAAAAATTTAAGCAAGATCAAGAACACCCTAGAAACTTCCTTTTATTCAACTAACCTACCCGTTAGCTTCATGAAACAGATGAAGAATCTTATTAACATTAATACCATGTTCTTAACCTTTTCAACAATGAACTAGTTCTTTGGCTTTGGTCGAAAAAACCTAGTTCCTGAAATGAAAAAATCGTTATTCAAGCGAAGTCTGATAATCGTATGCTTTTATCTAGTCACATGATCTCCATCGAGTTCTATTTAGATAATAACCTAATCCGAAATGACACATTGTTCTTGTCCTCAGCTTGGGACAAGAACTTGATTTCTTAAAACAAAAAAGCCGCTATAATAGCGACTTTGTATGGAACAATGTTTTTGTCCCGCAACATCTCTGTTTGCCATTTCATTTCTATGGCTTTCATCTTTAATTCCACCGGATAACTCACTCTGAGGTTTTCATTAAAAAACACCTCCAAGATGATCTCCCTATCTTACGACAAGGTTTCATTCTCTTGAAGGTGTTTTATTTGTCTCACGTTATGTGATCAGTCCATCCGCTTCGTTGGTCTGTCACTGCTTTTCTATATAACATACATATTCCTAATGAATATAATTGCAATTAAGTAAGTACGGTCATCGCCTCTCTTGTAAATGGAAGCAGATCATCGGTACGTCCTTCTTGAATTTTCTTAGCCCATTCAGGGTCGACCAGAAGAGCACGCCCTACAGCAACCAAATCAAACTCATCATTCTGAAGTCGTTGTACCAATCCATCGATACCGACGTTACTTGCACCTTTACCTTCTGTGAACAGACTTGTAAAGTCACCATCAAGACCAATCGAACCAACGGTGATTGTCGGTTTGCCAGTCAGTTTTTTGGTCCATCCTGCAAAATTCAGATCAGAACCTTCGAATTCCGGCTCCCAGAAACGTCGTGTGGAACAGTGGAAGATATCGACTCCAGCTTGAACCAACGGTGCGAGAAGCTGCTCCAGTAATGCCGGTGTTTCAGCCAATTTAGCCTGATAATCATCTGTCTTCCACTGAGATAAACGCAGTACAATTGGGAAGTCCGGTCCAACTACTTCACGGCAAGCCTCAATCACTTCAACTGCAAAACGTGTGCGAGCCATCATATCTCCACCGTAACGATCCGTACGAGAGTTGGTTTTCTCATACAGGAATTGGTCGATCAGATAGCCGTGTGCTCCATGGATTTCAACACCATCGAACCCAACGCGTTTCGCTTCTGAGGCTGCTTTTGCGAATTCCTGAACGATTGTAGCAATCTCAGCTTCCGAATAATCATTAACATGACCTTTGGCTCCCATATGCCAGATCTGTGGAATAATTCGACCGCCAGCTTCATGTACTTCAGATACAACATGTGCCCAGCCATGCATTGCAGCTTCGCCATAAAAGTGCGGCACATTAGCTTGATTGGATGCATCCGGATGATTAATTATTGTCCCTTCTGTCACAATAAGCCCCACTGCGTTCTCTGCTCTGCGGCGGTAATAGCCAGCAACATTCGAACCCGGGATACCGTCCGGAGAAAACTGACGCGTCATCGGCGCCATCACGATCCGATTGGATAACTTCAAGTGACCTAACTCTATAGGTTGGAACAATGCTTCTACGGATTGAGAAAAATTCATAATAACCTCCACATATTTAGTTTTATATAGTTGACCTAGGAGATGTTAAACAGCAACCAGCCTGTTTAACAGCTAGACGTTACTTCCAAATGATTTTTATCGAAAAGCCCCACCTCCTTCAAGGTTTCATGGTGTATTAATCCGCCTTCAATTATTTTTGACTTCATAGTCAAGAATTTCACAAAAAAAAGATCAAGACATGATCATGCCAAATGAAGTACGCAGAACCGTCTCGATCTGTTCACGGGATGAACCTGATTTCTCCATAACTCTCACACCAAGAATGGTGTTATTTAGATAAGATGCAAGCTCTATACTCGTATACCGGTTGGAAATTAACTGTTGTTTCTGGCCACTACTTATGATCTTCTCTAATACCAGTTGAATCTCTTCTGCCATGAGTTCAGCTTCGCGTGTGATTTGCTCGTCATCTGTTCCGAATTCGAGTGATGCATTCACAATTAGACACCCTTGGCAGCCAGTTTCATCGTCTAAAAGGGAATATCGTAAGGCATCCAGTTTATCACCGGGAGACGAATCCAGGGCTTCAATCTCCTTCAGTTTCGCTATAACCTGTTCACGGTAAAGTGCCAGCGCCTTCAGGAACAACGATCGCTTGTCTTTAAAAACACAGTACAAACTTTGCTTTTTGACTCCTGTAGTACGCGTAAGGTCCTCATAAGAAGTTGCTTTGAAGCCTTGATTCCAGAACACTTCCATAGACTGGTGTAATACACGATCGACATCAAATTCTCTTGGTCTGCTCATGGGATTAATATATCAGTTATTGACCATGCAGTCAATAACTGATCATCTTCCATCCTAATCTCTAAGGAAATTTCCTCCAGGTCTCTTGAATGCGGTCTAACTCTTCCGGTAAGCAACCTTGTGAAAAGCATTGATGTATCGAAACAGTGCCTCACCATCATCAGGCACATGCGTGCTTCTATCCAGTGGCAGCATCATTGCCTGATACGGCTCCGGCACCATTCTATATTGATGGACATAGGAGGTCAGGATGAACCCGTTACGTTGCCAGAACTGAATGCGTTCCTGATGAGCCTCCGTTGTCCCGGACTCCGCCTCGATAATCATACCTTTGATCTCGTGTTCCCTTAACGCCCAGGCTCTGAGCTGCTCTAGCATCCAGGTCCCTATGCCCAACCCGCGCAGCTTCTGATTAACCGCGAGGTAATCGATGATCAGGATGCGGTCCGCAGCCTGCCCCTCCAGTCCAGTAACAGCCATCGCAACCACTTCTCCATGATGCACGCCCGTGTGTAAATAACCAATCCCCCGGTCAAGCATACTGCGCAGAATCGCTTTTGTCTTAGCACCGCTTTGAAAAGCCTCGTGATAGATTCGCTCCATCCGCGCCCACAATGCTTCATCCCACTCCTCTATAGTAGTAAACTCTAATTCCAGCATCTCATTCGCCTCCAGATTTCTATCATAACAATTTCCGCCTCTGCTAATAACACTGTTAAACGTTTGTAGAAGGGACTCTACTGTCTAGTTCTTTTATAAATGAATCAAAGAAAAAGCAGAGTACACCACTTGTACGCTGCTTTTTACTCGCTTTATCAGCTTACACCGAATTCAAGACATGTAAGAGATATTCCTTCCGATTTAATGGATTATGATCGTATCTTGTACATGATGGCACTTCACCATCGAAGGGCTCATAGCCATAAAATTCGGATAGCAATACACCTTCACCTTGGGTCCAACCCGGAAGTTGGTTCTTGAATGACTGAATATTCTTAATCGGGATCATGCCATATATCATAAATACCTGGTCATTCTGAATCGGATCCTGATAGGTTGAAGAGGCTTGAGTTAGTTTAAATAAAATCCTACTTAGATAATTAGCAGGAACCTCTAATTCGAACCGATGAATGGGTTCATAAATTTGAGTAGTTGCCTCAGCTAGTGCTCTCATTAGCACAAGAGGCGTTAATTTTCGAAAATCACTAGCTGTACTAACTGCACTTGCATAGGCGGTATCCGTAAGTGTCACGATTAGATCGCGAACTTCCCAACCATATAGTCCTTGCTTAAGCGTCTCATAGACGGTTTCTTCAATTGCCTTATGAAACGATAAAGGTAGGGAGCCAAGCTCTACTTCTAGATGATATTCAATACCGGTTGAACGAGGATTCGGATCAATACGAAAGCCTATAGTACTATAAAATGGGTTTCCCTTGTCTCCCATTCTCTCAACTGCCTCCCCTGTAAAGATAGGCTTTTCAATATAAATAGGCTGTGTCACAAGAAATTCGATATCGATTTGAGCGTCTTTTTTCAGTTGATCCCGAATCACTTCTTTTTGAATTTCACCATAAAGATGAATAGATAGCTCCCTTTGAAGAGAATTCTGTTTGATATGAATAAATGGATCCTGTTCGGCTAATTTTTTCAATGCTCTGAATAAATGAATGGTCTCGTTTTCGTCAGAGGCTTTGATCGTTGTTACTAAACTAGGCGGCGAGAACAGAGTTTCAGTCGTTTCATTGGAAGGAACACCGATATCATCGCCAACCTGACAGTCTGTTAACCCCATAATCTTTACGATATCTCCACTTGCAGCAATTGTTCCATCTGTTGTTTTTCCAGAAAAGAAGTGTTTCAACCCCGTGACCTTGTTGGTAAATTTAATAATTTCTCCTGTTTGATTCATCCGATAATAGGAAAGACTCTCACGTATCTTGATTTCACCAGAGAAAACTCGTACGTAAGCAATCTTTTCGTCGTTTTTCCCACGTTCAATTTTAAAAATTCTCCCTCTTGTAAAAGGAGTATTTTCATGATGAACGGAAGAATGGCAATTCTGTATGGCTGTAATCAAATGGGGAATGCCCTCACCAGTAATTGCCGAACCAAATAGCACCGGATAAAGCTGTGCTTGCTTGAACTGTTCTAGAAACTCCAATTCAAAGTCAACGGGGGCTACGTCTTTAGCGCTGTAAAGATATCGTTCGAGAAAGCGTTCATTATTATCAGCTAAACGATTTGCTAGGCCCTCCATAAATTTCTGATTGTTTTCCGTGAACAATTCCATATGCGCGGCTGATGTACCGATATTATTAACAAAGCCCATTGCTAAAGCATGGGGTGTCAATTTATCATGGATCTCAGTTAGTAACGATTCGTACCTTGCACCCATACGATCTATTTTATTGATAAAAAAGATTGTAGGGATTTTCAATTTAGCAAGTGTCTTCATCAAAACTCGTGTCTGAGTTTGAATACCTTCGACAGATGAAATGACAAGGATGACTCCATCTAATACTCGTAAAGCCCTCTCAACTTCAGAGATGAACTCGGGGTGACCTGGTGTATCAATCAAATTCACTTTCACATCATTAACGGCAAAAGAAACGACAGCAGATTGAATGGTAATTCCTCGTTGTCGTTCCATTTCCATAGAATCTGTTTGCGTATTTCCTTTATCTACACTGCCGATTTCAGATATGATACCCGTTTCAAAAAGTAATCTTTCAGTTAAACTCGTCTTTCCTGCGTCTACATGCGCAAGAATCCCTATATTTATATTTCTCAATCGTTATCATCCTTTTTATTTTCATATTATTCTCCTTTTGTATAGTCATAGTATTTTTTCGCATACTATTCACGCTCCTTATATGTAATACTCTTATTATACTTTTTATGAATTTTATTACAAACCTTCAACATCAGATTCGTTATCCATCTAGATAAACTCAAAATGAAAAAGACCGTAAAGAAACTAATTCTTCACGGCCTTTTATAAGGTAGGTCAATGATTCATATAATAGTCATATAGTTGCTCGAAGTTTGTAAAACGTTTGACTTCTCTGCCCACCTTATCATACTCGTCTAGATATTCATCCATCACTTCAAGGAACTTCTCTTTCATTACTGGTAAATCACTTGCATCAAAGTACTGCATAAGATCAAATTTCTTGATCCCCTTCTCCACAGCCATTTCATCAAGATACCCTTGTGCTCCAAAGGCCGAAAGAAAGACGTAGGAAGCATCATTTGTTGTAACACTGTTCAAGATTTTATTGTAGTAGTTGCACCACAATTCTTCGTATGTTCCCCTCAGATTATCAAAGTTAGGTGCAGGTTTAACAATGAAGTTATCGCACATCGTACTATGTAACCTTGTAACGCTATTCAACATATGAAATGATGCTATTCGGATATCTTCAATGGTATGAGCTTCGATGACTGACATGTATAAGGATTCGAGATCATCAGGAACATAGCGAAACGAGCATATCTCTTCCAAATATCGCTTGATTCCTCGTTTGATACACGTGTTATTCATACTGACCAAGGCATTAACTAGATTGTACAGAACGTCGGCAGATGCATGTCGCACTGAACCGATATCTTCACCTAGCATCGTATCGCTGTATGCTTGCTTAGCCAGATCGATCCATTTTTTTGCTCGATTAAGACACGCTTCTCCTATCGGACTCGCAAGTGCATCAAGAGCTTTTTGCCTGAAGTCATTCAATTTCTCCAAATCCTCAGGTTTAACATAGTAGAGTATTTTGAGCTCGGTTAGGCTCGATACGGTGGGACTCTCTAATGTGGATTGCTCTTGTATTCTTGAATCCCATGGCGTGCAATAGATGTCATATCCAACGTCATCCAAGATGAAGCAATCGGATATTCCCCATCCCCTTTCTGTATTGTTGATAATAATCAAATCAAGATCGCTCTTCTCGTGAAAGTCCCCGGTGCTAAATGAACCCGTAAGCCCAATAATGGCGATATCGTCTAGAAAATCTCTTTTTGCGCGTTCGATAACCATGTTAATCAGCAGTTCATTTTTGCCCAGTAGCTTCTTCTTCATGATTTCGTTCATTCGTTACACCCCTTCGTATAAGCAGGCCGTTCTTCATCCCAACAACCTTAACTTGAGTTTATCGATGTAGAGGTGCGGTTACTATGTATAAGTTGATTTAATCCAACTTTGCACAAAACCCGCTAAACCGTCGATACGACCATTTAGCGGGTTTCATTAGTTCTTACTATAAACAATTTTCTTTATGCTTTCGTAGGACAAGAAATACTGACCCGCCAAATCCTCTATGCTGACTCCATTGCGAAACAAGGATTTGATCTCAGCGTTTCGAGCAGAGACCCTACTTTTGCTTTGTGTTTTCTCGCCCCATTTTAGGTGTGCCTCTTTGGGTTTGGGAATATAAATCAATTCGCCTTGAACGTATTCTTGAATGATACGTAGCAGTTCTTCGGGAAAAACAAACTCGGCATTTGAATATTTCATGAGCCTCACTCCTTATTTAATAAATCAATAAGGTGCAAAGCCAGTTAGTAGAATATTACGATTTGTCGTTGGCAATGTGATTGTCCCTAAGCTCTATGCAAAGCATTGCCATATCCTTTACTGGCTTTGCATAGAGCCATGCATATAAGAAACCTACCCCGATTGTTTTCAATAGCCTCACCTCCATACAAAATAGTTAGATTAACCAAGAAATCGCTAATGCGAATATTAAGTATCTCCGTCTTTATCCAATTCCCCAGGTAACCGATAAGTTTTGATTTAAACTTTTGAATATTATAAACAACTTATTGGTTGTCGAATAAGACCTCTGCGGTTAGTTGGATGTGTGCTCTAAAGATCTGTGTAGCACGTTCACCATCGCGGCTAAGAACTGCATCTGCTAATGCCTTATGTTCAGCGAGCCCATCGCGGACTTGCTGTTGCGGGGGGGAACAATGTCGATAAAATTCGCTCAAATCCCAAAGGTTACTGCAGATATCCAAGAGAACTGGATTCGGACATGCGGCAATAAGCTCGTAATGAAATTGACGATGAATCTCGGACCATTCTTCGCGGACAACAAGCTTTTCATTCACTTCCTTGTACTCAGCCGTTTGCGATAGCTTGTGATGCACGGCAATTACATTGGATTCCCATGTGAGATCACCATGGGCGATGGATAGGCGTAAAGCTTCGGATTCATTGATTAACCTCGCTTGTATGATGTTGTTCAGTTCTTCTTCCGACGCCGTCTTTACTGAAAATCCGTGGTTAGGATTTTGCTGTACCAGACCCTGAGTCGCCAATCGCGTCAACGCTTCGCGAACAACAGCAACTGAGACTTCGAAACCTTTAGCTAATTCCGCAACTTTTAATGGAGAACCCGGTTCATATTGTCCAGTCAAAATATCGGATTGTAGTTTCTTCCTGACATTCTCGCTTAAGGTGGACGAACCATTCCTTTTGGCCATGAAGCAGCACCTTCCTTCATACACATTATAATTCTACGTAATTGTATGTAGATAGTTTACACCGTTATCAATAAAAAACAAACATTAAATTCGATAGTGAATTATAAAAACGATTATTATTTACAGAATCGATTATTTAATGTATTATCGAAAATGAAAATAAAAGGAGGTAATTTACAATGAACAACAATCCATTTTCCAAATTGCCAGAAGTAGCAATCTTTCAATTGGAGAGTAATGACATTATGGAGGGACATCCTCTACCGACCCAGCATTATTCGGAGATGTCAACACTTGAGGGAAGTAAAGATCTCTCGCCCCATTTGAAGTGGTCAGGTGCACCCGACGGGACAAAGAGTTTTGTCGTAACTGCATATGATCTGGACGCCCCAACTGGATCGGGGTTGTGGCACTGGGCCGTTATCAACATCCCTGCCAGCGTAACCGAGCTACCTACAGGCGCAGGTGACGAGTATTCCAGCGGTTTGCCGCAAGGCTCCTTGCAACTACCGAATGATTTGAGACTTGAACGCTTTATCGGTGCAGCGCCTCCAGCGGGACACGGTCCGCATCGATATTATTTTGTCGTTCATGCGCTGGACGTCGAAAATATTAGTGTCGCCCCTAATTCCACGCCAGCTCTCCTTGGATTCACCATGCTGAGTCATACGCTGGGGAGAGCAGTTCTCATGGCAACAGGGGAAATCAAGTAAACCAAGATGTTGAAGCATAGGAAAGAATGATATGAAAAATTCCGAGTATCTTATGCGTGTTTACGATTTTTTTTGCACACAACAGGGTTTGAAAAATAAGTACTCCATGCAATGCGGAGTCAAGTACGGAGGAAGTGGTGAAGCTGAACGATCACCCACATCATCATGTATGCCCCAATTGCCAGCAGCCAATTATAATTTTGAAGCATACCGTCATTTGCGGCTGTGGGAGCAAGATTAAAAACAAAGTGAAATTTAGAATATATCCAGAAAAACTGAAAAGTCCTCATCATTGAGGACTTTTCAGTAAATTAGCGTTGACCATCTCTACCAGCGAAGTATTTAAAATATTACATTGTCGGCTTAATCAGATGAAACTTTTATCATCAAAGGAATACAGGCTCGTTATTTCATCAATACAGTTTTATCCTATAGAAATGAGGCTTTCCAATGCAAACCAATCATAGCGTTCAAAAAAATAAAGGAGAATTATTACTTGGTTTACTTGTCTTTACACTCATCATATCCGTCATGAATGCAACCATGTTTAATATTGTACTCCCTAATATCAGTAAACAATTTCAAATTTCTTCATCACAAGCGAGTTGGATCATCACAGGCTATATGATTGTGTACGCAATTGGCTCGGTAACTTACGGTAAATTGACAGACAGATACAGCTTGAAGAATTTATTGACGTTTGGCCTACTACTTTTTGCAAGTGGGTCTGTCATCGGCTTAGTGGCTAGTGAATATTGGATGGTCATTGTGGGGCGAATTGTACAGGCAGCTGGTGCATCAGTCATTCCGGCGATTTCTATGATTGTACCCGTTCGTTACTTTACATCTGAAAGGCGCGGTCGTGCATTAGGTACCGTTGCAATCGGATTTTCATTGGGTTTGGCCATTGGTCCGATCATTGCCGGCGTGGTAAGCAGTACATGGAACTGGCGGGTACTATTTGTAATCTCGCTTTTATCATTACTAACTTTGCCGATGTATCGGAAATATTTAGATGATGAAAAGGGAGTTTCCAGAAAAATGGATTATATTGGCGGAATACTTCTGGCCGGTACCATAGCCATTTTGTTACTGGCTTTAACAAACGGAAGTGTTTGGCTTGCCTTAGGCGGGATTATTATTTTCATTTTTTTCGTACTACGTATACGCTATACTCCAAACCCATTCATAAACCCGGCCATATTTCGAAACAAACCGTTTTCATTCGGTCTAATTATTACCTTCGTCATGATCGGGATTGGCTTTGCCTTTCCATTCATTACACCTCAGCTACTTTCTTCTGTACACCACTTGTCACCGGTTTTCATCGGAATAGTGATGTTGCCGTCGTCTTTAATGGCCGCGCTTTTGGGTCGACAAGGCGGTAAATTAGCAGATGATAAGGGAAATCGTTTCCTTGTGTTTACTGCAGCTGCACTTCTTATTATCGGTTTTCTCTCTTTGTCTTCAGTCGTTGGTATGTCGCCAGTATTTATAGCGATCTTTCTTATTTTTGGTGTTCTTGGTCAATCGTTCATGCAAATTGCAATGTCAAACACGGTTTCACGTACACTCTCAAAAGAGAATATCGGCGTAGGGATGGGATTATTCTCGATGGTCACTTTTATTGCTACGGCCACATCAACAGCTGTTATCGGCAAGATACTAGATTTGGGCACATCGACCATTAACTTAAATCCGATACCACAAAACAGTGCAACTTTCGTATATAGCAATATTTTCCTGACACTTCCCATTCTTATCGTTGCCGTAGCTGCATTATATTATGTCCAATTCAGGCGAACAGGTACAATGGCTAAGGACGAAAAGATGAATAGCGAACCAGTTACTTAGTCACGGTAATATGGAAATGCTAGGTCAGATCGGGTTAGATAACTTCAATAATCAAATCTAGACTGCTTAATCAAAAAATCTGCATACCAGTTCATTTAAAGTTAATATGAGACATTCTTCTTGCTGAGAATCTATAACTCTTAGGTTCTATGCTGTTAATTAGAATCACAATTATTACGGTTTCTCCGTGCTGTCTGTAACGGCAAGTTTAAAGGCCATCCTTTATGGGATGGCCCTTCCTTTTCTGGCTTTGTTAAAGTATCGTACCCGTTAACACAAAAAGTCCATATCAATATAGGGAGTGTTATTTAACAAATTTTCATAGTAGAAGCGTCGGGCTTGCTCATCCCATTCGCTCCAATCAGGAGCGTTAAAATCTCTGCTTCTATAGAACGCGGCTAATACTCTAGCTTGCCTTAAATTAATAAATAATGGGATTTTGTTTAACCAACTTTGACTCACCGTATTTTCCTTACAATAGCCGTTTAAAAAGTTGCAATAGTAACGCTTTGCAATCTCCCTCCTTACATCTCCAGACACAACCCACGGAATAGGAATTTCATAAAGTAATGGTGTAGCAATATCAGAAACAAACCAGCTATATTCCGCATCGTCATAGTCAATAATAATAGCTTTGTCCCCATCATTAAGATAATTTCCAGGGCTGATATCCCCATGAATAAGACCGTACGTATCTTTTTCCTTGGGTAGAGCGCTAACTTCAGTAATTAAACGATCAAAGTTATCGTGTAATTCTAACGGACAGTACTTCTTGAATGAGGCTAATAGGGCATTATCATTCCATTCAAAGCGTGAATGTTGGGACGAATAATGAAGTGAAAACTTATGTATTTTCCCGACCATTTGACCGATATTCTCATAAAACGTATTGCTCTCCTCGGCTATTACTGCATTTCTGCCGGGTGCTTTCTCAAAAGCTGTCACAACAAAGGACTCGTCAATGATATGAATAAAATCCCCGGATAAAGACTGAATGGGCCTCGCTACTTTCATTCCTCGTTCAGCCAGGAACATGATATAATCTAGTTCCGCTCTTGTTAATAATTCATTTCGATGTGTGACATGGGCAATTCTTAAAATAACTTCTCGATCTCCAATAACCCCGGAATAAACGAAATTTTGAAACCCATTTAATTCGAAAATGGAGTCTTCACGTATTCCAAAACATTGCGCGGACTGTCTCAATATATCTTGTGTGTATAGTCGTTTAATCTTTTTATCCATATTTAACCTCACCCCTTTACTTTTATGGTAACAAAAGGTGCTGATAGAAAATATACTGAATTTGATTCAGAATCAAACTCTACACAAAAAGCCACATCGGAAAGCTCGATGTGACTTACAAGTGAATCTATTTTTTAGAATAAAAGATTTTCTTAATGCTTTCGTAGGAAAAACCGATTTTTGTGCAATTTTTCAGGGGTCGGGACATACCATACAAACAACCGCCATTGTTTATAGAAAAGACTTTGCATGGAGCAGATTGTGGATTTTCTCACCAGTTGAAACCCTCGATCCCTCACACACATAGCGTCATTTAATCAAGTACGTTTTTCCGTGAGATACGTTCTGACAGGAGGAGCAGTATACATTGAAAATTGATTAAGTATCCCTTCCGGAGTTTGATCTATTAAGACCATATCCCGAACGTTCGGTTGCATGAAACGTTCTCGGTCCATAACATTAAACATGGATACAATGGGATCGAAGTACTGATTAACATTCAATAAACCACAAGGCTTTTGATGCAGGCCAAGCTGGCCCCAAGTAAATATCTCAAAATATTCTTCCAATGTCCCTGGCCCGCCTGGGAGTGAAATAAATCCATCTGCTAATTCAGCCATTTTGGCTTTACGTTCATGCATAGAATCGACCATAATAAGTTCAGTCAAACCTTTATGCGCAATCTCACGAGTTTGTAAAAAATGAGGAAGCACTCCAATTACACGGCCCCCTTTTTCCAACACTGCATCAGCAACTTCTCCCATGAGCCCAGTAATAGCTCCTCCGTAAATCAGAATGATTTCTCGTCTGGCTAGTTCATGACCCAGTTCTATTGCAGCTTCTTTGTAAATTGCAGACTTTCCTTCTTTGGAACCACAGAATACAGCGATTGATTTCATAGATACATTTTCTCCATTTCTTTTGTTAACTGCTTCATACTTTCTATATATTACAGGTGAAACTATGACATCTTTATGTCATAATTAGATTAAAAATTTTGGGGGATCTCCATGAAAATTGAAAGGATTCTATCGATAGTGTTACTTTTGTTAGAACGTAAAAAAGTGAGTTCCTCTGAATTAGCGAAAATGTTTGAGGTCACTCCTCGTACTATCTTTCGAGATATCGAAACTATTACCAAAGCCGGAATTCCAATCACCTCTTCCCCTGGTGTGAATGGAGGCTTCAGTATTATGGAACGTTACAAATTTGAGAAGAAGATCTTTACTCAAGCGGAGATACTAGTTTTAATACTTGGATTAAACAGTATCCATTCGACTGTTTCTAGCGACGAAGTATTGAATGCCATTGCTAAAGTGAAATCTTTGATCTCGGAAGATGAAAATCGACTGGTAGATAAACTAATAGCAATAGATCCTTCACCTTGGTTCGGAAGTACTCATGTCAAACCACCTGAATTGGGGCAAATTCGAACCGCAATTGAAGAGGACCGCTTAATTACATTTGAATATCTAGATCCTTTTGAAGGTATGACTCCTTTGGAACTCACCATTGAGCCTTGCCGATTAGTATTGAAGAATTCAGTGTGGTATATGCAAGGATTTTGTACAGATAAAGGGGGATTCCGAATGTTTAAGGTTTCCCGTATTTCTTCTCTTGTTACTCACCATGATACATTTAGGAAAAGACAAATCGAAGACGAGGTTTTAGATATTACGGAGAAAGAAATCATTCATTTAACTCTGCTTTTTGACCAATCACTTATTCCTTATATGAACGAGTACTGTGGAGAGAACAACATTCGCTTATATGAAGGTGCTAAGTGGATAGCAAAGTTCCCCTTCATTGCAAATGACCATGGATATACTCATTTACTTAGCTTTGGGGACAAATGCGAATGTATTGAGCCTGAACATGTAAGAAGCGAGTTAACCAAACGAATTGAGGGTATTCACAAAATCTATTCCACTTAAAAAAACGCATCGATTTCTTCCATAGGCACCTTTATTACGCCTTTCAATATCCCCTGCCTCGTGTTATATCGCTCTGTAAAAAAAGAAAGGCTCGCACAGGCAGGGTATTATTACTTCCCTGCCCAATACGAGCGTCTACGTCAAATTGCACTCAAACGGTTGATCCGGGTGTGTACTTTTAGCAATCGTTTCATTTCATGTAGCGATATTCTAGTAGATCCTTCAAATTTGAGATTTTCTGCAGCAGCTTCTCCCCGACATTGGTTTCCCTCACCAGCTTCCGCTCCAGTTCTTTGTCCACTAATCTTTTTACAGATAACACGTCTATTCCGTTACATAACACATCTTCTTTTGAATTAAATTTCTTATGGGCGACGAGCTGCATGCCAAAGGAATTGTACAACAAGGTGTATCCGGCAATGCCCGTTGTGGATTGATAGGCTTTGGAAAAACCGCCGTCAATCACGATCATTTTCCCGTTTGCTTTAACAGGGTTCTCTCCACGAATTTCTTTGACTGGCGTGTGGCCGTTAATGACATGTCCATGGTCCGGATTCAAATCAAACTCCAGCAAGATTTTTCGACAGATCTCTTCATTTTCACGTAAATGGTAGTAAGGATTCTTTCTCTCCTTATGTGCTTCTTTATCTTGGATAAAATACCGTTCAAAAGTGGTCATTTCTCTCTTTCCAAAGAGCGAGGAACATTCCCCTGTCCAGATGTACCATACCATATCCGTCGCCAGATCTTCTGTCTCTTCCGGGTGCGCATAGGCGTAACGTAAATAATCTTCAAAAACATCAAGCAATTGACGGCCTGCATATGTCTTGTCTTCAATCTGCATTTCTTCCATATTTCCTTCTTCATCCAAAGGAATACAGCCGTGGATTAACAAATTCCCGTTGTATTTTAAATAAAGGCTTCCCTTTTTCATGAGAAAATTCATATGTCTGGCCAGCTTTTCGGAATGCTGAACGGAGAACAGAAGCTTTTCCATCACCTGGCGTTCTTCCTCCAGCAATTGTTCAGGATTCTGCGGATTTACTGTTGCGAAACAGGTGTTTTCCAGCAGGTACGTTTTTCCGCAGATTTTAATTTCATTTTTGTCGTAATCAATCTGCTCCAGCAAAAGTCTTTCAGACATATTAAAGTATGGACGTCTCTTGATAATCGGGATTTCAAGTTTAAACTGGATCATGGCAATGGCTTGGTGAATTTTGGTGATCTGCAGAATTTCCTGCTCCGATACGTTATGGCCAGCCTGTAGCTTAGGTCTGAAGGGCGAATTGTCTTCATAGTATTTCTCCGCCAAGTTTAGCAGTGGGCGTAGATTGATTCCGTATACATCTTCAATAATGTCCAGATTGTCGTATCTGGCGCAGATCCGGATAATATTCGCAAGGCAGACCAGAGAACCTGCGTAGGCACCAATCCAGAGGACATCATGGTTCCCCCACTGAATGTCTACAGAATGGTAGTTGATTAACGTATCCATAATTTTATCGGGGTCCGGCCCCCGGTCATAGATATCTCCAACCACATGAAGATGGTCAACCACCAGGTGCTGGGTTGTATAAGCAAGGCCGATAATGAGCTTGTCCGCCTGGCCCAAGGATATAATTTGCCGATATATTTCCTCATAATAAGGATCCTTATTGTTGGTCGAATCCGTCTTGTATAGAAGCTCTTCTACAATATATACATACTGCTCCGGCAGAGCTTTACGCAATTTCGAGCGCGTATACTTGGAAGAGGCATAAGAAATAAGCTTAAGCATTTGTTCAATCGTTTGTCTATACCACTGGTTCAAAGCCTGTTTATTGCACAGCTCCCCTATAACCAGCTGTATTTTTTCTTCCGGATAATAAACCAACGCCGCAAAATCATTGATTTCTTGATCCGTCCAAACCTCCCGGAATATTTCTTTGATT
Source organism: Paenibacillus sp. RU5M (assembly GCF_900221055.1). Lineage (NCBI taxonomy): Bacteria > Bacillati > Bacillota > Bacilli > Caryophanales > Paenibacillaceae > Paenibacillus > Paenibacillus sp. RU5M. Next base: position 1,237,897 of record NZ_OBQM01000001.1, on the reverse strand, counting down.
TTCTCTTTGACGGTACCCGAACCGTTTCTTAGTACATGCTGAAAAGCCTGGAACTCCCCATGCAAATCACTGACAAAATGCTCGGTTCCCTTCGGGAGATTGGAGATCGCTTCAAGATTGATGATCTCTGTTATAATTTTTTCTTCCGTATCATATTTCTGGGCCAATAAATCTAGAAACTGCTCATCCAAAACAGATGTCCCCCTTCAAGGAAGTTATGTGGCATTAATTTTACAGGAAATTTCAAAGGACGACCCTTTTGAACCATAGCTAAAAAGAAAAACATTGGGTTTTTGCTAACTCGTTACCTGTATGGTTAACAATAAATATAAAATTATTTATATGGTGATTATCAGAATTGCCTTCCCACATCATACTCCAGTTTCTCATATATGAACAAATTTCATTAAAGGGATGTATTTTGGAGTTGCTCATTTAAGTCCACTGACTCACGTGTTATCCCGCTGCTTAAAACTTTTGAAAACAGGATTAGGAAGGAAGCGAGAATATGAACAACCATTCGTTAAAGGGATTAGCTCCTTGGCTTGGGACACGAACTTGCACCGATAACATAAAAAAAGCCGCTAAAATAGCGACTTCAATGGGACTATGTTCTTGTCCCCCGACAGCAGTGCCGTCTCCCTGCCCCCCATCGCGTTGCAGATTCCTTAATAATTTATTTTGCTTTCTCTAGATTTATTGAAACCATCCCATCATTATCTTCATCAATTAAAGCAACTTCAGAATCAGATATCCATTTAAGCTCACCTAGATGTCTAGCATATGCAAATTCATCTGGAAATTCTGAAATTACTTTTTCTAACAGTATTTGTGTCCCGTCTCGGTGCATAATAGAAAGATATATATCCATGCTTTCTACATTGTGTTGACAAATAACCTTAGCACTGTAGTTCTTTTTAGGACTCTTGATCACTTTCTTCCAGACCCACTCATTTACATACCCTAACTCTTCAATTTTCAGAGCAGTCTCTTTAAATGGTGTAATATCCCAATTTTTATCCAAAACCAGTTTTTCTATTCCATTCATAAGCAGTTGGAGCGTTGTTCTTTTTTTCTCCGTCTCATTTTTTACGCTGAAGTCATCCAAATTAAATTTGATTTGTACTACACAGACTCCTGAATCATTAATAATCCTCTCATCCGAAATATTTTCAACGCAATCCACAAGAATTTTCCAACAATCTTTCGTTTTTTGTTTTCCGAATAAACGTTCAAACATAGCAGTTATACAACGCGTCTCCAAACTAAATGAACGCCGTTTCCATTTCCAATTTAACTCGTAATCCTTTTTTGTCGCATCGTCATATTCGCATTTTTCTTCTTTCATTATTGATTCAACATTTTCATCATCAATTATATAAGGTAAATCTAGAACAAATGCTTTTAGATACAATACGCTCATCTCCCTCTATTTTTCCCATGGAGTTCTTGTTGATGTCTACTCATAGTATTGCCTTTTTTCCATAGTCTCATAGCATTCGCTTTCTCCCAATCGAGGGCTTCTCAGCCTGGTTGGTTTTTACTACTTTTGCTTCGTATTTTATGCTTCCTTTATTTTTATTCCATTTAAAAATCGGTCACACAAAAAAACCGTCGATCTCATTTTTAGATTATCGACAGTTTTTTGGAGCATTTTATGTAATGTTTTTGTCACCCTACAATTTATTTTTCTATTCTTACTCCATCTAGGTCTACATTTTTTTCAATGCATAATGATAATGAAAAAACCTCAGCTGAGTTAACCAAGCTGAGGTAAATAAATTAACTTTATTTAATAACTTCAACCTTTTTATCCCCTGCTGACTTCGCTACTTCTAATGTTGTTTGACCTTGAAGAGCGACTATTACGCCAGTAGCCAGCATAGAAACGATTAAAGCTGCGCTGAGGGCTTTGGAAATTTTCTTCTTGACCATAACTACACCTCCTCCGATATCTATTATGTAATAAGGACTTCACTAAATAATTACACTATTTCACTTTTTATGTTGGGTAATCCACCTGGTGATTGTATTATAACGTACTGACAATGATTGTAAAAGGGATTTTTTCCTTGTATTCAAATAAAATAAAGTATTAGACTCGGGCTATTCAACAGCATCCGCCGAGCATAGAGAGGAGACCTGAGATGATTCGCTGTAAGCCTTGATTTTATACATAAAAGGAATTAATTCTGTTAGTTCAAGGCCACTCACTCTAATTAGAGCGTCTCAACTAATTTCTGAATCTTTGAGTGGGAAATTAAATATACAGGACCCATTATTTCTATTTTGCCGTCCTTTACACGTATAGCGCTCTCCTGCTCTGCCGCGTAAACATCAATCTCTTCAGACAAGGGGAACAGGTAGCCTTGAACAAACGTGGCGTAGTCGCGTTGAGAATGAGATTCATAGGCAAAATGATCAAAGCCAATACCATCATAAATAGTACTTGTTTCAACTTCATCAGTGTTATTCAAGCTTAACCATTTTGCAGCCATGTTTAACGCACCGGCGCTGGCACCCATTATAACGGCATTGCTGTTCTTAATAACATTCGATAACTCATATTCCGCCAAAAAATCGTTCTGCAAAGCAGGATATCCACCACATAAAAAAATGACAGAAGCATTTTGAATGAATCGCCGGGCATCTTCCTTCTGCATGCGGTAATCAATGAAATGATATTCATCAAAAATAATATTAGCCTGCTTCAACCATGTCCATTCAGAAACATCATCAAAGTTAATTTGCTCACCTGTATAACCAGACGGATCAGCGCTAATCATAACAAGCGATTTTCTGTCTGTTATATCCTCATGCAACAATTTGACCAGCTTCTCTGGAAAGAAATCATTAAACCAACTGAGATAGTAGTGAGATTTCAAACTTAATTACCTCCATATGTACTATTTACATTCTTCCATTCTTAACGATAAAACATAGTATACACGCTAGAAAGACGAACGGTTTTTCAGCCATTTCGTTTACACACACTTGTACACTTTTCCTAAATCCAACTCTATATTACCATAAAATGGAATTTAAGTATGAGAAATATGCTTCCACGTTAACCTGCCCGATAGCTTAATAAGACATCATCACTCTAATATAATATTCCCGTTTTCTGATCATTTTGATGCCTTCTTCTTAGTTTTATTGAGCTAATGTTCCCCGTTAGTTCAATCATATCAACTCTGAGATAAACATTGGTGTAGCTCCATCCTCTGTATTAAAGCCCAATTTATTATAGAAATCCACTGCATAAGGATAAGAAATTAATACTTTTGTTTTACACCCTTTATATCTATCAAGCATTATATTCATCATTTCCTTACCTATACCTATACTCTGATAACTCGGATTAATAAGCATATAATGAAAATATACCGTTAAAACACCATCTGACAAAGCATTTATTAAACCAACAAGCTTTCCTCCCTCCCAAGCGGTAACAATTGAATGAGACCCTCCGATTGCTTGTAAAAGCTCGTTTGGATACTTGCCAGACTCCCATCCTACCGAAAGAAATAACTCCTGGAGTGCATCCTTAGTGATATCCTCTTTGCTTGAATCGTAATAAATACTCACCCTTATAACTTCCTTTCATAAAACTAACTACGGCACAACATCTGTTTTAAACCCCCATATTTCGATGGTTTTACAACCCGTACGAAGCCATAAAATATTACCGACAAAGCAGTTTCGGATTTATCAAAGTGAATGATCACTTTATTTACCTCAATATACTATCAAAAATATGTAGAGAAAATGGATTAACTGAAGTGGAATTTGGATTTGTTTACATTAGAGAATTCATCAGAATACTTCTTGATGCCTCTTTTATACATAGGCTATATGGTTTTATTCTCATTCTGTAAACGAAAAACATCCCTTGCTGCTTCAATGAAAGATAACATGATTGGTGAAAGCCACTTGTCTTTATGCCACAACATCTGTGTATACACCTGCAAATCAGGAATTTCCCATGGAAGGACAACAAGTTCTCCGCGTTCAATTTCAGCTTCCACGACGATTTCAGGAAGAAAGGCAATACCGATTCCAGAAATCGCACATTTTTTAATGGCTTCAGCACTTTGAAACTCTAAATACGTAATGCTATCAACGCCTTCTTTCTCGAATGACCGGTCAAACATAGTTCGATATGGACAACCCTTCTCATTGGTCAGGAACACTTCTTCATGAAAATCTTCCAATTGCAGCACAGTTCGTTTGGCGAGCGGGTGATCTGGAGCAGCTAACAATCTGAAATGTTCTTCCAGCAGCGGTTCCACGGAAAGTCCACTCGAGCGAATGGGTTCATCCAACATATAAACAATATCCGTGGTTCCCTCAAAAAGCGTTTGCTTGAGCTCTTGATTTGGAACTGAGCGAAAGATCAGACGAACTCCCGGATGTTGCGAACGAAAACGTTGAAAGACAGGCGGAAGCCGATAGGAGCAAATAACCTCATTGGCACTTATCGTTAGGGTGCCACTTAGATTTTCATTGTCATGAACAGCACTACGAGCTTCCTCCAATTTGTCAAGAACGCCTTGGGCGTGTGTTAAAAAGCGTTTACCCGCAGTTGTGAGCGCGAGTTGCTTGCCCAACCGATCAAAGAGGCGAACACCTAGCTCATCTTCCAATGCTTTAATTTGCATCGTGACGTTGGAAGGAACGTAGCTCAGCACTTCTGCTGCCCGCGTGAAATTTAATGTTGTTGCAACCGTACAAAACGTATTCAGTTGACGCAATTCCATCCGATGCTCCCCTTCCTCTTTCAATAATATTGAATACTATCTTGAATTCTATTCACTTTTATTGATGGTATCACGGCTCTATACTGAGCACAAGAGATCACAGTGAACATGTGGTTTTTCATTTTGAAGGGAGCGACTGTACGATGGACTATGAAATTTTTAATTTGGGTGATGCACTCTTACAATCAGGAGTGACGTTACCAAACGCTTTTCTTGCTTATAAAACTTACGGAAAATTAAATGGACAGAAAGATAATGTTATCGTCTATCCAACTGCTTTTGGGGATCAGCATATTCAAAATGAATGGCTAATTGGCAGCGGGATGGCATTGGATCCAGAGAAATATTTTATTATCGTTCCAAATTTGCTGGGCAATGGACTATCTTCATCTCCCAGTAACACACCTCATCCATTCGATGGGGCTAATTTTCCACAGGTAACCATCTATGACAACGTTAGATTTCAGCAGCAACTGCTGACCGAGAAATTCGGCATTCAAAAGATTGCTCTCGTCGTAGGGTGGTCCATGGGCGGCATTCAGGCATTTCAATGGGGTGCAAGTTATCCAGAGATGGTCGAACGAATTGCACCTTTCGGGGGAATCGCCAAACCTTGGCCTCACACATATGTAGTTCTGGAAGGTGTAAAAGCTTCCCTGCTATCTGCAGTCCGCTTCGACTCAAGTAAACTAAACCAATTGACTTCTACTGACATGCGCGCCGTTGGCCGGGTCTATGCAGGATGGGGACTATCGCATGCGTTTTATAGAGAAGAGCTTTATCGTGAGATGGGATTTGACACATTGGAGGATTTTGTAGCTGGTGTCTGGGAAGAGAGCTTTATGAATATGGATCCGCACAATGTTCTGTCCATGTTATGGACAGGCCAACATGCAGATATTAGTGCCAACCCTTCCTATAAGGGAGACTTTGATAAAGCACTTCAGAGCATAAAAGCTCTTGCCTGTATCATGCCGGGGAGCACGGATCTCTTCTGCACAGCGGACGACAATGAATACGAAGCTGAGCGCATACCCAACGCTACCTTTAACCCAATACAATCGAAATGGGGCCATTTTGCCGGTCGTGGAATCAACAGTACCGATAATCAATTTATTGATGACAATCTGAAGCAATTGTTGTCACATAGCGCAAAAGAATAGATCGTTACCTGTATTGGATGTCTGTCAGGCATAACAAGATCCCTATTCTTTAGCCGGTATATTTCTCTCATGAATTAACAACCTAATCTAACGTATTTGAGGTCACCAGATCCTACTGGTTCGACCTCTTCTTTTTTTTCTGTGTTTTTACTAGCTTTAACGAATTAAATGAAGTCTGAAGTTCTAGTTTTTATCCACATTGAATGATGTTAGGTTTTGTAAACAAAGAGACTGTAACCTGTCTTAAATCTTGTAAGTCAACCTTACTTTTTTTATCGTTCGCATACTTGAAGTATGTGACAAAATTCAATTAACCTTCCTATGAATAGGAACAAGTTCTTGTCCTCGGACAATTTTTTCTTCAGTTGTCATTTTAGTGGCCACATTGTTCATCGCATAGTTTAATGCTGCTTCTTGCCATCCCTCCCTAATAGTTAAGGTTCCATCCGTTGAATAACCACTTGATATCCATAATCCGCACAATCTCTGGGTTCAAATCAATAATTAATAATGCTGTTTTTTTAGGATTGAAATTCATTTTTATTCTTCCTTTCTTTTAGGCACATCCTATTCATTCGTGATTACAATTTTGCCATTTGCTGAGTTACTCTCCATTAACAGATGAGCCTCTGCTATTGCTTCTAGTTTGAACACTTTAGCAATGGGCGGAATAAGTGCATGGTCCTTTATATGATTAAATAGATCGACCAGCACCGTTTCTTTAATAACTTCACTTGTAAAAGCCGTAAAGAAAACACCTGTTGTAGAGTTTTTAGCCTTTACTTGGTTCTATGTAAAAATCCGCCAAGGAAATGTAGCGGAAATTTTTTAAAGCTTACTATATTAAACTAAGAATGCTTTAGAAATGATGACTAACAGGATGAAGAGTACTAATATTGCACCTGTGCTACTATAACCTCCACCAAACCCTCCGATATTTCCATTGCCATACTCGTATCCAACTTCACTCATATTTCTTCCCCCTCATTTTCGATATATATTAAGCTATTCAGAAATGTTTAATTTGACACGGCTAAAATGAAAGGTTTCCACAAGAGAGTTTAGTTCAATCTCTGTGTTGTTATCTTATTCACGAGATATGTTAGAATAAGAGTATCACCCTTTTTCAATTCGACAAACAAAAACTCCGCCATAGCGAGGTTTTGGAATACCAATGAAGAAAAAAAGGTGTTACTTTAAGATATGCTAATAAAAATAAGATGTGAATAATAATTATCAAGATTTTCCCTCAATTACATCTTCTTATCTTACAAACTCAAGAAAAGTTCCATCAGAGTTTCTATAACCTTTCCAATCCTCTTTCGGCACAAGTTATTTCTCGAAATCTTTATACTGACGGCTCCCGACAATGGGAACGAACGTAATTGCGCAGCTCTGTCAGAACGGCCATTTCGTAATAATGCCGGTTGATCGTTCCTCCATCATCGTAGACGTGCTTTTGCCAACGGTTTGAAATGAAATTTAGCGGTCATTTAATAAACACAGGCTGTTTTCGGCGTTCTCTACAATGAATGATTTTGTACTGAATTATTTTTTTAAACCAGCTGCATAGAATGGACCATTAACTGATATGGTCGTTAGGATACGAGCCATTTCTTGAGGAGTTTCTTTCGTACCACTTTCCAACCATTGCTGAATTACCCCTATTATTGCAGTCCCCATATAAGCAGCTAAATATTGTCCTGGAACAAGAAGATTTTCTTCTTTTACAAATGAGTTTGGATTATTTCCATAGAGTGTTTCCCACATAAATTGTTTCAATCTTGTTTGAAATGTTAAATCCCCGTTTGGACCTAACACAGCTTTCATAAATCCACCATTCAAATTTAAATACTCAAATATTGAAACGGTTAAGGAAAATGGAATTAATTTTTCAGAGTCACTTTCAAGTGCGGCAATAACACTTGGATAGTTTTGTTTTGTAATTCTGGACATATCAAGCATAATATCTTCCTCACATTTAGTCATTAAATCAAATTTGTCTTGATAGTGAGCATAAAACGTACCTCTATTAATGTTCGCCTTCGTTGTTATGTCTTTAACCGTAATTGCTTTAAAACCTTTTTCATTTATTAGTTCAACTAGTGCTTGTCGAATGGATTCTTTTGTCCGAATGACACGTAAATCAGGGTTAATATTGCGCAAGTAAATTCCTCCTAAATTTTATCCAACACAATCATTAAAGGTGTTCCGTAACCAACACATTTGGCATTTTTAATTATTGAACATAGACTTCTCCAATTTTATAATTTGAAGTGTAATAAACAACAGGTTGTTCATTTATTATAACTTATCATCTGGGAGGGGATACAGGCAAAATTTAAACGAATATAAATGCTAAGCAAAATTCGATATAAAATAAACGGAGTTTTCATGCAAAGTTGAAACCAACACATCCCCATGACACTGTATAAGGTTTGAGCAAAATAGTCGTGACTACTTCACTTATGAAAATCAAGAGATAATCATCGAAAAGGATGTTCCCCTCAAAATTCGGGATGATATTATAATATATGTAAATTTATTACATCTGGACAAGCCTGGTAAATTTCTCCCGTACCCCAAACGAGGTTTTCTAAAATGCGAATAACGTTTTGATGCACGGGGACGATATCAACTAACGAGTGAAGATTTTTAAATCAAAGAATGCAATTCAATTTTAAGGAGGAAGCAACTATGGATAAAGTAAAAGAAATGATGTTATTCAACCCATCATTCGAATATATCGATGATGGAGTAGAGCATGGTATACTGAGCAAATTTAACCCGGGTACAGCGGTGCTAAAGAAAGGCTATCAAGTAGATCAACGTTTTATGCCACTGCCGTGTGATGTGATTTTTGAAAAAGATGTACCGGTAAAACTTAGAGATGGTGTTACAATCTACACTGATGTTTTCCGCCCCTCTGGAGCAGAAAAGGTTCCTGTTATTATTTCTTGGAGTCCTTATGGAAAGGCAGCCGGCACAGCCCCAAGATACACAAATCTTTTTGGTATGATTGGTATACCTGATTCAGAACTTTCGGGTCTTCATAAGTTCGAAGGCAGTGACCCCGCTTACTGGTGCAATCATGGTTATGCAGTTTGCAATCCTGATCCGAGAGGAATTGCTCATTCTGAAGGCGATATATATATGATTGGTACACAAGAGGCTCGTGACTGCTATGATCTTATTGAATGGCTTGCAGAACAGGAATGGTGTAACGGAAAGGTCGCTACAAGCGGTACTTCGTATCTTGCATTTTCACAGTGGTTTATTGCTGCTGAGCAGCCGCCCCACCTTGCAGCAATAAATCCGGAGGAAGGCTTGGGAGATGCTTATCGTGACCTCATTCGTCGCGGTGGTATACTTGATGTAAACTTTGCATCTCGTCTGCAGGTTAACCATGTACATGCCGGTGAAGCTGTTAGGAGAGAAGATGTACATGATGAAGGACTTAAATATCCATTTGCCAACTGTGACTTATGGGAGGATAAAATTGCTAGATTCGAGAATATAACTTGCCCTGCTTATGTTGTAGCAAGTTACAGCAATACATTGCACACACCAGGCACATTTCGTGCTTGGAGAAATATGCCAAAGGAAAACAAATGGCTTCGTATCCATGACAATCAGGAATGGCCGGATTTCTACAAGGAAGAACAGCAGGAAGATCGCCTTAAATTCTTCGACCATTTCCTTAAGGGAATAGATAATGGCTGGGAGAAAACACCTGTGGTGCGGTATGCGCTTCATGATTTTGAAGGCGGTCATTACGAAGGTATAGAAGCTGAAACGTTCCCACCAGAAGGAACGGTATACAAGAAGATGTATCTTAACGGAGTTACTCGTACTCTTTCAGAAACACTTGCCCAAACAGATATACCTGCAATTTATGATAGTGAGGCATCTCCTGCACAGGCATCCTTCCTCTATAAAGCAGAGGAAAAGACAGAACTTGTCGGTTATCCTAAAGCAAAACTTTATGTTGAAGTTGATGGAAGCGATGATATGGATATACTTGTATATCTCTATAAGCTTGATAAATTCGGAAATCACCTTCAGCAGTTTGTAATTCCAAATATGACTGCAAGGATGCATGATCTAACAGACCGCGGCGGAAGTGTTTTAAGATATAAAGGAAGCAATGGTCGTCTTCGTGTATCAATGAGACACCTTGATGAAGAAAAGAGTACAAATGAAGTACCTGCATATACTTTTGATCGTGAAGAAAAACTCCACAAGGGTGAGATTGTAGAGATTGAAATTGAGATGTTCCCAATTGGAATGCTCCTTTATCCGGGAGAGCAACTTCGCTTTATTGTAAGCGCCAAGGATGAAGTCGGTGGCATAATGCCGGGTACACCTGCCGCACCACCGGTAAATCATGGTAAGCATATTATTCACTGCGGCGGACAGTATGATTCGTATTTGCAGCTCCCTTTTAGAAAATAATTTTTAGTCGTCCGTCCTTGAGAAACGCAGTCTGCATGTCCCATTGGGGGTACCTCCAACAAAACGCGAAAAACGTACGATAAATCAAACAAGCTGGAAATTCTGTACGCTAAGGAATTCCGGCTTGTTTTGTGTAAGTGCTGTGAAAGATCAACTTTTAACCTCGTAATGCTTCTTGCTTCCTTTCCCTTCATCATCCCTTCTTCGTACTGTGTATCAGACACTATGCTCCTCAACAGCACTTCTATATAGCTAAATGTGCTGTTGAGCGCCTGTTCTTGTTAAATGAGGGTTATTGGCAGGAACATTGTCACTGACGGACAGGTGGTACAAAGACTAGAGCCAATCTAGACGGATGTACCTTTTCCCCGATACTATATAACTCACAAAAGTTCATTATTAGCAGATTCCACTTATCTGGATCGATATAATTCTCCTCTCCATGGGAAGTTTTTTTATGCGATAAAAACTATAAGGATATTTTGTAGACCATCATTTAAATCACGAGTTCCAAATCGTGATAACGTTGATATATTTATGTCTTATAAATAAAAACTATAAGAACACTTAACACTCAGCTTAATAGCAGAAAATTTGCACATCAATATGTATTACCTTCATCACACATTTAAACGTGTCTCACGCATAACGATAATTGGAATATGTCATGAAAAAACATTTTGAGAAGACGAAACAATTATTGGAAAACTCAAATTACACTATAACGCGTTTTGCTGTTATTATTGGACTTTCTAGCGCTGCGCATTTCACGTCAACCATAAACATCTATAAATACCATAAAGTATCAGGAATGTCTGCGTTAAGCGATTATGTGAATGCAACTGATATGCAAGATTTACCTACGAGGCTGATGCAATCCCCTTTTTATAGTACAAGCACTGCTGAACATAAATTCTACAGCTGACAGCTCATTATTCTTCCAGTTGAGATACTCGGCATTCAGGATGCCCCGCTGACCTAGTGTAAGTGTATTCAAATTCATTTGTGGCTGCCCCATGTGATCCATTTATTTCTTGGCTTCAGCAATACCTACAGCCTGTGCTTGCTTAATACCACTACGTTCCTCTTAGGCAAGCCAGCTAAGTATCTCACAAGATCCTTAATAAGCTGCCCGATCCCCCCAACCGTTTAATGGACTTAACAAATTATTTATCCCCCTCACGGATGAAACGCTGTACAACCTCACCTTCTCGAAATTTCATCTGTATGTTGACCAGAGCTCGATTATATGTCATTTATTTTATCCCTAATTGGAAATGTCCTCGTTCAGTGAGTAAAAAATAACAAAACACTTACCATTCAATGATATATATTGCGCAATTATTTCTTTTCTTTTTTTCGTTTTTTATCATCAACTGATGTTGGATAGCTAACGTGCAAGAGTCTGGTTTAGTCAGCCTAATGCACGCCTTGTCGCCATCATATAATTGTATAAATGATCAAAAGAAGGCTGAGAACCTTGAAATAGTTACATGACCTGCGCTGTTAGCTATTACTGATGAATTAGCAATGGTAATAGGAAACCCAGATATATTCCTAAATTGAATTGTATCTCCAACAGCAAAGGACTCAACTTGAACTAAAACCAATTGACCACTTGTTGCCGTGGTTACAGCAGCAGCCAGATATGCTGTAGAATTATTTAGCGATAGCCCAATTGTTGCTCCTGGTAATGTAGCAGCTGCAAGATTTAGCACAACACTTATGTTGTACAAACCTGCATTTTGTATTGTGAAAACACTTGTTGCTGCATTATAAGTAAGTGCAGTAAATTGGTTTGGAGTAATATTTAAAATATTTGATCCAGAAGCAATTGTCTGAGGTTGAATATTACCATTAAAGTATGAGTCTACAAACGTAGGAGTTGCACCTGTTGCGCCTGTTACCCCAGTAGATCCTGTCGCACCAGTGGCGCCAGTAGCCCCTGTTCCCGTTGCACCTGAGACACCGGTTACTCCAGTAGAACCCGTCGCTCCGGTGGCTCCGATTCCCGTTGCGCCTGTCGCACCAGTTACACCTGTAGATCCTGTAGATCCTGTTGCACCAGTCGTCCCTGTTCCTGTGGCACCAGTCACACCGGTCACCCCAGTTGATCCTGTTGCACCAGTAGCTCCAGTCGTTCCTGTTCCCGTTGCACCAGTCACACCGGTTACCCCAGTTGATCCTGTTGCACCAGTAGCTCCAGTCGTTCCTGTTCCTGTGGCACCAGTCACACCGGTTACCCCTGTTGATCCTGTTGCACCAGTAGCTCCAGTCGTTCCTGTTCCCGTGGCACCAGTCACACCGGTTACACCCGTTGATCCTGTCGCACCAGTAGATCCAGTCGTTCCTGTTCCCGTGGCACCAGTCACACCGGTTACACCTGTAGATCCTATTGCGCCAGTAGATCCAGTCGTTCCTGTTCCTGTTGCACCAGTCACACCGGTTACACCTGTAGATCCTATTGCGCCCGTTATACCCGTGGTTCCGGTCGCACCCGTGCTGCCTACAGACCCTGTAGAACCTGTTACTCCTGTTGTTCCCGTTGTTCCCGTTATTCCAGGATCGCCCGTTGTACCCGTTAAACCCGTCGCGCCGGTGGCTCCTGTTACACCTGTTGATCCCGTAACTCCTGTAACTCCTGTTACACCTGTTGATCCCGTAACTCCTGTAACTCCTGTTACCCCGGTGGCGCCTGTTGCGCCGGTTACACCTGTAGATCCTGTTGTTCCCGTTATTCCAGGATCGCCCGTCGTACCCGTTAAACCCGTCGCGCCGGTAGCTCCGATTCCCGTTGCGCCTGTCGCACCAGTTACACCTGTAGATCCTGTTGCTCCAGTCGTTCCTGTTCCCGTTGCACCTGTGACACCGGTTATTCCAGTAGAGCCCGTCGCTCCCGTTGCGCCTGTCGTTCCGGTTACACCCGTAGATCCTGTTGCACCAGTAGCTCCTGTTCCGCTGGCTCCGGTGGCTCCGATTCCCGTTGCGCCTGTCGCACCAGTTATACCTGTAGATCCTATTGCGCCCGTTGTACCTGTGGTTCCGGTCGCACCCGTGCTGCCTACAGACCCTGTAGCACCTGTTGCTCCGGTTCCACCGGTATCTCCTGTTGTTCCCGTTATTCCAGGATCGCCCGTCGTACCCGTTGAACCCGTCGCGCCGGTGGCTCCAGTCATCCCTGTTCCCGTTACGCCGGTGTCTCCTGTTACACCTGTTGAACCCGTTATTCCTATTGCACCAGTAACACCAGTGGTACCTGTAGATCCCGTAACTCCTGTTACACCAGTGGCGCCAGTAGCCCCTGTTCCCGTTGCACCTGTGACACCCGTTACTCCACTAGAGCCCGTCGCTCCCGTAGATCCTGTTGCACCAGTAGCTCCAGTCGTTCCCGTTCCTGTTGTTCCTGTCGCACCGGTCACCCCAGTAATCCCCGTTACACCAGTGGCGCCAGTAGCCCCTGTTCCCGTTGCACCTGTGACACCGGTTACCCCAGTAATCCCCGTTACACCAGTGGTGCCAGTAGCCCCTGTTCCCGTTGCGCCAGTAGCTCCGGTTCCGGTGGCTCCGGTGGCTCCGATTCCCGTTGCGCCTGTCGCACCAGTTTCACCTGTAGATCCTATTGCGCCCGTTGTACCAGTGGTTCCAGTCGCACCCGTGCTGCCTACAGACCCTGTAGCACCTGTTATTCCGGTTCCACCGGTATCTCCTGTTGTTCCCGTTATTCCAGGATCGCCCGTCGTACCCGTTAAACCTGTCGCACCGGTTACTCCAGTAATCCCCGTTACACCAGTGGCGCCAGTAGCCCCTGTTCCCGCTGATCCTGTGACACCGGTTACTCCACTAGAGCCCGTCGCTCCCGTGGCTCCGGTTGCGCCTGTTGCGCCGGTTACCCCACTTGTTCCTGTTCCGGTGGCTCCGGTGGCTCCGATTCCCATTGCGCCTGTCGCACCAGTTACACCTATAGATCCTGTTGCGCCCGTTGTACCTGTGGTTCCGGTCGCACCCGTGCTGCCTACAGACCCTATAGCACCTGTTACTCCGGTTCCACCGGTATCTCCTGTTGTTCCCGTTATTCCAGGATCGCCCGTCGTACCCGTTGAACCTGTCGCACCGGTTACTCCAGTAATCCCCGTTACACCAGTGGCGCCAGTAGCCCCTGTTCCCGCTGATCCTGTGACACCGGTTACTCCACTAGAGCCCGTCGCTCCCGTGGCTCCGGTTGCGCCTGTTGCGCCGGTTACCCCACTTGTTCCTGTTCCGGTGGCTCCGGTGGCTCCGATTCCCATTGCGCCTGTCGCACCAGTTACACCTATAGATCCTGTTGCGCCCGTTGTACCTGTGGTTCCGGTCGCACCCGTGCTGCCTACAGACCCTATAGCACCTGTTACTCCGGTTCCACCGGTATCTCCTGTTGTTCCCGTTATTCCAGGATCGCCCGTCGTACCCGTTGAACCCGTCGCTCCGGTGACTCCAGTCGTTCCAGTTCCCGTTACGCCGGTGTCTCCTGTTACTCCTGCGCTTCCGATAGCTCCGGTGGCCCCTGTAATCCCAGTCACACCTGTGGTACCTGTAACTCCTGTTACCCCAGTTGCACCTGTCGGACCAGTTGCGCCAGTCGAACCCGTCGATCCAGTCGTTCCTATTCCTGTTGCACCTGATGCACCAGTGACTCCCGTTGAGCCTGTAGCCCCTGTCAATCCACTGACTCCTGTAGCTCCCGTTGTCCCGGTTGTTCCTATGGTCCCATTGGCTCCTAACAACTCTGATGATACGATACGGTGAGGCGTTACAAGCTGTCCTGAAGAATTTTTTCCCCAAACTGAAATTTCTATCTGCTGTTCTGCTAAACCACTTGTTGTAAAGACAAATTCAAATACATCCAGATCCGCAAAATAATCTTTCCTTATTGCTTGATTTGGATTTACACTAATTAATTCGAGTACATATTCCGTTCTAGTCCCGTTTAGGTAATAACCCTGAATCAAGATAATTGCATTAGTGGCCACATTTCTATTATCAATATTGATGGTCAGCTGTTGTGTTGGTCTTACACCATTGACCGGATTATTCTCAATCGGTCCAGTTGATAAAATAGTCATTATTCCCTCCCCTTTTGTACATTTTTTAGAAACAGGAGAGATATCTACATTCCTTATATACTAATACTTCTCTGACTCCTATAGACCGACAATTTTAATTGCCTGGTCTTCCTTTTCCCTGTGCCACATATTTTTGTCCATACATGGTATACTTTTATTTTTCAAGAGTGTGAACAGTTGAAGACAGTTCCGCTTATAAATTTTCTCCTGCAACATTCAAAATGCTCAATTTATTCATCCGACTCTTTGTTTATTTTTATAAACCACCAAGCGTCATTTGAAGATAACCAAAGTAGGGATGAACGCGATGGATATTAGATATTAAAGTAATCTGGCTGTTAGTTTAACTTCGCCCTCGATTGCGCATCTACTTTAATTTCTCATTCTAACTATGGAATGGCAGGTAAAATAGCAACATCTCATTGTTTGTTACGGAGCTACAATCCTCCATGACTCGTAGTAATGATACGAATAAGGAATCCATTTCTCTGTGGACTTTTTCATTTTAGCCTCAATAGTTGCAGTTCTATAGGAGTAATCTCCGGTCTGCCATTCAACAGAATATTTAACTTTGAATTTATCGAACCCTTCCCAAGTTAGAGCTCCAGCAAGTTCTGCACCATGAGCTTTCTCAATAAGCTCAGTAGCTCTTTTACCTTAGAAATGGATTACAAAGCCATTTTTAATGCGGCACTCGTATCTAATGGAGCAACTGAGTCATAAAAATGACTATTACTTGCCATAAGATTCATCGGAACCCATCCAATGCGATCATTACCAAAGAAATTATCGTTTAATTCACGAAGTTGAACATAAACTCTCTTCCGTCTAAAATTTTGACATAGGGACCAACTTTAGCAACTAGCTGCTCGCCAGTTCACCTAATAGGAGGTTTAGACATATCTATAGAATACTCAGCACGTCAGTTGAATAAAAGCAGCCAATCACAATGATCGGCTGCTTTCTTTGTTTTATTGAGCTTACGTTTCCCGTTAGCTAACTTGCTCTGGGTCATGATACTTTAGTTTTATTGAATTTTAGACAGTGCCCAAAGCTTTCATATGAATAGATGGTGACTGTATACATTTATTATTTTCGTATATAGCTTTGATTATTGATACTTCAACGATTGTAGCACTTATTCTTTCGATTCTTTTAGTGCAGTAAGACATCGCTTCTTTTAAATTCTCATCATTTAATCTGTTAGCTATGGTACAGTGAGGCATCCAGTTATTCGGAAGATACTGAGACTCAGCATTCATTCGATATTTTTCAAAGAAACTGTGATGATTATCATGAAACGTTAAAAACTCTTTGGAAGGAACAGGTGCAAGGAATAAAATCCCCGTGTTCAAGAAGGTTCCTAGCGAGCTCATTGTAATTGAAAGTTGTTTTTTAGATTCATAAAAGCAGTCAAAATCGCTTATGAATTGCTCGATATCTAGGTCAGAGTTATAACCTGCTATCGTAATGTGAGGTCGTCTATCTTGTACTTCCTCTGCATATTTGGAAAACTGCATTATTGCTCAACTCTTTCCAAACCTGCTTTATATAAAGCTCTGTATTCTGGTCAAAATGAGCAACTACTCCGAACACTTCTATAACCCCCTCAATATCTATAGCCCCTGCAATGAAGAGTATTCAACAGTAACATTGAGCAATCCTGCCCGTTAGCTTAACGAATTAACAGTCGAAAATCGATTAGATACATGCCTAAAGTTAATCGGACTATGTTCTTGTCCTTGGCTCGGGACAAGAACTTGCACCGATAAAATGAAAAAAAAACGCTAAATTAGCGACTTCTATCAACCGCTCGTTTTAATCAAAAATCCGTTCCAACTTTCTTCTTTCGTCATTTCTATCTTTCTCATTGAGATCCATGTTCAATCTTACGCATTTAGTTCCTCCATCAAAATCCGGTAGATCTCATATCAGGCTTTTTAACCCATAACCAGATATTCACCTTTGTAATTAGGTAATCTATTTTTCATTTGTTCCATCATCCATATGTATTGTTCTGGAAACATTAAGTGTTCAGAGCTTCCCTCCAAGCAACCTGATTCTTGGGCTTGTTTCCAAACCACTAAAGTCTGTATGCTCCAATAAATCATTTTCTTGGGTACCTCCGTGATTTAAATTTCTCGCCAGTCTTCCCCATATTCACGTTCTAACTCATCTTTAAATTTAAAGTATAGATCTTCAATTTCCTGATATACTTGCTCCTCTCTTAACTCCAAATCATTGTATCTAGCCTCAATCAAGTAAAATAACAGAGCCTTTTCCCTAAATTTTAAATCCATATTACATGCCTCCTTATAAAACATAGTTCTACTAAGACAAGTTTTGGATCTCTCTGAAGTACAAACACCTCATCTTCTTTGCATAATTCCATAAACAACTCCAATTGCTCTTCATATTTATTCTGAGACGGCGTTGCAAACTACATTCCCTTCTCTCTTTGTATAAAGCACCTTGCCCTCTCTCTGTTCTATAACTGAATGAACTTCAAAGATAAACTCCTTATAGCACATCGTAACGCTTTCTAGCTGAAGTGACAAACTATAGTTTTCTGTTAGCTTAACAAATCACATCAGTAAAAAAATGCTTACTTTACTAATACATATATGTTCGTGTCTCTTAATTCGCTTCCATTAACAGACAGAACTTCAGGTGGTTAAAAGCAAAATCAGTGATACCTTGTACAGCAGCTTCACATACTACCTTTCCATCACCTGGTTTAGGCATTCTAATCAGTATGGCTACAACCACGTTAATCTGCCCGTTTGCTGAATTAGGGGGTAGAAAACCGATTAGTTATGTACCTAATCAGCAATCGGATTATGTTCTTATCCCTCGACAGTTTATCATCATATTACATAAAAAAATCAAATTTCAATATTTTTCAATTGCAATAAATCGTCAAATCATGTTTTTTTTGCAGTCTTCTGAAATGTATTCTTGTCACGGTTATCGGACGTCTTGCTTCGTATGGGGATCATTTTGGACTCTTTAAATCATCATTCACCTGAGGGTGCTTACATTTTTTAGACTTATTATTGTACTCATTGATGATCCGATCAAGAAATTGAGACTGTTTGATCACTAATGGATGTGCTAAGCCGTGGTGTTTGATGAGATTATGTAACTTTTTTCTTTCAACTTCTAGTTTTATATTTGTTAAATAACGATCATTCACAGTATCACACTCCTATACTGTTATATATTATCTTTTTATGTAAAAAGTTAGAGAAAAAAATGAACATCATATTTCTTACTAAAACAGAAAAAGGCACCCATTGGGTGCCCCAAGACATTTATAAATTGTAATAGCTACCAACCTCCAGAACCATGACTGCTTGGAGAATATAGCGGTATTGGAACAGGTGGTATTTCGTCAGAAGCAAACGCACTTAATGGTACTAAAGTAATTACTAAACTCAAAATCAGCATAACTAAGGACAACTTTTTTTTCATGTTAAACCCTCCTCGTAAATCGTCATGATTGTCGTATATCTTTTTAACGAAGTCTCATCAATAAAATAACGAAACTTCTCAAACATGCATATACACCTCACCATGCATGCGGTATTGTTAATTTTAGCTGATATTGCCAAACTCTCTAGGACGTAATTAATTCCAATCCTATATGCACCTTTTTTAGTATAGTAAGAACCCACATCAGCTAAAAAATTTGCTAAACCATCGTCTATAATCTCAGCCGTGTACGTTCCCACTTGACCATTTCCCTTAATTTGATTCAATATCACCTGTTCAAAACGCTCAAGAATACTGTCTATATTAAGTTTATACATTTCAGCTGCTTTCACAATTTTGAATAGAGCTCGTAGTATTTCATTTTCATTTGAAGAGATATATTCGACATACTCTTTAAGTACACTCACTTCTCCAGACATAAGCCTATACAAGTATCTATTAGCTTTCGCCCACTCTGCAAATTGATATTTAGTAGCCTCAGCGGATTCATCTGTCTCTACAATCCAATCGTGAACCTCATAGCGAGTCACATAATTTATGGCATTCTCAAAATCATTCTTTTCTTCGGAAATCGTACCTAGAATTAGATTAGAGTAAAGAATGTAACCAAATAGAGGCTTTTCAGTTTTAGTTAGTTTTGGATTTTTATGAGTTCTTTTATGCTTTTGTTTATAAAAGTTTTCTGCTATACGACCCATTTCTTCTGCTAAGTATTTTGATTTATCCCACCTGTGCAAAGACATGAGGAGATTTATAAGGTCCTTTAATGCATCCAATTGTTCTGCCTCGCCCAACCTTTTAATAAAGGGTTCAAACTGTGCTGCGCATTCCAAATTGATCTCTTGATTATCAGTTAAAGAATTTTTAAATATCCTGTATTGGCAAGTAGCCAAACGCTCGGCATGTTGGAAGCGTTCACTTTCTGCAACCTTCTTATATATAATTAAAGCAGCTTCACTATAGTTCTTGTTATTCAGAATTTCAGCCACGTCAAATAGCATAGGTAAATAATTTAGATTGTCCATCACTATACTAACCAACTGATCAAGACAATCAAGTTTATTCAGTTCAGCACATCTATTAATTAAAGGTTTACACCTTCTCCAATCCGGTGAACTCTCATTAAAAAATTCATATATATATATTTCATATAATGCTCCAGGCTCTAATTTCATAGCTTCAGTAATTTGATCGAGGGTCCGGACAGGGACCGGAATAACCCCGTTCATAATTTTACTCAAAGAGCCTGGATTAATACCTGCTCTCTCAGCAAAATGAGAAATGACTATTTGATTATCTTTTATGTAATTATACATTTCTGATCGGATCGTCTTAATTGAAAGTTCCAAAATATACCTCCTCCCAAATTAAAAACCCAATATTTTCAATATAAACGCTTATTTAGAAATATAATGTAAAAGTTAACCATCGGTCAATAGATCGAATTCAATTTTTAATATTCTATTGACTCTCCCCGTTCAAGACAGGAACATTTCCAGCATATCCAGAGCATAAAGCTCAACGTCCACCAAATTTTTACGAGGCAAACATTTGGCCCCCCAAGTGCTTTCCATTTTTTCTTAGCGTTAGCAAAACATTCAGCCTGTGTTTGCTTAATGGAATTACTTTCCTCTTCCGTAAGCCAGCTAAGTATCTGTAGCACAAAATCCATAACAAGCTGCCCGATCCCCTCTAACACCTGGTACTTCCACTGCCATCAAGCCAGAATGGATATGTTTAGCAGTAGCTTCACGATGAACACACCAGCTCAGCCAAATAGCCCCCGGCCTTATCCTTAAAAAATCGTCGTACAGATTACGCTTCGCATCACATAATTTGCCATTGACTCGACCGTATGGACGTAACTTCTTTGGTGAAATGAACAAACTATGAATTCATCAGTTATCAGATAGAGACTCATGCTACGGCCATGAGTCTCTTATATGCACAAAAAACTGGAATTTGTCCGGTTTAAATCCCTTATATATTCCCGTAGAATTAAATTCACAACAATACAAAAATATATAAATTATCCCATATATTTATATATTTTTTTGTATGAAAGAGGGTGATACAAGAAAATTATTTGCCCAAAATAAGATCTAGGCTTTCTTATTCAGGTTGATAAAATTTCGTTTTAGAGGAGAGTGTACGTTTTGTTATTCAAATTGAAGAAGTCAATTAGTGTTCTTTTGGCCCTCCTGACTGCCCTGCCGCTGATATTAACTCCAATTCAGGCTTCGGCTGCCAGCGATGTTACTGTAAACTTGTCTTCTCAAAAGCAGCTTATCAAGGGATTTGGGGGAATCAATCATCCGGCCTGGATAGGAGATTTGACACCATCGCAAAGAGATACAGCATTTGGTAATGGACAAAATCAGCTGGGTTTTTCAATTTTGCGTGTCTATATTGATGATAATAAAAACAATTGGTATAAAGAATTGCCTACCGCAAAACGAGCGATTGAACAAGGGGCAATCGTCTTTGCGTCACCATGGAATCCTCCAAGTGATATGGTGGAGACATTCAATCGTAATGGGGACACCACGGCCAAGCGACTTAAATACGATAAATATGCTGCGTATTCACAGCATCTTAATGACTTTGTTTCTTACATGAAATCCAACGGTGTTAATCTCTATGCAATCTCCGTACAAAATGAACCGGATTATGCGCATGATTGGACGTGGTGGACGCCTCAAGAAATGCTTCGATTCATGAAAGATTATGCGGGCTCCATTACAGGAGCGAAAGTAATGGCGCCAGAATCCTTCTCCTACCTAAAAGAAATGTCAGATCCCATACTGAATGATCCTCAAGCTTTAGCAAACATGGACATTTTGGGTGCACATACGTATGGTACACAATTTAACAATTTCCCTTACCCACTTTTTAAACAAAAAGGTGCAGGAAAGGAACTTTGGATGTCAGAGGTATATTACCCTAATAGTAACGCAAACTCAGCAGATAATTGGCCAGAGGCGCTGGATGTCTCCTATCACATCCATAATGCCATGGTAGAGGCAGATTTCCAGGCTTATGTATGGTGGTATATTCGTAGACAGTACGGTCCCATGAAAGAGGATGGCACCATAAGCAAACGGGGATATAACATGGCGCATTTTTCCAAGTTTGTTCGACCAGGTTTCGTGAGAGTTGAGGCGACGAAAAATCCGGATACCCAGACGTTTATCTCTGCATACAAAGGAGACAACAAGGTGGTTATCGTAGCAATTAACCGAGGAACATCCGCTGTAAACCAAAAATTTGTATTGCAGAACGGGAACGCCTCAACCGTATCTTCCTGGATTACAGACAGCACAAGAAATCTGGCTGCCGGCTCTTCGATTAACGTCACTGGCAATTCCTTTACTGCTCAAATTCCTGCTCAGAGTGTTACTACATTCATAGCTCCATTAAAGTAGTAACAATCCCGATCAACCTACAGTTTACTTTTCATCAATATTGATGTCATCATATTAAAATTTTATTGCAAATAAACGCAAAACCCTTGAGACAACTTCCAATGATATTCAATGGGAGTTGTCTTCATATGAATGGTCAAAACCAGAACAAAAAAACAAAAGCGCTCCCCTGTCTAAAACACAATAGGAGTGCTCTTGTCTTTTTGTTCTTGTCTATTTCTTGAACATGAACTCGTTATAGGCTTTTCCTTCCACTCCTTTTAATATTGAAAAATTAATTTGGAATATTGATACAGATCGTTCTTCCATACAGGCCAATCATGTCCACCGCTTTCCTCATACCAAATATGAGGTACTTCGTGTTGTGTCAAATAACCGTGCAACTGTTCGCTGATTTGCTTGAGGTTATCTTGGTCACCGCAGGACAACCAGAGCAAACGGAGAAGCGATGACGCTTCTGATGGATTCGGGAGGAGCAACTCCGAGGCTTTGGTGTTTGGAGCTGCGGAGAACGCACCGATCCAGGCAAAATGGTTCAGATTGTTCAATCCGATATTTAAAGACTGGCCTCCGCCCATGGACAAACCTGCAATTGCCCGGTTCTCCCTTTTCGTCCGAACATGGTAATTCGATTCAATAAAAGGAATTAAATCGTGAAGTATATCGGATTCAAACGTCTCGAATGCTTTTATTTTCTCAGGATCAAACAGATCTCCCTCAGCCCTGTCGTTTGGCATTGCGCGACCATTAGGAAATACGACAATCATCGGCTCAAGCTTTTTATCGTCGTACAGATTATCGAGAATCACTTGTGGATTGGCATGATTATGCCACTCGGCTTCGTCTCCACCGATCCCATGCAAAAGGTAGAGGACGTTATACGTATACTCAATGGAATATCCGGGTGGAGTATACACCATTGTTTTGCGCGAGTTCCCAACGGTTGCCGAGAAATATTCCACCATTTCCATGTTGCCGTGTAGTATGTTTTCCCTGTACTGGTCATACCCTTCTGGTGCTGTAGTTATCATCATATTCTCCCCTTCCAACATGCTTCTTTTGTTGCTGCTAAACAGGATGTTGTGACTAATCAACATAACCAAATCCCAGAATCGTAAATCGTTTGCCCTCGTGGCCTTCAGCCATCTCAATCTCCACCGTGTGCTCTCTGGAATGCTTTTCATCGTACAGGATTACGGCATGGCAGTGTGTCCAGTTCACTTGATGCGGATCGGCTGTCTTCATCAGTGTTCCGTCCACTCTAATATTCGCGGTTCCAAAATCCGCCCTTCCGGAATCCTTGAACACCAGAATAAGGCGCTTGCTCCGGAGGATCAGCTTAAAGCTGTCTTTACCCGCTACGTTCTGCCCCGTATGCATCCAGTTATTAGGAAATAGCGGTGTACCGTGTGCATGATCATCCATCTCTGTCAGTTGCAGATCGGTATCCGTCTCCCGAAACCCACCCGCCTCAATCCGGGCGATCCTGTCGCCATTCAGACGGTCAAGCAGCTTCGTGTCAACAAAGGCATTTCCGAGCAGCGGTGGCTTTTCATTCGCGTTATCTTCCTCGTCCGGGGCGGATCGATCCGTTACGTCGAACAACCAGCCCAGACAGTCGGCCATAATATGATGTCCGGCATTGGTCGGATGGTAGATGTCTTGGAAAAATTGCTTTTTGGTAATGACATTGCCCTGTTCCTTCGTCCACTGGAATTGCTCCACCACAGCATCTTTTACACTCACCATAGGCAGATCATAATGCCAGCCAACAGGAGTCAGGCGATCCTGAAGATTCCAGTCATTCTCAAACACACTGAACAGCAAAATGACGGCTGGTTTGTTGTTAGCGCCAAGTGTCTTGAGCACCAGGCTCTCGTAACAAATGCCTTTGGTCTCATCGTCTGCATCATTGACGGCAAACTCCACAATGACAATATCAGGCTGGACTGTCCCGTCCCGCAGCACATCCCGATCATAGCGGACAATGCCCAGCTGTGAGGGCGTGCCGCCTACGCCTGCCTTGATCAGACGAATCGGACTGTCATCCGATGGAGCGAACATATGCTTGAAAATTTCATGCGAGCGATAGGCGTAACAATTCAGATGAAGAGGAACGGCGCCTGCGCCGTGGGTAATCGAGCCGCCAATGTAAGCGATGGTGACCGGCTCGCCGCGTTTTGCTTTTTCAATAGCAGCCTTCAATCTAGTGTTGTTTCCTTTGTTCAATAGAGATTTACCGATCATATCACGATAAGCCTGTGACTCGGGATCAACCGGCGGCTCATTCCCAGCTTCAGCAACCCCAACAGGGTCACACGGTGCCGTCGGACCTTCCTTTTCATTTGCCGAATCCGCTGAATTGTTGAGCATGGACATCCATCATCCTTTCCATCAACAAAGGGTTTAATTGGGTTACTGAAGCATATTATGAAGCACGCTAATAAACTTCAGGTATACTCCAAAAGCCTTGCTTAAATTTGCTAAGCCGGGCTTTTGGAGATACATCTTAATTGTTAACTGCGACAAATTTCCATTGCTGATTGGTTGCGTTTGTAAAACCGTTTTGCTGTAATTTGGCACCGTCTGCCGTTGAGGAGCCTGCGACCTCTATGGCCTTATTGCTGTTGACGTTTATAATACTCCAATAGCCATTGCCCAGATCGTTGATTTTAAAATGCTGCGCGGTGGTATTCAAATTGCTCATGAGTTGTACTGCCTCTCCGTTGTTACTTGTCCCATTACGAATGTCGATGACCTTATCGGGCGAATTTACACTCGTCAAACTGTAAATTCCACTAGCAATCTGGGTCAGGACCCACTTTTGAGGGTTGCCGCCCAGATCAGACCATTGCTGAAGCTGCAAATTGTTCTCATTTACCCCACCCGGGACATCTATAACTTTGCCCGAATGTCTAGCCACGATCTTGTAGGTTGCCCCCGGCGTCAATCCCGTTGATGGAGTGCCACCGTTCGGGTAAGACTGTGCGCGTTCATAGAACCAATCGAACAGAAAACGTCCCATCGCGCTCCGTGAAGCATCACCGTCCCATTTCAGGCCTGCCGTCGGATCGGCAAAGGAGCTTCGTTCCCCGGCATCCAAAATGAAGCCGTTCATATGTGCTGCAATGCTGACATTGCCTGCCGCGTTGAAAATGGTCTTCGTATTGTTGCCAAAACCTTCATTACTGCCGTTGAACAGATTCCAGTATTCGGAATCGCCCGGCTTCGTTTTGAACCACGTGACTTCGGTGATGTTAATCGGATATTTATCAGCCGCAGCCTTCACATTCGTATTCCACTGATCTTGCAGAATCGACATGTTGTCATGCGCTCCGTACCCCGGATACCAGTGAACGGCATAACCGTAATTGTTCAAAGGGTCTGTTAAGGGATGGCTTGCTGTCAGACTATAGAATTGGTTGTACCCCAAACCAGCGGCCCAGATAACATTATCCGCGCCTTGGCTGCGGATGGTTGAGATGATGGAGTTCTGGAAATTGCGCAGATCATTCCAGTGATCCACAAAGTCGTTCTCGCCGTTGTAGCCGCCCCAATGACCGTTAGCATACGATTTAACCGGCTCATTGATTAGCTCAAAGTGTACGTTGTCTGCGCTTTTAATTTCCGGGCGAGAAGCGAGATAACCCCAGATTTGATTGAACTTTTGCAGATTGGCTGCGGTCGTAGCTTGATCATCCTTCAATGTGAAGTCAAGTCCGAGTGTAACATAAACACCCTTTGTTTTTGCATATTGGATATAAGGGATAATGACGTTCTGCGTTACAGTTTGTACACCAGCAAAATTATAAGTGCCTGCTGCTATGTCTCCCATGTCCTCGCGGTCAATGAACAGACGAATCTGATTCATATTCCAGCCGTGGCTGCTTCCGTATTTAGGACTTGTACTTGTAAATGTATCGGTAATTTCTTTCAGATAAGCCAATGTAGCGGCATGGCGGTTGTTGCCGTTTCGACTAAGATAATAATTGCTGTTCTGGTAGGTCCAGTAGGCTCCTGAGGGCTGATGCCAGCCACTCATTACGACGGGTTGGTTACTGCTGTTCACTAGATTTTTCCCACTGACGTGAAGCTTGCCCATAGGCATGCCAACCCACGCGTCCGCGCGACCCGATCCGAGTGGCGTGATGGACAGCAGCAAAGCCAGAATGAGCATAAATTTACAGTAATTCAACATCTTCTTCAACATAATCCCTCCTGAGCTTGAATGGTGAAACGTGAAAACAGACGGCATCACCTCCTTCACTGAACTATATTGGGCTCGCCTTCGTAGCCCTTCTGATGGAGAAGCATCATCCAACGATGCCCGTGCGTTCAACACTCTCCACGAAATAACGCTGTACAAACAGGTAGATGATGATCAAAGGCAAGATGGCCAGTAAAATCCCGGTATCCTGTATCATGCTTAGATAAAAAGGATCGGCTTTGGATGCACCGTCGCTTACCTGCTGGGCCAGATTATACGGTAGCGAGGACAGCTGGGTGGACATCACTTTGCTGGACGTCAGATAGGTTGTCGTATAGAAGCTGTCATTCCATTGCCAAACGAAGGAAAATAACAGCACGGTCACAATGGACGGAATCGCATTGGGCAGCATGATGCGTGCAAAAGTGCGGCTGATGCCAGCACCATCAACGTAAGCCGCTTCCTCTACTTCCTTGGGAATACCTCTGAAAAACTGGCGGAAGATAAAAATATACAGCCCTGCCTTGAGCGAATTGGCCGTTATGGCAGTCAGAATAAACGGCCAGTACGTATTCAGCAGATTTACGGGTTTGCCAGCGATCAGCGTCATCAGTCCCATCAGATCAAAGCTCTTCAAGTTCAGGTACACCGGAATAAGAATGGTCGTTGGCGGAACCAGAATGGTCAAGATGACTCCGGCAAACAACAGATTGCTTCCTTTGAATTTCAAGCGGGCAAACCCATATCCGGCGAGCGCGCAGGAAAGCGTCGTCAAAATGGTCGTTGTTGCAGACAGTGCAAACGTATTGAGCAGCGTGGCCCAATAATCCATGACACGAATGGCCTGCTTGAAATTGTCGATGGAGAAATTTTGCGGAATCCAGACCACGACGGCCGAATACAGGTCGCTCTTATCCTTGATGGACGTCGATATTTTCTGGAAGATCGGGAACAGGATCACGAAGGAGAGCCCGGTAATCAGCGTGAACCGCACAACGGACCACAGCCAGCTTTTCCACTGCTCAAGTGAAAACAGCCTTGATATCATCAATCTGAACAACCTCCTTTCTAATCTTGATAGAAGACACGTTTGGAGAAAATAAGCGATACGATGATCAGAATTACGGCAATCGCCACGAAGTAGACCCACGCCATAGCTGAGCTCAGTCCAAAATCAAATTTGACAAAGCCAGTATCACGAATGAGCGAAGTCATGGCATTGTTGGCAAAGGAATCGACAATGGTATAGATCACGTTAACGAAAATAAGCGGGCTGACCATGGGGAACGTAATTTTCCAAAAGGCTTCATACCCCGTAGCCCCTTCCATTTTGGATGCCTCGTACAGCTGGGGCGATATGGTTTGGATGCCTGCCAAAAAGATCAGAATCTGCACGCCTGATTGACTGACGATCTGATAAATGCGATCTACGGCGCCGCTCAGATACATGACAACCCACTCGCTCAGCCCCGCGTCCAGCATCAGGTTTTCAATCTCAAATGTGCCCAGGGCACTGCCACCCGTACTGCTCTGGTTAACGGCCTCGATCAGACTGGTGCTTTCCAGCGCCATGATGACACCTGATGCCAAAATCACCGGCAGAAAAAAGATTGACCGCGCTATGGCCCGCCCCGGAAACTTCTGATTGAGAATGACGGCAAGGAACAGGCTGAATATAACGATGAGCGGCACATTGACGAATACATCCGTTATGGATCCGATCAGCGCTCGGTTGAAGCTGGTATTGACCGTCAGCGCCTGAATATAGTTGGCGAGACCTGTGAACTGGATGGATATGCCCTGCGCGTTCGCCTGAATTGAACTCAGGCTGTAGCGCAGGGAAGCCAGCAGCGGAACAAAGAAGAACAGGACAAAGCCGATAAGCCAGGGAAGCACATAGATCACTCCCCAGGCCGCCTTCTGCTGAGCATAGGTTCGGCGTCCCCACTTTCCTTTCAGTAGCGCTTTCAGAGCTGCTCACCACCTGTCACGTAACTTTTGGCTTCTACGGTTCGGCCTGCTGCCTCCACGGGGAAGTCGTTATAATTCACCAGAGCGAAGCCTCCGTTTTCGTATGTCGTTTGAAATATCCCTTCAGCCAGCTTCTCGTGTGCGACCATGTTCAGCCCGGCGAATGAACGATTGGCCTGATTGACCTCTTCATACATCTCGGCTGCCAGGTCCATCCACTGCTCGTAATGGGCGGCGTACAGATCGTCGTAATCCGTTTCCTTCACGACATGGTTCGGCGCGTTGAACCATGTGAAGTAGGGGCTTGCTCCATACTCAACAAGCTTCAACACATATTGTCTTGCATCGGTATACGTTGACAGATTGTAGGCTGCTCCGGTGTAGCTGATGCCACCGTGAACAACCAGTTGGAAGAACGGAATCTCTTCATCCTCCAGCTTGAAGTGGCTGCTGGACATCGGCGCATCCGTCAACCCCGTCACATATGGCAGCGCATAAGCATTCCCACCCTCCGCCACAAGGGGCATCCCCTGCTGTGTAATTTGCTTCAATGCCTCCGTGACAGCAACTTGCGCTCCGGTTCGGTCCAGCAGTTTTTTCGGATTCATATCGCTGTTCAGTTGCTCGGCCAGATCACGCATAGACAATCCGACTGTCTCATATGGCTGGAGTGCTTTTAGCATGTCTTCGGTCACATCACCCAGCAGGTTTGGAGAAAGGATATATGCCGGTTGTCGATCCCGGTCACGCCGCTGTCTTGCCGGGTCCATCGGATACAGAACCGCTGGCTCCTGCGTAAGTGTTCGGGAAGCTTCCGAGGAAGGCTTGAAGCCGCTCTTCGCATGCACGTTTAGGACCGCTAAATCAGGATAAAATCCGATCCCGGCCTCACGGATATAGTCGCTAAATGCCTGCATGCCTTTTCGTCCTCCCACCGCCCCGTCCACCTTAATGGAATCCGGCAAACGATGAAGGAGTCCTCCGTTGAACCAACCCGCGTAACGCACCTGAATGTTGGATACGTGTTTTTCTTTGAGCTCGGACAAGATTTGCTGCGCCTCTTCAAACGTGGTCAACGCCTCATTCGATTCGTAAGGTATACCCAGCAGGTGTTTTTGGGTGGTCATACTGCCGACAAGCTTCAGGTAAAACGGAATGCCCTTTTCTCCCTCAGCCGTTTGCTTCGCCGGAAGGCCGTCCGTCCGGGTTAAATAATTCCGGTACAGAGAGGCAAGACCGGAATAGGACGCATCCTCTGCTCCGGCAAAGGCGTAACGAACGACAAAATCGGATGCCGTCGGCTTCTTCTGGAACTTGGGCAGTGTCCGTAGCATGTCGCTCGCCTGAAGCGTCACATCACTTTTGTTCACAACGTAAAAGCTTGGATACACATTGTTGTAGCTATTCAGCTTTCCGCTGATATCCGCATTAACAAAGGCTGTAGCCGCACCTTCCTCGATGATGCCCAGGAACGCACCGCCCGAGTGAATCAGTCCGAAAACCGGCAGCCTGGCCTTTTCCTCAGTCGAGTCCACTTCACGAAGCTTCATCGTCAGGTCCGGTCCATACACGTCCTGCTGATAGGCGGGATATTGAACCTTGCCATTGTTGAAATGAATGAGTGCTCCCGAACCGTCGGGTACAAACAGGGAACCTTCTTCGTCCGCTGCACCAGCACCGAAATAATCCAGCACCGATATGCTATTGATCGGATATTGCTCGGGAAAATGAATGCCGGATGCCGGCACGCGTACGACCAGTGTTTCGTCATCCAGCTCGTATTCGATGGATAACATAAACATGCGTGGTCCGCTTTTTTCCTGCTCGATGCCATGCTCGACATTGTCCAGTTCAAGGTCCTCTGGTGTGTAACCGGCTGTCTCAAAAGCCTTGAGGGCACGCGTTAGCTGAAGTCCCTGCATCGCCTTGTCGATTCGGACGTAGACGCCTTCGTCCTTGTCCTCGGCATAGCCGGCCTTTAAGGCACGCTGCCCGGCCTTATCGAGCGCGGCAAGCAGCTTCTGCTCGAAGCGCTCCTTGCTGATTTTCACAGGCAAATCCTCTATGGAGCTCTCATTACTGCCAAACTGGTAGTTCACCCGAACGCCATTTGGCAATACTTCGTAGCTTATCTGCTGGTGGGCTACACTATCCGTATAGGAGTTAACCGAGCTGCTCTGTCCCTGACTGTTATAAAAGCTGAGCTTGGCCTGCGAAGACAGCAGGTCCTTGTTGATGCCCGCCGCAAGCGTATCCAATTTGCGCTCTTCCGGATTGCTGCGCCAGATCTGCCCGCTCTGCTTGTGAATCACCGCAATCTCGGCTGTCTCTTCCTGGATGAACAGCTGCAGCGCTTCATTCTGGGCAAGCCCGATCATGCCCGGAAGACGTGTATCGTTGAAGGATGAGGCCAGCTTCTCTCCGGGCGGCAGCGCAGGCACTTCCGCTTGTTCATCCGAGCTCGCAGACATCCTGGCTTCAGGCACAGAAGAGGGCTGACACCCGCCAAGAAGCAGGCCGAATACGAGCAGGATCGCGATCATTTTTTTAGCCACGTACAAATTCATCTCCATTCTCCTTCCTTAGCCCCGGAGTACAAGTTCCTGATAGATGGTGGCTGCAAAGGACACAATCTGCTGCACCAGACTGAAGAACAGCAGGCAGAGAAATGCCATGAAGGCCATGGCAACCAACGTCAGAAGCATGGTCAGCACCGTTTTGGCGGGTGAGTATTGATGCACCGTCATATTGCCGACAAATAACAGGTATACCGTCCAAGCCGTGGCAGCCATGTTAAAGAAATAATAAAAGGCGGTTTCCTGCCCGGAAATGATCAGACTGAGCCAAATCCAAGGAAACTGAATCAAAATCAGCGGAACCAGTGCAAAACACGTGGACATGAAAATTTCCGAGAATTTGCCCTCTCCGTCCATAAGTGTGGTGAGCGACCAGTTCGCTGTACACCAGAACAGCACCGGAACAATGACATAGACCATTTCCAGCAGGCTGTTCAATCGTTTCGGGTTATTGAAATTAACCAGGAAGCCGCTGTATTGGGCCTGAAGGATCGTTGTTATTGTCAACAAACCCAAAATGACCAATGCGATCATCAGCGTTGTTCTCTGATTTCGCTCGTATTTCAGCTCCCAATACCCGTCAAACGGATGAAATATGAGATGCAGCGGATATTGGATCAGCTGTCTACTTGATACCTGCATTCGTTGTCCCCCTTCTCTGTCTGCGAACGATGGTCACGGTTACCAGCACGGCAACAATCAGAAATAATCCCGACATGATCCATGAGAAATGCTCGCGGAGCAGCTCTTTGCGAAACAGGAGAAACGCTTTGGAATACCCTTCCCGCTCCATGCTTCGCTTAAAATATTGCGCAGATTCTGCATAATCCTTCTGACGCAGCAGCGCTTTTCCGATGCCTGCGTAGGCGTATTCAAGATTGGCATTCATATCTGCCGCTTTCGCAAAGCTTGCCGCAGATCCTTCCTCGTCTCCGTTGAAATAGCTTCGCACCGCTTCATGCAGTGTGCGTCCATATTCTGTCGTTTGAAATACGGTGATCTCGCCCAGTGCTTTGTCCAGCACAAGCATGCGGTCTCCTGCACGCTCCAGCGAAACAGGAGTGTTGAATTGTCCCAACCGGTTGCCGATGCCTCCGAACATGTGGAGCAAATATCCATCTCCGTTATAGGTAAACACTCGCCCCATCTTGGCATCAAGCACGGAATACATATCGCAGTCCCCCACGTCCACATCAACCAGCCGGGAAGGCCCTTTCTCATTGGTGTACAACAAATCCCCCTGCGGCGGATAGTAGCCTTCCCTTCTCAGGATGTCCGCGCCCTGCGCATTCAGTTTCTTAATCGGTAATCCCTTCTGGTCCCCGCTCGTTGCATAGATGAATCCTTCTTCGTCAATGTCCATATTGGTGAACTCGGTTGGTGTGAACATGACCATCTGGCTGCGCTGTTGACGGGTTGCGAATCGTTTCCAAAGATACTCCACCGGGTCGACCGATACCCTGTTGGCTCCGATAAACGAGGCAAAGGAACCGTCGGAATTAAACTCCATGAAGCCGTCAAAAACACCTTCAGCCATGACGTAAATCCGTTCGCCTTTATCCATAACAACCCGGAGCGGCTTGAATTGAAAGTCCGCTTTCAGCAGGTCGGATTGCGGCTGCTCCACAATTTTGATCAACTGCCCCTGCTCATCCAGATGAACCACCCGCTGATGATCCGAATCCGCAACGAGCAGCTGCCCATTGTCTGATACATACAATCCCTGCGGATTTTTGAAATAATCCTTCTGTCCGTCATGATCAAATGAATCGATAACTCGTCTCAGCTTCAATTCCCGATCCAGCTCGACGATTCGGCTGTTGCCCGAATCCAGCACGTAAACTCGCTCATCGGCTGTGACATGCATGTCGTTTGGTTCTTTGAATGTGCCAATCTTCAGCTCGGTGCCCGTCACTATTCGGGTCGCCTCATACGCGGCAGGAGAGCGAACCGCTTCTCCCCAGTAGGAGTAGTTGTACGCATCCGTCTGACCATCGGCAAAAGCCGTTGCCCCCGCATTTCCCAAGCACAGGAGGCAGGCAAGGCCCATCGTGAGCCATCCGCATTTTTTCCACATGTTTTTCAATATGTTGCTGCCCCCCTTCTACTCTTTCATACCGGAAGTTGCCATCGTCTGCATGACACTGCTCTGGGAGATGATGAACAGGACGATCGGCACGATCATGAGCAGAAGCGCTACCGCAGCGCCGACGCCTGCACGGGCAATTCCTCCCTGGATAATTTGACTGAGCGCATAGTGCAGTGTTTTCAGATTTTCACTGTAAATGAAGCTTCCGCCATCGGTCCCCCACAACGCCGGAAACTGTAAAATCATAAGCGTGAGCCAGGCTGGCTTCACATTGGGCATCACGATACTCCAGAATATCCGGTATTCGTTAGCCCCGTCGATTTTTGCGGCCTCCAACAGCGCATCCGGTATTTGCTCCATGAACTGCTTCATCAGGAAGAGTCCCAGGGAAAAGGCAAGCGAAGGCACAATAATGGATGCATGTGTGTTGATCCATCCTAGCCAGGACATCACCATGTAGTTCGGAATCGCCGTGACGTGTGGTGAAAACATCAGGGACAGAATGACGATGGTAAACAGCACCTTTGAACCGGGAAACCGGTATTTGGCCAGCGGGTACGCTGCTGCGGAAGCCAGCAGGATATGGCCTGCCGTTCCGAGCAGCGTAATAATCAGCGTATTCGCAATGTATCTGGATAAGGGAACCCAGGAGTTCCCCATCAGATTGATCAGGTCTGCAAAATTTTCTGTCGTCGGATTGTTCACCCAAAAGCGAGGCGGAAAAATAAACAGCTCATCCAGCGGTTTGAAGGCATTGTTAACCGTGTAGATCAGCGGCAATACCATGAATGAACCAAACAGAGCCAGCAGTGCAAACAACATCAGGCTGACGGTAAATGACCGATTCAGTTTTCTGGACATGCCGAAGACGGCGCGTACCTTGCTGGTCATGTCATTCACCTATCTTTCTCAGCATTTTTTGTGTCAGTATGTTCGTTCCGAGCATCATGGCGAACAAAACAGTCGCAATGGCGGACGCATAGCCCATCTCGAAACGGATGGTGCCATAGTCCATCAGATGTGTTACTACGGTATGTGCCGCATAGTTGACGCTTGGAAAGCCAGCCAGCGCGATGGAGATTTCGGCCACGGCGAACGAGGCTGTAATTTGCATCACTGCGCCGAACATAAGCTGCGGTCTCATGGAAGGCAGTGTAATGTACCATAGCTCCTGCCAGCGGTTTTTGATGCCATCCACAGTGCCCGCTTCAACCAGCGATCGGTCGATGGTCTGGAGGCCCGCAATAAAGGCGAGGAAGCTCGTGCCAAGGCTGAGCCACAGCTGTACGAGGATGACGATCGCCAGCACGTACTTCTCATTTGCAAGCCACAGGATTGGCTCCAGAATAACGCCGAGGCGCATCAGAAAGCCGTTCATATATCCATAGCTGTCTCCTGAAAAAATGATCAGCCAGATGAAAAAAACGTTGCCTGAAATGGAAGGCGCATAGAACACAAGCGTCATGATGGCCCGAATTTTGGGCGACAGCTCGTTGATGATCCACGCAAACAAAAAGCAGGCAATATAGCTGACTGGACCCGTAATAACGGCAAACAGCAGCGTATTTTTAAGGGCGATCAAAAAAACATCGTCGTTCAGGAACAGCCGCGAGTAATTTTGCCAGCCGACAAATCGGGGCAGCTCCAGCATATTGAAGTGAAAAAAACTGAGGCCCAGCGAGAGTCCGACCGGAATGACCGTAAACAAGAAAAAGATCAGCATAAACGGTGCCATCAGTACGTAATAGTGTCTGCTTAGGTACAAATCCCTTTTCAAAAGGGACCACCTGCTCGCCTGCCTGGCGTTGATGGCAGGCGCAGCGGGTGTCTTGGTGATTTCTGCCTGCAACCGTTACCCTCCCTTCCTTCTACTTCAGATTAAATTCCTTGCGCTTGAGCTCGATCTCATCGTCGATGTACAGAACATAATCGGACAAGGCTTCACGCGGATTCTCGTTTGCATTGACCACCTTACGGAACGCGTTGTCGAGATGTCGGCCCGTGAAATATCCACCGGGAACCTGGGGAATGCCCTCTACCCACTCCCACTGCTGCTCTAGGTTTTGATAATCCTTGACCGGCCAGGGCAACTGCTCCAATGCCTCGATGTTGGCGGTCGGATAACGCGCCGCTGCTCCCATCAGTCCCTCCATTTCCCTGCCATATTCAATCTGGGTCTGCTTGTCGGTCCACCATTTCATGAACGACCATGCAGCCTCCTTGTTCTTGGCGTTTTCCAGCATCATGACTGCACTCGTCGTGCTTGCCACCTCATGCCTTACGGAACCATCCTCCAGCTGCGTGCCCGGAACGATGGTGAAGTCCCACAGATTGCGGATCTCGGGCGCCATAACGGTCAACATGTTATAGGTTGTGTAATCCGCGATACCAAGCGGCATCTCCCCAGTACGGAAGCGGTTTGGAAAATCAGCTTTAAGCGGGAATTTGTAATTTGTATAAAATTGGGTCCACCTCTTGAACGCATCCATGGAAATTTCTGAATTCAGCGCGCTCTCCTTTTGATCTTCCGTATAGAACTCGCCATCGTTCTGGTATAGCAGCATGGCGAAGGTGGCGTTGGGTATCATGTTGGCATTGTTTGTTGTATCCTCGATTGGCAAATAGAACTCCATATTGTGCTTTTGCAGCACCGAGATGGCATTATAGACGTCCTGCCACGTTTTTGGCGGCTCCAAGCCAAGCTCGTTGAGGACATCCTTGCGATAGAACAGCATCGGAAAATGCTGCTGCTCTGGAAGAGCATATACCCCGTTGTTATAGCGGTAAGGCGTCAATCCGCTCTCGCGAAATCGGCTTGCAACCTGCTCAAAGTCCGGGAATCCGCTCAAGTCGGCTGCCGCATTACGCATCGCGTAATTGACCGGAATATCCTCGCCCATCTGCATCGCCACATCCGGGCCTTCCCCGGCCAGCGTTGCAGGCAGCAGGATGTTGGGCGGAACAAGGCGCAGCTGCACCGAAATATCGGTTTCCGGTGTAAAGGATTCATCAATCAGAGCTTTCAGCACCTGTGCCTGATCACGTCCGGTTGTAATCCATACGGTGATGGAATCCTTTTTCTGCTCCATGTTGCCGATGCTGTCATAATCCTCCGTGTAGGAAGCGACGTAGGCACCCACTTCATGCTTCATCTGTTGCAGCACAGTTGCCTCAGCCTCGGGCAGCTTCTGATCCGGTGAGGATACCAGGAGGTAATCCAGTGCTATAGGCTGTTCACGAACCGATAGAATCCATGTTCCCAACCCGCCCACGTTGATTTTGAAGGTATCCAGACGTTTGGGCACCGTTTCCGCTCTTGCCGCCATATCCTCCAGCTGCACGACCATCGCATGCAATACGGCTACCTTGTCGCTCTGCTCACCTGTCGCCTTCTCCAAATAGTCGGCAACGGAACGGAGAATGTCGGCCTGCCGCTGGAATACCTCGGTCATCTCGGGAATGCGCTGTTCAAGCTGGTAATCCCTCAAAGGATCAGGATTGTTAGAGGTAATCATCAAAATTTTGCGGTACATCTCATTCAGATCCAGCACGCTGGATTCCACCGTGCGCAGCAGCGGAGCGATATCGCCCAGCGTAACCGTCATTCGCAAGCGATGTGTTCCTTTTGAGAGCTGGAACAGGTAAGGCTCGCTTTCACCAAGAACCCGTGTCTGCCATTCGGGGCTATAGTTAAAGCGAATGCGTTCCATTTCCTTGAATGGAACCTTCCCGTCGATCATCAGACTTCGGGTGGCATAGACGCCGCGAAGCTGATCCTGTTTCACCTTGAGCGCAATCTGGTACAGGCCATCCTCCGGCACGTCTACATCCCATTCGATCCATTCGCCGGGAAGCTTCCAGTTGATGCCTCCAATGGCGTTGATCCGAATTTTGGATACATCATAGGGCTCAAGTGAAGGACTCGACCGATCCGAAATGGGGGCAAGGGTTGGTGACGATTTACTCACCGCCTGTTCTCCCTGTACCTTGAGCATGACAGCTTCCGCTGGCTTCAATCCTGCCGATTCATAAGTGGCCTGCAGCTCTGCGTAAGATGGAATGTCCTCTTCCTGGTACAGCTCGATATAATCGATCGCCATGCTTTCGCGCAGCGAGGTAAGCGACAGCTTCTGGTTTCCCTTTTCAAAATAAAACTGGTACGGCTCCTCGAAGTAACCGGCGCTGTCCTTGAATGCAGCAAGCTGCCAAACGGGCTTCTCCACCTGCCGTGGTCTGAGATCATTGCCACGATCATCCCTTCGCACGCTGTCTTCGCGGTTCCCCCATACCCTGTCAAATAGCAGCACATCGGCTCCCCTGAACGGAACCTCTCCGTTCAGGGTCAGCTTCCGCTCAATGCCGGAGCTTTTGCCCGCGACGGGATAATAATGAACGCGGATCTGGTATAAACCGCTCGCCTGTACAGGGACCTCCCAGCTGATAGTGCCGACTTCCGGGGTGATGACCGCTTTCCCGTCCAGTCCGGCATATCCATTGACAACCTCGAACTCATCTTCCGCAGCCTGAATGAAAGATTCTCCTTCGATTCTTACGGTCTGCTCCGGCTTGTCTGCGTTTGTATGCGTTGAGAGATAATGCTCATAGCTGCGTAGATCGTCTGTACCCGACACGGCTTCAAAATCCTCGCGCGCCTGAACGATGCCCGGACTGCGATCCCGCGCAGAGTAAATGCTCCATATGGAGAAGATCAATGCAATGGCGAGCAGCAGGATCAGTCCTTTTTTCTTTCGTGACCGCATGTTCCAATATGTCCCCCTTCCTTCTGGCGTGGAGCATGGTTATGGTGTGTCACTCTCCGGGGACGGTGCGTAGGGCTTTGCAACCGTTCCGGAGAGAACAGCATCATTTCTTTTGCTTGTATACCTCATCGATGGCTGCCTGGAACGGCGCCTTGTATTTTTCAATGACTGTTGAAACGGAAACACCATCGACCAGCTCGCCGTTGAAATCCCAGAAAGGCAATGACGGGAACGTATTGTGGTCAAGCACCAGCATGCCATCAGCAACCGTTCTGGCATTTTCTATGTCAGCTTCGTCCGCCAAGTGAGTCTCCAGGGTCGATTGTCCGGGGTAATCGTAGATTGAATCGATCTCATTGATTTTTTCCCAGATATACATCAATTGCTCGGGATGCTCGACTGCTTTTGGAATCGTCAGCGCCTGATATTGCGACTCGCCAGAGTGGTACGCGCTTGCACTTGGCCCTTTCGGGAAAGGCAGGAAGCCGATATCATAGTCCTGCATATCTGTTTTGAAGCCTTCGATCTCGTACATGGCGCCCGAATACATTAGCGTATTGCCCTGACGGAAGAACGTGGCCGGTTCAGTCCAATCCCCGCCTTCCGAGGCTCTGCCGACTTGCTCGGTAGCCATTTTGGAAACGAAGCTCAGTGCTTCTTTTGTTTTTGGATCATCCAGATTTTGCTTGTCACCATTGGTCAGTGAGGCTTCATTGGAATACAGCACCGGTTCAAGCAGTCCCCTTTGGGCCAATCCCCAGGTATCGAGCTTGCCGTCGTTATTGCGGTCCTTGTTTGCCTTTTTGGCTACTTCAATAAACGTATCCCAGTTCCACTGATCTTCGTCCACATATTCCTGCAACGGCTTCATACCTAGCTCCTGCATGAGCGTGCGATTATAAAAAATGCCACTTATAAATGAAGATTGATCCTCGGTAAATCCGTAGCCCCTACCTTCGTACTGCATGTATTCGTTGGTCGTTTTCTGGTTGAACACCTTTTCGTTCTTGGTATACTCATCCACGGGCCATA
The DNA here is from genome assembly GCF_900221055.1 of Paenibacillus sp. RU5M. Classification (NCBI taxonomy): domain Bacteria; kingdom Bacillati; phylum Bacillota; class Bacilli; order Caryophanales; family Paenibacillaceae; genus Paenibacillus; species Paenibacillus sp. RU5M. Next base: position 1,198,865 of record NZ_OBQM01000001.1, on the reverse strand, counting down.
ACAAGTCTTGCTTGGTCAGTGCCGGAATAGCGTAGCTTTTGCCCAGCCGGACAATGTCGCCCAGCGGTTCTCCCGCCATCAGGGAAGCCACGACCTTCTCCTGGTATTCGCCAAAATCAATCGAAATGTATTCGATGTCAAAGTTGTGCTTTTTCTTCAGTGCTTCCAAGTTCTCGATTCGCTGAATGTTATCCGGGTTGCTATCGGTCATTTTCATGTCCCACCAGGCAACCACCTTGATTGTTCTTCCCCCCATGTCAAAATCCATCTCCGGCGTTGATGTCTCATTCTTAGGTTCTGTTTCATTCGTAGTTTGCTCCGTCTGCGGCGCCTTCGTTTCCGGCTCTGTCTGTGCGCTGGAGCCAGGGCTGCACGCGGTAATCAACAGCATCATTACAAGGACCAGGCTCATCAGCATGTACGTTTTTTTTCTCATCGTTGTCCCCCCTGAATGTGTTTTACAGTTATCTATCAAAGTGTAGCTCTTGAATGAAAGCGCAAACAACCCGTTAAAGTAAAGAGGCTTACCCTGTCAAACTATGGGTTTTGGCAATTTGAATCCAGGTTGAAGCATTTTCGGCTTGAATTGGTAAACAAATGGTCCCTCCGCAAAGAGATGCACATTGTATGCGCTTTCTTTTATTCCCATAATGAAATTAAGACATGAGTCATACTAAGGACCGAGGGTTTTAGAGTGGTTCAGAGAGATTAAAATCAAGCGAAAGTGAGGTTTTGCTTCATGCATGACATCTTACTTGTGGACTTCAGCGGCCACACGCACGGAGAATTGCAGAAGTTGCTGCGGCGCAGCAACTCCGATCACGTCATCGGAGACTGCGTAGTCTCTGCGTGCGCCGCCTTGTCAGCTTTGGCCGGTCGAGAATTTTCTGTCGTGCTCGTGAGCACCGGGGGATTTGCTGCTGCAGGTTTGTGGTTATGCCACTATATTCGAAAGAAAAGCCAGATTCCGATCCTTTTCATGGGGGGAGGGGATCATTTCAGGCTTGTACGCAAAGCGTTAGCATATCAGGTCAGCGATTATTTGCCAGGTCCGTTCCATGCCTCCGCCCTCCTGAACAGTCTGGATCGGCTCAAGTCCAGGCTTGATTCGGAGCCCGCGAAGAGACTTCCTTCTGCCTTCAGATCGCTGGTTCATTTGGAAGGCAAGCACGTGCATTCCAGCCAAGTGATCAAGATGGTAAAAGCTTATGTGCTCGATCACCTGAGCAGTGACATTACACTAAAGAGGATTTCCGACTTGCTTCATTTTAATTGTGCGTATCTTGGTCAAAAATTCAAAATGGAAGAGAACGTGTCCTTTAATCATTATTTAATGCAGCAGCGGATGGAAAAAGCCAAGTTGCTGTTGATATCCACCAATTTGCGGATTTACGAAATTGCCAGCGAGGTTGGATATACGGATACAGACTGGTTTTATAAAAAATTCAGAGCATATACCGGGGAGACCCCCAATGTCTATCGAAAGCAAAAAACGTTCACCGCTTAGTTGTGGAGCCGCCCCTTTAGAATTCATCAAACAAAAACAAGACCTCAGGTTCATCTCACCTGAGGTCTTGCTGCTGTTCATATCTACTTCTATTTTAACGGACCAAAAGGGATTCCCGGAATTCCTGGGGAGTCATGCCTGTCACCTTTTTGAAAAAACGAGTAAAGGAATGCGCTGCCTCATAACCAACCTGGAGTGCAACCTCCCGAACCATGAGATCGCTATTCGTCAGCAGTTCCTTTGCTCTTCTAACTCGCAGCTCGTCAATAAATTCGGAGAGGTTGATGCCCATCTCCTGTTTGAAGAAACGGGAGAGATAGGATGGATTGAAATGATGAAGCTCTGCCAGCCTCACTAGGGAAAGATCTTCTTCCAGGTGCTCCTTGACGTAAGTACACAGGGAATGAATGACCGCATTCGCTCGCTCCTGCTCATCCGAGCCCTTGAAGCGTACGAGCTTGTCGGTTGCCTGATACAGCACCTGCACGGCGTCCTTCATAGATGCGTACTCGCTCAGACGAAGCAATCTGCGCTGATCGGGAATATCCTGATACAGTCCCCATCGATTGATAGTCGAATACAGATACAGCGCCAGATTATAATAGGTTTCCATCGCCCTCTCCATCGTCACATCCTGTTGAAGCAGTTCATTGGCCAGCTCTTCAAACACTTCGTAAAATTGCTGAATTCGTCCCGTTTCCAAATACCCTGACATGACCTCAATTCGGCTGCTGACCCGTGTGAGCTCCCTTTGGCCCTGATTCGGCAAAGCATCATCAAGATCGGTAAGCACCATGGAAATGCCATCACCAATCTTCATCCAATGCAGCTGCCTCAATCGCTCGTATTGCCGAGTAATGTCGTACCAGTTGCAGCTTTTCCCGCTTAACGCAAAAGCCACCGATATGCCAAGTGAAGCCATGCAGGCTTCCTGCACCAATTCGAGTATACCCTCCAGATATCGGATCAGTGAATGGCCTGGCTCTGCTTCCGGATGTTTGGGCTGAACCAGCCATACCACATCTCCATAATGGTCTGTTACGCTGGCGTGAAGGGTGTGCTCATCCATCAAGGAAGAACCGATCCTTCGCGCTGATGCCTGAATCTGTGCGCGCTCCAGGTGCAGAGGTTTATCCTTATAATCAAATCGACCCAGCACAATGTAAACAGGGGCCGAGAGATGAAGACTCATGTCTCGCCTTGCCCATTCATCCTGAATCTCACTGGAGCAACCTGCCACATATGGTGTGGAGTTCTGTAGCACGTTCCTCAAATACTCTTCCTGCTGAAGCACCTCCAGCTGACAGGTTGCCTCTTGGGACTGCTCCAGCAATTCGTGCATGCGGTGACTCTGCCGAACCTCTTGCATGACCTCCTCAACCACAGCCATGATCTTGTCATATCCTTCCGTTTTGAGTAAATAACGTACATTGGGCATTTGAAAAGCCTTGTAGGCATAATTAAAATCGCTGTAGCCGGTGAGAAAAATGACGCGGCAGTGCGACCAGTAAGCCTGGATCTGTTCTGTCAGTTCAAGACCGCTCATGCCAGGCATACGAATGTCTGTCAACACGATATCGATCCTTGAGCGTTCCATCCACGTTAATGCCTCCCTGGCTGAATAAGCCTTGCATACATCAAGCCGTTCCGGCATATGGCTTGCAAAGGTTTCGTAGAGGCTGTCCGTAATAATTTCCTCATCATCCACAATCAAAAGTCGATACATTCGCTTTCCCTTCCTTCCTTTCGGATTCGAATCGTGACCTTCAATCCCTGCAGCTCGCTTCTGGCCAAAAACAGGCCGCTTCCTTCCCCGAATGTCAGCACCAGGCGCCGATGAATATTCATGAGTCCGGTCATTTCATCCGAGCTGCCATCTTCAAGCAGACGCTCCTGAAGCGCATGAATGTGCAGGTCCGTCAACTCATGCCCGTTGTCCTCTACACTAATTTCAGCGATATTCCCCTTCATGCTGAACCGGACCCTAAGCATGCCCTGATCCGTCATTTTTTCAAGACTGTGCTCGTAAGCATTCTCAATGATTGGCTGTATGATTAACCGAGGAACACGAATCTGCTTCATATCCGGTGGCAGCTCCCCGAAGTCGGCCTGTATTCGTCTGGAAAAACGCAGCTTCTGAATTTCCGTATACACACTCGAATGGGCAGCTTCCTCCTCCAGTCTTACATGATCTGTCCCGTTTCGGGTAATGAACCTGAAATATTCACCAAGCATGTTGGCAAATTGCTCAATCCGCGCTGTATCCCCCGTTCTTGCGAGCGAATTGATAATGAAAAAGCTGTTATACAAAAAATGAGGATTAATCTGCGACTGAAGCTGCTTCAATTCGGCGCGCTGCATCATCATCGTCTTTTTGAAATCCCGATCGATAAGCAGTTGAAGCTTCTCAAGCATCTGATTGAACCGGGAGTACAGAAAGCCAAATTCATCCTTGCGCTTGTGCACGATGGGAATGTCCAGTACACCTGTCTCCATTTTTTTGAATCTTTTGACGAGCAGCAGCAGCGGAATGTGAATCAGCTTGTAGCTGGAATAGAGATAAGCCGATATCGCGACGAAGGATGTCATTGCAAACAGCCAAGCCCAATGATAGAACTTGCTTAGCGGCCTCTTCACACTTTCCTCTGGCAAATACGTTGCTACCGATAAGCCCAATGGGCCCATATGGCTCTGGCTGACATAATAGCGTGTACCCTCGACCTTCACCTGAAAGCCGCCATGATCACTATCGGTGATGTGATCACGGTAGTAAGGGAGGATAAAGTCACGCTTGGAAACGTCTGTGATAATATGGCCCGTCTTTTCCTCAATGAGGAAGGAGCCACTGTCCGGGTAAAGATTAAGCTGGGTCAGTGCATTTTGAAATTGCTCCGTATCCAGCTCGACCTGGACCGCAAACAGCGGTTCTTCTCCCTTCTTGCCAGTCAGGCGCACGGCACTCAGATTCATGGTGTCCTCCTTCACCGTAAAGCGCGCGCCTTTCCCCTGCATGCCGGAGCTAAAGTATTCATAGGAGGCTTTGTCATAATCATCGATGCCATGGGTGGCGGAGATGCTCTTGCCAATCGTGCGGATATGCACATGAACGTTCTTGATGTAAGCACTGCTGTTCTTGAACGTAGCCAGCCGCTCGGACAAATAATTCAATGTATCGCGGCGCTCTACCTGATCCATCATTCCCCACAGAATGGCGAGCCTGTTCAGCTTCCTGTCCTCAACGATGTCGAACTGCTGCAGCTCCAGCCATTCAATTTCCCGATTCAATTCATCCAGATACCGGGTAAGCCGTCTTTCTGTTGACGAGGATATTTCCTGGCTGGCATTGTCATAGCTCCAATTGTACAGATACAGGCCCAGGAGAATCAGTGGAAGAACAAAAATCAGATAGGTGATAACCAACCGGGCGAAAATGCTGCTGCGCCAGGATTGGGCAGGAAACTTAATCAACTCACTCCCCTCCATTGCTACAGGCTGGATTGTCTTTTTGCACATTTTGCATATGAAGGCACTATTGAGGAGCGGTCAGCGTTCCAGTGCTGTTTTGGTTTTGAGCCACGCATTAACCTCCGTTGTGATCTGTTCTCCGCCTAACTTGAGCCAACTCTCCACAAACTGGTCGAACTCTTCAATCGGTCTGCCGAGAATAATGTTCATGTATGCCTCAAGCTGAAGATCGTTCAGGATCATCTGACGGTCGACCATCGTTTCTGTAATCCCCCCCGTGAATTGGTCATATAAAAGCTGTCCGTTCCGCTCGTAACCATCAGCTATGCTAAATGCGCCTGTCGGTCCGTAGGTTTGATTCCAGCCCCAGCCGCTTTCGACACCTTCTGTCGCATAGGCTTCGATTCTTTTTTGAATAGCGGATGCTTCATCCTGAAGAACAGCAAGATTGCCGGAACGCTGCGCCTCCCGAATTTGCCGGTAAGCATCCAGATTTTTGGTTCCCGGAAAGGGGGTCACCGGCGATAGCATCCACACTGCCTTGGAATCGTCATTGTAGTACGTTTCATACTGTGCCTGCTCCCCCCAGTTGGTCTGCAAATGAAGATTCATAAGCTTCATCACCACTTCAGGATGAGCGTAGTCCTTTCTGACGGCGAAATATTGCCAGGTGTTGGTGCGAAGTGGCACTTTAATCTGATTGCCGGATTTAGCTACTATGGGGTAAGACTGCCAGTCCGCTGCTGCATCGTTCTCTCGGCTCGACTGAATCATGAAGGGTGTCCATTGTTCACCGTACAGCATGCCGATTTTTCCGTTTTTGATCAGTCGTACGGCCTGTGTTCCCTTCTTATAGCTGAATTCAGGGTCAAGCTGCCCCTCCAGGTACATCGTTTGCAGAACCTGCAGCGCCTCCCGGACTTCAGGCTGAATGCCGCCATAAACGAGCTTGCCATGTGCATCTTTAATCCATATATTCGGGTATGCACCATACCCTGCCATCAGACCGGCAACCCCCATGACCGGGTCCCACAGATGATTCGTTAGTGCAAGGCCGTAGGTATCCTGCTGGCCGTTGCCGTCAGGGTCTTCTTGTGTAAACGCTTTCGAAATCTCAAGTACGTCCTCCATCGTCTCAGGCGGCTGAAGTTCCAGACGTTCAAGCCAATCGGTTCTGATCCACAAGTACTGGGCTGTCTCGATGGAGGAGGCCGTTTCAGGTATCGCCATCAGCTTGCCATCGATGGTTGCCGCGTCAAAAGGCCCGCTTCCTTCCGCCTCCAATATGCTCTTCGCAAGCGGCGAAGCATACGTTGTGTACACCTCGGACAGATCCTGGATCAGCCCCGCATTGCTCAGCTGCCTTAATTGGTATGGATTTACCTTCACAACGTCCGGAATTCGACCTGCAGCGAGGGAAACACCCAGCTTCTGACCGTACATCTCTCCTTTGGCGATCCAGTCATAGCGAAGCTTAATCCCAAGCTCTTGCTCATATAACCGGGTCCAGCGATTGTCCAGCAGTGTCTCTCCCGGCAGCTGGCTGATCATCGGCTCCAGATCATCCCCGGCCTCCCTGACAAAAGATACTTCTACCGGAGAACTGTATTTTTCGAAAATGGAATGATCCCCGGATGGCTGCCCATCCACCACGGGCATGCTTTGTCCTGAATATCCGCTCGTATGGTCTGTTGGTATACATGCACTGAGCAACAGAATGACAACCCATTTTGTTTTGGTTAAAGCAGAAATACGCACATCATGCACCCCCATTCGTCTGTAATGGACAACGTTTTTTGGCAACATCAGGAATTTTAACCTTTCTGATATTATAAAAAAAGCCGCCGGCTCGGCGACTTCTATGCATGTTTGTTCTCGTCTTCCGACACGATCACATCATATTTAAAATTCGAAAAATCAGCGCTGCCCCCGGTCACTCTCGTCGAATATAAAAACAACCCGATCCGGCAGCCCATAAAATGATCCAACTTATAAATCATTTTGTGGGAAATGCCAAGCGGCTTCCACTCTGTCCCCGCCAGATAGGAGAATGTACAGTCGTCCTGATTATTCACGAAGTTGCCAAAAGCCTTGAGCGTAACTACGGATCCTGAAACAGGTATCCTGGCATACTCGGTGGCAGGCTCCGTATCAACCAGATTGCCAAATATCGATGAATCCTCGCTGTTTCTTGCCAGCATGACCAGGTAAAATTGCCCTTCAGTCTTCGTCAGCGCAATTAAACCGTATGTACCGATCAGGAAACACAAGCCTGCATAATCACCATCCTCCAGCCTGCTGCCATCCAGCGTAACGATTGCTTCACAGGCAGGACCCATTGCACGCTGCGTCAGCGTATTAACCGCAAAGGTCAGATTGGGGCTGATGTGTGCGGTTTGAATCCGATACACCCCAGGCGGGTCGGTCACCGACCAGAGCGCATCATTCGGAGTGTGATTCCATTGCCAGACATCCTTGAGCCGTACCTTTCCCTCTTTATTCACTTCGCAGTAAAAATTATCGCTGTCAACAAGAGGCCTGTATACATAATCGGGTCTTGTACTCGGCACAACGATTTCTTTTGGCGCTTCTCTGGCGAACACCGGGATATCGTTCTCAAAGTGAAGCGGAACCAGCACAGGGATGCGGCCAACCGCCCCGTTATCCTGAAACAGCATGGCGTACCAGTCGCCATCCGGTGTATCCACGATTCCGCCCTGGGCTACACCTGAATTAAAATAACCCATATCGTCGTTAAACACTTCTCCGCCAACAAATTCGTCTTCCAGGGAATCCGCCATGTAACACGCCTGTGTTCTTCGGCCGGTAGCTTGTGAAATATGAATCAGAAACACATAGTATTTTCCATTAATTTTGTAAAAATGGGCCCCCTCGTAACCGAGGAAATAAGGCTCTTTTTCTTTTACGATCATGCGCAGCACTCCACCGGGCTTGGGGCCGGACAGATCAGAGCTTAACTCGGTCAAATGAATTTCGGAATTACCATGGACCAGGTAAATTCGGTCATCTTCGTCGAAAAACAGGGAGCAATCATGATAAAAGCCTTCCACATACCGCTTGGTCCATGGACCCGAGATTGTATCGGCCGTGTACAAATATGTCTTATGGGTATCGTTTGCCACAAAAATGACATAGAACTTATGCTTGTGATATCGAAGCGACGCTGCCCACATGCCTTTGCTGTAAATTTGCCTGCCTTGCTCCAGCCGCTGCGCGGGTGTATCGTCAAGTCTGTCGTACACATGCGTAGCCACTTCCCAATGGATCAGGTCATAGGAACGCAGGATGACGCAGCCTGGCATCATATGCATGGTTGTGCTGACCATATAATACGTGTCTTCAACCCGAATCACATCTAGATCGGGATAATCAGCCCAAATAATTGGATTTGCATGCATGTTGGCCATTCTTCCTTTCTAGCTTTATTGGCCACACAATCTCAGCAGATATATTAGGCCCAAGTCTAGTTCCTTGCTTATTCAAAACTCCATTCCCTAATACTGATGCCTTGCTTGCCCAATGCTCCCCCAACCACCATATAGATGTCATGAACTCCCTGTGCATCAGTAATCCCGGTTGAATGCTCTTTCCATCGAGGTGATATGCCCGATTCAGGTGATCCACCCGATGCCGGAATCTCAAGCTGCCCAATCAGCAGTCCGTCCGGGCGATCCAGATGAAGCTCCAGCACCGCCTCCGCGCCTTCATTGGAGATTGCAGCTGTAAAGCATGCTGCCCCTTCATTGCCAAAATCAACCTTCGATAACGCAATCCAGCTGCCTCTTTCCATCTCGGTAACAACAACCTCAGAATCGGCACCAGCCGTAGGCATTGATGTACTTAATCGCTCCGTCTTCACCCCTGCGCTCCATCCCATTGTGGCAGCAGCTACCCTCTGATAAGGATTGAACAGCTTGATCTGTTCAACACCTTCATAATCGGCGGCCACCTCGTTCATACGACCATCTGCTTCGTTGAAGCTAATCTGGTTCAGATGTGTCGAACGATAACCATCAGGAACCTCCATCGCCTGTGATAACGTCTGGGCGTGATAAGCAATATACCAGTGATCCGCAAATTGAAATATGGCATGATGATTGTTGCCGCCAACGCCAAAAAAGTGACCCGGATTTCGCAGGACCGTTCCTCTGTACGTCCATGGACCCATGGGCTGGCTGCTCGTCATGTAAGCAATCTCGCCGGGTGGCGGACTGCCCTCTGGACGAATACCCTCGTCAAAGTTAGAGCAGTAGGTAAAATAATAGATATTGTTGAATTTGTGAATCCCCGCATCCTCAAACATGTACGGAGCAGGGATAACCCTCGCCCGGCCCACCACACTGGTCATATCTTCACCCAATGGCATAACTCTTGCGGTATCCGGCCTATCTGCTCTCCCTTCCGGTATGCCACCCCCAAAATAGATATAAGCTCTGTGATCATCATCTACCAGTACGGCCGGATCGAACAGCCACGTCACATCCTCAACACCCGGAGTCTCTCTGGTAATGAGCGCTTTTCCAATAGGATCTGTCCAGGGCCCGACCGGACTCGGGGCTGACAATACGCCGATGCCGCTGGCATTGTTGGAAAAATAAAGAAAGAATCGATCCTGCCCGTCAATGATCTGATGGGCAGCGGCTGGTGCCCAGGATTGAGTGGCCCATGTGGCTGCGCCTTGGGGCCCTGCCACATGAATCTCACCATGATCTGTCCAGTTAACCAAGTCGTCTGAAGAGATGACTGTTATGCGGTTAATCGAGTGGAAACTGTTTTTCTGCGGATTGCCCTCAGAATCATATTCCAGCTTATCACTCGTCATGTACAGATAGACACGCCCCTCGAACACCAGAGCATACGGATCGGCTCCAAATTTATGAGCAACCAAAGGATTTTTATTTGGTGGAAGTTTCCCTATGGCCTTACTGATCTTCACAGCAGCTATAGATGGATGATTCTGTTCCGTTTGTTCCCTCGCATTTGAAGCAGAATTGTAGTTCATCAGTCGTTCCTCCATTTGAGTTTGATATACATCTTATCGCCGCTCTGCAATTTGCCAGATCCAGGCCTAAAATGCAGGGAAACGCTTGCAATAGCAGATGCAGCATGTTAGGTTGATTACAGTTTAAGGTAAAGCTGATTACATTTTCATTGCGTATTCCGCTCTATTTATTGCGCGAAAGGACAAGGAGGTGCTATATGAACGGATCCACTGAATATTTTTACGATCCCATCCAGTCCGAGCTTTTATATCTTCATCGCGTAACTACGTATCCATTGGAAACAATCTATCATCGACATGATGCATACGAGATCTACCTTTTTATTCGCGGCAATGTCAACTTTTATGTGGAGAACCGATGTTATCATCTGGAGCCGGGAGATTTGCTTATTATGTCTCCGGAGGAAATGCATCGCGCCTTTATTTTGGATGGAACCGAATATGAACGAATTACTATCAATCTAAAAAAAACATATCTTTGTCAGTTGTCGACTTTATCAACCAATCTATCCGCATGTTTTGATCATCGTCCAAAGGGACAACAGAACATCGTTCACTTAGATGATTACCATATGAAGCAGATTTTGCATTTAACTAGCGAACTGGAGGAATTGCTTGATTCAAATGTATATGGAACGGATGTTAAAACCAATGCAGTCATTGCACAGTTGTTGGTTCTCATAAACAATTCGTTCCACAATAAGTCCTCTATACCAATCGATATCATGCCAGAGATGGTACGTAAAACAATGGATTATATTGAAGCGCACATTTCCCAGGAGATTACGCTTCGCAAGCTTGCCGAGGCATTTTATATGAACAGCACGTATATCAGCCGCCAGTTTAAAAAGCATACCGGACTAACGATCCGCTCTTACATCTTGAACCGTCGTATTGAATTGGCGAGATATTACCTATCCGGCGGGATGAGCATTACGGATGCCTGCTTCCAATCGGGGTTTCGCGATTATGCCAATTTTATTCGAACCTTCACCAAAATTACCGGAGTCTCTCCGGGCAAATATAGCAGACAAGCACAAAATATTCCTGATCCATCCTTTGCACACTATGCAGCATTAAACCCGGCAAAGGATGGTCAAAAATTAAGCGACGGATTTAAATAGCACATCCACTCTACCATAAAAATTGCGCCCCAATATAACTGATCAATTGTTGTCGCTTCATAACTTTTTTAACCATGAAAAAGCTCCTTCGTTAAACAAAATCAAGACTATCTTATAAGATAGTCTTGTTCTTATCTACTAAATGGGGATAACTATCAATAGGGTGTCTATTTCCGCTTATTATTTCATCCTTAGACATTTAAAATGCTCAATTTTTCATCCGAAAACGAGTAACAAAGCAGCACCGAACACTTCTATAACCCCCTCAATATCTATAACCCCTGCAACGAAGAGTATTCAACAACAACATTGAGCAATCCTACCCATTAGATTAACGAATTAAGAGGAAAAAATCGTTTAGATACATGCCTAATCGGTAATCGGAATATGTTCTTGTCCATTCCGGCAATCGGTACAAGTTCTTGTCCTTGGCTCGGGACACGAACTTGTACCAACCTTCATATCGTGCATTCCCTTAAAAAACGCAGTGTACAGTCCTGCAGGACCGGACCGCCGCCCACAATCGTTAGAATTTATAATTCAGTCATCGTCGTCCTGTCCTTCTCCTGTTTAGTCTTGTTTGGATTGGTTACGTTCAAGAGGCTTGTGTTGCATACAATCGTGCATAAATACCTCCGCTATGCAGCAGTTCCTCATGTGTACCCATCTCGGCAATCTCTGTACCCTCCAGCACAACGATCTGGTCGGCATGACGGACCGTCGATAGCCGATGGGCAATCACCAGTGTTGTGCGATCCTTCGATATTTCATCCAGTGCCTGTTGGATCTCTTGCTCGGTCTTGGTATCAAGCGCCGATGTCGCTTCATCCAGAATGAGGATCGGTGCATTGCGCAGAATCGCCCGTGCTATCGAAAGGCGCTGTTTCTGCCCTCCAGACAAACGCACACCGCGTTCACCAATTACCGTATCATAGCCTTGCTCCATCTGAGATATAAATCCATGTGCTTTAGCTGCTTTAGCTGCGGCAATCACATCTTTCCGGGTCGCGTCCTTCCATCCATAAGCAATATTGTCATACACCGAGCCATCAAACAGGAACGTATCCTGCAGCACCATTGAAATATTGTTACGCAGGCTGGAGAGCGTCACATCACGAATATCGATGCCATCCACTCGAATCGATCCCGCCTGCGGGTCGTAGAATCGGTTAACGAGACTGGCCAATGTCGACTTACCCACTCCTGTGGTGCCTACAAGAGCTACTGTTTTTCCATGTTCAATGGTCAGGTTCAGCCCCTCTAGTACAGGCGAACCATCTTGATAAAGAAATGTGACATCTTGAAAGGAGATCTGTCCTTGTACACGCGGCAAATGGACTGCGTTTCGCTTCTCCTTTATGTCTTCCTCTTCTTCCAGCACATCATATACCCGTTTAAGGCCAGCCGAGGCTCGCCCTGCCATTTCCACCAAGCCGGAAAAAGACTTTATCGGTTGATAAAACATACCTAGGTAGGCGATGAATCCGATGATATCAGCAATGCTTACCTCGCCTGTTGCCATCAATCTGCCGCCCAGTATCACGACAAATACAGTCCCCAGTGTGGTCACAAATGCCAACAACGGCAAAGAGGTTTCATAGAACAAACTGGCGCGTAAATAGGTCTTCGAATATTTCATAGCCAGACGAGAAACGTTGACCCGCTCCTCCTCCTGTCGATTGAAAATTTGGATTTCTTTCATGCCCGACAAATTTTCCTGCACCTTTCCAGCGATATCTCCCCGAGCTTGGGAACTCTCTCCCCACAGCGGCGACAAGTGCTTGCTTTGCCATACCGTGATTACAAGCAGCAACGGAATCGTGATCAGACTGATCAGTGCCAGCTTCACATTGATCGTCAAGAGCAGGATGCCTACTCCGATAAAGGTCAGTCCGTTAACGATAAAGTCAGGTATAGCATGGGCAATGAAAATTTCCGCTTCCATCGCATCATTCACAACGCGCCCGGTCAAGTCACCCGTCCGGCTTCGATGGAAATAGCGCAAACTCATCTGCTGATATTTGCTATACAATCTTGTTCGTAAATCCGCCACGTAATGAAGTGCGGCATAATGGTTCATATAGCCTGCCAGTGATGTTCCGATGGCTTGCAAACAGGTAGCTCCAAGTAGCAATAAACCAATCTTCAATGCTTCTGCGGCAAACTGACTGCTACCTTCGGTCGCCAATTGTGTCAACGAACGGAGCGCCCAGGGCAAATAAAACCCGGCAATTGTGGCCAGCACGACACCGACTAATCCAATGCCTAACTGCAACCAGTATTTTCGTGCGCCCAGCAAGACACGCCATGCGATTTTCATGTGGCAATCTTCTCCTTCTGCTCCTTATCATTTAAGAATCCTTGATCCGCCCCTTGGCCTCTACGCTTATCACGCAATATCTCGTACGTCACATACACTGGTCGCCCCGTTCGTGGTTCCAGCATAATTTCGGCATCGATGGCAAACACCTCACGTAGCGTCCGTGCCGTCATTACGTGCTCTGGCGAGCCATGCTCCACCACCTGACCATCACGAATCGCCACCATATAGTCGGAGAAGCGTGCTGCCAGATTCAGGTCATGCAGCACCATCACAATCGTAACCTGCTGACTGCGATTCAGTTCATAGAGCAGCTCCAGCACTTCAAGCTGATGTGCCAGGTCCAGATAGGTGGTGGGTTCATCCAGCAGGATCAGATCGGTCTGCTGGGCGAGTGCCATCGCAATCCATACGCGCTGACGTTGACCGCCAGAGAGCGTATCGACCTCGCGATGCTCAAACGCTGTAAGCTGTGTAACTGATAGGGCCCAGGCAACTACTTGCTTATCCTCTTTGGAGAGCTTGCCGAAGCCCCGTTGATGAGGAAAACGCCCATAGGCCACTAATTGACCGACCGTCAAACCGCTCGGTGCAGTAGGCGTCTGCGGCAGAATTGCCATCTGCTTGGCCACTTCTTTGGTGGACAGTGTGCAAATATCAGCACCATTCAGATAAACCGTGCCATTTTTTTGTCTTGAGCAGCCGACCGACTGCCTTTAGTACGGTTGATTTTCCGCAACCATTGGGGCCAATAATCGAGGTAATCTGTCCACGCGGAATCTGCAAATCCAGTTCTTTTACGATAAGCGTGTCATTATAGGCAATATCGATTTGTTGCGCTGTAATACTCTCCATGACGTCCTCCTAATTGGCCTTCGATAGTAAATAAAGAAAGTACGGAACACTGATGACCGTAATGACGATTCCCGTCGGCACATCTCCCCCCAGGCTAACCGTGCGCGTAATTGTGTCAGCCAGCACCACGACTAATCCACCGGTCAGGCTGGCAGCCGGAACGAGCAATTTGTGATCGGGCCCGACTAGTTTTCTTGCCATGTGCGGAGCGATCAAACCAACGAAGAAGAAGCTTCCGCCCACGGCCACACTGCCAGAGGATAAAGCAACAGCAGCGATCGACAACCCCAAAAACTGCCGCTTCACGGCAAGACCCAGTCCTTCTGCCGTCTGATTGCCCAGATGGAGGGTGTTGAGCATGCGAGACTTGTAGAAAATATAGCCGAGTAAAATGAAGACCCATGGTGCCAGTACGGAAATATAGCGCCAATCAGCGCCCCACAAGCTTCCCGCCAGCCAATGAAGCATGAAATCCATCTGCGAATCATTCAGCTTGAGTGTCAGGAAGGTGGTCAGCGCTTCATACCCGCTTCCGAGCGCGACCCCGGTTAAGATCAAACCGATTGACGAGATATCTCGCCCACGGCGATACGATAATAAGAAGATCAGTCCCGCCGCCAACAATCCACCAACAAAGGCCAATAGTGGCAGGGCAATAAAGGAGCCCTTTCCTGTCGATGCAATGAATACGACGAAGATCAGGACAAACAAACCTGATCCCGAACTAATCCCCAGTGTCCCCGGACTAGCCATGTCATTGCGCAGCAAACTCTGCATCACGACCCCAGCCGCTCCCATTCCCAGACCCACCAAGATCGACAGTGCGATTCGTGGCAAGCGAAAATCAAACACGATCAGATTTTGCTTGTCGGTGCCGTTTCCCACGAGAACATTCAACACTTCTAGCGGTGAAAGATTCATCTTGCCAGAATTCATGCTAATGACAGCAAACATAAGGATGAGCACCATAAGCACTACATTGATGATGATGCCCCGTTGCATCGTATAACGCTGCTTGATCATTCAGATTCCCTCCTTTGTCTGCGAGCCAGGAAGAGAAAGTACGGGACACCAATGATAGAAAATATAATGCCAATCGGCGTTTCGAACGGCTTATTGATCAAGCGTCCAGCCAGATCGGCTGACACGGTCAGCAACGCACCATATAGCGCAGCCGCCGGAATAATGTAACGATAATCGACACCGACCATGTATCGCACAATATGTGGGGTAATCAGACCAACAAAACCGATCGGGCCAACCACGACAACAGCCAATCCAGTCAGGACGAGCACGATAATCGTCGATAATCCCTTGACCAGTCCGCTACGAATACCGAGTCCACTTGCCACATCATCCCCCAAACTGAGCAGTGTAACAGAAGGAGATAGCGCCAGCGCCAGCAGTACACCACCAACAAATAGCGGTGAGATAATCAGCAATTCACCCCACTTGACCCCCGCTGTACTGCCTGCCGTCCAGAATGTCAATGCTCGACCCAAGTTATAATTGATCGCTAAATACTGACTGAGTGCACCAAATAGCATGGAGATGGACAGTCCTGCCAGTACCAGCCGCTGAGGCGTCATCCCGCGCTTGCCCATTGATGCGATGAAGTAAGTGATCCCGGTCGCGAGCGCTGCTCCCAGACAAGCAAACAGCATCATCTGTCCATACGAATAACCCGGCAGAAAGGCCAGGCAAAGAGCAATCGCGAATGCTGCCCCAGAACTGATCCCCATCAGCCCGGAGTCGGCCAGCGGATTGCGCGTCGTTCCCTGCATAATAGCCCCGCATACCGCAAGGCTGCACCCGACGATCAGATCGGCTACGGTACGCGGAAGACGTAGGGTTTGAATAATGTGATGCTCAGTGAGCGTTGGATCAAATCGGAAAATAGCCTCCCATGCAGTCGCTAACCTCATGTCGGCGGCGCCGAAGCTAATCGACGCCGCCGACATGAGAACCGTTAATCCAAGCCCTACCACCATGTACATGGTGAAGTTCACCGCCCCACGGCGTTTTTGTTCAGGCTTGTTTTTCATCACGTTTTCCTTTCCTTACCTACTGAAAGTCATATTTGTAAATTGGAGTACTTCTTTATACCTCGTCAAAACTCTTATTTAGCCATTGTCAGCAATTGATTTACAATATGATCAATTAATGCACTGGAAGTCATTATATCCGTGGACCAAGATAGCGATGTACCCACTGTTACGATCCGATTATGTTGCACAGCAGGTAGCGATTTCCAGACCGTATTATCAGTAGGAACTTTCGTATCTCCTATAGCGATTAGATAATCCCCTATGTAAGCAGCCAAGACCTCCATAGAGATATCTCCCCAATATTTATCTGAGTCAATAATATCAGTTTGAACTTTCGACGGTGCCTTCATTTTAAGTTCATTATAAACAAGGTCGCCAACCGCATGCTTGGCTCCAGCGATGTAGTTACTTTTATCACTGAATTCCCCCATAGTAATCGTCACGTCTGAAAGACCTGCATTCTGAAGGGCTAGCTTGGCTTCTTCGATTTTTCCGGCATAAGCACTCAAAACAGCCTTAGCCTCTTCCTGCTTGTTCAAAACATCGCCTATAAAATGTATCCGTTCTTCTGTAGTCATATCACCATAAGGGACATAAATTGTCGGGGCAATTTTGGATAAATCTTCATAATTTTCATCGCCCCATGCTAAAATGATCAGATCAGGCTCAAGAGTCATGACATCTTCCGGCTCCATAGCTACTTTAATGGAGTCTGTAATTTGGTTAGCAAAAACAGCCTCTTTCCCATCCCTTGCTGCTCTCGCCACACCTAGAGGAGTTACACCTAGAGCCACCACATCACCAACCAAATAATCGACTACAACACGCTGAGGGTTGTTAGGCACCTTAACGTCACCCTTTACTGTGGATATCGTTCTCGTCTGCGAAACTGCTTCTGAAGCTTTCGTATCCGATACTTCCGATTGTGTTGTCTGTTGTGTCTGCGCAGGGATTGGATTCACCGTTCCCCCGTTATTCGATGGCGTTCCCGACGCACATGCCGACAATAAAAACATCAAGCTCATTGCCGCCGCCAAGATCATTTCTTTACTTCTTACTTTTCCAAACATAGTTGATTCCCCTTCTCTATAAGACTGGACTAGACCCGCTAGTTCCCTCTCATAGTAAAGAAAATGAGAATGATTATCAATACCATCAACCTGCATGGATAGTGCGTTTATTTTCCGATAATCACTTGGCGTCATCTTGTAATACTTCTTAAACATCCGAAACAGATTTTTCTCATCTGTAAAACCAGTTCCTGTTGCAATCTCTTTAATGGTTGCTTCTGTATGCTTCAATTCCTGACAGGCAGCTTCAATCCTTTTCTGAATGAGGTACTCCTGTAAGCTCATCCCTTCCTTCTTTTTGAACAGCCGCGTCAATTGCCCACCACTGATCCCAAACATATCGGCAATTTCTTGAAACATAATCGGCTGCATGTAATGTTTATCGAGATATATCTTGGTAGAACAGGCTGGATCTGGCTGGAGATACCGAATCTCACCGCTCTCAAAATCTCTGTATACCCCATGAACCAATTGATATAGAAAACTTTTGGCCTGCAGCTGATCCATCGCCTTGCCGCGGTTCCAACCATTCATCAACTGTTGAAACCAATCGAGTAGCAAGATAGGATTACTTGGTGTATAACCAAACTGTTGAACGAATGGATTCACTTCCTCCAGTAATTGCTGCAGGTGCCTCTGGAAAAAAAGAGGGGATTCTGCTTTATAAAACACCATAAAGATCTTCACAATCTCCCCTTTAGGCGAAATACTGAGCAGGCTTCCTTTCCCGCCGTGAACTAAACCGAAGCGTTCCATTCCAAATGTGGTTTCATTCAGTTGAATTTGCGCTTCTCCTCCATATGCATAGATAAACATGCTACTAGGCATTTTATACTGCTCCAAAGGGGTTTGGGACGCTACATTCTGAAAGCGTACATCTATTAATGTAATGATCGAACGTGTCCAAATACGGGCCACCGTATCGATCATCTCCGGTGTAAATACCTGGCTTGCTTCTGCTTCTTCTTGCATCTATCCGCGCTCCCTTATCACACTTTTTCTATATAACAGCCATTAATTGATATTGATTATCAATATCATGATTCATGAGGTAAGTATATCATCATTAAGTGATATTGGGGGAGCAGGCAACGGACGTTATGCTTTTACAACCGAAAATGGCCACAACGGAAACTAAAAAAACTGACGCCGGTAGAGTACCGTTGCCAGTTTGCTGCCTAGGTTCTTTTTCAATATCTACAAAATGGGGAATTGGCCAGTACCAACGAGAGGACTCGAACCTCCACGGTCTCCCAAACAATTTTGAGTATTTCTCGGGTTAAGCCATTAAAAATATAGCCGTCGCAGAAATCGTCAAATGATTGGATATTACATCGAGTCAGTGCAACGACGATTCCCGTCCTATCCTTGCCTGCAGCACAATGTATAATCGTCTGACGAGGAAGCATGGCCGATAGAACCTCAATAGACCGGCAAGTTCGTGTCGCTATGAAGATGGAGAACAAAAGCCTACGTGCGGCTGCATCATTATGGACAGCAGCTGCAAGTTGCCAAAGTGCAAGGTCTATTTCCGTAGTCGGATTGTTGGGCACGCCACGTATACGGCAGTGATTTCGGAGGCACCCGCAATATGAGGAAGAAGCCTAGTATTACATTCCTGTTGCAGAGTAACAGGATATTCTTGTGACATTTTGTTTACATGTTGATCAAACTTTCGCGACAACTGCTCGATATAGTGGGAAAGTATGGATATACAAGGTCAAGCAATTATTGCACCTAAAAACAATTAAGGAGGAATTGGAATTGTCAGTTAGTTTGCAGTCGTCGGATGAATCCGACAATAAAATCGTGCCCGATCTCAAGGAAAAGCCAACACCTAAACATTCGCGTGGGGTAGGACGTCTTATCGCGCTTGATGCAGCGAGAGGTTTTGCTGTTATCGGAATGTTTTTGCAGCATTTTGCCTTAAATGAAAGGAATGCCTTCGTGTCTGGTAACACGACGCTGTTGTTTGTTCTCTGTGGCGGTATCTCCTACTCTATTATGGCTCAACGTGTGAAGGAGCGTGGAACGGATGCAACCGCTTTTCGGTCAAAAATGCTTGCTCGCGCAGTATTCATCGATCTGATCGGATATATGCTCATTCTCCTGAACACCCCTTATGGTATCATTCTTCCTGCCTACGCAGCCTTGTTCGTGCTGGCGTTAACACTGGTTTACCGTTCGACTCGCGTACTTGTGTACACCACACTTGCCTTGATGTTTTTGGCTCCACCATTCATGCTTATGGGAATGAGCATCATATCGGATTCATTTCTACTTCAAGATATTGCCGGTGGCCCGATGTCTGCTCTCGCACTTACCCCTGTTTTTGTTGCAGGAATGGCGATTGCGCGATTCAACCTCACCAACAAGCGAATAGCAATATCAATTGCGATCTGTGGTTTCATTATGCTCGTTATCGGTAAAGTACTGGGTGCTTACCTTCTTCCAGACCTAAGATTATCCTTTGAGTCGTGGCTCCTTAGTGTTCAAGGTTCAAACGCCAGCCCGCCTGACCCATATGCCATCTGGCCGCTAAATGCAGATCCGCCGCTCTGGCTAATGCTTCTACAAACAGCTCCGCATACCGCATCAACGTTCCAAACGCTTATCGGACTTGGTATAGCATTTCTGGTCGTAGGACTTATGTTTCTGGTACCGAAAAAAATGACCGTTCTCTTAACTCCTTTTGCAGCAGTAGGGCGCGTGGCCCTCACGATGTATGCTTTACAGTTTGTCGTGGTTTGGGTACTTACCCTCTTGGAAATTGATTACGGCCTAGGTGAAATCCCATTTGGTGACCTGCTCGTCATCGTGATAACAGTGGGAATCGGTTGGATTATTGCACGTTTACCCAATGGTCCACTGGAATCACTTATGCGACGTTTCGACCAGATATTCAGTTCCTCCGGCACAGCACCGACACCCAAATAAAAGTCCTAATGAATCTATCCTAAATTCTTCCGAAAAGTCCACCCTTGGGTGGGCTATTTATTATGTTCAAATAGCGTCAAACCCAGAACTACGACCGTACCTACCTTCGACCCTGTAGTCTTCAAGTCAACGTGCAAAAGAACCGGATTTATCCATAAATAACAAACGGACTAATGAGCTGTACTTGAGATGTATATCATGGAAATCTTTTTAGATCCCATTAAAAACGTCATAGGTCCCGTGATACAACGTACTCACTCAGGGAGAGTCCGCTCAGTGATACGCTTTTGGACGACATTGGAGTTTTCCTGGGGGCTTTAGCTTTTCTTTTTGAGCAATATGCAATAAACCCCACTCGAATTCAAATGGGGTTTATTACTTAATGGCGCGGTTGGGCTGTTATTGATGTGCTGAGCCCCCTTTTTCATCGGGATCTGGCTCATCGGCTTCAATAATATTCCGAACATACTCTTTTAGATCATCGCTGCTTGTTACGCTCAGTACCGCTGCTTTTCCAACATAGGTTTCCTTGAGCAACTTCATTGGCGGGATTTGTTCACTTGCCTCCACCTTGCACTTATATCCGACCGATGCCAATTGCCACATGTTGTTAACCGACAGATTTGTATCAATATACGGACTGATTTCTTCCAGTATGGACGGCAGCTTCATGATGGACGTTGTGCTTTTCATTTTTTCGACGATGGCATCGGTGAAATCACGCTGGCGCTTCGTTCGAGAATAATCGGACAGGGCATCATGACGAAAACGAACATACTGAAGTGCTGTCTTCCCGTCTAAATGCTGCTCTCCTTCTTTCAGGTTAATATCGTACTCATGCTTATCAGCGTTACTCTTATAGATCATGTCCTTCTCGACATGAAAATCAACTCCTCCTACAGCATCCACAAGTTTGATGAATCCCTGGAAGTCTGTGTACACGTAAAATTGGATCGGAATACCAAGCAACTCACTTACAGCACTCATGGCCGCCTTAGGTCCATGCGTAATCGCAGTGTTAATGCGGTTTTTTCCATAATCCGGGATATCGGTATAAGTGTCACGGAGAATAGAGAATACATGGATACGCTTATGCACAGGATCTAAGGAAATTACCATCATGCTATCAGATCTGGGAATCTCGCCTTTTTTGTTTCCGCGAGCATCTACTCCCATTAATAAAATATTGACTACCTCTGTGCCTAACCACTTCGGAGGTTCTACGACTTTCTCATCGTTTTCCATCCCCTCAAAAAAGGGGGAGTTTTCCGAAGTTTTACTTAAGCCTTCCAACCCTTTATAAATAGACAAGAAATAATAAAGCCCAAAAGCGACAAATGCAAACAGAATGATGAGTAGTATAGCTGCGATTTTTCTCTTTTTTAGCGACATGTGTTACTCCTTTTTTTCGTCTTCGTTTGTAAAATTCAACTTACTTTTCCTGCAAGCCCTGTATGAGAAGCGAAGCAAAAAATCTGCTGCCATCCGGCTTCAGGTGCACCCCGTCTTTGTAAAAATAATCTTCTTCCCCTTCGCTCGCTGCATACCAATCCAATACTTTTGCATTATCAAATTCACTAACAATATCCTTAATGTTCGAATTTACGGTATCTTGCCATCTTTTTGGAACTCGGGTTGTCATGACTAGAACCTGCTTTGTTTCCGCAAGGGATGCTAACAAACTGCGAAGTTGATCTTTTGAGAACGGACCGTTGGTTCCAAGTTCTATAATGATGTGGTCTCCCAATTTTCCTTGTGTTCTTAATTCTTCTATTACTGTTCTGGCCTGGGACATCTGTCTGCCGACCTTTCCTTCAACAGTTATTTTCGGGAGCATTTCCTTCAGGTAGGGCTCAACTCCAACAATCACAGAGTCTCCTATGACCGTAACTCCTTCCCCGCTGATTGACGCCGATTCCGAATGTTCAGCCTCTTTCGTATTCATGTCTTTCTTGGGTTGAGACTGAGTTAGGTTCGGGGCATTCTTGAATGATTCAAAGGATTTAGTATTCGTTTTCTCTTGTTCACCTTTGGAAGATGCCTGTGAGTGAAAGCCCAAATATCCCAGGGCGAAAATCAGGAGAGCAAGCCCCAACACCATATATATTTTTCTTTGTTTCATCTTTCATTTCATCCTTTCATTCATTTCTCTTGGTATGGTTATCTATGAGTTTTGTTTGAGCTGTTCAACCAGTAGAGAGGCATAATAGCGAGCTCCTTCCGGAGTTAGATGAACACCATCATGAGCAAATAACTCACTTCTGTTCTCACTGGCAGAATACCAATCAATAATTTTCACATTCTGATATTCATTTCCGACTTCTTTCAAAGCATCATTGACAGTATTCTGCCAACTTTTGGGGACCCTTGTGGTTACGAGATAAATCTGCTTGGTCTGTAAAGAATCCAGCAAAGATCGAAGTTTACTTTTGTTAAAGACTCCATTGCTTCCCAGTTCTATGATGATGTGGTCTCCTAATTGTCCTTTTGCTCGCAGTTCATCCACAACTTCTTGAGCACGCGACATCTGTCTACCAACCTTGCCGTCAACCACGATGCCGGGAAGCAACAATTTCACATATGAATCCACATCCAATGTAAGGGAATCACCAATAAGCGTGATGCCCTCCCCTTCATTGGGTGGATTGACGAATTCATCGTCATGGCTCGTTTGTTGATTGTCATCAATGAATTGCTGATTATGATTGTTGCTTGGCTGATCGTCATTTTGCACGATATTTTGAATGCTTACAGGTTGATCCAGCTCAGGTTTAACCTTGGTTGCATTGGTTATCCAGGATTGAGCGATGAAGAAGGCGATCAGCGTTACGCTCAACCCGATCATTGGTTTAAACCGATCATGACGCCAAATATCACGCCATTTCGTAAGGAAATGTCCCCTGCGAATCGGTTCTTCAATGAACTCGTACGATAAAATGGACAGCACTACAATGATGGTCAGACGCAGTAAGATCTGTGTAAATCCAAGCCCTTCACTACTCGCATCTGGTCGCATTAAGATTATGACGGGATAGTGCCAGATATAGAGGCTATAAGAATGCTTACCAAGCCAAGTCAGTGGTCGACATCCAAGGATTTTGCCCAGACGGCTGGCCGGATGTACCAACGTTGCAATAATTACCGCCGTGACCAAGGATAGATAGAGAAAACCGAACTGGTACAACGAATCATCATACTCATTCGTACGATGAATCAGTATGACTAACACGAGCAATCCTAATGCGCCGATCATATCAAGCGTTGTACGCGCTGCAGGTGAAATCTTCTCGTTCAGCTTCCAGCTCGACCATCCAACCGCCAAGGCGGCTCCAATCAGTATGGCGAAGGCCCTGGTGTCTGTCCCGTAATAAACTCTGCTGGGATCTTCTCCTGGCACATACTTTAAAGTCATGGCCATCGCCGATATGGAAGCCAATACCAAGATGCTCAACAGCAGCTTCCCACGCCGCGGTGCAAACCTTATGCCGATGAACAGTAAAATGGGCCAAGCGACGTAAAACTGTTCCTCGATGGAAAGTGACCAGAGATGTCCAAAAGGCGAAGCAGGACCAAAACTCTCAAAGTAGGAAACTTTATGAAATATGAGATACCAGTTATTCACGTAAAAAACAGAAGAGATAAAATCTCCTTTTAGTGACAGGATTCTATCAGGGTTCGTAGCCATTAACCACAACGCAACCAGAATGAGCATGCTTAACATAGCAGGCAATAGTCTGCGAAACCTTCTCATCCAAAAGTTCCAAATCGCTACGGTTTTATTCACTTTCCACTCCATTAGTAGCTGATCCGTGATCAGGTAGCCGGACAGGACAAAAAATACGCTTACTCCCAGTAATCCGCCTTGCGCCCATTTCAAATCAAAATGGTAAGCAATGACAGCCAGGACAGAAATGGCTCGTAAACCATCGATTCCAGGCATATAACGCTTCTTCGGTTGATCCAGTTTCCCACTCATTATGTTTCATTCCTTGTCTGTATATGGGCTATATCTCTTTAATTAATATAATCAGTGGATGTCGCCAAAGTTTGATCAAGATGTAAACAATTTGTCATAACAGATACATCCTTGTTGACAAAGAAAACCCTTAATACGGATAATGGTCCGTATTAAGGGTTTTTGAATGGAGTGATGCTATTCGAATTCGATAATGAATGAAGGGCCCTCTGTGGAATCATTTTGAATGGTTTTCAGATTCGCAAATATCTTGGGCCCTTGAAGAAATAAACTTGTATTTTCCGAATTCCATTTCATATTCATCGGTACAATACCATGGTAAACGGGCTCATTGTACAGCACATTTCTTCCTTGCATTTTGCCGACATAAACAACATCTTCATCTTGCAGCGAGTATGCAATAAATTTTTTGTCTGGAGAGAATTCAAATACAGTCACTCCTTCCAGAATAACGGAGAGCTCACCGTTTCGCAGATCGTATTCGTACAACGTGCTGTCACTTCCCAGAAAAGAAAACTGATCATTCCCGATCCAGGTCATCTGATTTTCTCCAATTTGGCGTTTGTACTTGGGCTCAAAGTGACCATCTATCAGTTTGCCAAGTACAATGGTTTTCTTGCCCGAATGATTGGAATCATACAGCGTAATTAATCCACTGCGGCCATCATTGGATACTTGAACGCCAAGAAGCGTTTCACCCTCTTTGAATTCATTTAGTGCGTAAGATTTGGTTACCCTAGATTTCGTGTCATAGATCCGCAGGCTGTTTTTTTCTCTTTCAGCGGCGTCCAAGATCAGATAACTTATATATTGGCTGTTGTCAGACCAGGACATGTCCTGCAAGTACTTCTGACCTTTCGAGTTGAATGTATCGATTTCCGTCTCTTTCCCATCCTTTATGGAAAGTAATTTCAAACTTGCAACGGTTCTCGTCATGCGAATATCAGCCACATGGTTACCGTCCGGCGAAAGCGCCATTCGGGTATTATTTATTTTGATCTCCGTCATGTTTTCACTTTGTTCATACGGATGGGCCAATCGTTTAAGCAAGAAACTTTCAGGCGAGCCTGCAGTCCTGAATGCACCAACAAGCGAGTCGGTTGAGGTCCAGCCCATCCAATACCCCGTATCAGCATTTTCATCTGACAAGCGATAGATATTTTTGACTTGAACCGGACTTGAGTCCTGAGGCGCTTGATCAATCTCTTCGTTGTCGTTTATAACAATGGTTTCGCTTTGTAATCCGGTGCTGCAGCCTGACATCAGAAGGAAAAACAGAACAATCATGATTAACCCCCGTCCACCACATTTAGTCATGACTGTTCCTCTCCTTTGCCGATTTTAAACGGTTAAATTCTACAGTAACTGTGGTATGGTTATCCTGGCTGACGATGGAAATTGAACCTTCCATTTCATCCACAATAGATTTAACGATACTTAACCCCAGCCCGATACTGCCCTCTTCTGAATCCTTGGGATGAGCCAGATAGAATGGTTCAAACAGCTTAGAGAGCTGTTCGGCATCGATTGGATCACTTGGATTGTAAATAATAAAACGGACTTTCCCGTCCACATGAAGACCTTTTACCACTATTTCCGAGAAGTCCAAACTATATTTGATTGCATTGTCCAGCAGATTAATGAAGAGTTGACGCATTCTGTCTTTCTGTGCCATCACATATAATTCGTTCTCAAGATTGAATGTAATTGTTTTTTTATAGCGCTGCGCACGAATAACCATCGAATCACAAACAGCCCGAAGTACAGATCCCGCTTCAACTTTTTCCAGTTCATACGCCTGACGCCGCGAAACCTCTAGGAGCTTCAATACCATCGTATGTAGACGCTTGCTCTCTTCGATGATGTGATTGGTGCCTTTTTCAAAAAACTTTGGGTCACGCTCTCCGTTGGCTTTGATTAACTCGGCATACCCTAAGATTGACGTTAAAGGGGTTTTGAGTTCATGAGTAATGTTGTCGAAGAAACGTTTTTCCTGCTCATGCAGTTCTATGAGTTGATCTCGATCCTTTCGGATGATGTTAATCTGCTGACTGATTTGATAAACCATATCATTGAAATTTTCGGCGAGCCGGCCAATTTCGTCCTTGCGTTTAAATCGGATGCGAATATCCAGATTCCCATTTTTCACCTCGGACGATGCTTGGGTAAGTTTACCAAGCGGAAGCGTGATATGTCTGGATAGAATGTATGAAAAGAGAAAGGCTGCTGCAAAAATCGCCAACGTAATGTAGAGCGTAATATCCAGAATTCGATTACTTTGTTGGAACATTAGAGTAAAATCTTTGGAAAATCGCAAAATGCCAACTTTGGACCCATCAATGACCACAGGATACGAAAACAATACAGATGTTTGGTTCTCACCGGAACGAATGGTAAATGCTGTCTTGCCGTCAATTGCTTCTTCCAAATCGTTTTTCTCCAGCAGAGTAAACGTTGACTTATCCGAAGCATATAGTAATTCGCCCTGCACAGTATATACGCCAACGCTGTTTCCGCTGGCATGCTTCAGGTTTTTTCCCAGTTCCTCGGCCATCTCTCCGAAATACAGTTCATTATTTGAAAAGTGATTAATCAGGAACGCTTGACGGACGTAAACGTTGCTGTTGTTTTTAAGCCCTACCAACTCGGTCGTAATCAAACTTTGATTGCTTGTTCGAATGAACTCCTTCACCGTTTGATTCAATATGACAAAAGAAAAGGAGAAAATTAATAGAAATCCGAGCAGAAATTTGAGGCTGATTTTACGTATCAAGCTTAATCACCTGTCTTCTTGAACTTGTATCCGATCCCAAATACAGTCACGATATATTCCATGGCTTCAAGTTTTTTACGAAGGCGCTGGATATGTGTATCGACTGTACGGGTATCCCCTGCAAAATGATATCCCCATACCACGTCAAGCAATTCGGAACGCGTAAAGGTTCTCCCTGGATTCCTGACCAGTATCATGAGCAGATCATATTCTTTAGGAGTTAAATCAACAGATTGATTGTTTTTTTTCACATCCCGTTCATTAGCATTTATTTTAACATCCTGAAAGTGAATTAATCCTTCATCTGAATCGTTTTTAACTCCGTAATTTGCTTGCTCAACGCGACGAAGAATGGTCCGGATCCGGGCTACTACCTCACGAAGATCAAAAGGTTTGGTAATGTAATCATCCGCTCCAAATTCAAGGCCAAGAACTTTATCAGTAATATCCGACTTTGCAGTAATCATGAAGATTGGTATATTAAACTCTGAGGTGACATTTTTACATATATCTAGCCCACTTTGATCAGGCAGCATCCAATCTAGAAGCAATAAATCAGGTTGAAACCAACGTATTTCACTCATTCCTGCTGCTCCATTTGTCGCAATTCGCGTTTGAAACCCTTCCAAGGATAGTCCATATGAGAGTAAGTCCGCAATGGGTGCGTCATCTTCAATGATCAAAATTTTTGCGTTATTCATTATAATCCCCGTCTCTCTGATTACTTATGTCTTTTACCTTCAAGACATCGAATCCTATGTTAACGATTTGCGTAGAAATAATCAATTCTGATTGATTATTGACTGTTTTAACTACCGTTAAATTAATGTCAGAACTTATAAGCTTTAGATAACAAGGATTTGGTTCTTTAAAACGAAAAAAGCCGCTATTTTAGCGACTTTGAAAGGAACAATGTTCTTGTCTCGCGAAAATCTTGAACTTTTATATGAAGATTGCTTCGCTATTTTATTCTACACTCTTCTTGTACTCCGCTAACATTATATCCCAGTATTCTTTATCTGAGTCTGTGATTGTTCTATGAACTCTACAGGGATTACCAAGAGCGATAACATTTTCAGGAATATTTTTGGTAACAACAGAACCAGAACCAACAATACTCCCCTTGCCAATTGTTACTCCTGGATTAATTACGACATCTCCCGCTATCCAAACATCATCCTCTATGACTACGGGTAAGGCATATTCTAATCCTGTATTCCTTACTTCTTTATCAATGGGATGAAGAGCAGTGTAAATGCTAACTCTTGGACCAATGAATACGTTATTTCCTATATCAATCGTATTAAGATCCAAGAAAATACAATTGAAATTACAGAAAAAATTGTTTCCTACATTAATATGGGACCCATGACTACAATAAAAGGGTGGCTTTACTGTATAATTCTCACCTATTCTACCAAATAGATCTTTAATTAAGTCCTTTCTTAGTGAACTTTCCTCTTCTGAGGTTTGATTAAATAATCTAGACAGATACCGCCCTTTATTTTTCATCTCTTGGATCTGATCGTCCGTTTTATATAATTTTCCCTCAAGTAACCTTTGATATTGTTTACTCACAATAAGCTCAACTCCTTGTTAAATTGTTATTTGAGTATTTCAAAACCCAAACTTCTTCCACTCTCAAACGAACTGTCTCTTTCTTCATTTCTTCGCTGTATTGATTAAAAGTTTGGCCTATCTTTGCTGCAATAATAAAAAATCTTGGCATGTCGGATTATCATACATTTTTACAATGAGTTTTTCATCTATGAATGAATAACCACTGATCTAGAAAGTTGCTTTGTAGAAGTATACATGTTTTTTCTTAACATAATAAATACCATACTGTTTTCACTTCGGTAGGAGTCGGATTTTAGTTTGCTACTGGTTACGATAAACGGGTGGCACATACTAGACCCTATTATCGGAATTATTCTGGCTTTCTACATCATGTGGGAAGCTTTTAAATTGATGAATCAAACTTTCCCGCCATTAATCGATGCTCGATTGTCTGAAACGGAAGAAGAAGGAATCTTAAGTATTATTCATTTGTTCGAGAAAGATTTCATTGAAATTCACGATTTTCGTACCCGGCAATCCGGTCCAGAAGAAAATATTGATTTTCACCTTGTAGTCCCATCTAACATGGATCTAAATGCTTCACATCGACTCTGATGAAATTGAGCAGTCCATTAAAAAAGTGTTTCATCATGCACAGGTTCTAATTCATGTGGAACGCGAGCATGAGCAAATAGCAAGCCAAACTCTAATACAATAGTAGTTATTCAGAAGAAAAAAGAATATGGAATGGCGAAAGAATAAAATTTCCTTTTCAAGTACCACTAAGTGTTAATGTGACCATCTTGCAAAGTGACTTATAAAACAAAATCCCTTCTATATTAACCCCTCAAATATATCTCCCCAAGAAAGGTTACACAGAGCCGTTCCAGAATTTCGTCAGGCGACAACCCGCGCACTTCTCTTTGAAACAAGTAAGCATCAGTCGTAAAAGCTCTAAAAACATATCTGCTCTGGACGAAGTGGCTCAATGTAACAGCCAGGGGTTAAATTTCCCTCCCATCCTTTGAAGGCCTTCTAAGAAATGTTTATACATTGGTTTACTGTCTTTAGCTCTGAATAATCTCCATTCAACACTCCTCCAGTCAAGTGGGCTACTTTGGGGAAAGCATCCAAGCATTACTCTATTTTAAGCATTGGGTTACATGGCTGGCCCCAGGTTGATCAGGGTGACATCAGACAATGTAATTGTCGTATCACTGTCTTCCGTCCCGGAAATGTTGCCCATGTCAAAAACAATTCGAGTATTCGCATAGCTTGGTTCGGTAGCTTCGAACTTGTAGGAATACTCTTGTTCCTCTGTGGACAGGTCCACTCGCTCTCCAAAAAAACCGTGCCAAGCATAGTTGGCGGGAACGTCGACCCAGCCGATGCCTAAGCCCAGTTTTCGCGCCTTATCCGCTTTGGCTTTGAAGGTAAGTTTGTAGGTATAACCTTGCTGAACGCCAAACCCTTCATTAATGACCTGTCGATCCCATGGATTGCTCCCTACTTGGCCGATTCGAGCTAGCAACTGTTGATTCGCAACACTAATTGCGAGATCTGCAGGATTGCCGTCTACATGTGTGAACCAGCCTTCGCTTCCTTTCGCAAAGTCGCCGTTCGGAATCAGATTGACAGACACCGGCTGTCCGCCCTGATCAGCACCTGGATTCACTTCAAATAAGGTCACGTTTTGGATCAACACGTCATGCGGTTTAGACAACGGATATCCCAATCCAAAGGCCAGCACGGCCTCTGAATCGGAAGTGCCTCCCATCGTAAATGTATACGCATACTGCTGCTTCTCCTCAGTCAGTTCCACCGTTTCTTCCATATACTTGGCGAATTCTCCGCCGCTCTGCGAGATCACGGCCTGCATTGATTTTGGATCGGATACGGAAGCCTCGAAGCTCAGCCGGTATGTCTTTCCGGCATTCAGCGCAAGTTGGCCTTGCTGCAATAACGCATCCCACCAATTTCCGGTTGTCACTGGCAAGGCAATGCGGATACCAGTTTGACCTTCATGCGAAGCCGTGAGGTCGGCAGGAGTCAGTTCCCAATAGGTTCGATCTGCTGCCAGCTCGCCATTCTTTAACTTATTCTGTGAAATGTCCAGCCAGTGTGTATTGTACTCATTGCCTTCAAAATTTACGTAATACTGGCTTCCCGCTTTCAGCGAAACCGGTGGTAAATACACGGTTTTGTAAGTTTGCCAGCCCCCCGTGTTTCCAAGAAGAAGATCGGCGCTTGCAATCGTCGTCCCTTGTTCATCCTTGACGCTGAAGCGAACCTTTGAATCACTCTTAGCGCTGGCTAACCGCGTGGAGAAAGTGTAAACTCCTTCGTTCGTCACATCGATCTTGTATTGCAGCAAGTCTCCTTCATCCATGTAGCTGACATGTTTGCCACCTTCATCGGAGTTTTCTATTTGTAACCCTTGCATCATCCAGGCATCTACTGCAGGAATGTGCGTGTACCCATGAATCGTTACAGGTTTACCACGTTTCGTAAGGCGAACATTGTCTACATAGACCTTGCCCGTGGAACTGCCGAATAATAGACGAAGTTCGGACATTGCTGTAGCTGTACCCTCTCCGATCACAATCTCACCGGTGTAGTTCTTCATCTCTTGCCCAAGCCGGATCTGCTGTCCTTGATGAACCTGTACGGCATGACCATCGCTGCTGGTCATGTCGATGTCCATTGTGCGAGGCACATCGGACTTGGCGTCGAACGAGAAACCATAGGTCGTGCCTGCTTCCAGTTCCATGTCCGGCTGAACCACAACTACTTGATCAGGCCGGCCATTGGTTTGCGCAACATCAACCACGAGTTGTCTTTCCATGATCGGGAATTTCAAGAAGTTGTTTACGGAGACCTGGGCTTCCGCACCCGACAGGATCTGAGTGGACCAGAATCCCAAACGGTTTTTGCCTTGATCAAACGTGCCGTTGAAGACGTAATTGCCATCCGGTAGCGCTTTTCGTTCTATCGGCAGTGGATCTGCTTCGCCAATTTCGATCAGTCTGACATTGGACACAGTCACGGAAGCGTCACTCAGTCCCAAATTGAATTCGAATCTGGCATTGTTATCCGTTCCATCCCGCATATTGAAGGTGTATTCGTACGGGTTCCAATCCGTAGTTAAGGAGAAAGATTTTTCACCGGAATAGTTCGTCCAGCTTTTTTCAAACTGAGTCACTTTGGATCGTATTACCCGGTTTGCAGATGCCTTGGCATCAAACTGCACCTTATATTTTTTATTTTTCTTCACGTAGATCGGCATTTGCGTTAGTTGCACGGAATAATTTTCGGTTCCTGCCTGCGTGATCGTAACTTTCGCAGCTTTACCTTTCTGTTCATCCTCAACGACCTCTACCTTACCAGCCCCGCTGGCATTCGTGATGAATTTCCATTGGCTCGGCACACCATCAGCACCCAAACCTTCGGCAAAGCGTTCATTATAGATCTGGTTGCCATCCGCTTGAGGTTCGCGTTGTCGTTCAGGCTCGATCGGATTCGATGTTACGTCCGGCCATTCGTTCAGGTTTTTGTACGAATACACCCGGACGAAATCCACATTCATCTTTTCTGAGACAAACTCGCTTTCTGGTGATCCCGGCCAGTCTCCGCCTACCGCCAAGTTCAGGATCAGATAGAACGGACGATCGAACGGTGCTGGGAAGGTGTAACTCTCCGGCTGGCCCGCAGCTGTCGTCTGCCAGTTATTCACCTGATGATGCAGTTTCCCGTCAACGTAGAAGCGAGTCAAACCTGGTAGCCACTCTACCTGAAAATCATGATATTCGTCTGCAAAGGACTTGCCTTCGGGCAATGTAAACTTCCCTTGATCATGACCGTGTGAACCGTCAGCCTTCACGGCATCATAGTGGAGTGTGCTGTATACTTCGTGTTCGGCCTCTTTGCCGCCGATCAACTCCATGATGTCGATCTCTCCGGATGACGGCCATCCTCCGTAATGGGCTTCCTCCGTAGGCATCATCCAGATTGCGGGCCACATGCCTTTCTGTACAGGAAGTTTGGCGCGCACAACCACTTTGCCATATGTCCAGTCGCCTTTCCCCATCGTCATCAATTTGCCCGAGGTATACTCTTTGCCGCTCTTCGACTCCCGTTTTGCCTCGATTTGCAACACGTTTCGTTCGCCATCCTTGACGACGCGTGTATTGTTCGGGCTGTAATACTGCAATTCGTTGTTGTAGACGAGCCCGGTATCCTCAACGATCCATTTGGAAGCATCCACGGAAGACCCGCTGAATTCGTCGTTCCAAACCAGTTCCCATTGTTCATTCGGAATTGTCGTTGCAGGAATCGGCTTTTCACCTGCTGGATTTCCGGGAACGGATGGCGTCTGTCCGCCCGGTATCGACGATATCGGATCATTCGACCCATTGACGGGCGTTGATGGTTTGGATGGCACAGTCTGCTCAATTTCAGGCGTCATCATCGTGTGCTGCCCTGGAGTGATTTTTTTTCCGTTAACGAGTACGTCCGTTGCATCCGCCTTCAGCAGCTTGATCTTGCCTTTTGTATTAATGCGGGTGTGCCGAGCTTTGTCCAAAATCGTAAGCGCATCGACGATGGTGTCGGAAGAAAGTTCAACCGTTGCTTTACGCAAGACAAGCATCTCTTCAACTTGACTGCCTCCTGCAATCTCCAGGTGTACTGGAACGGAAGCATTGTCGACCACGACGCGCTTCAGTTTGGAGTTGCGGATATAAATAGAGTGGCTTCCGCCGCCTTTCACGATTACGCTTCCGGTGACGGTCACACCATCCAGCGCCACGGTACCATCACCAATGACTTCAGTTAGTAACAAGTTACCGTTTACGGTTGTGTTCTTTAACGTCGCGTCGGCAGACCGAACGATTAAATTACCCTCGACCTTGGATTCATACGTACCCGGAGCGCTTATAACATCCCCAATCATAGAGGACAATAACATTGCTGCTTCTGCTCGCGTAATGTTCGACTGCGGAGTAAGTTTACCACTGTATCCGTTTACAATTTTCTCGCTGATAAAATAACTGAGTGCTTTTCTGGCATACCCTGCTACATCTGTCTCATCTTTAAAACTTGACACTACTCGTTCATCTTCCTTGCCTGTCGATAGCTGAAACGCACGATCCGCCATGACAGCAGCGTCTTGCCGGGTGATCGGTCGTTGCGGTGACAGGTGCGCTGCATCCGTTCCCTGGATGATTCCCGAACCATTTGCCCGCATTAATGCATCATAGTACCAGTCCTCTTCATAAACGTCCGAAAAAGATGCTGATCGTGGACCGCCTGCAAATCCGAATACTCGGTCCAGCATCACCACAAACTCGGCCCGGCTGATGATTTCATTAGGCTTAAATGTGCCGTCCGCATAACCACTGGTCAAAGCAAGATCTTGCATGCGCGCCACGGCAGTTTCTACCCAGTGTCCCGTCAGATCCTTATAAGCGGCGGAATGCAGGCTGTTCGCCTGCACATGTTTCGCCTCCGCTTGCTGCTGTGCGCTTTCTGCCCCGACAATTGCCGGATAAATCAGTGAAACCATCATGCTTCCTGCTACGAGACATGCCAATCCCTTTTTCAATCGTATTCCCCCTTCATCGTATTGTCATTGCCAGTCAGTGCTATTCTTTCACTGCCCCAATGACGATTCCTTTCACGAAAAAGCGTTGCAAAAATGGATAGACCAGCAAAATAGGCAATGCGCCGATAAAGATCTGTGCCGCGCGAACCGTACGCTGGGAGACGTTCTCCAGCATGGACGGGTCCACATTGATTTTACTGAGGTCTTGTTGCACGATAATCGTCTGAAGCAGCGAAGCTAGTGGATAATTTTTAACATCCGACATATAGATCATGCCGTCGAACCAGGAGTTCCATTGATACACCATGGTGAACAAGGACAGTGTGGCGATTGCCGGAAGGGACAGCGGGATGTAGACCAACACCAGAGTTTTGATATGACCCGCGCCATCCAGATAGGCCGCCTCCTCCAATTCTTTTGGCAACCCCCGAAAGAAGTTCATCATGAGTATGACATTCCACACGGACAATGCTCCCGGCAGAATAAGCGCCCAGATCGTATCCATCAAACCTAGTTTCTGGATCAGAATATAACTCGGTATAAGACCGCCGCTGAATAAAATCGTGAAAACAAAGAACCACGTGTACATCGAACGACCCTTAAAACTAATATCTTCCTTTGATAACGGAAAGGCCGTAATCAGCATAATGACCATCCCGATAATGGTAGCAATTACAGTACGTTTGACCGAGACCATCAAGGAGTTGATAAAGTTCGAATTGCCAAACGTCTTCACATAGGCATCAGTCGTAAACCCGATGGGCCAGAAGCTGACCAGATTCGAAGAGGCCGGTGCCATGCTGCTGAACGAAACAGCCAAAATATGAATGATAGGTAATATGCAGAGCAGCGATAACACTCCGAGAAAAATATAATTGGCAACACTGAATATTCGATACCCTTTTGTTTTGTAATACAAGCCCTTTTCTCCTCTCTAGAACACTCGGTAGTTAGCCAGTTTATAAGCGAGTCGGTATGAGATAATAATCAAAATGGTTGCAACCACTGATTTGAACAACCCTACCGCTGTGGCAAAACTCATCTTGCCGTTCAGGATACCGAGTCGATATACGAAGGTATCGATAATGTCTCCTTTGTCATAAACAAGTGGATTGTACAGGTTGAACACCTGATCGAATCCCGCATTCAGAATGTTTCCGATGGAGAGTGTCATAAGTACTATGGTGATCGGCATCAGCGCAGGAATGGTAATATGCAGAGTCTGCTTGAACCGGTTGGCTCCATCCACTTCTGCTGCTTCATACAGTGAGGGATTGATTCCTGCGAGAGAGGCCAAAAACACGATTGTTCCAAAGCCGAATTCTTTCCAAATATCACTAATTATAAGTGTTATGCGAAACCATGTCCCATCCCCCAGGAAAAATATCGGGTCCCCTCCCAGGGCAACAATAAGCCTGTTCACCATGCCTCCTTGCGGAGAAAGGATATCAAGCAAAATCCCGCCCAAGATAACCCAAGAGAGGAAGTGAGGCAGATAAACGAGTGTTTGGCTTACTCTTTTAAAAGCGACCAAACGGACTTCGTTTAACAAGATTGCGAAAAGAAATGGTGCGACCAATCCTGCGACAATTTTGAAAAAAGCAATGATTAAGGTGTTCCAGATTACTTGGCCGACATCGGGATATAAAAACAAATATTTAAAATTGTCCCAACCCACCCATTTGGATTCTGAAAATCCAAGGTAGGGTTTGAAATCCTGGAAAGCGATAACAATCCCGCCCATTGGTATGTACTGAAATACTACGGCCAGCAAAACCGCCGGAACGAGCATCATATGCAAGGACCAGTTTCGTTGTATATTCCAGCGCTGTTTTACCTTGATGGCCCCCCGCTTGCTCGGCGTTTCTATCGTATGTTCCTTCACCCCAACATCCCCCATGTTCTAAAAATTTATATTTTACAAGTCCCAGGAACTTGTATATTAAAATTATAGCAACGGTCATTAGCAATCTATATCCTAATATTGCAACAACGATAACAATATTTTAATGAGTTGAGGAGGTTGAACTTTGCTCACCCGCTTGAATGTCTTTACCAAAATTACGCTGCTGTTTGTGATACTGCTTATTCTGGTTCTGTTTCTCTACACATACTCCAACAGAGAAAGCGTGCGTGTTATCAAACACGAGATTCAGAACAACACCATGAATCACTTGTCAACCTTTGCCGATTCTGTAGAATCCAATATATACCAACTATCCCTCTACGGAATGTCTATCGGACAGGATTCCAGCATTCAGGAGTACCAGCGCCCGGATTACAAGGATGTCCCCTATGAACGTGTCAAAGTCGGAAGTGCCATTTTGGAAAAAATGAATCTCTACAACGCGGCCAGCAAATGGCATTCGACTATCACGTTGTATTTTCCGCGTCTGCATAAAGTGATTTCAACGGACTATTATGCATTCATCCCGTACAGGGAAGATGAATTTACAGAACCGCTCTCGAAGTCATGGACGTATACCCATAATCAGTTTGAGTGGTATACTACGGAGCCAACTACAGCGATTGGCAAGCCGGGCAAGGCCAGATTAATTACCAAAATCAGCTTCCCTGTGCGTCACTTAACTGCCATGCTGGATCAGAACAAATTAAACAACAAAGGTGATCCCTTCATGTTTCATCCTGAGTTCGGCTTAATCACCAACAGCAGCGGAAAGGACACCCTGAATGCTGTTCAGTTCAAGCTGCAAGAGGCGAATTTACAGGCAAAAGGAGGATTCACCACCAAGATGAATCAAACGGAATACTATGTCTCGTATATTCAATCCGACAGTCTGAGATGGTACTATGTAGACTATGTTCCTATGCAGCAGATCCTAAGACCGATTACGAGCAGCCGTAACCTTTTTTACGCATCAATTGCTGTTCTGATCGCCATGAGCG
This sequence comes from Paenibacillus sp. RU5M, assembly GCF_900221055.1. Lineage (NCBI taxonomy): Bacteria > Bacillati > Bacillota > Bacilli > Caryophanales > Paenibacillaceae > Paenibacillus > Paenibacillus sp. RU5M. The sequence goes on along the minus strand of NZ_OBQM01000001.1, from coordinate 1,161,698 downwards.
TTGTTGTGTTGTATGTGCTGTATCGGAGTGTGCAACTCCCACTTCTTCAATTGGTGAAAGGAACGAATCGATTGTCGACCGGAGACTTTTCCGTTCGCCTGCATCATTCCTCACGCAATGAATTCAGCCTGTTGTTTGCACGATTCAACATCATGGCACAACGAATCCAGGAGTTGATTGAGAATGTGTACGAAGAAAAACTGAGGAGTCGCGAAGCCACGCTGAAACAGCTTCAATCTCAGATTAACCCGCATTTTCTCTACAATTGCCTCTTCTACATCAAGAACATGGCCAGGATGAAAAATGAAAAAGCAGTCGTAGCCATGGCTCTGAATCTGGGCGAGTATTATCGATACATAACAAGGTCTGAGAATGATCAGGCAACGATCAAGGAAGAACTGACGATGGTCAAAAACTATCTGGAGATCCAGTCGCTAAGGTTGGAACGAATGCATTTTACAATCGACGTGCCCCATGATATTTTAGATAGGACCGTGCCCAGGTTGACGCTCCAGCCCATTATTGAGAACGCTATCATTCACGGGATTGAGCCCCGAATAGAAGACGGCGAGATCAGCATTCATGCAATTTACAAGAACGATATGTATACGATAACGGTCGAAGACAGTGGTCTTGGTATGACCGATGACCAACTCGATCAATTGAGGAGCAACCTTCACAAACCGCTCGACGGAAACATGGGTTGTGGTACCTGGAATGTCCATCAACGTTTGTATTTTCTGTATGGTGAAGGAGCAGGTCTGAATTATGAGCATTCGACCATGGGCGGAGTGAAAGTCAGCATCACATGGCACGACAATACCAACGAGTAGGTGACACTTATGTTACAGATTTTATTAGTCGACGATGAACGTTCGGTCGTGGAGACATTAGCCGAAACCATTCCATGGGAAAGCTGCGGAATCAGTGTAGTCCACGAAGCGTTATCTGGTGATGTAGCGCTGGAGATTATGGAGAATCACGACATAGATATCGTAATTACGGACATACGTATGCCGGAGATGTCTGGTATCGCCCTTATTACGGCAATCCACGAACGATGGCCGCATGTGCAGACCATCCTTTTGTCAGGATACGCCGATTTTGAATATGCGAAGCAGGCTATTGCAAAAGAAAGCTTTGATTATTTGCTGAAACCGGTGAGCGATGAAGACCTGATCGAAACCATGCAGCGTCTCGTGGACCGGATCAAGAAAAAGTGGGAAACCGCGGCGTCATACCAACGGGCATTAAATGCTTTTCAGGATAACCTGCCTTTATTGCAATCCACTATGCTTCATGAATTGCTGACGGGTAAAACCTATTCCTCAGCAGTGCTGGCAGACAAGCTCGAGCTGCTGGAACTACCCTACTCGATTGATGAAGATCTAGGTATGCTGGTCATACGTATGGAGGAATACTTGTCCGAAATGGCACACAGCGACCTCTCATTAATGGAATATGCCATATGCAATATCATTAGCGAAGTGACGCATAATCATTTTCATATCTGGCACACACGAGATGTTCATGATTATCTTGTCGTCCTGGTCAGCGTCAAACATTCCGGCGCCAAGAATTTTAACAAGGATGAGAAGCCGCAAACGCTGCTGGAGCATTATGCGGCCCAGATCCAAACGAACGTGCAGTTGTACTTGAAAGGCGCCATCTCCATCTCAGTTTCCCGATGGGGCAAGTTTCCTTACGAAATTGGAGAAATATATGAGGGTGCCGTAAGGTCCATGCGAAAGCGGATGGGTCAAACACAAGGTTTGTTCGTGACGGCTTCGGATGAAACGGATGTCCATCCACTGCCAGCAATCCGTTCTCTCTACAAGCCACCAACACTCATTAGTCTGTTGGAAGCCGGACGTTTCGACGATGTGGAACAGAAAATCGAGGTGATTTTTGAAGAGCTGCTGCATTCGGGAGAGCATCATGATATCGTGGAGACGACGATTGAAGTGTACCATGCCTTAGCCGGGGCCTTTGCATATATAATCCACAAAAACGGGAAGCAGATCTCTACCCTCCTGCCCGCTGAAACATATCGGTATTTTCAAGCACCAAGTTATGGTACCGCACAGCAGTTGAAAGACTGGTCCATCCGGACACTCCATTACATAAGCGAAGATGCTGAACAAGAGCTGAAGGACAATCACAGCACCATCGTCCGCAGTGTCAAAAGCTTTGTGGACCTGCACCTGGCTTCAGACGTATCCTTGCCAGCGATTGCAGATCATGTTCACCTGCATCCTGTTTACTTATCCAAAGTCTATAAGGCAGAGACTGGAGAAGCCCTTACAGCATATGTATATCGATTACGAATGGAAAAAGCGGCCTATTATTTGCGGACGTCAGGCGCGAAGGTATTCGAAATAGCCGATCTTGTCGGATATAACAATACTGCATATTTCATACGTGTTTTCAAAAAGTTCTATGACCTTACTCCGCAAGATTACAGGGAGAATCTACCCGTCTGAACCTAACATCGTTCCGTCCATTTGCTATCTTAGCCGCTTTTCATGACGTATCTCCAAAAAAGGCATTGCCGGAGATCTTCTCCAGCAATGCCTCTTCAATTTGTTTAGCGCGTTTACAAAAATGCGGTGTTTTATTCGTTCTTATTTTCCGCTGGTTACAGACTGATACCACTCGTTCACTTCCTGCGTGATCTGATCCCCGCCAGAAGATTTCCACTTCTCAACAAAGGAGTCAATTGCGTCAATCGAAGTTTTGCCATAGATAATTTGAGCAAACATGTCCTTCTCCATCTTGGCTAAAATATCATTGTTCATCTGCATGGTCATCGTAGGAGCGCCAGTGAACATCTGGCTGTAAACAATGTCCTTTTGATCCAAAACAATCTTGGCTGCCTCCAGCATCGGTGCCGGTACTCCAGAATTGATTTTTTTCTCGAAAGGCGTCGTGGCCTCTTCGCCGCCGGCAAGCTTCGCTAGCGTTGTCATGCTCAAATTCGGAATTCGTGCTCCGTCAAAGGTCAACGTGTATTTCTCAGGAGCATAACCGTCTGTAAGGCTTGCATCCGTAGAAGGTTTACCATCTACCATTACCCAATCATATCCTTCGGCGAAGCCATGTTCGAATTCATCACCCTCCGGCGGATTGGCATAATGATCAAACAGATAATTTTGGTACGTGAAAAATGTTTCCGGGTTCTTCATATCCTTGTTAATCAGGATCACGCCGTTACCATTAGATGTACCATGTCTGCCTGCTTTGCCCTCAGGTCCGGCCGGAATTGGATACGCCTTGTATTCAGCTTCAGGATAATTTTTCTTCACGTCCTCCAGCGGCCATGACGGCATCCAGTGAGGCCCCACGACGATACCTGCTTTGCCTGCAGTAAACTCTTCAGCAGCCTTGGTCTCATCATATACGCCCGCTTCTTCAGGAATATACCCCTTGCTCATCCAATCTTGCAATGTAGCAAGAGCCTCTTTGGCGCCTGGCGTCACCGAGCCGTATTCAAGCTTTCCGTCTGCGGTCAGGTTCCACTGATTCGGCATCGTGCCATAAGCTCCAAAAATCCAGCCTGCATCAGACATCCAAGTATTTATCCAGTTCTTGAATCCGATCGTCAGTCCGAACGTATCCTTTTTTCCGTTTCCATCCGGGTCTTTATTTGTAAACGTTTCCATAATAACCTCAAGATCACTTAATGTTTCGGGTGCCTTCAGATTAAATTTCTTCATCCAGTCTTCCCGAACCCACATGACTGGGTCTCCGTTGTAAGCATAATCCAGAATGGGAATACCGATTCGTTTACCGTCCTGCATGTAAGGATACCACACGGAAGGATCTTCATTCACAGCTGATTTCCATGCATCGCTCGCATATTTATCAAATAATTCGCCGGCATCGACAAACTTGCCGGTTTCGATCAACTCACGCACCAGATTGAACTCGCCGCGATACGAAATAATGTCTGGCATTTCTGCATTGGAAGCAAGCGACAGACGCAGCTTCGTTTCAAAAGCGTTATTGGTGGACGGAGATACCCACTGATTTTTCAGTTCAATCCCCAGCTTGTCTTTTGCCCATCGGGTATGAACGTTGTTGTCCTGATCCTCTCCCGACTTGAACTTCACATCTGGTCCCCACGGCCGCAAATATGTGATGCTCACTGGCGGATCATATTTTCCATCCTTCAATTCCAATGCAGTACTTGGTGCACTTGGCTCAGCTTCTTTGCTCGGCCCGCTGCTACTGCATCCACTCAGGACGGCTGACAACGCGAACATCCCTGCCAGCGCCAAACTACCTATTCGTTTCTTTTTGCTAGTGTCCAACCTTTGTTTCCCCCTGTCTATGTAATGTTGTTTACAGAGTACATCATAATGAATAATCGATGTATAAGCCCATACTAATATTGCAACATTTATTGCATTAATTTAGGATATTGGAAAATGGATATGAATCTTGTATAAATGCAATCCTCTTGAGATACAAAAAAAAGCAGCCTGACGAACGGCTGCTTCTTCATGTGATTCTAGTTACTCGTATATTTCACCCAATCGTATTCAGCGTAGAGCGGATTAGCCCCGTTATATGGACCAAGCCAGTCGTCAACGCCAGTTCCGTTCCATAGGTTCATCATGATTTTGCCGGGTGTAATGGGAATGTTGGACGTTGCAGTATGTTTCAGCACACCGTCCACATACCATTTGATATAACCTGGTTGCCAATCGAAAGCATACGTATGGAAGCCTTGGGACGCATCAAAGCCAAGATTAATAATCTTCTCATGACCGCCGACTCCGTTCGTATAATAATTGAATTGGACTTTCGTAGTATCTTTTCCCAGGAATTCAATATCAATTTCATCCCACTGCGTGCCATTTGCAGGCCCTGTATAGGTGAAGAAGGAAGAAACGATTCCCGTATTCTTCGCAGGCTTCATGCTCACCTCGTACAAGCCATATCCATAATTGTTGGTTGATCGATATTCCCCGCAATCGAATTTGTTGTATGCAGAACTTGTTAAGCCGAGTCTGAGTTTACCGTCACTCGTAAAATTAACATTGTTAGCCCGCCAAGTACAATTGAACATTGAACCATTGGAGTAACCGTCTGCTTTTTGCCACGTACTCGGGTTGAAGTAACTTAATGGCTCCCAGAACACATACCCGGCGAAAGCGCTTACGGAAAAGAATAAAGAAACGAATCCTGACATAATTAATGTGTACCATGCCTTTCTTTTCATCATACACCTCCATCACTGATTCCAACCTGCAAGCAATCGTTATAAGTCAATTGGCATAAGTCATTCGTGAAAATCAACTACATTAATAGCCTTTCAACTTATAAAACGCTTTCATGGTTGGTGCTTCTATTTTATATGGATCAGGATAGGCGAACTATAACAAACTTTAAAGAATGAATATTCAATTTTCAAGATAATCATTTCTACATAGATTCTTTTCAAGAACTTCTGCCCAAAATAAATATGGGTTCATTAATCAGGGCTTTCACTACTCTTTCGAAGGAATCACCGGTACCAAAAGGAATGAATCATACTTTCCACCGACATAAATGGAATGAGTTCCTTTGTTCACTGTATCGGTGTGCCCATAACCCCTTGAACCTGTTGGGTTGTCATCGATAATGAAATCGCTACCTTTTATAACCAGCACCAGACTTTCCCCACTTTTGAGGAAGACGCTTAAAGGCAATATTTCAATTTCTACCGGCACGATCTCACCTTTAGTAAGCTTCAATAATCTCTTGTGCTTCAGTACAGGCTGATATGGCGTAGATTTCACAGGATCCAGCTCTCTATGGGAAACTCTTAACCATCCACTAGCCACCCGACCGTTTTCAAGATGGTTGAAGTCAGGCAAGAATACTTCATTACCCCGTCTGTCGAATTTCTTAATGCCGACAAAAAGATTCATTCTCCATACCTTTCAGGAAATAATCGAAGAACTCCTTCTGCTGTTCCAGCGATTCACGCAAATAGTAGGTTTCCCATTCCTTGCGGCCATGAACCAGCAGCCACTTGTCTTCGGATGGAGATTGTTTAAATCCTTCAAAGGTACCGCGGTTATGCAAACCTTGGGTGGACCAGCTGGCGCAAACAAACATGGGTACCTTTATATTGGACAATTGGACTTCTCTTTCCTCCCAGTGCTCATCGAGTAACGGATGCGCTTTTTGCTCCGCTACCATTTCTTCTATGTTGTTATTTGGCCACCGGGTATGCTGCAACTTCTCGAAATCAGCTGAGAAAAGCGTCTCCGGTATTCCACCGTGGAAGTACCATTCCCGGTAGAGATCAGAAGTCCCTTCCCACGGAATAATCGCCTTCAGATGAGGCGGATTCATAGCGGCTACCCGCCATTGGGTCATGGCCAAATAGGACACCCCGTTTAGTCCCACATTGCCATCGCTCCATTCCTGAACGCCGGCCCATTCGATGACTTCATAATAATCTTGAGTTTCCGTTTTCGTCCAAGGATAGAGATCCCCTTCCGAATTGGAACTGCCACGCGTTGCGATTTTAATCAATACATAATCGTTTGGTACCCAAAAACCGGGATCAGGTGACTCAAATGGTGCATAAAGAGAGGTCACGATCGTACCTACTGTCGGCCAGACTTGACGAAAAGTTTCATATGGAGGTAAACCGTCCTTATTATATGGATCCATGCTCATGACCACCGGAAACTGCCCAGGTTTATTCGGTCGGAAAATATTGACGTATATTGTGACCTTATGCTCACTATCAAGACAAATTTGATTTAATGACAAAATGCGAAGAGGAAATTATGCTTGATTTATCCAGACTTACGAAAGAAAGCTACCCAAGTGTTATTTCCGCACTTGAAACTGATTCAGAAACGTTAATGCCATTTACCTTTACTATTTCATTTTTTGAGTATTTAAATATAAATAGCGGATTTATGAAAGCCGTGTTAGGTCCAAATGGAGATTTAACATTTCAAACCAGATTGAAAGAATTCATGTGGGAAACACTCTATGGAAACAATCCAAATGCTTTTTTAAAGGAAGAAGATTTCCTTGTTCCAGGACAATATTTAGCTGCTTATATCGGAAGTGCGATTATAGGGGTATTTCAACAATGGTTGGAAAGTGGCACAAAAGAATCTCCTCTTGAAATGGCTCGTATCCTAACAACCATTTCGGTTAATGGTCCCTTCTTCGCAGCTGGTTTAAAAAAATAATTCACCCAGAGAATCTGATTTTGACATTAATCATGGGTCGTAAGGAATGTGAATACTAACCGACAGCGCCAGGAATCAGGACTATTGTCGAATTCTTGCGAAACTAAATAACCAGCCGCCGGTAGGATTACGGCGACTGGTTACTTAAAAGAACAGTATTATATGAAACTCTACACTAATATGCCAATGATCGGCACGTAGTTGACGCTGTGTAGGGAAACTTCGAATGCAGCCAGCTTGCCTTAAACCAGGGACGGATGATTGCTCATCAACCCCTTTTAACATATCCTTCTCAGTGCTCTACTCTCAAATTCACTTTGACAGCTTTTCACCGCTTCTTACATTAAACAAACAATTCTTCTAAAGTGTGAGCAAATTCCTGCGGCTTTTGAGCATAGCCTAAATGAGCGCCTGCGATGGAGTGAATCGGTAAACCAAGTTTCTCGGATAAGTCTTTGACTACATCTTGAGGAAAGGAGCCAACGGAATCTGTTCCATTAAATAAGACAATTTTAGCTTTTTGATCGGTCAGCTTGTTGATATCGATTTTACGGCTAGTATATTGGCGAATTTCATATTTGAACCAATCAACCATTCCTTTAACCACGGGATTATCAACATTTTCAATCGAAACTGCTGGCTTAGCCATCATCTGGGTATCCATCGGAACGGTATGCATAGCTTCAGCGAATAGTTTCATGGCTGCTGCCATTCCCTCTGTTTGAAAAGTTTCAACTATTTTATCATTCATTGCTGCCCATTCTGCGGAATCAGCCAAAAATGTGTTAATAGGCGGTTCATGGAATGCAATTTTTTTAACAATATCAGCATGGTCTTGCAAGGTTTCCATTGCGACAATTGCTCCTGAACTGCTGCCTAAAATATATATAGGTTCATCACTTAGATGTTTTGCCAAAGCAGCTACATCATTAGCGTCGGTTTCAAGACGGTACGTGCTATGTGGATTGTGAGCATCTTCTGGCAACGGTGATGTTAATTCACTCTGTCCGTAGCCGCGGCGGTCATATGTTACCACAGTATATCGGCTTTGTAGAAATTTTGCGGTGCCCGTATAAATATCCCCAGTGCCATTAGCTCCCGGAATAAAGAGGAGAACAGGACCTTGGCCCACTGTTTCATAATGTAAATTGGCACCATTAACTTGTAATCTGCTCATTGGAAATCGCTCCTTTAAAAGTATTTGAAAACTATTGCTAACTCATGACATGAACTATATACTCATGGTATGAGTTGGTCAAGTCAGCAAACAAAAAAGGATGGAATTATGACAAAGAGAATTAGTTTATCAAGAGAACTTGTCCTTGAACAAGGATTAAAAATCAGCAGTGAACTGGGCTTTGATAAGCTGACCTACAACGGGTTGGCCCGTTCATTATCCATTCAGCCACAGTCGTTATATCGGTATGTAAGTAATTTGGAGGATTTAAAAAGTGGAGTTGTAGCTATCTACATAAAGGGCTTGGTCGACTTAATCTACCATGAATTATTAGCGTACTCTGGAAAAGACGCGTTACGTAAATTCGCATTATGCGTAATTTCATATTCACAATCTAAACTCACATTCCCAGAAATGGTTGGAGGACTGGCTGAATTCAGCTATACCGAAGCCGTTTCGCAACAAATGGAACATTTGCATAACATTTTAGTTGAACTTATTAAAGCCATTACAAAAGATCAATCAAAGATTGAACAAAATGAACAATTATTTCTGAGTTATGTACTTGGACATCTGCAACTCATGAATAATGGGATTGCTCCGAAAAAAGTAAATATTCAACAAAACTTTGAAGAGAACATTGAACGATTATTCTCGTTATTTTAATGGAGGCGACTTTTATTATCCTTATCTGAATTACAATTATTCCTTAAAGTTACTCATGCGGATCAGAAAGTTGGACTCCATCCTCATAGCAACAAACTATTAATGAGAAGAGTCAATGGTCCTTTATAGGAAGGAAGAATCATTACCTACTGTTCTAAAATAAAAGCACCCCAAGTGAACCACTGACTACGACAAGAGCTATCAAGAAATCAATGCAATAAAAAAGACACTGATATTTTATTCATCAGTGTCTTTTTTATGGATACTTTTCAACCAACATCATGTTTCATCGTTGAACTCAAGACTAATTCACTTTAAAGCAACTTAATTAGCTCTTCTAGCTCATCGACCAAACCTTTTGCAAGTTCAAAATTCGTATCTTTTAAAGCCAATTCTATTTTCATTTCAACAGACTTTTTCTTTTGTTCAATTTCTAGATAGTCTTCATTAAAATGACTCGCATAAATCATCTGTCTAAATTCTAGTATACTCATTTTACTAATCGTCTTGTCCTCAATAATTAAAACATAATCCATACCATTAACAACAGAATAGAAATCATGAGAAATCATGAGAATCGCACCTTTGTAGTCCTCAATAGCTTTCTCCAATGCGATTTGTGTATAGATATCTAAATGGCTTGTCGGTTCATCAAGAAGCAGTAAGTTTGCTTGACTGGCAGAAACTTTAGCCAACTGAAGCATATTTTTTTCTCCGCCAGATAACGATTCGATCTTTTGATCCAGGATTTCTCCTTCAAAGCCATAGTTTGAAAGATACGATCTAATCTCATCATAAGTTTGAAACCCGGCATCTATGAATTCATTTAGTATAGTATTCGAATCTTTTAGCATTTCGCCTTGAACCTGAGATAAATAAGCCACATTAACCTCAGCATTTATTTCAATGGAATCCTGATTATTTTTAAAGATTTCTCGGAGTAAAGTCGTTTTCCCGGTACCGTTCGGACCGATCAGGGCTACTTTATCTGTCGATTTGATCTCGAAGTTCACTTTTTCCAAAAGCAACTCGTCAAAGGAAACGCTATAATTATTAACGTTAACCACAACGGTGTCTTCCATTTCCTTATCGATACCAAAACTGATATTCGGCTGCTTGATATCGACAAATGGCTCTTTGATTCGACGTGCTTCCAATCTCTCTTGAAACTTGACTCTGGCTTTTAACGCTCTGCCTCTGGAGGCTTCCGAATTATACGTGGCAATCTCTCTAAGATTGTCGATGATGTGATCGTATCTCTCAATTTCTTCAGCTTCAGCAACCGCAATTTCTTGCAGCTCGATCTTAGTCTGAAGCAGCGAGAAGTTATAATCGATATACCGCCCATCAAACTCTTGGATCTCCGTGTTTTCAAGGTGTATAATTTTGTTGAAACAATGATTCAATAGATATCGGTTGTGTGTCACAACTAGCAGCATTCCCTTGTGGGAATTAATCAATTTTTTGAGCGCATTTAGGTTTTCAAAGTCTAAAAATACATCGGGTTCGTCCATAATCATTAAGTCTGGACGACTGAGCATTTCCTTCATCACTTGAATAAGTTTGAATTCCCCACCACTCACATCGGATATACTAAGATCCTTGAGCTTCATGAGGTTGGCCAGGTTTAGCTGCTTATTAATGGTGTTTTCGAAATTATCCCCATCCATTGCCTCGAAGGCATCCAAAGCCAATTGAACCTTTTCCAGCAGCGAATCCATATCCGACGTGGTAGCCATCTCCGCATAAATGGCTGTGATTTCATCTTGCATCTTGATGAATTCTTCTCCGATATATTCAAAAACGGTCATTTCTTTCGTTTTTTCGATTTGCAAGAACTGACTTACATACCCAATTCTGCAAGTTGGGTCTATCTCTAACTTGCCATCGAACAAATATCTTTCCGGATCCATCAGTATATCTATCAGTGTACTTTTCCCACTGCCACTTGTTCCGATAAAAGCGCAATGTTGTGCCTCTTCAAACGTAAATGAAATGTTATTATATAGTTCCTTTTGTGGAAATGAGAAGGATAAGTTATCAACTTTTATCATAGTGTTACCTTTCTTTACAACTAAAATGGTGACTATTATTAAATATATTGTCGAACACAGACTTTTAGAGTAACACTGTTTACCCCCAAGTTCAATCTATTTGTAGCCCCTTACCCTCACTTCGAAATTCTAGTACTTTCTTTAAAATGGTGACTTGTTGGACGATTCTCAGAATTAACCATTGAACTTGTACCGTAAAAACAAAAAAAGCCGCTAATTGCGACTTTCAAAGGGATCTACCTTTCCCCCGACACATGTACGTACCGGTTCCAGTCATTTATAACACTCCCTTCACTCTTTCTTTTTTTTGAAGAAATCGAACTTGATCACATAATCAAAGAGAAAGGTGATTGCAACAGCTCCAAGTGGAATCATTGCATAGGCCCAAGGCGGATTATTCGGAGCTTCACCAGGGGGTGCGTCAATTAAAATCTCAAAAAGAACAACACAGTAAATTACGGCCAAAACAATACCTGTTACGTTCCTATCTTTTTTACGCATAGCTACTTTCACCTCCCTTACTTACGTTATTCTTCCCGTTAATCGACACCATGTTCTTATCGATTCCAGCATTCGGTACAAACTCTTATCCCTTGCCATTATTTTTCAGGAAAAAAAGCCCCAATTTGGGGCTTGTTATTGAGTCACACTATTAACATATACCCCTACATATCATTTTTATAATGCAGAGGATGTACCACCATCTATGTTCACGGCAGTTCCTGTTACATAGGAGGCTGCACCCGACACAAGAAAAGCAATCACTTTTGCCGCCTCTTCTGTTTGACCTATTCTCTTGAGTGGGATACCGTGAATGGGGTTAGAAGCGAACTCCTCCCAACTCTGCTCTGGTGCTGAAGCCTTCCACATCCGCTCAATCTGATCGCTACGAATCAGACCGATGCACACGGCGTTAACACGAATATTGTCCTTGGCGAGGTCTTTGCTCATGGCCTTCGTTAGTGCAAGTCCTGCCGCCCGACTGACTGATGTTGGCAAAGATGATGCAGATGGTGTCTTCCCTACAGTCGCCGTCACATTAAGGATGGAACCGCCACCTCTTTGACGCATATGAGATACTGCTGCCTTAGAACTGTGGACTGCTCCTAACAATTTCAAATCCAGATCTGAATACCAACTTTCGCTGCTAACCTCTTCAAACGGATTAGCCGCAGCCGTTCCAGCATTGTTAATCAAAATATCCAATCCACCGAAATGCTGCACAGTCTGCTCTACCACACCTCGTACCTCTGCTTCTACTGAAATATCTGCAGAGATGACCAGTGCATCTGTCCCTGTCGTTTGCTTAATACGTTTCGCCGCAGCTTGAAGCGCCTCTTCGTTGCGGGCAACGATTGCCACCTTTGCGCCTTCCGATGCTAGAACAACTGCTGTCTCTAGTCCAATTCCTTTGCTACCGCCTGTTATTAGTGCAATTTTATCCTTTAATCCTAAATCCATTTGTATTTCCTCCCTTATTGCCTCCACTAATTGAACTAGACTGGTTATATTCAACTATCATTCCCGTTAGCGTAATCATCTTAAGTGACAAGGTCATCTTACCGTCTGGTAAACGAGGCCTATCGCTCCAGAATCAAAGGTCTTGTTTTCGATTAGCTTAAGATTGATCTTCTCCTTGAGACCTTGGAATAACGGCAATCCTTTACCGATCAGGACAGGAGAAACCGTAATTTTATACTCATCAATTAAATCAAGCTGCATAAGATGGTGTGCGAACCTAGGACTACCGAGGATGACCATATCCTTGCCTGGCTGCTGTTTGAGACTATTGATCTCTTCCTCGACATTTTCTTTCACGAGTCTGGAATTATTCCATTCAACTTTCTCCAGCGTCGTGGAAAAAACGATTTTGGCTGTGTTTTCGATCCACTCGGCATGATTCCGTTCATGCTGCGAAGCTGATGGGTTTGAAGGTACAGATGGCCAGTAACTGTGCATCATCTGATAAGTCCCACGCCCCCAAATGACAGTGTCGGCAGTACTCAGAATTTCTTTCGCGTGTTTCTCCAAATCAGCATCGTAGGAAACCCAGCCAATGTCCATTTCACCATTCGGCCCTTCTACAAAACCGTCAAGCGATGCGTGCAGAAATAGAACGAGTTTTCTCATTTTCAGTTCTCCTTTGTTCAAGAGGGATATTTACATTTTACATTTACTACATTTTACCATAATTTAAGTTGGGTTGTTTCTTATGGATTGCTAATCTCTAACCTGTCCGTTAACAAAAATAGCAGCTGAATTTGGTATTACCCCCTTTTAGTCGATAAGGGATCAAAGACATCTTTAAGATGGACTTATCTTGCCTAACGAAGGGGATAACACCAATATTGCCACTTTCAAAGTTGATCAGTTTCATATCCATCGATATTTATTCCCGACCGTAAAGTAAATTACACCATCAGTCTATTAATAACTACAACGCCTTTCGCGAGTGTAGTTCATTTATTGTGCTTGTTGTTCATCTGCATAATACCTTTCATATTCTTTAGTCAACGTGTAACGCTGTACACCTTTGCACGCATTCATCGCTTCCTTAGCGTGCTGGATAGCCAGTTCGCGCCGACCCAATTTGCGTTCTAACTCAGCAAGAAGTGCAGATAGCATCCATTGTCTTCTAATCGATTTCAGGTGCTCCCTTGCTTGCTCACTCTTCTCTTCCTCCAAAAGCAAAAACGTCTCGTAATATGTACGGTAATCTGATCTGCGCATCTGGAGTACCGCTTGCCGAACGGCAGTTATGTCCTTGCGATAAGCACCGTAAGCTGCCTGATATATCGCTTGCCTCGATTTTTTCGTCGTCTGTTTTCTAAGTTTCTCCATCGTGAACTCGACTTCATCATCCAGTCTGTTGGCAGTCACATAATAAATATAAATATAGGGCGTATGATGATTTTTACGTAAAAAAGCTTCCACACGGTCCATCCGGGTTTCCCATGCCATTGGGTATAAAACGTGAATCGTAAACGCAATAACTGTGGCGACCATCACCGTTCCTACGATAAGATAAACAGATTGTTCATTCCACAACATCACCAGCACAAATACAAATACAACGGAATAAAACGCAACATTCCACCTACTCATTCTCATCTATCATTCCCTTCAGCATCTAAATCATGAAGTATCTATTATATCAGAATTAAAACTATATATTGTATAAATTTAGGAGACAAAGATTGATATCACCAACAAAATAGAATTTCAACAGATATGGTGAAAACAAGTCTTCGATTGCCACTTCACACATTGCACTTTGGAAAATCAAATGATTTATTGCTTCATAATTATACATATCTGTTCAGGATCCTCGCGTTTAAGTGTTGCCGGGGTTTTGTATTGAAAATATAGCCACTCACTGGGATTACCTGCTACCCCTGGTGAGTACAATGCATATTTGAGAAACGTGCTTCCTGTACGCTGTGAGAACCATACGTATAGCTCGCTGTATGTAATGACAACAAAACAGGGCATCTTCAGTAGATGCCCTGTTTTGTTTCAAAAAATGGTCTTCCATTCATCACACTTGTTAAACACCCAAATTTGTTTTGTATTCAGCATTTTGCAAATGTCCGAACTGCTGAAATATTCATCCCCGTCCCAGTTTCTAAATGAGCCACTGAAACAATACAGATTCCGCTTAAGGTCCGTATTAGGTTTAGGTTCTGGGTTGAGATTAGAGTTGAGATTGGAATTGAGATTAGAGCCTGATCGAATCTCGATTCTTATTCTCCTTCATCGACATATTTCATTATCAGCTCACTGCAAATGGAGTTGGCCCAGGCGAACCAAGGTCTGGTGAATTTCCCGGGATCATTGACATCAAAACCTTCATGCATAAACCCGGTATCGGCATCTGTTGTCTCCAGCAGAACCAGCAACTGTTCCAGCTCTTCAGGGTCCTCGGTAGTCAGCCCTTGCATCGCCAAGGCAATATGCCAGATGTAATTATGCGGGGTATGCGGACTACCAATCCCCTTTGCTTTTTCACCAGCAAAATAATTGGGATTATCCTTACTCAGAATAAACCGTCGGGTGTTCAAGTACACCGGATCATCGGCCTTGCAATATCCAAGATAAGGAAGGGACAACAGGCTGGGCACATTCGCGTCGTCCATCAGATTGTAGTTGCCCATTCCGTCCGTCTCATAAGCATAGATTCGTCCATATACGGGATGCTCCGTGATCGCATACGTCTGAATGCCTTCTTCGATCTCATCCAGCAGCAGCTGGGACCGGCGGCCGATATCCTGATGTCGTAGTACATCTTTATTAATCTCCACAATATAGCGCAGAGCCACGGCAGCGAACATATTCGCCGGAACCAGATACCCGTAAGTGCAAGCATCATCGCTTGGACGGAAGCCGCTCCAGGTCATCCCGGTATAAGCTACAGGCGTGCCGCGCCCACCATAACTCAGCGTATCCGTCTCCGGGCAGTTCAATCGCTCAAACGTGTACGGAGATTGCTCGTGGCGCTGTTCTTTTGTCCACAGATCGAGGATATTCAAAACTGCTTCCTGAAAAACATCGTCGAAAATCTCAATATCGCCGGTTGCCTTCCAAAACAGATACGCCAGCTGTATCGGGTAACATAGGGAGTCGATCTCGTATTTGCGTTCCCACACCCAAGGATTATGTTCGGTAATATCGTCCTTGTGGCCGTGATTATTGCCTTCACGGTTGAACGCATTGGCATACGGGTCCAGATTAATGTAAAACATTTGCTTGCGGATTACCCCTTTGATCATATCAGCTAGCTCGGAGTCCTTCACGGCATCGCCAATATAGTGCCGCACCTGGGCAGAGGAATCTCTCAGCCACATTGCCGGTATATCTCCCGTAATTACAAAAGCCGTTCCGTCTTCAAGTTGCTGAAAGGTGGTCTCCAGCGTGTTGGGATAACAGTTCTGGAACAGCTGCGCCAGTTTGGGGCGGTGGGAAAGCTTGCTTGTTACACGTTCAATCGTCTCCTTGATAGCGGTGATGTCAGATTTCATTTCCATAATCCTCCGTTGTTAATTATTATTCTATCTATATTTGGGCTGAGCCAAACTCAGCGGTTCACGTTGTGAATAAAGACGCTACATATTCAAAAGGTTCTTATGCTCTATTCGCACTTTATATCAACCTCTGATTCTTAAATTCAGCCTCTATATCAGTTCCAGCTAAAATAGCCCGAGCAGGCTTCGATACTCCCCTTATCCGTCCAGTCATAATCTGAAATTACCCCACCCGATTTCCAGCGGGAAGGTGCCATATTGGAGAGCCAGTCCAATGGCTCAGAGACTGCTGTAGCTATAGCTGCCCGTTCAAAGGCTTCGGTGACCGCCTTGCGCTGTTCACTGCCCATGGCTTTGGGATCGGCCGACACGAAGAGCGGGGTGCCGCTGCGCGACAGAACATCCAGCCACTGTCTGTTCATTTTCCAATCCACATTGTTTGTCAATCCCACACAATCAGCGTCAACGGCATAGAGCGTGTCATGCTGAGGCATTCGGAAGGCCAAGGTGTTGATCCCCATCCGGCGAGTGCGTTCCCATTGAAGACCACTGGTATCGTCGCCGGTACGCTGAATTTCAAAGATGCCTGCCGACAAGTGGGACAGTGTGTTGCAGCCGATAATGAGCGTATCTCCAGCATTACGTTTGATCGCCTTGTACAACGCAAGAATAATCTCTGCAGATGTTCTGGAACGGTCGGCGAAATGCCAGCCGTCATCGGTAATACCCATGCCAAAGCGGCTGCCCCAACGACCAAACAGATCATAGGTTGTAAAATCATGCTTCAGCAACTTGTAGCCCCAGCCTGTATAACGGGCTACATAGTCTGCGATGGACTCCAGCACCTCCGGAATGCTGGGATCCAGAATGTAACCTTCCGGCTGTTCCGCTTTTGCTAATGGATTGTTTAGCAGCCACTCCTTGGGCGAATCCATCGTTGTCAACAGCGGGCGGAACCACATGCCAGGACGCACGCCCGTCTCTGTCATTTGCCTGGCCAGCTGTTCCATATCCGGGAACAGCTGCTCGTCCGGCAGCCATGGCTGATGGCGGCTCGCGGCAAATTTGCCCCAGTTTTTCTGCCAACCGTCGTCAATGACCATGTATGGACGATTGACAGAAGAAGTGGCCAGCGAGGACATCAGCTTGCTGTCTTCAAGAATCTGTCCATGGGAGCTGTGCCCATAGGCATAATACCAGTTGTTTCCCCCGTAGACGGGGAATTTCGGCAGCACCGGTTGCTCGCACATTACACGGCAGAACGCCTGCGTTGCCTCAAATGGTGTCTCTCCAAGCTCTCCCTTACGGCTGACCACTTCAGCCGCCTCGAGCTGGCGACCACTCAGTAGCACGCCCGTACCCCCGCATCGCACATCAAGGACCAGCGTCACCCAGTGGGCGTCGACGAACCAACAGCATAGCGAGGCAGGCCCGGTCTTCACGCCGTAACCATGCGTGATGCCGTCTTGGAGGGCCATGAAATACCAGGGCATCTCCCGGTCTGGCATAATACCCGCCCATTGCAGATCACCATAAGATCTCTCCCAGTGGTCGCCGAGCAGTCTAACATGCTCGCCGATCTCCCGGTTCCATCTCAGCGCAATCCGGCTAACCGGAGTCTGATCGGCAGATAGACTCACGCCTAGGCTTCCGGTCTGCTTACGTACCTCTACCCGGATATCCTTATCCGTATATACGCCGCTTTGTGACTCCATGCGGCTCCAGCTTTTGTCCTCCTGGACCAATACGATTTCGGGAAGTTCAATAAGATCAAGATAAGCCATACCATTCCTCACCCTTTCACAGCACCCGATGAGATGCCTTTAATAAATTGTTTCTGGAAAATCAGAAATAACACAATCATAGGTGCCGCCGACATTAAACAACCCGCCGCCACCCAGTTCATCTGCGATTGGTACTGCCCAACGAATCTGGACAAAGCCACCGTAAGATTCTGCACATCCTTGTTCTGCAAAATATAGAGCGACATGCCGTACTCGTTCCAGATACCCACCCCTTGTAGAATTACCACTGACGCCGTAATCGGCTTCAGCAGCGGCAGAATCAGCTTGAAGAAAATACCGATTCGGCTCGCACCGTCAATATAACCGGCTTCATCCAGTTCTTTGGGGATCGAACTGATAAAGCCCGTATAAAGAAAGATGGACATCGGCAGTGAGAAGGCCGTCTGAACCAGAATCGCTCCCCATAGCGTGTTCAGCGCATGCATTTTGATCAAAATCATATACAGTGGCACAATCAGCGTCAACGAAGGAATGATCATACAAGCGATAAAGGTGGTATAGATCGCTTTATTCAGTTTAGACTTGTTTCTTGACAGCGGGTATGAGGCCATAGAAGAGACCAAAATAACAAGTAGTAACGTAAAGATCGTAATAATAATATTGTTCATGAAAGCTGTGCCGAGACCCGCGCTTTTCCAAGCATCCACAAAGTTCGCAAATACAAACTCTTTCGGAATGCTGATCGTTGACTTGTAGTCGGTTACATCCTTCAGTGAGATGTTGATCATCATATAGAAAGGGATCAGCGGAATCAGGCATATAATTAGACTGACAACGGCAATGAAGATTTTCTTGACGGTATTATTCCGCTTCATCAATATTCGACCTCCCGTTTCCGCAGATTACCCAGCACAAGCAGACCGACGACACCGATAATGACGAACATAAAGTTTCCGACCGTTGTGGCATAGCCTGCATCCTGCTGCCCCGAGTAGACGGAGTACATGAACGTGGACAGGGACGAGGTTGTATATCCAGGTCCGCCATTCGTCAAAGCCATGATAATATCGAACAACTTGAGACCGCCGATAAGATTGTACACGACATTAATGGTGATGGCTGGCATAAGCAGCGGCAAGGTAATCGATCTGAACTTGGCAAAAGCAGAGGCACCATCCAGATCGGCCGCTTCATAGTAATCGGAAGATATCGACTGGAGTCCAGTCAGATAGATAATCATCGCCGGTCCAATGAACTGGAACGTATTCACAATAATGATGCTGGTTACAGAGCTGCTCCATTGATTAAGCCAGTTCTTCGGCTCTATGCCGAACCAGGAAATCACTTCATTCATCGTTCCGCCGTTATATTGGAAGAAATAGTACAAGATGTACCCCATAATGAGCGGTGAGACAATAACGGGCAAATACACGATCGTGCGGACAACGCCCCGCAGACGGAATTTCATATCCACAAACAGTGCATACAGCAGCCCGAATAAGTTCTGGAAGACGGTACTCAGAATTCCATATAAAAAGGTATTGAAAATGACAAGCCCCATATCTTTATCCGCAAACAGGCGGGCGTAATTTTTCCACCCAATAAAATTCCGTGCTTCAGAGTAACCGTTCCAGTCAGTAAATGAGATCATAATACCCTGAATGAACGGGTAGGCAATAAAAACAAAGAAAAAGATCAGTGCAGGAATGTACATCACGTTGATGCTTGACTGGGAATGTCTTATCTTTTTGAAGGTGTTCATTCGGCTTTACTCCTCCTATCTGTATTGCTTATCTTTGGCCTGAAATGAAGATACCTTCATCAGTCCCAAAGAGGGAACTTATGAAGGTACGTTATCCATCAAACCTTATTTATCGAGCAGCCGGGTATAACTATCATTCATGTCCTTGGCAAATTGATCCACGGAGTACGACCCGGTGAACAGCATTTGACCGTATTTGGAGATAGCATCCCACATTCCACTTGGCAGGAAGGCCCGGTCAAAATAAGGCACAATTCTCGCATTCTTGGAAGCTTCGTAATACGGCGTCATCTCACCCAAGTCCACATTGACATCGGTAAAGGCCGAGCGGATATTCGCTTCTTCACAGAGCTGCTTGTTGATCTCTGGCTTGGCAAAATACGCGATGTATTTCTTGGCTGCTTCCATATGCTTCGTGTTCTTCGAGATCCCCCAGGCATCAGTCTCTCCACCAACCAATACAGGCTCATCCTTATCCGAGAAGGTTGGAATTGGGAAGAATCCGATTTTCACATTGGGATTGTATTTCACTGCGGAATCCTTGATTCCAAATCCGGTGATAGCAATAAGCGCCTCATTGTTAGCAATGGCTTTGGCAGTATCGTCATTCTTGGCCGTAAGAATATCCACGTTGACATAACCCTTGGCTTTCATAGTCTGGAACAGCTCGCCAAGCGGCTTATAGTGATTCCAATCGAACGTGCCGTTCTTCAATTCTTCGCCGTAGTTATTGTTGCTGTCTGTCGTAAGCAGTGTGCTGGAGAAAAAATCTACAGCCTGGCCGATCGGCCAGCCGTCGCCACCGCCAATATGGATCGGAACTACTTTACCACCACTCTCGGTTTTAACCTTCTCACACAATGCCAGCAGCTCATCTACCGTCTTCGGCACTTGAAGATTGTATTTCTCAAACAGATCCACATTGTAAGCGATTGCAGAAGTGTCAGAATCAATCGTCATAGACAGCACCCGGCCATCCGCATCCGTTACCTGCTCTTTCAGGGAAGGAATTAAGCGGGGTACCCATTCCTCATTCGAGAGATCGGCCAGTTGGTCGCTGTACTTGCCAATGGCCCAGCCATGTGTTGACCAGATATCCGGCATCTCATCCGATGACATCTTGATCTTCAGGATGTTCTCATATTCCTTACCCGGGGCATTGAAATCAATTTTGATGCCTGGATTCTCTGCTTCGAATTGTCTCGATACTTTCTCCAGAGCGGCTGCACCTTCACCACTACGCTGGGTCCATACGGATAAAGTAATGGTATCTTCCTTACTGGAACCTCCAGATTCCTTGCTGGAGTTGGAGCTGGAACAGCCGGTAAACAGTGCGGCAACCATCGTCAGCATCATTGAAACCGCTAACATTCTTTTCAATCTTTTTCCTTTTGCCATCTGTCTGATTTCCCCTTCTGCATTTGTATTTGTAAGGCTTAATTCAATTCTAGGGCAGCCGCAACTGAATGTGCAGATAGCCAATCTACACTCCAGGTGCAAATTTCTATAATATCGGAGGGCTCACTTCGCTCGAAGCTCCGCCCTAAACTCCGAGGGGTAACTTCCACTATGCTCTTTGAACAACTTGGCAAAATGTTTGGGACTGTTAAAGCCCACTGCTGCCGCTACCTCCTGCACCTGAAGGTCATGTCCAGCCAGCAGTTCTTTGGCCTTAGCAATACGCAGGTGGGTCACATATTTGACGAAGGTGCTGCCTGTTTTTTTATGGAAAAGTGAGCTGAGATAATTGGGCGTGATACTGAAAATCTCTGCTACCCCCGCCACGCCTATATCTTCGGCATAATTCCGCTCAATGTATTCGACGACACGATCAATCATATCCGTACTGCCTTCGGTATCACGGAGCAGTTCCTTCTCTCCACGTTCGAGCAGTTGTCTCCAAGATGCAGCATCAGGTAGCGACTTTTCACGGGGGTCTGTGCCTGTAGACAACGCATTGTTGAGAAAAGATCCGGCGTGATTTCTGGCCTGAATCGGCAGGCTGTCGTACCCTTTATCCAAGAAGCTCCCGATCCCTCGGCTAAGCATGACATACCGGTAGTAATCCTTTTTCCGATAAGTGTCAGCAAGCTCCACCAGCGCTCTGGACCATTCCCTCGCTTCCTTGGATAGCGTGCCCACCAGCCCGGATAGCTCCTTCCAGCGGATTAGATCATTGCGAGCCAGCAAAGCCTTTATCAGCAAAGCAGCTTCAATAATAGCGATATGGGCCTCCAGTTCATGCAATCCGGCGCAAGGTTCGCCTGCCAAGGCATAGAATCCCAGACTACCACCACTCAAGCGTCCCAGCACCTTATTGATTTTGCTATAAGCGCTCTGCATCACCCACTGCTCCGTATGTTCATCTTCCCGGTCCCAGCCAAGCATGATTCCCACCGTACCTCCGGGTACAACGACCAGCGCAGCGCGCAGGCTCCGATTATTCAATTGCTGGACTGCGTTCTCCATCTCCGTATACCAGCCGGTAAGTTCCTCGGAATGTTGCCCCTTCTCCACATACCTGTCCAGTGCAAAAAGGATAGGCACATAGCTCAGTTGCTTCAGCTCATGTCCCTCCGGCAGCGTTCTGAGGCTCAGCGTGCGGTTAAATACAGCCGTCAAATTCTGCTTGAACGTGCTGCAGCGAACCTCGGTCTGTGCCAGCATTCGCTTCCTAATATCAGCCGTAATCAGCTCCAGTTGCTCCGGGGAGACGGGCTTGAGCAAATAATCTACCGCGCCAAGCTGTAGCGCTTTTCTGGCATATTCAAAATCAGCATAACCGCTGATCACAATCCATTGCGTCTCCGGAGACAGACCATAGGCCTGTTGAAATGCTTCAAGACCGCTCATCCGTGGCATCTTGATATCCAGGAACACCACATTCGGCTGAATCTCCCGAATCTTGTCCAGTACCTGGTGACCATTCTCCACCTCAATAATGGAGTACTCCTCCGTCAAAATTTCTTCCAGCATTTTTACCAGCCCGATCCGAACGTAGTACTCATCATCAGCTATGACGATCTTCATCGTTATCATCCTCCAGTGGAATGGTTATTGTAATTCGGGTGCCCACGTTCACCCTGCTCTGAATATTTAAATCGGCTTTCTTATAGGCATATTGAAGTCTGTTCTTCACATTGGTCAATCCCACACCCATCCATTTTGAACCTTCGGTCTGCTCCAGACCGGTGCCAGAATCCTCGATGACAATGACCACACAGCGCTGGAAATGCACAGTTTCTATACTCCCCAAGACCGTCAGTTGACCCGTTTCGCCAAGCGGCTCAATACCGTGCACAATCGCATTCTCCACCAATGGCTGAATCAGCAGTTTCGGGATTTTCATTGGTTCCGCTTCTGGGTCCAGTTGGATGGTGTATTCCAGCCGATTCTGGAATCTGAGCTTCTGTAGATAGCAGTATTGATTCAGCATCTGGAATTCTTCGTTCAGGGTTGTCCAATCGGCCTGCTCTGTCATATAACGCATCATACCAGTCAGTGACAGGATTGCTTGCTCCAGCACCTTGCTGTCGCCCAGACGGTTGATGCCAATCATTGTATTGAGCGTGTTGTATAGAAAATGAGGTTCAATCTGGGATTGCAGCGCCTTATACTCTGCGGATTGCTTGCTCAGAACTGCCCTATATTCACGATTCAACAGGTTGTTCACTTCGCTGAGCATCAAGTTGAAGGAGCTGCCAAGGATGGCTATCTCATCTCTTCCCCTCACTGGGACACGTACATTGAAATTGCCGGTCTCTACCTTGGCCATCACATTCACCATTTTTCGCAGGGGCTTCATCATACGTTGTGACAGAAGCGCCACCAGAAGTACAGAGAAAATCGAGACTAGAACATACACCCCTGTAACTGTGGCCTGCATAACATTAATTCTGTTGATATATTCCGTCTCAGAGACCATAGCCACCATGTTCCAATCCGTCTTCTCAATATGCTGGGTTGTTACACTGTACACCTCGCCGTGATCATCAATTTTGGAGGAATTGCTTTTGTTGCGGAGTTCTTTTAGCATCGTGTCCGATAACGGCTTGTTGGAATAGATCACATTGCCTTGCTCGTCGATAACGGACATAATCGAAGACACATTCAGTTTGATTTTATCCAGTATGACAGACAGCACCCGAGTATCCGCATCCGCCTTAACAACGGCGATTGGCTGTCTTGTATCCAGATCCTTGACCAACTTCACTATAGAAAAAACTTTATCTGCGGCCGGATCTGTCAGATAGTCCTGCTTATGCGAGCTGATGAATACCGTCTTGCCTTCGGCTGCTAACGCTTGTTTGTACCAGGTCTGTTCCGTAAAGGGATAGTCGCTGACCAGCCCACTATTGTTGGTGTACACAGCGAACACGGTCTTTGGAATGAAGCACACTAGCGTCCCTGTTATATCCTTACGCAAATTCTGTGTGTAATTGGGCAGGGTCGTGTTCATCGTTCTTGTGGCTTGCAGCTGCTCTAAGAGAGATACCGTCTTTCCGCTGTCAATCTTCCGAAAAGTGTTAAAAGCATCCATAATGGAATCATTCAGATAAGGCACCACGACGAGTCGCTCCAGATCCTCGATGTACGTGTTCAGGTTAATGAGCGCAGATGAAATCGTAGCCTGCGTGGCGAAATTTATATCATGGGTCATATTCTTGTTATAATAAGAGGGTACGAATAACACGAAGGCTAATGCTGGTATAAGTAATCCAATTAGCGAGATACCGATCATTTTGAAGCGGACACCGAGGCGGGGTTTCAGGGTTGGTCTCATCGTTGCACCCTCTCCGGCTGGTGATTACTCAGTTGCAGTTTTATCCAATTAGTCCTCATCTTGTTTTTCCTCCTTCATCCAGCTTGCCCACCAGGGACAGGGCTCTATTCCAGCATTATAGCAAAATAGTCATGATACTTAGGTCAGAATCTACTTCAGAAGAAACTAAACAACCGTCCCCCGGTAGACTCCGGGAGACGGCCAAAGCGTAGTAATGACATTCTAATCCTATCCTACTCGAAGGAGTTATTGCGTCGGTCCGTATACCTCAAATTCCCAAATTGAATACCCATAGATCGTAGCTCGGACAGTCCCGTACATACGAACATAACGTGCTTCCACTTCGTTAAAAGTAATCCTCTCTAAACCACCTTTGCCGTTAGTGGTGCTATAAACGTCGCTCCATTTTGCCTCCTGGTTTGGAGCATCGGCTACCTGTATGCGATAACTTTTACCGTACGCGGCTTCCCAGTACAACCTGACTTCATTGATCTTTTTAGTTTCTCCGAGATCCACATAAATCCAGCCTGGGTCCACCCCGCGCTTTGAACCAAAGCGGGTTGTTAAGTTTCCATCGGTCACATACGGTGCGGTGTTCTCAATTCCATCATTGGATGAAGCTACCGCTGGGCGATGGAGCGCCAAATTAATTAAGGGAAGCGGCTCAGTATCCTGAACCGGCTTAATCGTAACTCCGCTGTAATGCTCTTTATTTAGGAAATTCATCTCTTGTAGCGTACGAGCAGGAGTGTTGCTACCAGGCATGTAGACGTTCTCAAACGTCAGATCAGTAATCATGGCTCCTTCCAATCCTTTAATCTTGGCAAAGCTTTCCCCTGCGTCACGGACCGTAATATCTTTTACTGTGACTCCTCGAATGGGTCCCACTCCATGGTTGCCACCATTAACCGTGAACAGGGTCATCCAGGCACTATTGTCTTCGTTACTTCCACTGATGTCCTCGACATCCATTGATTCAAACCTCACATCACTAACGATTCCGGTCCCATATTTATGATGAATAGCGAAGCCCACTGCGGCTTTGTAAACGACTCCGTTTCTGAATACAATATTAGATTGATCTTGCATAACTCCTTGACCAATCTTATAACCATAACATAACGTCCACGCTATCGTATCCTTGAATAACACGTTTTGAACCGGTTCTGGATTCCCCGGCCAAGGTACTTTACCTGAAGCGATGTCTGTGTCCGCTTTCCAGGCTTTCGTAGAAAATGGATCATCCAAGGAAATACCGATCGCATTTTGTACAACTACATCCTGGGATTCGCAAATATCAATGCCGTCATTCTCGCCCATTCCCAGACTATTGAACAATTTCAAATTTGTGAAGGTCAGATCGTTAGAGCGCACCGTAACAACGGCCCAGCCAGATGATTCCCGTATAAGGATACCATCCATGACAAAATTGGAAGTGGCAATGGGAACAACCAGATTATTGATCATTCCTTTACCATTGCTAGTCTTATCATCGTGCAAGGCTTGCCCGTTGCCATCAATAGTACCCCGTCCATATATCCGAATATTTTCGGATTGAAATGCAGTTGAGATCCACCAGGTAGCCGGCCTTCCCATGGAATCCTTAAACCAGTGCTCCGTATAATCAACTGTCTTTCCTGTACCGATGAACGTTGCTCCAGGCTCCATGTAGACAGCAGTATTACTTTTTAATACCAGATTACCAATATAATAAGTTCCGGCCGGTACATAGACAATGCCCTGTTTACCGCCTCCTCGAAGGGTTCCGTATTGGCTGGCATCATTAATTGCTTGCTGAATGGAAGCCGTTCTCGTGCTTACTCCGGTTGCTGGTGTGCCTGAGGACACCACATGATATGGAGCGGATGTAACATTAAAAATGCCTTCTCCGTTTGAGGCGGGAACATCCTTCTCCATCGGATCTGCAGCGATAACCATGCGTGTTTGGCGATTATTCATTGTCACGATCAGGTATTCGTCAGATTGTGTTGTGAAGGTTATCGTCCTTCCCTCTATCTTTTCAGCTTGTATACCGAGCTTCTTTGGACTTATAGAATATTCATGTACTTTATCGGTATTTAAAATCGTTAATTCATACGTAACAGGCCCTTCCGACATGGAAAAATGAGCATAGTCGTAATCACTAAATCCTTTGACAACCGGCACAACGACCCCGTTTGCTTTTAGCGTATAATTAGCCGAGTTAGTATAGCGCACTGATGGTTGATAAGTGTGAATCGTTGCTGGTGCCAAGTGAGTTTCTTCCGCATTTTCTACTCCAGATTGGGCGTTCGAGGTAAGTGTAAAAATGGTAGCAACTAGCATTACCACCAGAGTAGAGCATAAAAATTTTCTAAACATTGTCATCACATTTGCCTCCTTTAATTTTTTGAAAGCCCTTTCAAATTAAGTTGGACTGAAATTGCAGTCCCGCCGGCATGCAATTTCTCCCAGCACAATCATTATAAACTGCATCTAAAAATCGAATAATGAGGGTAACTCCACAAAAAGGGCAGATTTCACACATTAATTATGTGAGCATCTGCCCTGAAAGGGAATCATTGATTAACACGATATGTCCTTTTATAAAGCTCAAACAGACCACTCTTCTTGCTCTTTCAAGTCATCATAACTATTCGTGGTAATGAACTTAGTCCAAAGCGAACAAAAGCATAATGAGATTGATACAAATTAATATCTGGGTCTAGGTCTCTATCCGTCCAACCGACTCTATTTTTAAAACTGTCTGGGCCAACCTTCATTGGTTCACCTTTCACATGATGGTGAGGTCCAAGCAAGTTTCTACAACTGCCGGTCAGCTCCAGCTCAATCAGATTCTCTCCTTGTTGGAGATATTCTGAAATATCTGCTTCATAGGGTTCCCATAAAAAGGTACGAACTTCTTGTCCGTTAATTGATAATCTTGTGACAATCGCATTCGGATGTGAGCCGAATTGCCATACCCGTGAAACACTGTCTTCAAAATGTA
The DNA here is from genome assembly GCF_900221055.1 of Paenibacillus sp. RU5M. Lineage (NCBI taxonomy): Bacteria > Bacillati > Bacillota > Bacilli > Caryophanales > Paenibacillaceae > Paenibacillus > Paenibacillus sp. RU5M. The sequence goes on along the minus strand of NZ_OBQM01000001.1, from coordinate 1,134,293 downwards.
TTGCAACCTTCTGCACAAGTTGAATACTGCCTGCAAAGAACGGTAATCCCTGACAACCTAGATCAGATATCAAGGAATATTGATGAGGGAGTTCTTCAAGTATAAATGGACCATCTGTATATATAACACCATGCTCGCCATTTTTATAAGGAGATTCCGATTTCACTGCAAAATGTCCAACTAGATACACGCTTTCAAGCTCCGTATCGAATTTCAGCTTATTCCCCTCAGACTCAAAACTTTGAGCACGTTCAATAGCTGCATACGTTTCAGCAGAATTCCAAAAATCCAATGTTAACCTGATGGTATTTCGACCATGCTGAAGGAACCCACTTAGATCAATTTTCTTGAAGGATACATCTCTCCACCAATCACAGCTATGAGATGCTATCTTACTGTCATTAATAAGAATTTGCGCTTTCTCTGGATTTTCCATCACCAGATGCATTTCCCGCACGATCGCAGGATCAAAGGTGATCTGAAATTCGAATTCCAATTCGACTTGAACAGGATATCCTATCTGAAGCAGTTCTTGTTGAATAAAAATAATAGGCTTAGGTTCCGACCAATCACCATTCTCCAGCCTGTACCTGCAAGTGTCCATCGTCAAGCTATTGTGATCGATATGGTCAATTTCCCATAACTCACTTAGTTCCTGAATGAACCTAGCTGAATTGTCTGTTTGGAGTAGAGTTACCTCATCCGTTTCCAGTTGACCTTTCGTCGGAACTAGTTTGATAACATAGGATTGGGTAGGATACAGAGTCATGTTCAATTTGACGCCGTTACCTACCCTGGTATAGTTAAGTGGCCTGATATCACCACTCTCCAAATCAATTAGGGACAGTATACCCCTTCGAGGGAGAGTCACCTCTACATCTGGATAACACTTTTCTCCGGAATTCACCAGGTAATAGAGATAGGAATCTTCTAACTTAAGCGTCTGGATATTGACCATGTCCGATACGATAGGTAGTCCTTCCCTGTCAACGATAGCGATCGATGGAGAAACGGTTCTGGAAACAGATTCTACCAAGGCGTTGCGATTCCAATCGAGTTTTACTGCACCATTCACTAAACGACGGATTTCTTCACCCGGTTGTCCATTGATGAGGAACGGAACGGGTTCCAATACAACTAAGCTTCCTCCATGAAATACAAACTGATGGAGCAATTTCACCGTCATCTCGCTTAAGGTCACACTCGGTGGAACGACAACAACTCGGTAACCTATCTCTCCTACAACAAAAAGATTCCCCTCTACTCTGCCATGACGTTCAATAATTCCCTCGCTTCCATAATCATGCTCGATAAACGATTGGCACAACCAGCGAGAAAGCTGTGCAAATGATTCATGATATTGCTCAACCTGTGATGAGTTAGAACCCTCCAGTTCCACCCAAGCTGTTCGAATGGGATGAAGCAGTAATACCTCAGCTTGCCGTACTCCTTCCACAAGGAGCATGGACAAACGGGCAAAGTAATCATTAAAGTGATAATAGTACCTCCACCAAGGCTGCTGATAAAACAAAGATGGTGGATAATCCCGTTTACGAAGTCCCCTCAGCGTATAAGCTTGCAAGTGTTGACACATTAGATTCATTCCATGAACAAATTGCCATTCCCCGATCCGCTTTAAATCCTGAAAGCTGACATTCCAACCGGAACAGCCGTAACTCTCCGTGATGGCTTGCTTTTTGCCCAACTGGCGAACAACGGAGCTAACTTGCTTAGGAACAACCGGCTCTTCACTCACAGAACGTCCAAGCCAGTCACAACCGGGGATTTGCAAATATTCATAGAAGAGCAGTGGATCGCCCACTGAAGTCGCTTGACTCATAAGGGTTTGCTCGTCTACAACATGACCCGTAGCTAACCATCCCCTTTGCTCGCACCACTCTCCAATTTGCTTGGCGTAGGACTCAGTAAACAAGGTGGTGACACATGACCAATAATCATACCTGACCCTGCGGCAGTCCTTCGTTTCCAAGAACAGAGCTGGAAGTACCTTACGTAGCGAATACCCGTGCTGGTTCTGAAAGGCATCTTCGAGTTCTAACGACCACGGAAGATCTCCGCGTCCAAACTGCGGTTCATCCGTGAATATTCCTTTCAACACAGAGCCGAATTGTTCACCGAACTCCGCCCAGTAAGCATTATAGGTGGAATCAATGAACGCAGCTACAGCCTTTTTGCTTAACGTGTCGATATAATAAGGATTCAACTCGTAATATACTCGAAAGTCAGGTTTGCGTGTGTCGCCAGTAGTAAGCAGATGCAATTCTTCCTCAGACTGGACATAGGAGGCAATTGTCACTCTATTCCCCCGATTAAAAGGAGCCCATTCATAAGCTAACCGCTTCTGTTGATAAGCCACTCCAAGTGCAGGCACCTTTCCGTCAGCAAAACCACTAGGCCAGCCATTTTCATCATAGAGCCATGTTTCCATCCCAAGTTCCTGACTTTTCTTGATGCAGATCTGTATGGCCTCCATCCACTCTTTGCCCATGTACGGAACAGTAAGGCCTCCCCTGGCATGTATAAAAAAACCACCGATTCCCGCACTATGCATTTCTTCGATCTGCCGTACGAGTTCATTGTGATCTAGATCGTCATTCCAAGACCAAAATGGCACCGTACGATAATCAGCAGGAGGATGTTGTAGGAGATCCCATATGGTCATTGTCTTATTCCCTCCTGTTAACCCTTCAGACATAACTGGATCAAATCATCGATATGGGCTGTTGCGAGACATTCAATCGTGTCTGCTGCACCATAATAAATCTTAACCTCACCATCATCTTCGAGTACCATTCCGCCTGGGAAGATGACATTGTTACGGAATCCTCCTTCGATCTCATAGCTAGCTTCTGGGGCCAGCAGCGGATTCTGATACATGCCGATTATTTTTTTGGGATTCTCCAAATCAAGCAGCATTAAGCCTGCTGTATACCGTTTCTGCCATGACGTTTCCCATCCGTTCTTGCCTCTTGTAGGGTCAATATCAACGGCATGAAATGTAGTAAGCCATCCCTGCTCTGTCTTGATGGGGGGAGCTGCAGGACCGATCTTATCATTGGCAAATGGTACATCTTCAACAGCAAGCAGCAAGTCAGAATTTCCCCAGTACCTCAAATCCGGGGATTCTGAAATCCACATGTCGAATCGGTCAACTCCCCCGCGGCTGTAGACTGTGAAAGGCCGTTCAAGCCTCATAAATTTTCCGCCAATCTTCTCCGGGAATAGTACCATGTTTCGCAAATCCGGTGTCGACAAACTCAGTATTTCAAATTCTTCAAAATCGTCGGTAACGGCCACACCACCGCGGATGCCATGCTGCGTGTCTACGGCAAAGCACATATAGCAGCGTCCGTCAATTACGGTAAGCCTTGGGTCATAGGCACGAATAATTTCTTGGTCATGTAGCTTAAAACACGGCTTCGGTTGCACCTCCCAATGAATTCCGTCATCGCTGAAGGCAACACCAAGATCTGTTGTATGATGAGCCTCGATCGTCTGCTGCTCCAAAGACCCATAGTCGTTTCGAAAAACCATCACATATTTCCCATTGAATTTCGTTACGCCTGCATTGAACACAAGTGCAGTGGGATATGGGACGCGAGAAGCATCTAGAATCGGGTTATTCAGATAACGTTTAATTACAGAACTTGATGCGAGTTTTCCGATATAAGGTGAATTCATTTCCATTCCTCCTGATGATGTTAAGAATACCACTAGCCCTTTAAGGAGCCCGCAGTCATTTGCATAAAGGATTTGTTAGCAAAAATATAAGCAATAAGGATCGGGAGAATGGACAGACACGCCCCCGCCATCATGAAGTGTGTCTGTGAAGCAGCGGCTATTCCGTACTTCAGATTGGCTAGTCCGACGGTCAATGTCTGCAGTTCGGGTTTACTGAGCGTAAACACAAATGGAATCAGGTATTCGTTCCACGCTCCCCGGAAGGCAAACAAGGCACACACTCCTAGCCCAGGCGTAAGCAGCGGAATAATGATTCTCCAGAATGTTCTGCCCGGAGAGCACCCATCGATGCGTGCAGCCTCATCAAGCTCTTTAGGAATTCCGTTCATGAAGCTGAGCAGGATAAAGAATGCCGAAGCATGTGTGCTGATCAGAATCAGAATTACGCCCCACAGCGTATTATGCAGATGAAGTTTAATCATCAGCTCGAATTGAGGTCGAAGAACGACTGCTCCGATCGCTACAAACATAGTAAATGCCTGGATGCTGACGTATAGTTTTTTGCCAATAAAGTCCATTCTGTTCACGACATAGGCTGCCATGGACGAGACAATTAATGTTCCTATGGTTGACGCGACGGCAACAAATACACTATTTAGTGTGTATGTTGAAAAATTAGCCTGTTTCCACGCTTCGATATAGTTGGTGAACTGCCAAATAGCTGGCAGAAAAGTCGCTCCGGCAGTAAGTTCGGCATTCGTTTTAAAGGAACCGAGCAGAGTGATAATTATAGGAAACAGCGTTAGAAATGCTACTATTAACAGAAACGCCCACAGTACGGTATTCCATGCAATTCTCATGAACGTTCCTCCCTTATTCGTTATGACTCATTCGTTTTGATCCATAAAAGTAAAGTATCGTGATGATGCCAACAATAACAGCTGTCACAAAAGCGACAGCACTACCATAGCCAAATTCTTGAATTTGTGTAGATGCCGTGGAACCCGCAGGCGGGAAAAATAATTTATATACATATAAGAACATGACATTGGTTTTTCCAATTGGCCCGCCATCAGTCATCACCATAATACTCTCATAACCTTTTAGCGCATTAATGATGGCTAGCATAATGATCATTTGCATGACAGGGCCCAGCATTGGAATGGTAATGTAACGAAATTGTTGGAATTTGTTAGCCCCATCCAGAGCAGAACTCTCGTACACATCTTCGGGAATATTTTGTAGCCCTGCTAGAAACAAAAGCATATAATTGCCTACCGCCCCCCATACAGCAACGAGGATGATCGTCAGCATGGCATAATCAACGCCCAGCCAATCTATAGCACTGCCGATCAATTTATATTTCAGAAGGAACTGATTGAGGATGCCATTATACGAGTTGAAAATGGTGAAAAATACGACCGCCATAACCGCTGTACTAATGATCGTAGGCATAAATATAATAGCTCTCAGCAGATTTCTCCCTTTAATTTTCCAATTCAGGATGACGGCCAATATCAGAGCGAGCGGTATCGATAGCAGGAGCTTGCCTCCAGCATAAACGAACGTGTTGGATACTGAATCCCAAAACTGATGATCTGTCATTACGCGTTCTAGATTTGCCAGTCCTACAAATCGTGCAGTCCCAAACCCTTTGTAATCGTAGAACATATATCTCATGGCCCACATAATCGGGTAGATGCCCAGAACAATGGTAAGAATATAGCTTGGCAAAAGAAAGCTGTATGAAAAAGCTAGATTCTTTGCTTTATTCATATCCTCTCAACTCCTTGCAATCTCTGTAAGATTTAATGAAAGGATGGAGCGTGCCCCACCCTTTTTAAACACCTCTATTTTATTTTACGTATTTTCCTGCAAGTTCCGCTGGATCGAAATCTGCAATAGGCTCGGCCTTCGCTTCTCCACTCGCAATTGCTGTATCCAAAGCAGCGTTATAACGAGTATTCAAATCGTTGATAATGGTATCCAGATTACCTCCGCTTAGAATGTACTTGACGAAGGCATCGTCAGATTTCATACCGTGTACCGGCACTGTAGGGTAGACCGGCCAGACACCGTCGTACTTGTTCGGCAGAAAACCTTCTATACCTTTAACTTCCGGTTTCGCTGCAACAGCACTTACTGAAGGGACCATGGATATGCCAAAGCCTTTCTCTTGATATTGTTGAAGAACAGATTCATTATACATATACTCCAGGAACTTCCAGGCTTCTTCCTTATTTTCTGTCTCTGAACTTATTGCCAACCATTGGCCCCCTAAGAACCCAGAAGCACCATTGAAATTTCCGTCAATGGATGGTGCAGGTGCTGCAGCCCAATCAATTTTAGCTGGAAATTGAGATTGGTAGACTCCCGCTTCAGCAGAAAAGGATAAGTACATCCCGATTTTCCCTTCAGCGAATTGGGCGCGCAATGGGTCGATATCAAGCGATTCGACACCGGGCAACATACTTCCGTCATCCTTGATTTGCTTAAATGCTTCCATGATGGGTTTAAAGCCACTATAGTCATATCGAGCTGTCTTAAAATCATAACCATATCCGCCGTAACCACTTACTTCTGCAATAACACGGGCAGATCGGCCCAAGGCACTGGAAGGATTTTTAAAATTCTGTGCGAAACCGTAGGCTCCGTTTGATTTACCCACTTGCGTAATTTTCTTGGCTGCCTCAACCAACTCATTCAGTGTAGTCGGAGGTTGTTCAATACCTGCTTTGGCGAAAAGCTCTTTGTTGTAAATCAGACGCATCGTTGTCCCATAGTTCGGCAAGCTATAGCGTTTTCCATCGAAGCTGTTCAGATCCTCCATGACAGGAAATGTATCTTTCATTTTATCTGTGAGAAACTCGTCAATTGGAGCTAGGAATCCTTTTTTATAGAAGGTCTGTATGGTGTTTTCTTTAACACGAATGACATCCGGTGGTTCTGAGGTCTGAAAAGACATATCCAGCGCTTGATCGAAATCATCTCCCTTGATAACCAGTTCCACTTCGATGTTATCCTTATTGGTTTCATTGAATTTATCGATCGTTTCTTTCACGAACTCAGAATCATGGCGGTCTCCAGTCCAGTAGGTGATCTTGGTTTTAGCCGCTGCGCTTCCTCCTTTATCTGTGGACTTAGGGCTACTGCAAGCCGCTAGGCTTCCCGTGAGCACGATACACAGTGCAGACATAAGAAATTTCTTGTTTAATTTCATTCGTATTACCTCCCCTTTTTATCTGTTATTCTCTTTCTTCTTCATTATAGTTTCTTGTAATCGTTTACATAATGCGGTAAACCACACATCAAGGGCAGGTTTTCTTATGAATCTGTCATTAAAAAACTAGCCCTGCATCCGAAACTTTCGGAAACAAGGCTATCTTTCGAGTTATGATTGATCATAGGCCAGATCCACAGGCGGACTGATCTTCCCTGTACTATATAATTTGAATTCGGATGGTGTCATATTGGTATGCTTCTTGAAAATTTCGCTAAAATAACGTCGATGCTCATACCCCAATTCCCTAGCGATCTCCTGTACCTGATAATCATTGATTAGCATTTCTTTAGCTTTTTCCATTCTTTGATGGATTACGAATCGCTGAAATGAAATATTTAGCACTTTTTTGAACAGATTCGAAAAATATCCGGGACTTAAATTGAACTGCTTTGCACATAAATCAAGTGATAAATTTAAATGCAAGTTGGCACATATATAATCCTTCGCCTGATAGATCAACTTGGTCGTTTCATCCGAACGCTCGTGCTCAATCCACGAACACGCTTCAAGACAAAGTTCTTTTACCGTATCCCGCATAATCTGAAATGTAACCACACCTGTGCGCTTTACATGGTTCCACTGCTTCTCAAGGTTCTTCACCCGATCAGGCGGAAATTGTTCTAACATGACTCGACATATCTTGGATGACAGCTCATAACAAAGGTTTTCGACTTGTTGCGGTTTGGGAAGAGGATCTCGCTGCAATAAATCATTAAAGATCTGCTCCAGAATAAGTCGGCATTTTTCTCGATTGCCCGAGCGCAAAGCCATTAAAAACTCGTGCTCCGTGGACGCAGTATAATGAAGCAAGGTTTTCTCATCATCGGATGTACTTGAATAACTGTTAACACCATTACCATCTGTATAAAAATGATAGGCCAGAGCACTTAAGGCTAGTTGATATGAATCCGGTAATTCATCGATAGATGTTACACAACTACCAATACCGATTGAGATGGTAGAGTTCGTGAATTGATAAATATTTAATCTGCATGCTTCAGAAATCTGCTCTGCGATTCTCATATCTTCACAATTGATCAGACAGATGAACCGATTTAACGCTTCACTAAAAACAACACCACTGCTAAAAGCTGTGATAGTTTCCTCCAAAATATTTCGAAGGCTGAATCTGATCAACTCCACTTCCCTTGAGGGTTGTGCTTTATATTTGTCCATAAAACGGTCTAGCTCCACAATAAAAAGATTGAAATTCTGAGGAGCAAGTTGAATGCCGAGTGTTTGCCATTTTTGAAAGGCTACGACAGCATTCGTCCTATGATGAACTAGCAAGGACAAATACTCCTGCTGCAATACAGGTAAGCTTTTTCTTACATGTTGCTTCAGTTCTATCGCCTTGCTCTGCTCCCGCCATTCTTCTTCGATCGCTGCCTTTGCTTTCAACACGACCTGAATGATTTCATCTATAGAGAATGGTTTCTTTACAAAATCAAATGCGCCTAATCGAATCGCTTGTCTCGTAAATGAGAAATCGGTATACGCGCTGAGAATGACAATTTTCGTAAAAGGAGCGTTTACGAGAATTTCTTGCGTCATGGCCAGCCCATCCTTTTTGGGCATCCGTATGTCTGTAAGAACAATATCCGGTTTGGTCTCTTGGATTAGGCGAATGCCTTCCTCCCCATCGAGTGCCGTACCAACCACTTCAATATGATGTTCTTCCCAGGGCGGCTTCTGAGAAATCATATCGACTACACTTCGAATATCATCAATGATGCATAATTTAATCCGTTGGAGTTCTTCTATCATGATTCAACTTCTCCTTCTCTAATCGGAATCCAAATGTCAGTTCTCGATCCCTTGCCAGGACTGCTGTGAAGTTCGATTCGTGCTTCTTCTCCATAAAATAGGTTGAGCCGATTCACGATATTGTTCAGAGCATAACCCTTCTTGGAGACAGGCGGCTTCAACATCGCTTGACTTACCATAGCCGCATCCATGCCTGCACCGTTATCCTCAATAATCAAATGAACCCAATTGTTTTGTCTGTCCACCTGTATATGAATCTGACCTCCAAAAGTAATGTCCTTAAAGCCGTGTTGAATGCTATTTTCCACAATTGGCTGCAAGAGAATCTTTGGCAAAAGGCTGTTCAGCACAGATTTATCAAGTACAGTAACTTCAAACACAAACAGTCCTTCATAGCATTTTTGTTGAATTAAACAATACTGCTGTGCGTGCAACAATTCATCCTGCAGCGTGTTCCAATCCTTCCCCCCACTCAAGCCAAGCTGAAACATCTGGGACAAGGAGAGAATCATCTCATTGACTTCCTCATTTTCCCCTAGAACGGATTTGCAGTAAATCGTATTAAGAGTGTTATACAAAAAGTGTGGTTCCATTTGCGCAGTTAAAGCTCTCATCTCGGCCTTACGTTTTCCGGATTCGCTCAACCTTACATCATCAATGAGTCTGTTGATTTCATCCAACATGCGATTGAATTGAAAACCGACCTGAGCTACTTCATCGGACGAACGGCTGGCAAAGCGAACATTCAGGCGGTTATTCTCTACCTCGCGCATAAGTCGTTGAAGCTTGTATAGAGGATTTAGCAACAGCGCCGTCAGTTTATTGGATAAAAGGCTAGTGAACAGCAGAAAGAAAAGCATTATATAAAGGGTTGTGCGCTTTACACCGTTCATTTGTTCAAGCAGTTTATCCTTCTGTTGAATACCGAATAAGCTCCAATCTTTGACAACTGTTGATCTTGTGTAATTGACTAGGTAATCCGTTTCATCAAAATTATGAAAGAAAGAGCCCATATTGCTCTCAGATACATTGTACAAGAAAGGTTTATCTTTCATTAGATTATGGCTGGATGACCATGAAGTTCGGATGACTTCCTCGCCATTGGAATCGATTACAAAATAGTCGCTGTCATCATTCGAAGAATGTTTGTTAACCAGTCCTATTAGTCCACTCTCATTTACATTCACGACAATGTATACATTTGTATTGGGGACATTCTCTTGAGTTCCCTTTGTAACAAATGAAATAGCACGCTTATTACCAGAAAAAAACTTATCAGAATGCCCTTTTATCCACTTTCCTCCATAATTCTCAATCATATCGAAATACATACTGGATTCATAAAAGGATTGTGTCTGAGAACGTCTTTGTGAAATAGGATAAAAATCTCCAATGGGCGTGGCAATAAGTATACTTTCGATTAGAGGTTCGTTGAAATAAACCTGTGAAAACACATATTGGAGCTCTGACAAATGCACATAGTAATTGGAGATATCATTACTCTGTACATCCAGCATCATATCTTTGAAGGCATAGCTAAAAGTCAGTGAACGAATGGAGTTGGAGATCCCCGTTAATTTATCATCCAGTATCTGAGTGGTTTTGTTTACGGTTTCTTGACTAGTCTCAAATGCATTTTTCTGGAGCTCTTTGGATGCAATCCAGTAGGTTGTCAGGCCTACCGCCCCAATTGCAAGCGTTATCATAGTTATGATGGATAAGCGAATTCTCTGTTTGAATGAACTGCTGTATATCAAACGATTGAATTTTTCAGTGATGTGCTCTGCCCAAAGTCGTCTCATAAATTCGGTATCAACCTCTCTTGTAAATAAAAGAAGTCTTGCTGAAATTAAACTTATCTATTTGCGAATCATTTTACATTAAAATATCAATTTAGCAATACATTCTTCATGTCAATACGGATTTATTAAAAATATACTGTTCCATTCGGATCATGAATTAAACAATTCCACGCTCCGGTTTAATATGTTTCAATTCTTTTGTTGCCAAGAAGAAAAAATTTATATCAACTTAAATTTATTTGACTCGCCGATATAATCATTTTACTACTAAGGGGGGCTGAGGTTTTGCCGATCAGGGAGATTTTTTGTTTAGTTCGTTTCACGCACTCAATTGGCTTAAGCCATAACAAAAAAGCCGCTATATAGCGACTTCCAATGGAATCATGTTCTTGTCTCTCGACACTTCCCTTAAACCATCGTCTGTCTAAATAATCCTTCTATTTTTGTCAACGTTGTTAGCCTTATGAATACCACATCATACGTTGGTTTAAATCACTTTAATTGTTTTAAATATTGCTCCATTACTTGTAACCACACTCTTAATTGACTCAAATGTTCTACTGAATGAGAGCCATATGGAAACAATTCAAATTGATATAGCTCTGGACTTCCAAATACATGACTAAAATTAACTTCAATTTGGTCTTTCGTAAAATTTAAACATTCATAGTAGCTCGTAATTTCTGCTTCACTATATTCATCTGGGCAGATGTAGTCGATTGCCTGTATGATTTGCTCATAATTATAATCTTCGGCTTTTACTTCAAATATGACCCTATCTTCATGTGAAAACTCACGAAACATGGTTGTCACCTACCCTAATCATTTTTTGGTGAACGTTGCTGCCTTAATGGGGGTTATATCGCAAACTTTGGGTCATAGAAAAAGAGCTAGTTGTACGTAATAGCATATCAAAATCGGTAGCCTGTTTGTAATTTATAATAGCGAGGTTACGAACTTCACCTCCGGAAAACGGCTGTCCGGTCCTTTCATTAAGATTCCGCCTTGATTCTTCAAATACATATCGAAGAAATCCAGCATATAGGCATTGATAACGGAGTTCGCTCTTTCTGGCACAATCTTTCCTGTAATGCCCAGCATATTGAAAACCGGAGAAATGAACTGTACATCGGTAAAATTCAAATGCTCTGTATTTTCGATATAGAGGATTTGTCCTCCTTCGTCGACCGTTTCGCGCATCCGTTCAAGCTCCAACTTTTTATCTTCCGTTACTTGATCATTCCACTCTCTTATTGAGCCCCTACGGTTAAGCTCTGCATCTGTATAGACCCGGTTATTTATCACCCTGTTTAATTCTTCGAAATAGCTTTCAGAGTTGATGAACAAAAACGGCTTTTGCAGATCCTCGCTTTCACGCAGTCGATACAGCCCTCCATCCAAGTCTATTCCGACCGCGATTCGTGGATCGTAAGAAGCGTCGTAGGCCGTCGCTCCGCCGATGGAATGACCGAACACCCCGATATGACCGAGATCAATCCTCCCTTTTAAAGGACTTGGAATCTGTCCAGATTGGATGAGCTCGAATTGGTCCAGCGTAAACGCCACATCGGCGGTTAACACTTTTCCCAACTTGTCGCGATTTTCTCTTCCCGTTCGGTAATCATCATCGGGAGAGAATAAGACGTTGGTTGTGCTAGTCGTGATTTGACCGTCCGGAAACTCGGTTGCAAATGTATTGTAGGTGTGATCGATCACTGCCACGATATATCCGTGACTCGCGAGATTCTCAGCTTGCGACGTATGGAGGAACCTGGACGAGCCAAAGCCGGGATTTGCAAGGATCAGCGGATATGAAGTCTGTGCCGAGGAGACCTCGGCCCCCGAATAAGCATGACTGGATACGTACTTCAAGTGCTGAAGAGTAAACTCAGGAAGGCCATAGTTCGCGGCCATATAACGTAAAATTGGAGTATCGGGAATAAAGGGAGCATACTTGCCGGTGCCAACTTTAACCGGATACCATACCTGAACCATCAACTCTCTCTTACCCTCTCTGGCTTTGTCGAAAATCTCTTCCCTATTAGTATCCACGAGATGAAAAGTTTGCGTTCCTACCTTAAATTCGCCTGTCGGTTCAGGTAGATTAAATACTGGAAAAGCATACATGAGACCCGCTGTTACGACCAGCATTACCGCTATAGCGGTATAAGCTGAACCCAACATGAATCGCGGGATTTTTTGGGGGCCTTTTTTTCTAAAATAGCTATAACCTGAAATGGCTAAAAAAAAGATCGTTATGCAATATGAGAAAAATAGCTGAACTCTGTATCCTTCCACCGTCCAATGAATGACCAATAAAAGAGTGGCGATCCCGCTTGCAACGAATAGCAGAATTCTGGGCCGTCCTTTTTTTAATAACAATGTTAATGCAAACAAGCCGATGTTTGACAATAAAAGCAACAGCTCAAACAGCCTCATCTCGATTCTCCTTTAAAAAAATTTCTATTTTCGTTTGTTCCAATATTATCCTGGCAGGTTGGCCTAAGCTATCGATTCAACTTACATCTACCTTACAATTTTGTAATTCCACCTTGCAGTACTGGAGGACTCGGAAAACGGAAATGACACAATGTTCTTGTCCTCAGCTTTGGACAAGAACTTGATTCCTTAAAACAAAAAAAGCCGCTATATAGCGACTTTGAATGGAACAATGTTCTTGCCCCGCGAAAACTGATAAATGACCTAATTGGTCTTTCAGTTTAGGGACATCGTTGTTATCCTTATAATATCGAGTTACACATTTACCTTAATTAAAAAACTTGAGAGCAATGAGCCCATTAAGCTTAAATTGAACATAAACTAATTTGTATAAATTAACTCATTATAGTACGTGTCCCATTCTCCAGTTATAAATCTAGCATTGGCTGCTTTTTCTAGACTAACAGGTGACCAAGACTCCAGTTCGGGGACTTCTTCAATCTCCGAAGCACTGGGATCTTCATTCACAACATCACCCTTATGATCTACCAACATATATCCATCTTCAGTTTCCACTTTGTACAACGGAAATGTCATGCTTGGTATTGGCCCATTTCCAATCACATTCCAGATACCATCTTCAATCCTAGAGTTTACAGTCTGTATTAAGAAAATGATGGGTTTCGAGGTGATTTCACTAACCGTTGGGTGTTCCATTGATACCAAATCATATACAATCATACAATCTGATATTCTTCCTTCAGAAACAACTTGTCCGTAACAATAACGACCCTGATTAAGTCTTATTGCGAAGATATCTCCTAACTTCAACTTAGGCACTCTTAGTCTCCCTTGCTATCTCTTTTTAGGTGAACTAATACTATATTCTTTCCACCTTTTCTCACTAATCTGAATTTGTTTATTTTGTAACACCAAAAAAAAGTTATACGAAATCCTTGTAAATGCAGAATTAAACTAGAGCTATCGTTTCCCGTTAGTTTAAAGACTTATTAGTCCTTTTGGGAGTTGGAAATTCCACAACTTGAATTTCAAATAGATCCAAAACCGCAATTATAGACAAAGCGAAACCACTGTTCCAACCCTCATCTATCCAATTTTCTTCAAATTTCTCCGTACATTCATTAATAAAATCTTGATTGATCAGGATTGAAGATGTTTCTGCCACTTCAGAGTATAGATGTTCCTTAACTCCAATAGTATCTATCGTCCATCTTAGCCCTGCCAGGAGTCCCTTATTGTAATCGCCTGTCGCGTTTTCTTGTGAAGCTATCCATTCAAGCAATTTATTTCTTCGATCTTGAGTAATTTCTACAGTAACCGTGTACATTAAATCAACTCTTTTGATGTAGTTTAACAGTCTATATAGTAAGTGTACAAAACTTTTGGAAGGATGAGGTGTTTGAATCAACTATCGTTTTTCTTTATCCAAGAACGCAACTTATCAGCATAGAGAGAGCGTTCATCTGGATCGGACTGAGAACCCTTTGACAGATAAAGTTGATCATTCATATATCTAGGATAAACATGGAGATGATAATGCCACACGTCTTGATTGCCAGCAGGCTCATTATGTTGGCGTGTAGAAATCCCATCACATCCATATGTACTTTTCATTGCAAATGCTGTGAGCTGCGCCGCGCGGTGAATTTCAACAGCGTAATCCGCAGGGAGGTCAAAGATGTTCTCGAAATGTTGATTCGGAACAACAAGAACATGTCCTTTATTGTTTGGCCACCATTTGCTCGCTATAAAAGCCGTTACCTTTTCATTCTGATAGATGATATCCCTTTGTTTTGTCCCCTGGTTAGGTCGCTCGATACCCCAAACACAACAGAATGGACATTCGTATCCTTTGGGCTCATGTGAAAATGATGCTGTCATCTTTCTCATTCCACTCCTCTCATATTTTTCCAACTAGCTATTAGGCGCAGGCAACTTTTGTTCGTTGCGTTATCCTCAACATCGGTAATCAAACTGAGCTCGCTTTTATTCCGGCATGCGTGGCTCTCTTCCCATGATAATCCGTTGAATTTAAAAGAAACGCAAGTAGTTCAGCTATCGCCAGAAATATGATTAAGCTGCAAGGTGGCACGGTAACATTAAATCATGCGAACAACATTATTGTTGAGACTGTGCCACTTGATCACCACTCCTGAATATATCCACCTTATCAAGTCTTGCCAGTAAGTTGGCAAGGCTTTTTTGTCTTGAACGTACCGTAGTTGTATCGCTTTGATTATGTAATCTTTAGATTTTCTTCAGAATTATGCTTATTAATTCCTTAGTTTTTTTCATTATGATTTCTATATCGACAAGAGAGGAGGCAAAACAATGATCAGTAATACGATCTTAGAGCTACTACATCAGTATGGATATCTGATTTTTTATTTTGCCTTCTCATTAGGGCCATTTGGCATTCCAATTCCGAATGAGATCACGATTATCAGTGGTGCCATTTTAAGTCACACGGGTGTTATCAATTCATGTATCACATACTTCTGCATTTTAACAGGACTATTAACTGCCATCACCTTTGCTTATTTTGCAGGGAAGTTATTTGGGCCCAAGACAAAACACAGATTTCAACATAATAAACACTTCGTTAAGGCTGAACTGATTCTGAATAAGAGTGGCAATTGGGCGATGTGCATCGGTTTATTCATTCCAATCGTGCGATATGTTCTCCCTCTGGTCATTGGACTGAGCGGCGTTCAGTATCGGAAATTTGCTCTCATTTCATATTCCAGTGCTTTGCTTTGGACCATAACGTATTTTACAGCGGGAATCTACTTCGGCGCTCCCATTCTATCAATGCTTCATTTATTAAAATTTTGATCGATTTTGATAACATACCATCACGTATACGGAGGAACCACAAACAATGAATTCCAATGAACCTATTTTATTTCTGAAAAGCTTTCTTCAAAGCCCAAAACATGTTGGCAGCATCATACCCAGTTCCCGGTTTCTCGCTAACAAAATGGTGAACCAAGCGCCTTGGCTTGACGTAAAAGCAGTCGCCGAACTCGGATCGGGCACAGGTGCCATCACTCGTTATATTCATCAACAGGCACAAGATTCGACCCAAGTGTTATTGTTTGAGATGAACGAGACGATGAGGAATAATCTGAAGACTGAATACCCTTCATTCCCCTGTTATCCAGATGCCTCTCGATTAGTGGAATCCATGAAGCAAGAGGGCGTTGAGCAACTGGACTGTGTATTTAGCGGGTTGCCTTTCTTCAACTTTGAGTCTGAATTGAGGAATACGTTGGTAGACCAGATCCATAAGGCGCTCAAACCCGAGGGGTTATTTATCGCCTTTCAATATTCACTTCAAATGAAAAAAACACTATCCGAAAAGTTTATCATCGAAAAGATAGAATTAGTCCCCTTGAATGTCCCTCCTGCCTTCGTTTATGTCTGTCGCAAAAAGGAAACAATTTAAACAACTCAGGCTATGGTTTACACTGATATTATCCTCTCTATAAGGATTTAAAATTTTATTTAAAACAGTCTAAAAGGAGTGTTCGATTGTGAGTACCGTTCTCATTGTTGATGATGAACCCGACATCCGTGATGTCATTCATGTCTATTTACGTAACGAAGGATATCAGGTCATTGAAGCCGCCAATGGTGAAGAAGCACTAAATATTATCAAAACTACATCGGTCCAGCTCGTTATACTGGATGTCATGATGCCCATTATGGACGGAATCAAAGCCTGCTTCAAAATAAGAGAAGTATCAACCTCTCCCATTATTATGCTATCCGCCAAAGAAGAGGACATAGATAAAATTACAGGCCTGACTACCGGGGCTGACGATTACATGGTCAAACCGTTTAATCCGTTAGAATTACTAGCTCGCGTTAAGGCTCAGCTACGACGCCAAACACTGATTGGCAAAGCAGAATTCAATTCACTTATCCTGATCAAGGACCTTGTCATTGATACAAGTAAACATTCCGTGAAGTTAAAGGAGAATGACATTCCACTAACTCCACTGGAGTTTTCCATTCTGGTGCTGCTTGCCAGCCATCCTGGACAAGTATTCAGCTCCGAGAAGATCTACGAAACCGTATGGAAAGAACCTTACGGGTATTCAGATAATACGGTTATGGTCCATATTCGCAATCTGCGAGAGAAACTGGAAGTGAATCCACGAGAACCTCAGTATATTAAAACGGTATGGGGAGTGGGTTATAAACTTGATTAGACGATTGCCACAGTTTAAAAAAAAGATACAGATTAACATCCTATATCGAATGTTGATCAGTTTATTAATTTCGTTTGTTGGCTCTGTGGGTGTAAATAATATGTTGATCATAGGAGCCGCAAAAATTAGTGAAAGATTTGAATGGCCATCACTTCTCTACATTTTCCCTTATGTTCTAACACCAATCTTCATCGTAATTTTCACGTTAATTTTTTTATTTTCCACACGAAAAATTGTACGAGATCTCATTACATTGGAGCAAGGATTGCAATTCATTTCAGAAGGAAATCTGGACTACCGGGTGCCCGTTAATCGACAAGATGAACTTGGGCGAGTCGCTTCCAACATTAATCACATGACTGAACAGTTGCAGCTGCAGATGGTTAAGGAGCGCGAGCTGGAGAAATCCAAGATGGACATGATCACGGGCATTTCACATGACCTGCGCACACCGCTTACCAGCATCATCGGCTATATTGAGCTTCTAAGAACAGAATCATTTCAAGACAAAGCAGAGTATGACCGCTTCATCCAGAACACCTATAACAAAGCAACGCATTTAAAGAAGCTGCTCGATGACTTATTTGAATACACACGTCTAACCTCAGTAGATACCCAATTGGATTTGAAAAAGGTTGACCTATATCAGCTATTGGACCAGTTGCTGTTTGAATTTGAACCTTTAGCTCAGGAGAATGGAATTCATATTGAGAAAGAGATTGGCGATTCCCCAATCATGGCCTGCGTGGATAGTTATAAGATTGCTCGGGCCATCGATAATCTTCTTATGAACGCCCTGAAGTATTCCTTGAAACCTGGTGCGATTCATATTCGAATGAGTATGCGTCATGAGTACATTATCATTAAAGTCGAAAATAAAGGTGAGCCGCTCACAATAGAGCAAAAAAGTAAGCTGTTTGATCGATTTTATAAGGTTGATTATTCAAGAAGCAGCGAAGGTATTCAAACGGGGTCTGGTTTGGGTCTTTCGATTGCAAGAAATATTGCGGAGTTACATCAGGGTACCTTAACGCTTCAACATACGCATAACGTATTTACGTTCCAGTTAAGCTTGCCTGCCAACATCAAGTGAAACATTATTGAATTCAACAATGGAGGATACCGCATTGAAAACATCCGAACCGTTTCTTTTCCTGCAAGGATTCTTAAAGAACCCCAAACGAGTAGGAAGTGTCCTGCCCAGTTCCAAATTTCTAGCCCATAAAATCGTCCAGTCTGTACAATGGGAAGAAGTTAAAACCATTGCAGAACTGGGGCCAGGAACAGGTGTTATCACACGTCTTATGAGAGCAAAATTACCGAAATCTTCAATCGTGTTTTTATTTGAGAGAGACCCCAAAATGAGGAGTAATCTGAAGAAAACATATCCTGAATTCATGTTCCATTCGAATGCATCCTATCTTTTGAAAAGGATCAATCATGAACATGTGCATCAGTTGGATAGTATCATTTGCGGACTACCATTTTTTAATTTTTCCAGAGAAATGAAACAAAACATCCTTTCACAGATGCATACAGCGCTTCGACCTGGAGGGAGGTTAGTGTTGTACCAGTACTCACTTCATATGAAGAAACGATTGGCTGATTTATTCGATATTGAGAGAATTAAATTTGTGCCCCTCAGCTTCCCTCCTGTTTTTGTCTATACTTGTCGCAAAAAGAAAGATGAAGGACACAGTGAAACGAGGGAATCAGTATACTAACCATAACCATATGAAGTGATGTGAAAAAAAATGAGAAGTCTCTCTCTCTTCAAGCTCGAAGACGATTCTGCGTTTCCGCCCGGCTCAAGCTCGATTTTGGTAAAAGCTTTTATTCACTTCTCCGGACGGGTCCAGTTTCATCTTGATTAGAGTGCCGTAGCTTCCCCGCTTGTTGGGACGCAAACGTACTGCTAAATCGCATCTCATGATGAGACAATTTAATTGAGCTTATGAAGTGTACCGTTCTTATGTTCATTGAGCAGCTTTGAGAAAAGCTTGCTAGAGTAATCAATCCTACGCTCTGGAAACTCGCCTGTAAGTATAATCTTCAACATATGAAGCAGACGTTTACCCGTTAGTTCAGTAGGCCCGAGAGACCATTGTCTAATACTGGGATATAAGTATATCAACCCAGAGTAACGAAATGCTGCCCTCAATCTTTCATAAAAATCATCATAGCTAAGTGATATACCGTTTGCAATTAATTCCTTGTAATAAATTTTGGCATCCTCAAGGTTAAAATAACTAGCCAGATCAATATAAAAGGGTGCATAATAACACCACCCGAAGTCAATAAAATAGGGTTTTCCATTGTAATAATGGATGTGGGAACCGTCTACGGATTGCAAATCTCCATGCGTAAGAGTTAGGCTTTCCTTCTCATCATACAAAGCCACCATATCACGTGCAAAAGCGTTGGCTTTTTCACGTAATAATGGCAGATACGCGCCAAATTCCCTGTAAAATTCGGGGTTCTGCTCTATAAGCGTTTGAAAATGGTCCACAGACACTTGTGTAACTAAATAACTTTCCCAATAATGACGGTCAGCATGGGGGAGCCACAGCATCTCCGAACCTCTATGCATATTAAGGGCATGGATTCTGGCTAATGCCTCCGCAACTCTTGGCGACCAGTCTACGCCAGGCGGAGGAGATTTAACACTACCCAAATCTTCTATCGCCATCCATCTAGGCTCATCTGTTTCTAGATCTAGTGAAAAAGTGGCGGGTGTGTTCTGATGGCCCTGGTCAGTTAACGTTTTCATTGCCATGCGTTCTTTTAGGGCAGCTTCTTTAAATATTACGCTCTCCTTTTGACCATTTTCATAAGTAACCTCTATACGACGTACATCCGCACCAGACCACCCACGTTCAGCATCCGTCATATACCCTTGCTCTAAATGACGGATCTTTCCACGTTGTAGTTCTTCGGCTAAACCTTGAGCAATTATGATCATATTATGTTCCAAATTAATCTACCTACCGATCTATTTAATTTAGGTTTACTCAATAGAGAATTTTTTTTTTGAAGTTCTAAGAATATCTCTAAGCAAACAGACAATCCTTTTCTATTATTTAGTGCATGGAATCATGGGAGACATGCTGCTCCTTCAGTTGATGCCCGTCGCGTGCACGAGTCTCTTGCTCCTCATTCGTCCTGCGGCCCATGAAAGGCCACCAGTTCGCTGGTCCGAACGTACGGACCATAACGGGAATGAATAGCGGCAGCATGAGCAAAGCGTATATAAACAGTCCACAAAGCACAATTGTTGCAATTTGCAGGAGTGACATTACGCCAGAAGGGAGCATCGCCGCAAACGTACCGCCCAGAATAACCGCTGCAGACATAATGACTGTTCCCATGTTTTTCATCGCTTCAAGAATAGCTTCCTGCGGCGAGAGATGGCGGTACTCCTTGAACCGATCCATCAGGAAGATACTATAATCGATGCCGAGTGCTACCAGCATGACGAAGCCGAAGAAAGGAACCGCCCAGCTGATGCCCGATTGGCCTAACAGCCGTACAAATATGACCTCTGCAATCGCCATCGAGGAATAAAAGGTAATCAGCAGTGAGGCTATCATATACAATGGCATAACGATCGACCGGAACAAAATGATCAAAATAATCGATATTCCGATCAACATCAAAATAACTGTACGCGAATAATCTTGTTTCGATATGTTGCTCAAATCGTTGTTCATGCTCGTTATACCGCCACTCGCCACCTGCGCGCCGCTATATGCAGAGCCTTGAATTGCGCGATTTACAGCCGCTTCAAGACCGTCGATTTGCGCCATTGTTTCTTGGGAGTAGGGGTTACTGCCAAATACAACATCGAACTTAGCTGTTTGACGATCCTCCGACATATACACATCAAGCGCCGTTTGGAATACCTCGTTCGCAATGGCTTCTTCCGGGATGTACCAGCCCGTCATTTGTTTATTCGGCGATCCGGCAAGGCCATTCAGGTAGCCTCCTGCCGAAGCGAGCCCATCTTTTACCTCAGTCAAGCCATCTACACTCTGATCAAGGCCGGTTGTAAGCCCGCCAAGCTGAGCATTAAGTGAAGCAAAGCCCGCTTGCAACTCTTTCTGGACATCGGTCAGCTCGTTAAATCCTTGTGTTACGCTTGGTAGCTGAGAGACGATTTGTCCTTGGCCTGTAGCGGCCTGCGCAATCCCTTTTTGCAGCTCGGACAGTCCAGCTGCCAGCTTGCCAAGACCCGCAGCCAGTGACGACTGTCCTTCTACTGCCTGTAAGAAGCCTGCATTGGCCTGCGTCATGCCAGATGAAATGCCGGCAAGCTGCTCGTTCAGCTGTTTCAATTGGCCGCTAATGCTTGAAGCTCCCACTTGCAGTTGAGCCAGTGTGCTTAGCGCTTGTTTGTAATTTGCATCGTTTTGCAGCTCTGGGTAGCTCTCTTGAAGATCTGAAAGCCCTTGCTCGACCCCTGACAAACCACTCGCAAGCTTCGCTTGGTCCGATGCAATGGCAGTGTAAGCACCTGTCAATGTTCCAAGACCTCCGCCCAGCTTATCATAGCTGGCCTGCAGCTGCTTGCTTGCGCCAGCCAACTGCTCGGCACTAGCCTGCGCTTGCTTCAGGCCTTTGCTAAGCTCGCCCGCACCAACCGTGCCGTCCTTCAAGCCTTGCTGGATTCGTTTCAAGCCATCACCAAGCTGCACAATGCCATCCTTCAGCTTATTGGTACCTAAAACGAGCTGCCCGGCGCCATCTGCTGCCTCATTTAATTTTGGTGCATTTTCATTCAAGGCGCTGCTTGCTTCTGACAGCCCATCCCCAATTTTACCTAAGCCTTCGCCGCTTTGGCCAAGGCCATCCTCCAAAGACACCACTTGATCGGAGACAAGAAATTGCTCCATAACCTCGCCTGTAGGGCGAGTAGCGCTGCGCACGGCTTTTACGCCTTGCGTATTTGCCAGTTCTCGGCTTACTTGCTCCAACGTAGCAAGCCCCTCAGGTGTATCCAGCGGCTTATCGGTTTTGACAATTACAGTTGTCGGCAGTGAATCCCCTGGGCCGAAGCTGTCTGATATGATGTTAAAAGCTTTAACCGAATCGTATTTATCGCCAATCTCGTCTAACGAATTAAAAGAGATCGTGCCTTTATAAGCTGTTAAGAACGGGACAATAATGACAGCTAATATAATGAGCGCCCATAATGGACGTTTCAAGGAAAATTTGCCGACCGCTCCCCATAGCTTGCTTGGCTTATGCTCCAAAGAACCTTTTGCCGGCCAAAACAGCTTGCTTCCGAGCAGCGCCATAAAGAACGGTACAATCGTAAATAATGCGATGAGCAAAATAGCTACGCCGACCGCAACGGCAACCGCCGAACGATAAAGCATAAACGTAGAGAAGCCAATAGCCGAAAAACCGACCAATACAGCTAATCCAGAAAACAATACGGTTTTTCCTGCTGTACGGTACGTATTGACGATCGCTTCCGTCGTATCACCGCCATTATGCTTAAGCTCTTCCTTGAAGCGGCTGATGAGCAGAATGCAATAATCGGTTCCTATACCGAACAATACGGCGACCAAAAAGATCTGCGTAAAATTAGACAACGGGAAGTCGAAGTATTCGACCAGAAAAGCAATAATGGACTGCGAAATTAAATAAGTAAATCCTACCGCTACAAGCGGCACGAACGGTGCGATGGCCGAACGGAATACTACGAACAAAATAACTAGAATAAAACCAAGTGTAATGAATTCTGTTTTCTTAAGTCCATCTTGCGAGCTTTGGAGAACGTCCTCGGAAATCAGCCAGTTACCCG
Organism: Paenibacillus sp. RU5M; assembly: GCF_900221055.1. Lineage (NCBI taxonomy): Bacteria > Bacillati > Bacillota > Bacilli > Caryophanales > Paenibacillaceae > Paenibacillus > Paenibacillus sp. RU5M. The sequence goes on along the minus strand of NZ_OBQM01000001.1, from coordinate 1,111,253 downwards.
TATAATAATGCTCCACTTTTACGTCCGAGATCGCCTCGTATAGGCCATTGTGTAGCTCAGAGATCTCACGGTCGCCGGCCTCGACATTCACGAGGGCAATGATGGTGTTGCCATCCTTTGATACCATCTGCTCTGCCAGCCCTTTGGTATCAAAGTGGGTCGTGACCGACAACACGCCGATCGATTTCCCATCGCTCTTAAGCTTGTTGATACCGCCCTTCACCTCTGCAAGGTCTTCAGCTGACAACCCTCCATCCTTATGGAACACAAGCACAGTTGGCATTCCGCTGCTGGTGCCAGAGCTGTCGTTCTCTCCAATGGCTTTTTCTAATTCGCGGGCTACGGTCGAGGAGTACCCATCTGGAACATTAATCTGCCCCTTTGTTCGTACCAGATCCTGCATCCCCGGTGCGGTAACCATCAGTCCCACCGTTGCAATCAGCCAAACCGCAAGTACCAGCCATCTAAACTTCAGTATTGTTCTCATTTCTAATCTCCCTCTTAATAAAGTAAAACTAAGGATTCATCATTTCCATTGCGAGTCTCTCGAAGGAAGATTAATTCCCGTTCTGTGTATTCTTTTTGTTTTTAATCAAAATTGCACTCGCGAATGTACCAATTATTAAGAAAATACCAATCAATAGTGTTACATTTTGCATACCTGAATTAAAAGCATTAAACACGAGTGACTTCATTTCATCAAAAGCTGGCATAGCTTTAAATGCTTCAGCTTGCTTGCTATCAAAAACTTGTGAACCTCCAAAAGCTCCAGCTTTATGGAAAACATCCAGCATTTGATTTCTAAACTCGGTAGGAATATTGGCTAAATTCATGATACTTGTGTTCAATGAAGCGTTATAACCTTCCGTTAATTTAATTCCAAGCATTACAACACCAAAGGAAATACCCACTTGTCTAAAGACATTTAAAATACCAGAAGCCATACCTACATACTTTTTATCAACTGAACTCATAGCAGCATTAGTAATAGGTGGATTAACTAGAGCATTGCTAATACCTAAAAGAATAAAACCAGGCATCAGATAGCTCCACTCAAACGGAGCTTTGATCATATAACGCATAACAAATATTCCGATTGCACCGATCAATAGTGCTCCACTAACTAACCAACGGTTACCAATTTTCCCCGAGATAATTCCTGCAATTGGACCAAGAACTATCGTAAAACCACTAATGAGTAACATTTTTGCACCTGTATCAAAAGCCGAGTAACCCATGTAATTTTGCATAAGAATGGTTAAATAGGTAAAGCCTCCATATAGTCCAGCACCTAATACAAAAGCTGCGATATTAGCCCCATTAAATGTCCAATTTCTAAAAATAGATAATTCAATCATCGGCTGTTCTACTTTTTTTTCGGTAATGATAAAAGCTATAAGTAAAATAAGTGATAATCCAAGTAGACTTAAAATGTGCCAATCAGTCCATGCGTAATCTCCATTCACTGACTTTTGAATTAAGGCTAAAATCATCGTAAAAATCATCGCTGTGCTGAAAATCAGTCCCCAAATATCAATTCGTCCATTTTTGTTTGTTTCACTTTCTTTAATCACAAACATTCCTAATATAATTGCTACAATCGCAACTGGAATGTTAACAAGAAAAATAGATCTCCAACCAAAAGCATCGACTAATGCTCCACCGACCAAAGGACCACCGGCAATAGCAAGCCCAACGGCACTACTCCAAATACCTAGTGCAAGTCCTCTTTGATTTTCAGGAAATGAAGAAGTAACTATCGTTAATGATAATGACATCATAGCTGCGCCACCAATTCCTTGAAATCCACGGAAGATGTTTAACCAAATATCACTGTTTGCCAATCCACTGGCTAAAGAGCCAATCATAAAAATACCCAATCCTAATAAAAAGACTTTTTTACGTCCGATAATGTCGCCTAATTTTGAAACTGGCAACAACATTGCCGCATAAACTAAAGTATAGGCATTCAACACCCATTGGAGATTTGAAAAACTCGATGAAAAAGCTTGTTGTATATCTGGTAATGCAACATTGACAATTGTAATGTCTAACATGGCCATAAATACGGTCAAACTAACCGTGGCTAGAACCCACCATTTTCTTTTTGATTGTGTCAAAATAAAAACTCCTCTCATGTATACGTGCGTACAAATGCATATATATATTAAAATGAAGAGCACTACATTATTTCGAATTCATGAGTGCTTTCATATTGTTAGATGTTATCTGAATGTCAACAGAGGAAAAGTTATAAAAGTACCCTGCAAGTTCACTTCATATTCCGATAATCCAAATCATGCATCTTTGATTGAATTAAAATAAACATCTTTATCGTGTATACGTGCGTACCAATGCATATATATATTAATATAAAAAGCACTGCATTATTGCAAATTCATGAGTGCTTTCATATTGTTAGCTGTTTGTTCAAATTTATCTACAATGAAATTGTTATTCGTTTTGTAATAAACTTCTCGCCCTTCTTTTCTCCTTTGAACGATACCAAAACGACTCATGAAGTCAAGGTGCCGAGAAATAACTGAACGATTCTGTGGAAAATATTCTGCAATACCACCGATTGTCATTTCACCATTTGCAGAAAGAAAAATTAACAACTCACTCCGCACTGGATCAAGTACCGCTCGAAAAAACTCAATATCAATATTGTCTTCTATCAGCTTTTTACATTTATTTGGATCAAGATTTAATCCCATTGCCATACCCCCTGAATTCATTATATGCATTCGTGTGCACATGTCAATGTTTTTAGAAAAATTCAATGAGCGGAATTTTATATTTCATACTCACACCTCCATAAAATCAGTCAGGGAGTCTCTCTATCTTTTGATCAGCTGTTATTCATTTTTCTTACCTACTGCTCAATCCCAGTGCTTTTCCATGGCTTCTTCACATCGAGAAAAACCATTTTTTGAATAAAACTTTACACTCTCACTACTTGGCCAAAGTATAAGAAACTCAACCTCATTTTCTTTTGACCATTTTTCCATAGCTTTATGAATTTCTGAGCCGATACCTAGATTCCTGAAAGCAGGGCGAGTATAAACATTCGTAACGTAACCGTAATAAGGATCTGGTGATTTCCCTGGCCTCGGAACTTTATGTATTAATTGCATATACATATGTGAGACAAGACTTCCACTAATCTCTGCAATCCAAATATACCAATCTCCACTTTTGATAGCTTTCACCAAGAACTCACTACAAACCTGGTTAAATTCCTCAAATGTGACCGCAGTATCCACACTTTCCTCTTCCGAGAAGTCCCAACGCATTTGAACAAGCTGAGGCACATCCTCCAATGTTGCCAAGCGAATTACCATCATACATCCCACCTTGCTTTTAAATATCTTTAAACTTCATTTTATCATATCTTTGCGCTAACCAGCCCGTTAGTTGAATGCCTCAATAGAATTAAATGCAAACATTATTTCTGCTTCACAAACCAATTCATTGTTTACCTTTGCGATGCCTGTTCCTTTGACAATCTGTCCCTTGGCTCGGGTCACTTCGAATTCCAGATGGAGTTGATCCCCTGGTTTTACTTGCTTTTTGAACCGACAATTATCAATACCAGTCAGTAACCCTATCTTATGGTTATTGCTCTCTACGTTGGACATAGCGATACCACCCACCTGTGCCAGTGCTTCTACAATCAAGACTCCAGGCATGACAGGATAATCGGGAAAGTGACCAAGGAAATAAGGTTCATTGAAAGTCACATTTTTGATTCCAACAGCTTTCTTTCCCTCAACGATTTCTAAGATTCTATCGACCAAAAGAAAGGGATATCTATGGGGAATACGCTCTTTAATTCGATTAATATCAAGCATGGATTTCCTCCTCTAATATTGGCTTATAACCATTCTAACGTCATTTGGAGAAATCAGCCATTTTTATACTAACCTGCCCCCTGACCTTTCTCTTCTTTCACCAACCCTAATCTTCCCAGCCGCTACAAAAGTCGGACATGCTCGAGTACCCGGTAATAAAGAACAAGGAAAGTCAATAAGCAATTGGACTTCTGCATTGTGGCTATGAGTATGAGAAATAACGATGCTCCTATTCCTAACAATTAACAGCTAACATAAATACCGCTTTAACAGAACGTACGTTCCTGTTATGATGTTATTATAGTGTTTTTGTTCTGGATTATATTTCTACTTAGAAAGGATACATAATATGAATTTATATAAGTTTGAATTAACGGTTAACGGATTTCTTTTACGCGTTCATTTTAGTGCATCTGAAGAAAGTGGGCTAAAATGGTGTAAACGAATTGCTTCTGAATTCCAGAGTCATGTTGCTAATTTGGAGATAAAAGTTGATATACATAAAAAGGAGAAGCAAAAGAATGCATGGGAATATCACGGAAAACCTTATTTATATGATCGAACACTGAGGAAAAAGCCGCTGACAAAGAAAAACAATGTAGCTGAATCAACTGCTGCTATGTAAAGGGAATTAAAGAGACGGAGAATTTAGCATACTGGAACATTTATTTGTTGTGTTTGAATTTCACGTTAAGTACGATACTGAAAATAAAATATTTTTATTGAAATCGAGGAATACTTTCACCATTAATATTACCTTCTCGCCAAAAGCTCAGCTCAAGCATAGTTATTTTAGGATTTAGTGTGGGCGGATTTTGGGCTATCTCTATTGCAGTTAATATACCCACAAACCCAATCTGGGTATAACGGATCGAACCCAGCTTTTTTTACAAACCCGTTCAATCAGGCCGGAAACATGCCGACAAGCAGTACGATCAGGCAAATCGTGGCTACGACTGACAGAGCCGGGATCATGATACCGATCACTCGGGTCCCAGATACCCGATCGTGGTTATGATCCATTCTTTTCCGGCAATATCCGCGTCAGTTGCTATGAACTTGATAATCTAGCCCTGTTTGCTGTCGTAAATTTTTTTCAGCAGGTCCGCAAACTGCTGTTTATCGCTTTCGGACAAACAATTCGTCATCTGAAGGCTGAACTCATCCAAAATCTGTTTCAGCATAGGTTCGAAATCTTTCGCTTTTTGCGTTGGATAAAGCAGGTAAGAACGACGATCGCGAGCATCCACTGAACGGTAAACGTACCCAGCCTCCTCTAGCTGCTTGACGCAACGCGTTGTAGTCGCTTTATCGAACTTCACTTCATTTGTGAGCTGGTCCTGGTTGAGCCCGGGATTCGACAAGATCGCCTTAAGATAACTGTGGTGCCCGCCCCCGCCGATATCAAATGGTTTTAATATACCAGCCAATTCTTTTTGGTTAATACGATGAACGTAGGACAACATTTTGCCAATCGAAGGTTTCTTCAACCCAGTACCTCCTTAAAATCTTTTGTATCCAAAAATTTTACCTCATGCAAGTTGCGTACGCAACTAACTTAAAGTATAATCAAAACCAAATTAGTTGCTAATGCAACTAATTGTTTTTGATGATAGTAAGGAGTGATTATTTAGTGAAACTGAAACTGGAAGACGAGAATCGTTTCATTACTTATCAAGATGACCCAGTTATCCAGAAAAGGCGTTGGATCATCCTGATAGTCCTGAATTTATTTACATTTATGTCGACGCTCGACGGCAGCATCGTCAATATTGCTCTGCCCGTTATCGCGAAGCGGATGGATCTGACAGTCGCTGAAGCGGAATGGATAGTCACCGCTTACCTGATGACCATTTGTGCAGCGATCCTCTTTTTCGGTAAGCTTGGAGACATTGTTGGTAAAATTAAAGTGTTCAAATGGGGTATGATTATTTTCACGCTTGGTTCCCTTCTGTGTGGGTTCAGCTTCAGCCTGCCGCTTCTCCTGGGTTCACGACTACTCCAAGCCCTGGGCGCAGCGATGACGATGGCCAACAGCCAGGGCATCATTACAGACATCTTCCCAACAACAGAACGTGGAAAAGCATTGGGATTGATCGGGACATTTGTCTCCCTTGGCAGTATAGCTGGACCGAGCCTGGGCGGTTTTATCGTATCCGGACTGGGTTGGGAGTATATATTTTTGGTGAATATTCCGGTTGGGCTGATCGCGATTGCGATTGGGTGGAAGGTACTTCCTGCTGATCGCACCAAACTGAAGGTCCGTATTGATAAGGCCGGGGGTTTGCTATTCCCTCTATTTATCATAGCTTTGTTTTCAGGTCTACTGCTCGGGCAGCAGGTCGGTTATGGAGATATGCGGATCGTCGCTGCATTAATCATCTCCGCCATTGTTTTTGTTATTTTCCTTTTCGTTGAGATTCGTAAACCAGAACCCATGCTAAAGCTTACCCTGTTTAAAAATCCGCTGTTCAGCTTAAGCATTTTATGCGGCTTTCTGGTATTTGTGGCCAACTTTTGTTTTAACATCATCGCACCGTTCTATACGCAAAGTATTTTGAATCTTACACCCTCCCATGCTGGGCTCTTGCTAATGCTGTTTCCGATTGTCATGGTGATCGTAGCTCCACTCAGTGGCGCACTATCGGACAAAATTGGTTCCGAGCTGCTCACTTTTGCAGGACTCATTGTGATGGTTATCGCTCAAGTCGGACTTGCACGACTTCATAGCGGCAGCTCTATCATTCTGGTTGGGAGTTGGATTGGTATGCTCGGTCTCGGCAGCGGTTTGTTTCAATCACCGAACAACTCGTTGGTAATGTCGAAAGTGCCCAAAACCCAGCTCGGAATTGCAGGGAGCATTAACTCGCTCGTCCGCAATATGGGCATGGTCGTGGGAATTACGGTTGCTACTACTACCCTATTTGGTGTTATGAGCAACTTGGCTGGTCGTAGGGTTACAGGACTTGTGCCGGGCCGCCCCGATCTTTTTCTATCGGGCATGCACGTGGTTTTCATGACATCCGCTTCAATATGCTTAGTAGCTGCAGTACTTACGGGTTGGAGGCTGTGGTCGGCAAAACGGACTTTACGCCGCGAACATTTACGGTCTCGATAATAATATACTGGAACTGTAAATCAACTGAGGTGCTGTTCTAGTCAAAAAAATAAATTATGTGAAAAGTAAAAATATTAATTAGTAAAATTATTTATGTACTCTTTTTTTTCGGGCATAAATTAGATTGATACGCAATCATAAATAAAGGCACTCAGTAATTGCGTGCCTTCTATGCCCGAAAGATACAATCCTTTTCACTTCTAATCTCCGCAAAATGGAAAAACCCTCTCTAATACAGCGGACCTCGTGTTAATTGTTAACCGTATTTTTTGCGCTATCGATTACCCAAGCCATGTTCAATAGATTAGGGGTTATTCCAGAAAGTTCCTCGGAATTTTGACTATAAGGTGTGCCTGAAACCAGGTTTACCTTTTTTTAGTCGGCTCCCAAGTGTTTTCAAACTGCTTTTCACATCGAAAAAGCGAATAAACTCTTCAAGGATCGTATCCAAGAAGAGTTTATTTCAGAAGATTTAACTTACAGAATCAATGTTGATGAGCATGTCGATTCAGGACGGTATATCAGTAAAGGATAAATGTCCAATTTATACTAATGGATGTGGTATATAAAGTTCTTCTAAACGGGTAATTTCTTCAGGCGTTAATTTAACCGTTAACGCCGAAACCGCATCTTCGAGATGGCTGATTTTGGTCGAACCGATTATTGGTGCTGTGACCTCTTCCTTTTGCAGCAACCATGCAAGAGCAACTTGTGCGCGCGGAATCCCTCGGTTAGCGGCAACTTCTGCTACTCTTTCAGCAACTTTGCGATCAGCTTCTTCCGTTTTAATAAACAACGCTTTTGCTATTTGGTCGTTCTCGGATCGCGAGGTCTGCTCATTCCAGTCCCGGGTTAACCGGCCTGCCGCCAAAGGCAGGTAAGGAGTGATGCCAACGCCCTCATCTTTGCAAAGGGGGAGCATTTCTCTTTCTTCTTCCCGATAAAGCAAGTTGAGTCTATTTTCCATGGAAACGAAACGTGTCCAGCCATTGCGCTCCGCGACATGATGCGCTTTCGCAAATTGCCATGCCAACATGGAGGATGCTCCGATATATCTAACCTTTCCCGCCTTAACTAAATCGTGAAGAGCCTCCATTGTCTCCTCGATTGGTGTATTAGGATCCCACCGATGGATCTGGTACAAATCGACGTAGTCCGTTCCAAGCCGTTTTAGACTGTTATCAATTTCGGTCATGATGGCTTTACGGGAAAGTCCCATTGCATTCGGACCTTTGCGCATCGGAACAAATACCTTTGTAGCAATGACGGTTTCATCACGACGGGCGAAATCCTTTAATGCACGTCCAAGAAATTCTTCACTTGTTCCATCCGAATACATATTAGCAGTACTAAAAAAATTAATGCCCATTTCGACTGCTTCTTTAATGATCGCTCTGCTGTCCTCTTCATCCAATGACCATGGGGTATTGCCGCGTTCAGGTACGCCGAAGCTCATGGTTCCAAGACTTAACTTCGAAACATCCAAACCGCTTTGTCCCAGTTTCACATATTCCATTTAATAACACACTCCTTATATTTGTAGGCGTTACGCCTTATATTATCTGTAGATCTTCTGGTGAGTCAGTACTAGAGATTAAATCACCAAAGGAACTGGCGTATCTCATTTGAGAACGTTCCCGTCGGCCTGTCTTCGCCGAGCATAGCAAGGCGCACAGGATGACGAGCAGCCTGTTGGACGGTGCCCGTGCCCTCAAAATTGTTTTAAATTCCGTTGCGATGAAGCTCCGGCATACAGCATTGACCTTAATTCCTGTGGACTCAAGTTCGATTGCGAAAGCAAGGCACCGAACACATTCGTTTCGAAAACTGTGCGTATCTCGTCGAGAGACGCGATGCTTGGGGAGCGGACCTTCCAACTTCCTCCAGTGGCCTACCTGGCAGACCTGCGGATGATATACCCGCGTTGTTAACAAGCACGTCAAGAGAGCCCAGTTCGCTGCGAATACGTGCTGAAGCAGCTGAGATGGAATCCTGATTCGTGACGTCGAGCTGTAGAGCACGAGCATCTTCACCGATACTTTTCGCTGCAGCCTCCCCTTTTTCGAGATTGCGCGAGCCGATGAGTACCGCAAAGCCTTGTGACGCGAGATCTTTCGCTATTTGAAGCCCGATTCCTTTGTTTGCCCCAGTGACCAAGGCGACAGGTTTATGCATTTTTCACTCCTTCCTTTACATCCTTTGCAGAACTTTATAATTTTCATAGGTTGACATATCAACCTAAAGACAAATTCAATTCCCTTGGTTGATATGTCAACTAACAAAACAAACTGTACCATCTTGTGGTTGACGTGTTAACCATGGTATTATATTGGCATGGATATTAATGAACTAAACGAAGACGAAATGCGACTATGGAATACATGGAAAGGCTCCTTTAAACGAGTCTTTGGCCACGTTGTAAAAGAAATGTCTGAATATACAGGACTATCAGAAGGTGATTTTGGAGTATTAGATCGTTTAGTCCAATTTGGGGATGGAAAACTTCGCCAACAGGAATTAGCTGACTCGATGGACTGGGATAAGAGCCGACTATCTCATCATCTAACGCGTATGGAAAAACGAGGTCTAGTTCTGAGAAAACCACTGGACACAGATCGCGGTGTGCAAGTCATTGTTACTCCCGTCGGAAAGTCAGCCTTGGATGAAGCCCTTCCCATAGTCTCAAAGGCAATACGCAAGTATTTTCTAGATCTATTAACTGATCAAGATATTAAGTCAATAACTGAACTGGCGGAACGAACCAAAAAAATTGACAGATCGCCTAGTAACGACTCTTCATCATGATCGCTGTTTTGGATGGCATGCACAACATATAAGTACTGCAATTGACAAGTAACGGGCCTCTCTCGCTAAAAATAGCGGAGGGGTCGGTTTAATTTTTCCAGTTGAAGTCGTATAGGTGTAATGCAGTCGAAACTTTATTGAATAATCATCAAATCAGTAATGTTATTGTTTTTTTATTTGGCACTAGTGTCCTAAAACAAGATTAGGGCAGCGCGATAGAACACATCGATAACTTCCGTAATTATCATCTTTCTATGCTTGAAGCCCAATTTTTAAAGTAAACTAGTATCTCTTCTAGATTCGTTGCTCCGCCTGCACCATGAAATACTCCATCCCTCACAATGCAGTAGAACCAATCTTCATCACTTCTCTCTTCTTCTATCGAATCAAATGGCGTATCCTCTAAATAAGTTTCCGCCAAATTGATTTCAACAGACCAACCGGGATTATCCACTGTATCAATTTTCACACCATATGAATGTTCCCAATCCCCATTACAGTTTTCATAATACCAGTTTTGAAGCCATTTTAATGTATTCATCATCTCTACCTCTTCTTTGGAATTCCATCTGGTCTAGTTAGTCTTACTACTACAGATCCGTTCAATCTCCTCAACTGGAAAAATCGTAGTTCTGCTCATCGAAACAAGATTGGTGTAGAAATCATTCATCACTACGGCTATTGGAGCGTACCGCATGATAATCTTTGCTGCTGAATCCATCAGCTCTGGCAACTCGTCGCGCTCAGCACAACGGCGTATGTAGTCTATACGTTCAGTTCGGTTTACCATGCCAACCAATGCCGTTACAAGCCAGTTCACTAACGTTGTTACCACATAACACCCATCATGAGTCTTGTTCGCTTCAAGAAAATTCAATTCGGAATCGGACAGTTCAAACCGAGAAGAGGTCGCAAGACCAAAGTCCGAAATATAAACACGGTTTCCGTCGGTTAAAACATTCTTAAAATGAAGATCGAAATGATGTAACTTGTTTGCATTCATAAAGGAGACAGCGGATCGCAGATTCAAATCCACCATGGATAGTGCTGAAGCGGCTTTACTCTCACCAATAGCAATCTGTTCGGAAAGCCAGTCGTGCAGGTTGTAGGGAATGTACTCACAGAACAGTACAACACTGTACTCGGATTGTTCAAGTGCCTCAATACGGTCACGCATTTTTGAAGTATCCCAAAACTCAACCATACGGGAAACATCGCTCAGTTCATCAGAGATTGGAGTTCGTCGTTCTGGACTTTTTAACACCCGCCAGTGGTACATTAACGGAAAACTCGCACAGTGATTTGCCAGCACCCAGTTGGTGGTCATGGTATGGGCTGCAACCTCGCGCCACACACTATAACCTGGAGAACCTATGCCGTACTGGCAATATGGAGGAAGTTTGAACACGTTTTCCGTGGACATGGCATTTTCAGTGAGCCTTTCTTTTTCCGTAAGTGGTATTATTTTCACGAAGATGGGCGTTTCCTCAATCTGCATCAAAGCCGTTGCACCACCAATGCCAGTATCAAGACCCGTAGCATCTTCTACTCGTTCTCGAAGCTGTTCATCACTGAGCAATGTTACGGTTGTGGACACGATAGCATAGCGGGTAAGGCGAGTGTCATGAGACACATAAGACTCCTTCGGTGATGATTTCATAGGGGGTATTCTCCTTTTTTCCCAGATCGGATGGCGTGAAGTATGTACATTTTGTACATTGACATAAAGTTCCCTAACTTTCTCTGATCATAGCATATTCAACGACGTTCCATTGCCCTTGCCGGTAAGCAAGTTTCATGTCTAAAGAGATTGATCCCTCGTTTGCACGATACTTACCAACCTCAATAGTCATCTCATCTACGTTGATCGATTGCTTCTGCTTTTCAATGGTTAGAAGAATGCCTTTAAGCATCGTTTTCCCCTGCTCATATAACTTTTGCTCTATTAATTGTTCATAGGTGTAGTTATAAATCTTCATGTTATATTCTTTTTGTAAGTATTCTTCAATAACTTGTTTATCAGAACTTTTCAAAATAACTCCATCTTCCCAAACCAGAGAAATGTACTCCATATCGGCATTAAGAGCTGTATCATTTGAAATCACTTCATCCAACGCTACGCGATAAGGTTCAGTAAGATCCTCCTGTGAACCTGAACTAGTCAAACTGCTGGAGCAAGCTGATGTTAGAATAATCAGTATAATGTTGAGAATAAAATATAAATATTTTACTTTTATTATAATCCTCCCCTTTAAAGTACTCACTTAAATGAACGCAATACAACTATATGATGTTGCCAAATAACGAAACAATGCTCTTGTCCCGTGACACGAAATGGTTGGGGTTCTGGATTAATTACTCTTCTACGGTCTCTCGAGTCCCCCAAATAAAAAATAAAGTGTCGAGAAAGTCCCTAAGACTTTCTCGACACTTTAAGGAACTGTGATCACAGTTCTCTAACATATATAAGCTACATCTCATTTATATAAAAATCTAATTTATTCAGTGAACGATTCGCTAACAATGATGTGTTACAATATCTGACGACTATCTTTAAGTAGAACATCGTGTGCACTACCCTCAACAATACTTGTAGAAGAAACTAAGGTTATCTTAGCATTTTTTTGTAGTTCAGAAATTGTCAGGTAACCACAATTACACATTGTTGAACGTACTATGCTTAAAGAAAGTCCAACATTATCTTCTAAACTTCCTGCATAGGGTACAAACGAATCAACTCCTTCTTCAAAAGAAAGTTTTTCGTCACCGCCTAAGTCATATCTTTGCCAATTTTTTGCCCTTGTACTTCCCTCTCCCCAATACTCCTTCATATAATTACCGTTTATATTCACTTTTTTAGTGGGGCTCTCATCAAATCGGGCAAAATATCTGCCTAACATTAGAAAATCTGCTCCCATAGCTAGCGCCAATGTAATATGATAATCGTGTACAGTACCTCCATCAGAACAAATTGGTACATAGATTCCTGTCTCATTAAAATATTCATCACGAGCCTTCGCTACCTCAATTAATGCGGTAGCTTGACCTCTCCCTATGCCTTTTTGTTCTCGTGTAATACAAATTGCACCGCCGCCAATTCCTACTTTTACAAAATCAGCACCAGCTTCGGCTAGGAAACGGAAACCTTCTTTATCAACTATATTTCCTGCCCCAATTTTTACGGTATCACCATAATTCTTCCGGACGTATTCAAGAACAATCTTTTGCCATTCTGTGAATCCTTCGGAACTGTCAATACAAAGAACATCTACTCCAGCTTGAAGTAATGCTGGAATTCGTTCAGCATAATCTCTAGTATTAATGCCTGCACCAACCATATATCTTTTTGATTCATCAATCAACTCATTCTCATTATTCTTATTAGTATTGTAATCTTTTCGAAACACCATCGAAATCAATCTTTGTTCATCATCAATGATTGGAAGACAATTTAATTTGTGTTCCCATATAATATTATTCGCTTCTTTTAATGTGGTATCTTTATTACCACAGATTATTTCTTCGAACGGTGTCATAAAATCTTTAACTTTAGTGTCTAAAGTCATCCGACTAACTCGATAATCTCTGCTAGTTACAATGCCTACTAATTCACCTCTAGAACTTCCATCAATTGTTACTGCTACAGTCGAATGATTTGTTTTCTTCTTTAACATTAACAGTTCGTCTAAAGTAGCTTCAGGAGATATATTTGAATCACTAACAACAAATCCAGCTCTATAACTTTTAACACGAGCAACCATTTGTGCCTGACTTTCAATAGATTGTGATCCGTAAATAAACGAAAGTCCACCTTCTTTTGCTAAAGATATTGCCATTGTATCATCAGAAACAGACTGCATAATTGCTGATGTCATAGGAATTTTCAAAGACATAGGAGGTTTATTTCCCTTTTTAAATTTCACTAAGGGTGTTTGTAAGCTAACATTTGCCGGTATACACTCTACAGATGAGTAACCTGGTATTAGTAAATACTCACCAAAGGTGCGCGATACTTCATTCAGATAAACTGCCATATTATTTTCCCCCTTGTTCTTGAGCTGTTTTTTCCATAAGTTTATATAGACCTTGATACAATCCCATAAGCATCTCATCATCGAAGTCAGTAAATAACTCCTCTATATACTGTTCTTCCTCCTTACCTCTTTCCAAGTAATACTTTTTACCCTCAGATGTTAAAGCAACACGTAAACTCCTTCTATCAGTTTCATCTTTTCCTACTGTAGCAAAACCTTTTTTCTCAAGAATATCTATGATTTTTTTCACATTCTGACTCGAAGTACCGACAATTTGAGCAATATCTTTTAGGTTAAGAAAGTAATCATCATAAAGAGAAATATTCCACAACACAAAAGCTTGTTTTAATGAAAGATCCTTATATCTTCTATCACCTAAAAGTTGCAAACGGTTAGACAATGTGAAAATTGATCCATAAACATAGGCTTTAGGTGTGATTTTTTTTTCCATTGGAAATTCCAATATTTCCACCTCCAAAATAGGTAACTAGTTATGTATTAAAATATCTAACCAGTTACCTTTTGTCAAGTAATTAAGAGGATACAAAACGAAAGATTTAATAAGAAAAGTGGATTTTTGCCGGCTGCCTGCGTCACTTCGTTTACTTATAATGATAGGGAATGAAGATATAATTGCATTGCTTGAAAGTGTTAAATGGTTTGGTAAAACTGTTCATTCTAATTTTTTGCTCGAATTACTTCTTAGCTAAATATCTCCAGTGTTGTTCACTCTGTACTTCAGTTCAACAAAAAAATCGCTATATAGCGACTTTAAATGGAACAATGTTCTTGTCCCTCGACTTTCCCCTTTGAACACAGTCTGTTAAACGTGTATAAATCATTGTTGTTAGCCTTATGAATACCACATCATACGTTGGTTTAATTCACTTTAATTGTTTTAAATACTGCTCCATCAATTGATTTATAAAAAAAATAGATTTTGATGCTTGCGAATATGCAAGGATCAAAATCTATTCATCTATTAGCTTAGATGATCAATACCAACTCATCTTATACTTTACTCTTTCAATCCAGCTGATATGGCTTGCCAGAACCCTGAATCTTCAGTTCCCATAGACCAGATGGAGATACCCGCGAGATTATACTTTATTGTTAAATGAGTTTTTTCCTGGATACTTGCTGCATTTTCGTACCAAACCACATGTTTTGAACCATCATCTGCCTGATAGCGGAGAGATATTGAAGACGAAGACTCATCCCATTCTGGTTTAGCGCCTGTTGAAGCAATCAAAGCAGGGATATCTTTTAAAGCTATAATATCTCCATTCTTCTTCGTTTCATTCCAATTATATCCATAAGCTGGCACTCCAATAATTACTTTTTGAAGAGGAATTTCAGATATAGTGTACTGAATGGCAGCCTCCATCCAATCTTTACCTGCTACTGGTCCAGAAGGTCCCCATGGACCATTCTGGTCATAAGTCATAACTTGAATATAATCAGCATGCTTGCCTAATTCCTTGTAATCGAAGGCACCTGACCAGCTATTAGTAGGATCATTTTCAAACTCAGCTGGAACCGATACCATTGTGAGATATCCCTTAGGTCGTAACGTTTGAGAAATCTCTCCAATAAAACTACTGAAAGCTTTACGATCCTTAGCCTCAATATTCTCAAAGTCGATATTAATACCTTTATAATGATTCGTTTTAACTAGGTTAAGAATACTCTTGATAGCCTCTTTCCTTACTTTCGAATCGCCTACAATTTTGTGAGCTAGTGCCGCATTGAAGTAATCTCCTTGCCAATTGGAAACCGCTGCAAACGTTTCGATATTTTTCTTATTAGCAAAAGAAATAGCTTCCTTGGGGGCAGAACCAACAATTTTACCCTTCGAGTCGAATGTAAATGAATCTGTGGAAACTTGAGTGAGGTAAGAATAATTAGTAATAAGAGAGTCATAAGCATTTTCATCTTGAGCATAGTATCCCAAAACTATTTTGGAGTTGGAACCCGCTGAAACATTACATGGTGATAAAAGAAAACTACTTAATATTGTGCTGATTATGGATAGATATAAAAGTTTTTTCATTACAATACACACACCTCGTATTTAGTTATTTATTAATTTATCAGTATTTATGAATTGATTAATCTCTGGCATGACGTCATACCCAATTTCCCTAACGAACGCTCGTTAAGCCACTGTAGCATAGCGTTTTTTTGAATACAATATATATAGATATAATCTCATATTATTAGTAATTCACTAAGAATTTAGGATAGACACATATAAGTGCCCCCCATTCCTTTCCATTTTGCACTCAAGAAACTAACTCTTTTTATTTTAAAATTGTAATGAAATTAACTTTATTTTCTCTTTTGCAACAATTTCACATGTTGCTCCGTTAGAGGTGCTGAATACATCCTAGGAGGAAAACATATGAACACTCGTAACAAAAAAATAGCCTTAACTTTAGCCGCAACGATTATAGCAGGAGGAGCTTTGTCATTTACTAACTTTAACAGTTCCGATGCGGCAGAACTTAATTCAACTAAGGAAATCCACATTCTTCCTATGAAGATTTCAGAGCAACTGAACAATAAATTAAAAAATGTTAAGCTCTCATATCAAATTCCGAGTATCGTTATTTTCAACAAACATCTCAGTGATAAAGAATATAAGGATTTAGAGAAGAAGATTGGCAAGTTCCACATCAAAAATACGTATAGCAAAGTTCTTGAAGGATTCTCTGCAAATCTCACAAAAAGACAAATTGAGCTATTAAATAATGTCTCATTCGTGTCTTTAATTGATTTAGATTCAAAAATTTCATTGGGTAAAGAAATTACCATAACATCGGATTTTGTTAAGAATAGCGACCAATGGTCCGCCGGATTCGCAGATTACCCCAAAAAGGATCGTTCAATCTATAAACTGAATTATTCGTTTAATTCACTACCGAAAGAAATCAATATGAATCAAAAGGGGCTATACCTGAGTGGTGTTAACCGTAGTGATGATTTATTCATGTTCGTGAAGAAAAAAATAGATAAGACATCTAAATTAAAGCCGAATCAGACCTATCTTGTAACCTTCGATTTTGATATTGCGACTAACGCAGCGAAGGATAGTATGGGTGCTGGTGGTTCTCCAGGAGAGAGTGTGTATGTAAAAGCTGGAGTAACTAAGAAAGAACCCAAATCGATTCTAAATAAGGATTATTTCTATCAAATGAATATCGATAAGGGCCAGCAGTCTCAAGAAGGAAAGGATGCTTTTGTGCTCGGAAATTTATCGAAGAGTACATCTACAGATCAAACATATGAAGTAAAAACGTTCAATAATAAAAACCGACCTTTTCTCGTGAAAACGGATGCGAAGGGAGAATTGTGGATTATCCTTGGCACGGATTCAGCATTTGAAAGCGAAACCAGTATTTATATCACAAGAACTAAAATAACCCTCAAAGAAATTTAGATTTTGAGTAAGGAGCTGTGCTAATGACAGCTCCTTTTATCTTCTTACACTCCAGACGAAAAGTCTCTTTCTTCTTTCTTCACTCCGGTTTTCAGTGTTGAGATCGTCCAAACATGATCTCTTTTTATTTGGGATCCTTACCTCCCATGGAAGAACTGCGGCAAATATTTACGGTTCTGCTCCAGCATTTCATTCAGCATCTCTTCTGATATACACACGGAATCGGTTAGCGGATGAGAGCTAAGGGCGAGCAGTGCCTTCTCCCTGCTTCCCGAGACCGCCGCTTCGATGGCCAGACTCTCATAGGTCTTCACCGCTTGAATCAGGCCAACTGCGGCATCCGGTATTCGTGTAATAGGTACCGGAACAGCTCCTTTCTTCGTTACCAGGCAATTCACTTCGATACTGACATCCTGTGGCAAAAAGTCCAGGGTATCGCCGTTCATGACGTTTAGCGTTAGAACCTCTCCGCTATCCGTATGAATCGCCTTCATTAGATTGACAGCTGCCTCGGAATAATAGGCACCTCCACGCTGCTCCAGCTGCTTCGGTTTCTCCACTAGCTCTGGCCGCTTGTAAATCTCAAACAGTTCATCCTCAAGGCGCTTGACCATCTCAGCCCTCGTCTCGCCTATGGTTGCGGCAGCCTGCTGCTCCGCCAACATCTCACGGTGAAGGTAATAATATTTCAGATAATAGGACGGAATAGCGCCAATCGCCCGAATCAGCGTAGCGTTCCAAGCAAGCTGCGGCACGTTACTGGCCGAGTAGCTCCCCCCTGTGTCCAACAACTCCTCCAGCTTGGACTCTCCATCAATCTCGATCCGACTGATCCAGTGCAGATGATTTAACCCAACAAACTCGCAATAGATGCGTTCCTCAGGCACCTGGTAGAGCGCAGACAGCCACTTGTAGGCGGCGATCGGGGAATTGCATAAACCAATGGAGCGGATGCTGGAATTCTTCATGATGGCTTCCGTTACCATTCCGGACGGATTCGTGAAATTAAGTAGCCAGGCGTCAGGACATAATAACTCCATATCCTTGCATATATCCAAAAGTACAGGTATGGTACGAAGAGCCTTCATCATTCCGCCGGCTCCGGTCGTCTCCTGCCCGAGCATTCCATATTTCAACGGGATCGTTTCGTCCCATGCTCTAGCCTCCAGCAACCCTACCCGCATCTGTGTAGATACATAATGGGCATCCTTAAGTCCTTCCTTGCGGTCCAAAGTTAAAGTAATATTAATCGGCAGTCCGCTTCGTTCAACCATTCGCTTCGCCAGCCCGCCAACAATGGTGAGTTTATGAAGGCCTTCCGGGATATCCACTAGCACGATATGCTTAACCGGAAAGCTCTCATAATGACGGATGAAACCTTCGATCAGCTCAGGGGTATAGGAAGAGCCTCCCCCAATAACAGCAACCTTTAATCCAGGGCCCATTTCACATTCCTCTCCTTTACAGCAAGTCCTTGGTGCAATTGTTCATATACAGTGGAATCTGATTTCACTCCGCTCTCATCCATTGCGAGCAGGATGGCACCCGCTGCTGGCTCAAGGTCCAAGATACGCAACCGGCATTTCGGTGCTGCTGTAGTAACCTGAGACTCGATATGCCGAACCACATAATCTCCTTCTCCACGAGTTAGCACGCTGCCGGCCAATACAACATCAAAGGAATCATTGCCCATACCTAGTTTATGAATAACTGCACTGGCGACTTTCCCCAGCTCCAAACCTTGCCTTTCCAATATTTTTCTTGCGACTTCATCCCTAGGCGCAGCCTGAAACAGCAGTTTCGCCAGCGTATGTGGTACCCTTCTTCCATCGTCCAAAAATCGGTGGTACATCTCTTCCACGGTCTCGAAGGTAAGCGCATTCAACGTAAGCGAAGTCAATGTAGTAGGCTGCTCCCTACCTTCCCATGAACGAATGACTGTCCGAAACACCTCGACGGCCAGATCACCGCCTCCGCCGAAATCGCCGAATTCATAACCGAATCCTCCGATCTGAACCTCCTCGCCTGCAACGTTAACACCATATCCATTCGTCCCGCTTCCGCATATAAGGACAACCCCATCCGTCTGCCTTGTGCCGGCTCTCATGGCAATGACAGTATCGCATACGATACGATGTTTCTTTAAACCCATTGCACCTATTATTGGACGTAAGATGCGGAAATCCGCCTCACGATCGGCTCCCGCAAGCCCGAATGTAGCGTAAGTGATATTCTCTTTGTTAAGCCCCGCCTGTGCATAAGCCTCATCAACGGCCTGGGTTATACTACTCTCTGCAATGGCAGCACCAAGCTGATGATTGCCACAGCCGCTGATTCCCCTGCCTAATATTCGTCCCGTTTCGTCCGCCACGACGGCCAATGTCTTACTACCTCCACCATCTACTCCCAAGTAATAGTTCAAGTATGATCTCTCCTATGTTTCTCGGCTAATGAAGCCGCCAGCCAAGACTCTCGGGCGAAAGCTAAAGCTTCCCGCAAAAGTCTTAACGAAAGGGCTGCTTCCAACCATAATGTTTATTTCGCAGCTGCCATTTTCGCCTTATTCTCCTGCCATCTCGCTGTTTTGTACTTCAACAACTTGTCATAACCGGATTTTTGCGCATCCGCCTCAGCCTTATCCAGAAGCGAAAGCACTTCCTGATCCGAGGTCGTGGAGCTTATCGCTTTAGCTCTAACTTGCTCATAAATCTCAAACACGCGCTGCGCAATAATGCCTTCTTCCGAATCGCTTGCAGGATCCAGATTGGCGAACTCCGTTGTGTTCATCTGCGTCTTCCATGTAATCTCCGATTGCCAGTACGTTTCAAAATTCCGCTTCTCTGGCGGAAGAGTAGACTCGAATTTCATCTTAGAATTGTCCACATAGACCGTGTTGCCGTTCCATTGAAAGTTGACCGTTGCGTTCATCAACTCATCACGACCTTTAGCGTCGCTTGTGAATTTGTCGGTGAACAGCGGCATATCCTCCTCGTCCGTTCCATCCCAATATAATCCTTCAGGACCCCACATAATCGTACGTTGGCCATCAGGACCTGTGAACCAATCCAGGAAGGCGAAGATGGCTTCTGGATCTTTGGCCGATTTCGTAATGACGCTGACATTCCAGCCCAGCTGTTTATAATCGCCAGGGAAAATCTTGTTGCGATCCAACTCGGCTTTGTGTACAGGCCATACCATGATGTAACCAGCATCCGGGTCTTGCGCTTTAAGCAGATTGTTGCCCTTGGAGCCAAACTCGGTGGGACTGGACGCTACATAAACGGCTACTTTGCCGTTTATAACCTTCTGCTCGACCTGCTCCAGCTTCTGTGTGAAGGCATCCTGAGTGACAAGTTTTTCACGGTACAGACGGCTCATATACTGCAGCAGCTCACGATAGACAGGATCCGTGAACAGGGATACGAGTTGATCCCCTTGTGGAACGGCGATCATACTGTTGAATGTATGTGGGCGATTTTCTGCAAACGCAGATACCATGATGTCCACTCCTGCAGCAGTTTGACCAACCTCCAGCGGAACGACATCTGGATACTTTGACTTCACTTGCTTCAAATAGACGTACAGATCCTCTGGTGTTTCCAGGCTCGGCGAGCCGAGTTCCTCGTAAATCTTCTTATTGACGAGATATCCTGCGTTGCCGTTTGGCTGCGTCGTATACCAGTTAGGGAACTGATATAGCTTACCGTCAGGTGAGCGAAGCAATTCGAGCGTAGACTCCCCAGCCCACTTTTTCAGATTGGGGTATTTATTCAGATAATCATCGAACGGGACCAACATTCCCTCAGAACGGAGCTTTTCGACATCCGCTCCACGATCCATCCATATAACATCCGGCAGTTCACCGGCCACGATCATGGTACTGAGTTTGTTCTTGGCGACGCCACCAGAGCTGATCGGCACGACGTCGATCTTTTTATTCTCTTTGATCCACTTCGTCGCAGCATCTTTACCCCAATCCGGCATTGTGTACCAGTCATAATGGCCGTAGAATGAGAATTCCAGCGGTTTCTCTCCCAGTACAAAGGTATCCCCCGAGACTGGGTAATTCTTCTCTTGGCTTGCAGTATTACCTCCTGAACCCGAACATCCCATTAAAGCCATGACAATGATAAGTGTGACTGACAAGCCAGAGAGAAGGTTCTTTTTCCCTTTTTTCATTATGAGTGCTCCCTTCACGATTCATCTATGGTCAAAGCAGACGCTTAAAGCCTTGGCCGGGATTTGCTTGAATTACTCCTTCAAAGAACCGATTAATACGCCCTTCACAAAATATTTCTGTACGAATGGGTAGACGCAGAGGATCGGAATGGTTGCTACCATCATCGTCGACATGGACAACGATTTGGTAGTTACGGTTTTCATCGCGCTCATCCGGCCCTGTGCAGCAGCATCCATGTTCTGCATCTGTTCCATCATGATATTGGCATTAAGTATCTGCTGAAGCTTAGTCTGAATGGGTAGAAGATCCGTGTTGGATATGTAGATACTTGGCGCAAACCAATCATTCCAGTGATACACTGCCGTAAACAGCGACAGCGTTGCAATGACCGGTCCCGATAAAGGAAGCACGATTCGGATGAATACCCCCCAGTTCGAGGAACCGTCGATACGGGCGGACTCCTCAAGCCCGGGCGGGATTCCCTTAAAGAACGTCCGGAATATAATCATATTCCACACGCTGATAATGCCTGGTATGACCATAACCCAAAAAGAGTTCATCAGACCCAGCTCCCGAATGAGCAAGTAGTTGGGTATAAGTCCACCGCTAAAGTACATCGTTATGATGCAAGTTACCATATAAAAGTTGCGACCCATCAATTCGCGTTTAGAAATGCCATAAGCTAATATGGCTGTTGCCACAATGGAGAGCAGTGTACCCAGCAGCGTTCGGAGCACCGAGATGATGAAACCGTCAATCAGTCGCTCATCCTTAAACACCACATGATAATTTTCAAGTGTGAATTCACGCGGCCAGAATGTAATGCCGCCCTGCATCGTATCTGTCCCGGAGTTAAATGAAATGGCAGCAGCGTTCCAGAACGGATATAGCGCAATAAATGTAAACAAAGCCAATAAGACGTAAATTATGCCAACAAACCATCGATCCCCATTCGACAGCCTCATGTGTATCTCTCCCCCTTCTCTCCTACCAAAGGCTGTTCCCCGATCGACGAGCCCAATAGTTGGCTCCGGACAATAACACGACGCTGATGATGGCCTTAAACAGCCCTGCCGCCGTTGCGTAGGAGTATCGGCTGTTCTGAATGCCAATTCGATATACATAGGTGTCCAGCACGTCGCTAACATCTCGCAAAACCGGATTGCCTCCCAGCAGCAATATGTCCTCAAACCCTGCATTTAGGAAATTACCGATAGCCAGAATCGAGAACACAACGATAATTGGCATAATGGATGGAATAGTGATGGAAAAAATCTGCTTCAGACGGCTCGCACCATCAATGGAAGCGGCTTCATACAGTTGGGGATTGATGCCCGCAATTGCCGCCAAATACACAATGGAGGAGAAACCAATCTCCTTCCACACATTCGTTACCGTCAAAATACTCCAAAAGTACTTTGGCTCCGACAGAAAGTTAATCGGTTCATCGATAAGACTCAGCTTCTGCAGCAGTATGTTTAGGCTGCCGTTGTCCGTAGACAAGATGGAGATCACAAAGCCCGATACGATGACCCACGACAAAAAGTGAGGCAAATAGCTGATCGTTTGAACAATTCTTTTGAAAGAATGTTTCCCTACTTCATTGAGCATCACCGCGAGAAGGATGGGGGCAGGAAAACCGATGCACAGTTTAAGCATGCCAATGACGAGAGTATTCCGCATAATGGTCCAAAACTCCGGCGTCCCGAAAAACGCGTCAAAATGTTTGAAGCCTACCCAGGGACTGTTCAGAAACCCTTTGAATAAACTGTAGTCCTGAAACGCCATCAGCACTCCGTACATGGGAATGTAGCTGAAGACCAGGATAAACATCATGGCCGGAAGCACCATAAGTTGAATATCCCATTGCTTCAGAAAGCGGTGCAGGTGACTTTTCTTAACAAGCGGCTTCGTTTTGCTGCTCATCTCCACTTGCGGCATTGGCATCTCCCCTTTTTAATTTAGTGTTAGATTTATTAACATAATTATGAGATGCTTGCCACTTCATTGTATCTCCTGCACCAGTTCATTTCTCTGCTAAAACCAGTAAAATATAGCACTATATTACTGATTTCTAGGGATTTTGCTTTTGTGAAGTCTTTGGCGTCATGCCGATGTGCTTTTTAAACAGCCGATTAAAGTTGGTCAGCGTGCGGAAGCCACATTCCAGAGCAATATCCATTACCTTCATATGGCCTCCCTCCAGCATTGTGACAGCTTGCTCCAGTCGAATATGGATCAGGTACAGCATCGGAGGCATGCCGACTGCACGTTTGAATATTTCGCTGAACCTTGAAGGACTGAGATAGACAAGAGAGGCCAGCTCCTCCAGCGTCCATGGATGGGCGAAGTTTTGTTCCATAACCATAATCACCTGACGTATTTTCTCATACTGTCTCTCACTGATGAGGTGTTGACTACCGCAAATCCCCTCTATTCGACACTCCCGATTTACTATAGTCAGAAACTGGAGTATAAGCGAATATACAACCGTAGCGTAGGAACGCTGCTCCCTCTCATGCTCCAATTGGAGTTCAAGAAGAAGTGACCGCAGTCTGTCCATGGCCGGATGATCACGGTGGATTAGATTCGTGTAATGTTTGTCTATGTCGCGGAACGGGCTGAATAGCTCCGGATCGAATCGGAGATTATGAATAAACCAGGTCGAATCGAACGTAATGACAGTCATGACAAGATCCTTCGTTTCGTAAGCGCAGTGAAGATCATTCGAATTGATGAGCAGCACATCTCCCTGCTGGAAATCAAATTTTTGACCGTTGATGATGTAGTAGCCCGTGCCGGATTTGATATAATTAATCTCCAGAACATTATGCCAATGAAGCTTTTGATAATGGATAGTCACACCAATCGTGTCGCCGATATAAACTGGATAATTCTTATTCATTTTTACCTTTTCCTTCGGAACCACTTCTTCCCTCATGATAGATGGCATTCATAACTCCCCCCACAACTTTTCTTGTAAGCGCTACCAAATACATATCTTGTAAAAAACTCTATCACCTATATTCCATTGTTGTAAATAAAAAAGCTATCCCAAGAGCCACTACTGACCCGGGACAGCTTTTTAAAAGGTCACTACAGAGTAAACTCTGTAGTGCCTTTCATATACACCTTATCGCTGCTAATTCTTCAGGACTTCAACTTCTGCCATATCGTTCAGAGTTATATTCAGATTATTTCACCTTATTTGTAAGTTTCGTTATAAATTCCATCTTTCGAACGTCAGTTGGCCGGTTTAAATTTGATCCAATCAAAATAGGCCCGTACCGGCATACCTGGGTAATTGAATTTTCCTGTCCATATTTCAGCCGGTCCCGAGCCCGACCATAGATTAACCATAATATAGCCAGGACTGGTCGGAAGTGTTCCACGTGATCCAGTCTCCGTGTGTACCAGTTTACCGTCTACATACCACTTAATGGATGATGGCGACCATTCGAACGCATAATTATGAAAATCGAGCGAGGCATCAAACCCCAGATTGATAATCGTGCTATGCTGGCCTACGCCATTCGTAAAATAATTAGTTTCCATCTTCGTCGTGTCTTTGCCCAAAATTTCAATGTCGATTTCGTCATTGGATGTGCCTGTTCCTTGCCCGGAATACGTGAATAGGCTTGTGACGAGACCGACTCCTGAAGCCGCTTTTAAACGTGCTTCAACCCGGCCATAGCCATACTTCACATGGGTCGAATATTCAGCGGAAGCATAATTTTTCCCCGAGCAACTGGCGGGACACCCAGTATTGTCAAGTCGCAGAGCCATAATTCCATTCACGAATTCCTGATTAACCGCCTTCCAGCCCACTCCGAAATCTGGACCATTAGCCCATCCATCTGAGGTATAGAACAAATTAGGATTCACGCCGTTTAAAGGTTCGTTAAAAGCAATGTCTGCCGCCGACGCTTGAATGGGTAATAGCATCGCGCATATCAGGCCACTTGCCATTAACACGGCCGACATTTTCTTTCTAAAATCCATTAACTTTTTCATGAACAACACCTCTTCCTTGGGATGTAATTAAGAAAACATAAGCACGACAAGTTTGGGATTCCGGAATGAATAATTCCACTCTGAATCCTCTTCATACTACATGTAAAAATGTAGTAAATCTCAATCATTTCAATGATTAAACTGCACTATTTAACGGTTTTTCGCATTAGCCCTTTTAGTGAAAAAGTTTACAAACACCCTATAGTTCCTTCCTGTTACGGCCTTCTTAAGCCACATTATCTAATCTTAGGTAGCGATGTGCGATAGTATTTTGCAAATATTCTCGGAAATCTGTGCAGATTGGAGTACTGTAGTGACGCTATTGCCAATGAACTCTCCTGTCGGTTAGTGAAACAAGAAGACAGCCGATCGTGATCGGCTGTCTTCTTGTTTTTTTGCTCTATCGTGTCCCGTTTGCTTAATGATGTGTGTTGCTTTATTTCTTGTATCATGTATTCAACGAATGCTAGAAAAATTTGTAAGTCAACATTACTAGTATCTACCTGTTTCTCTTTTATCTTAGTTAAGATCCATATTTCGCATCATGAGCACTTGCTCAACATTTGTTGTGAAACCTAATTTTAGCAATAGATCGTTCAGAGGTTGATTGGATTTACGCAGGTTAGATGTCCCTCGTCTGCAAACATAGTCTAACGGGGCGAACAGTTCACTGAGTGCAAGCTTATAAATCTCCTCTGCATCTTCCCGCCCAGGAAGGACCTCACATTGATAGAGCGAAATGGTTACCAATTTACCCTCATGATCAAATGTTCGCTTATACAACGCATAGCATACAGGCTCGCTATCTTGTCTAATGATTATAGATTCACCCTCCTTCATGCTAGGCCATTGTGTCTGCCAAGCGGATAAACCTCGATAGAAGTCTAGCGCATATACATCACGGGGCAATCCTTTGGTGATAGAAAAGGGATGCTCAACAGATCGCTTCAATAATTGGGGATCTATTGTACCCGTATGTTGTAAAATCATTAATCGATCCGTAATTTCATACCCCACATACTGATATAGCTTGATCGCACTCTCATTCTGGGTGAGCGCTTCAAGTAACGCAAGTTCCACGCCTTGTTCTCGGTACAACTCTAGATTTCTTAACATGAGCGCTCTGCCAATGCCCTGCCCTCTAAATGCAGGCGCAATACCTGTCCCACCGTTCCATGCCACTTTCTTTCCATCTACGTCACGAAATCCATTCATGACAAACCCTGCAGGTTCACCATCCACATAAATAGCGAGTGAATTCTCCAAGGAAAGTCCTTCGTTAACAATCCTGGTCATCAAAGCATCAATCGTCATGACCATCTGTATAAAATAGCCCTCGAATCCTAGATTCCAAATACGTACATTTTCCTCCATCGATAGCTCACTTAGTTTCCTAAACGTCATTGTCATAAGTACAAACCTCTCTTTTACTTCGTTTAATGTGATCATTTTCGTATTTTCGTCCAACCTATATGCATTCTACTTTAACCGCTCGATAATGAAAAGCAAGGGAGCCATGGTCGAGTCGACAACTAGCTCAAATCTCCATCTCAACGCTACCGGCTTCATCGCTTTTTTATACCGTTTATTGGAACTATGTTCAATAAATATCAAAATCTATCCGAAATATTGAAGAATTAACTGGTATATTGCTATAGAAAGCCCTAAAATACTCGCTTTCATCTTAGAAGGATGATTTCTTTCGCTGCGAAACAAGTAAAAGAAAACCGTAAAACGTCTTGTTTCTAATTGCTTGCTCCACCTTATTAAAAAGAAAATAATAATTATTGCGATAATTGTAATGTGTAAAGGGGGTAGAAGAATAGCAGCGTCCCCAAACTTGAATTCCATTCTACATCGTCCTCCTCATCTTTAGTACATCGCCAAATTTGATCAATATGCAAATCTTGATCCTATTCAAACTGCATATACAGCTATCTTAAGATAGATTAAGAATTAATTACAGGTTAAAGAAGGCCCCACTACATTTATTCCGAACTTCAAATTAATCTGTTGTAGTTGGACAATAGTTGATGCATGACTATTTCGGCCATATCTTCGGGGGATTCGCGTTGTTATTCTTAATCCACTGGACCAGCACACCAATCGATGAACCAACATAATGAAAAAATAAGTGAAGACAGCTTATATTTAAATGTATGGTCAGGTGCTACATCAGATCAGGAAAAGCTGCCTGTATTGGTGTACATCCATGGAGGGGCATTTAAAAACGGATCAGGTTCCATGGACTTGTACAACGGCGAAAACATGGAAAAAAAGGGAGTTGTATTCGTAACGATTAATTACCGACTCGGTATTTTCGGCTTTACGTATTGGGTAAATTTCGCCAAGAGTGGCGACCCTAACGATGATACACTACCATTTTTGGGCGCCATATGATTCTAAAACGGACCAGGTTATGACACTCGGAACGAAACTGGGAATGATCGAAATGCCTCGCAGAACATATATGAATTTCTTTGACGATTATGAGAGAAGAATCTACAATTACACCCTGTATGATCAATTCGATAAGTTTCTCAGATCCTCTGTTTTTTCTGGATACAACCTAGTTCTTGTCTCGTCTCGTATTAAGAACTTAATATTATGTAGCAAAAAGGACGGCTTCGCCGTCCCTTATGGGAACTATAATTGAAAGCAGATTCACTAGTAACCCTTCTTCTGTGCAATAATGATATAGACGGGTTGGTTAGCAACTTGTGTTGGTGGATGAATCGTATCAATAACTGTAAAACCTGCCTTAACGATTTCTTCCTCCATCTCCTTCGATGAAACCCTTGGAGCATTAGTCATCTCCGTCTTCTCTAATTCAATGCACAAAAAGATCCCTTTGTCTTTTAAAACTCTGTGGATTTCATCCAACACCAATGAAAGAGGTTGAACCTCGTGTAACGAGATTGAAGCAACAGCTTTTTCGAATCTATCGTTCTCTAATGGCATTTCTTTAAAGTTTGCAGCGGTGGTCTCAATATTGGTTATCCCTTTTTCCTTAGCTTTTAGCTCTAGATACTGTAAAATATCATTATCGTAATCAAACGCAACTACCTTTTTCACATATTTAGCAAAAGAAAAGCTTATATAACCTGTACCGGCTCCAAGATCTAATAATTCGTCCTCTTTATTAAGCTGTATAAACTTAAATAACTCCTCTGCTGGGAACCTCTCAATATTCTCCAAGTGCTCAATTTTTCTTTGTAGTTTTGGATTCATTTTTATACTCCTTGTATAATCGTATTTGTAAGAATATTTTGTTTTTTTCCAGCTGACGTCGGGATAGGTCTCAGTCCTGCCTGTGGGACTAAGGTGTCAAAAAGTTCTGCTTAGGAGATTTTCTATAGGCTTTTTAGTTCATATATTATTCTAACCACCGAAATTACATCTCTGAGCATATTACAGATATTCATTATCCCCAATAACTATAATACACGAAATAAGATTTGTAAATAACAATGTTTATCACAGCAACCCCTAATTTACCTACACTTGACTCCAGAGTTGACCTAACCCGATATTTCACACAAATTGGCAGAATCCTTCATCTCTCACCAACGATCCAAGCTGGAATGAAACATGGAGTAAGGTGCTTGCTATCGTTCTCCTCAGTCTTGTGAGTCTGTTGGGTACTCGACCATGAAGCCTAATAGCCCGTCGCTCCAATCTCGACGAAAACGTAAAAAGAAGTATCGTTTTTCGAGCATATTTAATTATTTTATCCTCATATCGCCTTGTCGCCAGAAGCTCTGCTAAAGTTAATGAATCGCGATCTGCTCATTCAGAGAACAGGCCGTTTGCGTATGACAGTCTCTTGGTAGGCGAATTTTATTGAATTTTTATCCATAAAAGAAAAATATATGATATATTTGATAAGTCACTTAAAACATATTCAGGAAAAGAGGATGTTCTATGAAAAAAGTCTTTTTATCATGTATTGCCATGCTCTTGTTTTTGATTTCATTTTCCCCTGTGACTTCCGCCGCCAGTGGAGATCGTCTGATTTATGACACGATGTATAACGTCGCCGGTGGAGGGTTAGTGTCAAACAATATCAGGTTTTCGTTTCAATTTGATAATTATGGTGATGCGCAGATCTGGGACGTCAAGGCACGCAAGATGATATGGAACAGCAAAACCAAGGACACAAGAATACATAAACTCCAGATTAATTATTTCAGCGGGAAGTTGGTTATATCAGATCCGCAAAACACACCTTATTGGACGTCGGATAACCTGGCGTGGTCTAAGACATATTACGGAACAGACAATGTGCCTGCCAATCTTAGAGGCAATGTGCTGATCATGCAAAATGACGGCAATCTGGTACTGTACAACAATGAAAATCCGGCCTTGGGCTGGTATCCTGTCTGGGCTTCCGATACAGGTGGACATTAAACACCATAACAGTACCTTGCAAATGGATTCACGCACTCATCTGTCATCATTATGTAATGTAATCTGATACTCATTAAACAGATGTTGTACACCAAAAGATCTCTTCAATAGTGAAGAGATCTTTTGATATTTCACATATAACAAACAGTCATCTTCAACTCAAAAATTCAATGATTCTCCTGCTCACTACATGGGAATACAAATTGAGGATGGGACTCTTCTTTATCCACGATTTAAATCTATTGCGCCACCCCAGACTTATAAAGATACACAGCTTTATCGCTTTCGTATCGGTATCCATATCTCGCTTCTGTATTGCAAAGAAGTAACATCCTTGTGCTCATTCCACAGGATTTCCGGTCCTTCGCTCAGCTCATAATCTGAAGAAGGAAACCACTCGGAATAGATTCTTCCCCAGATATCCTGAAGCGTGCCGGGAAAAGGACCAACGACAGTAAACACTGCCCATGTCGAGGAAGGCACTTCCAGTTGTGCCAAACCCTCAGGAGCCTTTTGGGTCGTAGCCGCACCGATATAATAATCTAGTTCCCCCTTTTCCTCCATCCGTTCCTCACTAAAATGAGCCGAAGCACTAATTAGCCCAAGCGGCTGAATATTGGATATCCTCTTAATCGTCTCAATTAATTCCGGTGTAAGACGTTGATACATCGCAGCAATGTCCGGGTTTACCCCATTGAACACGATCGGCACCCTTTTACTGATACCCACAACCCGAAAGGCCTCTTTGTCTTCAATACGGTAGTTCATTTCGCTTCCTCCTTGAATGGTCAATTGGAATGTCATTCGAGGGAAGGCCTTGAGTGATGGACCATGATTTTTCGCTTCCGAGGGCGTAACCCCATGCATGCTCTGAAAAGCTCTAGCGAAGGAATCCGGAGAAGTATATCCATATTTGAGGGCAACATCAATGATTTTACTGTCATTCCGGCTTAGTTCCAGAGCTGCCAGCGTCAAGCGCCGACGTCGGATATACTCTGACAAAGTAATGCCGCTTAGAAAGGAAAACATACGTGTAAAATGGTATTCCGAGCAGCAGGCGATTCGTGCTACCTCTTTCATATCCACAGAATCCGTTAGATTCTCCTCAATATAGCTCAAGCCCTCATTCAATCGTGCTAGTGCATTCATGATCTTTCCCTCCCTCGTTGATCTAAGCATATCAGAGCCTTTCTTCTCGTATCCGACATTCCCTGCACCATTTTGCAGGCATTCCTACTTTCATGATTTCCTGACCAGCCCCATTAAACGCCTCTCCGCTCTTGTCCAACACTGCTCAACGTCAAGTTGATGGCCCATGGCAAACCTGTATTAATTTACGTCTACTTGTTATTAGATAATATATTAAATTACTAATCGTGTCTTTTTAAAGCATTTGCAAAAAGGAGCGCCTTCAATGGGAACATGTTCTTGTCCCCCGACCAAAAAAGCCGAATGGATTGTTCTCATCCACTCAGCTTTTTTGGTGATTTTACAATAATTTGTATAAATCACTTCAATAACTCGCATGTATACTAACTGGCATCATGTAAGCCTGTCGCAACACCACTATTATTCAGAAAGTGTCGTTTCACCTGGCGCCTCATTTGCAAGCAGCTCTGAACCATCGGAATGCCGTTCGAACATAACTGCGTCAACTCTCGTATAGATCATATCCGCAGGAAGCGTTGGCGGGTCTACCGTTGTAGCAGTAACCCTGGTTAACCGGACATACTCG
This sequence comes from Paenibacillus sp. RU5M, assembly GCF_900221055.1. Classification (NCBI taxonomy): domain Bacteria; kingdom Bacillati; phylum Bacillota; class Bacilli; order Caryophanales; family Paenibacillaceae; genus Paenibacillus; species Paenibacillus sp. RU5M. Next base: position 1,079,661 of record NZ_OBQM01000001.1, on the reverse strand, counting down.
CTACCGTCACCCGTAAAGTCGAACGTTCCTAGATTAACCCAACCCGATGAGCCGATCGTTGCATCGATATAGGTGACCTCGGTACCCGTCTTATGCTTCACTTCCACTTTGACATTATTATCATTTCCCGTAGTATGGACGAGCTTGTAGATCGAGACTGTATATTTCCCCTCTGGAAACTGGCCTTTCCACGTTGCGGATGATCCTTGAACTGTAGAGTAACGGGACTTAACCCCAATTTTGTATCCGGCTAAATTACTTTGACTCCAAGAGCCTTCTGTCGTGTATAACCCAGTTGTATTTGTACTATCGACGATAACCGTTAGGTCCTTGATCGTGATGTTCAAAGGTGGTGTGGTTAAGGTCACTCCGTCAATCGTGACAGTAGCCCATACCTCAATGTGATCCGTGTCCCCATCGAGATTAAGAAGGGTCAACACCCCACTGCTATCCACTTCGGCCAGATCCGTACGATCAACGAAATACTGCACATCGGCCTGTGTTAAATCACCGATCAAACCGTTATCCAAATAGCCGGTTACGCTCAGCTGTGCGGTTTGAGTCATCTGCAGCTCGTTCCGATCGGACAGGATCACAGCAGACTCCAATTGCGGTATCCTGTTCGGGTCCACCCACATGATCGCATCAGCAATGACCCTGGACTTGTTGGCCTTATTGGTTAGTTCCACGTACCCACTATCGCCTGCAGCAAAAGGATAATCCCCTAGGTGCACCCAAGTACCATTCGCCGCTGACTCATCAACAGTAACCGTCTCGGAGCCCCCGCTATAATAAACAGTAAAAGAAGCATTCGTTGCCCAATTTTCACTCGCAGCGGTGATTTGCGGAATCTTGTAATACACACTGTAAGTGACACTTTCCGGCAGCTCAGGCCGCCATCTCATTTTACTTGTCGCTGCACCGGTCGTAGATTTGGCATACACATAGTTATCATAGTAATAGTTGTCAGCCGTCGTATCCCTTATCCAGACGCCTTCTGTCTCAGCCTCCGTATTATCCACAATGATAGATGAACTATCCTGCCCTTCGGGTTGGACTGGAGTTTCCGTTACCTCATCAGGCAGATAAAGTGTCCGCTTGCGGGTCTGTTTCCCCTCCGATTCCACGTAATACGTGAAGGTTTGGGATAAATCATTCACCCGTATCGACCATTCCATCGGGTATATCGTATCTGGGATGGTCGTGTACGTGGCCCCGCCATCCAGGGAATAATGGATTGTCGCTGGTTTCGTCGTTTTGGCCTGCACATAAGCATCATAGACCGTTTCGTCGGGCTTAACCATCAGCATACCTTTAACCGCATCGATTGGACTGTGGGTATCAAAGAAGTAGCTTGCATCCGATGTATCAGCCGTTCTGACCTGATGCAGCGGCACATTAATGTTAAGTCCTTCTACAATGATCGCGGTGATTCCCTTGCCTGAAACCGTCGCTTGAATGATTCCGTCACTCATAACTGCTTGCTCTGGTGTACCATTGTCGCGGATGATAGTTACGGTGTAATCCTGTGCCGGGTTGAATCCAATGATTTGTTCATTCAATTCGATCGGAGTCTGAACTTCATCTGACGATGCATTGCTTAGCCCGATGTAGAATTTATCCCCGCTCTCACCTGTTATCCAGTTCAATTGTGGATGGTTGGTCTTAATAATCCCCTTGGGCATCCAAAGCCAAACGTCCGAATTACCATAAAATTGACCTGGTTTATTCCCATAAAGGTGATATTTGAACCATAAAAAATTCGTTTCAAATACGGAAGGAAATGTAATGCTCCCGTTCGATTTTAATGATTGTTCGCTGATCAAATAATCCATCGTTTGCCCGAGCTGCCCCGGAATATGGTGATAATAGATGGATGTAGCCCCGCTTGGGCCTTCCAGAGGAAAGTCCGGTTCAAGTTGGCTAACGGCGAAGCCTTTATAGTAATAACCTGGATAACTGGAATATCGACCAATAACCGCATTATGAGCAATATCCTGCAGCAGTTTATCCCCTGTATAGAGCGACAATCTCAGCATGAATGGAGCTTCCTGAGCATTCATCCGATAATAGCCGGTTGTACTTCCTGCTTCAAACGTCAATCCGCTCGGTGAAACAAGCCAACGATCCGCTTGAACGCCTCCGGCTATATCTTCTGGAAGCTTGAGCCTAGGATATTGAAATTTACCACTTTCCGGCCAATGGAACGACTCCGCGTAATTATACGTCTCGGGCTGAGGAATCGTAACGTTACCTTCAGGGACTGGACGAGCAACGAACATGGTTGCATACCGTTTGGCTTCCTTATAAGCGGCATTCAAGTATTTGGGATCCTGAGTTTCCTCATATAGCTCCAAGATTTCCATCCACAGCTTGCTATAATAATAAATGAACTCATTTTTACTCACATCCACGGTTGCAGGCGTATCGATATATTGCAAGATATAACTATCGGCTGCATCCTTGGCAGCCTGCAAATACTGCACCTCTCCTGTCATACGATACATCATCAGGGGTTGAATGACAGGCCCCCGGTCTTTCTGGTCCGGGTCTCGCATGAGGTACTCTTCCTGTGCCAGCGCCCCAATTCCTGCCGAAGTGCCCATCATCTGATTGACGGCGGCTACGCTTGAAACATCGAACGGCAGAGTAGCCATTTTCCATAAGGAAGGCACACCGTATACTTTCTTCTGCGTCGGCGACCAACCGATACCATTTCGCGATACGCCATACTGGACGGACGGCAGTGCTCTCGTATCGTAAAGCTGGTCATCCCCAGTCAAATAGTAAGCCCCCAAAAGAACCGCATTCGAGCTTGTTCGGACGCTATCCTCGTTTTCGATATCAATAAAGCCCTTGGCACGGCTCCACCACCCGCTGGGTGACGGGACATAATTAACAGAGTCGTCCCCTTGCGGCTCAATCTTAAGTAAATCGATCATATTGAACATCGCGTCAGTAAGCGACTGATCTGACACATTTTCGCGGTATGCTGAATAACCGTACTCATTGCGAAGAACATCCGCGTAGGACTCATACAGATTGCTTTTTTGAGCGATTAGCCCCATATGAAATTGATAAGTGCTCTCTGCGGTCATTTGTGAATAAGTCCCTAATTGAGGCGCATACAAGATTGGCTGCACGCTGCCTTCGTTGTTGACCAGGCTCATGCCAAGCCGTTGTTTCGTAACGCCTCCCGTCGGTTCAAATTCAACCGGAAGCTCTGCCGAAGGTACAAATACACCATACGTTAATGGATTTCCCGAACTATCATTTTTCTCAACAAGGCTCATCGGAGCGCTCAGCTCTCTCAAGCTTGTTGATTCCACTGTACCTACCATTTTGGCATGTGACCTGAATCCATTTAACACTTCATTGATGCCCGAGACTGCCTCTGTTGTGAAGGACTGATATCCTATCACATAATTGCCGTCGCGGCGAGGCGTAAAGGCAAAGGAAACATCTGGTTTATCCCCTGCCATGGACCAGTTCACTTCAAAATCGTAATCACTGTTATGCGCAGAATCAGTTAATACCGCCGTCTGGCTGTCGGGAAAATGGACCCCGTCGAATGTAATCCAGCGTTTGTTCATCGTATCGTAGTAATTGGTTCTGCTGCCCGCATTCCCATCTAATAAAACCCATTGCTCCTCAAGTCTTTCCGATACATTATTGATTGGCGTCCAGTTTCCCGTATCCGTGTCCTTGTAAAACATGTCATGAACGATGGATTTGCCTCCATCCCATGCCGCTTCATAGAAGGTCGCTTTATAGTTCGCATTTTCGATGCTGCCTTTCTCCGTGTAACTGAGATTCGATAATGTGCGGCTCCGCAGCGGGGGCAACGGTGGTGCTTGCTGTCGGATATTCCCTTCGAACTTGACTGCATCGGCTCGTGTAATAATTGTACCCGTCGTAGGTTGCGTTCGAGTCAGCCTGACAAATTCGCTATCATTACCACTAAACTCATACTCCCCCAGATCCACCCATCCAACCGATGGACCTGACGAAGGTCTTAGATCCATAAACTTGACATCCGTTATCCCGTTATGAACAATCTCAATCTTCACATTACTATCTGCTTTATCCGCCCAATCCAGTTTATAGAATGATATTCTCGCGGTCCCTGCTTCCAAGCGCGGATTCCATGTGATAGTTCTACCTACAGCGTCTGTATATTTGGAACTGGAATTATTGTATCCCTTTACTCCTGCGCTTGTGGTCCAATAAGGAGCAGAGAACCCGTTATTGACGTTGCCTGAATCAACAGTGACGACATTATCAATTGTGAGACTTCCATCATCAATGATGATCGTCTTATGTGGTTCTTTCTGCCTTATATTCCCTTCGAACTTAACCGCATCCGCACGCGTAAGGATCGTGTTCGTGGTGCCGGTAGACCGGGTCAATTTAACGAATTCTTCACCAACTCCGGAAAAATAGTACTCTCCCAAATCAACCCAACCAGCTGGAGCGCCAGATGAGGGTCTTAAATCCATAAAGACTACATCCGTCGTTCCATTATGAACAATTTCGATTTTCACATTGCTATCAGCCTTATCCGCCCAATCCAGCTTATAGAAAGATATTTTCGCCGTTCCTGCTTCCAAGCGTGGGTTCCATGTTATCGTTCTGCCTGCTGTACTCGTATATTGGGTGCTGGAAAGATCATACCCCTTCACCCCTGTGCTTGTGGTCCAATTTGGAGCCGAATATCCATTGTTCTCGTTACCCGCATCAGGTGTCACAACATCATTAATCTTAATGCTCCCGTCATCGATGATAATGGTCTGATAAGGTAAGGTCTCCGCATAAGCAGCCCTTATTCCGATCAGGCTGGAAGGAACTACTATCGTCAACATGAAAACGATGAAGAAAAACAGCTTCCTTTTGACCATACAACTCACAGCCTCTCCTATTAATGATAACGCTTCCAAAAAAAGATTACCCTTTGCTCAAATGATCGTAAAAAAGCAATTAACCTGGTCTTCTGGCTAATCCCGCTCTGTCGTTTCTATCTTAGCATGTCACATCACCGTGAAATTTCTTTCATTTTAAGAATTTCTTATACGATTTTAAGTAAAAAAAGAAACCTACATCCTAATTGAGCGCTCATTGCAGTCAGATAGAATATAGGTCTTCCAAGTAGACCAATCAATTATAATGGCGGCTGCACCAATAGCAACTTCCCAAGCTGAATGACCGTTTGATCATACCAAGCCGGATGTTGTCGAACATGTTCCATACCTCTTTCATTGCCACTTGCCTCAAATACGGCCGCTTTGTCTGTCTTCTTGTGATCGATTTCGAAGCGAACCGTATGTTTCCCATTCGGTAGCTCCGGTAAGTAAACATATTGATTTCGATTATGATCGTTATATGAAGTGAATCGATCGATAAGAAAGGGTTCACCCTCATCCACCGTCACCTTCAATCTGCCGGAATCCGGCCCCCCAATATCGAATAATCCGATGTGGGTTCCCTCAAACTCCACTGTGATCGTCTCTCCGGGATCGACTGCTCGCCATAGACCGGGGAACAACCAATCATACTCGCGCACTAAAGCAAAATCATCAGGGGTCATGTAAGACCACCCCGCGGAAAAATGAGTAAGACTATCCAGTGGCAGCATGGTTGCATACTCCCAAGGGTTGGCCGGGACCAAAGGATCCTGCGGCAAGTGATGTTCGACTTTTCCTACGTGATCTCGAAGCTCTCTGATTTTCTCAAACGACCGGGTGATTGTATCCGTGTAAATCTGATGTCCTTCGGGAATCGTTGGATGGATCGAATCATGCGTAAAAATAACGGCTCCTGGAATAGATACGTCTGCTCTTAAGGTGAAAATGAGCTTACCTTCCAAAACCAATTGACTGACTGCTACGCCCAGATGAATCGAAGGAATGCCGTAATAGTCAGCGACTTCCTCTTGCATACGAGCGCCCTTCTGGTATTGGCCGGATTGAAATGAGGTCAAATCCCGTTCCTTAACCGTGTACACAAACAGGATATCGGTAAACCGGCTGTGCTTGCGAATCTGTCGGACAATACCTTCGATCCGCGCCTTGGATTCGGGAACTCCGCCATCATTACCAACAAATTCAACAAACACGAGATCAGGGTGATGACGCAGTACATCTTTCTCCAAACGGGCGCAGCCGAGGTCCGATCCTGTCCCATCAATGCCTGCGTTCACAGAGCGGATATCTGCATTGGGATATTGCCCTCGCAGCCAATCCGCCGTCATGACCCTGTATCCTTTAGAACGTGTATTACTGCCGCCAAAATAGACAATTGTTACTGTTTCCCCATTTTCCAACTTTTGAATGACATTAGGCAGCCCTCTTCGAGGGAAAAATTCCTTCATCGTGACTTCACCCGCCCTCACTTAGCGTTTTTAGGAGCAAAAAATTTGACAGCAAACACTTCATAATAAGGCGAACCATACGTTGCACAGAAATCAAACCGGATTCGGGTTACACCTTTTGCATGCACCTGATGTTTATTCAACGAAAGATAATTACCACGGATATTCATTTCACTCTCGGTTCCGTCTTCTAAGGTTAAGATCACATCATAATCTTGAATCAACGGCTCGATCGGATCGTCGAAATGCTCCAAGTTCAGCTGCGAATTGAAAACAAGATGGATTTCATCCAGATTCTTGGGGCTTGCAAAAGCAAATTCCAACCATTCCTGTCCTTCCGAACATTCAGAAATCCAGCCGTTCGGTAGACCATAAGGTCTGGAGAAGCCGTTGACGACATTCTCAGGGCTATACATATTTTGGGATGGCGATAGGTCTTTGAAGCAAATACTCTTATTAAGCTTCTTCAGTCTGGATGGCTCTTCTGGTCTATAATAGAAGCTCACCGCTCCAGTCATTTTCTCTTCATTGCCGTGTACGGCAAGGCTCGCCGCACCTTCCAATACGATGTAGATTTTGTCGTCAGCTGGCTTCTTGCAGCTGAGGTCCAGTGTAATCCAGTCATCGTGACCCGCTGAAACCACCAAGTTGTAGCCTTTCAGCTCGCTAGCGGGAATATAGTTTTCCTTCCGCTCCCCGCCAAACAGCTTCACTTGCAACGTTTCCGATTGCTCGGATCTATTTTTAATTTTGATCTGCACGCTTTCAGCTATGGATGTCTGAATCGGCAAGACCAAACATAACGTTTTCTCCAAGGAGATCTCTTCGGTTGGATGAAGATGTTCATAGCTTCGCTGAGACGAGGCTCGAATCGTTAATCCGTCAGCAAAATAAGGATCCATCTGCTCTTGAAGCCCTACAATCGTTTGCCCGTCTCGAAGCAGCTGCGTCTGAAGCTCATCCATATGCGCTTTGACGATGTCCGCGGGGTCTGTATCATATTTTACGCATAACGCAGCAGCTGTTCCTACTGCCTGCCCCATACAACCACAGGTTGCCATCACCCTTGTAGACCCGAAAGCCACATGGGTAGCGCTTATATTGCGGCCAGCGAACATGAGATTGGGAATATTACGTGAAAATAAGCTGCGGAAAGGGATATTATACAACCCCGGCACAAAATTCCAAGCTGTAGCCGGCCCTTCATCGTAGATGCCTTTATTCGCATGCAGATCCATATACCAGCCTCCGACGGATACAGCATCTTCGAAGTGAGTCTTTGCTGTAAGATCGTTCTGAGACAGCATGTGCTCCCCGATAAACCGTCTTGACTCCCGCTTTCCCGGAATCGGGCATACATAATCCAAGATGAGATTGTCTACATCATCAAACTCACCGCTATTTTTGATATAATCCCAGATTCCGTACACCAATTTCCGCAGTTCCAATGCGATGTCTTCATTATTCTTGATAATATCCATATGTCCGCCGTATTCCAGCCACCACAATCCGCCAAGCCCGTTGATTTTCCTTGGAAAAGACCGATGGTTTAATCCTTTTCTGATACTATCGAAAAACTCCAGCTTCGTGATATCATACGCAAAGCCAGGCCTTTTGTAAGGAACGGAATAGTTTACGTCACGGGCTTGAAACAGAATCGTATCGCCCATGGTGTAATGATCCGCCACTTCTGGAGCGAGCTCCTCCTTGTATTCATGCTTCGCTTCTCTTCCCCATCGGAAGTGAGCGCCTGCTTGGTACCCAACAATTCCATCACCGGAGCAATCGATATAGGTTGGGCTTTCAAAACGAAATTTTCTTTCGGAAGCTAATTGAAGACCCTCCACCCATTGAATTCTGCCGTTCTCCATGCCCGTTTCATGTACACATGTATTCAGAAATAGAGAAATGTTAGGCTCATCATAAACCATGTCGAGCAAGACCGTATCCGAAAGCGAAAGCATAAGCTTCTTGTTGTATAACGGATTATAATGAAAGGTCTTCAGCTTGAGTTCTTCTACCAACCCGCCCTCGCGGGCATAATAGGATGGACTATTTCCGAGATATGCCGACCCGTTGATATGAACTCTGACCTCGCTGCTTGCATTTCCCCCAAGCACCGGCCGATCATTAATAAGTGAAACCTGCAGACCTTGGCGTGCAGCTGCAATGGCAGCGCATATCCCTGCAATACCTCCACCTACGACGGTTACATCTGCTTTCATAAGCTCCATTTTGATAACCTCCATGATTAGATGCTCCTATCATGGTAATAGTTTTGGCGCCTTTTTTTTTACAGGATTTCGCGAAAAAATCATACATTTTTTGCATCCTTATTTGGATTCGTACCGTGTCATTTTTATCCGATATTGCTTAGGTGTATCACCCGTATATTCTTTAAACAGTTTGCAAAAGTAACCTTCATTGACGATGCCTACTTCCTCGCACAATTCCAATAAAGAATAATCCCTGACGTTTAACAACTCGAGAGCAAGATGGATTTTTTTACGGTTGATGTAGCTGATCACGCCTTCGCTCATTGTTTTTTTGAATAAGCTGCTAAAATACGATGGCGCTAGATTCACTTCCTCCGCAATTGCCTCCAACGTTAAGCGTTGTTTCAGGTTTTTCTCGATAAAATGCATAGCACTCATGATTTCTGCACGATGTAATAGTTGGCCCGCGTGTACGTATTCGAATGTGAAGTCACCAATATAGGCAAGCTGCTCCTGAAAAGCCATAAATTCCATGGGGAAGTCTGGGACTTCCGTGGCCATCTTGTTGCCTGATTTAAACTTTACGGTAATGTCTCTGTACAAGTCTCTAATCATTGGCGCCATGATGGACTTGTGGATTTTATGGTCCGAAATAAATTGAGACAGATCGGCAAGTGCATTCTCCAGCTCTTCCTTGGAAATCTTCCTTTTCATCCGTATAAGAAAATCAGCCAGCTTCTGCTGAAAGTCTGCTTTTTTGTCATTATCGTATTGGAACCGATGCATCGGTGTTTTTACTACTTTCTCGGTATGATAATAGAAATCCTCACTCACATTTTTAGCTTCCGTGTATGCCTGTTTGATCGATTCCCAGCCTCGGTGTGGACCACCAAAAGCGACGGATACCCTTTGATTCAGATATTGATGCAAATGAGAGACGATCTGCCTTCCCAAGGATAGGCAAGCATATTCCGTTTCCATATCACTGCGGTTATTTTCCCAGGATAGAAAGCCAATAAAACGATTATCGGACAGATCCGCAGCTACCCCACTACCACCATTCATTACCGTTTCTTCGATGATATTCGTAATCGCATATTTCAAGATGTTTTGATCTGCGGCAGCGTATTCGTTACGGAAACTTTCATACGTATTCATCTCAACGATGAAACAGCAATAGTTGGCCTGAAAGAAATGGAACTGCATGCGATTAGCAAAATCCGATGCCCGATGAGAAGGAATTTCGCCTCTGATCAGTTCGTTAAAAAATTGCTTGCGCACTCTATATTTATTTTCAAGCACGGATACGTTTAACGATTGAAATTCCGCTTCTTTTTTCTTGAACTCATTTAAAATTCCGGCTGCCTTATCCAAAGCTCGATTCAAATCCGCTTCCCTCAGCGGAACCTTTACAATGTACTCCAATACGTTGGCTTGAATCGCTCGCTGGGCGTATTCAAAGGATGAATAGGCGGTCAAAAGTATGTATTGCGTATGGGGGAGCTCCGCCTTGAGCTGCTCAATCATGGAGATTCCGTCCATTCGCGGCATAACGATATCGGATATGACGATGTCCGGCTTAAGTTTTATGATCTCCTCGATCCCATTTAGCCCATTATTCGCTTTGCCAACTAGAACAAATCGCTTATCCCTATGAGAGAGTTCATTAAAAAACAATTCCAATCTTTGAATGATCAGGTCTTCATCGTCAACAATGAAGCAGGTATAGTCTCTCACCATTATGCATCTCCTTTTTGCAATTCGGCCGGGAATAGAGCGCGTACACGGGTTATTTCCTTAGGTATGCTAATGATTTGCAGCCCGAATTGTTCTCCGTAGTGAAGTCTTATTCGGCCATGAATATTATTTAGCCCGATTCTTTTCCTTTTCACTTCCATTTCACTCGGTTCTGAGATTAAAATATGCTTTATTTTATCAGCTGGAATTCCCTCGCCTTGATCAACAACTTCTATGATGACGATACCGTCCTCCCTGTACGCATGAATCGTAATCGGTCCCTCAATTCCCCCTCCGTTATAACCATGGAAGATGCTATTCTCCACAAGAGGTTGCAGCAGCATTCGAAAAACAGGAAAATCCATTAACCCTGCTTCGATATTTTCAATCAAGTGGAAGTTTCGGTTATACCGAATGTTCTGGATCTCGATATAGTCCGCTACATTACGTAGTTCCTGACTTAAGGAAACCTTCTCTGAAGCATCGTCTATCCCGTATTCCAATAATGAAATGAGCGATCCGATCACCACATCTACTTTCTCTATTTGTCCGAGACGTATAACGTTGCTGATCGAACCAAGTGTGTTATACAGAAAATGAGGGTTAATTTGAGACTGTAGCACCTGGATTTCCAACTTCCGCTCAAGTTCATTATGAAGTTCCGCTCGCCGAATCAGTTCCACAATTTGTTGCAGCATACGATCGAATGCTCGTGAAAGATCTCCAAACTCATCATTTCGATTAATCGTTATTGTCGTTGTGAGTAAGCCTTGCTCCACTTGCTTCATTTTTGTTTTGAGTGTATAGAGTGGTTTCCTTATATATTTGGCAACCAAAAAAGAAATGATCAAACTCAAGAGAAGACCTGCCGCTAGAAGCTCAATATAATAGGTTTCCAATCTGGACAAAGCTGCTTTCAAGCGTGATTCATCGTTGATTGAGATGATGGTCCAGTTGAATTTCTCCGTCGGTTTTTTTAGAAGGGAGACCGGAATGCCATCCATGGTATGCAGTTGAAGACTTGTTTCTGTCGTATCCAGGATTTGTTCAGCTGACGTTTCCCCGATTGAAAACGTATGATCTTGAATATTCAGTAGTCCTTTATTTTCAGAAAATCCGGCAATGATTTTACCTGAAGCTGTAATCAGAGCCAGATTCATTTGTTCTTGTTTATTAATCTTGAACAAGGTTTCTTCAATGGCATTTAGATCCAAGTCAACCGCAATGGCCATTGGAAACGGAGCGCCGTTCAGATATCGAACCATCGTAACGGTCCAGCCGGAATACTTCGATTTGTAAGGTTCACTAACAAAGGTAGTCCTTCTGTTCTTGTCAGCCGCATCAAACAAAGGTGCTCTTTCAGATAAAGGTTCATCGAATATTCGAGTAGCTGTACTGCCGCCTAGAATGGATAAATCGCTTTTGATCAAATAAATATTACTGACGTAACTACTATTGAGTTCATACAGTTCTCTTAATTGCTTTTTAATCACTTCCGCATTGTCAATATTGGCTTTCACTGATGTTTCGACTGAGAAGAGAATCGTCTGGAAGGAAGAAAAATTAACAGTGAAGTACTGGTCTACCTTGTCAAGGATTTGGTTGGTGTAAAAAATGTCATTGGTTCTTATTTCCTTTTGGACATAGCGATAAGACAATTGGCTTATCAAGATGATGCACCCTAACACAAACGCAAACACGAGAAAAAATAATTTTAAAGGCAAGCTGATTCTTCTTCGCATCCATCATCTTCCTTTTAATTCTATAGTAAACTAAGAATAGCATATGATAATAAAGAGAGGGGCTACGAATAGCCACTCTCTCCGTTTATTTTACTTGATAAGGCCGGCCTCTTTAAATTGCTTGATTGCTGTTTCCTTATATTTCTGCATGTCAAACTTAGTATCCAACGTTTGGAGGAAATTGTCCCAGTTCGAAAGAGGTTCTTTGCCCGTCATAAATTTAACTAAGCTTTCATTAATGAATCGAGTTCGGTCAGCATCCAAAGTATCGTTGGGGTCTGGAGTCAATAAATTTCCGGGCAACGTTGGCCCCACATATTGCTGATTGTCCTTGAAAGCCTCCGCCGTCTTAGGATTCTGGAAGCTGAAGTACTCCGCATCATCACCACGGCGCGGCATTCTATAATGATCGACCCACAGGTACTTCTCTTTCATTTCCTTCGATAACTCGGAGGTTTTATTTTTGATCTTGCCGTCCACCACATCCCAATGAATACCTTTAATTCCGTATGCAAAGTTAGGATAAGCTTCTTCGTCTGTAAAGAGATAATTCAGCATGGACAAGATCCGAATGATTTTGTCCTTATCCGCTTTCGCGGAAATGGCCCATGAATTACCTTGGAATGATTTTCTTTCTACAATTTGATCCCCGTAAGGACCTTTCATCGGAGGAATGACGATCCATTCCGGCACCTCGCCACTAATCTCTTTCATTTTCTGCTGATAATCCGGCTCCAGCCTACGGGCATCTCTGATCATGAAGCCAACTTTACCCTTAAACATCTTTTGGTCCAACAGATCAGGTGAATTCATCGTCACCCAGTCTGGGTCTACCACGTTGGCGGCCATCATTTTGTTAATGTAAGCAAGCGCCTCTTTCATTTTGGGATCGATAAACAGAAATACCGGTTCATTATCTTTTATCTCAACGGCCGAAGGAGGATTGACACCAAACATCCACATCAAGCTATCGAAGCCATAGGTTTGCAGATTACCTTCTTTATTCATACCGCCGATAAATCCGTACGTATCGTTTTTACCATTCCCGTCCGGATCTTTCTCTGTAAAGGCTTTCATAACTTCGAACAACTCATCCGGTGTCGTTGGTACCTCCATATTCAGCTTTTTCAGCCAATCATTGCGGATGAAGAAGCTTCGACTGATACCGTTAACATTATCATAGCCTGGAACTCCAATCGTTTTTCCTTGATAGGACATTGCATCCCATGAGTCGTTGCCAAACCGTTTCTTTAATTCAGGGAATTGATCCAGATACGGTGTCAAATCCGAAAGAACGCCTTGGTCGTAATATTGCGCGAGATCAGCCCGACTCTTCAAGAAGATCAAATCTGGAATATCTCCGCCTGCAATGAGTGTATTCAGTTTGGTTGTTGCTTGCCCAGCTTGAGGAATCATCATATCCAAGTCGATGTTCATCTCTTTTTCCAACATTTGACGTTGAACATCTTCATCACGTGGAGGTACCGGAGCAGCAGCGTTGAAAGTGCCTTGGTTAAACATTGAGATTTTCATTTTGGTTGCAAACTGGCCAGACTGCCCTTGAGAATTACCCGAAGCTGTCGATGTAACTTCTTCATTTCCCCCACATCCTGACAGTAGCGTTCCCAATCCTAAGATTGCCGACAGAATAGCAAATGAAATCTTCTTACGCTGCATATTGACCTCTCCTTTGCTTGTATATTATCACGGTTTCCCCGTAATAAGTTAGGTTGGAACACTTTTAACCTTTAACGGATCCCAAGAGCACACCTTTGGTAAAATGCTTTTGTAAAAATGGGTAAACGATCAAAATCGGAATCGTAGTCACAACAACTGTAGCCATCTGCACAGCGAACGTACTTACAGCTCCGGAATTGGCGAGCGACTCAGCGCTTTGTGTTGCGACGTTAAGCAGGATGTTGCGCAAGACTACTTGAAGCGGCATGAGGTTGGAATCATTGATATAAACAATAGCATCAAAATAACTGTTCCAATGCCCCACTGCGTAAAATAAAGAAATGGTGGAAATGACGGGCAAAGACAGTGGTAAAATGATCCGCCATAACGATTGAAGTTCACTTGCACCATCAACCCTCGCTGATTCCTCAATTTCACCAGGCAATTGCTCAAAAAAGCCTTTAATGATCACCAGATTAAATGCACTAATGAGATTTGGAATAATCAATACCCACGGACTGTTTAGCAACCCTAGAGAGCGAATTAGTAGATAAGTCGGAATTAACCCCCCACTAAACATCATGGTAAACACAATGAATAGTAAAAACGGACTGCGTCCCGGCAAATATTTTTTGGATAACGGATAAGCTGCTAAGACCGTAAATAACACATTAAGAATCGTGCCTACAATCGTTCGAAACAACGTAATTTTATACGCCTGCCAGATCCCATGAGAAATGAACACTTCTTTATAGGCCAGAAAGGTAAAAGATTCTGGTATAATCACAATCCCTCTTCTTAACACTTCCGATTCTGGCGTCACGGAGACAGCAATCACATACAGAAAGGGTAGTAAGCAAAGTAGTGATAAGAAAATAAGAATCACATAAACGACGGATTGCCAGACTTTTTCCCCGATTGTCAAATTGATCATTTTAAAAACCACCTCACCAAATTTGCCCATCGAATTTTTTGGCGAGCTTATTGGCTGCCAAAACTAAACCAAATCCAATGACAGCTTTAAACAATCCTACAGCAGTAGCCAAGCCAATTTTAAGACGCTCCAACCCTTCACGGTATACCCATGTGTCGATAATGTCGATCTTCTCCTGGTTAAAGGTGTTGGCAAACATGAATATTTGGTCAAAGCCAGCATCCAGAATATGGCTTAATTTAAGAATCAGCATCAGAATAATGACTCCTCGAATGCCGGGTAAAGTGATATGCCAGAGCTGTCTCCATTTGGAAGCACCATCCATTCGAGCCGCTTCATATAAGCTTGGATCAATACCTGCTAATGCGGCGAGGTACAAAATCGCTCCCCATCCAATGTCCTTCCAAATTTCAGATGCGATGACCAGCAGTCTCCCCCAAGCAGGCTCCGTTAGAAATGAAATGGGCTGAAAACCACTTTCCTTCAAAATCATATTAAAAAGGCCATCACCTGGGGCTAATAAGGCTACCATCAATCCATATACAATGACCCAAGACAGAAAGTGGGGTAAATAAGTAATGGTTTGTACGATTTTCTTAAACCATTGGGTATGAACTTCATTGAGCAGTAAAGCAAGTAAGATGGGAGCGGAAAAACCGAACAATAGCTTATACAGCGAAATAACAATCGTATTTTTCATGATGTCCCAGAAATAAACGCCGTTCATAAAATCCGTAAAATTTTTGAATCCCACCCACGGGCTATCCCATACGCCCAAAGCCAGGTTGTAGTTTTTAAAAGCAATCAATATTCCCGCCATAGGAATGTATTTAAATACGGCAAAGTAAATTAAGGCTGGTAATAAGAGAGCATACATCACTTTATATTTTTGGATCGTCCTTATCCATGACTTCCGCTTTTTGGAGAGGGGAATGGCGTCCGCTGCCAATTTCACTTGCATATCATCACCTCGTCTTTGTTTGTATTTGTATATTAGCACCCCCCTATCGGATAAATTTCTGAAATTTCAAGAATTTCTTATAAGATATTAAGGAAGTCTGCCTTGGATCGTTCCAACAGCTCATACCGGAAAGTGGGACAAGAACTTGTATCGCTAAATAAAAAAAGCCGCTAAAATAGCGACTTTCAAGGGGAGTATGTTCTAGTCTCTCAACAAGTGTTTGGAACACAGCGAATCTTAACCAACAATAACATTGTTTTTTCAACTGTTGACTTAAAAAAAACATGCTGTTAATATTAGTTTCACAGTCTAACCGTTAGACAATGAAACTAATATCGTGAAGGAGCAATCAACTATGGATATGGATAGAAAGCAATTAGAACAACATATTGATCTGTATACTCAGAGAGCAATATCAATTTCAATCAGTATGCAATCTATTCAAAAGAATATTTCAAAAGATAGCAGTGTTACTCCAGACCAGTTTAATTTATTGAATGTCATTAATACGACTGATCATTGCACAGCCAGTTTTTTAGCTAAAGCACTTAATGTCAAAAAAAGTTCTATTACTGCTATCGTGAATCGATTAACGGATAAAGAATTAATTAAACGTGAGTACAATGAAAAAGATAAACGCGTGGTCTGGCTTGAATTAACAGAAAAAGGACAGCACATTGTGTTGGAAGAGAGACAGAAAATACTGGCTGTATTGATGCCTTTAGGAAATAAGCTCACTGTTAAAGAGCTGGAGGAATTAAACCAATATTTATCTGTGATTGATACACAATTAAATAATATAAAGAAGGATATGGTTAAAAATGAAATTTAGTATGAGGTTATACGGAGTTATTGTAGGGTTAATTACGATCTTATTGTCTTGGTCACAGTCATTTTTTATCAATTATCTTATCCCATTAGGAATCGTAGCCATGGTTGTGTCTGTAGTTAATATTCTAGTCGTTAAGAAGCACTTAAATGAAAAGATCTATCGTGCCTGGTTAGGTATCTCGGCTTTGTTTATAGCTACTGAAATCCTCTGGATGATATTTGATAAAATCGGATTATTTGTAGTTGCACAAGTTTCATTTGCAGTAACCGGGTTTGCATTAATTATTTTTGCCTTAGGCATGCATAAGAAAATGAATCGAAGTTTCAAATCATTAACGTTGAGAATTAGCAAATGGGTTCTCGTCCTTGTTTTAATGTTGGGGACATCCATATTAATATTATTTACAGCTACGCCAAAGCCAGTTGCTTTATATTTGCAAAGCAGTTCTGGAGCAGAAAATACTTACACAGCAGAACCATCTACTACCACAACTATTGATAGTAAATATCAGTTAACAACGAATATTCAATACGGAGAAAAGTATCCAAGAAGTTTTTTAAATATCATTACATCCAATGGTCAATTGGATGAAGAACGTCCAACATACTTTTATGTGCATGGCGGTGGCTTTATAGCGGGAGATTCAATCGGAGGTGATCCTAACGCAGGAGCGGCTTCAAATACAATGTTATATCATTATGAATTAATGGTTGATCATGGTTATAATGTGGTGACCATAAATTATGCTTTAGCTCCAGAATATATACACCCTACACCCATAAAACAATTATCAGAAGCGGTGCAATATATGCAGCAAAATGGCAAACAGTACGGAATTAATATGAACAATGTAATCTTTGGCGGGGGAAGCGCAGGTGGATTTATCGCTGCAGACTTTGTGACAATTCAAGCTAACCCTGAGTATGCGAAAGAAATCGATATTAATCCTGTCATAGAGCTTACGGATATCAAAGCTTTAGTATTAGAAGTACCCATTCTTGACTTTAGTCGGGGCCATAGAACCGTAACCGAAGACATCGTGACTGACTATATTTTCGCTCAATCAGGAAGTGCATACATTGGTCAGCCGGTGGTTAGCGCTGATAAAGATATCTTACAATCCTTAAATGTAATACCAAGAGCGACGAGTAATTTCCCTCCAACTTTTATAACGGATGGAAACACGGGGACATTCACAGATCAGGCTGAAGATTATTATAACCGCTTAAAAGAATTAGGGGTCAAGACAGATTTATATATTCCTGATATCCATGAGAGCAAAGAAGTTCATGGATATATGAACACGATTGATACTAAAGCAACTCGAACTTATATTCAGAGAAAATTAGCCTTCTTGGATAGTTTAGATTAATGGTGTTAGACATTTATAAACAAAAAGTCGTTGCCTACTTATCACTTAGGCAACGAATCAACATCTAGGCGTACAATCGTTAAAAGGCTCTATGGACGTAAACTCCACAAACATACCCAGCTATAGCTTGATGATATAGCTGGGTATCATTTTGTTGATCTATACTTCTCCCCAAAAAATCTCAGTTTCATAATCGAATTCAACAATACCATCTTGATTATTTTTATCAAATAAATTCCGCAGTTCTGTCATCATAGGATCGTAATTTGCATGCCCGGGTACAGGGCTGTAGGAAGATGATAGCAAACGGCCTTTCAAACCCTCGAAATCGAACTCCTGACTCATTCTGAATCGCATTTCATGCATTGAACCTTCCTTGAAAAAAGAGAGCAGAATCGTCTTAGAAATATTTTTATGATTGACTTTTTCGTAGTCGGTTCCGTATGTATGAAGCAGTTGATTGTACTCTTCACGAAATGGAGTACCGTTTGTAAGACGTGAATTCCAGATGAGTATTACTCTCCCACCTGGCCGTAAAATTCTGCGAAACTCCATTTGGGCTGCGGAGCGATCGAACCAATGAAACGCCTGAGCGCAGACAATAAAATCAACCGACTGATCAGGTAACCCAGTAGATTCTGCAGAACCTGATGTACTCTGAAATTTCGGATTACTTTCTAACATTTGCTCGGCGGCTTCCCGCATTGCCTGATTTGGCTCGACCGCGATAACATAGCTTCCGTGTTCCAGAAGTAGCTTTGAGATGATCCCAGTACCTGATCCGATGTCTGCTATGTTACTGTTCGCACGTAAACCGACGACGTCGTACAAATGGTCAATAGCCTCTTTGGGATAGCTCGGGCGGTATTTCAAATACGAATCGACCCGATTCGAAAACCGTTCTCTGTTGTTCATCGATCGTCACGCTCCCATCAATATTTTGACATCCTATATATCGGCCTCAGTAACAGCTTCAAAATCTTACTGCCCCAAAAAGCAAATACCGTCGTTCCGGTCCATGAGCTGCGCTTATCTTGGCTATATTGATCGTTGATCATATAAGTCCGAGTCGAAATAGGACTCTTCAGACCGAACTGTTCCCATTTCGCCGGATCATTCGAACCTCCGAGTTTTCTAAGCATATTCGCCGACTCATGATCTATTTTAGCCGGAATTTGCTCGAATGCTTGGGTAATTTGCGTATGAAACTCGTCGATCGGGTTACGACTGGTAATGCTCTCGAGATGGATGCTTTCGCGAATGTAAGAAACGTATGCCAGATGGTCAGCCCAGAATTCGTCGATATAAAAAAGCCGTACCCGCTGCTCTGAAGGACTCATCTTCCTCTCGCCTTTCAATATTTCGAGCCGCTCCTCGTAAAGGATTCGCCGCTGATCCTCCACCATATCCGAATAACCGTTCAATTCCCGCTGAATATCGAAGTTTTGGCCAATAATCACGCGCTGAATATGCTCGATTTTGCTGCGGAGCGCCGGATCATTCAGAACCTCGTCCTGCCTGGGGGCACGAAACAATTTATGAATGCCGAAGCGAAGCATCAACTCGTCTTCCAGGCTTATATAGAATACGGAAGCACCCGGATCACCTTGGCGGCCGGAACGCCCGCGCAACTGGTTGTCAATCCGCATGCTCTCGTTCACATATGTACCTATCACGTATAATCCGCCCAGCTTGGCAACCACTTCTGCCTGCGCTGGGTTGCCTCCACCGAGACGAATGTCGACGCCGCGCCCTGCCATATTCGTAGATACCGTTACGGCCCCGATTTCTCCCGCTTTGGCGATGATCTCGGCTTCTTTCGCATCGTTTTTCGCATTCAGAACCTGACAAGATACGCCGGCAATCGCAAGCGCCTCCGCCAGCATGTCAGACTCCTCGACGCTTGACGTACCAATAAGAATGGGGCGTCCCACCCTATGGACGGAAGAGATTTCTTGTACAAGCGCCTTATATTTGGCTTCTTTATGGGTGTAAATTCGGTGCTGGTGGTCGATCCGTATGTTTGGCTGGTTCGGCGGAATTTGCACGACCTGCAGCGCATAGATATCTTCGAATTCCATTGCTGAAGCGAGCGCCGTAGCCGTCATTCCGCAAATTCCCGAATACAGGCTAATGAAATGTTGAATGGTGATCGTACCGAGAATTCTACCACCGGCCTTCCACTGCAACCCTTCTTTCGCCACCAGTGCAGCTTGCAGCCCGTCCGGCAAATACCTGTTCTCAGCCACACGGCCGGTATGTTCTTCGATTAACTCAATTTCACCATCCCGGACGATGTAATCGACGTCTTTTTTTAATAACGCTTCCACATGCAGCGCACAATTCAATGACGTTAACAAATGACTATTATGGCTATCGTACAAATTGCCGCATCCCAGCAGCAACTCCGCTTTCGCAGCACCCGCATCATTCAAGTAAACGTTCCGCTGGAACTCGTCAAAATCGTAATGCTCTGCTGGCTGAAGCTGCCGGGCCACTTCTGCGAAAAGAATACCGTCATTCTTGGAAGCGCTCGAATCGCCACTAATGACTAGCGGCACCCGCGCTTCATCAAGAAGCAATGAATCCGCTTCGTCGACGATGACGTAGTGGAAAGGACGGTGTACGGTATCAGCTTCATTTAATGCTATTGTGTCACGCAAATAATCGAACCCTGCTTCTTTAGCCGTAACATAGGTTATATCCTTGGCGTACGCTTCCGTTTCTCCAACAGGCTCATGCCCGCTTGAACCGAGCTTACCGTTAATCCGAGGAAGCGGTAGATCGGGCCCATCCACTCCGCATCTCGATTTGCCAAGTAGTCGTTAAAAGTGAGTACATGAACGCCTTCGCCTGTCAACGCGTTGAGATAAGCAGGCATAACAGCAGAGAGTGTTTTTCCTTCACCGGTATGCTGCTCGATCAAAAATCTCTCGTGCAAAGCGATAGCAGCCATAATCTGGACATCGTAAGGCTGTAATCCGAGTGTTCTCTTCGCAGCCTCGCAGACTAACGCATAAGCATCAACAAGCAGCTCATCCAAATGCGTGCCTGATCGTGCTTCTTCTTGCAGCCGAAGGGATTCCACTTGTAGACGCTGATCTTCCCACGCTTCCAAATTCCGTTTCCTGATAAGCTCCACTTTGTCTCGATAATCTTTCAACAAACGCCGGGTATCGCGCTCCTTGAATTCACGTATCAACTTGACGACTACATTCATCGGAATTTGATTCCTCCTCAGTAGAAATAAGCGGTTCTATAGTGGCTTTTTAAGCAGCATCCATTCCGTATATCCTCATATCCCCAGTGAAAAGAAAAGACTCCTTATGGAGTCCTTCACTTCGATAGTTAATACGCCAACCCAATCATTCATTCCCGCTCTAGCTTATGAGAGACAACTTCATCACTTCTCCGATGGGAGCGGTGTAAAGAGTAGATTAACCGGCAGGTTGCTTCCTGGCGCGGCAGAGAAAAGAATCGTTACGCTCTCTCCATATGCCCCTGTGCGGTAAAGAACGCTTTGTTCACTTGAATTGCTAACAGCAACGTTACCATCGGCAATGGATACAACCTGATTGTTCACTAGAGCCACTCCTGAGTATTTCCCTCCACGAGGGTTAAATGAGATTAACGTACGCGGAGCCACATTATTCAGCGTGATTTTGTACAATACGCCAAAATTACCCGCGTTGGATGCGTCTGTGTAAGCCATTGGATCTGTTCCAACCAGATTGGGATCGCTTGCGTTATCACCCAGTGGCAGACGAGCAGGTTTGACTCCCACTAGCTGATCATACGTAATGATACGAGTCGCATTCGGGTACGTTCCACGGTTGTGCACACCGTCACGATCAAGCACAGGTAGCATTGGTAAAGTCTCGAACGGATCTTTATTTTCTTCGACGAGGATAACGTTATAGTCCAGGGAATAATCACTATAAGCATCCGAATAGAGTGAGATCACTTGTCCTTCTTTCATCGGAGTTTTATTTAGCTCGGTCAAAATCAGTTTGCTTTCTCCAGGTTGAATAACCTCTTTCTTTTGATCGGCTCTGGTCTGAATCGATTTGAACCATTTATCAATCGATAGTTTCCCAGCTACGGTAGCATACGGTGTAGGCCCAGCAAAGCCCATATTTTGTTGTTCGAATACGGCCGGATTGGGGTTGTTATTGGTTGCAATAACATACATTTTTACTCTTTTGCCTGTATTGTTAACATGATGAATCATGAAACGGGTCTGCCCTGAAGATGATTCTTTATATACGATGCCTTCCGTATTAACCGTTTCCGGACTGTTGCTGCGGATCAGCAGACTTGGCTCATCCCTGTACGTATAAGGTGCTTTTTCCATAGAAGTCACTTCGCCACCGTTGAAGGTGAATTTCTGTCCTACCGGCGTGAAGAGTAAATTGAAATCGGAAAATGAATATAATGTCTCATTGGTTATGGTTATAACTTTGGAGTACGTGTTCGTCGCGCCGTGATTGTCAGTAACGGTGAGTGTTACCGTTTTTGGACCGGGTTCAAAGAAGGCCAGCGAATTGTTTTCCCATACCGTTTTTTCAATACTGTTTTCATCATCTGTACTTTGGTCGATGTATGTTATTTTTTCGCCCATTTTATATTGTTCCTTGTCTGTAGTGAACATGGCTACAGGAGGAAGATTAGGACTCAGTACTTGAATCGTCATCGAATAGGGATCGCTCCATTGACCATTGGAATCCTGTACTTGATATGAAATCGTATATGTACCCGCTTGATCAAATGATTCCTGACGACCTGTCCAGCGTTCGTCTAGGATATCCAGACCATTTGGAGAACTGGAAGAAGTCACATAGTCCACTTTATCGCCCGCAAAAATTTCCTTTTGGGAAATCACAAAGCTTGCAACGGGTTTAGTATTGAGATTCAGCACAACCGTTTTAGCCGACTGATTCACTTTATAGGTGATGTTCAGAGCTTGAGTAATGGAAGTTAACGGCACCATGAACGTATTTTTTTGCTGATAAGCAGGGCCTTTCATTGTTCTGGACTCTCCATTTACGGTATAGACCGTGCTGTTGGTTTTGAATCGGAGCTCATTATCACCACTGATGATGATCGTTTCTTTGGTTTTATTATCGTATTTGACCCCGTATCCCACACGGTCCACCAGTGCACGGATCGCAACATAGGATACGCCGTTTTTTACAGTCATGGGCTGGCCAGCAAGATACGTTTTGCCATCCTGCTCCATTTTGTTGCTATTCATGTACAACGTCAGATTGCCGCCTGCTGCTACGGCAGAATTTCCATCAATAGATGGTTGCTCTATTTGAGCTGGCGTAGCTGGCGTTTCAACATCCTCGGGGGTTCCCTCTTGGTTTACAGGTTTCGTACTCGTTTCGTTTGTAGTCGACCCTTCGCCATCAATGGCGGATTTCTCGATATCTGTTTTGGGTGTTGCCTCAGTGCCTGTCAAAGTTCCGGTTTCTTTTCCTTTAGTGGACGGCGTATTGGTGGATGCATTATTGCTCCCTGTCTTTACTTCACTCTCAGCGATCGGCTGCTCCTGCTTCAATACCTCAACCGATTCTACTTTGGCCGTATTTACTGATGCTGTGTCATCTTGCGGTGCTGATTGCGCACTCACTGAACCGACTGCAAATGCTTGAAAAACGGCTAAAGCGGTAAAAATGGACAATTTCTTCTTCATATTCATGCTTTGTCTTTGGCTCCTTCTGCTCCCAAGTAATTGTTATCCTCTCAAAAAGTCATACTATTAGACGCTAGATTTAGGAAAAAGTTTCTAGTAAACTTGTAAATTATGGATCGTGTTCAGCTATTTTCAATGGAAATGCTATTTATTCAACAAATGAATTATAAAAGAATCATTTAAGAGTCTTCAAAAGATTACCTTTTAAGCAGCGGATAGCGCAAACGTATAAGCCTTCACTAACATTACTGGCTAACCGTAATAATACAAAAAGCCGCTATAAAATAGCGACTTTGAATTGGAACAATCGTTTTCTCCCTCGACAATTGATTTTTCTTACGTTCTTTATGCATCGATTTTACCAGCCAGAATGTACTATAATGTTCTACTTGCTAGCAAATCTAACTTAGTACTTTTCGTAGTATCTTCTGCCAGCGCTCTTGTGTGTCTGGAGATGTATATTCCAGATGATGAAGCAGGTCGCCATATGCATCGGCATTTAAATTTCGAATGACTCTGATCATCGTTTGTTCATTTTCTACGTGAGACAAAAAATGGACTAATTCATACCGCATTGATGGACTCCCTCCTCATAACCCACAACCTTGTGGACATCTGTACTCATGACATCTGTAGACAACCAAAAAAGACGTCTTTCCCCTGAAAAAGCATAGGGAAAGACGCCTCCATAATTATGCAAATTATGACGGTTCATCTAACACCTTCCTATCTCCCGTAGGTACAGCAGTGCTGTCGAAACAGGCAGGTCTCCTGGCTCCGGAATCGTCACATGGCAGCGGCCTTCCCGATTGATCTCAATCAGTGGCTAAGTAGGCTACCTGCTCCTCCGTCACAGTGGCGGGACCGCGTCGGCATCGCACCGACTTCCCTTTTAAGTTTGGCCGACAAGCAATGTTTGCGACCAGACACCTGTTCCCGATATTTAATTTGGGTATTTTAAAATCTCTTACATCTTACTCGACAACGAAAGACAAATACAAGCGTTCAATTACAAAGGAGTAAATACCACATCCTGAACACCCTTTCAATTGGCAAATAATTTAGTGAGCTTTTTGACGAACACTGTGAATGCCATGCATCTGATCAACACGCCAAACGTCAAGTTGCCTCTGCACTTCTGTCCGCACCTCGTCCAGACCTGCCTGCTTCAGCTCCTCATTAAATTTGGGCAGTACCCTGTCCACATCCACACTGCCGGTCATCAGGCTTGGATAGTACTTTTCCCAAACCATTTTTATGAGGTTGACCTGAATGGACATACTGGTTAAATTCGGCGTAAATCCGAGCAACTTCGATGTAACGTATTCCGCGTTTGCTGCTCGGTACTGATCCCACTTATCCAACGGATCGGGATATTTTCCACCGATCGTTTTGAGAATGAACCAGTTTCCTTGTGTATATTGCACACCTTCATAGCCGACTTCTGATACCGGATCATTGCCGCTGTCTCCCGAAGATTTCAGCAGCACCTGCCCGTTCTTGTCCAACGTATAATGCACACCTTCAATACCGTAATTAAACAGATTGCGGATCTCCGGGTCCGTGTTGAGCAAATTCAAAAACTTTACGCTTTCAACGGGGTGCGCTGACTTTGCGTTTATTGCCATAATCCCGCCGCGAACGGATTCCGTCGTGATTAGTGGCGGGGTCACAGGATAAGCAACAACCTTATAGCCGCGATCCTTGCTCCAGCTGTTTTCCGAAAGTGGTCCCCCTCCCGCAGATTTCCAGAAAACCCGTTCTTCGCGTTTGAGATTTTGGCTCTCCCGCAGGGCCGCGTCTTCATTGATGTAACCCTTGACGTAATAGCTGCGGAGTGTATCCAGCACCTGCCTTGCTTCCTTGGCCTCAAATATATTGATCACATGCGCGTCGGGATCCAGAGAACGCACCATGAGCGGTAGCGGTTTGTCCAGCACATATTCGTAACCGTACATGGCGAAGAAGTTCTGGGAATCCTTGTCCATCTCCATCAACTGATAGGAGGGTTCCTTTTCCTTGATCATTTGGAACAGCGGATCCAGAGATTCCAGGCTGTTGTACTTCGTAATATCAATGTCATACTTTTGGACAAGCGTCTCCGGATACATCCATTGCATGCGGACCGCAAGCTCCTTATTCGTGGGCACGCCGTAGATGCCTCCGTCTTCCATGCGAACGCCCTGCCATAGAACGGGGTCGATCGCGTCGTACATATCCTTGCCGAAGTTGGATAAGTAGCTGTCCAGTCTCAGCCATGCTCCCCGTTGAACATAGCTTGAGTAATCCGTGGTAAAAGCGATATCAAAAGGAGTTCCCGTCGAAATTAGTGTATTGATCCGGTCATTGTACTCCTGCCAACCAATCTTGATATATGTAATAGTGATTCCGATTTTTTGAGCCAACAATTCATTGATTTTATCGTTTACCATCTTCAGATCCGGATCAGAATTGCCAAGCGTATAATAAATCAGATTCACTGTGTTGATATTTTTGTCGAATTCCTCGTTCTTGCCCGATATGGAGATACACCCGGACAGAAGCAGCGTCAACATCACTGTAATCAGGATAGCCTTGATAAATGTGTTCCAGATACATGAATGTATCATTTCTGAACTACTCCTTTCTCCGCAGATCGGAAGGCGATTTGCGGAAGTAGGCTTGGAAATGCGTGTAAAAGTAGTTTAGATTGGCGTAACCGACGGAAAGCGCAATCGTCGATATCTTCTCGTTTGTAGCCTGAATACGATCTCGCGCACATAACATCCGGTAAGCCATAAGGTACTCCGAAAATTTCATCTTGGTTTCCTTCAGAAACAACTGTCCAAGATAGGTTCCGTTCATGCGAAAACGGCTCGCCAACTCTTTGAGATTAAGATTTTGATTGTATTCAGCCTTAACCATTAGCAAAATGCGGTTGGTTAGCTTGGATAAGCTGTCGTAGCGCACTTCCAATATGGGGTCTATATCACGGTGGCTCAGATTTCTTCCCTCCAGCGTACCGTTCAAATTTTCGACGATGACTCGTTCAATCAGAGCTTGAAGCTTTGCTCGCTCAACGGGTTTGAGTAGATAATCCTTAACCCCACAATGAATAGCCTCCAGGGCGTATTCGAACTCACCATAACCGCTCATCATAATATAGGTAGTCGGGAGCCCGAGCTCATTAAGCTTGTGAATGGCGTTATAGCCGCGATCCTTGCCAATGCAAACGTCAAAGATTGCTAGGTCCGGCCAAAACTCCACGGCCTTTGTTAGCGCATCCCCATAGGTTTCGCTGGTCTCGATCTGTCTGAAGCCAAGCATTTCCCAATCCAGCGTTCGCTTGATTCCTTCCAGAATTAGCGGCTCGTCATCAACGATTAGAAGTTTGTACATACGTTATGCCTCCTTCGCTATGGTTAAGGTAACTTTGACACCAGCTTCCACATTATTTTCAATTTGCATGGTAAAGCCTTTCCCATAGAAAAAATGAAGCCGTGTATAAACGTTGCGTAGGCCGATGCTCTCCGATGCCGAGTCCCCGACAAAAGACAGATTGCGGCGGATATCAGCTAATCGATCTTCCGAGATCGAGTTCCCATTGTCTACAATCTCCAATACGTATGAGTGGGCATTTTCCAATCCATTCACAACAAGCAGATTAAATTCGTGGTCCGAATGGAAGCCGTGTACGAAAAAGTTCTCGGCGAGCGGCTGCATCCAGAACTTAACGGTAGGTAAAGCCAGCAGTCCCTGGTCCACATTGATTTGATAATAGAATTTGTCCGGATATTTAAATTCCATGATCTTTAAGTATTTTTCAAGCAAAGCCAGCTCACTGCCCAACAGAATAATATCTTCGTTCTTCACGATTTCACGATATAACGAGCCCAGTGTAGCTACCGCTTCAGCCGTATCAACCGCGCGGCCCGCCAACGCAAACGATCGGATTATTTCAAGTGTATTGTACAAAAAATGAGGGTTAATTTGATTTTGAAGCGCTTTCATTTCTGTTTCCTTCTGTTTCAGTTTTAGCAAGTACTCGGTTCGAATATGTTGGTTGAGCTGATGCGTCATATCGTCGAGTTCCCTCGCGATCATTCCGTACTCATTCTTTCGATAGCGGGTCGGACTGATTGGCGTAAAATTGGCGGATTTTACACGTTGGATGGAATAGATAATTCGTTGCAGAAAACCTGCGTCTTCACGAAGATTGTATCCGATTAAAAGGAGAAAACTGACCATAGCTGCCAAGAAGATCAAGAACACGATAAGCAGCATACCGGTTTTTTGTCGGATAAGCACTGCCATGTCTACAATACTAATCAATTGGTAATCGTAAGCATTGGACGAATGGGTCACATAAAATGCGCGATTCAGCTTGCCTAACTGCATAAACCCCTTGGTACGTTCTTTTGAAGCAGCCTTTATGAATAATTCCTGGGTGGCTCTGCCTCCAACGTCCATGAGATAGACATCTCCAGCCGCGCTGACGACTCCGTTTTCGATCCATTGATTGTTCTGCACGCCTTTGAATAATACATCGCTGCTGACCAAAAAACGAAACTCACCGAGCTGGCGTGAGATTTGATTTTCGTCCAGCAGCTGCTTACGGATGACGAAACCTCTTTGGATTGTCTCTCGAAATATATCATCCGTGTTAGGCAGATTAAACAAAAAGCTCGTCGCACCGTTACTGGCGAAACGTACTACGTTGCCTCGTTCCTCGGTATGCAGACTCACCTGGATAATATCTTCCTGCCCACTGCCGAGAAAAGCTTTCACATCCTCTGGAAACGATGCGAGAGGCTGATCATAGCGGCTGTTCTGGAGTCTTCCCGTCAGATAACCTTCCGCGCTGTTGGCGAGAAAATAACGAACGTCTGCCACCAGACCGTTATTGGAGTAAACTCGCTGTAAATAGGATTCGATCCGCTCAGCATCGTTTTGAAGAATGCTTTCAACCCGGGAGAATGCATCTGCCGCTTGATTCTGAGCATTCTCTAACCACTGCTGCAGCAAAACAAATGTGGTCAATACGCTTAAAATCAGACCCATGAATAACGTAAAAATCGCGTAAGCAATAAATTTGCGGCGGTAGATTTTGATTTGAAAGAAGGAAAACATGCAGCTCTCCTTAGCAGTTGGATTATATTGAGACTTATAGTTTTACCATATAGCTATTTGTCGGACAAATCAATCCGTTATAAACTCAAATTAAATGCAAATGTCACCAGTAAGATTGGAAAGCCCGAACGGCCACAACGGCTCCGTTCGGGTTATTGTCGCAAGTCTCAAGGATTATGATTTGAAATATGCGTTGATCTGTTCTTGTGCGGCTTCCATAATCTTATCCAATCCAGCTTTCTTCAACTCTTCTATAATTTGCGGTATCTTTTTTTCCGGATCGGATGCGCCAGTGATCAGCTCATAATTGTATTTGTTCCATACAGCCTTCACATTGGCTACTTCAGTGCCGAGTTCACTAATATCCAGTGCAAAGCCAAGGATCGAAGATGAGGTGGCTGCTTCATTCAGCTTGCGGACCTGATCCCACTGATCTTCAGGTGCGCCTTTTGTGACAGCCATGTTGAAGAACGTTCCTTGTGTATAGGCCGCCAGCGGCCACGAATCCGTTTTCCGTTCAACTGTATTGTCGTTTACATAATCGAAATCGACACCCTCTTCGCCATAAGCAAGCATATTGCGCAGCTTGGGGTCGGTGTTTACCAGTTCCAGATATTTAAGCGCTTCTTCCTTGTACTTGGAGTTGGCAGAGATTGCGTTCATGGATCCCTGGATTGTGCTGGTTGTATAGATCGGACCCAGAATTTGAACCATGTCGTATTTATCAATACCCGCCGAGATCTGCCAATTCACTTCTGCACCAGGGAACGCCTGCGCACTGAAGAACGGGCGATAAGGGTCGGCCTCGATCTTGGTTGGCGCATCCGGATTGATAATGCCGTCCTTGTACCATTGATGCATGAGCTTCAGTTTTCCCTGTATATCCGGTTGTTCCAGAACAGAAACGACTGTTCGGGATTCATCTTCGGCCTTTACGCCGATCGGCTGAAAGCCGAGAGTCATATCGTCATAGTCATTAAAGAAACCGTTAATGCCCTCTCCTTGAGTCAAGGAAAGTGGATAGAACCCTTTGCCTTCACCAGCCTTGATGTCACGGAATGGCTTGTCCAGATCCTGTAGTGTCTTGATGCTGCCGAGGTCGACATTGTACTTTTGAACGAGCGCATCGTCAAACACCCAGTACTGGGTTAATGAAGAATCCTTATACGTTGGAACAGCGTAAATCTTGCCACCGACTTTCGTTCCATCCCACACCAATTCTGGGATATAGCTGTGCAAGTCCGGTACCGTACTTGGCACAAGGTCGGTAATATCCGTGAATGCGCCCATGTTGACCTGTTGACTGTATTTTCCGTTATTCGTAAACATAATGTCGAAAGCTTCACCGGAGTTTACAATCGTATTGATCTTCGTGTCCCAATCGCCCCAACTGGCAACGCGGAGATCGATTTTTACACCAATCTTCTCTGCCGTATATTCGTTTATCTTCTCAATTGCCTTATCAAAATTGGCTGGCACTTGTCCGCCGATCGTCCACCACACCAGCGTAGGTACCTCGCCGGAACCTTCGCCTGCATTCGATCCTGAGTTTTCCGCTGACGTGTTGTTTGACGCGTTATTGTTGTCTGAGCCGGAACAGCCTGTTAAACCAAAGATAGCCAGCGTTACCACTCCAATCAAAAGCGGAGTTTTCATCCATGCTTTAAACCTTGTCCTCATTCCTCTATTCCCTCCCTTAAGTTAACACGCACCGATCCTGCGAAAAAATTATGATAAACCTGAAATTTCCAGATTTATTTCGATTTATCCCTTAACTGCACCCACCGTCAAACCGGAGATAAAGTATTTCTGGAAGAAGGGGTAGGCCAGAGCAACGGGCAGTACAATAATGATCGCAACAGCCATACGTGCCGATTCTTTGGGCATGGTGGCGACAAGCTCGGCGTAGCTTATGCCCATCGTCGAGGCGTTTTTAGCCAGCGCATCAACGTTGCTCATCAGGCTGTTCAGTAGCGCCTGCAGCGAATACAAGCTTTGGTCGTCAATATACAACATCGATTGAAACCAGTCATTCCAGTACGAGAAGCAGAGAAACAGACCAATCGTCGCTAGAACTGGCAGTGAGATCGGGAGCACGATTGTGAAGAAGATGCGGAATTGACCTGCTCCGTCAATTTCAGCCGATTCGATCAGCCCGTCCGGAATGGTCGTCTTGAAAAAAGTTTTGCAGATGATTACATTAAAGGAAGAAACGGCTAAGGGTAAAATCAGCGCCCAGACTGTATTGCTTAATCCCAACATCGTCGAATTGATGTAATAGCTGGAGACAAGACCGCCGTTAAAAACCATCGGGATGAACACAATCCATGTCAAAAGTCCTTTTAGCTTAAATTGGGGACGGGACAATGCATAACCCATCGTAGTGGTGAGCAGTACGCCGATCAGCGTGCCTATTACCGTAACGAATACGGAGACTCCGAGCGCACGTACAATCATCGAGCCCTGCTTAACGATATAGTTGTAGGACTCTGCCGAGAATGCCGACGGCAGGAGTTGGTAACCGGTCTCTCGAATGGATGCTTCGCTAGACAGTGAAATAGATAGCACCACGACGATAGGGACTACGCATAACAAAGCTAAAATGATAAAGATGAGGTGAAAAAAAATGTTCGTTCCTTTGCCGACTCGGTTAAACTTTTCAAGACCGGAATCGTAGCTTGATTGTGTTGACATCTTCCTGCCTCCTCTCTAAATCAGTGCGCTTTCTGGATCAACTTTGCGAACGATCCAGTTCGCGAATAGGATCATTCCGCAGCCCAGTACAGATTGCATGAAGGCAGAAGCGGACGCCATACCGACCGTCGCGGTTTTGAGTTGTTTGTACACAAGCACATCGACCGTCGTGGTCACGTTATAGAGAGAATTGGAGTCCCGTGGCACTTGGAAGAACAAACCAAAATCCGTGGAAAAGATGCCTCCGACAGACAGGATAAACATCAGCACAATAACAAATTTCATCAAGGGCAGCGTAATATACCGTGTCTGCTGCCACTTGCTAGCGCCATCAATAACGGCCGCTTCGTAATATGTTGAATCCATGCTTGTGATTGTCGCCAAATAGACAACCATCCCGTAGCCGAGGCCCTTCCACATGTTCATAAACACAAGGAGATAAGGCCAATACGATGGTTCCATGTACCAATTTTTGGGATCCTGATTGAAATGGGTCAGAACTTGGTTGGCTATCCCTTTGTCATAGCTCAGGAATGCCCAAAGCACCGCGGAAACGACAACCCACGATAGGAAATACGGCAGAAACATCATCGTCTGATAGATCTTGGCTGCCTTGCGGCTGTGCAGCTGTCCAACCATCAATGCAAGTGACACAGGCACGATGATACCCAGAATAATAAAAATCATGTTGTAACCGATTGTATTGCGAATTACGATCCAGACGTCGTTCGAACTGAACAGGAATTCAAAGTTTTTGAACCCAATCCAGTCGCTGTTTATAACATTACTGAGAAAATTCCCGTGAATCTTGAAATTCTTAAAAGCGATAATGACACCGAACATCGGCAAGAAGCTGAACAAAATGTACCAGATTGTGGTCGGAAGCACGAGCAGCGTGAGCTCGGTGTCATGCTTGCGCCAGCGTGTTCGTACTCTTTTGCGGGTGACTTTTGCTCCCATATCATTCTTCCCTTCTTGTAGAACCTATCCTGGATTAGTTGTAATTCTATGTAAATCACCAGATAATTCCTAGATCAAAAACGTTAGATAATAGTCAAAAAACAATAGGTTTTAATATATTTAACATCGATACTGGGTGAGAGAATATAAGAAAGACCTTGAGAGTTTACCACCCTCAAGGTCTGGAACTATCTATTAACTTACGGACGAACCACAACACCATTTTTAAAATTCATCTGCGGAAAACTCCCACCTGCTATTTCATTCTCTGGAATTGCGGCTTCAATTCTTTTCAGGTCACTTTTAATAAATTGGACATCCAGAGACCGGATTGATAAAGATCGATATATTCTACGTTTAACCGTTTTAGCGTGTAGGCCAGATAATTTTTTATATGTTGAGGCCTAACATCCAGGCCGTACTTGAATCCGTCTAGCGCCACTAATGCTCCAAACTTTACAGCTAAAAAAGCCTTCTCTCTTTGGCTGCCTTTAAGTGCCTCGCCAATAAGCATTTCGTTATGTCCGCTGCTATAAAAATCAGCCGTATTTAAATGAGAAATTCCAGCATCCAACGCGGCAACCACTGCTCAAAATAATGAATAAGGGACTCGATTTCTCCACGAAACTGCTCTAAGCCCTTAAGTTTTAGATCCGTCTCAGCAAGGTGTTCACGAAGGGTCTCATCGTGAAATCGACATTATGATATCCTGGGTATCGCTTAAAGAAACAAACCAGTTTTGTAGAAGGATATTATGATGTGTAATGATTTGATCTGCAATTAAAAAGGAAGAGTCCGCAGTACTGTGACCATCTTCGGCTAAAATAACATCATATCCTAAGCTAAATGCTCTACGACATGTAGCATCAACACATATCTCAGTCTGAATTCCTGCGACAATCAGTTGATTAACGTCTAGCTGATTTAAATGTGATTCAAGGGTGGTATCTTGAAATGAATCTGGAAAGTCCTTTTCAATTTTCACATCTTGAGCGATCAAGGGTAAGGCGGGATGAAGACTCCACCCTGAGGATTTTTTTGAGGTTAGCGTCCCTAATTTCCCATTATGCTGCGTAAGTATGACTGGAATCTTACTTATGTGGGCCCACGTAATAAGTTGTTTGATATTATCTAATAATTTTTCACTGTTATGTATAAAGAGAGGATTCATAAATGATCCGATTTGTACATCTATGATCAATAATGCTGGCTTATAGATCATAACTTTCCCCTCCTCATCCTAGATACTTCTTCATTCATTCATTCTAGAGGTTAGAATTGCCCGTAAGCATAATTATATTCATCATTTTTTACACCTAATCAGTTATGAGACAAAGTTCTTGCCCTCTGTTTTGTACAAGAACTTTGTTTTGAATAAACTCTGAAATACTCATACTTCTTATGAATTCCATGCGTGTTGAGGAGGCTCAAAAAAAGCTGCTTCAAAAGTATGTCTCTATAGATATTATTGATAAGGTGTTTCCAGAGGATATCTCTAAGCAAACGTACTTGGATGGACAACTTTACAATTTGTTATTGCTTGTCCATCGAGCTATCGTAAAGGATCTTAAACCAGACCATCCTTTCATACAGCAGCAGTTGCATGGCATATTTGCAGATACTCCATTAGGTAATCTCATTTTCAATGACGAGGCAAATAACGAAGAACTGTATAAAAACGTAAAACCCTATGAGTCGGTGCCTAAGCATACTATGGATTTTTTAATAGAAGCATTTGAGGTATTAAATACGAAGAAGAATTCTTCTCTAAAGGATTAAACCGAGGGCTACATATAAAAAAGGAGAGCCGCCTTTATATAAGCAGTTCTCCTTTTTTGGATTAAACCGTTTCTTAGTGGTCCAGGAATACAAGCTGGATGAAGAACAATACCGCAAAAATGTAGAATATCGGATGAACATCCTTGCCCTTTCCGCGAAGCAGCTTGAGTACCGGATAGAAAATGAAGCCTACGCCGATGCCTGTCGCAATACTGTGCGTCAACGGAGTAAGTATGATAATCAGGAAGGCAGGAAATGTTTCTTCGAGATCCTTCCAATTGATTTTGCTGATTACGCTAATCATAAAGTAACCCACAATAATCAGTGCCGGAGAAGTGATCGCCGGGATACCTGATATCACACTAACGATAGGTGTAAAGAACAAAGTAAGAGCAAGCAGTACACTTACCGTAACCGCCGTCAGTCCTGTTCTTCCTCCTGCAGCCACCCCTGTGCTGGACTCGATATAAGCCGATGTTGGGCTTGTTCCGAGCAAAGCGCCAGTCGTAGTCCCTACAGCATCTGCCAATAGGGCGCCGCGTGAGCGCGGAAACTTACCTTCCTTCAGCAGTCCTGCTTGTTCAGCAACGCCGAGCATTGTCCCCGTCGTATCAAACAGCGTGATCAACAGGAACGTGAATATGATGGTATACAAACCATTAGAGAATACGCCTGCCAAATCCAGTTGGAAAGCCGTTGACGTGAGGCCTTGCGGCAAGGATACAATCGACTCCGGCATTTGAAATAGTCCCATGATCCAGGCAAGAACCGCTGTTACCACCATTCCGATGAACAAATAACCTTTTACATTGTAAGCCATAAGCACAACCGTGATAATCAAACCGATAATGGTCAGGTAAGTCATAGGCTCTGCCAAGTTCCCGATCGTAATCAAATTTGATTCTGAATCGGCAATAATCCCGGAATTTTGCAGGCCGACCGTTGTAATAAACAATCCAATCCCTGCTGTTATCGCGTGCTTAAGACTCGCAGGAATGGCATCAAGCAGCATGTAACGAAATGAAGTAAGCGATAAAATAATAAACAAAAGCCCTGCTATAAATACAGCTCCTAGTGCAACCTGCCAAGACACCCCATATCCAGCAACTACACTATAGGCAAAGAAAGCATTCAGACCCATGCCAGGCGCTATGACAATCGGATAATTGGACCCGATTCCCATAATCAGCGTCGCCACAATACTCGCCAACACCGTAGCAATGAATACTCCGTTAAAGTCCATTCCTGTGCTGCTGAGTATTCCTGGGTTTACGATAACTATGTATACCATTGTGAAGAAAGTCGTGATCCCTGCGATGATCTCTGTTGAAACGGTCGTACCTCTTTCTTTTAGTTTGAACCAATTATCCATGATTAAAGCCAGCCTCCAACTTTCAAATTATTCTCCAGAGCAAAAACAAAAAAAATCCTAATCATCGTAATAGGATTGTAATATTACCGCTCCTATATTCGTCATTAGGATTAAAAAGCTAAGATTCTAAACCAATGATAAGGATATTCATATCTGCTTTACCCTGATGCCCTTTCGAATTTTAATAAATATAACACTCATTGTCAATGAATTAACGTATTGTTCACAGTTATTTACGAACTATATAGAGATGACATTAAGTATTCATTCGTTTTTCCGGAATAAGTTATACTGAATTTAATTCCCAATTCGCATGTATTTGCTTAAATGTTTTTAATTACGGCGATCAAAGAAAACGCCGATATACGGCAAAAGAAGCCCATTCCTTTAATACTTATACCCATAAAACAAAAAGCCGCTGAAATAGCGACTATAAATTCGGACTATATTTTTGTCGTGGATAAAGTAAAATTCACAATAGAAAGTTCCATTGTTGTTTGATACCCCAAGCCTTCATATAAGCGAACAGCAGGCAAGTTATTTGCCAATACACCCAGATAGACATCTGGTGACAGTTTTTTACCGAGGTGTGTCAATTCACTGGTTAGGCGTTTAGCTAATCCTCTTCCTCTGTAATCTAACCTGGTAACAATGTTCCCAAGCTCTACTAGCTGAGAGTCATAAAAATGGTATCCGCCCACAGCTATGAAATCTTCACTTTCCTTAATTCCAAGAAAAGGATAATCCACTAACTCACTCCTTGTGAAAAACCTCATTTCCCCACTATGTAAAAAATCAATTACCTTAGAATAATCATTTTCATTTATCCTTTTTGCAATGTTAGATTCAAGGAGTTTCGATTCATTCTGATGTTTCATAGTTAAAAAACGTTGAGGAATTCCTTTGATGAGACCGAAGGATTGAAAAACTTCAAGGTCCCGTTGACAGAGTATCGTGCCACATACAGCACTTTCGTCAAGTTGGATCGTTTCTCTTGTAAAAGCAATGAGTTCTGGAAAAAAGATATCACGATCTTCAACTCGGAAGAAAGAAAATGCAGGAAAGGATAGTTCGCTAAAATAAGCTAATACGGCTGTAAGTTGACTATTCGTAAATTGACCAACATATTGAGCCTTATCCTTACGTTGCGTTAAATAACTATAAAAAAGCAAATTCTGTTCTGTATTAATGTGGGGCAATAATTCAAGAATTGTATCGTGAGTAAGCAATTGATGCGAAACCATTTTAACACCTCTCAAACTATAATTTCTATTCTGTTTTTTTATATTTTTTTCTTTCAACAAATACCCAGATATAGTACGTCAACCAAAATACAATAGGAACTAAGAATACATAAGCTCTCTGATTTACTGGAAGAAAATACATTATAAACAGTCCAATTATTAACATCGGTGGCATCAGGATAAAGTACTTTTTCTTATCTATGTTCATCCCTCCATTTGTTCAATATTCATAATAATAACATTCATTTATTTCTTTGATAAGATTCGCATCTGCTGCCAAAAGTAGAGTATAGTAGGCGTAGTTAAAATTATATTCTAGGAGGCTACAACCATGTCACAGGAGATCTGGATTAACCTGCCTGTCAAAGATGTTGAGAAGTCAACTGCCTTTTTCAATGAAATTGGATTCCATGCGGTGAGCGTTGGGAACGAGAGAGCCCAGCTTTCCATAGGTCAAACAACGATTTTGCTGTTCCCGGAGTCGGCGTTTGAGAAATTCACAGGTTCAAAAACAGCAGATACTTCCCATAGCGCTGAAGTAATATTTTCCATTGGCGCTGATAGCAGAGAAAAAGTAGATGCCTTTATTCAAAAAGTAGAGTCTGCCGGAGGAAGCATCTTTGGCAAACCGAGTGAAATCGACGGCTGGATGTACGGCGCAGGATTTGCCGACCTGGACGGTCACCGCTGGAACCTGCTTTACATGGATGAGAGCAAAATGCCGAAAAAATAAGTGAAAACGCCGGTTACCTGTTTAAGGTCATCGGCGTTCTAAGTACAACGCAGCTGCCGGAGCATACATGTGACGAACAAACTACAAAATGGATTGAGATGGATGAGTTACCCCGTTTGCTCTTTCTTCGACATCTCCCTCTGGGCTGTAATCAGTGTGTAGTAAATGCCCTTTTTCTCTATTAGCTCGGCATGAGAGCCAATTTCCGCAATCTTGCCTTTCTCCAGTACCATCAGCCGGTCGGCATTGCGGAGAGTTGACAGCCTGTGGGCAATCGCAATCGTTGTCCTTCCTCTCATTACCCGCTGGAGCGCCGTCTGAATGACACTTTCCGTCTCAATATCGAGTGCAGAGGTCGCTTCATCCAGAATAAGAATTGGCGGGTCATTCAGAATCGCTCTTGCAATTGCCAGACGCTGGCGCTCACCACCTGATATATTGTTCCCGTTCTCCTGAAGTAGCGTGTCGTACCCATCCGGCAGATTGATAATAAATGAATGCGCATTAGCAATCCTGGCCGCCCGGATGACTTCTTCCTCCGTCGCTTGCGGCTTAGAGTAACGGATATTATCAAGTATCGTGCCTGTGAATAGGAAGGTCTCCTGAAGCACGACACCAATCTGGGAGTGAATGTCATCCTTCTGGATGTCCCGAACGTCTACACCGTCAATTTTAATTTGACCTTCATTCACATCATAGAAGCGGGAGACGAGATTAATCAGGGTGGACTTGCCCGATCCCGAATGACCCACCAACCCAATCATTTCCCCTTTACGAATATCAAAAGACACATCCTTCAGCACCGGCTCATAGGAGTTATAGCCAAAGTACACACCGCGGAACGAAACCTCGCCATGAATCGTATGTCTCACTGTTTTATCAGTCTCCACTACCTCTGGCTGCTCGTCAATGACCGAAAAAACGCGGTCAATGGAAATCATCGCATTGGAGACCCATCTTGGCATGAACATCATCCAGGCGATCGGTCCAAACACCATGGACGCATACATGCTGAACTTGATCAGTTCACCTACATTCATCTGATTGTTCAAAATCATGTTAGAGCCAAGCAGCAACACAACATATTGGCCAAGCTGAATTAAATAATTCGTTATCGGGGCCAGCATGTTGAACAGACTCTCGGTTCTTATCGTAGCGGCAGCAAAATCACTGTTATGGGACCGGAATTTTTTGATCTCCGTGGCTTCCTTGCCGAATGCCTTGACAACCCGGATTCCGCTCAGCACATCATGCAGAAAAGAACTCCCCCGGTCGTAGATTGCCCACTGTTTTTGATACAGTTTCCAGAGCACATGTTTCCAGATGTACATATTCATGTAGGCGACAATAGGGGCAGGCAACAGCACAACACATGCCAGGCGCCAGTCAGCGCTGAAGAGTAAGCTACTAGCCGCAACCAGCAAAATCATTTGATAGATTGCTGTTGTGCATAGCTCTTGAATCAATTGCCGAATCCGGTCTGTATCCGCCGTTACCCGGTTCATTATATCTCCCGCCCGTTGAGAGGTCATGAAGCCAAGCGGCAGGCTCAGTACTCGTTCATACACCATTTTGCGCAGATCGGCGGCAATATTGGAGCTGACATTCGCCATGACCCGTGCCCGAATAATCGCCAGCAGTTCTCCGGCCACAAGTCCTCCGATCATGGCGGCAAGTGCGAGATAGAACAGCTTCATGCTCGGACTATGTCCGTCAGACGGCTGCAAGACACCGTTAATCAGAATTTCCTGAAAATAAGGTCCTGCCAGTGCAATAGCGGAAGCCGCTATCATGACAATAAGACCCATCGCCAGCGGCTTCCAATGCTGCTTCGAGACACCGAACAGCTTTTTGAACGCCGCGGACTTGCTCATGCATCTGGGGCATACACGGGTTCCTTGCACTAGTCGATCACCGCACTTAACACAGACGTTTTCCTCATCATTATTGAAAATCCGAACTTTGCGGGCTGCTGATTTATCATTCAGCACTTGTGCAATATAACCGAAGCGTGGAGCATGCTCCATGGAGGAGCGGACGAGGATACGCTTTCCCTGCTCATCTTCGGTCTCCAGCACAATATTTCCGATAAGCGGAATGACTTTGTACTCCCATGAGTCAGCAATAATACCGGTTTCCTTCGCTTGACCACGCTCGATGTAAGCCCATTTATTCTGCCCGATAACCAGAAATCCGGCCGTACGGTAGCCAAGTAGCGACAGATTAGCGGGCACACAATATTCAATGTCAGTTCCGACAGCCTGCACAGCAGCTTTCACATCCGGCTCTGCAAGCGAAAAATTCAAATCCATAGGCATTCACCATCCTTCATGTCCGCTCTAGTCAACTTGATTAACCATACATACATAGCTCTACCATCCGGTATTCCTTGTCTGTCAGCTTATTTATATTTGGGATGACAAACCGATTACCGTCCACGTCAGTGACGAGCAGTCGGTCTGGGGTTACCAGCTTGGCGTTGCCACCACCACCTCTGACTGTGAATCGGCATAGTCCGCCTGTCGTCTCTGCTTCCCAGTAGGAGTAGCCAAACTCCTCCTTCACGTTAATCAACCTGCTAATTTCTGGAGTGAAATAACGGATTTGCAGCTGCTCCTCTAACAGCTGCGCTGTCTCTTCCGTAAAATCCTCCAGACTGTGGATCATACCAATTTCCTTGTTTTCAACCGTCCGGATGGACAAATACATGCGTCTATTCGTATGAGGGAAAGAGCAATGTACATACACGACTGGATGCGTCTTTTCCCCCACCGTTACGGATAACATCCGACCTTCCGTTTTATGAAATGTTGCATTATCCTCTGTGAGATAGTGAATGTCGGCGGCATCGGACAGCGAACCGGCCACGCCCTTTTCCTCCTGTAGCTCTGTATCCTGGGCTGGAGTTGTCTTCTTCTGTGATGCAGACGAACTCATGCTTAAATCACCTCGCTTATTTTTAATGCTTCATCATGCTTTTTCACCAATTGATAATAAGCGCCCTCGGTACTCATTAGCGATTCATGTGTTCCTTCTTCCACAACCTTGCCCTGATCCATCACGACCAGATAGTCGGCATTGCGAAGCGTGGAGAGCCGATGCGCAATGGCAATCGTTGTACGTCCCTTGATAAGTTTATCCAGCGCCTCTTGGATTTGCAGCTCGGTCTCCGTATCCAGAGAAGCTGTCGCTTCATCTAGAATCAGTATTATTGGGTTATGCAGAATTGCCCTCGCAATGGAGAGGCGTTGCTTTTCACCACCTGACAGATTGTATCCGCCCGTACCCACGATCGTATCGTAGCCGTCCGGCAGCTTCTCAATAAAATCATGGGCGTTGGCTATTTTCGCCGCATGAACGATATCCATGACACTGCAATCCGGCTTGGCATAGGCAATATTTTCAGCAATACTGCCTGATAGCACGTACACATCCTGCG
Source organism: Paenibacillus sp. RU5M (assembly GCF_900221055.1). Lineage (NCBI taxonomy): Bacteria > Bacillati > Bacillota > Bacilli > Caryophanales > Paenibacillaceae > Paenibacillus > Paenibacillus sp. RU5M. Next base: position 1,038,795 of record NZ_OBQM01000001.1, on the reverse strand, counting down.
ATACGATTCCGATATTGGAGCGCAACGATTCAGCAGCCAAATCCTTCACATTTACTCCGTCGATCGTAATTGCACCTTCATTCACATCGTATAGCCGGGAAATGAGGTTGACGAGAGTTGATTTTCCTGCTCCAGATTGTCCGACGACGCCAATCATTTGTCCTGCCTTCACCTGCAGCGTAACATTCTTCAGAATCGATTTATTCGGCTCATAGCCAAATACAACATTTGATACTTGAATATCTCCCTTCATGACTGGAATCCGAATCGCATTCTCCTTCTCCTTCACATCAGGGCTTGCGTCCACAATTTCAAATAATCGCTGCGAAGCCGTCATGCAACGCGACCACCAGCCTACAATATTGTTCATAAACTCAATGGGCCCATATAACATATACATATAATTGACAAAGGTCAGCATAAGCCCGAACGAAATTTCACCCTTGAGTATCATCCATCCTCCAAATCCCCAGATGAGCATACCGCCCATTTGAGTCAGCCCATTAAGTACTGGAAAGATCGTACCGCTCAAACGGTTATAATTTTGCTCCGAGCCGGAGAAGTTCGCATTTGCCTGCTGGAAGCGCTGCATTTCTTTGTGCTCCATGCCAAATGCCTTGAGGACCCGGACACCTTTGATCGAGTCACTAATGATGGAGTTCAATGATGATACCTGGCGGTTCATCCGCCATGATAGCCTCGACAGCTTGGGGAATACTTGGCGTGCCAGAAAAATAACAATCGGCATCGGCAAAAAACATAGCAGTGTGAGCTTCCAGTCCAATACCAGCAAAATGACGGTAATGCCGATGATATTCATTACATTCACAACAAAATAGGACAGTACATCAATGAAAAATATTTGCAGTTCAGCGGCGTCGTAATTAACTCTGGTCATCAGCTGTCCGGTCTGCTTCCGCTTGAAAAAGTTTAGTGATAAGCGCTGCATTGCAGTAAAAATGACAGATTTTATATCAAAAACAATGTTTGCGGCCAGCCTCGCATTGATGATTCCGAAGAAGACACCAAATAATAGGGATATAGTGCGAAAAATAATGACTAGCAAGATGACTAGCCCTACCTGTCCGCCAAAATATCCTTCGCCTTTTAGCGCCTGATCAAATAAGGCCGTACCCGTCAAATATGGAATGACAAGCCCAGTCACGGAATTTAAAAGCATCAACACAATAATGAGCAACAAAGAGGCTCTATAGGGCTTGGCAAACGATAGCAGCCGGAGGATCAATGCGCTTTTCTTCATGCATTTCGGGCAAATCTCTCGACCTTCTTCCGGGTAAATCCTCCCGCATTTGGGACAAGAGGCATTTGCCTCCTCATCCTCCAGTAGCTCGCTGTCCACCTCCTCCTGCTTTTTCAGCTTCGTAAAGATTGCTGCCAGCCTGGATGCTTTGCTCATCAGTCCATTCGTGAACGCCGCTATGATTCGCTCGTCTGGAGCCTTCATTACAAGCATCCCGGATGCAACAAGGTTCACAATGAAAACGGATTCAATTCCACTGATTTTCAACGTTTGAACCGACCATTTCCCCTCCTCCTGCGGATCCTGACGTGGATAACTTTTGACAGGGATCGAATAGCCTTTAAAGGTCTTTTCGTGATCCGGTTCCTTGAGACTTGTTGCAATAAGCATTTCATGCTGGGACAAGGCTATGTATGTATCGAGAAAATGCCCCTCTGGCGTACGATCACATGTCATTTCGAACAGGATATCCTTCTCCGCCCATTTCTGCTGCTGCAGCAATATTAATTTTTCTGTAGAATGAATAGTCATCAACTCCATATAAAATATCGAAACAAAATCCTTTTTTTACTAATTTTATTTTTAGAATGCTTCTATCTTATTTTCGGACCTTTACTTTGTCAACATTTTTGTTTAAAAAGTGTTGGATTCTGAATGCTCAATTCACATCGTAAATAAATTATCTTAAAAGTGCGTATTGACACTGAAATAATTGTGTATTAAAGTTACGTCATACATTTTACACTTTTATATTTAAAAAGTAACAAAGTGAATATTGATAGGTTTTTGCTGAAAGAAATGAATCTGAAGTAGACGCTCAATAATCGAGATAGAGAGGAATTTTGAAGGCTTTGTTGTTCAAAAATCAAGGGACTATGTTATATAAAGAAAGACTATCCATAAGTTCTGGATAGCCTCGTCATAGGATTCAACATTTTTAGCTGACAAAATAGAATATAAATCTCACTTCATGAATACTTAACTCACCGTTTCTTCCGTATCGATGTATCTATTTACTTTTAGTCCATTCCTCCGATACGTAAGAGCACCGATAAAGGAAAGAGAAAATCCAATTGATGCGTAGATGTAGAGCGTTTGAATACCTACAGTATCCGCTAACCAACCAGATAATAATAATGATACACCATATAGAATTGAGGTAAGTGATGATTGGGCCGCAAATAACGGTGGAAGCTCTGAAGCGGGAACGCTTGTTTGGTAAGAAGTACGTTCCGCTAAATCCTTTATGGCTTGAGAAGCCCCGATTGCGAACATGATAAAGAGTGTCACTAACGGGCTAGTAGAAAAACTGAATGCGAGTGTTAGCGCAGCAACGCATCCACTGCCCACCGCTAGCATGCCCCCTAGATTCCAGTTTCCGTTCGATAAACGGCTCATAAGAATGCTAATGAGAACGAATCCACCTAAATTGGCGCCATTCATCCATCCCCACCATACTTCACCCACATGTAGTCGTTCTCCTACGAACACGAGCAATAGCGCCCCTGCGAATGCACCTCTAAATAAGCCTTCCCATACATCCATCCATAACAAAACACGTAACTGCGGTAACCTAAAATAATTCTGCCATCCATCTTGAAGTGATCGTCTCCAAGAACCCACTAGTGTTTGGTGTGTACTGTTTCTGGTTTCGTATATCATGGAGGATGATAACCAAGCACCGCCTAATAACATTGTAGAAAGGAGCAGCACTTGACTTGCTCCAAGCCAACTGACTGTCATGGATCCGAACGCCCATCCGGTCAGAGAACATGACTGTACAATACCCACTAGCACGCTGTTCGCTTTAAGCAACGATGCTTCAGGCACGGTTAGAGCAACAAGAGAAGATCTTACTGGGCCCACTACCCCCTCCAGAATTGATATCCCAAAAACCATTCCGATCAATATAGCAATATTAGGATTGTCTTTGCCCATTAAAAACATATATATGGTGAGCAATGCCAAGCCAATAGTTTGCCCTCCAAGACTAGATGCAAGTAAGCGGTTCAAGCGCAACTTACGCATGATAAGAGGAGCCGCGATGCTGCCGATTGTCATACCAGCAACTCTAAGTAGGGGATACAAAGCCGTTACGGTAGCAGAACCAGATAGATGGTAAAGCGTGACGACAAGCGCCAAAATGTACCAGATGTCTCCTAAAGTAGATAGAGCCTGACTAAGCCAGAGTCTATGAAATGATTTTGTAAGCATTGTACTCATCCTTTTCAATATTCAGTTGTATTCAGGAAAAGGAATGAGATTCTACAATGGTCTGCCTCCGATCAGATTGAAAAAGATTTTTTTATTATAGCATTTGTTTTTGATTTTAAATAGTTTTTGTACCTACTTTATATGTTTTGAAACTAATCATGTTATGACCTTCATGATCACTCTCATTCATTGGGGATACTTCTAACTCACCTATTTGTTCAGCTAGTTCATTCTCTGAGATGATATCATTGCTTGTTATATAGACTACTTCCTTTAGATTTATCATTTTGTAATGTAAGATCTAATTGTTCTTTAAGTTCTTCCACATTATGACAAACAACTGAAGAATTCATCAACATGAGTTGTCCCCATTGATTGATATCGAATTCACCTTCATGTAGACAAAAGATAGGTTTCTTATGCGCATAAGCATAACCAATCTCCCAGCAGGTATTACTTAAATTCAAGCCATTGTTGTTTATAACAGCGACAAACATATCACATTCTTCTATCGCCTTAACAGTGAATTTGAACATTTCATCTCTACTTTTTGAGTCCAGAAATTGAGTATCTATGTCTCTATGTGGTAGATGTGTTGTTAAGAAATGTGCTTCCATAATCGTATTTAACCGTTCCAATTTCCGTCGTTCCCCAGAAGTAAGTATAGAGCCTGACAAATATACATTTTTATGCAAATATCACACGCTCCTTTTCACAGCCTTTGTCATATAGTAATTTCTATTTGAATGTTTAGAGCCAGTCCTACTGTAAATCCATCATTTTTTGAATGGTTATTAGAACGCCGTTTTCTTCATTAGATTTTGTGATGAAACTTGCTGCTTTTTTGGTGTTCTCGCAAGCATTGCTAACAGCAAAGCTGTATTTAGCAATTGCCATCAGTTCAACATCGTTCTCTCCATCACCGAACGACATCGTTTCCTCCGCAGTTACCCCCAGCATATCCTGTAATTTTTTTACCGTTTCGCCTTTATGGGTATGAAGAGCAGTAATATCGAGCCACCTGGCTTCAGAGTCGACAATGTAGATTTGGCCATTTAACGTCTGTTCCACATGTTTTCTAAGCATTGTGCTTCTGCCTTCTGTATCAAATACGGTTATTTTGATAAAATCACTATCGATTTCGGAGAAGGAATCCATTTTTATGACTTGTTCATAAGAGCCTTTAACTACGTTGTACATATCATCAGAGATAGAGGAATGTACGTATGCTGCATCGCTTGCACATACAATGATTGTCATGTGGGGATCAAAACCTTGAATTTCTTCAATGGCTCGCAGAACGAGTGTGCGATCAATGCTAAACTCTTTGACGACTTTTCCATCTTTCTTGATTCTGGCTGCGCTATCTCCAAGAATCCAGATCCCTTTTCCATGGTCACCAAACAACTTTTCTACTCGTTCACACTGTTTTCCCGTGCAGGCTACAAACGTTATTCCTTTCTTTTGCATTTCATCATGTACTTCATTAAAAAGTTCAATATCAAACGAACCTTGATTATTCAGAAATGTTCCGTCCAGATCAGTTACTACGAGTTTAATCATTTAAAATCCTCCGAGTTCAAGTTGGATTTATTATTCATCTTTATAAAGTTAACTTATTAAGTATTCATGGCAAAGCCTTTATCTATTCAAAGAGATCATTAATTGATCGAATTGGCTTCACTTCTATAGGCTGATTCGACGATTTCAAAGCCGCATATGCCCCAATCCAAATGATAACTGCTAAAATTATATATACCATAACCCTCACCTCCCGTATTTCCGTAGATCCTTCTAATGTAGCCAGCGCTTTTTGTAATCCTCTTTATAAAACAACTTTATAAAGTCAGTATGCAGCAAACCTTAATGCTCTGTCAAAGGGTAATTAAGGAATCTTCTATAGCCTCCGCCGTATGTAAAAGAAAACCTCTACATCAATGAAGAAGTCTTCAATGATATAGAGGTTTATTTCGATTTGAAAATTGGTTTTCAGGTAAATTATCTTTTATCTGACCTGAATTAATGTGCGGTATAGCCTCCATCAACAAGCAAGGTAGTACCATTCACGAAACTAGCATCATCGCTGGCTAAGAACAACACAGCTTTTGCGACTTCTTCTGGTCGTCCAAGTCTGCCCTGTGGATGAAGTGAAGTTAAATATTCTTTGCTTTTTGCATCTACGTTCTTCAAGAGAGGCGTTTCAATGTATCCAGGACATACGGCGTTAACACGGATTCCCTTACTGGCATAAGCAGTACATAAATTCTGAGTTAACAGTTTAACGCCTCCTTTTGCCGAGGCATAAGCTGTCGTTTTAGGCAATGCAACAAAGCTGTGGATTGAGCCAGCATTAACAATAACGCCGCCATTTCCTTGCTTAAGGAACTGCTCAATAGCATATTTATCGGAAAGAAATACACCTGACAAGTTAATATCGATGGTTCGTTTCCATTTATCATATGACAATACATCAGCGGCTTCGTCATCGGCAACCCCTGCATTTGCATACATAATATCCAACTTACCATATTTCTCAACGGTTTCATTAATCATGTGTTTAATATCTTCTTCTTTAGTCACATCTGTTTTGACAAATAACGTATCATGACCTTCCCCATTGAGTTCGGCAGCTAGTTCTTTACCATGTTCAGAGAAGTCAGCAATGACCACTTTTGCTCCTTCTTTTGCGAAAAGGCGAACGGTGGCTTCACCAATTCCACTAGCACCACCTGTAACAATAGCTACTTTTTCATTTAATTTCATAAGATTCAACCGCTCCATTTCTTCATAGTAAGATTCATGAACTTGTACTCCTCAATCTTACTCCTTTAATTTTGAAATACTATCCTATAAAGTTCTGTGTAATAATGGATTGTATACCCCCCATTTGTAGGGTATTTCACTTGAAGGGAACGGCTTATTATGACACAAAATTTTCATCCATATACTGAAATGACTTTTCAGGAATTTGTATTATTTTTCAAAACGCATAGCAAACAGCTCGAAGAAAACACAAATATTTACCTGATCTCGGAAGCTAACATCTCTGAGACACATCGGAACGAAACGGGAGTACTGATGAGATCCTTTTTTCAGATGTTTACTTATTCAGACTTGGATCATATGGATAATCATTATTCTTCTTATTTGGATACCTGGGTTCAATCCCAGCTAACCATTTTAAATATGGCAAGCTTACAATGGCTTCAAATTATATTGGAAAAAGCTTTAATAACACTATTAATACAACTGAAACATCAACGGATGATGGACCCGCTCATGTTCCTGTTATCTGTCTTTTCGTATCTGATGCATAGCTTTCATAAGTGGGCTGATACGGTGTCTGGTAATCATGAAACGGAGGAAAATGAAGAATTAAAAAAACTGCGTTTGCTGGACCAATTAAACCAACTCCTAGTCAGTTCTTCCGGAGCTTCAGATCTCGCCTTTATCCTGAAAAAATGTGAGAAGTATTTCAATTATAAACGCTGTGTCTTCTATGCATATGTACCTTGGTCCAACCAGTTCTATGGGGTCATTGGCGAAGAACTTCCGAAAATTCAGAGCATGAAAGGACAATTGACTGAGCAAAATCTGATCTTCAACTCTAAAAGACCGATCTATTTGAAAGACCCAAAACCTTATTTAAGGGACGAGCATATCCAGTTATTTCAGTTGTCTTCGATTATTTTTATACCGATTGCCCACGATCATCAATTGTACGGCTGGGTCACTTTTGACCAAATGGGAGAATCATTTAATTGCACAAAGGATGAGCTGGATTTGCTTGAACAAGTGGGAAAGAGAATTGGTTTGTTTTTATCCAGGAAAGAGAAGGAAAACACCGCCAAAACGATGGCCATCGCTTTAACAGAAAGGGAGTCTACCGTGCTCGAACTTCTGGCGGAAGGTTATGATAACAAGAAAATCGCTTCCTTGTTGTTCCTCAGCGAGTATACAGTAAGAGATTACGTAAGCAGCTTGATGACTAAGCTGCGTGCAAAAAATCGAACACAGGTCGTTGCCTATGCTTTTCGTTGGGGGTTATTGAGTTAGTACCTTTGAATTTAGTTCGTCAAAAAAATAAGATCACCAACATGTGTATCATGTTGGTGATCTTTTATTCATTCAGCCCTTCTTGGGTAAATGCACAATAACGTTGAATTGATCGCCGTGAATCTCGACCTTAATCTTGCCTCCATGCAACTCAACGATGCTTTTCACAATAGCCAGCCCTAGTCCCGAGCCTTCTGTCTGGCGGGATTCGTCTGCTCTTTTGAAACGTTCGAACAGTTCTTCCGCATCAAAATCAATCTCATAGGCAGAGGTGTTTTGAATTTTAAACCTTACCAGATCATCCGTCTCGTCCAGATAAATATAGATGCGGGTTCCTGGAAGCGAATATTTCTGTGCGTTGCTAATTAAATTTTCGAATACACGCCATATTTTATTACCATCCAAATTCGCATGGATCGGAAACTTGGCAATCCTCTCCCGAATTTCGAGCGACGCTTGTCCCATATGGGTGTTTGATTCTGCTATCGCTTGTGTCAATAACGTTGCCACATCGACATACTCCATATCCAGCTCTATTGTACCGCTGGCCATCTTAGAGATATCGAACAGGTCTTCAATTAATAGTTTCAGTCGAAGCGCCTTGCGTTCCAGCGTTTCAATATAGGCTCGGGTTGTTTCCGAAGGATGATTTTCTTTTTTTAATAAATCGACATAGTTGATAATTGAAGTAAGCGGAGTCTTCAAATCATGCGATACGTTGGTAATCAGTTCCGTTTTTAACCGCTCGCTTTTCATTTGATGTTCCAACGCGCTTTGATACCCGGCTTTCATATTGTTAATATAGCCGGCAAGTTCAGATAGAGAATCGTTTCCGTTATCTTGAATTGAGTTCTGAATATTCCCTTTGGCAATCTCTTTACTTCCATTGATGATGGCCATGAATCGCCCAAGCTTGGAGAGCATATAAGGAACCAGAAACAGCACAAATAGCAACAAATAAAGGATGAGCCATCCCTGTCCGTAATATGTGACTGCTTCCCAAAAACAAATGCCGGCTAAGGCGGTCAGCAGAAACATAAGAATGAGGCCAAACGTTAGTCTCCCATTTTGCAGACTGGCTCTAAAGCCGGTTCTCCAAATATGAAAATAATCTATCAACACACTGCCATCCCAGAAGGAACGTTTATTATGCGGTGCCTTAAAATAACGAAACAGTCTGGCTACCAACAAACCCAAGATAATACTGGAAAGCAATTCCCAGATGAAACGTGAAGTTGAAAATCTCAGACTCAACCCCAGGTATGAATACTCGTTTATAAGTATAAAGATCCCTATAATAACTGCGATTATGATGACAAGAAGGTCGATTCCAATCTTTCGATCTTCTTTACTTTTTCTCGATTTTGTATCCAATTCCCCATACCACCTTCAAATATTTTGGGTCTTTAGGATTGATCTCAATTTTCTCACGAATGTTTCTCACATGTACGGCAACCGTATTCTCTGAAGCAAAGACCGGTTCATTCCACACGCGCTCATAAATCTCTTCAATCGAGAAAACTCTGCCCTTGTTTTCCATTAACAACTCCAAAATTTTGTATTCCTTCGCCGTCAGTCTAACGTCCTCTCCATCCACTTCAACAGTCTTGGAGCTTTTGTTCAGCACAAGTCCTTTTACTTGAATGATCTCTTCTCCAATGGAGTGAAAGGAACCTAAATTCGTAAACCGGCGCAGCTGGGATCGGACTCTTGCGATCAGTTCCAAGGGATTAAACGGCTTCGTTATATAATCGTCAGCTCCAACATTAAGTCCCAAAATCTTGTCACTATCCTCCGATTTGGCGGAGAGCATAATGATTGGTATATTTTTATCTTCACGAATTTTAAATGTCGTCTTGATTCCATCAAGCTGCGGCATCATGAGGTCCATGATAATAAGATGAATCGTTTCTTGTTCAAGGATCTCCAGTGCCTCCACTCCGTTAGAGGCCGTAAATACGTCTACATCATTGCTTTTTAAGTAAATAACGAGAGCTTCTCGAATTTCCGGTTCATCGTCTACAACAAGAATATTATTGATCTCCATATTTCTCACCTTCATCGCGTAATTGCTCCTACAACTCTACAATACTTTCTGCGGAGGCACCAGTTATGTAAAGCGAATACATTTTTCCATTTTCGTTTCATCAGACCATCATACACAATCTACATGAAAAATCTCTGGTATAAAAACGAAGGAATTTATGAAGTTTTAATACATCGTTAGATAGTGATTGAGAACTTAATGAATCTCATGGGCAATGTTTATTCAACATGGTTATTCCCTTCGCATACGTTTATGCGTGTCGAAAAAAAGGATGAAATCGAATAGATATCATTTTCCCTCTATGCACCCTTACATTTCAATAGAAAAAAGCGGGGCATTAAGCCCCGCCAATAGTAATGTTTGTAATCCAGCCTTCAGGCGCTGGGAGAACTCCCATCTGGATACCAGTAAGAGTTTCTAGTAGTTTCTTTGAAATAGGTCCCATTTCTGACATACCACTTGGGAAATATATTTCTTTACCATGGTCATCTATTTTACCCACAGGAGAAATAACAGCTGCAGTTCCACATAAACCACATTCTGCAAAATCTTTTACCTCTTCGAAAAGAACTTCCCTTTCCTCAACTTCAAGGCCGAGATATTTCTCAGCAACGACCATTAAAGATCGTCTGGTGATGGACGGAAGAATACTTTCTGACTTAGGTGTAACAACTTTATTGTCTTTGGTTATAAAGATAAAATTGGCCCCGCCTGTTTCTTCAACCTTGGTTCTGGTTGCAGCATCCAAAAACATATTTTCATCAAATCCATTTTTTTGGGCTGTCCTTAGCGCATGAAGACTCATGGCATAATTCAACCCTGCTTTGATATGTCCTGTACCATAAGGCGCAGCACGATCATAATCACTAACACAGAGGGTAAGGGGCTTGGCTCCTCCTTTAAAATAAGGGCCTACTGGTGTAGTAAATACTCTAAACTGATACTCTTCAGAAGGTTTAATCCCAATAACAGGACCACTTCCGAATAGAGTAGGTCGTATGTATAGTGTAGCACCAGAGCCATACGGTGGTACATATGATGCATTTGCTTTTACTGTCTCGACAATAGCATCTATAAACCTATCCTTTGGAAAGGGTTGCATATGAAGTCTTATAGCGGAATCCTCCATGCGCTGTGCATTTAAATCGGGACGAAAAATAGCAATTTGTCCGTCTTGGGTGGTATAGGCTTTTAAACCTTCAAAGCATGTCTGCGCATATTGGAGAACGCCTGCCGATTCGTTGAGCACTACATTGGTATCCTCTGTTAAAATTCCATCATCCCATTTTCCTTCTATAAAATTTGAAACATATCGTTTTTCAGTCTTTCTGTAATTGAATCCGAGGTTACTCCAGTCCAAATTTTGCTTTTCCATTTTGTCACCATACCTTTATTTTATCATTTCATTTTTGAACCATTTACTGCGATACTGCCTTTTCTAAAGCTTTAGGAATTCTTCCATTTGTAAGTTACACAATTAAATTCTATTGTCAAAATAACACGTTCAAACAATTCAGGTCAATTAATAACAATAAAAAGTTGGAGTTGTTTAAGTCTTATACATATCTAACAAAATTTTATTCATTACAAGCTATAAAAAACATAAATAATAGATACAGACCTAAAGTGAGGCCACTGGCTGACAATGTTTTGACATAATGATTTTTATGTTGAGTTTCTAAATCTTTTTGAAATCGTTCGTCGGACTAACTACTTTAGTCCTTTCAGCATAGAATAATTTAATTAATTTCCTACGGGTTAACATGTTGTTCCATTCGCTCTTCTCATAAATTCTAAGCCATTGCCTCTTCTCGCAGATCATGCTCCATGAAGAGAATATCACGTTTCATTTCTTTCATGCCCTGTCTTGAAATCCGCCCTGTCTCAAACATAGATTGAATGTTGTCTCGCTCCAGTTGAATTCCGACCCGGCCCAGATCCTGCATCGACAAGTCGAACTCTCGTCGGGAGTATGTGTCCGATTCGTTTCTAGTCATACGCAGCAGTATACTTTCATATTGCAAGATCAGTGAGCTGATTGCCTCTATATCCGATTCGCCTTCTGAAAGCAGACCTTTTAGCTGCTCAATGACATAAGCCATATTTTGAATTTTGAGTCTGGTCAATTCAGCGCGTCTTTCTCGAATGCTTAGTCGGGCAGGATTCAGCATCCCGAACATTTCGACCCATTGCTTAATAGGAAAAACCTCTTTTTTATAGCGGACATCTCTTGTGCGCATAAACAACAGTTGGTTAATTCTTTTAAGGTAATTGTACGCTGTATATGGATTTACTTCTTTCTTTTCAAGAGCAAGCAACGTATTCTCTCTTTCCCATTTCATGACAGACAGACCCAAGGACCGCTGTGTCTTATCTTTCTTTTCATCTTTCCTAAGTGTTCGGATTCTGGAAGTATACATATTGATAATATGGGCGGTCGCAAGCCGGTTCTGGTCCGTGGTCAGTTCATTTAATCCGGTAACCACATTCCTCAGAATCTCAATTTTCGCCTGAATTTCGTCCTCTTCCTGCTCCGTTTGTGTTTCTTTACCTAATAAAAGCGGCAACAGATAGTTGGATGCCAGAAGAGTCCACAAGATTACTCCAGCCGCAAGGAAAATGATCAGATCTCTGGCTGGAAATGCAGTTCCATCATTCAGAAAAAACGGCAGTGACAAGGTACTCGCCAGTGTAATCGTTCCCCGGACTCCCGATAGACTGAGGATAAGCGCATTCTTCAACCGGAGTCGCCAAGGTTCGCGCGGTTTGGCACCTTCAGGATTATCCATTAGCATTGCCCAGATGAGACGCAGCCCGAGTACAGCTAAAGTCAATAATAGTGTGTACATAATGACTTTAAAATTCCCTATGTCCGGGTTACTCCAAATCGTCTGGATAATATCAGGAAGCTGTGTTCCAAGTAGTAGGAAAACCAGTCCGTTCAATACAAAGATAATGACCGACCAGGTGCTTTTGGATACAACACTCAGCTTGGCTAACTCGGGGTTCATTTTCTTGTAACCAAAAGAATGGGCGATTCCTGCGGCGACAACAGCCAGGATACCGTTGACCCCTAATTCCTCCGCAGCCATGAAAATCAAAAAAGGAGTCAGGATCTCAATCAGCATGTGGAGCGTGACATTTTCCATCCCCAATTTGCGCAACCACTTCACCACACCATATTTTACTAAGGTAAGCAGAAGGCCTAACACCACACCGCCAAGTGAAATGGCAATAAAACTGATACTGGCCGTTTTGAAAGAGAATACACCTGTGACCATTGCAGCTACAGCGAATTGAAAGGAGACCAGCCCTGATGCGTCATTTATTAACGACTCTCCCTCAAGAATTTGCATCGTCTGATGGGGGATCTTCACTTTCTGCTCCAGTGCACCCACGGCCACAGCATCGGTAGGTGCTAGTGCAGCTGCCAATGCGAAGGCTGCCGCCAGCGGGATGACCGGAAGTAACCAATTCAGGAAATATCCCATCACGGCTACCGTTACAAACACCAGATCCAGCGCTAGCAAAAGGATCGGTTTCTTCAGCTTCCAAAGCGCTTCTTTATCCGCATGCCTGCCATCATTGAATAGCAACGGGGCAATGAATAAAAGCAAAAACAACTCTGGATTTAATTTCAGTTCATAATGCAAGGGCAGCAAAGTAATTAACATCCCCAGCGCAATTTGAATAATAGGCACGGAGACCGAAGGGATAAACCGGTTTACTAAATTGGATAAAGAGACTGCCGCCAGCATCAACAAAATAAATTCAAACAATTCCAAACGTATCTTACCTCCATATTTATCTGCAATAAGCAGCTTTTCGTAAAACAGGTTTCTAACAAGAAGTCATCTTATTTTAAAATGCATTTATGAACTGTATATGAATCGCTTTGCACCTAGCCTGCCCAGAGCAATATTCTATAATCCACATAGGTATTTTTATCGGAATTGCCGATAATTTCATTAATACTTTCTAATCGAATTTTTTTTCTGGAGGTACCCCGCGCTGTTGAAAAACAAAAGCAGCCGCTTAGCGGCTGCTTCTGCATAACTACATTCATATTCAGTTCACAAAGCTATTTTATTCTATACAACATCATTAGAAATATTATGGATCATGGGAGGAACGAATATGAAAAAAAATATTCTAGTTAGCGGGGCGAGTTTCGCCGGAATTTCAACAGCCTACTGGATGAAGCAGTTTGGCTACAACGTGACCGTTGTTGAGATCGCTGAAGGTCTTAAAAAAGGCGGCACACCTGTAAATATCCGCGAAGACACCGCCGACATCGCGAAACGTATGGGGCTTCTAGACCAAATCCAGTCGAACAAAATAGACATGGAATTGATGGAATTCAAAAATTCCGATGATGTCACTGAAAGAGTCGAAATCCGTGAGCAGCTTGCAGAAGATGAATATGAAATCGAGCGAGATGTATTGCTGGATATCATGTTCGAGGCTGTCCAAGATGACGTTGAGTTTATTTTCGGAGATAGCATTACGTCATTAAAGGAAGAAAGTGATGGCGTTGAAGTAGTTTTCAAAGGAGGACAAAAGCGCTCGTATGACCTGGTATTCGGCTGTGATGGTATTCATTCGGCCGTCAGAAAATTATACTTCGGCGAGGAAGCGGAATTTTCGCATTTTCTTAAAACGTATTTCTCTATCACGATCGTGGATAAGTTGTTGATCCGGGAGAATACGACACAGATGTACAACGAGCCGGGCAAGGCGGTCATGCTGAACTCTTATAACAATAAAACCGATATCGTGCTCTGCTTTTCTTCGGAGAAGGAACTCCCTTACGACTACCGAAACGTGGAACAGCAGCGGGATATCATTTTGAATCAATTTTCCGGACTAGGCTGGCGAACGCCGGAATTGCTGGAAGAAGTGAAGAACTCAAAAACTTTTTACTTTGACAAGCTGTGCCAAATGAAAATGCCGTCGTGGACAAAAGGCAGGGTAGCCCTAGTCGGTGATGCTGGATACTGCGCCTCTCCGGCTGCTGGCATGGGTGGATCACTCGCAATAGATGGAGCGGCAGCCTTGGCTGATGCTTTCCAAAAAAACCATGGGAATTATGAACTTGCGTTCCAAGAATATAATCAGAGTTTCCGTCCTTTCATCGAGGAAGTTCAAGCAAACGCAGAAATGATGGTAGATTTTCTAGTCCCACGAACTGAAGAAGACATTCGCGAAAGAATTTCGCAAACGGCATCCATCAAGGACATATAAGGACCGATCTGTAGGATATTGAGACTATCCTTTGAGGGTATTTTTTCAGTGTGTATTTGTTGAGTTTAATGATTAGAATCAAGTTCTTGTCCTCAGTTTGGGGCAAGAACTTGACTCCTCAAACAAAAAAAACCGCTAAATTAGCGGTTTTCAATGGATGCATGCAAAGTTTATTGGTGATTTATCATATAGATCAATCCTATAAGATTACCTTTTACCTCGTATACCAAGTTAAAGGTGTAATATCCTTTTTCTTCATTGGACATATCTATAGTGAACTTGTCGGGGCTCTTTTCCCATTCGCTCACATTGATCAGTGTTTCTTTAAACGTTTTATTGTTTCTAACACTTGCTGAATAGGGGATCACTTTATTACCATCTATTCCTGTAACCAAATTTGTGACTTCAATGCTAGGGCCCGTTAGCTCTCCTACTTCAATGATTTGAGGATTTGCCAACAAGTTAGCGAGTTTGGTTAACCCTTTTAATGGCGAGAAATCCGTAATTGCATTGCCTGTGATATCTAACGTCACCAAGTTATTTGCGTACTGCAACCCCTCTAGGGATTTAACTCTTCCAGATTTACTATTAAGTGTTGTCAACTTCAGCATATCGCCAAGGGTTAGATCTCCCGTTATTCCTAGCGTTGTCTTAATAGAGTCTCTTAAATATTCATCTTGTATGACAATCGACGCAGTTAAATCAACTTCGGTTAATCCAGCTATTGCTGCCTGTAATGCCGCTAGTGCTGTATCCACTTCTTCTTGCTTAACTTCCTTATTAGCCAGGATCTCCTCGGCGGCGGATAAGCTAGCGGTGAACGCCGCAGCACTCTCCTCTGTGTACCCATCAAGATTAATCACTTTAGCATCTGTAACAACTTGTTCCAGATCTCCAGTATATAGTCTAGCCGCGTTGACAAAATGTAGCTTTGTATCTCCCCATGTGGCATGGTCAGATCCATTGCCATTTCCACCATCTGTCACGACTAATTTAAGCTCTTTCGCTCCGTTAATGTCTACTTCAATGAATTTTTGCGGATCTCTAGAGTTCATAACTCCACTGTCGAATTTCTTATCTCCATCCACATAAACCTCAAAGCTTACAGAGCCGACAGAACCATACATTTGCCGATCTACACCCACATAGGACGTGAAGTAATCATAATTCTTATCGCTTAAATCATACACAATCGTAGAGTTCGAATGTGCTCCAATGCCTCTGTCATAGATTACTTCACGATTATTCTCATCCGTTAATCTCAAAGCATGATTACTAATCGAAATATCCTTTTGCGGAGCAGCATAGCTATTTTGGGTAGAAGTCAAATCAACATCTGTCAGATACTTGTAATCCTCCATGTTAACGACAGCGATCGTACGTGTTTGCGTCACTACATTACCATCGCTATCCGCTACAGTGTAAGTGATTGGATATTCTCCAACTCGATTGAAATTCACTTGCTCTCTTCCCGTAACCACTACACTAGAAGTTAAATCCCCATCCTCAGCATCCGCGGCTTTATAATTTTCATCGATCTGGAGGGTTTGTCCTACTTTCATCGATATCGATTTCGGTATCGTAAGTGTTGGCACACTATTTAGTACAAGGAACTTTGCATCTGCAAAATCAGCATGATCAGAAGCATTTCCGTTACCTGCATTATCTACGATTAGCTTCAATTGCTGTACACCCGCAAGCGGGATTTGAACCCTTTTGGCTTCCGTACCATATTTCATCAATCCACTGTTATACACTTCTTGGCCATCTGCCAGAATACTGAACTTCACGCTAGAGTTATTCTGCTCCGGAATATTGCGATCGACACCTACGATCGTTTCAAAATAGGCGTAGTTATTATGGGCAAGATTATATACGATCTCCGAATTGGCGTGTGTTCCAATTCCCTTTTCAAACTCTTGAATTGCACCATTGACGAGTAACTTGATTGGATTGTTCGAACTGGCTTTATCTTTTCTAACCACATTATAATCTGTTTTAGCCGACTCCCAGTTCAAATCGCTTGCATAGGGGATGGCGCTGTAAACAACGATTTGTCGTATCTTTGTAATGGCATTTCCATCGCTGTCAGTCACTTTGAATTGGACTTGATACGTTCCAGACTTACCTGGATTGAAACCATTCAAGTTCACTTCAACTTGTGATGTTAAATTACCATCTTCGGCATCAAATGCTTCTACGCCCTTCAGCACATCAAACTCACTATTTAACTTCACTGTAGCCATTTCTTCAGGAACCGTTAACGTAGGTAGGCTAGCATTATTTGTGAACTTTGCATCTGCCCATACCGTGTGATCCGCTGTATTTCCATTGTGGTTCGCATCGGTTGTGACGAGCTTCACTTCTCTTGCGTCTGTTACAGGGATCTGTACAAATTCATGTTCTGTACTCGATTTGAACACATCACTGCTAAATTTCTGTTCCCCATCGACGTAGATTTCGAACGTTGCAGAGGAAGCTGCATTACCTTTCACAGCCTGATCGATACCAATATAACTCTCGAAAAAGTCATACCCTTTGCCTTCAATGTTGTACACAACTTCAGAGTTGGCATGAACACCTAACCCCTTAGTATACATTGCAGCTAGACCTTGTCTTACTAAAGTAATTGCGCTACCTGATGGTGCCTTGTCCTTCTTCAAGGAGCCCCAGCCTACACTAGCTGATGCCGTATCCAGATCGGAGGCGTACACATAATCACTTGTTACGGTTACGTGCGCCGTTTTGGTTTCGGTAGTTCCTTCATTCTTGATTTCAAAGACAACCTCATAATTTCCTTTTGTCGTGATATCCACGTTATTTGATTTTACAGCGATAGTATCGGTAAGATCTTTCCCTTGATAATTCGCTGCCTTAACGTAGCTGATTGGATCAAAAGCCTGATTCAGCTTGAGCGTAATATGCTCTTCAACCGATAGCATTGGTTTGAATGCCTTAACCTCTACCGGGCTCAGCGCATTCAATTTTTTATCATAACCAATGATCTTATAGGTATAGTTTTGAGCCATATCGACATTGGCGTCTACAAATTGGTCCGTACCCGTAAATCCAACTAAGACATTGTCCCGGTATATTTCATAACCCAGGAAATCTTCCTTGTAGGCTTTATCCATATTAAAGGTCAACGTATTCGTTTTTGCTGCTGCATTCGAGCTAATATTGATGTTGATAGGAACATTTTTATTAGCGATCCCTGTTCCTTCATAGTGGACGACTGAATTATTTAAATACCATAACTTGTTGGACGCCGGGTATTTGCTTACCTTCACTTTGGTCTCGGGATTGACTGTAAAACCGTGTCTAGCAAAAAAGCTGCTCAAATCCTGACCTAATACTTCTGACGAGAATTCTACTAAATATTGTTGTCTGGAGCTTTCCCCATTAGGAAGGGATACTTTACGATCTCGATATAGACTATTTAACTCCGCCCAGTACCCTGGATGGGCCAATTCTAATTGCCAGAATGCGCCGAGTCTCGCAAAAAGACCCTGCTGTTCCATCGCTACTTTATTTTCTTGAATAACATATTTATAAATATCCGATTCAAATGGGATGCGTGTATCTATGGAATTACGCTCTACTGACATCAACATAGGTAACATGTTATTGCTGACCTCACCATACTCCCGTTCACCTACAGCCATGCGGTGCCCGATCTCATGCGATAAACCCCAACCTGGATATACCTTGCTGAAATCTTGTAGCATCAAAGGTATGGTTTCAGCCTGAATTCCAGTATGGTCACCTGCTGCATACATCGCACCATACGGCTGCATTAATCTAATATTCTCTCGAATAAGCCTAGGATCATGGTTCTCACTGCGGCCATCTAGACCAAAGTAATCAAATAATCTATTAATCCATACATCATAACCCGTTAAGGTAGCCACAGGATTTTGACTCTTCGTAATAAACTCATTGTAGGCTTGTGTAGCCGTACCTGTAAAAATAATACGATCACTCACCATTTCAACTACGTCGATCATTTCACGGTCTTTAATGTTCGGATGGGCTGCTTTATCTGCATCTAATCTTTGTTTATAATCGTTCAAGAAAGCTACAAATTCGGCCGGATCAGAGTCCTGCGTCATCATCGGGAACCGTTCTACACCTTCAAAACGAATACGAGGCGCTTGACCTTGTTCTTCAGACGTATAAGGATTAACGATGTAGATAGGTCCACCTTTTGTTACATCATGGGCGTAAGCACTGGTTGTAGGGTTTTCAGGTACCACGATCGTATTTTTTCCAGGACGCAATTGCACCCCCTTTGCCCAGCTATTCCAAGCACCTTCTTGCTGCGAAAAGATCAATGAAGGCACTTTATCAGTAGAATCGACATCCACATATACGTTAATCGTATCGCCCGGCATGGCTACAAGTCCGGTAGGCTGGTTATTGGTGCCCATACTAAATCTTAAGTTTTGCTGGGCATGCTTCTTCATATCGCCATGTTGTTCAGCTGTAATGATCATTCCTGCGGTTTGCAGTTCACCGCTCACGATCTTTTGGGCTACATCAAGCTGAGCTTTAAACTGAGAATATAAAGGATGGGACTTTGCCTCATTTTCCAAAGCAGTTATTTTCTCTACTGTGTTAAACTCCCCGCTAACCTGACTATATGTATTATCCGTAAACAGTTTGTTCATCTTATCCGACAGAGCATCTTCTTTATAAAAAGCAAACTCAGCCGCACTCGCCCAATCTTGATTTGCCTTCTTGAAGACAAACATGATTCGCTTAAATGCTGTTGGCGCAAATTTCATTTCAACTACGTCACCTGTGGAGCCTTTATACTCCCCCGTGGATACTAACGTGAAATCATCGCCTGCATCCGTCATTGAACTGTAAATCTCAAACTCTTGAGCGAATCCTTTCCCTTTAGCTCCAGTTTGTCTAGCTGCGTACACGATTCTATTTAATGTAGTCGATTCATCCAAAAGAAGTACGACCTCATTTGTAAATGTTGAAGAATTGGGTTTACCTGTTTCCCAGTGTGTATTTATATCTCCATCAATCGCCTTATTTATGGTAGAACTTGAGTAGTTCCCCCCATTATTAGTGATTGACTTAATATGAGTAGTGTTCATTTTAAAGACATCATTATAAGCATTTAAAATGTCTTTTCCGTATAAATCAAACAGTTTAACGGATGCCACAGTGGGTACAATAGTGCCACGATCCCCTGCCTGGTTTGTCACAGTAGCATTAGAAACACTGGATAGTTGACTTGCTGCAGCATACCCTGCTTCACTTGACAGGCCAACGAGTAGTGCTGCAGATGTAGCGATTGCAATCATTTTTTTCATAATTGTTTCCTCCTGATGAATGATAGTTATGACAACTGACCTAAAATAGCGCAAAAAAAAACTACCCATAAGAGTAGTTTTATTGCACGCAAAGCTATTAAAAGATGAAGACTTCACCTTTTATAAACTTCTAAGAACAAAAAGCATCATATACTCTTTGGCAACTGGCTGACATTGTCATAAAACTTGAAACTTTAGTCCCTGTAGCTTTGCGTCCCTACGTTTCCATAGGTTTGCCTATTCAGTTGTAAGTACATTTAGACATATTATCACAGCAATACATCAATCACATGGTTAATTAGTATGATATAGGACTAGGTAATTTAAATTATTTTTTAATGATTCTTGGCAGCTAATCACGTTGATTAGCTGCCTTCTTGATTTTATTGATCTATCGTTACTCGTTAGTGCAAAGTTTTTAAACGCAAACCCACTTACAATTAAACACGCTTTTGAAGCTTGACATCACATTCTGACATATTCCCAGTGACGTATTCGATATAATTCACAGAGCCATTAAAGTTCAAATATGCTTCATAACGCATGCGGATGGCGGGTAATGTAATCCAATCCAGAACATTTTCCTTTGGAACCCAACTACATTCGCTCGTTTCATCAGAAGTCGCTAACTCTCCACCTACAGCTTTGCACACGAAATCAAACATAACCTTTGTGGGAACATCCGTCACACCGTCATACCACTTATGTATCGCTGTATTCGAAACAACATTAATTAAATGGTTAACCTCCGCGTCAATTCCACTTTCCTCTTTTATTTCACGAATCACACCATCAATCAGATTTTCTCCAACTTCAGTTATGCCACCAGGATACACCCAACCATCATCATGGGCTTTTACTAATAGGATATTTCCATTTCCATCTTCTACAATTCCACCTGATGAGACAATATGTGTCGGAAACGTCATTTCACAACCTCCAATTTCAGTAAATTTGTATATTTATTCCACAGACTCCCTGAATTGTCCTCCTTTTGTGAACATACTTGAAAGTGGCTTAAACTCAGCTTAAGCTTATTTCCCGAACAAGATCAATGTATGGAGATCGAAACTTTAGTTTTTGATATTCTAAGGACCTTAGTCGACGAGGATGGCACCATAAATCGTGAGGTATAGGCAAAATGAGCTGAACCTACACGAAATTGCAGTAAGCAAAAAGTCATTTGTATCTAAATCTGAAATTTGATTAAAATCATTAAAATTCAAAAAAGGATCTGAGATAATTTGTTTAATGTCCGAATCTTAATCTCTGGACCATCCTCCACAGTCCGCTCAATTCATTAAGTTCGTGCACGCTGTACGCGCTTAATTCCTGTTCGCAGTGAAAGCCCAAAGCAAAGAATCAGGATGATTCCGGCAACCACATAAGGGTAGTTAACATTGATATCAAACATCATTCCAGCTACTACCGGCCCGATGATATTGCCAAGGCTGGTAAAAGCGGAGTTAAGTCCAGCCAAATATCCTTGATGTTCTTTTGCGACCATGGACATTTGAGTGCTGATGGCCGGACGCAAAATATCGATGGACAAGAAGACAACGAAGGTGACCGCGAAGATCAGCCAATATTGGTGTACGAACAACGTCAACAGAACAAATACCCCGGCAAGGATCAAGCAGACTGTAATGACTGTTTTCTCACCATAACGGCTTATAATCCAACCGAAAATGGTTAACTGAATCAACGCGCCCCCAATAGAGCCGAATGTGAAAATGAAGGCAATATCCTTTGGTGTGAAGCCAAACTTATGGTCAACGAACAGACCGTATACCGCTTCATAGTTGGCAAGTCCAAAGGACATGACGAACACAATAATTAAACTGATAAAATAAGGCTCGCGGTATGTAAACCTTAACTGTTGAATTAGACTTCTTTTGGGTTCCAGATTAGGCATTGCTTTGTCGCTATTCCCATTACCCTTTACAAGGGATGAAAGAGATTCCGGCAGGACAATCATAGTAAGGATCGCAGCGATTAGACCAGCAACCCCCGCAGCATAGAACGGAACACGAATGCCGAATTCGGCAATATAGCCCCCGATGCCGGGGCCAATGATGTAGCCTGTCGAGATCGAGGCATTAATGAATCCCATTCCCTTCGCACGATCTTCCTCGGAGGTTACATCCGCCACATAAGCCATAACCGTTGGCATGATGAGTGCTCCACTAACGCCACCCATCATCCGGGATACAAAAAGCAGCAAAGCTGAGTCGGCTAACCCAAATATCACTTCAGCACAGGCGAAAACTAGCATTCCGGCGACAATCATTCGCTTGCGTCCTAAGGAATCGGATAATCGTCCCGCCAGTGGTGAGAAAATCAACTGTGTAAATGCAAAGGAAGCAGTAAGCATCCCAGCAATCGTACCGTTAATATCTAAAATAGTAATATATTGCGGTATCACTGGTATGACCAGACCGATACCAGCAAAAACTAAAAATAGGTTAAACATCAGAAGCAGCAGAGCGCCCCGATTTTTGAATAATAAAGCCATCTAAATTGTCCTCCCTAAATCAAATATTGAATATGTATGCTAAATATGTAACTTCCGCAGACGCTGATCTAACCCATTGTGAAGTGAAGAATAACCAACATATGATACCTATTTTCATTCAAAGATACTTTTTAAAGATAAATGTTTAAAAAGTGTGGAGTTAAATGTAATACACATTTTTTCCGCTGTCAATATATACTTTCTTAAATTTAATGTGTTGATCGGTGAGTGAGCCGATTCCCTCGATCAGACGTATTGGACTGACAGTCTGTAATTATTCAATGTACAGTTCAGGCTGAAAACCCCGGTCTGACCGCTCGTGACTATATAGACAGCAACCGGTTCGTCGTCCCGAATATGAGCAAACAGACGAAAAAAAAGCCGCTAAAATTAGCGACTTTTAATGTGATAATTTTTATGTCCCTCTGACATCAACTGTCTTTTTGGAACAACTCCAATTCGAGTTCAATGGTATTCAAAATAGAAATAATTCAACTAAAATATAATTCCGATAATTATAGCGGATAAAACGCTTACAAGTGTTGCGCCATATAACAGCTTCAATCCAAAGCGAGCAACAATATTCCCCTGTTTTTCATTCAGCCCTTTTACTGCACCCACGATAGTACCAATGGACCCAAAGTTAGCAAATGAGATTAGAAAAACGGAAACAATAGCTGTAGTACGGCCACTTAAACCGTCTTGAATCTTAACAAAGTCTAACATGGCAACAAATTCATTCGCAACCAGCTTCGTTGCCATGATACTCCCCGCATGAACCGCTTCATGCCATGGCACACCGATCATAAAGGCAATTGGTGCAAAGACATACCCTAGAACTCCCTGAAATGATATTCCAAATATGCCACTAAAGACCCCGTTAATTAAAGCAATGATTCCAACAAAACCAACTAACATTACCCCAACTACGATGGCTACTTTAAATCCATCCATAATATATTCGCCCAGCATTTCAAAAAACGTTTGTTTGCCCTCTTCCTTAACTTCAACGATATCTTCTTCTGCTGTAACTTCATACGGATTAATGATGGATGTAATGATAAAGCCGCCAAATAGGTTTAAAATTAATGCAGCTACTACATATTTAGGTTCCAGCATCGTCATATATGAACCAACAATGGACATCGATACCGTCGACATTGCAGATGCACATAATGTATACAAGCGATGTTTTGGCAATAATCCAAGCTGATTTTTCACAGAAATAAATACTTCATTCTGTCCTACAATTGCGGCTGCAACCGCATTATAAGATTCCAATTTGCCCATGCCATTTACTTTACTTAGCACCAGACCAATATACTTGATAATGAACGGCAGTATTTTGTAATGTTGCAGGATTCCTATTAATGCTGACATAAAAACAATTGGCATCAACACAAACAGGAAAAAGGTATGAGCTCCTTCATTGGCAATCCCACCAAAAACAAAGTTCGTTCCTTCGTTAGCATATCCAAGTAATTTCGAAAAACTATCGGCAAACCCTTTAATTAAAAATTCGCCTATACTCGTTTTTAGTATAATTAATCCCAAACCTAACTGAATAACAATCATTATGATGATTGGACGATATTTGATTTTCCGCTTATTATTACTCGCAAGCCAGGCTAGTAATAGAACAATAACCAGACCAACAACAGAAATTAGATAATGCATAATTAACCCTCCAAATTATCGATACTTTTTTTGGAATCCTCATATCGATTTGCATCTTTCCACATTAACCCTTGTTCCAAAACAATCGCCAATAGACTTCCGCAAATTAACCCATTATTCAAAATGGCTATTACAATCGGAGATAAATGGCTCGTAGCGGATGTAGGAATAAACATTAAACCCACACCAACTAAAAGAGAAACTCCGCTAACAACAAATGTTCGTTCTTCATGCAGAACCTTCTTCAATTCCTTCAGCGATAATCCAACCATCTTCACAAAGATAACGAATGTAACGGCATAGCCTATAGGCGCTGGAATACCGGATATTACGTTCATTATTGGCGGAAACAAGGATACAGAGATGACTAAGATGCATCCAATTAAAAACGATTTCCGTTCCCTCATCCCTGTTTGTTCAACATATCCCGCCGCTCCCGAAATAGGCACTGAGCCAATCGCTCCGAAACTGCCACCAATAAAATGGGTAATGCCAGAAATAAATCCGGCACGCAAATAACGCTTATGATCCAATTTCTTTTGTTTCATAACGGTCTCCATCAACCGAATAGACGCAAGCGCATTGGTTATTAACAATAGTGTTAATAGAAAGGCAGTTGTGACTGTCCCGCTATCAAATCTTGGACTTCCAAAAGGAAATAGTTTTGGCAGTTTAAATAGTGTATCCGCCGGTGAAATCACCGGCATCTTGTCGCATATGATAAACAATAAGCAGCCTATCGATATACTGATTATTACTGAAAATTGGCGCAGCAAAACAAAGCGACTGTTCCCTAACCCAAAGGTAATGCAAATCACAATCACACTCAGCACGAACACTTTAACATCTAACAAGGTGTGGCTAGACGTGATCCCCATCATACCTTTCATAAAAGAACCGCTTAATTGAAAGATCAATAAGAGCAAATATATAAAAGTGACCGTTGGCGTAAATAGACGAGCGATTTTATCCATCAGCTTAAATGCTGAGATTAGGATAAATAAAACTCCACTACAGATCATTCCCCCACTTAAAGCTTGCAGGGCAGCAATATTCGAAGAATACAATACCCCCACTAAACTTGCGTAAATAGTGAAAATGCTCCACCATAACCCTGCTGGACCTTCATGAATAGGGAATTTATGGCCGATGACGCCTTGTAAAAATCCAGCTATTCCTAAAGTAATTAGTGTGCTCTGGATGAGTCCAGAAGCCTCCATGGGTGTTAGGTTATATAAATCTGCGATAGCAATTGGCGCAGCAATTGCACCTGCGATCATAAAAATCATCCACTGCAATCCAGACAGTACTACCTTCATTTCTTTCTCACTCTCTTTTCTTACTACACCACTCTTATCGGTAGATTAGCTCTCAATGGCTGTGTTAAGAGCGATTTCGACCATTTCATAAAATGATTGTTCACTTTCTTGATGAGTTAAGTGCTCCTGTGTTAACAATTGACTACCTACTGTCAAAATAGATAGCGCTTTCACGCCATATTTAGCGGCTAACGTATATAGGGCTGTGCTTTCCATTTCAACTCCTAATACACCAAAATCCATAAACTTGTGAAGTCGATCTAAGCTCTCACGGTAGAATTCATCGGAGTTATAGATGTTGCCGACAAAGACATTTACTTGTTTAGCTTGTGCTTGTTGATACGCTTTCATTAACAATGAGAAATCTGCTGTAGGTGCATAATTACAGCCATGGAAGATCTTATCCGTCATATTACTATCTGAAGACACGGATTGGGCTATTACAATATCGCGGATATTAATTTCTTTCTGCATCGCGCCACATGTACCAATACGAATCAATTTCTTCACTTCATAATCGACAATCAATTCCGTTGCATAGATGCTCATCGATGGATTTCCCATCCCTGTCCCCTGAACTGATACCCGTATCCCCTTGTATAATCCAGTGTACCCATACATGCCTCTTACTTCGTTATAACAATTGGCCTCATCTAAAAAGTGTTCTGCTACAAATTTTGCACGTAAAGGATCTCCTGGAAGCAAAACGATGTCCGCTATTTCTCCTTTTTTCGCGCCTAAATGCCTACTCATATTTCTGCCTCCTACTCTCAATGTTGAACTCAGGCTTACCGAAATCTCTTCCGCTTGCCTTCAAGAAAATCTGTTCGGAAAGTACATTGAGCATAAGATTTTTCAGCATAACAAACTAGACCAAAATCTTACGAAGGATACGGGAAATAATTGATCAAATTATAAAAGTAATTCTTTACGAATATTGTCCAGATCTCTTTTAGACGGGATCGTAGAGATAATAACAACAGGCACGGTCTGCAATGCAACAGGGATATTACTAATGACAAAATCGATCTGATGTTGCTGCATCATTTCGTCGGAGAGCCCTTTCATTATGGAAGTATTGATGATCAGCTGATCCCCAATTTCCTTCTTGATCAAATCCGCTATGTAATGACGAATTGAAAATTCTTCTCCAATTACCAAGAAGGCCCTTTTCCTTTTATAACGTAAATTGGAACGAACAATTAAGGTTAGCTTGGTTAAATGAAAATTATTGTACAAGACGGCTGGATAAGCTTTACTCCACGTTTGCATGCAGGTTTGCAGTTCTTGATAAAGCTGTTGGCATTCCTTTTGAACATAAGCCGTTAAATTACTTTGTGAAATCATCATCCATTCAGGAATTGCATTATCGATTAATAACTTGTCAAAGAATGCGTATATCTCCAATAGAAATCGTTCTTCCATTTCCAAGTTAGGGTATACTTTGGCTAGTAGCCTTAGAAGCAGATTACCCATTTGATATTCTTCTTTGTCCTTATGCAATTCAACTTCTTTCATCGGCGTTATTTCTGATCCTTCATAATAATGATATTGGCTGAGACTGACCAGGGATTGCATAAAGTAAATTTCACTATGGGGAAAATCAATGGTAAGCTTCTCTCCAAGACTCTGGGCGAGGGTCTTCACAGGCATATAAAACATCCCCTTTTCCCAAGGGTAAGCACTTTCGTCGATTTTTACGTATTTCCCTTTAGCGACTCTTTCCACAACAATGGCCAACAAAAAGGATAATCTCCGTTTGGAATTGATAAAATACACAATATTTTTCTCATTCTCTGTATTTGTGATTAACTGATTGATATATGCAAAATCGACATTCGCAAAGGGCCATCCTGTGAACTCATACGCATCACAATATAACTTCCAATAGAAATATCGAATATTCATTTCATTCCCTTTGATCATCGGGGTTGAATATGTAATGCGTAACTTATACGCTTTTAGATCATTATTATTTAATTGCACGATCAGTTTCTTCAACGACGAGGTACTCATAAACATAACTCCGGCAAGCTCCTCCACGGACAGTCGATCCACATTCGTGAACAAAATATTCATCAGTCGATAAAAGATGGTTTGTCTGAACATTGAAGAAATCACTTCACTCATCGTCTCACTTCGTCCATCACGCCGAAGAACGATTCCCTTTCCTCTAGAAACTTCTATGGTTACCGTAGGGGGTAATTGCTTGCTGATTTCCTCTACCATTTTACGTATGGTTTTATCGGAGATACCTAAACTTTTTTCAACTTCGGCTAAGGTAAACCATCTTTGTTCCGTATCAAGCAGCGTTAATAGTTGATTAGCTAATGTAAATCCTTTATCCATGTTTCCACCCTATTTCAATGTGATTTGAATGTCATCGTGTTTTTGGCTAATGAAACGTCAATTCCCTCATAAGAAAAGAATCGGCTCTTTAATGTATTTAAATACGATCTATGATAAACCAGTGTGAATAAGCTTAAGCTATCCAATGCGTTAGTTCAATCCATATACAAGTCGACCCTTTCGGCCACACCATTGATATGATTTTCCTTTTTTATCCATGAAAAAATCCCCTCCGCTAGACAAGATTAAGTCCATCTTAACAGATGTCTTTTTTTTCTTGTCTACGAAAAGGGGATAAAAGCAATTTATATCTATAGATCTTATACTTTAATATTCAATTTGTGTTGTCTTCATAAAGATTAAGATTTCTTTCAAATTGTTCTTCTAAATGCTCTGCGTAACTGACAACTCGTGGGGATTCCAATAACCTACCTACTACACAATATAATCCAATCAAAATACATACAGATATAATGATTTCAACAATGAATGGCATCATTCTTCCATATTCTCTCCTTACCAGGTAACGTCTAAGTCAGCCCACGTTAGATTTGATTATTTGCTTGGTTATCCACTACCATTCGACTTGGTCGAAACGCATGTTTTTGTAGTAATACTCTCTGTCATGATCGGTGATTTCACGAAGGACCCTGCAGGGATTACCCACAGCGATAACATTACTAGGAATATCCTTGGTTACCACGCTTCCTGCACCGATCACACTACCCGCACCAATAGTAACTCCTGGCACAATCACAGCGCAGCTACCGATCCAAGCACCATTCTCGATGACTACCGGTAGGGCGAACATTCCACCTTCTTTGCGCTTTTCTGGATGTACTGGATGATTGGTTACAGCAATCGTGACATTCGGACCAAACATGACATCGTTTCCAATCGTGACTTTATAGTCATCGACAACAGTTAAATTAAAGTTGATATAGACGTTGTTGCCTACTGTAGTGTTTGATCCATACGACATCCGAATAGGAGGTTCCATCCAAACATTTTCACCAATACTACCGAAAAGTTGTTCCATCAGAGTCTTACGCATTTCAATATCATCGGGATGTAAGCGATTGATCTCATAACATAGTGCCTTTCCTCGTTGACGCGCCCGAGCCAGATCAGAAGCTTCCTGTGGATAATTCGCATCGTGATCCGTAAACAGTTGTCGGCTTGCCATTCGTTCTGTAATATTCATGCCTTAGTCTCCTCTGAATTTAATCTAATCTATTTATTTTAGTTGACCTTACATTCTTTGACCGTCTATTTCTTAACCTACTGGTGAAAAAGTCCTTGTAATATTATTTAGCCATTTGAATTGGCGATAACGGTAAAATGCCAATGGCAACTTAATGATCTCATCCAAACTAATGACGATATATAATACAAGGGGTGATACGTGCCAGACAAAAGCACAGAGATAACCAAGCGGCAAAATAATACCCCACATTACAATCGAATCACACCAAAAGCCAAATTTAGAGTCACCACCTGCAGTAAATATTCCTGAGATATTAGTTGCATTAATGGATTTAGCAATACAATAAAATGCACTGATATATAACATTCCATCCAAGTAGTTTTGAGAAATGACATTTAGATTTACTACGGAGAAAACAAGCGGTTTTATCAGGATAATTGTACATCCTGCTAATACTCCAAATAGTAAAGCATAAAGATTCATTCTGCTTCCCACCTGTTTTGCTTTGTCGATCTCCCCTTTACCTAGATATTTCCCAACCAATATAGATCCCCCACTAGCAATACCTCCACACAGGACAATGGTTAAATTCTTAACCACGGATGCAACAGAATTCGCTGCAACCATATCAGCACTTACATGTCCAATAATTGCGGCAGTCGCAGTTAGTGCCCCTCCCCAAACAATGTAATTGCCTTGTACAGGCATGGTGTATTTCAGGAAATCCTTTAGGAGATTGCGCTGAATTCCATCCCATATGGGAAAACGAAAACGAATCGATCCTCTCGTCACTGAGTATATAACACAGCAGCCCAACTCAATAAACCGAGCTAAAACTGTAGCAAGAGCTACCGCCATGATTGCCATTTCAGGTCTGTCTGGGAAAAGGACAAAGATACATAACGCATTAAACAAAATGTTTAACATTAAACATAGTGAACTAATCCAAGCGCTTAGTTTTGCATTTTCCATACTTCTAATCACGCTAAGATACATTTGTGAAATGCCCATTGCAAGATAAGAAAACGAATTCATCTTTAGAAATATTGAACCAAATCGAATTAATTCACTATCATTTGTAAAAAAACGCATTAACGTTTCAGGATATAAAAAAGATACTAAAAAAAACAAAATAGAGATACTAAATGAGAACAAGCAGGCCGTGCTGAGAATACGCTGTATGGTTTGTACATCCTTCTTCCCCCAATATTGTGCAGTCAAAACCCCTGCTCCCGTAGCCATTCCCATGTAAAACAATGTTAATGCGAAGGTGATTTGTCCCGCTAGCGATACGGCCGACATTGTAGATTGGCTAATCATTCCCAACATAACTACATCAGCTGATATAACTGTGGCTGAGATTAGATTTTGTAATGCAATGGGAATGACAAGCGTGATTAATTCCTTATTAAAATCTCGCGTCATAGGAGTAGTTAACTGTATGCGCTTTTTCTTTTTAACGTACATCCACTCCTCTCTGTTGGTATCCATATTATCAAGATAGGATAAATTCATTGTCCTTTCCATAAATATTGGCTATACTTTTGTCAAAATCGTATATTTATTGGAGGCACTTTGTTGGATGAAAAATTTAGAGGTATTTTCTGATTTATCGGAAAGATTGAATTATAATCTACCTGACCTACCCTTGTATGTCCGGAGAGGAAGCTTGAATGAATTTGATAATTTTGCAGCTGCCGCTCATTGGCATTCGGATGTTGAGTTCATTTACATTCTGGAAGGCTCCATGGAGTATTCTGTTAACGGACAGACCATTAAATTAGAGCAAGGAAATGGGATTTTTGTGAATAGCCATCGTTTGCATTTTGGTTTTTCTCACAGTCATTGTAATTGTTCATTTATCGTTATAGTGATCCATTCCTCTCTCATCGGGGAAGGTTCGTTCATACGAGCTTACTGGGAAGAGAAGTTTGGGCCAAACATGGATGATTTTGTATTACTAGCAGAACAGATCTCCTGGCAGCACGAGATATTGTTATCCATTCAAGCGATCTATGCTGAAATGCATAATAGCTTTGCTCCAAATCCGTTCCGCTTAACTTCTCAGGCTTTATCTTTATGTGCTGGTATTGGAGATCACTTGCAACCGAAGGTGGGAGATAGCCACGATGTGCAATTATGGACAAATATTCAGCAAATGACTCGATTCATTCATCAAAACTACGAGCAAAAAATAACTCTTGAAGACATTGCGTCCTCAGGAGCCGTTTGTCGAAGCCGCTGCTGTACTTTATTTAATAAATACGTGGGTCAAACTCCCAACAACTATCTAACTCGATACCGCCTTCATAAAAGTTGTGAGATGTTGAGGGAAACCAAAAGATCTGTGAGTGAAATCGCACTTGCCTGCGGCTTTCAAAGTGTGAGCTACTTCTCATCCCTTTTTCGCAAGCACATAGGATTAGTCCCGCTAGCATATCGAAAAAGCGACATAAATGGCTTAAGTAAAACGGAGAATTAAACCTATAAATTACTTACAGTGGACCTTTTAACAACACGATTTAAAGTTCAGTTCTGTCCCGCCAAGCAAACCAGTATCTAAAAAAAGATTTTCCACAGTTAGCGATCTTCCCTCGCGTGGGAAAAGAACTTGTAGCAATAAAACAAAAAAGCCGCTGAATTAGCGACCATCTTTATCTTTTTTTCATTTTCAACGTATCTATTCTCGGGTTAACGCGACCCTCCTTAGAATCCTTTCACGGGCTTTGCCTTTGGTGTTCTTGGTGTTCTCCCTCTTATGAGCCAGATACTTCTTCCGTTTTCAACTCACTCTTTGCGATATCGATGAAGGCAGCCATTGATGGAGAAATCCATTTCTCACGATGCCAGAGCATCTGTGCGGAAAAGGATACATCCGATAAATCCCACGGTAAAGCAACTAGTCTACCCTCTCTTAATTCTTCCTTCAAAGCCATCTCAGGTAACAGGGCTATCCCAAGACCAGCCCCAGCACATTGTTTAATTGCTTCGACACTATGAAACTCCAGTTCTGTCAAAGCATCGGCGCCTTTTTTCAATAAGGACTGGTTAAAAGGAGTGCGATAAGAACAGTTTTTTTCAGTCAACAAAAAATGCTGTTTGTGAAAGTCATCAATGATCAATGAGGAGTGCGTTGCTAACATATGATCTGGAGAAACCACCATTTTAAAATACTCATCTTTCAAAAATTCTGAATGAAGATCTTTGGCTGCAACGAATTCATCCAATACAAATATCACATCTGTAAGTCCTTCTCTTAGGCTGTTTCTAAGCTCTTGTCCGGACAAGGGACGAAACAAAAGACGAACGTCTGGGTAGTTCTCCCGGAAGCGTTTGAACAAAGCAGGAAGAAAGTATGCACAAATAACTTCGTCTGCCCCGATAGTAACCGTTCCTGTCGTTTCCCCGTGCTGACTTGATACACACTTGGCCTCTTCTACATCGTTCAGGATTTTAGTAGCATAAGGCAAGAATTGTTGGCCGGCATCCGTTAACATGACATTTTTGCCTAGTCGATCCAGCAATTTTACGCCCAACTCTTCTTCCAAGGATTTGATCTGCATGGTTATGGTAGATGGTACATAGCTCAATAGTTCAGCAGTCCGACTAAAGCTGCGTGTAGAAGCCAGAGTCCAAAAGGTTTTTAGTTGACGTATTTCCATAATCGAACACCTTCTTTGTTCAAAAAAATTGAATGTTACCTTCAAAAACGTTTCGTTGAATTGATGATAAGCGTATTGTAGAGTGAAAATCAAGTTATTACTAATTTGGTTATGAAGGAGCATCCATCAATGAAAGATTATGAAACGTATCCCCTTGGAGATCTATTGCTTCAATCTGGTCAGCAACTCCCTCAAGCATTTATTGCTTATAAGACCTACGGTACCTTAAATGCCGCAAAAAACAATGTTATTGTGTATCCGACTTGGTTTGCTGGTCTTCACACCGATAATGAATGGTTAATTGGAGAGAACAAGGCACTAGATCCTAATCGATATTTTATCATTGTGCCCAATATGTTGGGTAACGGATTATCGTCCTCTCCCAGTAATACTCCCGCTCCTTTTGATAAATCCAATTTCCCTCTCATCTCTATGTATGACAATGTACGTGCTCAACATCAACTCATGACTGAAAAATTCGGTATCAGCAAAATCAAGCTAGTTGTGGGTTGGTCTCTAGGAGCAATGCAAGTTTTTCAATGGGGAACAAGTTATCCTGAAATGGTCGAACGTATTGCACCATTTGGCGGAACGGCGAAAACGAGGCCGCTAGCACAACTGGTATTCCAGAGTATGATCGCAGCACTACAAGCGGATTCAAAATGGGAAAGAGGACTTTACAAGCAACCACCTGTTGACGGTCTCGCAGCGATGGGGAGAGTTTATGCCCCTTGGGGATTTTCAAATTCATACTATTTGGAGAGATTGTATCAATCCGAGGGATACAGCTCATTGAAACATTATGCAGAAGAATACTGGGACCAAGTATTTTTGTCCTTTGATGCGAATGACTTGATTGCCATGTTACGTACAGGAATAAGTGGAGACATTAGCGATAATCCCGTCGACCAGTACAACTTCGAACAGGCATTACGTAAAATCTCCTCTCCTGCACTCGTTATGCCGGGATCAAGTGATTTGTTTTTCACTCCAGAGGATAGTAGGTATGACGTTCAACATATGTCGAATGCTGTTTTTCAACCCATAGAATCCAATTGGGGACACTGCTTTGGAATCGGTGCAAACGAAGCGGATTCACTCGTTATAGATAGTCATCTAAAGCGATTTTTGGAATTAGGCTAATTAAATAGGGACTTTCAGTGGGACTAAAACCTTTTAATCAGCCATCATTTCATAGGGAAGTGTCTTCTTTATATAGTCTCATTGATTTTGATCAACAATTTCTTTAATACTTGCTTCTCTTCGTCGGTAAGGACTTGAATGATTTCTTCCTCCACCTTTTGGAAAGAGTCTTGAAAATCTTCAATCAGTTCAATCGCTTTTGGCAATACGTATATGTTTTTTTGCCGTTCATTATTGGCCGGGATTTTACGCTCGATTAACCCTTTTTGCTCTAGAGCTTGAAGCATACTTGTAATGCTGGCCCGACTTAGATGAAACCGATCTGCAAGATCCATTTGAATAATATGACTATTTTGGTTTTCGTAAATATAATCGATTACTTTTCCTTGTTGAGCGTTTAAGCCCAGCTCTTTTATACTCTCGTCCGCTCTTTTCTTTAACTTAAGACCGATAATCTGAAATAAATCCAGATAAGGTGTTTCCTTTCGGGATTTCATAATCTTCCCTCCTGTGATTGTTAGGAATCTAATTGTAAGTAAATAAACTATACAGCGATCCTATTGGCTTGTCAAAAAAACATTAGCTCCTTGACAGTTAGAAGACTAACAGTTATGATTCGAATTGTTCGATAAACAAACACTTGGGAGGAATTCAAATGGAGAAGGTAACTCAAAATGCTGCGTTAGAACAAGTTACAGTGATTACAAATGTACGTATCTTTGATGGGGAGCAAATCATTGCGCCTAGACATGTTGTCATTAAAGGGAAGTCTATTGTTTCAGTCGGTGGAGACCTTCCGGCGGATGCAACAATTATCGATGGAGAAAATGCGACTCTAATGCCTGGTCTGATTGATGCACATGTCCACACTTCCATCGGCGGATTACGAGATGCGCTAAAATTCGGCGTTACCACTGAACTCGAAATGAACGGTGATTTTACTAAACGAGGGCGCGAAATTCAGTTGAAAAATGTGAATGACATCGCAGATGTCCGTTCCGCTGGCACAGCAATCACCGCTCCGGGTGGACATCCGGATGAATTATTGCCGGATGGAGATGAAATACCTGAATTCGTATT
Organism: Paenibacillus sp. RU5M; assembly: GCF_900221055.1. NCBI lineage: Bacteria > Bacillati > Bacillota > Bacilli > Caryophanales > Paenibacillaceae > Paenibacillus > Paenibacillus sp. RU5M. Next base: position 1,003,691 of record NZ_OBQM01000001.1, on the reverse strand, counting down.
AAAGGAACTAGAGAAGTTATCGGAGGAAGATCGGGAAGCAATGTTAGCCGCATACGCTCACGATCACGATGAAATACCGCAAGTGACAACCGTCGAAGAATCGAGTAAACATGTGCATACCCAAGTCGAGAATGGGGCCGACTATATTAAGATCATGATTGAAGAAGGAACGGTCATGGGTGCACCTGGCCTGCCTGTATTAAGCGATGAGATTCTAAAAAAAGCCGTGACAGAAGCCCACAAGTCCGGTAAGCTGGTTATCGCCCACGTCTTGACAGCTCTTTCATCGCAACAAGCCATCGATTTTGGAGTCGACGGTTTGGGCCACTTGTTTATCGACAGACCCGAGTACACCTCCGAGTTAGTGAAATCCATAGCAGCTTCAGGCGCTTTTGTTACACCGTGCTTGGTGTTGAATTCGTCGATTATCGGTAATCCGGCATCCGAATTGGCCAATGATCCGCGTGTTCATTCCAAATTAAATTCTGATTGGATTGATATTTTGAACTCAAGCTTCAATACGTTCCCACAAGGCAATATGGAGAACAGCTTTAAAAATGTGATGGACCTTCACCGAGCCGGAGTTGATATTCTGGTAGGGACGGATGTCGCGCCGGTTCCCGTTCCAAACCTCGGTGGCCTTGCTCATGGGGCAAGTGTCCACCACGAAATGCAACTGCTGGTGAAGGCTGGGTTCACTCCGATGGAAGCTCTTCAGTCGGCCACTTCGAAACCGGCTCGTTGCTTTGGTCTCCATGATCGCGGCCGTATTACTGAAGGTGCGCGCGCAGATCTTATTCTCGTGGACGGTGATCCAACAACTAATATTTCGGATACCTTGTCGATCAAATCCGTGTGGTTTAATGGTTCGCAGCAACTAGGTTAATCCCATTCGATCTGCCCGTATATTGGAAAACTCCGTGCTTTGGCACGGAGTTTTAAGCATTTTCCTCTTTGAAAACCGTATCCTTGCCCTGAAATGCGTATTCACTCTAGGGCTCTTCAGGATCTACAGTTATAGGTAAAAGGATACGGGTTACCGTCCTATTCACATCCATTTCACTTGTCTGGATACGGATCAATCATGCGAATCGTGCCATCCGGATTGTACGTTAACTCAGCAAACTTTACGCAGCGCTTGTAATCGACGCCGCCAGAAAGGGAACAATCGTGATAGAACAAATACCACTTTTCCCGAAATTGTACAATCGAATGATGCGTTGTCCAGCCCATGACTGGCGGCAAAATGGTACCTTGGAATGTAAACGGACCCATCGGATTGTCGCCAATGGCGTACACCAGCTTGTGCGTTGTTCCTGTGGAGTAGGACAAATAATATTTCCCGTTATATTTGTGCATCCAAGGGCCTTCAAAATATCTGCGATCCTCATCCCCAGCGGTCAGCAGCTTTCCATCCTGATCCACGATGGATAACTCCAGCGGCTCCGACACCATCGAGAGCATATCTTCACTCAGCTTTACAACTTTTGGGCCGATCGCCGGAGCATCTGGAGCAGGGCCTTCCGCATGTTCCACGTAGCTTCCTGTCTGCCATTTCTCCAACTGTCCCCCCCACAACCCGCCAAAGAACATATAAGCCTGCTCATCATCGTCTACAAACACAGCGGGGTCAATGCTGAAGCTGCCCTGAATATATTGCTCCTCCGGTTTGAACGGCCCTGTCGGTGAAGACGATGTAGCCACGCCGATGCGGAAAATGCCATCATGGTCCCGAGCCGGGAAAAACAAATAATAGGTGCCTTTTCTGTATGCGGCATCCGGAGCCCACATTTGACTGGACGCCCAAGGGACATCCTTCACATGCAGAGCTTCGCCATGGTCCGTCACGGCTGAATTCATGTCCGCCATAGAGAGTACATGATAATCCTCCATCTTGTACTGATCTCCATTGTCATTCACCGGACCGTCGTGATCCAGATCATGGGAAGGATAAATATAAATACGATCCTCGAATACATGCGCTGACGGATCAGCAGTAAATATATGGGTAACTATAGGTTGATGCGGTTTAGGTAATTCAGACATACAAATGGCTCCTTCCAATAGATATGTACTCCCAAGTATCTCTTCGAGATGCTGTGGGTTAAACGAATCGATATTGATCCGTTTCATGTCACTTGGGTACAATGATTCGCGCAACACGCTGATACGCTTCCTTTGGACGATGCAACTCATCGAACAGGAATGGCCAGTTTTTTCGCCCTCGAACAGGGAAATTGTCAAGCCAGGTGTAGTCGTCGGCAGCCCCCCAGAATGTCACAGCGCTAATATGCTCCTTATATTCGTGGAGCAGGCGGAAGATGGATTCGTATTGCTCGGCTTGCAATTCCAGCATCTCTTGCGATGGCTGAACGAGATCTGTACGTCTGTCTTCAAAGCGAAATACCGATACATCCAGTTCGGTGAGCTGAAGCTGCAGTCCAAGCTGCGCATACCGCTCAATTGCTGCGCGCATATCATCCAAGGACGGATCATACAGATTCCAGTGCGCCTGCAGACCAACGCCATGAATTGGCACGCCTTGATCGAGTAATGAACGGACGAGCCGATAGATGCGTTCCCGCTTATGTGGATCAGATTCGTTATAATCGTTGTAGAACAACAACGCTTGCGGATCTGCTTCATGCGCGAATTCAAACGCTTTGGCAATAAAATCCTCTCCGGCGATATCCAGCCATTTGGATGGGCGCAGGAATGCATTTGCATCATCCGCTTCATCGGAAATAACCTCGTTTACAACGTCCCAAGCATAGATAACGTCCTTATATCTGCCAACAACGGTCTCAATGTGCGCCTTCAATCGCTCCAGCAATACATCGCGCTCCACCAGTTCGCCAGTTTCATTCTCGAACAGCCAATCCGGAGTCTGGTTGTGCCAGACCAGCGTGTGACCTCGCAGCGCCATGCCCTGCTCTCTGGCAAAGGAAGCGATGACATCCGCATCCTCAAACGTATACCGTTCCTGCTGCGGATGCACACTGGAGAATTTCATTTCATTTTCTGCCGTCAGACTGTTGAAGTGATAGGCGAGCAATGAACGCTGGCTGTCAATCGTCTTCGGACTCACTGCTGCTCCAATGTGGAACGCATCCTTGTACAATTCCTTCAGTGAAGCCTCTTCTCGAAACGAACCCATAATTTCCCTCCTCTAAATTTCCTTCTTCGCATTGATTTATTAGCAACTGAATCAGACCGAGTACTCGAACCAATCAAAATGGGCAGGTGTGCTGCTTGCCTTACCATTGCCGGTAGCATATAGTCCGACCACCGCTCCAGTAAAGCACATTTTGTGCACAAAGTCCTCCGGTGATATGGCACGTGCCGAGCCTGAACCCAATGCTGTCCAGTTCTGTCCGTCCTCGGAACAAGTCAACCTATATTCCTTCTCTGTCGATTCGATTCGGAGCGACAGCCGCTCTGTTACAGTCTCGCTCTCGTGAACCAAGTTCGACTCTCCGCGCACCGTCAAGCGAGCAAAGAGAATGTTTCGTCCGTTCAACCGTCTTATGCCAATCTCATAGTGTGCATCCTCATCCCGGCGAACACACAATCCCGCTTCTTCTCCATCGGCAACTGGCCTGAAAGTCAGGCAGGTTGTAAAGCTGGCATGAATATGCTGCTGCCTGCGCCCAACAAACGTAATCTGACCTACGTCTCCAAGACCTCCTGCCTGACCATACAGCGTTAGGAAACCTGGTTTTTCTGTAAGCGAGCATGTTCCTTCTGTCGGGTTGCGCACATACATCCATTGCGGCCCGAGTTCTCCGTCGAATTCGTCCCTGCCGACAACGATGGAAGTATGGCTCCCGGGCAAAGAAGGTAATGTCATTGGCAATCGCTGGACCTTCATGTCCAGACTCACTATTCCTTCATTGTTGTCAATGTGGGGCCACCCCTCGTTCCAAACGACCGGGGCGATGAAGGTTTCACGTCCAAGCACACTATATCCTTCCTCTGTCAAACGCACGCCAAGGAAAACGGCCCACCAGTCCCCGTGGTGATCCTCCACCAGATCGGCATGACCCAAATACTGGATCGGATGGTCCAGATGGCGATGGGTCAGGATCGGCTCAGGATAGCGTTCAAACGGACCATAAGGTCGATCGCTTCGGCCGATGATCTCACGATGCTCCTTGGCCGTCCCGCCAGAAGCAGACATCATGTAATACAAACCATTGATTTTGTACAGATGTGGCCCTTCGGTCCATGGCCCTCCATCTCCGTGCCAGACAACTTGTGGTTCAGAGAGAGCCTCACCTGTAGCGATGTCGATCTCATACTGGATGGCATGAGAATCGTAATCGGCACCTTGTTGTGCGGTCACGTACACTTTGCCATCGTCGTCAAAAAACAGCGATGGGTCAATTCCACCGTATGGAATACGAATTGGATCAGACCAGGGGCCAGCAGGGTCGGTTGCCGTCACGTAGAAATTGCCGATGCCTCTCACATCTGTCGTAATCATGTAAAATGTACCTTCATGGTAACGCAGTGCCGGAGCATAAATGCCGTCTGAGCTTTTCCGTCCGGTCAAATCAAGCTGGCTGACCCGATCCAACACATTGCCGATTTGCTCCCAGTGAATGAGATCCCGGCTCCGAAAGATCGGCACTCCGGGAAAATACTCAAATGAACTGCAAATGAGGTAAAAAAATTCTTCAGACTTCACAATGCTGGGGTCCGGATAGAATCCAGGAAGGATTGGGTTGGCATAACAGATGGTATTAGCTTGGAGTTGCTTCATCTATTCCTTCACACTCCCTACATTAAGTCCCACAACAAAGTATTTTTGCATAAACGGATATACCAGCAGAATCGGTACCGAAGCAACAATTGTAACTGCAGCACGAATGGAAATTGGAGTTACCTGTGTTGAATGCTCCACCCCCACGCCGTTCGCAACGGAAGGATTACTGTTGGCATTCATACTGGAAGACAACAGCTTCATCAGTTCGTATTGCAGTGTGCTGAGCTCCTGACGTGATGACGTGTACAGAAAAGCATCGAACCAGGAATTCCACGCGCCGACTGCGACAAAGAGCGCAATGGTCGCCAGCACAGGCTTGCACAGTGGAAAAATAATTCTCCAGAAAATTCTGAAATCTCCTGCTCCGTCAATTTTGGCAGATTCAATCAAGCTTTCAGGGATCGTGTATATATAAGTACGAATGACGATCAGGTTAAACGCACTAATCAGCGATGGTAAAACATATACCCAGAATGAATTGATTAAGTGCAGGTCCTTCATCAGGAAGTATCCCGGAATAAGCCCTGCGTTGAAATACATGGTGAGTACAAAAATGGTCGTAATCAGCTTGCGGAAAATATAATCGCGCCGACTCAGCGTATAAGCCAGCATGGTGGTCAAGAAAATGTTTAAAACGGTGGATAGTACTGTACGTGCAACGGAAACCAAAAATGCGTTATAAATTGTGCCTGATGCAAATACGGCTTTGTAATTCTGCATGGTGAAATCGCGGGGCCACAAATATAAGCCTCCTCGAATGGTGTCATTCCCTGCATTAAACGAAACCACAATGGTGTTCAAAAATGGATACAACGTCACAATCACCAGCAGAACCATGAAGATGGTGTTAAAGGTGTTGAACAGAAACGGTTCCATGCCTCTGCCACCTGGGCGGCGTACGGAAAGTGCCGCTGTATTTCCTAAACCAGACAATGGTGTTTTTTTCGTCATTATAACAGCCTCTCTTCCCCAAGCCGCTTGGCGGTCCAATTCGCTACAAGTAACATCGTAATGCTGACCACGGTCTTGAATATTCCGCCTGCAGTTGCGAGCGAATAGTTGCCCTGTGCAATCCCGTATTTGAGCACAAAGATATCAATCGTTTCCGACCAGTCCACAACAAGTCCGTTGCCCAGCAAATACTGAACCTCAAAGCCGGCTTCCAGAATATGTCCAATCGACATAATCAGCAGGATGACAATGGTAGGCTTGATTCCTGGCAAGGTGACATTCCACATTTTTTGATATCGATTGGCTCCATCAATATCGGCTGCTTCATACTGTGCCGGGTCAATAGAGGCCATGGCCGCCAAATAAATAATGGTGCTCCATCCGACTTCTTTCCAAATATGAGAACTTGCAACAACGCCCCAGAAATACTTCCCTTCCGTCAGCCACAAGATCGGCTCGTTGATTAAGTGCAGTTTCATGAGGATATCGTTGACAATGCCGTCAGAAGCAAGCGATGTCGCTACGATGCCGGTAACGATAATCCATGATAAGAAGTGAGGAAGATAAGAGATGGTTTGTACCGTCCGCTTCCACATGATCTTCTTGATCTCATTGAGTAACAATGCCAAAACAATAGCGGTAACGAAACCCAAAATCATGTTGATGATACTCATGGCAAGCGTATTACGAAGCACGCGCAAGAAATTGTCATCCGTGAACAAAAATTGAAAATGCTTGAACCCTACCCACGTTTGCTGCGAGAAACTTCTGGCCGGTTTGTAATCCTGAAAAGCCATCGTCCAGCCCCAGACAGGCACATAAGCAAAGATGATAATGTACGCAAGCAGAGGAACAGACATCCATATGAGCTGTCTCTGTGCTTTGATATTTTGCCAAGTAATCCGCCTAATTTTCGGTTTTTTCTTCGGGCGGAGCGGCTTGGTTCCCACTACAACTTCCTCCATAATATCAGGCTCCTATCCATCTTTATATTGAAAGGAATAAAGTCCAGCGATTTGTTCTTCAAAAAAATCAGGAAGGAAGGTAGCCTTCCTTCCTGACAGCAATTTCTTATTTCACAGACCAGTTATCGATTCTCCACTGCAATACTTCATTGATTCGATCTTCATACGCTTTGATATCCAGCTTTTGAATTTCGGAAACGTATTCGCTCCATACACTGCTGAATTCAGACGGGTTAGCCAAAATCGCTTTCGGCAAATATTTGGTTGATAACTCGTTCAACTTCGTATTGGCAATCTTGGCTGGAGATCCCTCTACCACATCGACAGACCAAGCAGGGTAAGTCACCGGATTCTCTGGTGGAGCACTGAAGAAATCGACATAGCTGTTGAAACCGTAGGCCTCCAAAACTTCCTTATCAAACGGTCTCAAGCTGGCTTGATATTCTTCTGGCTGATTGCTTGCTGAAGTGGCGTTGCCATCGCTAAAGTAACCTTCCATCTTCGGTGCGGTTCCATAGAATGCATCTGCTTTGTTGGCCAGTTTCCAGGCCGCATCTGCGGCATTGTCGCGTTGTTCTTGTGTCTTCATGAAGCGGCCTTCTTCATTGACATAATAGTCTTCATCCTGAATGCCCCAAGTGAGTGTTTTCTGCCAATCTTCTTCCATCAGTTTGTCGAGCGCTTTGAGGATTTTTACAGGGTCTTTCGCACTCACGGTAATACCGAAACCATTGTTGAGATTCAATGCTGCGCGATCACGATAATAGTCTTTGGTGCTGCTGTCATACACAAGCGGGAAACCTACATAAGTGCGTTCAATTTTATCTTGCGTTATGAGTGAATCTTCCGCGCTTTGGAAATTCCAGTGTTGATCGAACATGCCGAGTACGGCCCCACTGGACAATTTGGCCATATATTGGTCGTAGTTCTGTGCAAACGCTTCCTTATCAAGCAAGCCTTGGGCATTGATTTCATTCAGCTTCTGATAGTACTTTTGGGCATAATCCTTGTCTGCAAAAATCTCCGCTTTGCCATCGTTGACGACCACTCCACCATCATTCGGATGACCGATCAAATGCTGCGGCGGATTCAGCAAGCCCCAGTTTTTCCAATCATAGTTCAATACCTCGAACCCGACTGTCGGTTTGCCGTCAATGGTTGGATACTTTTCCTTGTATTTCGCGATCAAGTCAAAGTATTCGTCCAGTGTTTTGGGCGTCGGATAACCGAACTCTTTCAACACGGCTTTTTGAATCCAAAAGGCAGGTCCGCTGTAGTACGTATCAGCCACTTCGCCGTTGTATGCACCGTAGTTTGGCAGGTAGTAAATGTGTCCATCATTCGGGTCCTTCATTTGATTCCAATACTTCTCGTAATGCTTCTTCAAATTAGGCGCGTGTTCTTCAATCAGATCTTCCAGCGGTATGACTGAACCGGCTGCCGTAAGTTTGGTATCGGCTGAGATCAGATCTGGATAGTCTCCACCGGCGATCATGACGCCGAGCTTCTGGTTTTTGTCACCAGCCAAAAATTCAAATTTGAATGTAACGCCAAGCTCATCCTTGATTTTTTTGTAGATTTTGTTGTCTGCGGTTGGCTGTTGTCCGGCCTCGTTCAGGAATACCGAGATTTCTAACGGATTGTCAGCCCCCACCTCACTTCCTTTACTGCTTTCTTCTCCGCTGCCTGAATTGCCACCTGAGCAACCTGCTAGCACAACGCTCAACGACAATAACAGTGTTGCCCCCATACGGAAGAATGATTTTTTACTGTCCCCCATAAAGCACCTCCAAAATTTGATCTCACTATATGAAAGCCCTTTCATTTGAATAATTTAATTATAAATTTACATCTCCATGGAAACTATATTCGAATTATAGCTCTTTCCGAGAAAAGCTCAGGTTTTCTTATATTCGTTAGGAGACATGCCCATGCGTTTCTCAAATTGTTTTAAAAAATGATGGTAATTGGCGTATCCAACCTTTTCCGAGACCTCGCTATTTTTGTACTGATTCATCTGTAGCAACCGACATGCCTCCTCAACCCTCAGGTTATGAAGCAGCTCATTGAAGCCGATTCCATTTTTTCGTATCAATAGTTGTCCCAAGTAGGCCGGATGCAGGAAGAAACGTTCCGATAGCATCTTAATGGTCAGTCCCTCCCGGAAATGCGCATGAATATAATCGTTGATATCCTGTACAATACCCTGTGCTTCGAAGACGCTCTCTTTAAGCAAAAACTCAAAGCAGACTCTTCCGCACGAATGCAGTATGCCAATCAAATCATCAAAGGTTAACAGTGCTTCATCCAGATCCGGGATTTCGAACGAACGGTAATTCTCTGAATCTTCTGCCATTTGCGCCCTCATGTAAGCACGAATTTCATGAAGAAGGTAAATCACAAATTTTCGGGCTTCATCCGGGTGGACCCGCATCTGTCGAAAGGATTGCTCAATAAACTCCACAGCGGACTGGTAGTTGGCGTAATCAATGAGCTGAAGTGCTCCCAGCACTCGCTCGATCAGTTCAACCTGTTGGTTATGCCTTTGAAAATCGTGGTTCTGGATATCGGCATAATCCATTATGCTGTTCTCTTCCGCTTCATAAAAAGCGTGCAGCAACGCCTTCTCTGCTGTTATGCGGGAGTTGCTGATGTGATGAAGAGAGGATTCGGTTGAGCCAATCGCCATATATGTACGAAAGCCCGCCAGACGGCGAGCCAGTGTTTCTAATTGTTTTCTAAAATTTCCGCTCGTTCTCCGAGGTCCGGGGGAAACATCGCCAAACACAATGGATACAAGAGCATTTCGCATACGAATGAAATAAATGACATGCTTGCCGTTCAGGACCTCTGAAGCAAGACTACTCCACCGGCCAAACTCTTTCTCCGATACCTGAACCAGGCATACAATCCAGGATTCAGCTGACTGGGAAAGGGACTGCATCAATTGAGTACCCTCAGCAGACAGCACTTTGCCTAATAAAGCCTGCTTCATCGTCAACATTTCCTGCTCTCTCAATGCAATCTGCCCAATATAAAGCTGCTCTTGCTCCTTCATCAGTTCCATGCCCATCATGCGAATCTCGGACTCCGCCTGTTCCTCATCCAATGGTTTTAACAGATAACCGGAAACTTTGAATTTAAGCGCTTTTCGCGCAAACTCGAAATCGCTGTACCCCGTAAGAATAATGAATTTGGTCGACCAGTTTCCTCTACGTCGCCATTCTTCAATCATCTCTAGCCCATTCATAATTGGCATTTGAATATCAACCATGACAAGATCCGGCTGTAACTCTTCCATTCGTTCCAACCCTTCCGCACCGTTGCCACACATAGCGCATACCTCAAAGCCAAGACTTTCCCATGGAATCCACAGCTGCAAGCCCTCTAGCGCCCATGGCTCGTCATCAATCAGCAGCGCTCTAAATGCCATTGTCCTTACCTCCTTCTTCACCCTGATGATCTAACAGTTGCAATGGAATTTCGAAGGAGACCTCTGTCCCTTCTCCTATTCTGCTCACCAAGTTAAAATCCACTTTATCGTCATAATACAATTCAAGACGGCGATATACGTTACGTATGCCAATGTTACTCCCTCCGCTCTCCTCCTTGCTCCGCATATGATACAGAACCTCTTGCAGCCGTTCCTTATCCATGCCCTTACCATTATCGGATACAACGACGCGCAGGCGTTCGCTCACAACTTCCGCTTTAATCTTCACATACCCTAACCCCTCAATAGCCTGAATTCCATGTTTGCAAGCATTCTCGGCCAACTGCTGGATACTCATTTTTGGAATTCTATACTGCCTCGCCTCTTCGCTAATATCAATGTAATATTCAAACTTGTCTCGAAAACGGAATTTTTCAATTCCCAGATACATGACCGTAAAACTCATTTCCTCTTCCAGGGTGACCACATCGTCCTTCCAATTCAACAGACGGCGAAGCAGCTTGGATAGGTCCTTGATAATATCCTTGACATCCGCATAATTGTTTTTGGTGCTGACCACCAGCAGCGCATTGAGCGTATTGAATAAAAAATGGGGATTCATCTGGCTTTGCAGCAAATTCAGTTCAGCGCGAATGCGCTCAGCCTCCTGGCTCCGCTGCTGAATTTCAAGCTTGTACACATTATTGATCAAGGAATGGATCTGAGCGGTCATCATATTGAAATTACGAATCAGATGACCTATCTCATCCTGTCCCCCATCAATGTTGATCAGATCAAATTTCTCGTTCCCCACCTTTTGCATATGTCTGGACAGACGTTTCACTCGATAATTGTATGAGCGCAGCATGACATAGATGAAGATGGAGGTAACCAAAGTAATGATACCAGCGAGCATGCCGAAATAAAGCTTCATGGAGAGCATCGCTTGTTTGACACGTGTTTCCTGAGGTACGCCAATGAGCTTCCAACCTTTCACATAGCTGGCCTTGCCAATCGCTACGATATGTAGGTCCTTGTCCGCCGCCTTGCTCGTATCAAATAACGCATAATCACTATCTACCTCACCCTGATACTTGTCATCTGTGGACACGATAATCTGATTCTTCGCGTTGACCAGATACAGGTCCAGCGAGCTTTTCTCTCTCGCAATAACGTCATAGAATCGATTAAGGTAAAAATCAATGCGCACTAACTTCTCGTAAGAGTTATCTGCGTTATAATAGTCCATTTTTTCAATCACGCTAAAATACGACGAGGTCGCCGCGCGATCATTCGCTGCCTGATCGCGATAAGCGAGTACACTTAGTGATTCCCCTGCTGCTTCCCATTGTCTGAACCAGGCACTGGCGTTCATTGAGCTGTCCAGATAATAATAATCCCCTCCAGACACAATCGTTGGATTATCTGTGTAGATGCCGATCCGCTGGATTTGATTGTTCACGGGAATATAGGAAGTCACTCGATGGCGAAGCTGTTCATCGAATGTATTGTAGAAATCCAATTGGTCTTTGTATACACGATCCATGGATTCGGACAACAGCTTGTCCGTGATTAAGGCGTGACTGACAGCGATCCCCCCGTCAATCATGGTGTGAATGTCCTTTCTCGCCCGCTCCAGCGATATTTGCAGATTCTGCTCTTCCCGCTCCTTGATTAGCCCCGACATACGATCCATGAACAAATAATTGCTTGCTATGATCGGAAGCAAAATACCGATAACATAGATCAGCATAAACTTGTAGTTCAAAGGAATATCGTTCACGATGCCGCGAAATCGAAATTTCTTAAACATGTCTTCCATCGCCATCCTTCATTCATTACTTGTCGAGTCCCAATCTATGGTTGTTTTCGATACGCGGAGGGAGCCATCCCCGTCATTCGCTTGAACTGACTTACAAAATAGTCGGCATTAGGATATCCTGAATGGACCGCAACTTCGGCTATGCTACAACAGCTCTGACGTAACAGTCTCTTCGCCTCCTCGATCCGTTTATCATTCAGATATTCCCGAAAAGACTTGCCAGTCTGCTGTCTGAAGGCTTGCCCCAGATAGTTGGCATTCATATGAAATTTCTGTGCAATCTCCTGGAGCTGCAGCTTCTCCCGAAACTCATGGTTAACATATTGCACTACACGAAAAATCGTGCTGCATTCTTTTTCTTTCCGCTGCTCCTGCAGAGCTCTCAAAGCGTTGAGACTTAATATAAGTGCATATTCCCTAAATGCAGGAAAGGAATCAATGTCAGATAAATCGCCCAACATATGTTGTAACTGCAACACAAACCTGTCTACATTCCCATCCAGCTCCTTCATTTGCTTGAGAACTCCCATTTCAAGAGCAAGCAATTGTACCCGAACATATTCTATATCCGACACAGACAGCCCTGAATCTGGACTCGCAAGCAACTCGTGTACCTCTCTCTCCAACCCATTCTCTTCACCCGTTAAAATGGTTTTAAACAGGTTACTCAACGCTTTTTGATTTACAATCGCCATGTTACTATGCCGTGGCAAATCTTGATCGCGAATAATGCCGCTTCCTTTTTGATAACGCTTCCATTTCAAAGCAGATAACGCTTTTTCAAATGCTGACCGCATAGCGACTACTCCACCTGAGTGATATCCAAATGCCACAATAATTGATCCATGACCGGAGTAAATCTCAAACAAGGTTCTCCCTAGCCTCTCAAGCCAACTCAGAGAATCTTCAATTACAGCAGCAAACACACCCATTCTTCCTTCAGCATCCATAAAAAATTCGTAGTGATGAGCGCTAGCAAAACGCTGTACCTGTGACTTTATGTCTTCATTGCAAATATCCGTTTCAATTAAAAGACAGGCCATATTCTCATGACCCTCCATTTGCAATATACTTTCCACTTCGGCTTGCAGTTCGCTGCTATCCTCCCCCTGAAACAGACGGTTGAACAAGCAATTTACATATAAAGTACGCTCATGTTGATGCAATTTCTCTGCGACAAGCTCGTTCTGAATTTTACGACTCATCTGTTCTAATACGTTTTCAATCTCAACCTCATCAATGGGTTTGAGTAAATAATCCTCCACACGCTGTTCCAGCGCTGTTTTCGCATAATCAAAGCTATCGTATCCGCTTAATATGACAAATCGCGGCGGTTTGGCTAGTTTTTGTATCGAGCGGTCAATCAGTTCAAGTCCGCTCACTGAAGGCATATGAATATCTGTAAACACCAGGTCTGGCCGAAGGTTCTCAATAATGGACCAAGCAGCGTTCCCGTTCTCAGCCTCTCCACAAATTTGAAAACCGTATTTGTTCCAATCTACCATTGTCCGCAGACCTTCCAGTACCCATGGCTCATCATCCACTAACAAAACATTCATCATTCTTGTTCCCCCCCGTTAATAGTGATGAATAATCTGCGTTTACCTTGGACAAAACATGGATCATTGTACTTTGGAAAATGTTTACCTATAGCTTTATGTACCACATTCGACGGTTATTCTGGTTCAATTCTGTCATTGTTCACCTTGAATTTGCGACTTTTATATAATCATAACATCCGAGCAAAGAATGCCAATACTTCAAACCAATATACAATAATTTTTAAAGAAAGTACTTTAATTTGAACAGTAACTCTGCTTGTATACACTCCCTGACAACTGATTTAATGTCTATGAGCAAGGATATTGATCAACTTACCAAATGGATCACGGACATAGAATCGACGAACTCCCCAAGGCTCATCCGTAAGTTCATATTCTATTGTATAACCCGCGCTTTTCATGCGTTCGTACACTACATCGACATCATCAACTTCAATTGAAAGGTCAGGTGTAGGTGTATTGGAGCCACCTTGTGTGGCGATACTTATTTGAACGTTCTCCTCTCCAAGTAATCCGTATGTTTCAATCCAACCATGATTCATCAATAAATCAAGTTCAAGCACATCCTGGTAAAAGCTTTTTGCTGCTGGAACGTTTTGTGTATTAATATTGGTGACAATTCGTTTCACCCTCATTTTCAGAACCTCGATTCAATTAGTATATTCCCCCAACGAGGAATCCTCGCCCTTATTTTACATTATCATCTAGTACCGCGTTATTCAATCGACAAAAAGACCAACCAAGGGATTCTGGCTAGCCTGATAATACAAAAGTGGGATGCATCCCTTATGAAATTATAAATTTGGTTAATAATAAGAAATTATTAAGGTGAAAACCTATGGGAGTGATTCGATGCTGGGGAATGTCATTTTTGGTTTGATTATCCCCATCTTAATCGGTGGATGGATTCTCCGTAGAAACTTCAACATCCTCTTAGCTTATTATCCGCTGGGAGTAGCCACCTCTTCTTGTTTAAACAGTGCGGGCTTCAATTTTTTCTGGAATATCCTTCCCAATACCCGTAACCAATCATATGCGGGGCTCCCTTTCGACTTAGGTATATACCCTATTGCTGGATGCCTCATGATATACATGATTCTTGAAAAAAATACGAAGTCGTGGCTAGCAATCTTAATAACCTCTTTTACATTAACGCTGATCGAATGGTTGGCTAAAGAAATGGGTAGAGTTCTTTATTTTAATGGCTGGAACATCTATTGGACTTTCTTTTCTTATTTTCTTCCTTTAGTCGTGGTGTACGGATATAGTAAAGTACTCACTCTGATGTACAACGTTTCTGATAAGAGGAGAACATAAAGTTTGGTTCTTTCCAACATAACAATTATTGCGATGCAAGAATATATCGATTCCATTTCTGTTGCCAGGGGATATCGTCCCAGAAAGGATGATGCGGCGCACAGTTAGAGCATAGAGTCATTCCCCAGAAGCCAAGTGCCATTCCTTTACGCAGCGCGTACTCTGCAATGAATTTCCCAACAGGCCCCTCTTCGAATCCCGCTAACAGCGGCGTATAACCAACATATCCTTCCCCAATAACGACCGGCAAGCCAGAATGAGCCGCCCATTCGTGAGCTTCCTCGAAGCGCATATCTGCCTTTTGCAGCATAGCCAGCTTATGTTTACTATAATTGTCGTATAAAAAAAGATCCCATTTATCCGGTTCCACCCAGTCATGCAGATAGAGCAGCCTTAACCCTACCGGATTACCTTCCATTCTCCATTCTTGGTCGCGCGGTAGCGTATACTCTTCAAATGGAGGCGCATCCTCCCGCAGGAGCGATTGGACAAATGAGCCGGGAAAAGGCGCCTGCTCATCATCAATTCCAGCCGCTTCGGTTAATTCATTCAATACCCCTTTGATATAGAGATGGAAATGTGCAACCTGTAAATTTCCCGCTACATAGGATTTGGGATAGGCTTCATTTAGTGTATAGCTTGCTGTCATCAAAATATCCGGGTGGACACTTCTAAGATAACCTACGGCCTCTTCAATATAAGGCTGCATGGCTTCCACCAGTGCTGGTACATTGGACGGGGCAATGCCTCGAGCGGTTCCAATCTCGGTCAGTTGCCCGAACTCCACCTCATTATGCAGCTCCGCGTAGACGATCTGCTTGTCGTATCCTTCCGCTTTTATATACCGGATAAGCTGATCCATGGATCTCGCAATAGCCATAAACCGCTCCTCCGGAGCTATGGCAGCCAGTTCATCGCGCAACCCGGGAAATGCCAGGAAGCTGGGGCTCTGCTGATATTCCCAAGAAGACAGGATGATATAACAGCCATGGGCCTTGGCCTGTCTGAACAACTCCAGTAAATGCGCATGTCCATCCAGCTCGGCGCCGCCCCGGCAGTTGTACCAGCGTGTCCGCTGCCCGATCTCTCCAAGACTGCCGAAGTATAATGGACCCGGCCGCTTGCCTTCCGCCGTGAACAATAAAAAGGGCATCGCACAGATTCGGATCGTATTGTAGCCCCTCTCCACTGCTTCCTTAAATCTCGCCTCAAGGTCGCTATAGGGTTCTCCCGGTAAGGTCATGGTGTACCAGGAAAAATCCCACATCGTGATGGTCAGTTTGCGCGGCAACTCCCTACGCCCTACATCCATTATCATTACACCTTCCTTTTTGTTTGTAGCAATACAGGTTTATTCTCTATAATACAGCCAAAAAATATCTCTACATCTCTTTGATGATGGAGCATTAAGGTTGAAATCCTTCGCGCAGTCGTTGGGAATACCGTCTATGAACCATTGCCCCTTGATGATTAGGCTCCATTTTCAGAGCCAACTCAAGTTCGGTTCCGGCTTCTTTGTCACGGCCAAGCCCCAGAAGTCCCAATCCCCTCATGTACCTGCAATGGATTACATTTCGCCGGTTCAAATCATCCTCAAATACCAGGAAATCCGGCAATGATACCGCAAAATAGTCCATTTTGATATCGTCAAAAATATGCTTTTCAGCATAATCAATCAGTTTATTAAAACGGCGCTTAGCTTCCTTCCTGTTACGGAGCTTTAACCAGGCCAACCCTTGGTAGAAGATCATTTCTGGCGGCTGATCGTTGTAGAACAACGCACTTGTCGGCTCGGCTAGACCCTGTGAAGCTATGGTATAACTAGCGATAGCTTCTGTTTCCCGATGCAGACCTTCGTAAGCCATGCCTAGATAATAATAAATATTATTCTCCTGAGTTCCTTCCAACTTACCTTCTCCCAGATTCAACGGATAGACTAATGCTTGTTGTAAATGCTGAACTGCTGCTTCATAATGACCGTTTTGCAGCGCTTGTTTACCAAGCTCAGTATGAGCCAACTTATATTGCCCAGTCACTTTCCCTTCTCCACCTTCCCACGGATGGAAATTGCGCAGAGACAAGGCTGCGATTGCCTCTTGATAACGTTCAAGATTGTTTAGCAGGGATACGTATTCCACATACAGATCATCTCGCTTCTCGACCAGATCTCGCCGCTCTTCAAGGAACTGGAGGCGTTTGTCTGTTGACCACGCAAGCTTCTTACGCAGCTGATCCAGTTCAAAGAAAATACGACCATCATCCGGTGCATAAGCAAAGGCCTGTTCAAGCGAAGCTAGGGCCGCTTGCGGATTGTTCTGTTTGTTGTAATAGGCCAGCCCCAAGTTGCGGTGTACCGTCGGAAAATCATCCCGCAGTTCGCGGGATTTCTCCCAGCTCGCAATCGCCTCGATAGGTCGTTTTTTGTCATAATAAAAGTTTCCGAGGTAGTAATGAGCCTTGTCGTCCTTCGGGTTAGCATGAACTGCACTTACCAGCAGCTCAAGTTCAAACAACGTGTTCGGGAAACAATAGGTTGGATTGGCCAATTGTCCCTTACGACGTGCTTCTTGAGCATGTTCATGTTGTCCGATACGTTTATATAATTCAGCCAGTGCATAATGCAGCATCGGATAGACTGAATTTTCCGGGTCCACTATTCTTTTCCCTACTGCAATGGCTTCTTCATAGAAACCGCTGTCCATATAATCTGCGATGACATTCAGATAGTTGTGGGCGTCATCTCTCATCAATTGCTGTAATTCAGTCAGAATACCTTGTGCAGCATCCTTGTCTCCCATAGCTGTATGAGCCAAAGCCAACTCATTATAAGCTCCAAAATCCGCAACATCCAATTCAAGGGTTTCAAGCGCATAGGCCTTTGCATTATCAATCAGACCAAGCTTGCGCAGCAGTGCGGCTTTCAGATTACGTGCTTTGTAGTTTCGTGAATTGCGGATGAGTGAACGTTCGATCTGCTCCAGTGCCTCGGTGTAC
This sequence comes from Paenibacillus sp. RU5M, assembly GCF_900221055.1. Taxonomy (NCBI): domain Bacteria; kingdom Bacillati; phylum Bacillota; class Bacilli; order Caryophanales; family Paenibacillaceae; genus Paenibacillus; species Paenibacillus sp. RU5M. Next base: position 985,879 of record NZ_OBQM01000001.1, on the reverse strand, counting down.
TGGCCTTTCAGGCTGGAAATCTGAGCAAGAGAGAAGTACCCAGCATCCTGCCACGTTGCCGACCAGACCGATTTGTGGAAAGCAGTAAACGCTTCATCCAAACGGCCTTGGCCACGAAGTGCTCTTCCCAGCTGGTAGTAGGCCTCGCTCTCATATGGGTTCGGATTACGCCAGGTCAACCGCTCAATAGATTTACGGAAATACTGCTCGCTGTCTATGTATAATCCACGACGAAGTAGTAACGTTCCATAAGCTACATTTAACCGGATATCTCCGTTATCCCGCTTCAATCCTTCCAGATAGTACGCTTCAGGCTCAAACGTAGCATGCCGATATTGCTCCAGATGCTTGCCTGCCAGATACAGTTCTTCGGTCGAACGCAGTTCTTCTGGTGCTGCCAGTGGTTTAGCAGCTTCAGGAATCTGTTCAATATCTGGACGTTTCGGTTGATAGGAAATCAGCACTCTGCCTTCCCTATTTCGAACCAAAAGCTTCAGATCATGCTCCTGCTCCCCGCTCTCCAGCGGAATAACCTTCTGATATACATCTACAGGGGACAATTCAACCGTTTCCTGCAAATACCGGGTTGCCGCCCCACTCAACTCCACAACGGCATGTTCGAGTTTAGATGTTGCATATACCTTGATCACTGCCTCTCCGGCTTCAGCATCAACTTCCAGATTGATGGCTGCTTCGATGGAGGCATTTTTTACGACACCGATGTTTTTGTAAGGCATGAAATACTGGGTAAAGGTCTTCTCCTCGTAGGGCTGTAGCCAAGTGAAGTCGGGCTGATTGTCTGTGTACACTCCAGTCATAAGTTCAATGTATGGGCCATCTTCATCCGTCAATTGACGGTCCCACGCCTGACCGAACTCCCCATTCCCCCAAGTCCATTGTTTCTTGCCGGGAGAAATATGATGATTCGCCACATGCAGCAATCCGGCCTCTACGCCGTGATCATATGCGCCGACGAAATTATAATCGGATTTATAAGCCATGTACGAAGTCGGAACCGGGATGTTCTTATACCGGGAAATATCAACGCCTTCCGAGTAATCCTGTTTGTAATAAGTTCCGGTAGCAATAGGAAAACGGGAGACATCCCTTTTGCCATGATCGAATACAGCCGTTACGTCTGGTGGAAACACGGATTGTGTATATTCATTAACTGCTACGGCCGGATTTGCCCACCACAGAAAGGTCTGTGGCTCAGGTGTCCGGTTGTATAATTGAGCCTGGATCTCCAAATAGGCTTTATCCGGATAGAGTTTGAAGGCTGCAGTGACTTTTGTACCGTACATCCGGTCAATCTCACTAACCCATACTGTAGCACTGCCATCGCCAGTTACTTCGTATTTGTATTCAACCGGACCAAATGTATTAGGACGGTGATGCTGCGGCCAGTTAAATTCAATTCCTCCGGAGATCCAAGGACCAGCAAGGCCCACCAGTGCAGGCTTAATGACGCGGTTATAATAAACAAAATCATAATTGTTCGTTTTATCAAGCGCACGATAGATTCTACCGCCGATTTCCGGCATGATCTCCATACGGATATATTGATTCTCCAGAATAACCAATTTGTAATTTTTATCATGCTTCACATCCGAGATACTCTCGATCACTGGATGCGGATACACACGACCGGTGCTTCCCTGATAGACTCTTTTCTCCAGAAACATCGGATTTGGGTCAGCTTCACCCGCCTCATATGTAGGTATCAACACGCTTGTCTCCCACACTTGTACCTGACTGGATCCGGTTGGATCCGCCTCCAGCTTGTGATCCACAGCCTCATGCTTCATGTTAGAACTGCCTCCCTTGTCTTGATAGTTATACTGTATATTCTGGCAAGGAAGGTTCCAATTGACGAAATGCGGGAAGTGATGGATTATATTCTTATTCGGATTATGAATTACGGGGGTAACTGGAATGAGTCCTGACCACATACGCAAGCGTGAAGGATTTGCAGAGGAGAAGCTATATGTACTTCCTGAATACTGGATGAAAGAACTGGAACAAGAAGAACTAACCTCTACCTTATTTATTACGGACATCGGCTATTTCCCCAACGCTCACTATCATTTCAGGGAGCGTCTGGAGGGCAGCCCCTCGCATATTTTCATCTTTTGCGAAGCGGGAGAAGGATGGGTTGAGTTGAATCATGGAGAGCGATTAATCATGCAGCAAGGAGATATGATGATAATCCCACCCGAAACTGCACATCGTTACGGGGCAATGCAGGAGAATCCATGGAGTATCTACTGGTTTCATTTCAAAGGCAGCCATTCGAATCGATTGGTGAAGATGTTTGGTTTATCTAACGCCACACTCGCTTTATCCCCAAGCGGCAAGGCCCGTTTAATGGAATGGTTCCTACCTACCTATGAAATGCTGGCCGAGCGGACATATGCCCTGACTACCCATGTACATGTGGCCCAAACTACTAGACAGTTGCTCTCCGGGATTGGCTTAAATGCCGTCAAATCGGCACAAGAGAAGAAACGTGAAACTTATCTGGAACAGGCCATTCAATACATGAATGTACATATGAGTGGCTCTATTTCTCTTACGGAGTTGGCTAATCATGTCGGGGTGTCGAAACAGCATCTGATCTTTCTGTTTAAATCTGAAACGGGCGTCGCTCCGATCGAATATTTTCTACAGCTCAAAATTCAGCGGGCAGGTCATCTTCTGGATCTTACCGAATTGAGTATTAAGGAAGTCAGCTATGCAGTGGGCATTAGTGATCCCTATTATTTCTCCAGGCTCTTCAAGAAGATATCGGGATTCTCCCCTTCCAGCTACCGGAAGATCCCGAAAGGCTAGCCTTTCAAAAGTTCTTTGCCGTCTTTCCTTCATTACCATAATAAAAAACCGTTGAGTCTTTAAATTAAAGATCAACGGTTTTTTATATCTAATAGGATCAATCCCTCATATTCTCAATTAAAAGTTAGCATCAGACTGAGCATGCTGAGGTGTGTGATGCGATATTTTTTTAACGAGTAGGAAGTACGTAAGAATCGCAACGAGACTGGTCATTAATAAAGTGAGTCCAAGTGGGACGGCAGTGTCTTCACCTGCGATACCAACCAGAGGAGCAACCAGCGCGCCTAAAAGGAAAGGAACAACTCCGAGTAGCGCTGCTGCACTTCCAGCCATCTTGGCTTGGCTCTCCATCGCAAGCGGAAATGCTGCAGTAGACGTAATACCTATGGAGCAAACAAAGAAGAACAATGGAATGACCAATGCGAACAGCGGGCCATGAACTATGGTTACCACCAAAGCTGCAACGCTTGCCGCTAGAGCAAGCCACAGTCCAGATAATAGAAGAGTCTGCTCAGGTATACGTTGTGCTAACCGACCCACAATTTGGGAACCGATGATCAAGCTGATCCCGTTCGAAGCAAACAATATAGCAAATACAGTTGGTGTGACTCCATAAATATTTTGGTAAATAAATGGTGTTCCTGCTACATATGCAAATACCCCAGCCGTCATGATTCCCTGTGCAAGCATATAGCCGACAAACTTGCGGTCACGTAGTAGCGTTCTGTAATTGCCCAACTGTTGTTTGAAGTTGGGAGCCATACGTCGTTCAGGTGGGTTAGACTCCTTCAAGCCCCACTTTGTCATTATTAATAAGAAAACGCCCAAAAATGAGAGTGAGATAAACACTCCAATCCATGTCGTGAATGAAAGAATGCCACTTCCAGCGATCGGTGCTGCCAAAGGCCCTAAATTCCCTACAAGCAACAGCAAAGAGAAGAATTTAGTGAGTTCATGTCCACTGTACAGGTCTCTAGCTATCGCGCGAGAAATAACAATTCCTGCTGAAGCCGCAAACCCTTGAGTGAACCGAAACAAAATCAATAGTCCGATATTAGGAGCAAAAGCGCACGCCAAGGAGCAAATAATATAGGCTGCCATGGAGATTAACAACGGTTTACGTCTACCGTGAGCATCACTCAAAGGACCCATAACGAGCTGCCCCACACCTAGACCTAATAAACAAGCAGTAAGACTAAACTGAACAAGCGATGCACTTGTATTGAAATTCTTTGCAATCTCAGGAAAAGCCGGTAAATACATATCAATAGTAAATGGGCCTAATGTTGAAAACAAACCCAGCAACAATGCCAGGCCAAATACATTCCAATTATTACTCTTTATCATTGTTGATTAAATCTCCAATTCATTACGTAATTTAGTTTATTTGAATCGTCATTACAATCCATTTAGCGTTACCTATCCCCCGTTCACACCCCACATCTATGATCCTAACAAATTGTAACTGCCCTACTCCAGAAAAGCCACTTATTTTTCTTTCCTATTCGGAGTATAAGACATAGAGTTAACTGTAAGTCAATAGTTCGTTTAAAAGCAATCATAAAACCCCCTACTAGAGCAAATTATAGTTTTGCTTTAGTAGGGGGTTTTAGACTATTCATGCAACTCGTGTTCCGCATTAGTATATCAATGCATCAGCCTTGCAGTTTCCTAAGGATTTAGTGCACAATGAGCACTGGGCATTTCGATAACTGTGAAACCTTGTGGCTGACACTTCCAAGCATCATTTCTTTTATGCCACTTAGCCCCCGGCTACCAATAATAATAAGTTGCTGCTCAGTATCCTTAGCATATTTTAATATTTCATGTGAAGGATCTCCCTTAAGATGAACTGTTTCTGAGTTAATCCCCGCAGATTTTAATTTGGATTTGGCGTGTTGCAACTGTTCCAGACTCGCTTTCTTCATTTCGTTCAATATTTCTTCCAAGAAATTCTCTGGTAAATAGGTCATACCACTCGATACATATTCCTGGCTAACATTAACCAAGGTAACTTGGCTTTGTTTGTCTCGGGCTATTTCAACGGTTGCATTGAGAAGTTTGTTCGTTATTCCAGCTTGATCAATTGCCACAATAATTTTGTCAAACATAGTTATCGTCCTTTCCGTGGCAGCTCGTAACGACTTCCGCTACCTACAAAACGGTTTCTTGCTGCTCCCATTCCGGCTAACAAAAGTAAGACCGAAGCGCCCAGCAGAATGAAAAGTGGCATATCCCAACTATTTGTCGCATCATGCAGATATCCAATAAGGGCAGGACCAATTGCGGCAAGAAGATATCCGATCGATTGCGCCATGCCAGACAATTCCGCTGCTTGATGCGCATTTTCAGTGCGTAACCCAAAAAACATCATGGATAAACTAAAGGCGAAACCTACACCAATTCCCAGTATTATGATCCACAATAATATAATATTGGAGCTTCCGTAAAGAAGCCCGAGTGTTCCCGTCAAAAGCAAAATGGTTGTGATAACCACTAACAAACGTTGGCTAGACATGCGCCCAGCAATAACAGGAACAATAAATGTAAATGGAAGCAGTGCTAACTGCATTATCGAGAGGTACCAACCTGATTGGGTTGAATCAATTCCTTGCTGCTTTAAAATTTCAGGTAACCATGCGATCAACACATAGAAAACCATGGACTGTATACCCATAAATAAGGTTACCTGCCATGCAAGAGGAGACCGCCAAACATTCACATCGTTGCTGGCCCTCTGCTGACTGGTCGTGACTGTTTGCTTCAATTGATTTCTTAATTGGGGTAACCAACAGAGAATGGCTACAAAACTTAGAATCCCCCATATTCCTAATGCTCCCTGCCATTTTAGACCTGCGTTCACAGCTAGCGGTACACTGATTCCTGATGCAATGGCTCCACATAAACACATTGAAACGGAGTAAAGACCTGTCATAGAGCCAATTTTATTGGGGAAATCCCTTTTGATTATACTTGGCAATAATACATTACATATGGCAATTGCAAATCCTAGAATTACTGTTCCAATATACAGATTAGCTGCACCAGATAAAGAACGTATTACAATGCCAATTGTCAAAAAGATTAGGGCAAGCAAAATGATACGTTCAACCCCATACTTTCGGCCTAATTTCGGTACTAGAGGCGATAATAAAGCAAAGGCTAGCAAGGGTAAAGTCGTTATCAAGCCCGCTAATGTATTTGAAATATGAACGTCATCCCTTATTAGACTCACTAAAGGACCGACTGATGTTAAGGGAGTACGTAAATTAGCAGCAATAAAAATAATGCCGAGAATGATAAACCCTATAGAGGAAGGTAGGGCTTTTGTATTTTGATTGTTCAGCATTCTTCAATTCTCCTTCCTGAAATCACAGGTATTATTTGTTCCCTGTTGATTGTAAAAATGGTGCAATAATTATCCGCGCGGACAATAAAAGTATAGTATAGTATATAATTATTTACAATAAGTATTTTATAATATAATTAAATTGTCTAAAAAAACAAAAATACAACTCTGAATTCCGGTGATGGAATTCGGAGTTGTATTCATAAGTGGAATTTGCGACTTTTAGAAACCATACTTCAAGGCTATATGCAGCACGGTTTCACTATTCGTATGATTGGTATAAGAGTGTGGAGAATCAGCACGGAAACTAATCGTATCGTATTGATTCAAGATGTGAATCTCTCCATTGACTTGAATTTCAATGGATCCCGTCATTACGGTCGCAATTTCAGTTGTATTCACATGATGTCCTTCAGGGTGGTAGGAGCTATTGGGCTGTAAGTAAGCCCGACACATTTCAATATCGCTGCTAGCGTTTTTAAACACGGGTTCAATAACCCAATTTTTTTGTTCATTAGAAAACCGCAGTCCTTCGCCTGCTCGATACAAACTTACAGGGTCTTCTGATTTGAACAAAGCCATGAGTGGTAAAGATATGCCTTTTGAGATTTTCCATATCATCGCCAAAGTTGGATTTGTCTCGCCACGTTCAATATTTCCCAGAGTAAGTTTGCTTACGCCTGTCAATTCCGCTAAGTCGTCTAAGCTCATGTTGTTTTCTTTTCTGTACCTTTTCAAGGCAGCGCCAATTTGTAATACAAGTTGTTTGGATTCGTCGACTTCTTCCATTAGATATTCACCTCAACAAAAAAGCAGTTATAAGCTAGTATATCGTTTATCTAGATTCTTTTCCATACGATTAGAGTTCAGAAGAAGAAGGCGAGATTTCGGCCAATCATTTATTTGTGGATGCTAGCTGCGGAACACGGGTGCCGTCATCTATAAGAATCATATAGTCGAATTTCAAACACTTCTGCCCGATCGCCACCGTGCGTTTCCTTAATGATCACCCTAATCCGTTTTGATTGGATCGGATTCTCAAGACGATGAATCTTTTTGCGAGTAAGGTTATGGCTATCACCAGCAAAACGTTCCCATTCCCCATTAATATATGCCTGCACCTCGTAGCTCTTAACCAACTCGGGAATGATCAGAAACGGTGTCTCGTGATGATGCAAATTGATCAAATCCTCATTAACATCGTCATTAAAGGTAAGGTGAATTTCCCGAATATCCACTGGTTCTGGAAGCTTGACTTCAATCCATTCTTCACGGCCATTAGTGATGGGCTCCGATATCCACAACTGTGGACCGCTAAACGGGCGGACATAGCCGTTGATGACTTTATCAGGTGAATACGCGCCAGTCTCAACTGCAAAACAGAATGGCTTTCGGACAAGTCGCTTCATCGACCATTCGATAATGGGCTGATTCGGCTGATGATCCTCCAGATCAGAGCTGACTATTGGCTTGACTCCCCGCTCAAACGCGAGGACACCGCTGATCGGAACAGCTGATGTATAGAGACTGGCTGCTTCATTCGCACGAACAATGATAAATACATTAGAAGGATCCCCTCCAAACATTGCACTGTCTGCAGGCACATCCAACCATTGATTTTCACCTGCATCGACCTGGATATGCAAAGCTTGCTTGAAGTTTGCCGGTACATAATTCTCAGGGCGACCTGTATCCCATAGTTCTATAGTGAGACTTGTAGCCTCACGGGCAGAGACCAACAGCGTAAATCCCTCAATTCCACCCTCGGTCGGGAACAGCCATCCAACATCAGTGACCAGCCGGTATTCCTCGGAAGGTTCGTTGATCAAAATTCGGGTCATCATGCTTGAAGCCGTGATGATCCCCTTTCTCGCAATGTCAGCAGAATCCATATTTCTCAGTCCTATAATTGAGGCATCGGTCCGTAACATCGTTTGCTGCAATTCGGTTAAATGCTGCTCACGCAGCTCACGAGGCGTAACGCCTTTGATTACCGACAAGGCAGCGCCTACACCTGCCGCTTCTCCCATTACCGCACAAGTTGCCATGACGCGGGTTGTTCCGAATGCAACATGCGATGCACTGATATTACGTCCCGCAAACAGCAGATTGCTGACATTGCGGGAGTACAGACATCCAAACGGAATATGATAAATGCCATCCGCATGCAGATGCTTGGAGCCGCTCTCGCTTGCATACATCCCTTGTGGGGGATGCAGGTCGATGGACCAACCACCAAAGGCGACCCGGTCTTCGAATGGACGTTGAGAGATAACATCATTTTGCGTCAGAATCGTATCACCAAGGAAGCGGCGGTATTCGCGTTTGCCTGGAATCGAGCCTACCCATTCCAACGTCATCTCCTCGGCCTGAAACTTGCCGGAGTTCTTAATATAATCCCAGATGCCATAAATAACAGACCATAACTCATCCCGAATCTGCTCATTCTCATGTACCGTATCCAGCTCGCCGCCCCATTCAATCCACCAGTAATGACAGCCAGAATCTCCACTGCGGATCACACGCTTTAGCGGAATTGGGGTTGTCGTAATGTCTTTAGCAAACGATGGAGCTACAAACCGGACCGGTTTTCCGGTATCTTTCGTATAGAACAACAGTGTGCTGCCAAGCGTAATATCATCAGCAACTTCCGGTGCCCATTCTTCCCCGAACTCATGACGGGCTTCACGGCCAATCCGGTATGCTGCTCCAGCGAGAAATCCGACGAGTCCGTCACCTGTACAGTCAAGAAAGATCTTACTTTCAAACGTAATCTCACGCTCGGAGCCCATCATCCAGCCTTTCACGCTACGAATTATCCTTGCATCTTTCTCACCGTCTGCTTCTACTTCTCTAACATCCGTATTCATAAATAGAGTCAGATTAGGTTCGGCTCTTACCGCCTCCAGCAAAGTAACGTCCCACAAATAGGGGTTGCCTTCCGGATTCCGTTGTTGATTCTGAATGAACAATTCACCCATAATACCGGTCTCCCGGGCATAACGATTCACGCCATGCCCCGTTGCACCGCATACCCATACACGTACCTCGGAGCTGGAATTGCCGCCAAGTACAGGACGATTATGCACGAGGGCAACCTTTTGACCTAATCTTGCCGCTGCAATAGCGGCACAAATCCCGGAAAGTCCTCCGCCAATGACCGTAACATCGAATAATAGTTTCTCGCGTCTCATTATATAAGCCTCCTTTGAATTAGCCTTTTACAGCTGAACTGGATACACCTTGAATAATATATTTCTGACCAAGCAGAAAGATTAAAATCATAGGGATAATCGCTGCGGAAGAAGCTGCCATCATTCCGTTATAATCAACGTTGTTTTCCAGAACGAAATTTTGTAGACCAAGCGGAATCGTATAAAGCTTTGGACTCTGCAGGAAAACCAGAGCATTCTCATAATCATTCCACTGCCAGGAAAAATCGATAATCGCAAACGTTGCAAGCGCTGGTTTGGCTAACGGTAACACCAGCTTGAAGAAAATTCGAAAATGACCCGCACCATCGAGTAATGCAGATTCTGTAATCTCGTTCGGTATACTGAGAAAGAATTGACGGAGCATAAATACGCCAAATATCGAGAACATGGCTGGCAGAATTAATGCCCAATGCGTGTTATAAATATGAAGCCAGTTAAACAGGATAAACTTCGGAACAAAAACGACTTGAGGAGGAATCATCATCATGGATAGATACACGATGAAGAGGGTATTACGTCCTTTAAATTCCGTACGGGCGAAGCCATAAGCAGCAAAGGCCGACAAAAAAACGGCACCTACTGTACCAATCACGGCAATCTTAATTGAGTTCAAATAATAAGGGAGAAAGTTATAGTTTCCCGTCCAGATTCGCTTATGGCTGGTCCAGTCCAGCTTCGAAGGAAGCCATTGGCGGAATACTTCACTTGGGGTCTGGAAGGAAGTACTGAGCATCCATAAAAAAGGGACAATCATAAACAACCCTGCAATCAGCATAAGGATCGTGACAGAAAGCTTAACCGAGCGTGTCTTCGTTGTTCTAAACATAGAGCCAGCTCCTCTCTAGTAATGGACCCAGCGTTTTTGGCCGACCCATTGGATAATGGTAATGACAAGAATAACCGCAAACAGGAACCAGGAAATGGTTGATGCATAGCCCATCTCATAATAGCTAAATGCCGTTTTGTAGACGAACAGCGACAGAATCGTAGTGCTTCCGCTTGGGCCGCCGCCCGTAATCGCTTGGATAAGAGAGAATGATTTGACTGTCATAATCAGCCCCGTAATCAATAGCATAAATGTCGTTGGACTAACAAGTGGCCATACAATCCTCCATGTAATAGTCACTTTCCCTGCCCCGTCGATACGCGCCGCTTCAAGTTGCTCGGTCGAAATCTCTTGCAGAGCTGCCAAATAGATAATCATGTTGTAACCTAACATAAACCAGATTTGCACGACGTCAATGGCATACATTGCCGAACTCGAATCGGCGAACCAACCCGGAGGCGATACAATGCCGATAAAGCGAAGTACTTCATTAATTGGCCCCTGGGACGGCTGGAACAGCAGCATCCATACAAAAGCAACAGCAACACCGCTTGAGATATATGGCAGGAAGAACATGCCTCTAAGCAATCCTTTCAAATACACGCTCCGGTTAAGCACAAGAGCAACGAGAAATGCAATTGCTAATGAGACCGGAACGGACATCAGGAATATGATCGTATATTTGATTGAAGCATAGAACTGATCATCACCAAAAAGGCGTTGGATATTATCTAATCCGGTGAACGTCCAATTCGGATTGGCGAATTGATAGTCCGTGAACATCATAAAGAAGGAGTACAAGGCAGGCAGAATAAAAAATGCCAGGATACCGAGCATATTAGGCAAAATAAATATGTAGCCCACCCAGCCTTGTTTCCGAATCCAGCTGTTCCTTTTCACAGAAAACGCCGCCTTTCTTCTCGTATGAAACTTTTTAAATACAGCAAAGAGAGAAGACGGAAGCGAAGAATCCTTCTTCTCTCTTAAGGATATTGTCAATATTCGATTATTCGATTATTTGATTATTTGATATATTCCTGATGGCGTTTGGCCATATTCTTAAGCGTTGTATCAATATCCTGCTCATTCAGGAAGTATTTCTCATATTCTTCCTTGCGGGCATCCAGCGCTTGCTGCGGTACATTCAGCTGGAATGATGGGAACTCACCGAACACAACGCTATTCATCGACTCTGTATCGTATTTGTCTTCAACACCTTTGAGCAGCAGGTCCATCGCCTGCTTGTTATCAACGCTCTTCGAGGATGGAAGGCGCCCTCCACTTGCCATCGGCAACATTCCGCCGTCCGCATACCACTTTGCGAACTTCCATGCCGCATCCTGATGTTTGGATTTTGCGTTAACGGAGAGCATATCACCTAAACCACCAGCATACTTATAATCCTTCTGATCGGCAGATACTTTCGGAATTGTAGCGAATGCGATTTTGAAGTCATGTGGAAAATCCTTCAGGTTATTGGCGTTGCGGAAAATAAATTCTCCTGCGGCTAACATAGCTGCTTCCCCTTTAAGAAACATTGTGTCTACCGGCATCTTGCTTGTTACTTGTTCTCCATATTCGGGCGTCGATTTGTCCACAAACATCATGTCATGTACGATTTGAAGCTGCTTTTTCCAAAGATCATTATTAAAGTTAGATGTTCCTTCCGCCGTGGTTACCCCAAGACCCGCTATGGTACCGTCAATTGCGGCGGTAAAGGCAGCATCATGCTGCATAAGACCGTACACATTTGATTTTGTTAGCGCTTTCGCATATTCTCTCAAGTCATCCCATGTCCAATCAACGGGAGGAATCGGAAGACCGGCTTCATCCAGCATGCTTTTGTTAAGCCAGATGAATAACATGTTTTTCTTTGTCGGAATGCCATAATACTTATCCCCGATTTTCCATTGAGCGGCGTCTACCCCCATTTGCTCGTCGATGTTGTAATCTGTTCGGCTGCTCAGATCCAAAGCGACTCCTGCATCAACACGTTTCTGTAAACGGTTAAGCGTGTAGTTGACGAACAAGTCTGCGTCCTGACCCGTCATGAGCGCCGTATCCAGCTTTAGGTTACCGGGGTCATCATTTACATAACGGAAGTACTCGACCTGAATGTCGGGATTTTCTTTGTTCCAGCTGTCAATCACTTCTTGAGGTCCAGCCTCGGCAGGAACAGCTCCCCAAAGCGTGAGGTTGATGGTCTCACCGGCATTTTGATTTGCCGATCCTGCACTCGCTCCCTCGTTGTTAGCCCCTCCGCACGCGCTGAGCATCGAAGCTGTCAAAGTCGTAATCAAAGCTGCCTTTAACCAATTTCTATATTTCATTTACAGTCCCCCTTATCGAGTTGATAAGCTGCTTGCTACGTCTTTAACTTTATCACCAGACTGACATTGGGGGTATGAACGGTGTTTGGATATTCATAGAACGATTTTTTGTTCTTTCCGGTATTCGTTCGGGGTCAACCCACACCACCGCTTGAATATTTTAATGAAATAATTGTCGTTCTCGAAGCCTACCAACCTGCCAACTTCACTCACCGTTTTCTCCGTCTCTGTCAGCAGCATTTTCGCTGCTTGAACGCGGCGGTTCTGAATAAAATGCGTCATCGTGATCCCCATCTTTTTCTTAAATAAGTCACTGACATAACTGGCATCCATGCGAACATATTCAGCCAATCTCTTTAATGTCACATCCTCGGCGAAATGCCCCTCAATGTAGGTAATCATTCGGTTCAGCTCTGGATGATCTGTTGGTTCTTGGGTAGTCTTATCCGGGAACCATTTATCTGCCAAGCGAAGCTTATCCATTCTTGTCAGCTCTCCGGCTACTTTGTCCATGGTTTGCTTCAGTTCCTTCAAATCCAGAGAAAGTTTCATCAAATAACCTGAAGCCCCGTATTCCAATGCTTGTCTGGCATACTCGAATTCACTTACTGCCGTCAACATAACGAATCGGCATTCATGTCCTTCCTTTCTCGTGAGCTGGAGTAAACGGATGCCATCCATTAGCGGCATGAAAATGTCGGAAATGACAACATCAGGCTGCAGTTCCCGAATCAACTGCAAACCTTCCTCGCCATTTACCGCCTCACCGATAATTTCAAACGGAATATTCGCCTTTGTAAACAATTTGCGCAAGCTTGCTCTTGCGTACTGTTCATCTTCAACGATCAATGTGCGCCACAATGGTGCTCCCCTCCTTCAAATAGGGTTTGGATAACAATAATGGGAAATGCATGATGACCTGCGTCCCTTCGTCCGTCGACTCTATCCGAAGTCCTGTTGGCTGGTTCTTAAACATAAGCTCCAAACTCTCGCGAAGGTTCTGTACACCAATGCTTTTTCGTTTCCGGTAGGACTGATTCGCCTGGGATTTTTTCATTCCTATGCCATTATCCGCGACCTCCAAAATAAGCAGAGAGTGGTGGCTTGATGCACGAATGTCGATCTGCCCCTCAAGCTGTGTTTGTCCAAACCCGTGAATCAATGAATTTTCTACCAGCGGCTGTAGACAAAATTTCGGAATCAACGCATACTCCAGATCTCTGGAAACTTCATAGTGGAGCTCGATGCCATGTCCAAACCGTTTCCGTTGGATATCCATATAGGATTCAATTAGCACAATTTCCTCCTTCAGAAGAATAAGATCAACCTCCAAATTCAGCGTAGTTTCTAATATTTTTCCTAGCGATACACAAATCTCGTAAATCTCATCTTCATCCTTATCCAGTGCAATGCTCTTGATTGTATTCAGCGTATTCAGCAAAAAATGAGGGTTCATCTGACCAAGCAACACCTGAAATCGGACAAACTGCTTTTGCCGCTCCTCAAGCTTTAACTGTTCCAATAGATTATTGATGTCTGCGATCATGAAATTGAAGCTTCGGGTTAGGGCCAGCAATTCACCTTTACCTTGTTCCGGCAGCTTTGTCTTCAAATTCAATTTTACGGTTGTCTCCATCTTTCGTTGAAGATGCTTTAAAGGACCGGTAACGGTTGAGGAAATGAAGTAAGTCAGCAACACAAACAGCAGCAGGATGGCCCCATATACGGTATAGAACCTCAGCTTCTGTTTGTTCACTTCTTCAAATAACAAGGACAAGGGAATCTTTTTCACAAGATATCCGTCAAGCTCTTGAATTTTGTTATAGGTATACATCATATGATTGTTCACAATGGATTGGGAGGAGGTATCCTGTCCCTTGCTTTGACTTGCTGCTGTTATGGCAGATGACACGGTAGAGGGTATGTTCTGCCCCGACTTGGATTGGAGCATAATATTCCCATATCCATCCATTAGAAAATAGGCTCCTTCGCTATCGCTGCCGAATGTATTTCCCTCCGTTTTTTCCTGAAACCATGCTTCATAATCGATACTAAAACGTCCATAAGCAAATGGTTTTAGTCCGTCGTCACGCAGCACTTCGTAAAGGCTCAGCATCCGATTTCCTTTTCTCTCACGAACGCCAGTCGTCAAATCATTGGATTTCCATACGTACCGCTGTCCCTCAGTCCTCTTCAGCTCCTGTACCCAAGGCTCGGAACTGATGTGGGCATAATTCAGAGAATTCTCTGGCGTATACGAAGTGTAAGCGTTTCCTTTTAAATCGATCAATGTGTAGAATACGGTAGCTCCTGTAAGGAAAAAGCTGTTTTCAATACTAGCGAATTTATTTTCCACAATCCGCTTTCGATGGATAGCATCATATAATTCCGGCTTCTGCATCACTTCCCGGAGGACAGAATCCTGATCCAGCAGCATCCCAGTCTTCATCACAAGACTCATCAAATCAATAAGATCGGCTTTGATGCCTTCGAGTTGCTTGACGTTAATGTCCGAAGCATCCCGCTGGAGCATAACTTCCGTTTCTCGGAAGTTGTAGAGAACTAATATGGCTATAGGCGTCAGGAGGAATAACAGAAACGAAAATAGTATTCGGTGTTTAAACGTGCCTGGCTTTATTCGTCGCAGCCATCTGGTCAACATGTTTATTGCTCAGCCCTCCCCTCGGTGTATACCTCCCAATTTACTGAACATTATGGGAGATCGCAACAGTAAAATGTAAGCGCTCATATAAGAAGTTGGGAATCTCCTCTTTCCTATGGATAAAAAAACGACAGCCAAATAATTGACTGTCGTTAAGTTGATGCTATTTCCGAATCGACTTGAAGGACTCCGTCTGCTGTGTAATACCTTTCTCTGCCGCAAAGCGCTCGATGCTGGATGCGCCGAAGAATCCATCGATGCCCTTCGTTCTCTCAATGACATAGGCCGCATCCTCCGGCTCTGCAATGGGTCCACCGTGGCAAATAATCATGATCTCCGGGTTCACAGCCCGCCCTGCTTCAATAATAGCTTCAATTCGTTGTACACAGTCGTCCAGGGTCAGTGCTGTTTTTGCACCAATGGAACCCTTGGTCGTCAACCCCATGTGCGCAACCAAAATGTCAGCCCCCGCCTCCGCCATAGCTTTTGCCTGAGCAGGATCAAAAACATACGGCGTAGTCAGCAAATCCAATTCATGGGCGATACGGATCATTTCAACCTCCAGGTCGTACCCCATACCGGTTTCCTCCAGGTTTTGTCTGAACACCCCATCAATCAAACCAACGGTTGGGAAGTTTTGAACTCCGCTGAAGCCCTGCTCCTTCAGCTGCTTCAGGTATACCTCCATTATTCGGAAAGGGTCGGTGCCGCACACCCCTGCCAGAACAGGCGTATGTTTGACGACGGGCAGCACCTCGGCTCCCATCTCAACGACGATTTGATTGGCATCTCCATAGGAGAGCAGGCCCGCCAGCGAGCCGCGGCCCGCCATTCTGTACCGACCGGAATTGTATACGATTAACATATCTGCTCCGCCCGCTTCACTGCTCTTGGCCGTAATGCCTGTACCTGCCCCGACACCTAGTAGAATTTTACCCTGCTTTACCTCTCCCTTAAATTTGTCCATAATTTCTGATCTGTTCAGCTTATTCATTTCGATATCCTCCTTTTTGGATTGATTAGAAATTTGATGTCATGAGAGCGATCAGCTTTTGTGCTGCGGCTTCTGCAAAGGCTGGATCGTTGATGGCGCAATCCATTTCAATCACTTCAACAATTGAGCGATCGACATGCTGGCGCAGGGTATCAAACAACATCCGGTCCTCCTCCGGTCCGTAGAAAGGCTCCCCCTCCACATCAATTGCGGATACGCCTCTAAGCGGTAGCATTAGCACGGTGCGTTCCTTTGCCATGTTCAGCTTCTCCGCAAGCTTCCTGCCGATCTGCTCATTCTCTTCCACTGTGGTTCTCATCAGGGTTACCGTCGGATTATGCTGATAAAACGTATGATCCTTGAATTTCTCCGGTACAGTATCGCTCGGCCCAAAATTGCACATATCCAAGGCGCCCACCGAGACTACCTGCGGAATGCGATTGTGGCCTGCAGCCTCTAAGCGATTCGGCCCCGCATTTAAGACACCGCCGATGATTTCATCCGCCCACTCCGTCGTGGTCAAGTCCAATACCCCTTCAATGAAGCCTGCTTCAATCAACGCCTCCATCGACTGCCCTCCGATGCCCGTAGCGTGGAACACAAGCACCTCATAGCCCCGCTCCTCCAAATATTTTCTTGCCGCTGTCACACATGGTGTTGTCACTCCGAACATCGTGGCTGCAACCAGCGGCTTCTTATCCGGTTTGTGCGTATGCTCAAACTTGAGCATGCCCGCCATCGCAAATAATGCATTTGTAAATATTTTCGTAGAAATGGAGTTCAATCCGGCTACATCCACCACAGACGGAATCATGACAATATCACTCGTGCCTACGTATGGAGCTGTGTTTCCAGAAGCAACGGTTGATACCATCACCTTAGGGACTCCAATCGGCAGAGCTCTCATGGCAGGTGTGACCAGTGAGGTCCCACCAGTGCCACCAAAGGAAATGATTCCGTCAAATTTACCTTGTTTGTACAACTGTGGCACCAGCTTCTTCAAGCCTATGGACAAAACCTCTGTAGCCAAAGCCCGATCCTTCTTTGCCGCAAGTTCTTCTATGACCATGCCTGCGGCGTGGGCGACTTCCTGATTGGACACATCCGGAACAAAGGATGGTTCAAATACACCTGTATGAATCATCAAAGTCCCCAACCCAAGCTCCTCTGCAATGCTCTTGATGTAAAGGTATTCATCACCCTTTGTGTCAAATGTTCCAATGATTGCGACGGTCTTCATTCCACGGCCTCCTCGTATGACTCTTTAGAAACCAAGCTCGATCGCAGGTAGCACGCTGATTTTTTTTGCTAACAGAAAAACCAGTACGATCGTTATAGCTTCATCATACTGGTCCTGTTTATTTATGAAAACGCTTTTAAGTTCTATGTTTTTGTGTTTAGGTTAGATCTGTACTTTTTGGGAGAGCAGCCCTTAAGCTTTTTAAACATTTTGCTGAATTGTGCGTAATTGGGATACCCTACCATCTCAGCCACCTCGGATAATTGAAGCTGCGGCGCATGAAGAAGCGTGACGGCTTTATTGATGCGGAAGCTCACCAGATAGGTCTGAAAGCTGCAGCCAACCTCCTTTTTAAACAAACTGCTCAAGTAGCTGCGGGAAACATGAGCAACCTTGGCCAGATCCGAAAAAACAATTTCACTACTGTAGTTTTGCGCCACATACTCTTTGACAAACTCAACGTAATCATAATGCTGGGTGATGCCTTTCAGCATTTTGACCATAAAATCGTCCTCATCCAGTTTACCCAGGCGTTTAAAATCGCGTGTAATTGCCGTAATCGACTTCTCGGAAGGAATTCGTTCAAATGCAGACCCGCCAATATAGCCCATAATGTCTGTGTTGTCGCTATACATGTACTGGACATCGACCGGCGTCTTTACCGGACCGCCATAAATCATCTTGATCAAATCCGGCTTAAGCTGATTGCAGGTATCAAAAATACGCAGTGCCTTTGATTTGGCGGCCTCCAAGGATACAACCTTCCGTGCACCCAATAACCCGCCTTCGGTTAGGCCAAGATGAGCACAGATTACATCTGCCCCCGCTTCAATCATCTGGGCAGCCTGAAGCTCATCAAATACGAACGCCACCGTAAACAAATCCTGTCGATGGGCCAGACGTATGGCCTCAACCTCGACGTCATAACGAATCCCGTCTTCCTCCAGAGCCTCTCTGAATAATCCGTCGATCAAGCCGACCGTAGGATAGTTGTTGACTCCAGAAAACCCTCTCCTCTTGATTCCCTCTATATAATCAGTCATTTCTATGGTTGGATCATTTGCATTCAGTCCAAAGAGTACGGGAGAATGCCTCACCAGCGGCACAATTTCTCTTGACGCAAAATCCATCACCATATCATTACTGTTGCAAAATGGAAGAAAACCGGCAAGAGAGCTCCTCCCCATCTGGCGAAACTTGCCGGAGTTCAGCATTAATATAAAATCCGCTCCACTCTGAGCTGCATACTTGGCTGTAATCCCCGTGCCTGTCGAGACACCGATGATGTGATTTCCCTCGTACAGCTGTGATTGAAGACGCTCCAGTATGACTGTTCTGTTCAAACTCCATCCGCTCCTCATCACAATTTACCAATTGTAGTTTTTGTTCCTCAATATTATTATTGTACATCATTCCATATAGCTCATTCCCTCCTTCCTCGATCCGTTTGGTTAAAAGGCATCAAAAAAAGCCGATTTCCCAGTTGGGAAATCGACCTTAGACATGCTCTTGATATTATTGTGTGACAATGATCGGACCATTTTTAGTAAGGATAATCGTATGTTCCACTTGAGCTACATAGCTTTTTTCTGTAGCAAAGGTCCATTCGTCTTCTTTTTGATACACTTGTTCTTCTAAAGTTGAGATAAATGGTTCGAATGCAATAACCATGCCTTCTTTTAATAACTCATCATCCGATGTATCGTTATAATTATAAATATGGTCAGGTGCTTCGTGTATGTTACGTCCAACACCATGTCCTGTAAGGTTTTTAATAACGGTTAATCCATGCTGTTTTGCTGTTAGGAATACCGCTTTTCCGATGCCGCTTTTTTTGGAACCAGGTTTTGCTTTTTTAAGACCTGCTTCAAATGCTAGTTTAGCAACGTCGCATATTTTCGTTAACACTTCTTCTCCTTCGCCTACTACAAACGAGATTCCTGTATCAGCGAAATAACTGTTCTTCGAGCCAGAGACATCTATGTTGACTAGATCTCCTTCTTGAATAACCCGTTGCCCCGGAATACCATGTGCTACTTCTTCATTAACACTAATGCAAGTATAGCCAGGAAAATTATATGCACTTTTTGGAGCTGAGACTGCGCCTTCTTTCTCAAAAAGCTCTCCAGCTATATCATCAAGTTCCTTCGTCGTTATGCCAGGAACTGTTCTTTGCACCAATTCATCTCTGATAAAGGCAACAATTCTGCCAATTTCCTTCAAACCATTAAAGTCTTCCTCTGTTTTTGCAATCATTGTTTTCTGACCTCACTATCTTTTATCATCAATTAAATGTATAAGCTGAAACAACCAATTAGATAATCATATCCAAATGGTCAAAGCTTCGCAACTTTTTTTATCAATAACACCTTGACACTAAAAAAAGAAAAGCCCCTTCCGTCTTCAAAGGGGCTGAATATTGCATTATACCTCTTGTTCTTCGGCCTGACTAGGCGGAGCCATCAGACCTTTGACGGCACCCATAAACGGATGGATGGATTTGATCATGCCGTAGCCCATTTTCATGACCGGCATGAATTGCTGGATCATGCCGAATATCCGCATTCCGCCGCCAAGCATACCGCCAGCCGAAGCCGCACCGCCAAGCCCGCCAAACAGCGAACCCATCATCGGTAGAAAGGACGAAACCTGCGCACGCGACACTGTGCGCGAACGGGTAGACGGCTTGCGCGTACCATTCACCCGTTTCCGGTTCTGAGAACGACCGCTCTTGCTGGGTGCAACCTTTCGCTTGGAACGCTGGGAACTGTCCCCTGTGGTCGCCGTGCGCGATATTTTTCCTCCCCCGGTAAGCACCACGCCTCCGCTATTCACGTCAGAAATGTAACCGATATACGTTTCACCACTATGAAGAGTCACGCAGACGGGCCGGGCCTTATACCGCTTTGCCTTTAGGCGTATTTCGTTGGTTTTAGCCATTGAATTTCACCTCGCTCTACTGAATCTACTTCAGTTTACGCGATAAGTGGACTGCTTGCCTGTGCGAATGGGACATCTGTGCGGTATTCGCTATAGGTCAATTCATCAATTTAAGTGATACGACTGGAAATATAAATGCAAGATCATTGAGCGCAACCAATCTAAACCTTCGCCTTCTCCTCTTCCGCCATCGACCGGATGTAGAAAGCACCCAGCACCGAGCAGAGCAGGAATGAGAAGAAAGCAATCGCTGCGGCTTGTTCACGCTCCTGGAAAACGCTGAATACCTGCTGCATGGAGACACCAAGCATCTGCGGAGAGTTGGCTCCGATCAGATAGGGTGCAGTGAACGAGCCGATGACCCCCATGAAGACAAAGGTCAGGGCAACAAGAAATGTCTTGTACGACAGCGGGAAAATAAACCGGGTAAATAGCGTCAGTCTGCCTACACCCACGTCCTTTGCACTCTCAATGATCGATGAAGGAATGCCCGACAGCGCGGAACTGAGCAGCATCGTCGTAAATGGAATGTTGAACCACAGGTTGGCGATGATGATTCCTTTCTCGTCAAAGATGATGCGTGGCAGCGTAATCCCGACCACCTCAAGCATACGGGCGAGCCAGCCATGATTGCCAAGCAAATTGATCAGACCGTAAGTTGCAATAACACCAGGGATAAACAGCGGAATCATGTACGTTTTACGAATCAGATTGACGATCGGCCCCTGGTTGAAGCGCATATAGATCGCCAGGGTGTAGCTGATCAAGATTACGGCAACACACGTAATGGCAGTGACCCGAAGTGTAAATACGATATTGCTGCGCATCCCCTTATCTGTGAACAGATAGGTATAGCGGCTCAGATCGTATCCACCCGAGCCGTTGCTCAGGCTCATGATGAAGGATTGAACAATCGGGATAATGACAACGATCAACAGGATGGCGAAGGAGGGGAGCACCATCGCCAGGCCTGTGATCGACTGTCTGGCTTCCTTACTCATTTCGCGGCAACGTCGCTCTGCCAGCGTTTGTTAATTTCCGTGCCCAGATCCCCGATGTTGAACGTACGGAAGCCTTCGGCCACACCGTCGAACTTATTCTGCATTTCCTGTGACATATTGGAGAGCTCAATGCCCGGGAAGCCATTCATTTTGTCAACGATCACTTCCTGCGCTTCAGGGGACAGAACAAAGTTCAGGAATTCATTGATCGCTTGCTTCTTGTCCGACTCCTGGTTGACCATCAGGTACGTTGGTCCGCCGTTGAAGCCTGGCGTGATCTGCTGCATCTTAATTGTATCCGGCAACAAACCTTCGTTCAGCTGCTGCAACACCATGTCGGACCAGGCCGGAATTAAGGACACTTCGCCATTCATCAACAGATCCAGCGTGCCCTGGTTTTTCTTCGGATAGATGCCCTGCCCATAGACATACGGTCCGATTTCTTTGAGCGTGTCAAAACCGCCATCCCACTTCTCCATGATCGCCGGATCGGAGTTGTGGATGTCCTCTTCCGGCAGGTCCTTGTAGACAATCGTCTGCACGAACGAGCTGCCGGAACCACCCGTTGACGGGTCATTGTAGGCGAACTGCTCGGGATTGGCTTTGATCCACTGCAACAGCTCGTCCAGCGTAGTTGGCGGATTGGAGATTTTGCTGCTGTCATAGGCTAGAACCACGGCGGACGAACGATACGGAACAGCGAAGTTGTCCACATCCTTCATCGTGTCTGTGTTGACTTTGCTCAGGTTAGGAATGTCCTTCTCGTTCAGTTGCTCCCAAATTCCATCCTTGGTGCCTTGCGCAACGGAGGTGATTCCGTCCTCATACAAGTCGATGTCTCCTGAGCCCTTACCGGCTTTCTTGGCGGCCACGATCCGGTCGTAGGTCGGCTCAGCACCAGTACCGGACGGGATATAGACCAGATTCACGTCTATATTCGGATGCTGTTTCTCAAACATTGGCTCCAGCGAATCCCACAGATCCTTGACGTTCTGAGAGCCCGTAAAGTAGAAGTTAAATTTCACCTGATCGCTTGATGCAGCAGCGTTCCCCCCGGTGGTGGTTGTACTTTTTATCTCACTTCCGTTTCCACACCCGGCCAGCAATGACATTGATAATCCCACAACAGTCAACAATGATAAAAATGGCTTTTTCATACGCATATCATTCATCCTCCTCAGTTCGATTCATCGACCGGGAATCCGGTCATTTTCGAGATCGAGACGCCGACGTCTTTTCCTACCTGCAGTTGCTCAACGAATTCCTTGTTCAGAAAAGCACGTATAATGCCGAATTCCACCAGTTCCACGGTAACTTCGGCGTAATGGCCAAGAATCATGACCTGCTTGACCTTGCCCGCCAAAGTACCTTCACCCATCATAGTACTGCTCACCTGTACGTCTTCTGGTCGGACCGCAGCTGTCACCTGTCCACTTAACCCCTTCTCGTTGGGCAGGCGAAGATGTGCAATCCGGATGCTCTCCCCTTCCGCCACCCCCTTAAGGAAATTCATTTTGCCGATAAAACCGGCGACGTATAATGAAGCGGGCTCATCGTAAATCTGCTGCGGATGAGCAATTTGCTCGATGCGCCCGTGATTCATGACGATAATGCGGTCGGACAACGACAGTGCTTCTTCCTGATCATGCGTGACAAAGACCATTGTCAGCCCGGTCTTCATTTGGATCTCACGCAGCTCCTCGCGCATTTCGTGCCGCAGCTTGGCGTCCAGCGCCGAGAAAGGCTCGTCCAATAGCAGTACCGCCGGATTCAGCAGCAGAGACCGAGCCAGCGCAACCCGCTGCTGCTGTCCTCCCGAAAGCTCGGCCGGATATTTCTTCTCAAAACCCGACAGTCGGACCAGCTTGAGCGCATCCTCGACCGCTGTGCGGATCTCTTCCTTCGGCATTTTGCGGATCTTCAGGCCGAAGGCCAGATTGTCGTATACCGACATATGCGACCATAAGTTATAGCTCTGGAACACCATCGAGGTCGGCCGTTTCTCCGGTGGCAGTTGAATGACACTTTTGCCCTCGATCAGGATGTCACCGGAGTCCGGTTCGAGAAACCCGCCGATGCTCCGTAATACGGTAGTTTTCCCGCATCCGGAGGGACCAAGAAGGGTGACCAGCTCGCCTTTTTCAATATCGATGTTGATGCCGCTGACCCCGTCACCCGTTTTGTAACGTTTGGCTAACTCTCGTACAGACAACTGCATACTTCTGCCTCCCCTTGCTTCGGTATATTGACCGAAATATTTTTATTTCATTTGAAAACCACTCGCCAGCACGTCCGCGCTCACCAGCCGCTGAGCTGCCACTAGCAAAATAATAGTAGGCAGCGTCAGGATGATCGAGAATACGGCTCCGGCGCTGCTCGGAAAGTCGGAAATAATGGAGTACATGACGATTGGCATTGTTTTGTAATCGGGAATACCAACCAGGAACGTGCCCTGCGCTTCGTCGAGCGAATTGAGGAACGTGAAGATCGAAGCGACCATGATGCCGGGCATCGCCATTGGCAGGGTGATGCTGCGGAACACTTTGAACGGGCTTGCCCCAACGTCCCGCGCCGATTCTTCCTGCGCCCGGTGCACGTTGCGAAAGGCGGAGGTCGGAATCCAGGTCATGAACATCAACACATTAATCATATGGATAAGCACAACGCCGAGCAGCGTATTCATCAGTCCAATCCGGTAGAAAAGAACCGCAATGGAAACATACAACCCCATTTTCGGAAAAGCATGCGTCAGCAGGAACGAGAACAGGAACATCCGCTTCAGCGGAAACTGGAGTCTTGCGAAGGCATACGCTGCTGGGATGCAGACGACGATGGACAGCAGGGTCACCAGAGTAGCAATAAGGAACGACAGTGAGATCGACGAGACAATATCGTCCTTCGCCAGTACGAACTCCCACCATTTGAAGCCCCATACCTGGGGCAGAATATCCGGATAATTCCACTTTTCACTAAAGGCAAGCACTAGCAGGTTGACCAGCGGACCCGCGAAAAAAATGGCGAACACGGTCAGCAACACAAATTCGATTATTCTTCTCGGACCTACGTGTTTCCAGTACCAAGACATGTTCCGTCCTCCCTTCCATTTGTCGATTGACGAACAATCACTTCGCTTTCGTATTCAATCAGGCGCGGCACGCTCCCCTCGCCGCAAATCAGGCGATCCAGAATCGATACCGCGTCTCGGCCAATACCAGATGCATCCACGCTGACGGTAGTCAGCGATGGGTGGTACATGCCAGCCACTTCGGTATTGTCGTAGCCCATAACGGATACTTCCTCCGGAACGCGGACTCCACGCTCCAGAAGCACCTTCATCGCACCCAGTGCAAGCATGTCATTTGTACTGAACAGAGCGCTGTATCGTCCCTCCCGGAATGTCACATAATGCTCCTCCATCAACTTCCGACCGGAATCGAAGCTCGATTCCGATGACTCGACAACGGTAAATCCGTCCTGTTCAGAACTAACGCCGAGGGACTCCAGCCTTTTTCGGAAGCCCTCCAATCGCAGCGAGTGGCTCCGATGTTCGCCCGGTCCAGCGATGATAAAGAATTTGCGGTGTCCGCAGTCATATAAATGCTGTGCCGCCCGTTCTCCACCGGCTTCATCGTTGCTCACGAGATGCACGACGTCCGGATCTTCCGTCGATCCGTTGACCATCAGATAAGGGATATTGAAGTTTTTGACGTAATCGATGACGTTCTTCTGCAGCCGGCTGACCAGGATGAGTCCATCCACCCGCTGTTCCAGCATATAATCAGTGGAGCGCAGCGACATTTCCCTATCGGTCTTCAGAAAAATTGAGTAGCCCATCTCTTCAGCGGACATCAGTATCTCGTCAATGATTCTGCCATACAGCGTGTGGGACACGATCGGCAGCCTGTCACGGAAAACGATGACTCCGATGTTGTACGTGCGCTTGGCGACCATCGCTCGGGCGACGGCGCTCGGCTTGTAGCGAAGCTGCTCGACCGCCTTGAGAACGCGATCCCGGACTTCAGGACTCGCATATCCGTTTCCGGAGATAACCCGAGAAGCAGTCGATTTCGATACACCAGCCAGTTGAGCCAGCTCCCGCAAACTATGATTCAGCTTATTGTCCAATCCCTATTCTCCTTTGCAAAATCCGTCTCTTCCCGGACGGCAATTAGCTTCGCCGGATCACGGGTTGTTATCGAGTCGACGCCCAACTGTGCAAGTCGCCGCATATCGTCCGCCTCTGAAACCGTCCAGACGTAGATAGCCAGACCGCTCCGCTGCACAGCTTCCATAAGTTCTGGCTGAACGACCTGATACGGCACGTTAATCCCAAAGCAGCCGGCTTCGCGAGCATCTGCACACGCCTGGAACACTGCCTCGTCGTAGCTCAGACTGCCGAAGCTTTGCTTGTTCACATTAAGAAGCCTGCGTATGCTTGGAGCGTAACGACTAGCTTTAACCGCTGACCCGTAATCGCAGCCACTGAGAAACACCATCTCCGCCATACCCATCCGATTCACCAGAGCTGAGACCGGCTCCAGAGCGCTGTCTGTTTTGATATCAAGGTTCATCACTTTACCGGCTGCGCGTATCTGCTCAAGCACATCCTGAAGTGTTGGAATAGGCGATAGTCTAGCGGTGTTCAACTCCTTCAGTGTCATTTCTGCAAGACTGCCGCAGCTTCCATCTGCCAAAGTGATATTGTCATCGTGGGCAAGCACCGGCACATGGTCCCGAGTCGAACGGATATCGTCTTCGTAAATATCTACGCCAAGTGTTAGGGCTGCCTGAAGTGACTCGAAAGAATGATCAGGATGGCCCATACAGCCAGTATGGGCTGTGATCAGCGGGAATTTGTTCATCGCGGGTATCCTCCTTCTTCGAAATAGATCGCGTTGGTAAAGGCGATCAGTACATGGACTCCTCGTACGGTTCCCCACAGCTCGGCACGAATCCAACTGCGGGGGATTTCTGGAGCGGACTCCCTCAGTTGGGCTTCAAATTGCATCATCTGTTCGTCCGATGAAGACGGAACTTCAAGATTAAGCTCCTCGCCCAGATTGGAACATAGCTTCAATCTGCAGACCTGCTTCTGTAGCGACCAGAGTCCGGAACGGACCGAGAAGTCCAGCATCAAGTTCGCCCGGACCGGATCCTCTGCAGCTTCCCGTCTCTCGACTACCGTTGGAACGGTAGAGCCGATTGCATACAATGCATCTCCAGCTTCCAGCGTCAAGGTCAGCAGAGGACCTATCGTTACCGACGCGCGCCCTTCCCGCAGCGCTTGGATAAGCGTTTCTTCATGGAGCGAAAGGGCTGTCGAGCCTCCGTTCCCCGCCACTGCGTCGTCCTCAATCCCGAGATAAGTAACTGAGATCGGATCGTCTGTCTCGCCCTGCGCATGCCAGTCCCTGCCTGAAGTGGCTGCAATCCGATATCCTTCGTTCAGCTTGTGAGTCCACAGATCAAAAGCTCGCCGATTGTTCGTCTGAATGGAAGGGAACGTGCCGGACCAGACTTCGATGTAATCGACAGCGGACCAGTTCCCAATCTCGTATTCCCAGAAGCAACCGGTACAGGCAGGACTGCCGATTCGGAAGGGATGAGCAAGCCCGGCGATTCCACCGAGTCGATGCACGTTCTCGATCCCCGCATCAATTCCATCCCGATTCGCTTGACGCCAGTCGGCAAAAGCGCTAAGTCCTATCGTCACCATATGACCGTAAAAAGTTGTCCACTCCATACCGGGAATGATTCGTAGTCCGTACCTCTGCTCGATTTCCGCTTTGCCGCTCAAGCCGGACATCGTGTTGTGATCGGTCAGCGCGATGGCGTCGAAGCCCAGATTGGCTGCTCCCGCTGCCAGTTCTCCCAGCGTCTGACTGCCATCGCTGTGCAGCGTATGTGTATGCAGTTCACAGGCGAACCACTTCATATCGAGTCCTCCTCTGTCGTCCAGACTTCCAGCCGATAAGTGCACGTATCGGTCACGATGCAATGCAGGCTTAATGTGACGCTCCAGGGCCCCGGAACCAGCTCACCCGCCATAAGGCCGGGAGAAGCTTCTCTCTCCGATACATATAGATCCTGCACCTCGTCTTGGCGGTGGCACGCCCCTCGGTATCCGCGAGCATCGTCCAGCGAGAGTGTGATCAGATTTTTCAGAGGGAGATGCCGATCAGCATTGGCAATCGCGTATTCCCGATGTTCCGGCAAAATGTATAGATCGTAACTTTCCTCGAGCAGCCGTAGCGCATTCTCCCGATTCTCAAGCGTCTTCGGCGTATATTGTAATCGCAGGTTCAGCTTCACGCAGCCCTCTTCCAACTCAAAAGGAATGTGGATATGTGTTTTGGAATCCTCCGGAGATGCGTATCCTTGTAGATCCAGCAGCTTCATTGCGGCGCACCACCTTTCATTAATCCGTTATCTTCATGACTTA
Organism: Paenibacillus sp. RU5M; assembly: GCF_900221055.1. Taxonomy (NCBI): domain Bacteria; kingdom Bacillati; phylum Bacillota; class Bacilli; order Caryophanales; family Paenibacillaceae; genus Paenibacillus; species Paenibacillus sp. RU5M. The sequence goes on along the minus strand of NZ_OBQM01000001.1, from coordinate 958,048 downwards.
CGTTATGCACGTTTTGCTGAATGTGGGACCGTTCCCACATCTAATACTTATGTTACGGGTTAAAAATCAGGTCCATATCTGCATCGTGTTAATATTCTGTAAATGCAAAAAAGACCGAACTTCTATTAAAAGAAGACCGGTCTTTGTATTTTTTTATCGCTAGATTGTTTTCGCACTGCATACAAGTGGCAGCACATAAAATTTCTCTTGAATGGATTCTTAAAATCGATTGATTGAAAATGGAGAAATGTTATGTTCCGTTTTCCCTGATATAATCAAATCACTTAAAATCTGTCCAACTACACTACTAAATTTAAAGCCATGTCCTGAGAAACCTGATGCAATGGCAACGTTTGGATAGTTAGGATGTGTATCTATAATGAAATCTTCGTCAGGAGTCATTGTATACATACACGTTTTACCGAACTTCAATTCTTGTGCTGAGGGCATATAGTGTTGCAAAAATTGTTTTAAATCTGTCGTGTCTTCCTCTAGTTCACCAAATTCCAGGATGGCTTCATCTGGATTGATTGTATCTCCTCCATCATGTCGGCCTAATTTTAATCCGGAACCATCAATGCTTGGGAAACCATAATAATGTCCGTGAGATGTTTCAAACGAAAAGGCTGGGAACTCCTTATGATTATATAAATCATCTTTAGTATCAAACCAGGCAAATGTTTTTCTTATAGGATTAAGAGGAAGATTTAGATCCAACATGGAAAGGAGACTTCCTGACCAGGCCCCTGCTGAAACTACTAACGCATTAGCACTAAAAGTATGATCTTCGGTCTTGATGGTAACTCTTTTATCATGAACCATAATTTCTTTTACTTTACTATTGGTTATGATGGTAGCTCCGTTTTGCTCTGCGAGTTCTCGATATGCTTCAATGCATTCCTCACATTTCAACACTCCTGAGGTTGGTTCGTAGCAACCAATGTAATTGTTCGGTAAATTGATGCCTGGCCAGCGCTTATTTACTTCATTGGAATCTAAAATCTCAAGTGGTAATGAATAGGTTTTTGAGCTTGAAATGATATTTTGGATAAAATCTGTTTTCTCGTAACCCACGTTTATAACCCCAGTAGGGAGAAATAATTGTTTTCCCGACACTTTCTCTAAGTCATTCCATAATTCTTGAGCCTTGAGTGCCAACGGAACATAATTTTCACCTTCACCATACGCGTGCCGAATGATTCTTGTCTCTCCGTGATGACTGCCTTTGTTATGGGGCGGGTTAAAGGAATCTATTAATAGTGTACTTTTCCCACTCTTGGATAAAAAATAACCCGCCGCCATCCCCATTGAACCTGCTCCTATTACAATTACGTCATAATGCATTGCAAGTTGCCTCCTTGTAAGAAATCCCCATGTAACTTAAGTATTAAGTATGGCTAGTATTCTTCTATATTACTAATGATATTAACACTTAACAATTGCGCTATCCTGGACATGATACCCAAGTCATAATAAAAAAACCGCATAACAATGCGGTTTTCTTAGATTCGTAAATTTACTATTACTGAGCCGTTAAAATCAGCGGTCCATCCGAGGTGATTGCGATCGTATGCTCATATTGTGCCGACAACTTGCCGTCGGCCGTTCTCGCCGTCCACTGATCGTCGTCGATCCTGATACGGAACGTTCCTTCGTTGATCATCGGTTCAATCGTAAACACCATGCCTTCTTTTAATCGAATGCCTTTGCCGGCTACGCCGATATGCTCATAGGTCGGTTCCTCATGCAGGCTCCGCCCAATCCCGTGTGCCAACAGATCACGTACCACCGAGTACCCATGCGCTTCCGCATGCTTTTGAATCGCCGACGTTATGTCGCCGAGCCGGCCTCCGGGTATAGCCCGAGCAATTCCCAGATCCAAGCATTCCTTTGTCACCTTCATTAACTTTTGCACTTCCGGCCGAATATTGCCTACCGCATAGCACACACACGAATCGCCGAACCATCCCCCGTATTCCACGACGATGTCGAGTTTTAGCAAGTCTCCATCCATGATTACCCGTTTCGAAGGAATGCCGTGGGCCACCACATCGTTGATCGAAATGCAGGTTTCGGCGGGGAAACCATTATAGCCTTTCGTAAACTGCTTGCCACCCAGCTTGGTGATGTGCCTGGCAACAAAATCATTGATTTCTAGTGTGGTGATGCCAGGCTCGATTAGTTTGGTCACCTCGCGGTAACAGTCCGCAACGATTTGGCTCGCCGGCTTCATTTCTTCAATTTCCCTAGGTGATTTTATAATGATCATCTTTTGTATATTCACTCCTTAGGCATCCTATAATTTTAAAAACCCGACGATATCCCCTGCCTCCTCGTGCAGCTTTTCGCGACGCAGCGAAAGCGAGGCGCACCCAACCAAGGCAGCCATCAGCATTTCCGCGCGCTGTAGCCGATACGGCTGCTCCGCCGCGTTTCCGCCGGAAGCATCATCCTCGTCTGCCGCACGCCCGGTGTCCACCAGCGCAGCAAACGTCGAGAGCACCTCATCTTGAAAAGCAGCCATAAGCTTGGTCGAGCGTGCTTCAGGTAGCGAGGCAAACCCCTCAAGAGCCAGCTTATACAGCAGGTATATGGCGTGGTCCTCCGCCCAAAGCTGCAGCAACTGGACGCTGGCTGCCGCGACGGGGCCAAGTTCTGCGGAAGCGGTCGTTTCGTAGTTTCCGCTTTGGGAATCCGCGACAGCAAAGTTTCCGGTATTCGCCGCAGAAGCAAAGGCGAGGAGCCCATTCGCTGGCTCATCCCCCGAATTCGAAGCGTGTGGGGCTGCCGGTGCTCCCCCGGCCCGCTCCAACGCATCCCACAGCAGATCGTGGAGCAAATCGCCTTTATTACTGTAATAATGGTATACCGTGCCATATCCGAGTCCCGCCTCAATGGCCACATCTCGGATTTCGAGTAAAGACCCTTTATTCAAAAACACATCGGCAGCGGCTTTACGAATTTGCGCCAGGCGCCGCAGCCGGATCTCTTCGTTTTGTTCTTTTGTGCGTGGAGTCATCTCGTCCGCTCACCTCTTTTATTTTTGACCTACTCTTATGTCAATATAAAACATTAGCTTGCAAATAACAAGAATTAGCTGGAGGATTACGGAAAAACAGACATACTAAGCGGGTGCCCCGGCTTAATATGTCTGTTACTTAACGAGTATATAGCTTTACCACAACATAATGACAAAGCCTTTTAACACTTCGTTCTTGTCCTTCCAAATTAATTCGCGCCATTTTACCCCTTTGATTAGCCGTTGAATGTTACTCTAACCAAAATACATTTGGATACCATTGCTTTGCAGATGGGATTACCAGGCGTACACGCCTTGCTCATTCAAGAATTCGCCGTTATGATGTTTGCCATCTGTCGCATAACCCACGATAATCGCAGCAGCTGCCTCTTTTGATTTACCGCCTTCAGCATTTCCGTTGAGGTCTGTTGATGTGAATCCAGGCGTTACCGCAAATACTTGAGCCCTGCTGCTTTTAAGTTCATAAGCCATCGAAACTGTCATAGCATTGTTGGCCGTTTTGGATGAGTTATAATCGAATGCGTTTAAAGCAAATCCAGCATTTTGCATATGATCCAGAGAAGCCATGTCGGTCGATACATTAACGATTGTGCCTTCGTTATCTTTGATTAACGGGAACAAACGCTGGTTCAGACGAAAGGTTCCGAAAAAGTTGACTTCAAAAGCGCTCCTCAGATTCTCTTCTTTGGTATCCGTAAAAGAACGGGCGAAAGCACCCGGCATACCCGCATTATTGATCAAAAGTGTTAAGTACGGATAATCCTTGGCAATCATATCGGCTGCCCTTTCGATAGTTTCCAAGTCACTCATGTCAATTTGCACAAATTCTATGTCTAACCCCTCAGAAGTTAACTCGGTAACAGCTGCTTCGCCCCGTTCAACGCTGCGTGCACCAAGGACGACTTTCCAGCCGGCTTGTCCTAACTGCTTAACGATTTCGAATCCGATTCCTTTATTTGCTCCAGTTACAAAAGCGGTCTTCTTCATGTGAATCCTCTTTTCTCTAATTTGATTTCATTAACAATACATAAGTTACTATGCTACACTTAGTGTAGGTCAACTATAAATTTTGATAAAAAAGAGGGTTAACATGTTAACGATTGGAGAAGTAGCGAAGAAAGTCGATATCGCTATCGGGGCGATACGCTTTTACGAAAGAAAGGGCCTGTTGAAGCCTGCTGCGCGAAGTGAGCAGAATAACCGTCTTTACACGGAAGATGATCTGAACTGGCTGGTTTTTATCAAATGTCTTCGCGAAACCGGGATGAGTGTGGAGGATATCAAAACGTATTATGACAAAGTAAATGAAGGAACCTCGACTCTGCCGGAAAGAACCAAACTGATTCAAGATCAAAGGCAAAAGTTGCTGGAAGATATCGAGGAGAAAAAAGCGCAGCTCGTTCATTTGGATCACAAATTGGAGCGCTATTATCGCGGAGAAAATTATTAAGATAAGTCTTTTCCTAAAGACAAAACTTTTGAATTTCATGTAATTAGAACGTTGAACCCAAAAAAGGCAGACGATCACGTTTGATCGTCTGCCTTCTTCATTTTATTTAGCTATAGTTCGCATAAGCTAAAGTTTCAACATCGATGAAACTATTGTTTAAATAGGTTGACAATGAGAATTGTTATCAATAATGTGGAGTGAGTTACTATCGAAATGAGGTACACAACGTGAAAATAGATGTGAATCAGTTAGCAGAACATTTTGCACACATTCCTTTTCAAGTAGAGGGAATATATAGATATGCTACAAATCCAGGAGTGAATCACGCTGACTATACCGACTCTTTTCCTGGATTTGTGTTTCCCCTTACAGGAAAGATACAATTTCAATTTAATGGAACACCTTATATTCTTTCGCCAGGAAAAGTGGTGCATGGTGGTGCAAAAATGAAATTGGATGAAAAAACGTTTGATAACTCCAACTGGGAATATATCCTTGTTTTATACCGTATATGTAGCTCAGAACTAGAAGAGTCAAGCTTTTCCCATCAGCATTTTGAATTATCAACGGGACAATCCCCACGTCTTATCGAATTAATTATGCAGCTTTGGCATGTGTATAATCAGCGTGGAGGCATTTCAAAATTTCAGACTGAAATGCTGTTTCGCGATGTGCTGAACGAAGCCTTAATAAGTGTGTCGAATAGGCAAATGAGTAGTGAATCACATACTTTATTCGAACGGGTATCTAATTATATTCATGAATACTACTATCATGGCCTTACCATAACATCGCTCGCAGAACAATATAACGTTAATCGAAATCGACTTTCTTACGTATTCAAAAAACATGCAGGGATGGGCCCGGCAGAATATCTATTAAAATACCGTATAAACATGGCACAAAAAATGCTATTTACAAGTGATGTGCCAGTACAGCAAATTGCACAAGCGGTTGGAATTGCTGACCCTTTTTATTTCAGTAAAGTGTTCAAGAAACAATTTGGCTTTTCTCCTACTGAATATCGACGGAAGTTCATCAATAATCCATGCTAACTTCAACAGGCATCCATTTTAAAGCAAAAATTAAATCAGTATACTTATGGCAGACCAAGAAAAACATCATCATGTCTTGAGTTGCGTATGCAGCATTGTATCGAAAGTGAAAAATAAGGAGGGCTTACTATCCATCATCAAGCGATTAAACTAAGCGAGGAACTATCTAAAATAAAAGATAATTGGTCACCCCAATTAATTGGTGAAATGAATGACTATCAATTTAAAATTGTTAAGATTGCTGGCGATTATGAATGGCATGTTCATCCCGAAACCGATAAGTTATTTTTCGTGATTGAAGGCGAGATGATCATTGATTTTCGTGATGGTCAGGTGAGAATTTCCAAGGATGAGATGTTTATTGTCCCGAGGGGACTTGAGATCAAACCCTCCGCCGAAAAGGAATGTCATATCATGTTGATGGAACCTAAAAGTGAAGGCAACACTGGCGGGACTGAGTCCGCATAAATACCCTACTACGTTTCATCGAACGGACATTGTAATAAACGAATCTAAGCCCCTTCAGCAATGAAGGGGCTTTTGCTTTTTAAGATAACACATGTCACTAAACAGTTGAATGGTTTTATTAACAAACCGATTTTAAATAAATAGATTATGATTTGCATGAGCTGCCTGCCCCAGATAGTAGCCCACTCCACCGATGTTAACCGAATCCATTAATTCTTCACGCTGAATCCCCATTAAATCCATGGACATCTGGCAAGCGACAAACTCAACTCCCTGCGCAGTTGCGGTCTGCATCAGTTCTTCCAGAGAAGCAACATTATTATTCTTCATAATGCCTCGAATAATCTTTGGGCCAACTCCAAGCATATTCATTTTGGACATGCCTAGCTTGTGGCTGCCGCGCGGTAACATCATGTCAAACATGCGGCCAATCATTGTTTTGGATACAGGCTGTGGCTGATGCTTACGGATAATATTCAATCCCCAGAAAGTGAAGAACATGGTTACTTTACGTCCACTTGCTGCTGCCCCATTTGCAATAATAAGAGAAGCAATCGCTTTATCTAGATCACCACTGAAGACAACCAGCGTGCTCGCAGGCTCCTCTTTAGGAGTTTCCATAGCTGACGATGCGGTCTGCGCAGTATTTTTGGCAATTACAGCTTCAATAGTACCGCTTTGGGATCGTTCCAAGTGTAGAAGTGAGGAACCAGACATCGTTGCCCATGCTTTCACATCTTCATAAAATCCTGGATCGGAAGCTTTCACCCGTAGAGTCTCTCCATTCGATAGTTGATCCATTTTCTGCTTGAGTTGTATCAGCGGACCGGGACAACTTAAACCGCACACGTTCAACTCATTATCAATACGCTGTGGCTCTGTAAAGATTGGATTGGAGAGCTCTGCTTCCTTTACAGCATGTTTCGGATTGTTGTTCTGACCCTGTCCATCATTATTATCATGGTTTCCGGTAGAAATTGGAGCAGGCCGAAATTGTGCTTGGCGGTATGTTTTATAACCTCCACTCAGATTTTTCACATTAAAGCCATGCTGACGCAAAATCTGCGAAGCTGTATATCCACGCAGACCAACCTGGCAGTATACCCAAATATCTTTGGTTGAGTCTAATTCATCTAATCGCTGACGAAGCTCATCCACTGAAATATTTATGGAGTCCGGAATATTCCCATTGCGATGCTCCAGCTCACTGCGTACATCCAGCAATATCGACTGCTCCGGCTGGCGTTCAGTTAGCTGATCATAGGTGAACGTTTCAACACGTCCAGCCGTAATATTTTCAGCTGCATAACCAGCCATATTAACTGGATCTTTCGCAGAGGAATACGGTGGCGCGTAACTCAACTCAAGCTCTGATAAATCACTGATGTGACCCCCAAAATGAATGGCTACAGCTATGTCATCAACCCGTTTATCCACACCGTCATAACCAATTGCTTGTGCACCTAAAATTTTACCTACCGGAGTAAACAGCAGTTTAAGTGTAATCGCGCTGGAACCCGGATAATACGATGCATGAGATGCAGGATGCACAATTACAGTTCGATAATCGATGCCGAGACGTTTTAGTGTTTTCTCATTACTACCTGTAGTTGCTCCGGTCATTCCAAACACTTTAATAATTGCCGTTCCTTGTGTTCCTTTGTAGATGGAACTTAGTCCGGCGATTTGATCTGCAACAATTCGTCCCTGTTTGTTGGCAGGTCCAGCAAGCGGAATAGCTGTCTTTGTGCCATGAATGGTTTCAGTTACTTCGATGGCATCGCCAACAGCATAGATATGTGGCACACTGCTTTCGAGTGCTTCGTTGACCATAATATGTCCACGTGTTCCTAGGGAAACTCCGCTATTTCTCAGAAAAGCTGTATCTGGAGTTACTCCTATCGCAAGAATAATTAGGTCAGCTGTCAGAACACGACCATCTGCAAGCTCAACACCAATTCCCTGCTCAAGTGCCTGAAAGCTCTGAACCCGCTGGGAAAACAACAGCTTCACCCCATTTTGCTCCATTTCCTGTGCCAATGCTGCTGCCAACTCAGCATCAAATGGTGTGAGCAGCTGACCATTACCCTCTACCAACGTTACATCTAATCCGGCTTCCTTCAAATTTTCCGCCATTTCAACACCAATAAATCCCCCGCCTATAACAATCGATGATATGTTGTTAGAAGAACTTATTTGTTCCTTGATGCGATCAATATCTGGAATGCTGCGCACTGTATAAATCAGTGGATTATCCGTACCCGGCAGATCGGGAATAATTGGCTTGGCACCTGGTGACAAAATCAATTCGTCATAGCTTTCTTCATATTGACCGCGCTCCTGGCTTTGTACCTGAACTGTACGAGTATGCGGATCAATAGCGACGACCTCACTTCGCGTACGCACATCAATATTAAATCGATCGACCATACCTTTGGGAGTTTGTACTAGCAAACGCTCTCGATCCTCGATCGAGCCACCAATATAATAAGGTAAGCCGCAATTGGCAAACGATATATAGGGTCCTTTTTCAAATATGATAATTTCGGCATGTTCATCCAGGCGGCGCAGACGGGCAGCTGCTGATGCACCACCCGCTACTCCGCCCACAATCAGTACTTTTTTACTCATGATTCACAATCTTCCTCTCCAAACAAAATAGGTATCATCTGTTCAATCCGTTGGTCGGCAAGCACGTAATTTACTTCAAGGCCATTGCGCTCAGTCGTTACAATACCTGCACTGCGTAGCTTCTGCAAATGCTGGGACACTGTTGATTGGGGAAGGTCTAGACACTCCTGCATATATGAAACATTACATTTCTTTTTTCGCATCAACCCGCGCACAATGCACAGACGAATTGGATGAGATAGAGCTTTCAGTAGATTAGCAGGTTCATCGAACTGTTTTAAATTAGTGCTATCAAAAGCTTCTGTATTCAAAAATACCCCTCCTGAATCGTTATATCGTAATATTACGATATTTGAATTGGGATGTCAAAATATTTTCATCTTATGCTCATGGCCCTATAAAATTTTAACCAACAAATTTATAAGGCAGCTGAACGTATTCAATCAATAATCAATTAAGTAAAGTATTTCTTTTAATATGTTAATCCTAAAATTAATACCTGAGGATACATAAAAATATTCCTTATATCTAGAAGCTGATTTCCCCCTCTTACTCTCCCCAATCTGTTAGTCACATCTAACATATAGGGGTTTATTTAATACGTCCACTTCAAAAATCGGTGCGTTCTTCCATGTCGCCCCCTACTTCTCTTCTAACTAAGTCGACCTTCATTAAAACAACAATCCCAACAGTTTTATCGAGTTTTAGTCCCAGCTAGTGTAATTCAGTTTAAGTAACAATTCTCGAATGAAAACATATCAATCACGTTTACTATGTCCCATCAATATGTTATATAACACCCATGGCTAAAATAAACATCTCCATACTAAATCCGATCATACTAATAGAATGGCTTCTCTCCACAATGTGTCGTCCTCTGTTTATATGACTTAAGCCGCTCGGCTTATACACGAATTTAACGTTTTTTCCCCACTAAAATCTAGAATAAATATAAGAAAACAAAATCATTTTTCGGAGGCACTTTTCTTTGTCTTCAAGTGTTATAGGGATAAAAGGTCAAGGAGGTGTTGGCATCGCCGCAGGAATACATTAACTCAGAAGAAGTGGAAACGCTTATCTCCAACATTCAACAAGGAAATACAAACGAATATGAAGCGATCATCAAGATATTTCAACAGCCGATTTTCCGCTATTGCTACCGTTTGCTGGGCAACAGACAAGACGCTGAAGACGCCGTACAGGATGTATTGGTCAAAGCCTATCAATCGCTGCATCAATACAAGAAAGAGAATCATTTTTCGGCTTGGCTGTATCGGATCGCCTATCATCATTGCCTGAATCTGCTGCGAAGACGCCGTATTTATCTTAATGTATTGAAGATTATTTCCTTAGAATCCGTTGTAATAAGCTACGAACAGGAGCTGGATAATATATTGTACAAGCCTCTATGGGCTGCAGCACTGTCTCGATTATCACTGGAGGAACGAAACTTGCTTATACTTCGGGTTTTTGAAGACAAGACTTTCGCGGAGATCGGCACCATTTTGAAGGTCAACCCTAATGCGCTTGTAAAGAGAATGAAACGGATCCAGCAGAAGATTCGGAAATCCATGAAATTGAAGGAGGAATTCGTTTGGAACGAAACAGAGTTGCCCATGAATACCAAGATTTAAAACAAGCATTGAGCAACGAGAGGATGCCTGAAATCGACGTCACCTGCCAGGTAATGCGCAGAATCTCTTTAATTGAAAGCCGCCGTCATTCGGTCTTGAAAAAAACAACGAGAAGCACAGCTGCAATGGGTGGTATGCTCGCCCTCATTTTGCTAATCTCAGTCAGCGCTTATGCCGCTTCGGAATACATCCAGCTCTTTACTCGTGACGGGGTCGTTAAGGTCCAACATGTTGCTTCGGATGAACCTGCTACTGGCACGGCAAACGTATATGATTATTCTGCTGCCCAGGTACAGGACTTTGCTAAGCCGGGGGAATTAATCGCTTTTTTTGTGAAAAGCGACAGAATTTCAGAAATTACAGAGCTTGGACTACGTTTTGAGTATAAAGAACAGCAAATAACTTCGTACTCCGACTTCTTGAAGGAAATCAAACGTACAGGAGCTCCTAACCTGCCTCTAACCGCCATGGGCTATTCCTTCGAGTACGGAAAGATAAACCCAAAATTTCCAACAATTGATGTGCAAAAGGAAGACTCCTATTACCAGAAAGTATATAGTGATCTTAGAGTTCAAGCTGCCAAATCTTCTTCAGAGCAAAAGGTGTTCATGAAGACCGTACCATGGTCAGAGCCTTTAAGCATTAGCGGAATATATTCAAAAGGAAAGGCCCATATCGGAATTTCTGTCATCCTCATGAATGGAGGAAATATGGTTGTAGAGCAGGAGAAAGAGAATTCAACGGACAAAATTTTAGTCGCCGGAACGGAAGTTGTCTATAACAGTATGAAAAAAAATGCCGTAAGTTATCATTACCTAAACTGGTACAATGAAGAGCAAGATGCATATTACACACTTTCCAGCTTTGGGGACAAAGAATTAACCAAAGCACAATTTTTACAATTGGCCGGAGAGTTACTAAGAAAAGGAACATCATAAGAAAGCCGATAAACACACAGAAGCTGTTGTGTTTATCGGCTTTTTTAACTACCCTTATATTATGAATGAATAATTCCCAATCTTCGGAATCAATATAAAATTAAAGACCTGATAAGAAAGAACGTACACAAAACACCCAGCAATAAAAACATCATTGCTGACTGACGTTCATTCTTCCACAATCGAATTGTATTAGCAATATTTAAAATTACCAATGCAAGCATATTAATTCTAGTATTCATTTCAAAAAAATTAATACACAGTAGAATAAATACCACTATCCCGACAAAAAGAAACCATATCGGTATATTCTTAGTAAGCCGTTTAATCATTTCATTCCCCTTTTAAAATTTATATTCTATCTCTAATAGGGTATTCTTCAACTTTATTGAAATACCTTTATAATTTTAAAAAAGTAGGAATCGTAGGTGTCCACGCTTTTTACGAAGATTTTTTACGCTACAGCCTCAAAACTCTTCCAAAACCTTGGATTTGTCCCCATGAATTTTCTCCAGATGTTCTTCTCCCCAATATCACAAATGATCTAGCGCGGGTTTTAAGCCCCATCCGTAGGCCGTTAACTCATACTCCACTTTGGGTGGGATTTCTTTATAAACCTTTCGTGCATTCTTTTCTAAACGTCTTAATTGAGCGTTCAGCATTTTTTGCGTAATATCAGGTATTAGCGCCATACTCATTGAAAAATTCACTCTTACTGTGGATGTTAAATAAACTTAAATAAACTTTTTCCACATATGACACTGTGTCATTTTTATTGTTGACTTGTGACACAAGTGTCATATATAATTCATTAATCAGCAATTGTGACACGGTGTCACTTATTAGGATTGGAGGATCATATTTGCCCAAAAAAACATTTTTTCACTTATCGAAAGATAAACAGGACACGTTAATTCAATGTGCTAAAAGGGAATTTTCTCGAGTTCCATTACACGAAGCATCTATTGCCAATATCATCAAAGACGCGGGGATCTCTAGAGGAAGTTTTTATCAATACTTTGAGGAAAAAGAGGATCTGTATTATTACCTGTTGAACCAGTCCTCACAAAAAAATAGTGACCGATTTATCGCAGCTTTAAAGGAGAACAACGGAGATATATTCGAAGCTTTTATCGATTCATTTCAATTTATGATTCAGAATCACACTAATCAAGAACACAAAAACTTTTTTAGAAATGCCTTTTTAAATATGAATTATAAAACGGAAAAAACATTTACGAAGAACATTTATGAAGAAAATCGGGATAGCCATCTTTTACCTATCATTGGGTTAATGAATACGGAAACTTTAAATATACAAGGGGACCGAGAATTGCAACATATTTTAAAAATCATTATAGCTGTAACCTTTGATAACCTTATTCAAATATTCGTAAAAGATTTAACCTATGATGAAGCTTTAAAAAATTATGGTGAGCAGATGGAACTGCTAAAAAAAGGATTTAAAAAAATTTAAATAAATAGATGTTTATACACAAATATTTAAACGACTAAGGGATTAAATGAAGTGTAAAAAAGGAGAAAAGACATATATGGATTCAGCTTTACAAGAAAAAAAACCACCCTATTTAATGATTGCGATTCTTTTTATTGGTGCATTTGTTTCATTTCTAAATAACTCGCTCTTAAATGTAGCGCTGCCATCCATCATGGTGGATTTGAACATTAAAGATTATTCCACGATCCAGTGGCTTTCTACTGGCTATATGCTGGTCAGTGGTATATTGATTCCGGCGTCAGCATTTTTATTAACACGTTTCTCCAATAGAAGTTTGTTTATTACTTCCATGACCATCTTCACTTTAGGTACGGCCATAGCAGCCGTTGCACCAAACTTTGGCATATTGCTTACAGGAAGAATGGTTCAAGCAGCAGGCTCTTCAGTAATGGGACCACTGTTAATGAATATTATGCTGGTAAGTTTCCCACGCGAAAAACGCGGAACAGCAATGGGTATTTTCGGATTAGTTATGATTACAGCCCCTGCAATCGGGCCAACATTATCAGGTTTCATTGTAGAATATTATGACTGGCGCTTGCTTTTCGAAATGATTTTACCGTTAGCCGTCATTAGTTTACTATTAGGGATTTGGAAATCCAAAAATATAATGCAGCAAAACAAAAATGCAACACTGGACTATTTCTCGATCATATTATCTTCCATTGGTTTTGGTGGTTTGTTATATGGGTTTAGTTCTGCAAGTTCAGATGGCTGGACAGATCAAGTTGTCTTAATCACTTTAATCGTCGGAGCTATTGCTCTGATCTCCTTCGTTGTCCGTCAATTGAAAATGGAGACGCCATTATTGGATTTACGGGTTTACAAGTATCCGATGTTTGCCCTTGGCTCTGTTATTGCGATTGTAAACGCAGTGGCGATGTTCTCCGGAATGATTTTAACACCGGCATACGTACAAAACGTAAGAGGTATTACACCACTTGATTCAGGTTTAATGATGTTGCCTGGTGCGATAATCATGGGGATTATGTCACCTATTACAGGTAGACTATTTGATAAATACGGCCCACGTGTTCTTGGCGTAATCGGACTTACGATTACAGCGATCTCAACGTACATGTTGGCAAACCTACAAATCGACTCGACTCACACTTATATTATCCTTGTGTACACTCTGCGTATGTTTGGTATGGCAATGGTGATGATGCCTATTATGACAAACGGCCTAAATCAATTGCCAACACGCTTAAATCCACATGGTACAGCTGTCAACAATACAGCTCAGCAAGTGTCCGGTTCGATTGGTACGGCTATTCTGATTACGATTATGAACTCGGTGACAAAAACAAAAGCTGAAGATTTAATGACTGGTGTTGATCCAACAACTTTGACAGCAGCCAATAAAGCTTTATTAACCCAAGAAGCGTTACTAGCCGGAATTCAATATTCATTCTATATCGCACTTGGAATTAACATTGTTGCATTAATATTAGTTTTCTTCATTAAACGTGCGGAAGTAAGTGATGAACCTGTCGAGGCTTTAAAAAATCAGCAGGGTAACACTAAAACTAAAACCGCAGTAAATTAATTAAAAGCATTTGATCAAAAAAAATACAGACAATATCAAAGAAATATAATAACTAGGGGCCTACTATCTTAAGGATAGCAGGCTCCATTTTCTTTTCTCTAAACTTACATGTTATGTATGTTTTCAATCCAATAGACCGGGTATATATTCATCAATGATTTGTTCATTGGGGAGGTTAGATAAATATGTTTATGGAATTAACCATCAAACTAGTGATTAGCTTTTTTGGGCTACGGGCCATCACTTTTATTACAGGTAGAAAAACCGAACGATCATTAGAAATACCACTAAACGATAAGAAACCTGTAGCCGTTTAATAGGCTACAAGTTTCTTATACTTAAAAAATGTTAGGATTACTTCTTAAGAAAGTATAATTCCTTGTAGAGAGTTTTTCTTGGGTTTCAATACTTAACCTCAATCATCAAGTCTGCTCCCTTGCCTAAAACCTGTACCTCTTTCACTATTTCTTGGCCGTTTGGAACAATAACTGGACTCAATAGTTCATATCCAGCCTTCTTGATTAAAGGAATATCAAACTCAAGCAGCACTTGACCTTGTACGACACGATCTCCGGTTTGTACATGAGCAGTAAATCCTTCACCTTTTAAAGATACCGTGTTCATGCCGACATGAATTAGAATTTGAACACCAGAATCGTGCTCAAGAATGAGTGCATGCTTGCTCTTCTCCATGATATGGGCAATCTTACCCGAAAATGGCGCTGTCACTTTTCCTTCGGAAGGTTCAACTGCAAATCCGTCGCCCAACGCTCTGCTGGAAAAAGCTTCGTCTTCTACCTCATCCAAAGAACGAGTTGTACCTTGAATTGGGGAAAAAATCTCCAGTGTATGTTCTTGTTTTCTTTTAAATCCAAACATGTTGTTTCCTCTTTTCCTTTGCAGAAGTCTGCCTCTAATCCCATTACTGTCTTCAATCTTCTAAATGCTCACCGTTACTTTTGATACAATTTTGATACCAATAAAATGAATCCTTTTTATACCGTTTATTCGTACCCTGTCCACGGTCATCCCGGTCAACGTAGATTACACCGTAACGCTTCCTCATTTCGATCGTACCACAGGAAACAATATCAATAATCCCCCACATCGTGTAGCCGATTAATTCAACTCCATCAATAATAGCCTCTTTCATTTGTTTGAAATGTTCCTTGAGATAGTCAATTCGGTAAGAATCATGAATTTCGCCTTCATTCAATTCATCAAGGGCACCTATTCCATTTTCCGCAATGAAGATGGGCAGTTGATAACGATCGTACATTTGGTTTAAAGAAACCCTCAGACCAATCGGGTCAATTTGCCAGCCCCAATCACTTGCTTTTAGATACGGATTTTTGTTTCCTGTCACTAGGTTCCCGCCGGTTCGATCCCAGTTTTTATCGGTTGTCGCTACCATGGACATATAGTAAGAAAAACTCAGGAAATCAACAGTGTATTCCCGCAAAATATTATCGTCATCCGCTTCTTTATGGATATTGATGTCGTTGTCATTAAAGTAACGTTCCATATAAGCGGGATACTTGCCTCGCGCCATAATATCCGTATAAAAATAGTTGGCATATTGTTCATCTAAAATAGACTGCATTACGTCTTCCGGCTTACAGGTCGCAGGATAAGTCGTGAAACGGGCAATCATGCCGCCTACCTTAGAGCCCGGGATGATCTCGTGTGCCAGCTTAACGGTTAGGGCATTCGCTATGAATTGGTGATGTAGACATTGGTAAATTGCATTTTCATAGTCTTCTTCCTGATCTTTTATCAAGCACACACCGTTATAGGGGTTAAACTTGCCGGCATTGATCTCATTGAATGGCAGCCAATAATCCACCCGATCTCCCAGTCTTTCGAACAGCACTCTGGCATATCGCAAGTAAAATTCGATGGTTTGCCGGTTTTTCCAGCCGCCGTATTTCGTAACCAAGTTAACCGGAATATTGTAATGCAGGATTGTGGCAAAGACTTTCATTCCTCTTTTGCGACATTCATCAAACAAATCAATGTAAAACTGTATACCTGTCTCATTCGGCTCTGCATCATCACCGTTAGGAAAGATTCGAGCCCAGTTAATGGATGTCCGGAAGATTTTTAATCCTAATTCTTCCATCAATCTTAAATCCTCTTTATAGTTGCTGTAAAAATCAATTCCCCAGCGAAATGGGTAATGAGTCATATCTTTGTCCAATAATGCTTGCTTGAACCGCTCACCAGTCATGTTGATGTTACGATGATGGTCACGCTCCTCTTTGGTCCAGTTGCTGTCAAAATAACGCAAGTCTTGGGTATCCAAACCTTTTCCGATCACGTCATAGGCACCGTCCGCTTGGGATGCTGAAATTGCCCCGCCCCATAAGAAATCTTCCGAAAATCCTGTTCTCATATTCATATCCTCCAATCAATATTTACATTTTTCTATTTTTGAATGGGGTTTAATCAGAACCCTCATCCTTATCATATAAAGACTTAAGGTGATGGAACAATGTCAAAAGATCAAATAAAAATAACAAAAAGTAAGATTGTAATTCTAATGTTTAGTGTTTAGATTTTTTCAACAGTACGGTTGTTAAGAAGTAGGACAGGATAAAACTGATGATAGCGCCGATAATTGCATACACAAGATTCATCGCATGATTTGGATCTGCAAAAATGGGTAGAGTCAGTAATCCAGTCGGAGCAAGCGCCAGTCTCTTAACTCCCATAAGGCCAACAAACAATCCACTAATTCCTCCGGCAACCAGTACGGCATAAAATGGTTTTTTCAGCTTGAGATTCACCCCGTAAATGGCAGGCTCTGTTACGCCGAGGAGAGCGGTAAAAGCCGCGGAGTTAGCCAATACTTTAAAATCCGGATCATTCTTGACGTGTCTGGCCACCGCAAATGCAGCTGCGCCTTGTGCAACGTTAGCCACCAGAAATCCGGCGCCAATCATATCGAACCCATAGGTTGTAATGGATTGAATGACAATGGGTATGGTAACAGCGTAATGCATACCCAGCATGATAAATACCGGCCCGAAAATACCAAAAATGAAAGGTGAAATCCACACGAGATGGTTATTCAAAAAATTGATTCCCACTGCAACATATGTTCCAACGATGTTACCTAGTGGAGCTATAAAAATTAGGGCAACCGGTGCCATTACAAGTAAAGTGATTAACGGTTTCATAAAGAAACGAACTGATTTTGGGGTTACCCGATCCGCAAACCGTTCAACATAAGAAGCAGCCCAAATCACCAAAATAATCGGGATAACGGATGAACCATAGCTTACCAAGGATACGGGTATCCCCAAAAAGTAAACAGGGTCTTTGGCTTCTACCATAGCCACAAAACTCGGGTGTAATAGAACGCCGCCTAAGGACACAGCCATCATTGGATTCATCTTAAATTTGTTTGCTGCCGAGAATGCCAGCATAACCGGCAGGAAATAAAAAGCCGCATCTGTAACAAAGTTAAGAATGGCATAGGTTTGTGTTTCTTTGGACATAAGATGAGTCATCGTTACAATGATGAGAAGCGTTTTGAGCATTGCAGCCCCAGTGATAGCAGGCAGTATGGGCGTGAAAATCCCAGAAATCGTACCCAACAAACGCGAAATGACAGACTCTTTTCTTGCAGAGACGTTTGAATCTTCGGTTTTGATCTCTTCCTGGTCAGAAGTGTTATCGCTTAACAATGGAACGATCTCATTGTATATTCGCGCCACCTCTTGTCCTACGATAACTTGGAACTGTCCACCGCTGTTAACCACTCCAAGGACACCAGGAATCGCCTTCATCTTCTCTTGATCTGCCTTAGCTGAATCTTGAAGCGTAAAACGTAATCTTGTAGCGCAATGCGTTAACTGGTTGACATTCTCTCTGCCCCCGATTTCTTTTATGATGTTACTTCCTGTACGCTTGTAGTCCATATCTTCTTCCCCCTATTCCCTGACTTAATATCACTTTTCAATTTGCGGAAAATGTATGACCAGTGATACACTTAAATTGTAAAAGGCTTTGGAAGCGGTAACAATATCATAAAGAAAGCTATACTATATCAAAAGGTAAGGTTGGGTGATATGGACTATAACCAATTGGATTTTTTTCTAAAATCATACACCGATAGTGAAAAAAAGTATTTGGCTAATCCGGATGCGGTAAGCCCGATCTACCAAGATATGATTCAGGTAGATGTCCGGGGGCATATGGTCTATCGCTTTAAACCTCTAAATGTCATTGAAACCGGAATCGCCATTAGTAAGGACTCTCGCTTTACTAGCGTTCCTCTTTACGTTCATACCAATGTCAATATGAACTATATATACTCAGGAGAATGCACGTATGTGGTGGATGATAAAACCATAACGTTAAAGGAGGGTGATGTTTGTGTTTTTGATAAAGACGTTATTCGTATGAAAAACAAGATCGGGGAAAACGATCTTGTCATCAATATCAGTATGAGTGACCAATTTTTATCAAGTAATTTCCTCAGCCGATTAGCTAAACAAAGCATTGTATCCAACCTAATCCTTTCAGCCATATCCAACAGTCAAAATCATGATAACTTTCTGATCTTCCGTACTAAAGGTAACCATAAAATTAAACGTTTGTTTGCCGATTTGCTTTGTGAGTATTATGACTTGCGTATGTACTCAAGTGAGATTATCAATTCGTATCTGGTGATTATTTTTACAGAGCTACTGCGTATATATCAGGATGATTCCGAAAATCAGAAAATTCAGTTATCCAACGATTCTTCAGGCAATATAGTGGATATCCTGCGTTATATTGAAAAGGAATATTTGAACTGCACCTTAACGTCATTATCTAAACAGTTTGGTTATCATCCGAAATACCTTTCATATCTTATCAAGGAAAAATCGGGAAAGAATTTCAAAGAACTTCAGGTTTCTTTGAAATTGAAGTTAGCTTGTTATTACTTGGCTAATACTTCATTATCGATTCAAGAAATTGCAGAGAAGGTTCAAATCAGCAACCTGAATTCGTTTTATCAAAAATTCGGAGTGACTTACAATATGACGCCAAAAGCTTATCGCCAGGCTCATAGTTAACCGATTTGGAGAGAAACGTATGAGACCACATCATTAGCTATGGTCTATGCATCCTATTCTTGCCCATGAATTTAAAATGTAATAAAAAAGCCGCTGATCTGTTCAGACCAGCGGTGGTACCCTTTGCTTTTTGCGTTATGTTTAACAGCAGTTTGAACCTCCATTAATGACTCGCGTTAATCTCTTGCCACCACATCACTCTCTAGACTTCAGTCCACTTCTTTAAACTGTCATAACTAACGGCTTCTTTGGGTTCCCACGGTATAATCACGGTGTGGTTATTCGAAGCTTTCTAAATCTTCTTAATCCATTCCCGCTCAGCTATTGCTCCCTCTAAGTATTGGATCCATAATGTTAAGTTGCAGGAAAGCTCTGTTTGTGTTATCTGCCTGTTTCAGCGAACGTCTTCATGCGCTCCCCAATCTGGTCACGAACCCTTTGGAATACAGCCCATCTCTCTTCTTCTGTACCTTGTGCTTTCGCGGGATCATCGAATCCCCAGTGTTCTCGCTTCACTTGTGGAGGGGTCATTGGACATTTATCTGCCGCATCCCCGCATAATGTGACGACGAAATCTGCACTGTTCAGTAGCTCGGAGTCAATGATGTCCGAAGTTTGGCTCGAAATATCAATACCTACTTCGTTCATCGCTTCCACAGCTTTTGGATTCAAACCGTGTGCTTCGATTCCTGCGCTATAAATGTTCCAGTCCTCACTCAGGTATTTCTTAGCCCAACCTTCAGCCATTTGGCTCCGACACGAGTTGCCTGTGCGTAGGAAATAAAGTGTTTTTTTGCTCATGTTCATCATCATTACTTGCAATTTGCAAATAAATTTCGAGTTATCGACTAGAATGATGCAAAGCGCTTCTCTGTTTTTTCTAATGCTTTCGTTCTAACTTCTAGTGTACGACCATCCATACCAGCATAGTTATACCATTTCAACTTGTGAAACCCCATTTTCCGAAATGTACCACGAAATAGTATTTTAGTTATGGGATTACCAAATATCCATCTATAGAAGAACCCTGGAGTGGCCATTACTGTTAATAGCGATACTCCCTTAAGCTTTTTTAACTGGCTAACAAAGGGCCTACCTTTTTTAGGTTCCTCATAAATGATTCCTTTGGCAAACACTTTATCCAAAAAGCCTTTCGTTGATGCAGGCATCGCTTCCCACCATATTGGGAAAATAAAGATTATATGATCCGCTGCAAGCAATCTTTTTTGATAATCTTTTACCAGAGGATCAAGGGTTTTCTTTTGTCTCCACGCCGAGAGTTCTGCCCCTGACATCACAGGATTAAATCCATCTGCGTGCAAGTCAATGAGATCTACGTTGTGTCCACTGGATTGAAGCCCTCTAGTAACCGAAGCCAATAATGCTGCTGAATAGCTTCTATGATGAGGAACATTCTCAGAAGAATTAGCTGTGTAAGGATGGTCAAATATAATAAGCACTTTCATAGGACTCTTTTTCCTCCTGTTATTCACAAATAATAGCGTCTTTGATGTTGCTAAAGAACATCTGTTCCCAGAGACCTTCCTGCTGATGTACCTCTTGCTTCCCATTCTCATTGACGGTCAACTTAACTGTCCCTATACTACGAACGTATGTTGGATTTATTTTCAAGACTTTTACAGCCACACGCATCGGTAAAGAAAGCTTCATGCCCTCCAATAGAGAACTTGCAACGATATCCGCTTCCCGATGATACTCAATTTGATAAGAAGTGTTATTGCCAGAGGACTGAATAAATTTCAATTGGTTATCCATGAATTTCTTTGTAAAGGGATGCTTAATCGTATCCGTTCGTTCTATCCTCGTGTTCTCCTCACGATCTTCCAGAATCACACCGTCTTTAGCAATCATGATGATAGGCATGCGTGTATAACCATACTTTTTCTCCGCAATGATATCGCAAGATATCACGGTATACGGTCCAATATTAGCACGGCACCAGTACCAATGGTTGATGAGCTTGTTCATTTCTGCGTTTCCCCAATTATGATCGTGATATCCGTTACCAACTAATTCACGGCGTTGTCCATTTACAGTAAGTACGGCCTCCAGATCGGCAGAAGGCTGGGCAACGAACCATGCAAAGAAGTCCTTTTGTTTTTCTCCAAAAAATATATGTCCTGTTTTAGGTCTCCACATGGGCACGATAGATTTCATGGTACAGCGATATTCAATGTCATCGTCAACGAAATGGATTATATAATCCCCATTGGAGTATTGGATACTACTTCTATCAATTTTCACATCACATGTTTCTTTGGAAGCGCGGATTGTACTACCTTTCTCTTCGGATATTTTTTTCGAAATGTTTCTACCATCCGGCATCGTCAGATCAAACCTTATTGTTGGGCATGCCTCACCTTTGAGGTCTAACTCATACTTCGTGTAGAACACGACCACAATCTTAGTACCATCTGTAAATTCGGCGTCAAAATACCACCACTCATAACTACCTGCTTGACCATCTGTTCTCATACCATCTTCCCAATTGGCAGGTTCTTTATTAATCCCTAATCTTTTGTAATCTTCATAGGTATGTGCTAAAGTCACTACCTTGTTCATCCTAAATTCCTCCGCTTCCCATTAGTGTCACACTTGTGTAACTTGTTGGGTTCGATTATAATTGGATGTCTATAAAGCAGTCAATACGTGTGACAGAGGTTACACATTAGAGGTGATTTGTGACATGTCTACTCGCGTTAATCCTATTGCTCAACGATCAAAGAAATGGTTATGTGATGCTTTAATTGAACTTTTACAGGAAAAACCCTATAGCGCAATCACGATAACAGAGATGTGTGATAAAGCCGGTCTAGTAAGAAAAACCTTTTACCGCAACTTCACATCCAAGGAATCTGTACTCGTCGAAATCATTGATTTAATGTTTCAGGATTTTTTTGAATATATTAGTGATCAAAACTTAGGGCCTCATGAAATGCCCCTTGCCTATTTCACATTTTGGGAGAAACATAACGTTTTTCTGCACATTTTAATCGAAAATCAATTATTTGGACTTCTTAACGACCAATACGTTCTTTACTTGGAAGCGATGGAGCATATCATAGGTACTAAGCATGAGTACCATAGCGAAATTGAAAAAGATTATATGAGAACGATGGTGGCTGCGGGGTTATGGAGCATATTAAAAAAGTGGATAATACGCGGTTGTACGGAGTCAAAAGAAGAAATGGCCAAAATGACACTTGATTTTTTTGATATAGAGTGAAACTTATATTTAGGTTAGACCATACTCTAACTAAGAACTAAACATAGATTATAGAAAGAGATATCAACAAAATGTCAATTTATCTTCATACTATTACGACAATCCTTTGACTTGTCTGTGACAATAGTCACGTTCTTATGATAATTCTGATATATTAGTACATGAGTGAGATGAATGATCTTGATCGTAATGTTATGAGTAGATAACTACCATCATTACTGTATGGATATTAGGAGGAATAAGATTGTGTTATTGGCGATATTAAGTATAGTTATGGTCGTACTTTTTACAGCATTCATTGTTCTTAAAACGTATAAGCGAAAAGAAAAACTTACAGGTATGCCTGGCATGATGATCGCTATGACCATTGGCATGATGTCCAGCCTTGTACTTGGTGTACAATTAGGCATTGTGTTTCCTCGTGATTTAACAGTCCCATCCATTGCCGCCATATTGTTTGGCTTGGGAGCCGGATACTTCACAGGCAAACCTATCAGCATATTGGCAACTTTGGATGGTATGTTGGCAGGAATCATGGGTGGCATGATGGGCGCAATGCTCGGGGTAATGATTGGTCCGTCCTATATCATGATGATATTTGTTGACATCCTATTCATTTTTATTTTGAGCGTTGCTCTTCAATTGTCGAATCAAGAAACGGATACTAGCGCTAAAACAAATAAAAGTGGAATTGGTGTGCCGTTTATTGGAGGTATACTCACTGTAGCTTTTGGAATTGTAGCTGTGGGTGCAACGTTATTTTACCAATTCCAACCGAATGATACATCGGCAATTAAATTACAAGAATCACAGAGTGAGCAAGCTAATTCTGTTCAAGAAAATTCAGGATATCAGATTGTTTCTGTCGACGTAAAATCAGATGGTTTTAGTCAAGAAAATATTAAAGTAAAAGCTGGCGTTCCGACGAAAATAAATTTTATAAAACATTCAGGTTATACATGTATAAGAAGTGTTCAGTCTAAAGATTTAGGAATAGATGTGTATCTTGAAAAAGGAGACAACTTCATTACCCTAAAAGATCTGAAACCTGGAACGTACAACTTCAATTGTGGCATGTACATGTATTATGGAACGATCACCGTAGTATAAGCGAGAAATGTAGGATCATGTTAGGGAACTTTATGTCAGTTAATCATGACATAACGTTCCCTATTTAAATTGCTTTTGTTGACCTTTATATAACAAAAAAACCGCCAGCGAAAGCCAGCGGAAATTCTAAGCTTAATATTAAACTAAGAATGCTTTGGAGATGATAACCAACAGAATAAACAATACCAGAATTGCACCAACGGACGTGAAGCCACCGTATCCTCCACCAAGTCCGCCTACATTTCCATATCCAACTTCGCTCATGTTTCTTCCCCCTCTTTTGTGGTATGTGTTAGATTATTCAGGATTTGTTAATTTGACAAGGCTAAAAACAAAAAAGGCTACTGCTCCCTCTTCCCTTTCAACCGTAAGATTTTTGTAAGAATGAATTAATAAAAAATCAGGATTCACACTCTAGAATGAAGATAAATCAGTTGATATCATTCATATCTATGAGGAGGACAATAATGAGTTTAACGAGAGAATTAGGTAGCTTCAAGAAGTACATAGTAGGGTTCATGGCATTATGGATTGTGTTAGCATGCGCTACAGGTACCGGTTATGCAAGCATTGAACCTGCGACAAGGCAGACGTTAGCGCTTGAGCATGCGACGATTGTAGATGTAAGGTCCGGAAAGTTAGCCAGCGATCAGACCATTATCATTAAGGATAACAAGATCAGTTACATTGGAAGTAGCAGTCAAACGGCCATTCCCGATTACGCGCAAGTACGGAATGCTAAGGCCCAATACATCATTCCCGGTCTGTGGGACATGCATGTCCATCTGGAAGATAACTATAAAGACGCTTTTCCTCTCTTTCTGGCTAATGGTGTAACCGGAGTAAGGGAGATGGGCGCGGCGCTGACAAACGTCGATATATGGAAAACGAGTATTCAAGCCGGGATGCCTGCACCACGTCTTTTCTATGCAGGTTCGACTCTAAATGGAGATCCTGCTGACGAAGCCCCACACATGTTCTACCTGAGCACAGAGGAACAAGCGCGGGAAGCTGTACGTCTCAATGTGGCAAAAGGCGCGGATCATATCAAAGTGTACTCTTGGTTGCCGCGTCCTCTGTTTCTAGCAGTCATGGATGAAGCCCAAAAATACGGTTTGCCAGTTGTCGGTCATTTGCCGGTAGAGGTTCGAGCCAGCGAAGCCGTTCAGCTAGGATTTAAGAGCATAGAGCACCTACACGGGTTGTTTATTGCCACTTCGAGCATCGAGGATGAACTTTTCAAACATGCCGACATGAGTGATTTGCTTGGTTATTCGCTCGCAGAGGTCGAGGCTTCCCAATCTTATGATTCAGTAAAGGCTAACAAGCTGTTCCGCAAATTCAAAGAAAAAGGTGTCTGGCCTGTACCGACCATGGTTACCTATTTGAATATGGCCAAAACCGAAATCGATCCGCGGTCCAAATACGTACCGACGGCCGTGCAGAAGCAATGGGCCGAAGTGATTCGCGCAACCCCTCCCGAACAAACGGAATTAATGGAGGCCATCAATTCCCTAACGCCAGGCATGGTCAAAAAGTTAAATGATGCTGGCGTGCCTATGCTTGCAGGCACCGATTCCAGTTACGAAATGACTAACTTTATATACGGCATTTCCTTGCACGATGAACTTGAATTGCTAGTTAAAAGCGGCCTCACCCCACTCCAGGCCTTGCAGTCAGCAACGTTGAATCCGGCACGATATTTGGAAAGAGAGCAGGAACTGGGCACCGTAGAAAAAGGAAAACTTGCCGATCTCGTAATTCTTGATAAGAATCCGTTAGAGGATATCCGAAATACGACAAGCATCTCAGCCGTTATCTTGGATGGGAAACTGATGGAGAAACAAACTTTGGACCATGCAGTTCAAACCTATCCCGTGATAAAAGTGGCCGATGTGAAAGAGGAAACGCAATAATCTGGGTCTTCTGCCAATAAAAACATCCTTCATTAATCATTAATGCGGACAAGCCCTTCTCTTCCCGAATATGAAGAGGAAGGGCCTTATCCTGTTTCGATACTTTGATCATATTAAAATGAAAACGACAGCCCAGTAAATTACTGTTCTGCCGTTAAAATAAACATGATATTTATCGGATCATGGTAATCAAGCAAGCGCATGTGCCCTTACAAGTTCAGATCATCTGCAAGTGCTTCAACTCCTGTGAAGATAGAATCGCCGTAACCCCAGAAGTTGTTGAAATCGATAACGTAAATTTTCTTGTTTTTAATCGCGTTAATACTTTGCAATTGCTTGTTGGCTAGCAGCTTTTCAATCGTTTGTTCTGGATCAATACCGCCGGCATATTTCGAAATAATCATGGCATCTGGATTGATCTCGATTAGCTTCTCCAAACTGAGGGTGCCTTCTTCGTTAATCAGCATATTATGCATATTGATTAATGACATTGCACTTTCAATAAATGTGTCTCCATTTCCGTTGTACACTCCAATGGTTCCATCACCATTATCAAAGAAAGATGCATAATTGATCGTTTCAGCGCTTGCTCGAGCCGATAACGCTTTCTCACGTGCTTTGAGCTGATCGATATATGCCGCTGCATTCGCTTGTACGTTAAATATTTTACCTAGCTCAGTGATATCCTGATATAGATTATCTAATTTTGCGTCAGTAACACTGGTACTTTGTACAAATGTTTTGATATTCATCTCATTCAGACTGTTTACAGTGCCAACGCCCCAATCAGCATCTTCAAACAATCCCCCGCGCCCCATAATCAGATCAGGTGAAGCACCTATGGTCACTTCTTTACCTACATAACCTTCAGATAACACAGGAATTTTTTTGAAATCTTCAGCAATATCATCAGGTACATTGCCAAACAACGCCGCTACGCCAACAATCTTGTCAGTCAAACCAAGACGAATCAATAACTCTGCTGCACCTTGTGTATTGGCAACTACTCGTTCAGGTGCCTTATCAAAGGTTTGTTCCTTTGCCACCCAGGTGCCGTTTTCAGTTGTATAGTTTGACACAACAAATGGGTACGTTGTTTGAGCTGCGCCTGTAGCATCCGCATCCGTTTTTTGCTCATCTGTTGAAGCATTCGTAGCGGTATCCGTCACTGCTCCCTGTGAGCTAGTGTTTGCATCTTTGCTGCTGCCATTACTACTGGAGCAAGCTGCAAGCACAAAAACAAGTGCAGTAATTAAACAAAGGATTGCTCCTTTTTTCACTCGTAAAAACATTCAAAATCTCTCCCTTTTCCTTTTTCTTTTTGGCCATTATGTATCATAGTCATTGTCAGTATACAGCAAATGTCGAACTACGTAAATGAGAATGATAACTATTATCATATAAAGAAGTTGCGATTTATAGAGCCCCACATTCCATTGGTGAAATTTCCACGACAGATCAACTATCCATGCCCTCGAGATCTTCCGTTTCTAGTAGCACATCCAGATAAAACAAAAAAAGCCGCTATAATAGCGACTTTCAATGGAGCCCTAACCGATTGTGCCAGTCGGAACGTGCCGTCTTCGAACCTTCTACTCATCCGTTCGTTACATTGCCGCTGATATTAAACATTAATTGTATTGACGAATATCAGGCGGTACATAAGTACTTATAAAAGTGTTAATTTCGTCTAAAGAATCTGTAACAAGTATCTTTTGTCTATCTGTTTTCGTTAAGAAACCTTCTTCGACCATTTTGTCATAGAATTGGCCAATCAGATCATAATATCCGTTCACATTGTAGAAGATGCATGGATTGACATGCTGCCCAATTCTCCCCCACGAAATGACCTCTGTAATTTCTTCAAGTGTCCCTGGTCCACCTGGAATTGCAATATAGCAGTCTGCAAGTTCAATCATTTTAGCTTTTCTCTCATGCATATTAGACACAATAATGATTTTGTTAAGCTGCTCATGGGCCAGTTCTCTCGCTTGCAAAAAGGTGGGTATAACCCCAGTAACAATGCCACTACGTTGAATCACAGTATCAGCGAGTACTCCCATTAATCCTGCTTTTCCGCCACCATAGACTAGTTCATGTTCCTGGTCAACAATCCAGTTACCTATCTGAACGGCAGCTTTCTCGTAAATAGCGTTGTTACCTTTACTTGCACCACAATATACCGCAATCCGTTTCAATTCAATTCCCCCGTCCATAGTAAATTAGCCGCGCCAACTGCTTACATCACATTGACCATATTCATTATCCCCCACAGCCACCACCGTGCCGTCTGATTTAATGCCAAGAGTATGAGCACAACCCGCAGCTACCGCCACAATATCACACCAGCCCCCTACATTGCACTGTTCATGCTTATTCAACCCCACAGCCACAACCGTACCGTCCGATTTAAGGCCAATGGTATGATTACTTCCTACCGCTATCGCCGTAATATTACCCCAGTCGCTTGTATCGCATTGGCCATGTTTATTCCTACCCACGGCAACCGCCTTACCGTCCGATGTAAGCCCCACGGTATGAAGATACCCTGCCGCTACTTCGACAATGTCGCTCCAACCGCTTACTTCACATTGGCCATACTGATTATTGCCCACAATCGTCACCGTTCCGTCTGATTTAAGTCCGACGGTATGCCAGTCACCCGCCGCTACCGCCACCATATCACGCCAGCTGCTTACATCGCATTCGCCTTCATTATTTCGTCCCACTGCAATCACTGTGCCGTCTGATTTAAGACCAACGGTACGACGCCACCCCGCAGCAATTGCTACAATATCGTGCCAGTCGTTGACTTCGCATTGATCGTGTATATTCCAACCCACAGCCACTACAGTGCCCCGAGACGTTAGGCCGATAGTATGCGCATTACCCGTGTTCGTTGCCATGTGAACATTACCAGCAGCTACCGCCACCATATCGCGCCAACCGTTTACATCACATTGTCCAACTTTATGATCACCCACTGCCGTCACCGTTCCGTCCGATCTAAGACCAATGGTATGACGTCGCCCCGCCGCTATGGCGGTATATTTAGGGCGCTTCACCTTTAATGCCGCTTCAATCGACGAAATGTAATCCATCTTTTACCTCCTTAAAATAAATTACCAGAACCCCGTTGGAGTATGAATATTATTTTTTTACATCTTACTCTACAATAAATAGTAAATACAACGATTAGAAAGGTCAAAAAAACCGTTAACTCTTTTCAGAATTAACGGTTTGGAAATCGTACCCTATTTTAATTTAGCCGGTGGAATACTTTGCGGGTTATTAAACACATTTTTCGGATCATATTTCGCTTTTACTTTTCTCAATCTGGCATAGTTCTTGCCATAATAGGTCGGCCCTGGATTTTTAATACCTTGGTCTGGTACGTTAATGTAGGACCCTACAATATAAGGTTGCAATTTCTTTCTCGTGTTCCGAGTCAAAGCAATATTTTTAGCTGCACGCGATGGCTTCACCCATGAGCTGTTCCATTCCACATAAAATTCAGCTCTTCGCCAATAAAACGCAGTGGCTTGAGGAGCGACTCGACTTACAGCACCGCCCCAGTTAAGGAAATAGAAACCGGCTGGTGTACCTTCCTCTGCATTTTCCAGAAACTCACGCATGACTTTGAAGGCTTTATCCGGGAATGGCTGTCTACCAAAGCCACTGGAAAACTGGTTGCTGTACCTTTGAGTGAGTACAGGATCTGGGGCTAGCAAAAACTTCGTGGCTGCCCTGTATGGCAGGTACAGAATGCTTTTTTTGGTAGGCGTTCCTACGCTAAGAATGGGTTCCAACTGACGGAGGGCTTCACTCTTCGAACCGAGGTATACCCCTATCATGCTAACATTTCCGCCTTTTTTGGGACCAACACTTAATTCACTTCCCAGCTTGGTACTGGCATTAGGCGCCCATACTTGCCATTTCTTCACGACTTTTTCGAACTGATTCCATGGCCATGTGATACTAAATACAGTAGCTTTGGCTGGAGAGCGCCGCACCTTGAATTTATATTTAGTGTATACACCGAAGTTACCGCCTCCGCCGCCACGTGTAGCCCACAGAAGATCGGAATTTTTCTTTTTGTTCGCCCGAATAATCCGCCCTTTAGCGTCAACCATTTCGAGCTCGATTAGATTATCACAGATGAGACCCGTTGTCCTTTGCAGTGGACCAATTCCACCACCAGGTGTTATTCCACCAATTCCAACCGTTGGACTGTCACCAAATGGGGCCATATATCCTTGTCGAGCCAACGTATCCACGATTCTTCCTACCCGATTACCTGTCTCCACGACGGCCGTTCCGCTTTTTTTGTTTAATTTGATTCTCTTCATTTCGCTAACGTCGATGACAATACCACCATTGACCTGTGACAGGTTGGGCTCTAAAGCGTGCCTCCCACTTCTCGGACGAATAGGGACCTTATTTTGACGCGCCCATCTTATGGCATTGGCTACATCCTGTGTTTTTTGAGCAAATACAAAAACTTTAGGGAATCTGTCCGTATGCGGATCCCAGTTCTTCCGAGCCACTTCATATCCAGGGTCACCTTTAAACACCACTCGCCCTGTAAGCTTAACTTTGGAAATCACGTATCTATCCAACTCCTTAGTTATGAAAACACATAATTTTCATTAACAAATTAGGCTGACTCCATATAACCTATGAAGGGGAATCATGTTGTGTTTGGGCGTATAAAAAAAGAAAAATATCGGATCACGAGCAACCTACGCTCAGATCCGATATTTTCGAATGAAATCATTTTTCCTTATGCAATCACTTTAGTTGAAGCTTGAAGACATCTCCCGCTTCACCACCAAAGACGATAAAACCACCTTCGGGAAGCAGCGTTGATTGTTGATTGGTTGCTTTCGAGAATTGAACCACTTCACCTTTATCGTTATATACCGCATAACCTCCACTCTCCGGAGAATCCACGGTTAACGTTTTGTTCGCTGATCTGGAGTCGATGGCATACCACCGAGCTTGACCGTTTGAAGGGATGGTGGTGATGCCTTTTTTCCCACCGAAGATTGGTGTGATGGCTTCCTCCGCAATATACTCCTGTCCATCCTGAGTTAAGTACTCCGCTTCGTTCTTCGTACGGAAATGCAGATCGAAAGCATCTCTTCCGTTCATCACAGGAATCTGGGCAACATTCTCTGCATTATCCGGATCTACAATTTGTGTGCCATTCGCATAACCGTTCTCCACATCTACGGTCAGGTTTTTGATCAGCATCGATGGCACCAGATAGAAGATCGACGTTATCTTTTCATCCAGCGCGTAATATTTCGAGCCGTTTCTAGCCTTCCATTTCTCTTTCGATGCTGTATCCAGTGAATTATTTTCCAATTTTTGATAATCATATGTGTTCATGACCGTTTGGCCTAATCCAGGCAGCGTGATATTCGCCTGAACTTTAAAATATACCTTGTCGTTGCTTTCTTTCTCGAAGCTGACCTTCACACTTCCATCGTTACTCGTAAATTCCCCTTCACCTGTGTACACGTAATTCTGCTCCGGGATAAGTCCTCCCTGCATAGCCGGAAGTGCGATCTCGCCATTCTTAACCTCTATATCAAGGGTTGAACCTACCGTACCATAGTGGCCTGAATACGCCGTTAATTCCGATGGCATCGTTGTTTTGACAGGTGGTGAGAAAGTTTGTTCAGGCTCTATCTCGTCGATGATGCCTTGATCCTGAAGAACCTCCAGCAGAACTTTAGTGGCAAACATCTGATTATAGATAGAAGACCCGCCCGAAGATAGGACCGCTATTGATATATCATGTTCCGGTATAGTGATTAATGAGGCATGATACATCATGGTGTCTCCACCTTTGGCAAGTGCGGTAATGCCATAATCGCTGAACGGTGCTAGTGCTACAGCATCCCATCCGAGACCATAGTTGAAGGTATTTCTCTCTTCGGACACCCATATTCCCCGACGATATTCATGATTTTGCATGGACTCTGCTGCTGATTTGGACAGAATATCCGGTTTGTTTCCTATCAACACTTCAGCGAACTTGCTTAATTCTTCTGCAGTCGAGTAGACTCCACCTGCACCGATGATATTGGCATTTTCGACAGGCAGTTTCGTTTCAAACGAAGGCCAATAGGTTTCCGATAATTGTTTTCTATCAAAAGAATCAAGCGGTGTCTTGGTTGCTTGCAGCTGTAACGGCTCACTGATGAACTTGGCAATAAATTCGCTGTAGCTCAATCCACTCACACTTTCAACCAATATCTCAAGCAACTGAAAGCCATCATTGCAATAGACGGAAAAGGCCCCCGGGTTTGATTTCAATTTCTCTGACTTTAGTTTGAGCAGTAATTCATCATGATTGCGGGTATCGGTATCGTCAAATAACATACTGTTTCCATAATGGGTGCCATAAAGCCCGGAGGAATGGTTCATGAGCATTCGTGGGGTTATTTGGGTATACCGGGCGTCTGCCATTTCAAAATCTTTAATATAGGAAGTGAGGGGCTGATCCAGATCCACTTTACCGGAATCCACCAGCATCATGGTGGCAGCCGTGACAACCATTTTGCTAACGGAGCCTATTCCAAACATGGTATTCTTGTCGACTGGTGTCTTGGATGCTTTATCCTGGAATCCAACACTGTCGGACAAAATGATCTTCCCTTCATCCATGATCGCATATTGTAAACCTGTAACACCATAATTCTTCACCATCTCTGTGGCGAGTCGCCCAGCCTGATCTTCAATCGCTCCCATCTTGTTCGTCTCTGCACTGACATCTGTCATCGGAATGACTACAAGTACAGCCGTACATAGCATACTGATTAGTTTCTTCATGATAATAACTTCCTCCCTTATGATACTGCTCATATAATTACATTCATCATATCTGGGAAGAAGCATATAGAACGATAACGAACCCTGAATGGAAAAAAACAATCCCCGAACGGTATGATCAGTGACTGTTCATGTCAAAAGGAAGAACGACCATGTTATTAAATGTCCGATGATGATTCTCGATACTCATATGTCCGCCATACTTGTCGCACATTCTCGATATATTGGTTAAGCCGATCCCATGGAACTCGGGATTGGGCTTCTCACTCTTGAGGTGAGTCAATTTTTGCTCCACATGATTTAGAATCTGGATTACGAGTGCAGACGCCGTGGAGTGAATTGCAACCAGGATATACCTGTCTTCGGCATGTCTAACTTTCTTGGAAGCTTCGATGGCATTATCCAACATATTGCCGAGCACAACGCACAGATCATAACGATCGATATGGAGATGTTGTGAATGGAGTTGAATACGGGTGTCGACTTTGATCCCATTTGCCTTCCCCACGGCGATGGTATTCGTAACAAGGGCATCGATAACAAGATTGCCGGAGTTCACCCGCTGGTACGCTCCTTCAATCTTATTCAATGTGAGTTTAATATGCTCACCTGCGGCATCAAGCTTGTTTTGCTTGATACACTCTTCAATGTACAGGAACTGCTGATTGGTATCATGGATGATGCTTTTCACGTTTTTGAAACTGTGCACTGTCTTTTCATAGTTGGCATCCTGATAGTCCATCTGACGCTGTAGTTGAACATTTTCATGTGCGAGCTGAACCTTTTCCACCATATTATCGAATACATAAACAATGAACACATTGAGAAAAAGAGAGCCCAGCACGGAAACGACGTAATATATATTTTTTTCACTATAAGTCGAAGCCACATTGATCTGATAGATCGTAATGGTGGGTACGATCAGAAACAAGAAATAATAACGATATTGCACAGCGAAACTTCTCCGTTTGGCAATCAAACGCACAATCTGGATAACAATGAACATGATACTGCAACCAAGCAACATCACTTTGGAGAACACCCAGTGATAATCCACGTTGAAATGATCCCATATGCTGTAATCCGTGGAATCGATCGCACTCATAATATATACGGCAATGTAATTTACCGTTGTGAGCAGTACTGCATAGAGGATGGTAAAAGCAAGTTTTATGATGAATTCCACCTCATAGGATTGTGCCAGGCTGAAGATGAATAACAATGCAAAAACGGATGAAACGACAGGTGAAAATGAAGATACCAAATAGAAATACCCGAGTACAACAAATACAATGAAATAGATTGCTCTATATGGCTTTCGTCTGGACTTGCCCAGCACGGAATTGAAATAAAAATTCACCTGAAATGCCATAAGTAAAGGAACGACGAAGACGGACAAGATTACATACATATCCATATCACTGAATCCTCATGATCATATATTTGGTATAAGCATCCTTGACTTCCTTTACTTTGGAGCGGCCTATAGGCAATTCCGTACCATTTAACATGATGACTTGAGTACCCGCAAACTTCTGAACATGCATCAGGTTGATAATAATCGATCGATGAATTTGCAAGAAACCATGATCTTTCAAAGCGGTAGCGTAACCGGATAAGATGCCTTTGCTCTCATGCGAATTTTCCTGAGTCACCAATTTTAATTTGTTCTTGATCGTCAAACTCTTCATGACCTCAATCCAGAGAATATCATCGTATTTCAATAGAAGCTCTTCATAGTCTGATTTAATCAGTACATACTTTTTGTCCAGCGCTATAAAATATTGGCACAGCTTAATCATTTTCTCCTCGAAGATATCCGGCAGGATTGGTTTGATCAGATATTGAAAAGTAACCACATCAAAACTCTCCACCATATACTCGGGGTAGCTGGTCAGAAACATGATTTGCACATCCAGATACTTCATATTCCTGATTTCTTTGGCTGTCTGGATTCCGTTCATTCCGCTCATCTCCACATCCATAATGAGGATATGAAACGTGTCTCCAACGTTTTTATAATGTGAGACGAGCTGCTCACCGGATGCAAATAATGTAATTTGAAAATCAATATTCGTTTTTAGAGATAAGGAGATAAGCATCGTTTTTACAAGTTCTCTTTGGTTCTCCTCGTCATCACAGATTGCAACATTGAACATGTTTGAACATCCGCCTTTCATCGACATCGATGCTGAATTTCACTCTCAAATATACTATTTTATCACAGGTTTAAGAGCGAGATTCGGATGAAACGCATGATTCAGACCCTAAAGCGCAACAAAGCCGATCAATTTTCTCATTGATCGGCTTTTCTTGATATCTATTCCTACTTCATTCAGGCTCAATACTCATATACAGCGTTGTGTAAAATCATAACACTACTTTAAAACTACTGTTCTATTTACGCTTACCAACCGCGGTTGGACATGCGCTCTTCTGGAGCCAATTTAGAAATTTCAATGCCTTTCATAGGGGCACCCAAGTTTTTGGATACTTCAGCAATCAGTTTGTAATCCGTGTAATGTGTTGTAGCTTCAACGATTGCACGAGCGAATTTCTCAGGGTTATCTGATTTGAAAATACCTGATCCTACAAACACACCGTCTGCTCCCAGATGCATCATTAGTGCTGCGTCTGCCGGAGTGGCTACACCGCCTGCTGCAAAGTTAACGACTGGAAGTTTTCCATTTTCATGAACATCGCGCAGTAATTCATAAGCTACGCCCAGATTCTTGGCTTCAGCGTACAACTCATCCTTAGACATGTTTTTCACTTTGCGGATCTGGCTGTTAATCAGACGCATATGACGAACTGCCTCAACAATGTTGCCCGTTCCAGGCTCACCTTTTGTACGAATCATCGAAGCACCTTCGCCAATACGACGCAGAGCTTCTCCCAAATCTTTGGCTCCACATACAAAAGGTACAGTGAATTCATGTTTATCGATATGGAATACTTCGTCTGCAGGCGTAAGAACTTCACTTTCATCGAGATAGTCCACACCTAGGGATTCAAGTACTTTGGCTTCTATGTAATGACCGATACGAGCCTTGGCCATAACCGGAATAGACACAACCTTCATAACCTCTTCCACGATGGTTGGGTCTGCCATGCGAGCTACACCACCGGCTGCGCGAATATCGGAGGGTACCCGTTCAAGAGCCATAACAGCTGTTGCCCCTGCTGCTTCAGCAATTTTAGCTTGTTCTGCATTCATAACGTCCATGATGACGCCGCCCTTTTGCATCTCAGCCATTCCTCTTTTTACACGATCTGTACCTGTTTGCATAATTGTAGTCCTCCTAATTAAATTTATTGTTTCACTTCAACCTATGATTTAGTATAGAATGAGAATGGACAACTAAAAAGATCCAATAATTTCGGTTTTTATTGTACCACTTCTAAATTAACCTCTGGAGGGCATATGCAATTTCATGTAGCTTACAGTTCATATTTGAACCGAAAATATACCAAGATGAAGGCTCTCTATCATGCAATTCGTGATGCTATTCATGAAGGTAATCTGGTGCATGGCGAGAAGTTACCATCTACGAGAGAGTTAGCTGCGACGTATCACATTTCCCGAGGCACAGTGAATCAGGTATACGATACGTTGACTGCTCAAGGTTACATTCATTCAGAGCATGGAAGAGGAACCTTTGTTGCTTATCAGTTGGATTTAAGTAATGATGCGTCCACCGTGAAAGCTTGCGCTCATCACTTATCAGCCTGGGGGAATCGTATTCAGCAGTTTGAACAGCATACAACTCAAAGGAATTCACAAACCAATGCACAAACAAGTAATTCCAGAATAGAAAGCGACGAAGTTATTGATTTTAGCAAATACCAGCCTGATTTCTCCAAATTCCCTTACGATGAATGGAACAATCGATTGTATGCTGAGATACGAAATCGAGAGCATCACATAGAAACAACCTCTGCTCTTGTTAGTTCAACAGGAGAGCCGAAATTGCGAGAAGCCATTGCTGCCTACCTTCGGCGGATGCGGGGGATTCAAGTCGATGCGGATCATATTGCAGTGACTGCAGGCTCTATGCAAGCTATAGCTCTACTCACTCAATTACTTGCAGATCCCGGGGATCATGTAGTGACGGAGAGTCCTTGTTATATCGGGATTTCTCAAGCCATTTTGGCTGCAGGTGCAACGTTGATTGAAGCCAATCTCGATGGTCAAGGCGTTGTTCCCCAAAACTGGGAAGCACGTATGTTGTTTGTCACGCCGTCCCGACAATTCCCTACTGGCGAAATGCTCAGCCTTGAACGCAGACAAACATTGCTGGACTGGGCACATCGTCATGATGCCATGATTGTCGAGGATGATTATGATAGTGAATTCCGATATCGCGGAATGCATGTTGAACCGCTGAAAACATTGGATAAAGCGGGGCGCGTAATCTACCTGGGTAGCTTCACGAAAACCTTGCCTTTGGAAGTACGGCTTGGTTATGTGGTTCTCCCCCCTACTTTGGCAGACACCTTTAGAAAGGCACAGGCATTATACGAGCCAAGACCCGTCAATCTGATCGAGCAGCGGGCGTTAGCCGCATTTATGACAAGCGGCCAATATGAGCGTCATCTGCGCAGGATGAATCGTTTATACAGTCGCAAATTTCATCTGTTACTCAAACTTTTGAACCAGCAACTCTCAACATGGTTTGATTGGGTGGAAAATGAAGCCGGTCTGCATGTGTTTGGCTGGTGGCGAGGTGATGCGTCCACTTATGAAGTCTTTCGTTCGTCGGCTAGATCAGAAGGGGTTGTATACGCAGAAGTCAGCAGTTCAACGTCTGACGGTACGAAGTATGGTATCTATTTATCATTTGCACATTTGTCAGATGTTCAATTACAGAAAGGCGTATCCAAATTAAAAAATGCCGTCACAGCTCCATTGTGAGGTACTCTCTCTCGTCTCTATCTCGAATTTCAAAACGGAACAACAAAAATCCCCTCTTTTGTACAGGAAGATTCCACAATCATGGAATCTCTATTGACCTGTTCACCCTGAGGGGATTTATTGGCTAATGCGAGGGCTATGGTTGATGCATCGCACTTTTTATTTAATTATTTATTGAACGTAACCTTCTCCGAACCACCTTCAAGAATGATTGACGTGTCTCTCGGTTTTGTTTCCGCGATTTTGCGGCCACTTCTATACGAGTACAGTACACCAGCCTGTTTGCGAACAGCCTCATATTCGTTCTCTGCTTCAAGAACGATGAAGTTGGCAGGTTTTCC
This sequence comes from Paenibacillus sp. RU5M, assembly GCF_900221055.1. NCBI lineage: Bacteria > Bacillati > Bacillota > Bacilli > Caryophanales > Paenibacillaceae > Paenibacillus > Paenibacillus sp. RU5M. The sequence continues at coordinate 920,323 of NZ_OBQM01000001.1, read as the reverse complement.
TACTTCAATGCCGTATACATCCTCGATATGCAACGTTCTTGCGCTGTTTTTCGTAATGAGATCGACCGAATTTACGATTTGATCATAACCCAGCAACTGCGAAGCATGAATACCCATATGCAGTACTTGGAGCATGTTGCCCGTCCCTAGCGGATACCATGGATCGAAAATGTCATCATGACCGAAGCACACGTTAAGACCAGCTTCCTGCAGTTCTTTGACGCGAGTCAGACCTCTTCTTTTTGGATACGTGTCGAAGCGCCCTTGCAGGTGAATGTTGACCAACGGATTGGAGACGAAATTGAGGTCAGCCATCTTCAGCAATCTGAACAATTTGTACGTATATGCGTCATTATAAGACCCCATCGCCGTCGTGTGGCTTGCTGTTGTACGAGAGCCCAGTCCGCGTTCGTAGGCTTCCTTGGCAACGACTTCCACGAAGCGGGATTGCTCGTCATCGATCTCGTCGCAATGGATGTCGATCAAACGGTCGTATTTTTCAGCAAGGTCAAAAGCAACCTTCATCGAATCGACGCCGTATTCTCTCGTGAATTCGAAGTGCGGAATGCCGCCGACCACGTCAACGCCCATTTTCAGTGACTCTTCCAGCAGTTCTGCACCGTTTGGATAGGAATGAATACCTTCCTGTGGGAAAGCCACAAGCTGAATGTCGATGTATGGTGCCATCTCTTCTTTTACTTCAAGCATCGCTTTGACTGCAGTCAAGGTTGGGTCTGTAACGTCCACATGTGTCCGCACATGTTGGATTCCTTGCGCCATTTGCCATTTCAGTGCTGTTTTGGAGCGAGTTTTAACATCTTCATGTGTCAAGAATGCTTTACGTTCCGACCAACGCTGGATGCCTTCAAACAGCGTCCCACTCAAATTCCACTCCGGCTCGCCAGCCGTTAACGTTGTATCCAGATGGATGTGAGGCTCAATGAACGGTGGCAATACAAGTGAACCGTTGACGTCAAGTACTTCCTCATTTGCAGTGGCTTGTAGCTCCTGCGTAATTTGTTCGAACTTCCCGTCTTTTACAACGATATTCCATAGACCTTCTTTACCCCGCAATTTTGCGTTCTGTATAATCATTCATTTTCCCCTTTTCTTTAATGGATTCTTTGTTAGGAACGATCAGCATCAATACGATGTAGGCCACTGCCGTACCGATCAGTGCATTCAGTGGTGTTACGCCTGGAGCCAACTGAGCAAACGCAACGCCGATGGCCCAAGCCACCATTGCTACCCAGTTTACAGTTTTGAAACTCATCTCAGCAAACGGTTTATAGTTTCTGCGCTTCACGAAGAAGTAGTCTGCGATGATGATGGCCCCAATGGACGGTACTGCCGCGCCCAGCACATTCAGAAAGCTGACGAAATTGTTGTACATCCACATGGCAAATACTGTACCCACAATGCCGTTTACGATGACGAAGAACTTTTTCGAAATTTTAGTGATGTTGGCAAAACCCAATCCGGAGGCGTACAAGGCGTTATCGTTGGTTGTCCAGATATTGAGTCCAAGAACGATAATCGCAGGAATGAGCAGGCCTTGCAGGAACATGACCTCTGAGATATCAGCCAGGTTATATGCCATTGCACCAACTGCCCCGAACAGGAACATAAGCGAGTTCCCAAGGAAGAAGGCAATAACCGTTGCGGTAACCGCCTGCTTGGACGTCCGGGAAAACCGAGCAAAATCGGGCGTCAACGTTCCGCCACTAATGAATGAACCGATACAAATGGTCAATGCTGCTGCCGCGGTGAGTGTCTCTGTCGGCGTGTAATCGAGCAATCCTTGCAGACCTCCCAGCGAGCCTGCACCTTCGAACATGGAGTAACCGCCGAGAATGGCAATTGCCGGTACCGCGATATAACCCAAGATGACGAGCGATTTCATACCGAAGATGGCTGATGCCGTCATAGCAAGACCAAACAGGATAATCAGCAGGTACACGTTCCAATCCATTGCTTTGGCAACCGGAATCGCGAACATGGCCACGCCTACCCCGAACCATCCGACCTGTGTGAAGCCGAGCAGGAACGATGGCAGGTACGATCCTTTCGCACCAAACGCATATTTAGCAAGTAAATGTGTGGAAAGGCCTGTCTTGGCAGCGATATGCGCCAGTGCTCCTGTATAGATACCGAGCACCAGATTGCCCGCAAGTACGATGCCAATGAATTCCATGAACGTCAAACTGACTCCAAGCGTACCCCCTGCCAACATACTCGCCGAGAAGAAGGTGAAACCCAACATTACGGATAACGTCTTCCAAAAATGATTTCTCTGCGTTTTTGGCACCTCTTGCCATGAAAACTCTTGATCTTGTTTGCTCATCAGAATACCTCCAGCTTAAAGTGTATCTGATACCAAAAAAAAGCAGAAAAAAGAGGCTACTCGTCAAGTTACACACTGACAAGTAGCCTCTTTTTACATCATAATCCGCGCGAAGACGCAGAGCATCCCTGAGGAGATATGCCCTGATTCACGCGTGATTATAAAATCCGCTGCCCTTGCCAGCCTCTCTGGACTGAATTAAAGGTACCAGTATTCAATTACATTTATTATTTTAGAAAACGCCGCAGATGTCAATGTCATTATTATCCAAATGTTATGAATCCCTTCTACAGTAAGCTTTTTTATACTTCTTTATCTTTTAAATGAACTAGGATTTATTAATAAAATCAAAGACCACGTAGTTTCCTTCAGAAGGGTTAACGTGGTCTTTTATCATTATCTATACCTTAGCTATACTGCAGTCTGTCCTTGTACCAGACGTCGGGAATCATATCACGTTCCAGTTCCAACAATTCATGAATGATCTTGTCCGCGTCACTGATGGAACTCACGAGTGGATCAGTGAGCATCGCCCTTCTCAGCTTCTCGTAGCTCTGCTCCAGAACAGCTTCGACCGTCAGCTCATGTGTATCCAGTACAAGTTCTTGCATTCCTCTTACTCCACGCGGCATCTCGCCTACATGAACTGGCTTAACTCCGTCCATTCCCACATCGCACAGCACTTCCAGGAACGAATCGGCATTCATATTGGTTACCGCGCCTTGATTAAGCGTATTGATGAAAAACTTCTTCCCCAAATTCCCTACCATGTTCTCAATGATATCAGTCGCATGGTCTGGCCCAAAGGTGCTCATGTAATCGGCAATCGGGATGTTCCCCGCAAGAAAGTCATCCACCTGACGCCACATTTCGTCGTGACGCTGATACCTGTCCTCTGTCTCCCAGATGGATAATGGCGGAATTGCGTCTGTAGTCTTACCCAGACCTTGCCAATACCGAACGTATTCCTTCGTATGAGCCGTGCAAGTGGGGATGATTCCAAAAATATCATACAGTTCGTAGGTAATCGCATCGTTAAAAATAGCTTTTGCTCCGCGATCACCGCCGTTGTTCTCATCACCTGCCATTTTGCGCATGGCTTCCGCGATTAGGGGCATCACATTTTCCCCTTCGAATTCCGCTTTAAGCAGCCAAGTGAAATGATTGACGCCAGCGATGCGGAAATCGAATTTCTGGTCGATCTCATTGGTGAACTCGTCTGTCTTTTCGATGATTCCAGCTCTTACAGCGTAATAGGCTTTCTTATGCGGCATATGATGACTATCGCACAGGGCAAACGATTTTAACTTCGGCGCATAGCGATGTAATGCGATGCCATGAACGGTAGACGGGTTAATATAATTAATTACCCAGGCATCAGGACATAGCTCTTCAATGTCTCTGGCGCATTCCATAATAACCGGAAGCTCTCTCATTGCCCTAAAAATTCCGCCGGGGCCAATCGTATCGCCGGAACACATACGAATGCCATACTTTAGAGAGACTTGGCAGTCAATTCCCCGATATTTGACTGATTGCTCTGCAAAGCTAAGCACAACGAAGTCAGCTCCCGGAAGCACTTGTCTTCTGTCCACCGAGCCCTCAATCTTTAAGGATACATTGTTTTCCCGGGCGACCCTCTCTGCAAGTGTTACCATTTTCGAGAGCCGCTCCTCGTCCGTATCCACTAAAGCTAAAGTTCCCTGGTTCAAGTATGGTGAGTGAACCATCTGCCAGATGGACTGACGACCGAAAAACAGGCTGCCCGCCCCAATAACAACTACCTTTGGATGCTGTGTGTTTGTAGCATTCATCAATAACCCTCCTCGTAACGATATAAGTTCATTATAGGTGAGTGGGCTGGAATCGGAATGTGTGATAGTTTTCAAAACATGTCATATGGTACGATAGATAACAAGAGATAAAGCCTTGGTTATATTAGTGATAAATCGAAGGATGTCATAAAGTGGAGAGAGATGAGTTGAATTAGATGCATGCAGGGACTGTAAATATGAGTATAATCGATGAACTTTCGGAGTACATCACACTTCGCATGAGCTCTTATTTGGAACAAACTCACGATAGCAATTGGATGGAGCACAAGTCTCATTCCGATTATGATCTGTGGTTCATTACAGCAGGCTCCGTCCAGATCACCATCGATGGAATCGCGCATACAGCGGACCAGGGTGACGTGGTGTTTTTTTATCCGGATATGCCCTATATTGCTTCTACGACTGGAGAGCTGTGCCGATTCATATACATGCACTTTGATTTCAGCATTGCCGAGCAAAAGCGAATTCTAGGCGAGTTTCAACTGCCGGGCATCGTACCTGGCAACCTGGTTCGGGAGGAATCAACACTGTTCACCTCGTCCTATCGAAGGTTCAAGCAGGACAGCGGCGCTTCCGGAAGTCCACTCTATTTGAAGGCTTCCCTGCTTCTCGTCATTGCAAAAATTTTGGAGCTTCACGGGCAAGGTCTGTATAACGGTGAATTTCTAAAAGACCAAAAACCGAGGAAAACGGAAGGAAGTCTGGAGGTTCTACAGAACGTCTTCCCCTACGTGGATGCGAATCTGCACCGTGTCATCCGAGTTAGCGAGCTTGCGGCCATTGCCGGTGTCTCTGAGAAATATTTCATTTCTTTGTTCAAGAAAATTCTGGGCATTACGCCGGGACAGTACATCAATCAAATCAAGATGAACCGGGCACGTGACTATCTGTATGAGAAAAAATATACGGTCCAGCAAATTGCCGGATTTCTGGGCTATCCCGATCCCTTCACCTTTTCCAAAGCATTTAAAAAATTTTACAACGTGCCTCCTTCCAAATTTGAATAGAGTGCCATAGCTAAACGAAGAGGCAACCGGTCTATGCCGGCTGCCTCTTCGTTTAGTCACTGGTTATTCATGCTTCAGGTGTATGTCACTTCAGCGGTCCTCATAACGTAAAGGGTGCTTCACTCGAATACATGTCATGGAAAAATCCCCTGTACGGTATATCCTCTTCCAGACATTTAATGAGATACAACACTTCTTCGTTATCCTCCGGTTCTTCGCCCGTATGCTGCATTTCCTCCAATTGACCTAGGATATTCTCCAAAAGGGTAACTTGAATAAATAAAGGCAGCTTCTCCGACATCGAATCTTCGATCTTGGTTTCGGAAGTATAACCAGCGAGGGCGGTTTCAAAATAATCATGCATGAACGCTTTGCGTTTACCAGCGTCAGGTTCGAATTGTATCCAGCCCACACCGTGTGTCCATAGATCTGCTAGATCATACATATACCAACCGAAGCATGAATTATCGAAATCATACACCGTGATCTGACCGGTATCAAAATCGATCGAGTAATTCCCATCGTTATAATCGAAATGGATCATTCCGAATGTTTCCTGGTTTGTATCCAAACCTTTTAAAGTATTCAGCAGTTCGAACATCTTCTCCTTAAGCAGCGAGAATGATTCAGGTATCAAGTTGTTGATATATTCACCTTTGTAATTATCAAAAAAATGATGCCGGCGATGGACGGGTACATAGCTTTTGGATAGCTGATGCATTTTGCCCAGAACTTTGCCGCTATTATAATAGTATTCGGTAAGTGGAACACCTTCTCGGTACTGATAATTATTTTCTACCAGCAACTTTCCCTTGGCCTTGTTAAACAGGCTGACAAAAAACGTATGATGATCATAAGTGATCTCTTCTAACAGACTGCCCTTCTTGGAACTCACTACATTCGAAACGCTGGCTCCATGATCAAACAGATACTGGACATATTCCAGCTCGGCAATGTAATCTTCCCGCTTTCTGTCAGGCAAAAAAGACACTCGGAGAATTAGCGATTCATACCCCTCTTGCTCACAGGTATAAACGACATTTCGCCCACCCTCATGAGGTGGAATAAGCTGGATGTTGTAACCCTCCAGATCGAACAACTCCGATACCAATGCCAGTACATGCGTATTGCTGATGTTAACAGCTTCGTTAAAGTTAATAATAATCTCCTCCAGTAAACATTGATGGGACGGTTTCCCGCACTGCAATGTCCACAAAAGGAATCCCCATGCCGCAAATATCCTTCTGTGAACCTAAAGCACAATCACCTTGTTAGTCATTGAAATTCGCTCCTTTTTGTTCAGATGTATATATCTTAACCTAAAATTCCAGATTCTTCTATTGTTTTTGTTAATACTGCCGCCACGTAATAATATCGAATCAAAATATCTGGGTCGTTGTCATTGGGCCATGAGTAAAAAAAGATTTGGTGAAAAGTAAAAAAAGTGCACAACCCACTTTTATCATTTCTCCGCTTTAACCCAAAAGTAAAAAAACATGTGGATTCTCGTCAATAACCTTTATATCCCGTTCTCCCTTTCTCGTTTAGACTATTTTCAAGAAAACGTATTCAAATATGACGCTTAAGGGGGAAAGGAAATGAACAAGAAAACCAAGACTTTAATGTTGTCTTTATGCCTGTCGACCTTATTGGTCGCCGCCTGTACAAATGGAAGCAGCACCGAGAAAAGTACATCCAATACCGATTCGGATGCCAACGAGGGCGGAATAACAACCATCCACACCGTAACGTCAGAATATACTTCTGCCAAATATCCAAAGGGCGATGATATCACAAATAATGTGTGGATTAAGCGATACAAAGAGCAGTTTAATATCGATGTCAAAACAGACTGGGTCAGCGATGAGTATGATACCAAATTGAATTTGGCTATAGCATCGAATGATCTCCCCGACGTGTTTAGGGTTAATCCATCACAATTAAGGCAGCTAGTCGAAGCAGATATGGTAATGGACCTTACCGATGTCTTTGAACAACACGCTTCAGAACGTCTCAAAGGCTATATGGAAACGGATGCGGATAGCTATGAGTCTGGTAAAAAGGACGGCAAACTGTACGGGATACCGCAGATGCACTGGGGATTAATTGAACAACCCGATTTCATCTGGATTCGGAACGATTGGAAAGAAGAACTGGGTCTCCAAGATCCGAAATCGGTGGAAGACATCAAGAACATTGCACTGAAATTTATGGAAAAGCACGGCGGATATGGCATAGCAGTAGATCAATCACTCGATTACCTCAACCTGCTCGCCATTGCATGGAATGCGCATCCAGATATGTGGATGGAGGATAACAGTGGGAAATTAGTGTATGGCTCAGTCCAGCCTGAGATGAAGAATGCACTGGCTGAGTGGTCGGAATGGTACAAGCAAGGTATCATTGATCCGGAATTTGCAATCAAAGACTTTAATGCGATGAACGCGGATATCGTAGCCGGCAAAGTGGGCGTACAGCCTTATTACCAGTGGTGGGGTTATAATCCTGGCGTTGATACAGTAGCCAATCTGGGTAAAGACGCGATCTTTTATCCGTATATCATCCCTACCATTGATGGTAAGGAAGCGAAACAATCCATCTTCTTCGCCAACAACAATTATATTGTCATGAAAAAGGGATTTAAGAGCCCTCAAGAAGTGATTAAGATTTTGAATGACTATGCTTATATCGTTGATGAAGGCAATGGTAAGGAATCCAAAGAAACACTATCCGCTTTGCTCGACAATGATATTGCCCATGTGGTCGGGGCGTTCCGTGTACTTAATCCGAATTCAGATTACGAGCAGTTCGAGGCTGTATCAGCAGCCCTTCAATCCGAGGATACCAGTGGGCTCACAACTTCGGGAATGTGGCAGAAATATAACAACAGCGTTGAGTTTATGAAGAATGCAACACCGGGAGCAGTTGGTGATTATCTGCAACAGGGTGCTCCAAAGAATGCGTATGGTCTGGCTAAGAAAGTACTCGATAGCGAGAACTACACAAAGACGGCGCTATGGGGTGTTTCACCGGAGGTGCTATCAAGTTACGGTACAACGCTGGATGATATTCTGACAGAAGGCTTCACCAAGATCATCATGGGTAGTGAACGTATCGATTATTTCGATGTTGTCGTCCAGAATTGGCGAGCGGCCGGAGGCGATGAAGCAACCCAGGCAGTTAATGATGCCTACGGAAAATAATAATGCGGTTGCCAAGAACGGAGGAATATGAATGCTGAGAAAATGGAAGCAGCAGAGTCCCTACCATCTCATGTTGATCCCAAGCCTAGTCTTGGTCTTCATCTTTAGCTACATCCCTTTTTATGGGCTTATTATTGCATTTCAAAAATACAATCCGGGTCTCGGCTTTAACTCTCCATGGGTTGGATGGGACAATTTTTCCCATGTATTTAGTCAGCCAAACTTCGTAAGAACCATCTGGAATACACTGTATATGTCCGTCTTTAAGATTATCGGGGGCATTATCGTGCCTGTTATTTTCGCATTACTGCTTAACGAAGTGCTGAACAGTGGTGTCAAACGTACATTTCAAACCCTGGTTTATATTCCGAACTTTCTGTCTTGGGTCATTATGGCTGGCATCATGCTGGATATACTTAGCTCCGATGGCATCATCAACACATTTCTAGGCGTATTCGGGATTGCACCTATCTCTTTTCTGGGCACACCGTCCATATTCCCATGGACGATGATCGTGAGTGATATCTGGAAAGGCTTCGGATTCGGCACGGTTGTATATCTAGCAGCCCTGACCAGTATTGACCCTGGTCTATATGAGGCTGCGGTAATTGATGGAGCCAAACGATGGAAGCAGACCATCTACATCACTTTGCCCCTCCTCATGCCAACGATTGTCTTAATGACTGTGTTGTCACTTGGTAACGTCCTCAATGCCGGATTCGATCAAATCTATAACCTGTATTCCCCTGTCGTGTATCAGACGGGAGATATTATTGATACCTATGTATACCGTCTGGGAATTCAGCAGGCACAGTATTCGATTGGTACGGCTGTCGGATTATTTAAATCCATCATTTCCAGTGTTCTCGTTGCCGTATCGTATTTCCTGGCTTACAGGGTAGCCGGCTATCGTATCTTCTAAGGAGGAACGTTCATTATGATCTATGATAAAAGTATGAGCAGGCGTTTGTTCCATATCCTAAACTACATGATATTGCTTCTAATCTCCCTACTCTGCATTCTCCCATTTATCAACCTGTTGGCTGTATCATTCAGTAGCAGTTCCGCTGTATCCGCGGGCAGTGTTACGTTCTGGCCAGTTGAATTCACAACTAAGGCTTATGAATTTGCATTATCTGGAGGGTCATTTTTCTCCTCTCTCTGGGTGGCGATCCAACGAACCGTTCTCGGTACGTTTGTAAATCTGGTTCTGATCGTGCTCACCGCCTATCCACTATCCAAATCCAAACAAAAATTGATGGGCCGTAATATCTATATGGGATTTTTCATTGTGACCATGTTATTTAGCGGAGGATTAATTCCTACCTATCTGGTGGTCGTCAAAATGGGCTTGATTGATTCGATTTGGTCTCTGATCCTGCCCGGAGCTCTGCCCGTATTTAGTATGATTATTCTTATGAATTTCATTAGAGGTTTGCCGGAGGAGATAGAAGAATCAGCGATCATCGACGGTGCAGGGCCTGTGCAGGTATTGCTTCGTATTCTACTGCCGCTCCTCAAGCCCGCTCTCGCTACGGTCGGTTTGTTCAGTATCGTCGGCCATTGGAATTCATGGTTCGATGGCATTATCTATATGAACAATCCAGCCAATTATCCATTACAAAGCTACCTACAGACCCTGCTGCAGAGCTTTGAGCAAATCATGCTGAAATCCGGCTCCGATTACACTCAACTGTTATCGATGATGAACGCCAGAACTGGACGCGCTGCTCAAATGTTCTTGGGTGCCATTCCGATTTTGCTCGTTTATCCGTTCTTGCAGAAATACTTTACCAAGGGTTTGGTACTCGGTAGTGTCAAAGGATAACCAAAAGAGCTTGCAGTTAATCCTGCAAGCTCTTTGCGTGTGTTTAACCTACGAAATATACTTGGAATCGTTCTAACATTGTAAACGTTTGCATGATAATTTCTATGACTACAGTGTTTCTTTGATGGCAGGTAGCAGAATGGTAAAAGTCGTACCTTCTCCAATCTGACTAGCCACCTGTATTCCATAAGGCTTGCCAAAATGAAGTTGAATACGCCGCTGCACATTATGCAGGCCGATGCCTGTTCCTTTGTCTGCTTCGAGCTTATCTTCCATAAAGTTCTGGATCGTATGTTGATCCATACCAATGCCATTATCGCAGACTTCAATCACAATATCTCTGCCCCGTGATTGAATCCGAATGGTAATGACTCCGTCTTCTTCAAGTTCGGCCAGACCGTGAAAGATTGCATTCTCCACAATGGGCTGCAGAATCATTTTGGGCATACGATAATCGAGCAGTCTATCCTCAATCTCATATTTCATTTGAATACAGTCGTAGTACCTGACATTCTGGATCGTCACGTAATTCGCTATATTATCTATTTCTTCACGAATCGTTACGAGGGTTCCATCGGATCTAGTTGCATAACGAAGCATCGAGATTAATGCATCGGTCATTTCCACGATTTTGTCAGCCTGCTGCATGGAGGCGATCCATTTCACTGAACCCAGAGTATTATACAGAAAATGAGGCTTGATCTGGTCGTGAAGCGCACGCATCTCGGCCTTTGCCTTCTCTATTTCTTCCTGTTGCATCCGCTCAACCATACGCTTCAATTCATGTGACATCTTGTTAAATCGAACTGATAAGTGCCCAATCTCATCGCGAGAACGAATATGTTCAACTTGTTCAAACTGCCCCTTCTCGACCAACGAGATATTGCGCAGCAGCTTCTTGATGGGGGTGGTGATGACATGAGATAGAAAAATCGAAATAATGGCAGCAAAAAGAACCAGGACAATGGACAGTGTCACCAGATTATGCCCTAATATTTTGCCGTCGGCAGTCAGCTCATCCAAAGGCATGTATAAGTAAGTAGTCCATTTCTGCTGACTAAGTGGACTGGTCACCACAACATTTAATGATTCGGGAGGACGAACGTTGTCCCGGAACAATGTACCGATTAAGCGGTCATCTACATTATAAACAATTTTGTCATTCTCATCGACAATCATGAACCTGGAACGTAGCCCTTCCTGCAAGTTACGATTAACGATTTCGATGAACTTTATATCAATGCTGACGACAATCACGCCTAGCAGTTCCCCGCTAGCCACATCATGAATTTTACGAGCGTGTGACACTGCCAGAATTTTATTCTCCAATTGCTCATCGATTCGGGTTGTCAACGTGATGGTTCGATCATTATCATGCATGAACTTTTTAAACCACAATTCGTTCGCCACTTTGAAGTCCGGGTCAATAGGCTGGTTAGGACTGACGAAGAGATCTTGTCCCCCGTTCAAATTATAGAGGTAGATGGAAAATACGCGATCCTTCATCATGATATAATTCATCAAAATATTGTATGCGGCAATCTCATTTTGTTCATCACCCTCTCGCAGGAAATCCTGGATCGGAAAGCTTCCTTCATGGGTTGCAGATAAATTATCGCTAAGTCCATTACTGGCAAGCAGTGTGATCTTCTCAATCTCCTTTAGGAACTCGTCAATGCGAATATTCGTCTGCTTGGCCAGATCGTTGAGCAGATTTGTATAATTCTGTGCCAGTAATCGCTCAGAAGAGTAATACGAACTAATCGTCATCACAAGTACTGGAAGAATGATGACAGTTATACATATCACCATGATTTTGTACTTGATTGGTAAGAGCCGGGCATGCTTCATATGCTGCACCTCTATTCACGGATTACATGAGTCCCTGCTGTCGATCTCGATATTCCTCAGGAGTGAATCCTACCGATTTTTTGAAAATCTTACTGAAGTACGTGTAATTATGGTAGCCCACCTTGTCAGCGATTTCATATACTCTCAGTTCCCTGCTCAATAGGTAAGCCTTGGCATGTTCAATCCGAACTCGTGTCAGGTATGCGATGAAGTTCTCTCCTTTTTCCTGCTTAAACAATCGGCTAAGATACGAAGGATTGACACTGATCTGGCTAGCAATACTATGCAACGAAATATCCTCAGCATAATACTTGTCCATTAACTCAATGGCGAGGTCTGTGTAGGAACGTTCCTGCATGATCTGGGAATCGGTTTTAAAGTAATACGCGATATGAGCCAGCATATCTTGGTGAATATCCTCCCAATACTCTCCTCTCAAAACGATTTCGTAAGGCGATCTCTCGGTAAATGAAAGCTTGCCTCTTTCAGTAACTCGTGAGAGATGGGAGTGTATGGTTTCCATCACCATGATATATTGCTTGCGAATACTGCTCTCATCTGCTCGTTGCACCTCCAGATCAGAGCGAATTTCTTCAAGGAATTCCTCCGCCTTTTTGTTATCTTTACTCACCCATAATTTGAGGAAATCTCGTTCTTGCTCCGGACTGAGCATTCCATTCACTTCTCTCCGAGCTGGAGCTTGAATCACGTCCGCGTAGTACAGTATCTGGTTGCTGCCTTTAAAGAAACTTTGCCTTAGGGCGAACTCCACTTCTCGACATGCCTGTCTTATGCCATGGAAATCGGAAACGATTGTACTTACACCCGCTGAGAGTGACAGATTCATAAAATCTTTGATTGAAGACAGAAGCTTATTACATAGTTTGTTTAGATCAGCTTGTACAGACTCACTCCCAGGAAGAACATTGACAATAACCCAATATTCAGAGGAGCTTTCCACGAAAATCTCTTTCTCCCATTTGGATGGAATGATCTCTTCCATAATATTCAGAATAGAGAATCGAAGTAGTTTTTCCCCCTTCTCGACATATTTCCTCTTCGCTTCCTCGTAATAGTCCACAATAAACTGGATGACGACCAACTTGTCTGATCGTATACGGAAATGCATTTCTTCAGCTTTGGGAACCATATCCTTTTCATTTATGAATCCGCTTACAAAATCTTGGAAAAAGCTATCCTTTAGATGTCTCAGGCTCTTGAAATAGTCGTGTGTCATAAATGGTACGTTGGTCTTAGTGTCACGTTCACTTATTAATTTCTCTTCAATGGTGATAAGAAGATCAACTAGAGAGGTTTCTGTAATCTCACTTTTAATCAAGTAGTCTACAGCCCCAAGCTTCAGTGCCTCTTTTACATAATGGAATTCGTCAAAATTGCTCAGGATGACATATTTACAGGTTTTCAATAAACAAGATGCCTCTTGTATGAGCTCTAACCCATCCATGATCGGCATCTTGATATCGGTAATAATTAGATCAGGGGTCACTTCTAGCGCGAGTTCCAACGCTTCCTTCCCGTTCCCCGCTTCTCCCGCAACATAGAAATTGTAGTCTTCCCAGTTTAGCATGGAACGAATTCCAACCCGCATGAGCAGTTCATCCTCTACGATCATCAGTTTATACATGAGCATCCTCCAACATGAACCATTTTCACTATTTTACCATTAAACCGTTTATTGCAAAGATGTCTAGCCGCCCTATTAATTGTGATTTCTAATCAAATGGATGTCCCTTTCGTTTTTGTTCTCAACAGATGTATCCTATGATAAACTTGGATTGCTTAATGATGTAAATGAAAAAAGATAATTCAGAGGAGATGTCACTTGGGATTGAATGCAGAACAATTTGATTATATTTCAGAGACAGAACGGTTAATAATAAGACCTTTAAAGAAAGACGACTATGAAAATTGGTTAAATGCATTTGAAAACCGTTTTCCCTCCCAACACCGAAACGATAAAGGGAAAATGGATATGACTGAATGTACACCGGATTGGTTTCATCATCTTGTAGATCGACATCAAGAGTTAGCGCGTACAGATGCCGTTTATGTATTTGGTGTATTTAGAAAGGAAGATGGTACACATCTGGGTATGATTGATATTGCGACTTTAGCAAGAGCGGATTTTCAATGGGCAAGCTTCGGATATACCATCCATAATCAGTATTGGAGAAAAGGCTACGGCAAAGAAGCCGTGAATGAAGCTCTTCTTATTGCATTTGAACAACTGAAATTCCACCGTATAGAAGCCCATATTAATATGGATAATATACCTTCTATGAAACTTGCGGAAAGTGTAGGCATGGAATTTGAATGTGTTCGCAAAGGTTTCATACACGAAAACGATGAGTGGACAGATCATTTGGTTTATTATAAGAATTTCAATAAATCAATTCCAACCGTTGATTAAGAAGAGCGAACAAAGCACTGGTGTGCCCTGTTCGCTCTTCTCCTTGTCTTCATATTACTGTCTTCGTCTTATTCGGCCCAATGTTTTTTCGTATCTGACCAATTAGCTGGTTGCTTACCTTCTATCGCTTCCTTATGAACACTTGACTGTTATCTCAGTATCTAAGATAATTACAGTTTGACTAAAAAATTCCTTACAAGAAGATCATTCATTTGGAAGAGGGGCGATCGTTATGAATTGGTTAAATGAACTCTATACGATAAATAAGCGGGAATCGAAAAGGGAAATCGAACGTTCTTTGGTTAACGCCATCTTCCGAATCTATGATCGGTTCCCTCGAATTGGTCTTAGAGAGCGAATCGGGCAGCAAGAAATGTCTCTCGATATAGCCGAAGCTTATATCCACGGGCATAACGCCATGATTGAAGCTGGTGTTGGAATCGGTAAGTCTTTTGGCTACCTGATACCGAGCCTGCTCATGAATCAAATGTCCCAGAAACCGGTCATTATAGCTACATCCTCCATTCAGCTTTCGGAACAGATACATAAAGATTTAAGAGTCATTGGTAGCAGGTTGGGCTTCACAACAGTTCGCTCTGTCGTTGGGAAAGGTATGGGGCAGTATGCGTGCCGAAGTAGGGCCGCGGAATGGAGCAGGCCTGATAATCCGAACTCCTCACTGTCTACCCTTGCCCAGCGCATTTTAGATTTTGAAATTGATGAAAGAGCGGATATTAAAGCTGGAATTAGTGATGCCGAATGGTCCAACTTTTCCGTAAATGATTGCAAATTTGAACGTTGCCATCATAAAAATGCGTGCTTGTTTTACGATATGAGAGCTAAATTAAATGCAAAGGCTCATGAGATTGATTTTATTATTGTGAACCAGGACCTGCTCATACGGGATTTGATGAAGAAAAAAGAAGGAACCAAGAGTATCATCTCAGAACAGCCGGCTCTGATCGTCATTGATGAAGCGCATAATCTGGAAGCAAAAGTTCGAGATGCCAGAACGCTTGAGTTCACTTATCGGGGAATCAGCCGCATTCTGGATAATACTGTACAGCTTCTAACGAAGCAGTCCGGGGATAAAAGTCTCTTCTCACAATCCAAGCTTATAAAAAAATGTATTGAACGCATCTTCCAACAGATAAATGCGGATCTGCTCCACCATGCCAAGCAGGATAGCGACCGTATAAAAGTGTCGGAGATCAAAGGAATACCGTTATATCAAGTCTCAAACGATTTGAAAGATCTCAGTCTTCGCCTTTCCATTTTGACCTCCCGCCACGAGCGGGAGATTGATGACGCTTTCGAAGCCATAAACGGGCTTATTACCCTCATCCATGTTTTGGCTGAAATAGAGGATAACTATCTCATATGGGCAAGCAGTCCCTTGGGAGTAGCCACGATCAGCATCTGTCCCAAAGATATAAGCCAATTTCTGAAGTATGCTTTATTTAATGGCAAAGCGCCTGTTATCCTAACGTCGGCAACGCTGTGCCAAGGCGGGGATACGCTGGAGGAACAATACTCTTATTTGACGCAGTCCCTCGGTTATAAGGGTGATTTTATGGATCGAAAATCCTCCTCTTTTGATTACACCAACCATACCATGATGTACATCTCGAACGTAGTCCCATATTACCACCATGACCAGCGCGAAGACTATCTTGAAGCAGCCTACAACGAATTGGTTCAACTCTGTGATTTAACACAAGGAAGAACGATCGTCCTTTTTTCAGCAAAGGAAGACATGAAATACATTCATAAGAAGCTGATTTCAAGGCCTGATGAATATACATGGGCAGTTCATATTCAGAAAGAAGGATCTTCCCAGGACAGTGTTATCACCGAATTCAGGAAAAGCAAAGGTGTGCTCCTGGGTACAGGTGTATTCTGGGAAGGCGTGAATATCGAGGGTTCTGACCTGTCACAGGTCATTATTTTCCGGCTGCCCTTCCCTGTTCCTTCGGACCCTATTTATGAATATAAGGCATCTGTAACGAAGAATTCGTTCATGGAGGTGTTTGTACCGGATATGCTTCTCCGGTTAAGGCAAGGAACGGGACGCTTGATTCGCAGTGAAACGGATCTTGGCATACTCAGCATACTAGACTCCCGTCTCAGCGCAGCGGCAAAAAAGAATTATCGGGAACAGGTGCTGGACACACTACCATTCAAAGAAGTGACTGAGGATTTTTCGATTTTGGAGAAATTTGTTCAACAAAAAGGGATACGACGTACGGATTGAATGTGGAACAGCCCAACCATAAAACTGTGCAAATCACATGAAATCGGCCCTTCCGCCCATAAAGCGGAGGGCCCAATTTCAATGCTGGAAGTAAGATATATGCTACAATATATTCCAGAGCTATGAATCCCAAAGGAGGCATTTACATGGTTGAAAGACCTACTACAGCGGAATATGCAGCTTTTTATGAAGGTTACATCCGGCTTATTCCTGAAGGAAATATCATCGAAAGGTTAGAGCAGCAGGCCAACATCGTACAAACTTTGCTTTCTTCATTAACAGAGGAGCAAGCAAATTATCGTTACGCCGAAGGCAAATGGAGCGTGAAGGAGGTCATCGGCCACCTTTTGGATAACGAACGCATCATGAGCAGTCGATTGCTTCGCATCGCCAGAGGTGACAAAGCGAATCATCCTGGCTACGATCAGGACGTGCTTATGCAGAGCCAACCCTTCAATGCGTATACCGCAGCCGATCTGAACGAAGAATATGCCGTCACACGCCGCTCAACCATTCTTATGCTCCGTCGCCTCACACCAGAAGCTTGGCTCTGTAGAGGGATCGTCAGTGATAATCCTGCTTCAGCTCGATCGATCGCATTTGTTATGGCTGGACATGAGCTCCACCATTTGTCAGTACTTCGCGATCGCTATTCGCTGGATGTGAAATTATAATCACTACTAAATGATTGCTCTGGCTTCTTCTACCATTTGATTAATGATATCGCTTGCAGATTGGTTATCTGTTAACATTCTCGTTCCCTGACCTGCCCAAAGGGCCATATACTCGGGATTATTTTGCTTAGCAGAAGCATTCCTGATCTCGCGAGTTAATGTATTTTGGGTAGGAAAGGTTAGCGGCTTAATACTGGATGCTTCCCAATGCTGTATAAAGTCGTTCTTGATGCCACGCGCTGGCCGTCCAGAAAAGGCATTTGTAATTACAGTGCTTTCCTCTGTGCTATCAAGCAACACACGTTTATATACCTCATGTGCACCAGACTCAACTGATGTCAAGAAACGAGTCCCCATTTGCACCCCTTGTGCTCCCAAAGCAAGTGAAGCCACCAGCCCTCTACCATCCATAATTCCGCCTGCCGCAAGGACTGGAATATGAACATGATCTACAATTTGTGGGACAAGTGCCATGGTTCCGATATTTGCTCCACTGAGCTGAGATGATATATCAAAAGTTCCTCGATGCCCTCCTGCTTCACTACCTTGAGCAACAATGACATCACATCCGCGCATCTCCGCTTGAATAGCTTCCTCTACCGTGGTGACCTTACTCATAATTTTGATGCCTAACGATTTTGCCTTCTGCATATGATGCTCGGAAAGTAATCCAAACGTTGTACTAATAATCGGAACTTTTTCGTCCAACAAGATGTCAAACTGTTCTTCAAAATGATTGGGTGTACGTATTTCATCTTGAGCACGCTGCTTCACACCCAAGAATTCTCGAATCGGGGTCAACTCTTCGTTTACCGCATCAAAATTCGTATAATGATCCGGTCCAACATGAGCAAAAATATTTACGGCAAACGGTGCTTGCGTCCGTTTTTTAATCTCGTGTATGGTGCCTCTTAGTTCCTCAGGACTCATATACGCAGCGCCTAACGTCCCTAACCCACCTGCATTAGAAACCGCAGCGACTAGGGGTGCCATGTTTGCAATACCGGCCATCCCCGCAAGAACGATTGGATAACGAATATTGAAGCTTTCACAGAGCTTATTGTTTAATTGAATAGACATCGAGGTTTCCTCCCCATCAATTCAGATTCCATTCTTTATAGTTTACATCGAGTTTATCCATCTTGTATAATCCGTAAATCAGATGTTACATATCATGATTTCAGATAGATTGTTTTCTAAAGGAGGGTCAACTTGGAAATTCACTTACTGGAAATTTTCATTCAAACCGTTCATGAAGGAAGTATTTCCAAAACAGCGAAAAAACTAAATTATGCTCAGTCCAATGTTACAAACAAAATTCAACAGTTAGAGGCGGATCTTCAGACCGCATTATTTTACCGTCACAAAAAGGGAGTTACACTTACTCCTTCAGGACAAATTTTAGTCGGTTACGCCGAAAAGATTCTACATACCATTAACGAAGCCAAAGCCGCAGTAGGAAGCAGCTCCATTCCTTCAGGTCCTCTGGTTATCGGTTCTATGGAAACAACTGCAGCGGTCCGGCTGCCTTCCGTGTTCGCGCAATATCATTTGAAATATCCGAATGTTGATTTCTCTTTAGTTACAGGGCCAACAGAAAAGCTGCTTCATGGAGTTCTGCATTATGAACTGCATGGAGCTTTTGTTTCCGGTCCGATAGAACACGCAGATCTCACGCAGGACAAAGTCATCAATGAGAAACTTGTTCTTGTCACTTCACCCAAACATCCCTTGATACAATCGATCCATGATTTACAAAATCATACGATGCTGGTTTTTCCCAAAGGATGTTCATACCGAGCCAAACTTAACACTCTCCTGCAAGAAGAAGGATTATTGCCTGTGAAATTAATGGAATTTGGAACCCTCGAAACGATAATTGCTTGTGTTAGTGCTGGTATGGGTATTACTTTACTGCCTTATTCCATCATTGCGGATTATGAAGTCCGTGACAAGGTAACCTGCCACTCCTTACCGGAGAAGTATTCTTCAGTAACGACCATGTTTATTAAACGAAAAGACACCCTCATTACACCGGCGCTATCTGCTTTTTTAGATGAAACCAAGAAAGAGATTCTCCAAAGCTAGTTGCACAGATAAAACAAAAAAAGCCGCTAATACAGCGACTTTCAATGGGGCTATGCTCAGCTTCTTCCACATGCACTTTTGCCCACTTCAATACTCTCTCTTGATTACAAAAAATGAGCCCCGAATGGTTCCAGCTAACTTAGATTTCTGTCTGGCAAACTTAAACTTGCCTTCTAACTCCGCTGGAACTTCCATCCCCTCAGAAAGCTTAAAACCCACGGCCCGCTTCTTAGGGTCATCCACCGTATACATGACATTGAGTCCAAGACCATCTTCATAAAAGACGTAGGAGAATCGAATGTTTTCCACTTGAAAAGCTGATGTTTCCAAGGGCTTGGCTGCAAACTCAATATCACGTTCTTCCTTCAAAATTCGTGTTACATAGTCAAGGGTGTCCTGACTTTCGCTAGCAGGAACAACCGTAAATTCATGCTTATATTTGTTCATAAAATAACGGGCTTCATTTGCACGCAAACCTGCAAGCGCTGCTGCTACTGGTGAGGACTCTAGACCGACTGTAGACACATTTTTAAAATCAACGATATATGACATTCCGATCTCTCCTTTACCTTATTTCCTAACAACAGGAATCCATATTTCACCAAATAACAAGCCGTTTTGTTGTCCCATCTCAACCGTAGTATTTGGCCCACCAACATATGCATAATTCGTTTCCGCTGGTAGAACTTGTCCGAATGCAACGCCAGTAAGGTTATTACTCAACTCATCAGATGTTGTCCCTTCCCCTTTAACGACCAGGTATTCTCCCTTGGGGAATTGGATTACTCTGGTTGCTTCTGGCAGTGTTTCTTCTGTCATGACGCCCGCATAATGCATCATCTTGTTATTCACCGCTTCGTTCACGGCAAAAATATAGTCATTTGTCGCTATAGCTTTTAAAGCATCCAGGCTTCCATCTTCTTTCACAGCCGACCAAAAATCCACCTTTTCTTTGTTAATACCAGCAAAGTCGGTGTAGTGGCTCTTAAGCTCAGTTCCTATACCTAAAACGATAAAGCTGTCTTTTTCCTCAATATTGTAATTACTCATTCCTAACACCGTCCTCTTTAAATTTATCAATGGATTTGTCTTTTCACTTGATGGGTTTATAATAACCTTAAATCATGTCAAATTATGATACTGTTTAGGGGGACCCATGAAAAAAGTTGAACGGATCAATATCATCATGAGGTATATCAATAACCGCGCCCACTTTACCATTTCCGAAATCATGCGGGAATTTAACATCTCTCGTTCGACCGCTATTCGAGATATCCGAGAAATTGAAGCTATGGGTATGCCGCTTGTCGCTGAAGTTGGGAGGGATGGGGGTTATTTTGTCATGAACAACTCTGTCCTGCCTACGGTCCGCTTTACGGATAATGAAATCAAAGCTCTTTTTCTCGCCTTTATGGCAACCCGAAATCAACAACTTCCTTATCTGAAGAGTCGTCAAACTTTAACCGAAAAGTTACTGGGCCTCATCTCCGAAAATCAGCAAGATGACCTTGTTCTTTTAAATCAAATATTGCTTTTTGAAGGAACCAACCCCCATAATCCCGACTTGCTTGATCTGTCAGACCTGCCCCACCCTATGTTGGAAAAACTCATACAGCTTCTTCTTATAGAGAACTATCTGTTGGTTACCGTCCAAGAAGAGATGGAAATAAAGTCTTATCCCATTTATCTTTTGCACCTTTATCGTGAAAAAAGCCTATGGCTCATTGAAGGCTTTGACTTAGAGGAAGAAAAGAGACGGATTTTATCTGTCGATAATCTCACCCATATAGAATTATTCCCTGTGAAAAAAAAGTTAAGTAAGAAAAAGATTTTAGAACAACTAAGTAAGCAGGAGGAAATGATTAACCTTGTCCTTGAACTGGGTCCAAAAGCGATTGGCCAATTCAAGAAATACCATCCTTTAAAGCTTTCACTTTCTTATACGAACCCTTACCAAACCACAGCCGTTATAAAGACCTTCATCAATGTTCATCATGCAGAAGAATTAACCGAAATAACCAATTGGTTACTTTTCTTAGGTGGAGATATCAAGATCAAGGAGATGCCAGAAGAAATCTTAGCAGGTGTACAAGAGAGATTAAGCTTTTATTGCCCGTAAGTAGTGGATAGTTAATACCAAATAACTTTGAGCATGGCCGTGTTTTTATTATCTGCTGTTTCTACTGAGATCTACTATGGGACATTATCCCAATTCCCCTAAGCTTTAAGGTAACAATTTAGCGATAAAAAAAACGCATTGAGGAATTATATCCTCAACACGTTTTCTTGGCGATCTACATACTCGGTTATATCATCTGTTATTGTTAAGCTCTTCAAAGAACTTAATATTAGTCTCGAAATTAGGCACAGTTTGAGATTCTTCAGCTTGTTTGACTAATCTTACAACCATATCATTATAAGGTGTTGAGATTTGTTTGCCTGAAGCTGAGCGCGGAACTACTCCATTGATATAATCAATTTCGGTCTTCCGTTGCTTTTCGAGATCCTGTAGCATGCTTGCTTTTAACAGTCTGGACGACTCCATGAGAACCCGAAGTGTTTTAATTCGTTCCGGGATATCCTCTTCACTTTGTATTTCCAAAGATTCAATATCAAAGCCACTCATCGTGGCAAATTTCACACCATTTGCGTGTCCAACTTTGATCGTTTCATCGGCAATAAGGACGGCACTCACAATACTAATATCATGGTCAAGCACGACACCATATTCCACATTTAGTGATGCAGATAGGCCGCTAAAAGCATTGTTAATAAGCAATTTAGACCACTTCGTGCCCACCAGATTATCGGAAATATGTGTTCCACCCACAAGGTCTAGTATAGATTTGATCTGTTGAATTCTTTCGGTTGTTTCACCATTTAATTCACCAATTTGAAAAGCATACTGCTTAAAGCGGCTAAACTCTGTTGTAAGTCTTGATACTCCTGGTTCAATAAACGTAGCACCAAATTCAACAGATCCGGCAATTACCCGTTCTCGGCCAACAATGGAAGCCACCTTCTCTTCAGGGATACCGTTCTGCAAGGAAAGCACAACACTTTGGTCGTTTAAAAACGGCAACAGATCTTGAAGGACAGACTCGTTATATAGCTGTTTAGTTAAAAGCAAGATTAAATCATATGTTCCTGACATATCCTCAGGAGTAATGGCAGTCACCTTTGCCTGGAAATCCGTAGTGCCAGTAATTTGGGCCCCTGTCTGGTTTAATGCATCAACATGTGCTTGATAGACATCGATCAACTCTACATTTTGTCCGCCGGCAGCAATATATGCACCAGCGATGGTTCCTAAGGAACCTGCTCCTAAAATTGCAATTCTCATATGGAATTCCCCTACCTTTTATGTTTGATTGCTTTTAATGACGTTTATTTTTCATCAGCTAAATAATCATATATAACTGTTGGAGAAGGCAGCGAAAGCTCTGTTATGATATGGGAAGCTGAAACAACCTCAAGTACAGGCAAATCTGCCATTGGCGCAAGAGCATGAGCGAATAGCTCCAGTCTTGCAGGACCTGACCAGGCGCCCTGAATTTTAATATCCGTAATTTGGCTCCGTACCAATTCACAGATTCTTGGATATCCGTCATAATCAGGCATCTTTTTCAGCATATAATTTGGTTTAACAATCTCTTGTAGCGCCTCCGAATGATCAAGCGGAAAATGCTTATATCCCATAGTCGCGGTAGCCACTCTCAAAGAGCCATAATCCATAAGTCCAACCAATGTGTCGGAATCTACATACAAACTGGGTTTACCCATTTTTTTAGGATAGGCTCCTATTTCCCTGCCTGATGCGATTGCAGGAAAACTGTCTACGTACATTGCGTGGAGATAATCTCCTTCCTCCCCTTCAAAGTTAACAGGTATCACCTGTCCACACTCTGTATAGGAACCAAGGCCTGTTACATCCGGCATTTTCATAATCTCAAACCTTACAAGCGGAGAGGTAACTTCCAATGGCTCCGGAACGATTTTTCTTAAGCGTTCCAGATCGGTTCTATATAAAATGTTCAAGTATTCGCGATTATAGAAACGATATGGTCCCAAAGGAAATGCCCCTGCATCCAGCGGAGTTGTAAATTGCTTAATCACTTCTTCCTTTCTCATCTGAACGACACCTTCCGATCTCTAATTTCTTCATTCTGTTGTCTGATTTCTCTACCGAAATGATGATTACAAAACCCATTTTACATCTCAATTTACATTTAATCTAATACATGATAATATATAAACTCATTTATTATAATAAATATAAGAGGTGCACTATAGTGGAGCTGCTTCAGTTGAAATACTTTCAGACCGTCGCTTATATAGAACATATATCTAAGGCTGCCGAACAATTAAATATTGCTCAGCCTTCTTTAAGCCTGACGATAAAGAGACTTGAGGATGAATTGGGTACAACCTTATTTGACCGGAAAGGAAGAAATATTCAATTGAATGTATCCGGAAAAATCCTCTTGAAACATGTCAACAGGATTTTCACCGAAATTGAAAATGCAAGAATGGAAATACAAACGCAGGATAACGAAATGGCCCATACCATCAAAATATCGATTTCAAATCCCAGATTCCTATCAGGACTGATCACCAGGTATATTACCCAGTGTCCGGATACCAATATACAACAGGGACTTGGAGCTAGAAATGACATCCTTGCAAGCTTAAAAAAAGGGGATATTGATTTGGGGATCGCAGGTCCACCTATAGCGGACGATGAGATTGAGAGTTGTGTCCTTATTAATGAAGATATCGTGCTGGTTTTACCTTCCACACACAAGTTTGCGACAAAATCTGAAATTTCGTTAAGCAAAGTCGCCGATGAATCTTTTATTTCCCTTGCTAATAATGAGGAATATAGCTTTTTTACAACCGAGCTTTGCAAAAAAGCAGGATTCACTCCCAAGAATATATTCGAGGTGGACTCTCATTTACTCGCGGAGATTATTAAGGTCAATCAGGGTATCTCGTTAATCCCTATCTCGGTCTGTAGAAAGTTGGATTTGAATTACGTCAGAATCGCAGATATTAATCCCACCTATCCAGTGGGGCTATCTTGGGTGAAGGATAGACATTTATCCTCCTCCACCAGAAATTTCCGGGACTTTATTATTGCATATTTTAATGATCATTATGCATTGTACAAAGTTTAAAAAACTACATATTCGGAGCATTCTGTGACTTTTTGCGACTTGAAATTAGTCATTGGTTTTCATCTAAAATGCAGTAAAATATCGTTCACTGATTGTTCAGCGGACTGCTCCGAACTATCCAGCCAAAATCCGATTTGAGGCGTTTCCTTCAAAAAGTCTGAATACAAATTCTCTACCGTGAAGCCAGTGTACCCCACTTTTCCTCTTGATTTTTCACGCTCTTTTACCACTTCTACCTTCGGACACAGCACAACTAACTGAACCGGGTAATCCTTTAACTGCTCCATCATATAGACTAATTCCGCGCCGTAGTAATTATCCTGCAAAACAACAGAAAAACCATTCTCATAATAGGTTTTTGCGGCATTTGCGGCTAACTGATAACGCAAATATAATTGACGGAATGCTTCTTCCGACGGTTCAGCGGACATGTCTTCGCGGCCGGATACAATCATGCGACGGAATATATCACCACGCAGATGCACGGCTTTTCCCAGCTTGGAAGCCAGCAGCTCCGACACTGTTGACTTACCAGAAGCCATTACGCCTGTAATTAAGTAGATCGCTTTTTCCATAACTAAATACCTCCTTCTTATCATAAAAAGAGACCGGCCTATACAAAGAAGAAACATTCAACAGAATTAAGATATGGGTTCTTAGACATATTTATTTATCATGGCATTTAGAAACTCTCGAAATTCTTCAACATATGCTTTAGGTTCTATGATTTCCAAATCCGTTCCAAAGCTAGCTAAAAACCGGAATCCAAAGTGGTTTTGCGGCATATCTATTTCGGCTATAAGCAGTTCGGAATTGTGAGCCTTAATCCTTTTTTGACCGTATCTTTCAATAAATTGATCTTTTATTCGATGTGAGATCAATACTTTAATTGTAATTAGATTCGGTTGATAATATTGCTCTGTTTTCTGTTCAGTCATATAATCTCTAGCAATAAATGTTTTAATATCGATATTCAGATTATCCGTTCTGGACAGTTTAAACGTTCGATACTCCATTCGATCTAAACAAAACCCCTTCAAATACCAACTCATTTCACTAAAATGAAGTTGGTATGGCTCGACCCGTCTCTGTGACTTGACCCCACTTTGATCTATATAATCGAATGTAAGTAACCTTCCTTGCTCTATTGCTTCCTGACAGGTCTTTAAGATTTGGACAATTTCAGGACGACCATCCCAATTATAAAAAGACAGTTGAATTGTACCTCCCGAAATCGTTGAACCTATCATCGATTCAATCTTTTTAAGCGTTGATTCTACTTCGTCACTAAAGAGAATTTTCCCTAATCCGCCCAGTGCAGTTAGTATATTTTCTAAATCATTGCTACTTAGAAGTCGTTTGTCTATTTTGTATTCATCCATAATCCCATATCCACCGTTCACTCCATTTATAGAATAAATGGGAATGTTAGATAATCCAAGTGTTTCCATATCACGTAGAATCGTTCTTTTGGACACATTGAATAATTTTGCAAATTCGGTAGCTGATACGACATTCTTTTGCAGCAAGATCATTATGATCGATATTAATCTTTCAATTTTGTTCATGATAGTCCTCTTTAGGTAAATAAATTTCGAATATAGCTATAATAGGTGACAATCTAGCTGTCACCTATTATAGCTTACACTTCATGTATTACAAGAAGGAGGTTTTATCATGTCAGTTATTGCATATTTAAATTTTGATGGGAACACAGAACAGGTCATCGCGTTTTACTCAGAAGCTTTAAACGCAAGTAAGGTGAAAAAAGTGAAATTCAAGGATTTTTCACAAGATCCAAACTATCCATTGCCAGAAAATGAGTTGAATATGATTATGGAGTCATCGTTAGAATTCGCTGGTGGGAAAATAATGATGTCGGATGTTCTTCCTTCGATGAAGAATGTAACGGGTGAGCTGGTTAAAGGTAACAATGTAATCATTAGTATCATTATTGATGATAAACAGGCAATGAAAAACTACTTTACTAATTTGTCTGAAGGCGGCTATGTGATCATGTCATTATCAGAGATGCCTTGGTCTTCCTGCTTCGGAATGTTGGTTGATAAATTTGGTATCGTTTGGAAGTTTAATCGCGACGCTAACACATTCCTGGATAGCGTAATTTCTAATGCTACTTAACGAACTGCTTCCAGCAAAGTCAAAAAGCGAATTGAGATCTTGGTTTCAAGAACATTGCCTGACTGAAAATTCTTGCTGGATCGTTGTGAGTATGAAATCAACACCAGGTACGCTGCTATATCTGGATGCTGTTGAAGAAGCCTTGTGTTTTGGATGGATTGATGGACAAAAAAAGAAAATTTCCCAGACTCAATTAGCTCAAAGGTTATCTCCTCGAAGCAAAAAAAGTTCGTGGACTGAATTGAATAAAGAACGAGCCCGTCGCCTTGAATCGTTGGGATTAATGACAGATGAAGGTCGAAAGGCTCTCCCTGATCTCAGTTACGAATCATTTAAAATTGACCCTATTATTGAGCAGAGGTTGAAAGAGGACACGGATGTGTATCAGAATTTTGCGGCATTCCCAGATCTTTATAAAAGAATTCGAATCGACACCATCCAAAGCTATAAAACTCAACCTGAGTTATTTAACAAAAGATTAGATAAGTTTATAGCAAACACCAAACAAAATAAAATGTATGGTAATTGGAATGACAATGGGCGCCTATACAACCAAAACACCTCACCTTGAATATTCAAGGTGAGGTGTTTAACCTGTTAATTGCCTGTCTTTTTCTTCTCAGATTCGGGATAGCGGTCACCCACAATTTGGATCTTGCTAATCTCATCATTAATTGTCATCAATTCCTGCTCGGTGAAGACAATATCAGATGCTGCAACATTTTCTGAGATTCTACTGACATTTGTTGTGCCTGGGATAGGTACAATAGAGGGTTTCTGAGCAAGAATCCATGCTAGTGCAATTTGCGCTGTGGTTACATTTTTCTTCTCAGCCAGTTTGTTTAGGTACTGAACAACCACCTGATTTGCTTCCATCGCTTCCTTTGTAAACCGCGGAAGCTCGCCCCTGTTGTCGTTCTCCGTGAATGAAGCATTCTTGTCTAATTTCCCGGTAAGAAATCCACGACCCAAGGGACTATAAGCTACCAATCCGATCCCCAACTCATCTAGTACGGGAAAAATGTCTCTTTCAAGCTCTCGCCACCACATCGAGTATTCACTTTCCACTGCCGTCAGTGGTTCAACGTTATGCGCACGACGAATCGTTGTAGCGCTCGCCTCTGACAAACCCCAGTGGAGAATCTTACCTTCTTTTTTCAGCTTTTGCATCGTCAACGCCACATCTTCAATTGGAACCTTTGGATCAACACGGTGGATGTAGTATAAATCGATATAATCTGTTTTTAATCTTTTTAATGATCCTTCAACCGAACGAATAATGGATTCTGGTCGGCTGTCCAGTTCATTTGTTGTGCTAGCAATCTTATGGCCTCCTTTCGTTGCAATCTGTACCTTATGCCGATGCCCTGTGAGCGCTTCACCAACAAGCTCCTCATTGGTGTATGGCCCATAAACCTCCGCTGTATCAAACATCGTGATGCCAGCATCAATAGCTGAGTGTACAACGGATATCATTTCACCCCGGTCTTTTGCCGGTCCCCGATGGTAGTTCAGCCCCATACATCCAAATCCAACTTCAGAGGTTTCCAAACCGTTGACTCCCAACATTCTTTTCTTCATCATCGTTTCCTTTCTTAACCGTTTTTTTTATCAGGCTTATAAATTTGTTTAAGAGTATCTACTCCTATGGTAATTTCCAAAGTGAAAGATTTCTAATACCTATGATGAATGTTTTATCATGCCTAATATGTATCGTATAATAATCTGTAAGTTATCCATTAGTGGACTTATGGAAGGATGATTAGAATGGATATTCGTGTTTTGAAGTATTTTTTAACTGTGGCTAACGTAGGCAATATAACAAAAGCAGCAGAAATCCTTCACATTACACAACCAACACTAAGCCGACAGCTTATGGATCTTGAAGAAGAGATGGGTTCTCGTTTGTTTGTACGGGGCAAGAGGCAAATTACGCTGACCGATAGCGGGCTACTTTTTCAACAACGGGTAAAAGAAATTATTTCCCTTCTAGATAAGACAGAAAGAGATCTGGCAGAACAAAAAGATTTGATTGGTGGCGTTGTTTCTATTGGATGTGTTGAGTCCGCCGTTTCTAGAGCGTTGCCAGAATTATTAGAGGAATTCTCCAATCGGCACCCTAGGGTACAATATGAATTGTACAGCGCAGATGGAGATGACATTAGAGAGAAACTTGATCGAGGAAATATCGATATCGGTATATTTTTGGAACCAATTGAAGCTGTAAAGTATGAATATATTCGATTACCCTATGAGGAAAAGTGGGGGATTCTGATGAGACGTGATGATCCTCTTGCTCAGAAAAAATTTATTGGTATTGAAGATATTCTTGCTTTACCCTTAATTCCGCCCCGACGTACAATTGTACAAAATGAGATTGCAAGCTGGCTTGGAGTTGAGAATGATAGCCTGTCAATTTTTGCAACACATAATTTACTGACGAATGCTATGCTGTTGGTAGAACGGAAACTTGGATATGCCATTTGTGTGAGTGGATCTTATACGATCCGGGAAAGTAGTCGTACTTGTTTTGTTCCATTTGAACCTGAACGAACCACTAGTCATGTACTCGCTTGGAAAAAGAATAAAATATTCAGTTCAGCTACTGCACACTTTATTCAGTTTATAAAAGATACCTATCAAACTTAATCTCCATGATTATTTAAATAACCCAAAGCCCACGTTCTGCTCCAACTTGAGCAATACGTGGGCTTTTACGATCTTAATTTTATCTGAACAGTTAGGTGACCTTCTCCGGTATTTTTGGATTCAGCATCAAGTCATCTCCCTAATCCTAAATGTTCATCAATCGCTAGCTTCGCCTTACTTGCCCAGGCTGTTCCAGAACGCTTGGAAGGCACCTTTCTCGATTTCGAAGAATACCGGTACATTGCCGTAACGCACCAGACCTTCCCCAAACAGAACTAATTGGACCTGCGTCTTATCTTCGAGCGTCAGGTAGATGATCTTGCGATTTTCCTGCCCGTAAAGGCGCTCCTCCAGTTCAGGGCTTGTTGCTATCGGTTTAGCCGCGTAAAGCGCTGAGATAAAGCTGTTAAGCGATTTGTCCGCTGCGAGCGGCTGCAGCTGCTGCAAGCCGTTGTTCCAGCTGGCGAAGGTCTCCCACTGCGCCGAAGTGACGTTGCCTTCGAGATGAAGCTTGCCGATAAGGTCTTCGCCGCTGCCGATAGTGATGCCGTTGCTCTGGTCAAACAGTTGGGCATATACCTGACCATCGATCTCGGTGTAAGACATGATACGGAAATTCGTGTCGTAGCCGTTGACCGCATAGATGTCCGCTTCTCCAATGTTGGAGGAAAGCTCCGTGTACTCACCCTTGTCGCTCAGCTCATGAATGCCCCCTGTTGTAGTACCGAGCTTCTCGCCTCGCAGGGCAAGCGCATCCGTACCGTCAAGCGATGTAGCAGACTGTGTATAGACGTTGCCCTGATAAACCACCAGTTGAAGCATATCGGCCTTCACGCCGTTCTTTGAATCCGGCAGCTCTGTCTTCGGAATCACCACAGGGTCGAATGATGCGCCCGGAGTGACCTGTGCCACCTGCGTCGCTGGCGCGGCCGGTCCGCTCACTTGCTGCCATATGCTTGGCGCCGCGAGTACAACACTGGCAGCAATGACGACGCTCGCTGCAATATATAGAGGTTTTCGCTGGCGCTTTTGTTCATGGCGTTGTGCGTTCAAGGTTTGCTCTATCCGTTTTTTCATTTGGTCATTTGTTTTCATATGGTCCACCGCTTTCTTATAATTTCGTTTGAATTGTTCCTCGTTCATTGGGGTTCTTCTCCTTCCAGCTCCAGTTTTAACAGCTGTCTTCCCCGCTTCAATCGCATCTTCACTGCAGACTCGCTGATCTGCAGAATCTCGCCGATTTCCCGGATCGGATAATCTTCGTAATAGTACAAATGAACCACCGATCTATACTTGACGGGCAGTGACAACACGAGTTCGATCAGTGCCTGATCTTCGGGGTCGTCTGTCGTAAGGGGATCTGCTCCCTCCAACTTGACCTCCCGTTTGCGCCAGCCTCTGCCTAATAAGGATTTACAATGATTGGTGATGACCCGGATCAACCATGCTTTCTGATGTTCTGCATCGTTGAATGTAGGGGCTTTTTCCATTAACTTGATGAAGGTATCCTGAGTGGCTTCCTCCGCGTCCTCTCTCCTGCCGAGGTGCACCATGGCAATCCGGAACAGCGTATCCGCGTAAGTCTCATAGACTTTCATCATATGATCTCCCCGTTGGGGCATTGATCGCTGCATGGTTGTTCTGCCCTCCTTTATATCTCTAACACTCTCAAGGACGGCATTTGGTCACATTTTGTTGTAAATTTAATATTTAGATATTTTTCAAACGAGTGACCAGATCAACCTCTTGTTCTCAAGGACGGATATAGATTTGTAAGATAAAACAATAAAAAGCCGCTAAAATAGCGACTTTGACGAATAAAATCCAATTGGGATTCATCATATAGCGAGCCTTTTGGCCACAATTAAACTTACGGAAATTTAGACAGACAAAAAGCCGTCATTATGACGGCTTACACGATTTAACGCATCTATGGTAGTTACAGCAATAACAGAAAGCGTGTTAAATACTTCTATGGATTACACTTTTGGTCACTGCTGCCTCAAAAATGGTCTCAATCAGTACAAGTACTCTGTGAACTTCATCATTCTTAATTGCAATTTCAGATTTCCCTTCGAGTACAGAGACGAAATTTTCATAGAAGCTTTGCTCCTCCAAATCCAGCTTTTCAATCGCAAACTTTAGTGTGGACTGTTCGGACGGCGGTGCCATCGTTTTGGTCAATCCCTGCCCCGCTTTGATAGGTTTCGGCTCTATATGAGCAACATCCGGATTTCGAGTGATAATCTCTCCACTTAAATCCCAGTCCCTAATCACTGCTGTACCTTCCGTTCCTTTGAGATACCATCTCGGTAACTTCACATAATTGGTCGTTCCCACTTCAATAAGTGCCGTAAGGCCATCTTTAAATGTTATATAACTCGTAAAGCCATCATCCACTTCGGTTCCCAAAATATAACTTAAATTAGCCGCTACACTTTCGATTTGGCTATCTGTAATCCGTAGCAGTTGGTCCAGCAAATGCACGCCCCAATCCAGCAGCATACCTCCACCGTAATCCTTCAGCTGGCGCCAGTCGCCAGGAATGCCATTGGCTCCTTGAACCCGAGATTCCAAATGGAACAGCTCGCCCAATGTCTTTTTATCGATGATGTCCTTGGCAGTCCGGAAATCTTCATCCCAGCGACGATTTTGATGAACCGTAAAGACAAGTTTCTCCTCGTTCGCTACCTTGACAATATCATTAAAATCCTTGCTGGTTATTGTAACCGGTTTTTCGCAAATGACATGTTTACCCGCCTGCAGAGCTTGAATTGCTATATCTTTGTGAACATCATTAGGTGTAGCAATCAAAACGATATCCACCAGCTCATCTGTCAGAACAGCATCCAGACTTGCGTATGTTTTATAGCCGGCTTCCTTTCCCAATTCCATCCGATATTCAACAGTATCGTATACCCCGATTACGGAAATCTGTGATACAGGATCAATTAACTGGCAATGATAGCTGCCCATCCCCCCAAAGCCAACAATTGCTATATTATAAATTCGGTTATTCATCTTCATCGTCCTTTCCCTTTTTGAATATGCCTACATGTTAGATTTCTCACAGCAAACTTTATGTAAAAAAGATGAGTGGCTGCGACCTTGATTTATGCAAGATGTATAGCACCTCAACTTGTTTAATACCCTTATCATACAAGTCTCATAAAAGACTATCTTCCTATTTTCTTGCTGTTTTATTCCCGGATATTGTCATGCGATACTTTAAAGGCGATGTCCCCGTCGCTTCCTTGAAGAAGTGATGAAATGTCTTAACGCTATTGAATCCGGCTTGCTCTGCTATTTCGGTAATCGAATAGTTTTCATTGAGCAAAATCCATTTCGCTTTATTAAGTCGATATTCATTTAGAAAAGTTACGAAGGTCATTCCTGTATTTTTCTTAAAAAACTTAGTGAAATAATAAGGACTGAACCCTATATAGTCGGCAACGTCTTTTAGTATAATTGATTCCTGGTAATGGCTTTCTACATATTCAAAAATTCGTTCCAGCTTTAATAGCATTTCTTTGGTCGGAGTTAGGATATTTTCCGAGATTTGTGGTCGATGTTTCTCATTCCCCCTTGGTACTTCTCTTAGAATAAAAGCCAACATTTCATAAAGTTTGGCCTTGATCATATATGCATAGCCCTCTTTGCGCTCGTAATCTTCTGTGCTTATGTTTTGAAGAAGAGGAAGAAGCTTGTTTGCCGTTTCACGAGGCCAGTTCCTGCTGGATTGCTCTATTTGAGTAAAAATGTCACGAAGCGATCGATCATCGTAAATTAGTGTGGATACGTCTTGGAACAGGCTCAGATCAAATTGAATAACAATTCGCTCACTATCAGGGGATGACAAAAAAAAGTGGACGTCACCGCCATTAATGAATTGGACTTCCCCCTGCTTCAGACGGATTACCTTGTCATTCAACCCCAAATCCAGGCTTCCCTGGGTAACATAAATAATTTCAATTTCCTTGTGCCAGTGAGGATAACAGAGCACATCTCCTTTATGAATAAAGCTTCGAAATGGGAGTCTTTTGTCAAGTTCCGGGATTTCTAGATATAAACTCATGTACGCTAGCTGTCCTCCTTATATGTGTTGCATTCAATAATATATCTTGTAATCGTTTTCATAAAAACTTCCTGTGCAAATTCCTTCTGTTCATTCTCTGTAGATCCTAATAATAATTCAAAAGGATATGTTTATAAATGTTTTTCTCATAAGAATTGTTGCTGAGTAGCCCTGCGTCATCAAGTCGATTTTGAAGGTAACGGTGCAATATAAGATTAACAATAAGCCTTATCAAAAACCGCACATCCGATATCCTGATGTACGGTTTTTTTGCATTCTAATTTTCTTGTTCCTTTATCACCTGATCAATTCCCGACAAAATCAGCTTCAAGCCGAACTCAAACGCTCCGTCGCTCCCCATCATCTCAAACAACCCGCCCTTGTGCATTCGCCGGAACAGTCCTGCTTCCGTCTCGCTCATGGAGTCCAGTAGCTGGATCATCTCCCCGCCCGGAAGCTCTCCCTGGTTCTTAATCATTACGGAGACCGTGCGCTGGTGCTCATAATTATCCAGAACAAAGAAGAAAACATAGTTCACAAGCGTAAGAACGGCTTGCAATTTCTGCTCTTGCTCAAGTGGCGTAGATTCCATACAGAGCAGCATACGGTTGGTGAAGCGAATCATGTCCGGCTCATGGGGCAGCGTCTGCATCATAAGCTGCGTGGAGCAGGGATACCGGCGGAGTACACTCCGTATCGATATCGCAAGGCCCTCCATTTGCACCTTCCAGTCCCCGTCGGATTGGAATTCATTCAGGATCATTTTCGATATCTGGTTGGCCAGATGCTGGTAGAGATGCTGCTTGCTCTTAAAGTACCAGTACAGAGAAGGAGCCTGAATACCCAGCCGATCGGCCAATCGCCTCATACTGAATTTCTCAATGCCTTCATCCCCAAGAAGCTCCCAAGAAGCTTCCAAAATCTTATCCTCCGAAATCTGAGGCTGTTGTTTTTTCATCCATATCCGCCCTTTTATCTAACAGTGTAAGATTATGCTTTACAGGTTCATAAGTTCATGATAACATCTAACACTGTAAGGCACAAACTAACACTGTTAGATTGAAAATTGGAATATCGTTCGAATTTCAAATCATTTCAATAAAAAAATGAAGAAAGTAGTGACTCACACATGGATGCAGAAAACCTCCATTATTTTGAAAAAGCACCGATCGCAAAAGCCATAGCTCACTTCGCTGTACCGATGATGTTAGGCACGTCGATGAGTGTCATCTATTCTATCCTTAACGCCTATTTCCTTGGTACATTAGGCAATACTGCCATGTTAACTGCACTCGCTCTAACCTTACCGTTATTCGCGGTGATTATGGCCCTCGGCAACTTGATTGGTATGGGTAGCGGTACATTTATCTCCCGTTTGTTAGGAGAAAAAAGATATGATGACCTAAAACATGTTTCCTCATTCGCCTTTTACAGCAGTTTAGTTCTTGGTCTTATCGTAATAGCCATCGGCCTCCCGCTGATCGATCCAATCGTTCATAGCTTGGGAGCAACGGCTGAATCCTTCGGATTCACAAAAGACTATGTCACGATTATGCTTATCGGTTCACCATTCGTCATATTATTCTTCACGCTGGAGAACATCGTGCGCTCGGAGGGTGCGGCAATCACTTCCATGATCGGTATGATTCTTAGCGTGGTTGTAAATATTATTCTTGATGCGATTGTCATCTTCATCTTCCATTGGGGTGTAATCGGCGTTGCTTCTGCAACGGTCATTTCTAACTTGGTTGCCAGTGTTTTTTACGCATACCATATGGGATATAAAAGCCAATTCTTGACTGTCTCCGTAAAATGGTTTAAGGCTTCCAAGGAAATTATGAGTAATGTTTTCAAAATCGGAGTTCCCGTCTTTATCATGAGTATCTTCTTGGGTGCAATGTCGCTCATTTTGAACCATTTTCTTGTCGAATATGGAGATCAGGCCATAGCGGGGTACGGAATTTCATCACGTTTGTTGCAATTTCCTGAGTTTATTCTGATGGGCTTATGCGAGGGAGTTGTGCCGTTGATTGCCTTCTCTTTTACAGCAAATAAATTACGCATGAAGCATACCATTGGATTTACGATCAAAACGATTGTTGCGTTAGCTGTTGTGTTCGGCGTTGTCGTCTATTTGATTTCCGATCACTTAATTGGTTTATTTACGAATGACCCGCAATTAATTGAAATGGGTAGCTACATTCTACATGTGACGTTCCTATCCTTGTTCATTACAGGAATGACCTCGTTGTTTGTGGGGATCTTCCAAGCAACAGCGCAAGGAACCGCCGCGTTTGTTATGTCAGTCATTCAAGGAATTACTTTGATTCCTGTACTCTATATCGCCAACCGATTGAATGGCTTCCATGGGGTTGTATGGTCACTCGTCATTGCGGATCTCGTCGCGTTCCTTGTTGGAGCTATCATGCTGTATATTCTGCGCAACAAATTGCAGCCAGATTTAGAGAATCTAGTACATTAGAAAACAGTTAATAAGCTTTCCACCTAATCAACGAAATACTAATCAAAATAAGAAAACCGTTCCTCTTGTCTAGGAACGGATTTCTTTTTTATGTGTTTTACTCAATTACGCTGCAATCAGCCAGAACTTCCGGTTTATAACGCATGCTGTCCGATTCTGTGATGGGACGAATGACTCTGCAGGGTACACCCGCTGCAAAAGAGCCTTCAGGGATATCTTGGGTTACTACACTTCCAGCGCCAATGACGCATCCGTCTCCAATGGTAACACCGCCGCATACGGTGACGTTAGCCGAAATCCAAACATCATTTCCGATGGTGACAGGTTTAGCATAACAGAGCGACTTAGGTTCCCCATTTTGGTCCAGCATTTGTCGACGTTCTGAAGCAATGAATGGGTGAACCGGTGTAACAATGGTCACATTAGGTCCAAAGCTGACGTGATCACCAATGGTAACCTTAGCATCATCCTGGACGGTCAGATTGTAGTTCGCAAAAAAGTGGTTACCGATTTCTGTGTGAACGCCATAATGAAAGAAAATGGGGCCTTGTATAAAACAACGCTCTCCTTTTCGACCCAGAATCTGCATGAGTAATGATTCGCGTTCCTCCGTTTGATCCTCAAAAGTACGACTGTATTGACTACTTAAATTGTGAGAGCGAAGCTTAATAGCCTTAAGGTCAGCATGGCCGGGACTAAATAAGATCCCATTAAAAATTCGTTCTTCTTCAGTCATGTTATCAACTCCTGTTATGATTACTTCGATACATGAATCAACCTAAAACTTTGTACAATACCTTTATAATGAATATTTATAAAGTGTATAAAAAGCATCCTACGAAATCAACTACAAAACAAGTGTATTTATCCACACCATTTCTGTCAATGAATACTCGGAGGCTTTTCGTTCTTCCCAAAAAGTTTATTTTCCCTACAAACTGATTCCCTTTTCATTTCGTACTTTGTCCGGTGTTACATCATTTCCATCTGGATCAAGTATGGTAAGCACTGAAAAAGTGTTTAGAACTTGCCCACG
This sequence comes from Paenibacillus sp. RU5M, assembly GCF_900221055.1. Lineage (NCBI taxonomy): Bacteria > Bacillati > Bacillota > Bacilli > Caryophanales > Paenibacillaceae > Paenibacillus > Paenibacillus sp. RU5M. The sequence continues at coordinate 883,247 of NZ_OBQM01000001.1, read as the reverse complement.
AATTTCCCGTAAATAGTCTTCTCGTAATACTTGTTGTTCAACTCGTTCCGCATTGGTCAAACCTTCTTCACGCTCTTTTTTCGCCAATTCATTAATGCGACCTAAATGTTTAATCATCCTTTTCCTCTCCTTCTTTACAATTAATCTTACTGGTAGTCTAGCACCGAAATGCATACATTGCACCTATTTATTAGATAACGCCGGGAAATATGGAACCACTTCCTCCCCTAATTCTTGAATCACCTCGTCAACCGGACGTGTTCCATATTTCAAGTTGAATGCAAGATGATTCACACCGATTCCTTTTAAAGCATTGAGGTATTCAATTAAAAATTTATATCCGCTCCTAAACCCTAAGTGAATAGGAGTTGGATCTTCATCTGGATTTTCTGATAAATCGATATATAAAGACTGATTAAAAGGCTTAAATTCATCCGTTAATGTACGCCATTGTTGAATAAGTGATGCTTGATCAATGATATTTCGTGGGTAATACAGCCAGCCATCACTGTGTTTTGCTATCCATTCCGGTGTCTGCGAAGAATGGTCTGTTACTAAAATTGGAATATCCTTTAACTCCGGTTTGGGTAACAAATCGCCACCCTGAAGGTTAAGGCTTGGTGAATGAATTACCGGGAAATCTTCATTCCAGACTTTTCTCATGACTTGCAAAGATTCTTGAAATAATTCACCACGTTGTTCTCGCTCCACTGAAAACGCTGAAAACTCGCTAGGGCGATCCCCCGTAGCAACGCCCAGCACAAGACGTTTTCCGGAAATTCGATCAACAGAAGCTGCCGCTTTTGCTACATGTAACGGATGGCGTAGTGTGGTGATCATACTTCCGGTACCCAATGAAATCTTTTTCGTATGAGCTGCTAAGAATCCAAGAAAAACCCATGGATCATATATTTGTCCCACATCCCCAAAGCTTGGAACATTTAAAGGAACATCTCTAACGAATAAGGAAGCAAAGCGCGCTTCTTCTGCCTTTTTCGCCAATTGCATTTGTTGCTCTAACTGCATCTCTGGGATACTACCCTTATAAGACTCTATTGGAAAATATATCCCGAGCGTAAGTTGGTCTTCTTTAAACATGTTTGTATAGCCCAGATGTGATTCAAATTTATTCATTTCCTGACCTCCGCATAAATATCCAATATTCATTTGCAAAGGCAATGATAAACCATATAACCTTCAGAAAATAGTACGCACAATTTTGTTCTATAGGATAAAATTTGTGATATTGTATACTTTTTTATACCAAACGGGAACTGTCACGTTCGACAGTCCCCGTCTCCTATTTACTGCTTGCCTTGAAGCTCCTCATGCCATTCCTGTTTGAGCTCACTCCAATGTGCTCGTTTTTCCAGTGCAGCCTGAAAATCACTCCAAGCCTGTTCAAATTGTGAGTCATCCTTAGCCATAATCAGCTTGGCTTTATACTCTTTTCGCACATTATCAAGTTCAGGCAAATATTTCTCCCATAAGCCACCCGGTTTGGCCTTCACCATATCGTAGTTTTCAGCAACCCGGGTCCCACCCATTTTGCCAATCTTTTCGGTGAATTCGATCGTTTTGAATCTTCCTTTCGGATCAGTAACCCCATAATTCCACCATGGGTACCAGTCATTACTATAGGAAGATGCCGCATAAAGCTCTGGCGTCGTGCTTGCCTTCTTCGCTTGATCTCCAGAGTCATGCAACGCTTTATATTTCTCGTCCGTGTACACCCATTTTCCTAACGGTTTATCCACCCAATCCCAGAACACTCCTGGCGGACCTTCGTTCACAACCTGCTGCTGTTCGGGCTTAGGCTGTAGTGTGTAATCGAAGAAAGCAAGAATGGAATCGAGATTTTTAGTATTTTTATTGATAAAAACGTCATTGGCAGGATAAGGATTGATAATCTGATTAGCGCCAATCTCACTCACGCCATCCACTTTCGGATAGGGAATGACATCATAGTACCATGCCGGATCGGTTGGCCCATCGAGAACCTCCCATAACTGGGCGTCCATATTAAAGAACCCACCTGCATTCATGGCTACACGTCCAGATTTGTTTTTCTCTTTGTAGCGCTCCTTCTTGTCTGTAATCGCTTCGTGATCCAGAAGCCCTTCCCGGAACATGTGGTTCATCCATTGGTAAGCCGCTTTATAATGTGGATTGTCATAGATAAACTGAAAGTCATTACCTTGCTTCTCTACTGGAATGACGCCACCCGCTGTGCTGACCGTAACGCCAAATGTACTTAGGATGACATTTTCATCGCTTGCGTCAGAGAGAAAACTAAGGGGAATCAACGGTTTCCCGTTTTCATCTTTCTGTTTAGCCGACAATCTCAAATACTTCTCTATACCGTCCAACGATTTCAGATCATCCATCGTCATGCCGGTTTTCTCCAGTACATCTGTACGGACAAACCAGCCGTAGGAAGCCCAACCGGGCCAAGGATCATCGGGATTTTGATCAAACCATGTCGGAATGGAATAGATATGTCCGTCCGAAGCTTTCATCTGATCCAGATAGATTTTCGGAATGGAGGCCAATCCAGGATATTTATCCGGCATATCGAAGTATTGCTCCAGCGGAAGAACGCTGCCCGAACGCGTCATCGCAGTGGTCACGACATCACTACGTGAGAACAGAGCTGCATCATCAAAACCACCAGTATTCAATTTCAGGTTCAGCTCTGTCATTACATCGCCCTGCGTAGCCTCCAGCCGAACGTCTATGCCCGGCTCCTTTTCTTTCCAATACATTTGGACCATACTTTGGTTATTAATTGTTGCATTCCATCCCAGCCATAGCTTAAAGGAATTTGCAGAACTGCTGCCACTCTCCGTACTACTGCTTGAGCATGCCGTTATCCCAAACATCAGTAGAGCCAAGGATAATAGCGCCAGCTTTCTTCCCTTTTGTTGACGTAAACTCATCACATGCGTCCCCCTCGGTTATTTTGAAATTGTATAGGATTAGAAAACCCATTCTGTTACTTCATTTTTCATTGGGTTATCCTTTTACTGAGCCGATAAGCACACCTTTTACAAAATACTTTTGCAGGAATGGGTACACACACAAGATCGGAAGCGCGCTTACCATGACTGTCGCCATTTTGATGGACATGAGTGTAACGTTAGAGAGCATGGTGCCCCGGGCAAGCGCTTCCTGATTATTGTTGGATCCGAGGACAGTCGAGATATCCTGGGCAGACAGCAGTTGTTGCAAAAACGTTTGAACCGGAATCAGATTCTGATCTGAAACATAAAATGCGCCAGAAAACCAGTCATTCCAGTGCCCCACTGCAGTAAAAAGGCCAATGGCTGCAAGCATGGGTTTCGAAAGCGGCATAATAATAACGAAGAGAATGCGGACAGGATTGGCGCCATCAATCTCAGCCGATTCGATCAGTGCTTCCGGAATCCCCTGGATGAATTTCATCATCACAAACATATTCCACGCCGAGAAAGCGGACGGAATGATATACACCCAGAATGAGTTTAATAATGACAAGTGATTAAGCTGGATATACAAAGGGATTAATCCGCCACTAAACAGCATCGTAATCAGCACGTATCCCAGGAGGGATTTCCTGAAAGGAAGCTGCCGATAGGACAAGCCATAAGCCGCCAGTAGTGTGATGAGTAAGCCGACAAAAGTGCCTACGATCGTTCGGGATATCGTAATTAAGTAAGCATGTTGAATAACCGAATTCCCAAGCACAACCTCATAATTGTACAAAGTAAACTCCCTAGGCCACAGATAGACACCGCCTTTTGCCGCATCGCTGCCAACGTTTAAGGAAACGGCAAGCATATACGTGAATGGATAGATTACCGAGATACAGAGAAGTGCCAATAGAAACACAATAATTGTCTGGCCCACCCGTTCCCTCATAGAAGTTCTCATATTACCAAAGCCCCTCTCCGTTGAACTTTCGCGCCATCTGATTGGTGCATAGTACCAACACCAGACTGATGACCGAAGAAAGGAGACCCACTGCAGTGGCCATTCCAAAATAACCTTGCTGCAAGCCATTTCGTAAAATATATGTGTCTAGCACATCTGCGACTGGCTGATTGGCCGGATTCATCAGAGGATAGATTTGATCCATGCCTACTGCTATCAGTCCAGGCATACTGAGAATCAACACGATAGAGATGGTCGGCATTATACCCGGCAGTGTAATGTTGCGAATTTGTGCAAGCCGTCCTGCTCCTTCTACCCTAGCGGCTTCATAGAGCTGCGGGTCAATCGTTGTAATTGCCGCCAGATACAAGATTGTATTCCAGCCGACCTCCTTCCATAGACCGCTCACTACGATCATGGGCCGGAACCACTCCGTGGATCCCAAGAAAAAGATTGAATCTCCCCCGAGCTTCTCTATCAACTGATTGACCAATCCGCCGTCCAACGTCAGCAGGGATTGCAGAATGTAAGCCACCACGATCCACGAAAAGAAATGCGGAAGATAACTTACGGATTGGACAAACCGCTTGTATTTGTTGTTTTTCACCTCATTGATGAGCAATGCCAAAATAATAGGAGCTGGAAATCCGAACACAAACTTGAGAATCGCGATGTAAATTGTATTCTTCACCACAATCCAGAACTGTTCATCTTGCAAAAATGAGAAGTTTTCCAAACCAACCCATGCACTACTCCACATCGTGCTGCCGATGTGAAAATCCTTGAATGCCACCTGGATGCCCACCATCGGAATGTAGCTGAAGAGAAGCAGTAGGATTGCACCAGGTAGAATCATTACATATTGCCAACGGTATTTTGCCAGTCGTTCAATCATTTAACCACCTCTGCCATCAGTATAGAGATCAATTGAAAGCGGTAACATATAATAACGATCGGATATCTATCGATTGGATTGGCAATATCAGAAAAGGCGAAGTAACAACTTACAAATCAAATACACTGCGTACGATTAGCTGTGATTGCAGTTCTTCAAGGGATGCCGGTTTGTTGAGATCATCTTTCTTCAGAGAAATGGTCCTTCTTTCACCTGCTGACAAGTCAAAATAATTGTTACTGAAAATACCGTCTAATTCACTGAAATCCAGCTCCACAAACCGTGCAAAAGCTTTCGAATCAACCGTTATAACAAAATGATCCTCTTCTTCTGTCATCGTGGTCTCAATCGCAGGATCAATAAAACCAAAATGCTTTGGCTTCACAAATAATACTGTACCTTCGCTGACAACTTCACCATCCACCACAAAGGAAAACTGTAAATACGTATTCCGTTTCTTAGCAGTTGTATCAAGCATCACAGTGAAATCAAGCTGTTCAAATAATGATGTTGATAACGCTTTCAAATCAATCACTTTTGAAGAAGCTACGATTTCATTGGATTGCGAATCCATGAGCCTCCATTTCAATTCTCCTTTTACAGCACTCCTACTCTCATTCGACACGTGAAGTTCTACCTTCGAACCATCTTCCTGAGCCGATACAAGAACAGGTGCGAAAAAGCGTTTGGCTGCATAATGCAGTGCTTTCCAGCGACCAAAGTAATCGATACTGGACCAGGAAGCAACAGGCCAGCAATCATTCAATTGCCAGTACAGTGCACCCATACAGCGTCCACGATGTCTGCGCCAATGCTCTACCCCACATGAGATACCTTCAGCCTGAATGAGCTGTGAAGCGTATAACAGGGAATTGAAATCTTGTGGCAAGCGATACGTCTCCCCGATGTAATACAGAATTTTCTCATTGCCCGTACCATTCTTCTGATGAGATTCCATGACCGGTGAGAAGATATTGCGGTCTTCCGGCAACGTAAATGTCTCTATGGTCTTGTGATTCGGAAAGGATTGCAATCCGAATTCGGACATGTAGCGCGGGAACAATGTGCGGAATTCGGTAAAAGGTTTCTTGCCATGCCACACATCCCAGTAATGCATGTCTCCGTAATTTTCATCGTTCGGATTGTCAAAGCTGCCTTTGGATGAAGGTGAAGCTAACCAGTAGAACGTGTTCGGATCATATTCCTTCGCAATAGCCGGAAGTAATACCTCATATTGCTTAATATAGTCTGCTTGTAACTGTAAGGATGTTTTCTTCGCCCAGTCCCATTCAACCCAAGCCATCTCCTGCTCATTGTTTCCACACCAGATTCCTAATGAGGCATGATGACGCAAGCGTTTCATGTTATCGATGGTCTCTTTAGTAATCGATTGCTTAAATTCCTCAGTCAGTTCATATACCCCGCAGGCATACATCAAGTCCTGCCATACAATCAAGCCGTATTCGTCGCACAAATCATAGAAGTAATTCTCCGGATAATGTCCCCCACCCCAGACACGAATTGTATTGAAATGGGCTTGCGCACAGCTCTTGATCAATCGTTCTGTCCGATCTGGGTTACAGCGCGGCAAGATGTTATCTTCCGGAATATAGTCAGCACCCATCGAGAAAAAAGATACACCGTTCACTTCGAATTCGAAGGACTCACCCCACTGATCCTGCTCTTGCTTCACAGTTAATGTTCTCAGTCCAATGCGCTTATCATCACGATCCAGCTCCACGTCTTGTTCTATAAGCGCAACGCTCAGCTGATACAATGGCTGTTTGCCCAGACCATTCGGCCACCATAACTCGGGATGGTCCACTTCAATCCAGATATGATGATCCCCATCATTCACGACAGACGTGCATCCTTTCAACGTCTCCCCGGATGGTGTATCTAATGTGACCATGATCTCACGCTCTGCTTGGACCCAACTAGATGCCCTTACGCGAACATCTAAGGTTACCTTACCTTCGCTATGCATCTGTGTAATGTAGACATCTTCCAAACGGGCATGATCATAGCCTTGAATGGAGATATTCCGCCAGATTCCCAAATCAGGTAATTGTGGACCCCAGTCCCAACCGAACATGGAGTGTGCTTTACGCAAATGGGAGATTCCTTCTACTGCATCACTGCAGTTAATCAACGGGCGCTCGGCTTGTTTACGCAGTACATACTCCACAGGGGAACGAAGAATAATGTGTATGGTATTTTCACCTTGTTTGATAAAGGAGGTAATATCGATTTCATAAGTACTATGCATATTACTTACATTCGCGATATTCATTCCATTCAGAAACAATTCGCCAATCGTATCCAACCCTTCACATAACAGGATGATCCGGTCATGCTTGAGATCCGCTTCGCTTACTTCAAAAGAGTGTTTGTATTCATAATCATAATTGCACAGTTCAAGTGCCACCCGCTCTTGCTCGCGGTAGTAAGGGTCTTCCATTTGTCCAGCTTGTAGCAAATCATTAAAGACCGAACCTGGAACCGTAGCCGGAAGCCATTCGGCATGATCCACTCTCTTCATTTGCCACCTGCCATTGAGATCGATAAGCAACATTTGTGATACCTCCTGATGTCTTTGTAATCTATTTCATTCTATCAAGAGGCCTCCATACTTTCTTATGTTGTGTTCACGGAATTCGTGTGCTATTTTGACATTAACAATAATTGGAGAGGTTAGAGCCATGATCAAATACACAGCGTCTACTCACATCCATCACGACCTGCTCGTAGATCCGTTCTGGGTCGATTCCTTATCGAAAGTATCACCCGAGCATACCCATGACTTTTACGAGTTCTTCATTCTAAGTGAAGGGCAGTGCCAACATATCGTCAATGGAACAACCCAGCATTTAAGGCCGGGCTGCCTTGTCTTTATTCGACCGCATGATATTCACCGTTATGAGCCGGAAGGCACTCAGGACTGCCGTTTTCTGAATAGCCCGTGTCGATCCGCAGTAATAGATGAAGCTTTGGCCTACTTGAATGAACAGAAGTATGCGCAAGGACTCTTGCAGGCTCCCGTTCCCCAGATTGCCATGTTATCTCAGTTAGAAATGACAGAGATGGTTCGAAGCTTTGAACGGATTATGATGCTCTCCACAGTGGATAAGAAGAAGGCTCGCGTATACGCAAAAGGGCTGATTATTCAGATTTTTACGCAGCATTTCTTTGAGTTGGATACCATTGAACAACCCATTCTCCCGCTGTGGCTTGAGCATGCGATCTCCAAAATGCAGCTGAAAGAAAACATGATTCGTGGTCTTCATGCGCTCTATGAATTGTCAGGTCGAAGCGTTGGTCATGTGAACCGTGCCTTTCGTCAATATCTGAATCAGACACCAACAGAGTATATTAATCAGCTTCGGCTGAATGTAGCCAAAAACTTGCTGCTCACGACTGAGATTCGCGTGCTTGAGATTGCACTGGAAGCGGGATTTGAGAACGTCAGCCACTTCTACCATCAGTTCAAAAAATACTATAATCAAGCTCCGCTAGATTTCCGTAAAAACGCGACAATGAATAAGGAATCGCTGCTGCCATAAGGATTCAAAGCATCCATGTAGTGGTATCTACGGCATCCCATCCCATCACATCCGTACTCAAAACTCAAAAAAAGCTCTCCCTATATGGCAGGGAGAGCAGAGTACACACAAAGCAACTTATGCGAAGTATTTATATTGGCGATTGGCGACACGAACCCCTCCGAGCATTTGATCTATTTCTCTCACTTCGAGGTTTGGTGCAGCTAGAAGGATATTGTTGCCGTCCTTTCCTTTCAGACACGCTGGGCCGCAGGGAAGCCAAACGAGATTACAGCTCCTCCCTCCTTACGGTTGGTGGCCTGAATCAGCCCGCCGCAGCGTTCCACAATGGCCCGGGCAATCGCCAGACCCAGTCCGGAATCACCATCTTTTCCTTTGACAAAACGGTGGAATAAGGTGGGCAGCAGCTCCTGCGGAAAGCCGGGACCGTCATCCGAGACGGATAGCGCGATCTTCCCTTTTTCCAAGTTCGCAGTGATGTGAATTTCTTCTTTGGCGTATCTTGCGGCATTCGTCACGACGTTGAGCAGTGCCTGCAGCAGTTTATCCTGATCAGCCATGATGAACAGCTCTTTATTCTCCGGACAAGCGATATGGAGTGTAAGTCCTTTCTTTACAAGCAGCGGATTGACACGTTCGGATGTTTCCGTCAACAATTCGTTCAGACTGACCTTGGAAGGTTTGAAGATATCCTCTTCACTATCCAGCTTCGCAAGCAGCGTCATTTCGGTCACAATCTTGCCTAATCTACCGCTCTCCCCCAGGATCACGTCCAACCCTTTACGAACGTTCTCACCTTCAAAGATTCCATCTCGAATGCCCTCCGCATAGCCTGCAATGGACATCAGAGGGGTCTTCAGCTCATGAGAAGCATTCTGGAAAAACTGCTTCTGCACCTCATTGAACCTGTTCAGTTCGCCAGCCATCTCGTATACCGTCTGTGCCACAGCTCCAATCTCACCGCCAGCCTTGACCAGCTGCACATCCGTGAAATGACGTTGTTTGACCTTCTTAAGTTCCTGCTTCAGATTCATCAATGGCTGAATCAGCCTTTTCGTAATAAACAAACTGAGCAGGAACATAATGGCTCCAACGATACAGATCACCAGGATGAGACGCCCCAGAAGCGCCTGTTCAATTGCTTTGATCTTGCTCATGGGCGTCAACAGAGTCAGGGTTCCTTGGGGGATGGGACTGACATCCATCACATAACGCCCATCCGTTCCCTTCCACAGATCCTTGATGCTGGACGAAGTGACCGCTGTGTATTTCGACAAGTTTGCTGGTACAGCTTCAGTCAATGTGTTACTGCTCGCTATTCCGGTTGTACCACTCACAGACAAAGTCCCTGACAGTACATTTCCGTTAAAATCAGTGACAAAGGCTTCAACATCCGCAGGAATGAGTGTTGAAGGAGCACTCGTAACTTCTCCCGTTACCAACTGGACGGACTGCATACCCGTAATATTCGAATTAGGCGGCATCGTGACCGCAGCTCCAGTGGAAAGTACAGGACTCATTGTGAGATCCCCCGTTTTCGTTATAGAAGCGGACATCGCCGCACTTAACGTCTTGAGATCATTCTTCTCTGTCCCAATGAAATGATCCAGCAGCACATAATGAAGTAAAACGGCCGTGACGGAGAGGATCAGAACCAGTGACAATCCGAACGCAAGGTTAATTTGATGAACAAGTTTCATATTAAACTTCACTCCGATCTGTACGCATACGATACCCGTGTCCCCACACCGACTCGACGGGAAGTTCCTCAATTTTTTTGCGAATCCGCTTAATTAAATGATCCACGGCACGGTCACTGCCAAAATAATCTTCTCCCCAGACAAAACTGAGCAGCTCGTCCCTCGTAAACGCACGATTCGGATGTTCAGCCAGTACCTTGAGCATGGTGAACTCTTTGCTGGTCAGGTCCACTTCTTCCCCTCTCCATATGGCCCGCCTCTCTTCCAACATTAATTGAAGATCACCGGTATCGATTCTTGGCGTCGCAGCTTCGCTTACAACAGCTCTTTCTTCCGCACCGGTAAGTCTAATCCAACGTTCCAGCTGCCGCTTGATGCGGGCTACCAGCTCACGGGGGCTGAAAGGCTTCACTAGATAATCGTCACTGCCTAGCTCAAGGCCAAGTATTTTGTCCACCTCATTATCCTTCGCCGAGATCATAATAATGGGTACCTCTCCTTCATTACGGATGCGTTTGCACAATTCATAGCCATCCATTCCGGGCAGCATAATATCCATCACCCACATGCTCGGCGGACTTATTCTATATAAAGACCAGGCATCCTCGGCATTAGCAAGGCCTATCGTTCGATAGTTCTCTTTGTGCAAATAAGCTTGAATCAGTGTGCGTATATTCTCGTCATCATCTACAACCGCGATGAGGTAATCGTTATTCATGAACGGGGCCTCCTGTACTTTTCTCTATAGTGAGTATACCAAAGGTATATATATGGGAAGAGCTTTGCCATTGTTTTTCCACAATTACACCAATATTGTGCCACACTCCTTCGGTAAATTGATAACTGTAAGACAAACCAAACCATAAGGAGTGTTACGAAATGAACTACAGTTTTAAATTCAGAAATGTTGCCCTGTCCGCCCTGCTGCTCACTGCGATCTCCGCACCGATTGTCGCGAATGCCGACAGCGCCGCTAACGCAAATGCTGTTACAAATGGAACTGCTACCTTGAAAGAAGCTAAATCCGCCATTGCGACCTTTACATTGGCTAATCCGGTGGAGCAGGCCAAAAAGTACGCGCCAGAAACAGTAAGCGAATGGGAAAAAACGCTAGCCCGTTACAATAAACTGCTTTCACAAAACTATACATCCCAAGTAATGGCCACTTTGGTTGCTGTTGACGTAGACTCTGACGAATGGAAGAAAGTTTCCGAGAACGCCAAACCAGGTGAGATCAAAGAAATGCAGGCCTTAAAGGTTGAGGAAGGCAAACTTACCCCAGTTGAGAGTGTAAAAGCCGAAAAATTACCTAATTCCGAAAATAAGAACACCTTGTCTTTCTCCATTACCACAAGCAGTTCGGATCTGAAAGGATTAGTTGAGAATGCAGAATCTGGAGTGGCAATTGCCGTCAGCCCTCTGAATCTTGACGAAAAATCAACCGGAACAACAAGCGCGGTTATAGCAAATGCTGAAAGTCTTCAATTTAGCGGTACTACAGCTGCCAGTGCATTCTTCTTAGCACAAAGTAATTTGAATAATGCTGTAACAGCTAAGGACGAAGCGGCAATCAAGACTTCCCTTGCCGACCTTCTGAAGCAATACAAAGCGCAAATTACTGAGCTAGAGGCAGCTCAAGAGTAGGTTTAAATACATTTCAGCTTTAACTACATCATTAAGCAAAAACGCCAAATCTTACACGAACTAAAAGACCGAACGCCAACAACCAGCAAGCCTCCACATGGAAGCCTGCTGGTTGTTGTTTTGTTGGCTATAAGCTATATCTGCTACGTGTTATCTACTGCCTGCCCTGATCTTAAATGAGTCAGGGCTTTTGCTCTTCGGTTTATTTTTCGTTAACCCGGGTAACTACAAATGGCTCGTTCAACGCCTGCAGAGCTGCGGCCATATCTTCAGCTGAAAGTCTGCTGCCAGCCGAAATATGATATTGAAACTCATAGAAGCCGCCCAAGGTCGCTTTGAAATTCGTTTCCCAATAATTTGTCATCAGCCAGGCATAGGCTTCCGGTTGAGCGTCAGGTGCTTGCTGGGTGTGGACCTTTCTGGTCCCGTAATCCAGCGTTCCCCATTGTACGAGAGGTGTGTCCGGGACAGCAAGCAGCAGACTGCGGTCATGATCCCGCCAGGCAATGCCCGACTGTACAGCGGAATAATCCAGGCAAGTTCCCGGAATCTGATCCTTCCAGGGGCGAACGAGGCCTCCTGGCTTGTCGGCAAACAGGGTAACCGGCCCAGTGCCTCCCGGGTTGAACGGCAGGGCCAGATAAACGTTCTCCGGATTCCAGATGCTCTCTTTATGGAACCGCGCCGAAATATCCATCCGGTTTTGACGGGTATAGATCCGCAAGTGTAGTGAAAAATAGGCGATACCCTTGAGCTGATAACCAAGCTCAACGGTAGCATACAGCGGTCCATTATCCACCGCTCGCACGGAGATAAGCTGACCAACCGAACGCTCCACGTTCAAGCCTTTACGGTTGCGTCCCATTTTGGAACGGACGCTCCATACCTGAGATGCATCCGCAGGGTTCGCCGGATTGGTCACCTCATAGATGGGTGTAAATGCCCCATACAGATCATCCGCTTTCAACAGTTCGCGTCCTGTCTCCTTATCGATCCACGACACAATGCCGCGCTCTTTCGACCAAGTCAAGCGTACAAAAGGGGACTCCAGCCCAGTTTGGCAAACGGAGATCGGCGCTTGCTGTCCGCCTGTCGTTAAGGAATACATATCCTCCATATCGTACACCTGGTCAGCGCCGATCAGCTTTGAATTGGAGGTTGACGTTAAGGAAGAATGACTCTTCTGCGCTGCCAGGAGTGGGCGCAGAATCAGTATGCAGCTCTCCATGCCTTGGAGTTTAAGCTCCGCAATAATCGTCTGCGGGTGGCTTGACTGCTGGATCAGCACCTGTCCCGTGTCCTCACGGATTACTTCTACTCCGTTTAATAGCTCATCCGGTTCCCATCCTTCAAGCTTCAACTGAACCAACTCGGTTACCTCCCGCTCCGAGAGATTCGTTACCTTGAAGCGATAAGGACGCCCCGGGTACAAGGTGGCGGCATTATCGGCAAGCAGCACCTGATCTAGCGCGCGGTAAGCAAGCTTGCTTGCCTCTGCAGCGTGAGCTGTCTTGCGAACCTCAAGCATCTGCACATTTTTGTGCCACGGTTCATAAACAGAGGAGTGATACCCCCAAGTGTGTTCGGCATAAAGAGTAAGCGCCTGCTCTACAGCCTCGATTTCCTGGAGACTAACACTTTTCTGTTCAGGGTCGAGCTTTTCCACCTTGCGAAGTGTCCGCTGTGCGTCACGGTAAATCTGAGTGTGCATCGGTGTGGAGCTTACACCGTCCGACCACCAGTCAGGCCAATCCCCTTTATGCACAGGCAGACCATCCGTCCCTTCCTCCTTCAAGCGGGCAAAAAAGCCACTCAACGTACTCATCTCCACGGAAATCCCCTCGCCGTTTTGACGGTTCCATGCATCGATCCATTCCATGATTGCGCTATTGGGCGATCCGTTGTCTGTGGGCAATCCGGACAGCATCATCGGCACGAAATCGTATGGATACTGCTCCGCCTCAAGCTGGGCCAAGTACCGGTGGATGCGAATATTGGCGATTTGATTATGAATGTTCGCTGTTTCCACAAGTCTGTGGCCGAATTCATCACGAATCATGTATTTGCCAAGCGCACCAGGACAGAAACCAAGCTCGTTGCCAAGCATGTAGTGGTCTCCATTCCAGACCAGCAGGCGTTCCCCACTTGGAGCTTCCCACCAGAAAGGGGACTGCTTGCGGCCCAGCGCATACATGCCGTGATGAGTATGTATACAGCTGAATAAATGTCCGATTCCGTTATTTAGCAGGCTATCGGCATATCCCCAGCTGTAGCCATTGATATCCGCCGTCATCGCACTGTCTATTGGGTGACCGATAGATTTGGTATATGTCTGAGCTTTGCTGTGTATTTTGTTCAACAACTGTAGGTCGGGCAGCTCAGTCATATTCAAATACGTGCCGGAGAGCTCGATATCGCCGCGCCGCACGGCATCAGCAAATGCAACTTTTTCCTCGTCTCGAGCCTGCTTCAGGAATTGCTCCACAGCCCAGAAGGTCTCACAGGTCCAACGGAACCCTTTCCACTCGGGGTTTACACCGTTATGGGCATCATTAACAATACGCAGCGCCTGACGGATAAAATCGATATGATATTGTTCAATCTTCTCCTGCCGGTCAGTATAACCAATGTCAGTATGGGAATGGTGAATGACATATATTTTCCATTTCCGTTTAAGCGTCGGGATGGCGGCCTGTTTGATTTGTTGTTCGAGTGTCATCTTTTTTTCTCCTTTATTGGTGGATTAGGTACCTTTTACGAGTTGGAAAATCCCGTGGAACACATGCTCTTGCATTTGTTTCTCATTATGCTGAGAAATCTTCTCGGGCAAGAGCGCTTCCGAAAGCGCGCCGCCAAATAGATCATGGGTTTCGGCAATTTGTCCCCCCAGGATCAGACGAGCGGGGCGAAACTCTGCCACGTACGGACGCAACATTTCCCCAAGCCGCTGGCCGTAAAGCTGCCATACACGGATGGCGGAGGAATTTCCCTGTCTGGCCGCTATGGCCAGATGGTACACGTCCTCTCCCTGCCTTCGAGCATCATGGCTATCTGCCAAGGCCAAAATCCCTCGGCTTCCGAACAGATCATCCACGGTTCCTCCGTTGTATTGCTCGGCATACAACATGCCTGAGTCGGGAATTCCCCATTTTCCACTGACAATGGACCGGTTCTCAACGAAAGCGGAGCCAAGACCCGTTCCCAATGTAAGGCAAAGCAATCTGTCCTGTGGAAAAAGCCTGCTGACCCCCAGAGCGAACAGGGCAGCATCATTGCCAAAACGAATATCTGCGGCGGCAAGCTGGGTCATCCATGTAGGAGCAGTGGGCTCCGCTGCAAGCGCCGTTAATTCACACCGCAGCAGTGTTTTTAGATTGAATTCATAAAGCTGCTCGTATTTATTCAATCCCTGGATACGGGAAACGCCAATGTCGTATTCAAAAGGGCCGGGGAAAGCAAAACCGATGTGAAAATTGGCAAAAGTGCCCCGGGTCCCTTTATCGGTACTTAGCCTCTCCATGTAGGCGACGTATGCCGCGGCAAGCTCCTGGATCACGCCAGCCAGATTGGAGGCGATTTCATACGCGCTACTGTCGGAGTGCGATGACCTTTTGACATAAAGTTGTGGTAGAAGATTCCCGTCACTCAGTACAACGGCACCCTTCAAAAAGGTCCCCCCGGCATCAATGGCAATCGTTACGTCAGGGTTCATAAAGGTTCACCAGATTTCCAGTGATGCGGAAGCAGAGGCGTGTTCCAGTCTGGGGAAACCTGTGCCCGGATCAGAGTGCACGATCGGTCACCCAGAGACTCCAGACGGAAACCTCCGACGGAGGCAGGAACGATATACGCTTCCGCGTACCCCCACTCCACAGCCGCTGCCTCATCATCCAGCGGAGTCAGCCGCACACGATCGCCTTCTACGAGGTTGAACATAACAAACTCTCCAGCCGTGTCGTCGATCCACTCTCCGTCCAGTTTTAATCTTTTGATCTGAAAAAGCAGATCCTCCCGTTCGCCCAGCAGCTCTTCCTTGCTGTCTCCCTGTACCCGGCTTTCCTTTGGAACCGCTATCAACTGCTTCTGAACGTATTCCGTGTCAAACTGTTCCTGCATGTTGGCTCTGGCATGATCGCCGTTGATCGGACGCGGCCGCCCGTCTCTGTCTAGCCGCAAATGGTCGTATATTTTGAAGGTAAACCACCAGGTTGTCGAAGAGATCTCCAGCACCAGATTGTTTTTGCCCGAAAAATGTACGGCTCCCGGCGGGATCAGAAACAGGTCACCCTTATTCGCATCCCAAATATTCACATATTCTGGGATCTTCAGCGGTTGTCCCAAGGTGTGGGCCGATTCAACCGCCTGAAGCAGCTCCTCCCCGGTTGTACCCTCTGTGAAACCCAGTCCCACAAAAGGTTTGGTGCCTTCCTTCTGTTCCATAATGTAATAGGATTCCTGCTGCGTCATCGTTTCGTTGAAGCTCTGCTCGATGTAAGCCTGCTGGGGGTGGACCTGCAAAGACAGATGATCCCCGTCAATCGTATCGAGATAATCAAACCGGATCGGAAAATAGTCGCCAAACAGTTGCACATTGCGCTCGCCCATAATTGCTTCTGGATGAGCAGACAGTAATAGCGGGAAAGGAAGCTCCACTATAAAATCCCGATAACCGATTAATATCGTGTTTTCCGGTGCGATAGGTTCAAACCCCCATGCGCAGTTATTCCAATCCTTAGGTAGGTCGCATAGTTCTTTTAAATACTGTCCGCCCCAAATCCCCGGTGCAAAAAACGGCTTTACTCGAAAAGGCTGCTGGGCTGTTGAAGCCAAAAGTCGGCGCAGCATAGGAACGGTGACCAAAATGGGTCGTTCCCGGTTGTTCGTATCCACGTAGTAGTCAAAGTCATACAAGTGGCGTTTGCGATATTCCTCCCAGACGGGCCACTCCAGAAACAAGGCCTGTTTATAGGTTTCGACCGTATCCAGGCAAGGACCTAACCCCAGAGACCCCATCCCCTGCTGATGCAGTTTCTGCTGTGCTTCTCTCGATAAGTCGCAAAATAGAGAAACGTTCGTTAAACCTGATGCTGTAGAAAGGAAACCAGAGCCAGGCCCAAAGGTCACAACGATGGGGGCTAACTGATCTACGTTCGGCGACTGGGCCTCTGCATGTTCAGCGGA
Organism: Paenibacillus sp. RU5M; assembly: GCF_900221055.1. Lineage (NCBI taxonomy): Bacteria > Bacillati > Bacillota > Bacilli > Caryophanales > Paenibacillaceae > Paenibacillus > Paenibacillus sp. RU5M. The sequence goes on along the minus strand of NZ_OBQM01000001.1, from coordinate 866,352 downwards.
ATGATAAAGCCGAAGTTGATCGTCTACATCACTGAGCCAGACCGACTGTGCACGTGGTCGGAAATAATCCTTAACGCTGACGTCCGAGGCTACAACGCCAAAAGCACGGTTATCCGTCAGATAAGGGTGAAACTGCTGAAGCAAATCTGCAGAAGACTTTAAATAATCAGCGCTGTCAATCTCAATTAAAGCCCTGCTCTCTAGGTGGCAGCGCGACCGAAGTATTTCCAGACATTCGCTGAATGCGGCACCATGCGTACCGTCAATGACCATATAAAAAGGAAGCAAATCATTCTGTACACATTCGGGCCAAATTAGATCAAGCCATTCTTCATACGCATTCCAGATCCCCGGTTCTGCCTCTTGGTCGGGCTGAAGCTGAATGAAATTAATTGGGTTGGTTTGAAAGGCCAAAGGGGCTATTCGGGGCATGTTTAAAACCTCCAACTCTATATCGATTTATGTTCATCATTGTATAGGGAGTTGGAGGTGCTGTCTTTAAACGATCAAGCTGTGTTTTTGTACAATCAGGACATTCGGGGTGGGTAATGCATTTTGCCAGAGCGGCCTTCGGCAAACTGATTGCGTCGGAATTTGGCCGGGGAAACACCAAGCTCGCGGGTGAATATCCGGGTAAAATAATGCACGGATTGGAACCCGCACTGGATGGCGATATCTTTAATTGGTGTCTGTTCATTTAACAACAGCCCAGCGGCTTGCCGCACGCGCCGTTCCTGAATGTAATGAACGAAGGACTGCCCCAGATTTTCCTGAAACAATCGGGTCAGGTGACGGGATGAAATGTGGAGGTGCCTTGACACCGTCATAAGCGTAAGCTCATTGATCAGATTATCATCAATGTACCGTTTGGCCTGTCGGAACAACGTATTTGGTTCCACGGGCTGCTCTCCCGTGTCAGCCGAGTCTGTTCGAGTCGGAACGTGCAAATCTGCTATCGATAACAACAGAGAAGCGGAAATTTGCTTTACAGCAAGAGGAAGGGTTGCCCCAGGCTGGTCGAAAGAAGTAATGAGCGCTTGCCATAAATGGCCAGTTGGCGTAAGGTCCGCTTGCTGGGCTACGCTTTGTCCAAGCTCGGCAAGGCGACGGAAGGATTCAGTATAATAAGCATCTGTGTGGGTCTCATCCAGTTCGAAAGCCACATAAGAAAGCGTCAATCCGGTCTGGCTGCGGATTTGATGCCATACGCCCGGAAGAGATAGAAATGCTGTTCCTTTATTTAAAGCATAATGCTGGTTTTGTTCTATGTAGCTTCCTTCACCGTCTACCACATAACAAGCCTCAAAAAAGGAATGCCGGTGGAAGGCATTGTCGAAATGATCGGGCATGAATCCCCAATACAAAATGGACAATGAAAGCCCTGTTTGCTCCACTTTTGTAATATAACGATTGCATATTTGATTGGCCCGGCGGAAGCTGGCTTCGATGGTCATGGCGTTCCTCTCCCTTCAAGCTCTCATTATACGTTTGCATGGCAAAAAGGCAAACCGGAAGTCGGTCTGCCTCTTTGAATATTTTTCAACTAGGTAAATCAGATGATGCTCTTTTCACAATACGTTAATAATCTGCTAAATAAAACTGCTGCCTCAGCCCGGGTCAGATTACGTTTCGGATTAAGCTTGTGATCTGGTGTTCCTTGAATGAGTTCAAGCTCAATGCAAATCGCTAATGCTTCCCTGGACCAGATTCCAGCCTTATCCGCATCTTTGTATTTAGACAGTACCATTTGCGTTGTATCGGAGACTTCTGGCAACCTCCCTTTCATCTCAAGGGTTCTTACTATTATAACGGCCATCTCTTCACGGTTTAAGGGTTTCATAGGTTCAAATAAATTACCCGCATACCCCTTAAACAAACCTGCATCCGCCACAGCACGAACATCATCCTTATACCACTTATCTTCGGTTACATCTTTAAATGATGATGACCCTTCAGCCTTAAGACCAAATGCTCGGGTTAACATCGCTGCAATTTCAGAACGGTTTATCGTCAGATCTGGAGCAAATTTCTGATCATTCATGCCCTTGATAATCCCTTTGCTCACAAGAGCTTCAATTTCCTTGCTTGCCCAGTGTCCAACCGTATCGAGAAATGCTTTGGGTTTGGTGTTACCCGTATCCGGCTTAGCTCCAGTTTGGTTATCCTGATCAGACCCATTATTTGTTCCTGTACCAGGATTAGGCTTGGTATCGGGTTTCGTACCAGTGCTTGGATTTGATCCGGTGTCTGGGTTTGATCCTGTTCCTGGATTTGTACCCGGATTGCTGTTGTCTTTCGCCTTTACTTTGACAGTCGCAATCGCTTTAATGTCCGTCCCATTGACCGCGCCTTTCACCTGAAAAGTACCTGCCTGTGCATAAAGGGAAGGATCAATCGCTTCCCATACAACGGTAGCATTCTCAGTCGTATCATTACTCAATGTCACAGTCACTTGCGAAGGCAATATCGGTGTAGAACCAGCTTCCGTTTCAACCTGTACATTCTCAATAGATACGATATTAACTTCCGATTCTGATTTAATGTAGAAATCATCCAGAATGAAGGCGTAATCAGAAGTAGGGCCTCCAGCGCCTTTGGATACCATTTTGAAAATAACTTGGTAATCGTTTTGAGCACCTGTTGTGAATTTTTTCTGGAAGCGAATATAACCCCCATCTTCACCCGCTTTATTACCCGGATTAGGTAGCGTGCTCAGTGTTTCCTTCAGCACAATTTCACCAGTGGAGCGTGATTGTACAGAAACCTCATAACCAGCATACTTTTCTAAGGTGTAAATAAAGCCTAAGTCATATTCTGTGTTTGGTTCCATTTTCACGCTGGATTCATTCGTTTTTATTAATTTACCAACATCGGTTTCATTAACTTTCAACGAATTCTCACCATCCAGAACCCAGGTCATTACAGGACCAACCTTGTTCTCAGATGCGGATACAACGGGATTGTTATCCTGTTTATTACTTTGATCGGTTGCAATATGAATTTGCCTATCCCCACCACCGTACTCAAAAGGACCCCAGCCTTCGTACACATTTTCAAAATCCTCATATACAACATAGCTCTTATTCGTAGGGTCTTTCTCTACAGTTGTATGTTTCCAAATTCGCACATCATCAAATTGAACAGTACCCGCTCCCGGATCAGCTACAAGCTTAACTGTCGCGGAATTAATGCCTGCTGGAACCTTGAATTCAACATTCATTCTTTGCCATTTGGTGTCCACGTACTTGAAGGATGATTTATGGATGCCATCCTGACCTGTCACATGATTGGAATAGGTTTGACCATTAATCGTGACCTGAAGCGAGGATTCCCTCCCCTTTTCAGTCTGTGTCCACACTCCGACGGTGTAATCCTGACCAGGCTGCAATCCGGTAATCTCCTGTGAGATTACACCTGAATTACTACCGACCTCTGCGTATCTGTTCCAATTCGATTTGTTCATTTCTTTAGTGATATCGTATTCTGTATCCCCTTGAACAGTCTTGATTGTAATGTTTGCTGGATCATCGACTGTCCATGAACCTGGAACATTGAACTTCTCTGAATTGAAGGCAAAATCCTTGATCAAACTGCCTTCTCCCCAATTCCCTGCATTAGGCACCAAAGTCAGGGCATCAGCAGTTGCTGGATACAATACATAAGGCGTATTTTTCTTTGCCTTCGTAATCGTAAGAGATTCATTCCGAGCGACCAGCGTATCCACCAGAACTTTACCTTGTTGGGTCAATTCGTACATATTAAACTGTTTCACATCTTTAAATTCATCCGTCAACTGCCAAGTGGTAGAGTTACCTGTTGTGTTCCAATGGTACAGCTTCGCACCATCGTTAACACCCAAGATTTGATTAGCTTTGATATCCCAAACCCATGGAATTAACGAGTTAGCCTCACCTGTATGGCGCACTGATTCATCGGTAGTCGTTCCGGTATCTTTCCAAGAAGAGATCAGCTTGCCATTCTTGGTAAGCTCAATCATACCAGTGGATTTATTTCTCTTAGAGACGACATTATTATCAAAAGTTACTTGGTCCTCTTCATATTTCAGTACACCGAAATGCTGTATATACTTCGTCGGCAATACTTCATTGAAGAATACTGTTACACCCTGCTGTACGTCTGGCTTAGAATCGCCCCAAGTGGTCACACCAGGGATTTTTTGTCCTTTAAATAAAGCATTCCCTACAAAAATATCGAGATTGTTCTTCACCATTCTAGAAAGGATACTCTTGTTCCCTTTATTGGGATATCCTAAATCCGGACCCCAGTGAACGAAATCCACACCTGGTTCAATCGGACCTGAGAATTCTGTTCCTACTTTGACTCCAAGACCATTGGCATATTGCAACAATTTATAGGCATTGTAGTCATTGCCGGTATACACGTCTACATAATAGAAATCTAACGCAGGATCATTAGGGTCGTTGGCGTCCTTCGTGAGATTATATAGATTGGTTAACCGTGATTTCAGTTCACCACTCAGGACATCCTTCGTTTGATCTACATAATAAGCCGTATCGATCCAATCCCAACCTTTGGAGAGCTTATCTGTCTTCGGTCCATTAGCTGTAGCCCCAGTTAAATTGGAGTAATCCAGTTCGTTGGCATCGAGATGATATTCGGTTGCATTCAAATGTACGCCGACGTGAAGGTTGTACTTATCCCCCTCATCGATCAAATAATTGAAATCATCCAATCCACCTTGTCGTACACCAATATTAGAGTAGGAAGGAATATCATCATCATGCCCTTCCGCCTGATACCCCTTATGCAGAATCATCTGTCCAAAACCGTCTGTAAAATTGTACAGAACTTTCCCCGTATCCAAACTGTTCAAGAACGGATCATTGGCTTGACTCGCAAAGTTGAAAGCAATGTACATCATATTGTTCTTCATATCCTGTGCGCCAAATGGCTCATTGTAAATTTCCGTTCGGTAAGCAACAGCCGCATCTTGCCAATCTGTCTTTTCGTCGTTATTGCGTTCCCCAGTGACGACCACTTCATACCATGGCAACTCTTCAGTCTCACTACTTTGAAGATGTCGATACGTCCAACTGCCTGGCTTCACCGTTATTTTATTGACAAGCGGTTTTTTCTCTGTGGTGATTATCAATTTATTGCCACCACTCATGACGTTGTCCTCTGCCGATGTTGCCAAGCCATCTCCACTCACCATAACCATCGTTACACCGGTCGTACCGCTTTGCTTCATAAGAGACATATCGTCAACCAGTTCCTCTGAGACTCCGTGCCACTCCCCGTTTGACTTACTCCATGCATACGATGCATCTTTCATTGAACTATTCACATGGATCAGAGCGTTGTTCATTTGAATCGAACGCACTAAGAAATCCGGGCCGTCGGAAATTTTATCAATTTCAAATCGCACTACATTGTTCGCCTTTGCCTCGAGATGTCCATCAATCACAACGCCGATCTCATCAAACGTCATCGTGTACTGATATGTGCTAGCACTGTCTTTCTTCGATACTGTACGCGGTACATAATCCTTATTATTAATCTTCACGCTATTCGTTTGCTCCACGTCGGCCTGTAGCGTGTGATGATTCACTTGATACTCTACAATGCCTGGAAAATCTTTATATACAGTAACGGTCATACCATCATTCTCAATCGTATCTGTCTCTTGCGCCAGTTTCAGCTTAGGTAGCGACTCAAGTTCGACCATTTTGAGGTTTCTCACCGTCATTTGTTTGGTTCCATACCATGAACGAAGACCAAACCAACCCGGCACAACAGCCATCGATTCTTCAGATATCGAACCCATATCTGTTGCTACGCCATCAGGACCCGTAATGTTGAGACTAACCGTTGTTCCCACCAAACGAAGCTCAATATGATAATTTGTATTGGCCTTTATCTGATACGTATTGGGAAAGGCTATCTCATTCCCGTTACTTGTTGTGACCTTCCACTTCCCATTAATATCATGAACGACACCTACATATTTGTCAGCTGCCGAACCTCTCACGATAAAACCATAACGGCCACCATCTGCTCCAGCGGAAACATTGGTGTTAAATTCAAAAATGATTGCCTGATCAGCGAATTTAGGGCTATCCTTATCCACGGCTAATGAAACCCCTGGCATGTTCAATCGGATTTGGCTGTCTCCATTGGCGAGAACCTCTGGTTTACTGTTATCAAGAGGACCCCAGTTCTGCGCATTATAATCTGGTGCATACACCCGAACCTCTTCTGCAGTGATCGCGTCTATCTTGGCTTGAATCGCATGGGTCACAGAATTGTAGATGCCAAATGAACCTGGTGTATATCCAGTTACATTCACACTGCCAGCCCTAATTCCATTCACGTAAAGGCCTAGCTCGTTCTCGATCATTTCTACACGTAGCGTGTAATCTTTGCCAGAAGCAAGTGCAGTAGTAGCACCAATCGCAAAGGCATCATTACTGCCTTCCAGCTTGTATTTCCAATTCCCCGGACTTTCTTCGTAAATCACGATATTTCCAAGTGTAATCCCAGTAGCTCCATCCGACTGCATTTTCACTTGATATATGCCGTTGGCTACTGGTGTTACATCCTTATTGATAGCAGCCGTTCCAGCATCCAACATCCCTTGCAAATATCCACTAGAAACTTGCGGCGTATCCTTGAAGCCTTCCCAATTTACGATTGAATCACCTTCATAGTACTCTTCATATCTCAGCTTGCCAACATGGGATGAAGACGTATTCATATCAAGGAATTCTTCAGTAAAAACAACATTATCAATATAAATGTAATTCTGCGCAACTACCCCAAAAGACCCTTCCCCGAGTTGCTGCCCTGTCGGTAAGTTTGCTTGCAATGTAGCGCCATTAATACTTAAGATCACAGAATGATCAGAGTATTGAAGTCCAACTTTGTTCCAGGTATTAGGTAAAGGATTGAATTCCATCGCATCAGAAATGACAAAGTCAGTGCTGGTCCCATCCTTATTCAACAATACCCATTTCGTGCCTTCATATTTCACAATAGCACCATCGCCTATAACAAATCCGATATCCGATGTTGCTGGCTTCACATTCAACATATATGTGGCGCTTTGCAAGGACGGTGCATCCAAGTTCATTACATTGTCTTTGATATTGGATAGTCTCAATACCCGATTACTGCCTTCTGTAATAATAGTAGAATCAGCACCAGTCCAAGTACCTTTAATTCCATCCTCAAAATCATTACTGTATTGTGCAATTTGTTTGGGTTCAATGATCTCATTCGTATATTGTACATTGTCGATTTGTAGCTCTACAGTGCTTCTAATGCGAAGTCCGAAACGCCCAGCTGCTTCAGAATACTGTTCAAACGTAATGTCGCCAATCCGCTTTTTATTCAAAAAAACCGTTATTTTCTTACCATTAAAATTAAACATGAGATTGTTCCAACGCCCTTGAATCGGATAAGGAATCTCTTGCTTATCTCCCCAGCCCGTATTGGACTCCGGTATCCAACTGCTCGGATCAACCCCGAGTTCATTGAAAATACTTGCTGAATCATTCATTCTGAAACCAAAAGCAAATCCTTGTCCGCTAACCAATTTGTCCGGATTTACCAGTTTGAAATCTAATGAAAGAGTTCCTTGTTGAATTCGTGGCGAATCCAGATCCACACCTCGTTCGCTAGATCCTTTTTTAAGGGAGAGAACTTTATTGCCCGTAATATCCGTCACGACCGTTGCTTTCAGCCCCGACCAATGGGGTGTATAATTGGGGTCTTCATAATCTTGAACATAATTAACAATGTTTGAAGGCTTCTCCCTCGTGCCCACACCTTCAATTCTCACACTCTTGATGGCAATCTCTCCTGTAGCATAGCGCTTATACAGCCCGACTTGACCTAATCCAGACAACGAACTCAATAAATCAGTATTCTTATTGTAATAAGTCACGTCGTCTACAATGATCAGAAGCTTCATACCATTAAAGCCGATCTGAATGTGATAATCTGTGTCCATTTTTAGTTCTGGTCCGTCAAATGTTTCCCACTTACTTGTACCATCCGGACTCTGAATAACCCAGGTTGTGCCGGCATCATAACGAATAGCTATGCCTTGGTTACTATCATTAGATCCTAGAACAAATCCAATATTGCTTTGATTTGTGCTGGTATACCGCATCGTTGTATCTATGACTCCGCCGGAGAGCCAAGGAGCCTTATCCCATGTTGCTATAGCTCCACTGCCACCCAGATTGTTAATCGTTACTGTCAATCCATTGTTTACTGAAGTATTTCCATTTCCTTTGACGAAAGTCATGGCTTCCGGTTCCATAGACTGATAGTTATTCATATAAGAAACAACCTCTTGATTACTTGGAACATTATTTTTTAATTCTGCCAAGAATGTATCTATATCTACATTTCCTGTTGTTTCCTTACTCTTTTCAAACACCGTGATTGCAACTTCAGCTTTAATACTCGTTCCCTCTACAGATCCCTTTACGGTAAATGTCCCTACCTGCGCATAGTCAGAAGATTCAATTGGATCCCAGCTCACCATGACTTCTGCGGTAGTGCTGTCACTGTATACTGCCTGTATTACCGATGGAATTGATGGCTGCTCATCAACGTATGTTTCAACCTTAATCGGGGGGATGCTCTCGATCGTTTTTTCCTGTGGCTCAATTGGCAATTCACCAAATTCTCCTGAAATAGCATAAGCAGTATTGCTAGGGAGTACCATCAACTGACTTGAAGCAACCAATAAAACCATCATCCAAATCCATAATTTGAATATCATTTTATTATTTTTTTTCCGCATCAAATCATTCCTCCTACAATAGAATGCTGGATTTTTTATATTTCGTACCACTTGATCTCATTTGCATCCAGCTTCAGTGAGAAGCTGGAGCCATCACCGCGGTAAACGACTGTTTCCTGTGGCTCATACGTATTATTCACGACGCAGAATTTGTCCTTTTCCACATAAGCATGAACCTCAACATTATAGTTCTCACTGAACCAGCTGTTCAGCTCCTGATCGCTGTGGGCGCTCCAGAGGATCGCACGGTACAGCAAGCGGCTATTCTCGAAGCAATATGGTAAACCGCTTATATATACGCTTCGCCCGTCGCCGAATTCGTTCACCGCAAGTTGAACTTCCTTGTCCGTTTGACGGAGAATCGTAGTATCTTCAAGGGCAAAAATATTTTTTTTGCCTTCTCCAAAGTTGATTTCCTTGCTTCCATCCGGATTGATTTTACAATCTGCCGTAATGAAATGTTCATGCTCATCCCAGTTATATTTATCATAACCCAGCGTAAAGCCACGTTCTTCCTCTACACCGAGGATGTTGGCCAGTTGGAAAAAGCGCCCATTCGCCTGATGCGCTGTGGGTTCGCCAACACCGATAAATCCACCGCCTTCATAAACAAACCTTTTTACGGCGGTAACAATATCCGTATCCAGCCACCATTCTCCACCCGTATAGGCCGTATCTGCATCTCCGACGTTTAATATGACGTCAATATCATCTAAAACGGAAGGATTTTCTTTGATATCGTCGAAGCTGATGAAGCTCACTTCGAAAGGTGCACCAGAGAGAGCTTCAATAATACCGGCATAACTGTAATTTTGCTTGTAATAAAGTGCATGATGGACCATATGGTTCCCCCAGGCCCGCATTTTGCCCCAACAGTTGAGCACGGCTACTGACTTGACGCAATACGGCGAGGTTCCCTGTACATTGTCATAGAGCGTACGGAACTCATCCGTAACGCTTTCTACATAATCAATAAACTCGGGAAAATCAAGGGCTAGCTTAAGATATCCGCCGTAGCCGATCCGATCGATCGGTTTGCGGAGAATCGCACGTCGCGCGGTGACCCAATTTACTTTGGCTTCCTTTACGGGGTCCCCGCCTGTATGAAAGGTATCCGGGAAAAAGTAAGGTAAGAAACGGCCTTCCGTATATTGCACGCCCGGGATATCGCTGATCAGCCTTAGTGTTGAACCGTTTCCTACACTGCCAACTACGGCATCCAGACCGATTGATGCAAATTCCTCCATGAAAGGCTCTGTGCCGATCCAATGATCACCCAGGAACATCATGGCCTCCTTACCACATTCGTGGGTAATATCGACCATTTCTTTGGCAAGGCTCGCCACTTCCCGACGCTGGAATGCTTGAAAATCACGGAACTCTTTCGTAGGTATTCGATAGGTGTTATTGTAGTATCCTTGGTCGATAATAAATTCAGGTCTGAACCTGTACCCGATCTCTTCCTCAAACTGTTCGAGGATATAAGGGCTAACTGAGGCTGAATAGCCGTACCAGTCCACATATTTTTCACGAGCGAGCTCATCAAAAACCAAGGTGAATTGGTGGAAGAAGGTTGTATAGCGAATCACATTGACATAAGGATGATCTTCGATAAACTTGCGAATTCGCTCCATCGTATACTTACGAGTCTTCGGTTGACGAACATCAAAGGTAATTTGATGCTCGACATCTTTCCATTCATTGGTGACCGCATTGTACATATGAACCGGATCCCACATAATATAAGCCAAAAAACTAACGGTATAGTCATGGAACGGCTGGGTTGTGATGGTGACATCGCCGATTTTGTCGTCATAGCTCCATTGTTCGGTCGGAACGACCTCTCCGGTTGTACGATCGATGACTTCCCACCAGCGCTGAATATCGTCGCGACAATTCACTTTGAGCATGTCGGGATAAATCCCCTTCATAAGGGAAATGGAAATGCTTTGGCCTTCAGCCGTATGAATGGGAGTCATCAAATACATTTGTTGAATCTCTTCAGGGTTGGCATTAGCCCATACGTTATCCTTACGGGTTGTATAATAAGTGGAATAGACCTTGGCATCGATATCCCGCAGTTCGGCGGGAAAGTCAGTTCCATCACAATCACGTACAGCGTCGGCTCCCCAGCGTTTCATGATCTCCAGGGTTTGCGGAATAACGTCTAAATCAGTAGGGATCGTTACACGTCCTCTTTTTGTACTCATGGTTGAAAACTCCTCTATTTATATTTTCGGTTATATAGCCATAGCAGACCGATCAGCATAGCGAGCCCAAGCAACATGAGACCTAGTCCGGGAGCTCCAATGTTCTTTTGGCCGACAATGACCAATCCGATACCGACGATAAAAACAATCAGCATCAACAAATTACGCAAATAATTCTTTGTAGAGTCTTCCATCATCGCACCTTATCCTTTCAGCCCGCCCATCGTCATACCTTGGGTTAGCTTTTTTTGTACCAGAATATATATAATCAAGGTTGGAAGCATGACCAGCACCAGACCTGCATACATCTGACCATACTGAACTGCGGATTTTTGCGCCGCCATCAGGTTCATTAAGCCGACAGGTAATGTCTTCAGGGTCGGTTTGGTTAGGAGCGTCATAGAGATAATATATTCGTTCCAGTAGGACAGGAAATTGAACAGAATAACCGTTACGATACTGGGTTTGGCCATAGGCATAATGACTTGCACCATAGTACGAAAATAGCCAGCACCGTCCACCGAGGCCGCTTCCTCAAATTCTTTGGGCAGCGATTTAAAATATCCCGACATGAGATAGATCGTAAATGGCAGTGCCATCGCAGCATAAACCACCGCGAGAACAAACAGGTTGTTCAGCAAAAAAGGGTGTCCCAGTATGCCGCGGAGCATCTTGTCGCCGTTATTAAGCATCAGAAAGATAGGAACAATGATATAGTTTACATTAATAAACAAACCCGCCATAAACATCATATTCCAGAATCCGTTCCCTCTAAATTTAAAACGAGAAAGTACATAGGACGCAGGCAATGCCACAATAAGTAGAAGCACCAGTGCGATTACCGTCACCAATACGGAATTGAGCATAAAAGAACCCATTTTTGCCTTGAGCCATGCATCAGCAAAGTTCTGTAAATGCATCCCGGCTGGTAGTGCCCAGGGACTGCCGTAAAACTCACTGTCTTGTTTGATGGAGGCCATGAATGCCCATAGAACAGGGATGAGGATGAGAATAGCTAAAGCGATCAGTATCACGTAAATGAAGCCTTTATATAATTTGTCGCTAACACCTCTCCGTGAGCGGTTGTTTGTATTCATCTTATTCCCTCCTAAAATTCCAAATGCTCTCGTCTGGTAACTGCGTTTAGTATCCCAGCAAGCGCAAACGAGAACAGGAACACAATTACACCGATGGCCATCCCATAGCCATAAGAGGAATTAGTATAAGCTTCTTTATACATATAACTGAGGAACACTTCGGTGGCACCGTCTGGACCGCCGCTTGTCATCGTCATCACGAACAAGAAACTCATGTTAATCGTACTGATGATGAAAAAGGTGAGCGTCGTCCGTATGTTCGTCCAGATTAACGGAATGGTTATCTGGAAAAACTGAGCCATTCGCCCTGCCCCCTCAAGTCCTGCCGATTCATATAAGCTCTCTGGAATGTTGGCCATACTAGCCATATACATCACCATGTAATAGCCGATGGCCTGCCAGATCATAGCGCCTGCAAGACTAAAAATAACCATTTTCTGATCTCCTAGCCATAGGACAGGCTCTGCTTGTAACCCTCGAAATAGCTTTAACAATGAATTCAAAAGCCCACTGTTCGGATCGTAAATTGCTGAGAAGATTGCACTGATGACAACCACAGACAGAATGTTAGGAATATAGAAGATTACGCGTAAAACATTTTGCCCTTTGAGTTTTTCACGTGTGAGCATCGATGCAAACAGAAGTGCCAGAGCAAAGGTCACGATTGTAACCAGAACAATGAGCAGAACACTATTTTGAAAGGTCTGATAAAACTTATCGCTATGAAACAGTCTATTGAAATTCTGCAAACCTACGAAGGTTTTGTTATCGGTATAGCCGCCCCACTTGTACAATGACATCCGAAAGACATCGATCGTAGGAATAAGTAAGAAAATTGCAAAAAGGAGGACGGCGGGTGCTAGACAGAAGAAGATAAAACGTCCTCTTCCTTTTTTCATATCCATGGCTTTCTCTCTCCTCCCAAAGGTCAGATCATGGTGGTCAGCCCAGGTCGCCCGCCATGATCCTGATACATTCTCAAGGCCCTCGGCCTCTTTATTATTTCAATGCTCCCCGCAAGGCGTCGCTTGCTTTAATGATTCCCTCAACCCACTGTTGCTGTGTTTTAGCACCTGTGACAAGGGAGTCAATGGAAGCAAACACTGCATCCGATATATTCACCCCTTCGACAGGGTCTGTTGTTGCAAATGCACCCATAGCAGCCTTTGCCCCATTGTCATAGATGCTGTAGAAAAGCATGTTGTCTCCATCCAATTTGTCGGACATACCTTTGATCGGTTGAATCGCGCCAACCTTTGCAAAAATGGCTGCTGCCTCATCGGAATAAAGATAAGCAATAAATTGTTTTGCCAGATCTGCGTTTTCCGCTTTGGCAGGAATCCAAATTTGTTCGAAGAAGGTATACGAATAACGGTCGCCACCGTCTTTTATTGCCGGAAGAGCTGTGAAGCCCCATTTGAAGCCTTCTGCTCGCGGAGCTTTGCTCATTTCGCCAACGACCCAAGTACCGTTAGGCATGAAGAGTGCTTTATTGTCCAGAATCAGTTGTTGGTTTTTGGTAAAGTTATCTTTGTTGGCATTTGCGGGAACCGTTTTTTCGGTGTAAGTAGCCAGTTTACCGATCAGTTCAACCGTTTGTTGAGCTTCTGGGGTTTGCCAAATGCCTTCGTTGTAATGCGTCACTTTAGTGAAGAAATCCGCGCTGCCCACCTCGTTGAGCAAAGCATAGAAGAAAGAGTCAAAGTAACCTGACGTCGGATAAGCAAATAGTGAAATACCCTCGGCTTTAGCTTGATCACCTAGAGCCCACATTTCGTCCCAAGTCGTAGGAACTTTCCAACCTTTTTGTTCAAATAAACCCTCGTTATAAAACAAACCGGTAGGGCTGTAGAACATAGGCATGAGATAGGTCTTTCCATCGTTATACGGATTCGTGATCGTTGTATCAGTGAAGCCTGGAATCAGCTTATCCTTGACGGTTACACTTTCGCCGGGTATGGTCATGGACAGCACATCTGAAAGGTCAGTTAGGTTATTATCTTTGACAAAGGTTTCAGTCAAGCCCTTCGGCTGGCCCGTTGCCAAATGGATAACATCAGGAAACTCACCAGATTTCATGCCGGGTCCAATGACATCTTCAATATTTTTGTCAATCGTCGTTTCGACTTTCACGCCAGGGTTGGCGCTTTCGAAGGCAGCCGTAATTTCTTTCCATACATCAGCCCCGTAAGCGGTTTCCAAAGCAGCTAGCTTAAGAGTACGTTGTTCCGTAGATGTTGCCGAGTTCGTGCCGGTTGAATCCTTTGTTGAATTAGAGCCATTTTCAGAAGAGCTGCCGCAGGCTGCCAAGCTAAGAGTCAATGCTGCCGTGATCGCAAGGCTAAGAATTTTTTTCATAAATCCATTCCCCCTATATTTAGTGATCATACGTAACCGCTTACATTCTTTCTCGCCCTTTTAATTTATCTTAACGGCCTCTTTATATCTACATACATGTTGTCGTTGATTTTATATATCTTGCTAATATAATAAATTTATAAATTAACAATTTTTTCACAACATAAAACGTTGAAATTGGTTTAACTGTAGTTCACTAAATGAGATTGAGGAAAGGACGGACTGCAGATGGGAAATGTACGCTATTGGCTTCCCGGAAAGGGACGTGGAGAGATTCCCGCAAAGCTAATCTATGTTAGCACTTCCATTTATGAAGGAGATTGGTTCAGCATTCGTCATTCTCATAACTTCGCGGAGCTGTTTTATGTCCGAAGTGGACGAGGGAATTTCATCGTAGAGGATGAGATTTTTTCGGTGCAGCAGGACGATCTTGTCATCGTGAACCCGAACGTAGAGCATACCGAAGTATCCATTGGGAGTGACCCTTTGGAGTATGTAGTGCTTGGGGTTGAGGGGATGAGTTTTGATTTTGGAAAGCAAAGTGGAACCCGTAATCATGAAATTATCAATTATTCAAAACAGAGGAATGAACTCTTGTTGTATTTCAACGCTATGCTCTCGGAAACCGAAAACAAGAATGAGAACTATGAGGACGTCTGTCAAAACTTACTTGAGATTGTAATCATTAGTTTAATGCGAAGATCTGGTCATCCCTTCTCTGTTGTAACCACGCAAAGGGCTGACAAGATATGCAGTCGGATTAAGCGACATATTGACTCGAACTATGCGGAGGAAATCTCGCTCCACTCTCTGGCAGAAAAGGCGCATATCAGCAAATATTATCTGGCACATACTTTTGCTAAATATTACGGTATGTCACCTATTAATTATCTCAATGAGGTCAGGATTCGTGCGAGCAAGGAGCTACTAGAAACCACAGATCTTTCCATTGCTCAAGTTGCGGAATCCACTGGTTTTTCCTCTCAAAGCTACTTCTCACAAAATTTCCGCCGGTGCTGTGGCCTAACTCCAAGCGGTTATCGTCTTCAGACAAAAAAATGAGCTCAAATTAATCGCCAACTAGGTAACTTCTAATGCAACTATATGCTTGTCTCCCTAGAGCAAAAAAGTCCGATTGCGCTCAGTATCAGCAATCGGACTTCTTGTATTATGAATTATTGTTCAGCTAATTTCAGGAAATACTCTGAAGCCAAACGAACAGCCAGAATACTCGCACTATTGAGGGAATTATCAAAGATAACAACATGGTTATTTTTTACTGCCTCCAGTGAGTTCCACACCTTCGAAGTTTCCTTTTCCTTAACGGCTGCCTTTGCGACATCAATATCATGCTGGACAATAATATAATCGGGATTCATGTCGTATAGTCCCTCCAGCGTAAGCGCCTCGCCACCCTCAGGATATCCCTTCGGTGCCAATAATCCAAAGCCTGCAGTTTGATTGTAGTACATTGTATTTTTAGATCCTTGAGCAATAAAATTAGCTTTTCCATCAACCCGTAACAAGGCAAAGGTCTTATCCTCAAGAGTACCTAAATGTTCTTTCGTTTGTGCTATCATTTCTTGGGTTTCCTTAATCAATTGTTCTGCGAGCTCTTCTTTTCCAACAACCTCAGCGAGGAGCATCGTTGTTTTTTCCCAGGTATCGGTGTAGTCGATTAAGATGACTGGAGCAATCTTGTTCAACTCATCATAGATGGTATCCACAGACCCCTTAAAGGTTACAATCACATCAGGCTGGGCCTCAATAATCTTTTCCAAATTCGCTGAGTCGCTACCCAAATCAATAATATCAGTAGACCCGGCGTAAGGCTGTAAAGTTGCAAACTTCTCCATCGCTTCCGAAGCGCTTATTGATGCGATTGGAGGTGTATCCAGAGCAAAAAAGTAATCTAAGTATAATGGATGCAGCACCGCTATACGCTCTGGTCGTTTCTCAAGCATCACCCCATTATCGCTGGCATCCTCAATGGTTCTTGGCCATCCTTCACCCTCGATCTTGCTGGCCTCAGGAGTAACTGCAACGGGCGTTTCGGAGCAACCAGCCAGTATCCCCCCTGCAAGTAAAATTACAGTTAAAATCAATCCAGTTAGTCTTTTCATATGTCCTCCCCAATTACTGTGTATGCAGTGTTTTATGAATTTCCTAAATGATCTCGCAACGTTTCCCCGGTATATTCACTTCTGAACAGACCTCTTTCAACTAACTTTGGAATCAGCTTTTCAAAAAATATTTCCATCGATTTTTCTGAACCGCCTGGCAGGGCGATGAATCCATCAATAGCACCAGCCTCAACCCGCTCAATAATATCATTCATTACAGTCTCGACTGTTCCCACAGATACCCAATGGGCAGATCCGACAACCTCAGGCCGATTCAGGATATCTTTTACTGTAGGCTGATATTTTGTAATATAACGGCGCAACAGCTCAGCATGTGTGCGACTGCGAACAGCCTGATCAGGATCAGGCAGCATATCCTCGGTTACGCGTTGATCTAAGGGGAAACTGCTTAAATCAAGACCCATCAACGATTTCAAAGATCCGTGTCTGCGCTCAAGACTTAAATGGGCATGAGCAGCCTTATGTAATTCAAGCGCTTCTTCGTGCGTATCGGCCAGGAAAAAAAATAACCCCGGCAAAACTTTAATCGTGTTCGGATCGCGCCCATGTTCTACAGCTCTTTTTCTCAAATCACTTCGCAATTCCACGCCCGATTCAAGATCCGGCATTGCCGCAAAAATAGCATCCGCTACGGAAGAAGCAAAATTCCGTCCAATATCCGAAGCACCAGCTTGAAACAGAGGAATGGTTCCCGATGGATGAGAAGGTAAAGTGAGTGGCCCTTTTACATTGAAAAATTCACCGGAATGATGAATAGCAGTCACTTTTTCCTTATCTGAAAACATGCCTGACTCACGGTCAATAACAATAGCCTCATTCGGAAAACTATCCCAAAGCTTGCATACCACTTCCGTAAATTCTATTGCCTTTGCATACCGTTCTTCCGGTGATGGCATTGGCGAATTCCCGAAATTATCGGCGCCTTCAATAGAAGTGACAATATTCCACCCGGCACGCCCATTACTTAGCCAGTTTAAGGACTGAAGCTGCCGGGCAACAACATAAGGCGGATTAAACGTGGTAGAAATGGTCGTAACGAGTCCGATGCGGTTGGTTTCACGAGCTATTGCTGCAAAAAACAAAGTAGGATCTGTGCTGCCGAAATTGGAAGAATCGCCTAACATCTGCGGGCTAATATACAGATAATCAGCTCTGAAAAGAAAATCGAGCTTAGAGTTCTCCGCCATTTTTGCCCAATGAATATAATAGTCAATGGTTCCTGTCTGCTCTACTCCGCTATCCGGGTGCCGCCAACCGTCACCTTTATTCCATGTTGCATTTAAGGACAATCCAATACATAGTTGTCTGTTTGAAGTCATTTCTACCAACCTTTCTTATTTCTTATCATTGTTTTGCTCTAGAAAGCCCTCCGGACAAATTTTGCCCCCACCAAATAATAATGATTCTCATTATCAAAACAAAGTTTAGCAAGGATTCAAGCAAATTTAAATACACAAGTTACAAATTCGATATGCACAATTATCTAAACTATGGTTGGACGGCAAAAGGTCTGGTTCTTGCCCCACGACAAAACAAAAAAAGCCGCATCAATGCGACTTTATCTTTCAACACTCTAACTTGTGTCATTTGTACTGCTTCCACCCTATTGTCTCGGTTCCGATTCGACCTCTAAATTAGTCTTATAATCAAAGTAACTCCAGAGCTTTCAACAAGGCATACTCACTAGAGGTGGCACCTATTTGAGAAAAATGTGCATTCGGAAACATTGGCGCCAAATGATGATATCCAGGAAGTACTTGCAATTCGATCAAAACACCGTCAAAGGCAAGTTGTTTGGCAAATAATAAGGTTTCATCTATGAACAAATCAATGCTGCCTATGCTCATATAAGTGGGAGGTAAACCGGCAAGAGATTTTGCACGCGCTGGCACGTAATATTCACTTGTTTCCTCTTGTCCGGGTTCGTGACCTAAGACAGATTTCCAGCCGAAATAATTGCTTTTTTTGGTCCAAACAAACTCGCCGGCATAAGGATGGTCTGGCAAAATACTTGTACGGTCATCGAGCATTGGGCTGCGCAGTCTTAGATGATGGATGTCGAATTCCTTCTGGTCGCGAATGTACAGGGCTAACCCCGCTGCTAATCCACTACCGGCGCTGCTGCCTGCAAGAGCGACTTTTTCGGTATCTATCCCTAATTCCTCGGCATGCTCGATGCACCATTTCAGGCCGGAATAACAATCCTGTAATTGACTTGGCTGAATATGTTCTGGCGCTAGCCGATAGTAAACAGATACACAGCAAAAACCATGTTGCACAGCCAGTGCCGCATTGCTTTGGCGTTCACCGACCGGACTGCCCATAACCATTCCCCCACCATGAATCGAATAATATAACGGCAACTTACTGTTCTTTGGTTGGCGGGGTTTAATAATTTCGATACGAATATCAGGACCGCCAAAATAACTTGGCACCGCCCTTTCTTCGAATGTGACTGGAAACAGCTGCGTTACATCGATTTGCTGCATCATTTTTGTTTGACTTTTCCGTGCTTCCATTAGTGTGGCAGCGGAAAGATCGGTGGCTGGTATTAAATCAATTGCACTTATTATCTCCTGATCGATCAGATGTCTGCTTCTGCTTTTTGGTTCATTCATATTTACTGTTTCCTCGCTCTCTTAATTATGTCCAATGAAGTACTGCTCTCTCCAATGGTCCAGTATTCCCGATTTGAATCCAGATCAAAAGTTACATTTTCTCTCACTGTATCGACTCCTCTTCTGCCTAATCCTATTGTAAAGAGTGCAATAAGCTATTTAAATGAAAACAATAAGTTAGAATCGTTTTTGACATAAAAAACACTGATGAATTTCTTCATCAGTGCCGTGTACTACTTATTTTTGGAATAAACAATTTTCTTAATGGTTTCAACAGAGAGAAAGTAGTCCTTAGCAAGTTGCTCAATGCTGCTATTACTCTTAAAGGCTTGTCTAATAGTGGCATTTCGGTGATCTAACCATTGCCTTCCGCCACTCAAACTTCCCCAATGATTATATTCCTTTTCCTGTTTTGGGATGTAAATCGTCTCTCCCTGGACATACTCTTGAATCATTATTATTAACTTTTCGGGCAATATTTTTTTAGCGTTTGTATATTTCACTCTGCTTCACTCCTTATTTCTGAAAATAAGGTGCAAAGCCAAAATATTAGATAAGCTTATTTAGCGTTAGAAAAGATTTAACCCCATGCAAAGTAACGCTTCTCCAATACTGGCTTTGCACAAGTGAAGCAAGTCACAGACAATCTTAACAGATTCTCCATCAGTAAAGCACCTCCCTTTTACGTTGCCAGTATAGCATATTTCTAATTACTTCGGACCATCTCATGAACAATAGTTAGTCGCTCCTATGGATATATTTGATTAACTTAACCTTACGTGTATCGATGTCGAATGTAATAAACTCCTTCGCATTTGGAGGATTGTGTGGACTAAACCATAACTTGGTTGCGGCTTCTGAATTTTTTGATAATACTGAGTAATCGCCATTTGTATGGACGGATTAAGTAACGTCAAAGATACCCTTACCTATCAAGTTTCCCAATGGTTGATTTTTTTAACACAAGTCAACGACAAGTCGCTTGGGAGTTGATTTTATAAACCGTATAATCATAAGCAGAGGTGACGTTAATGAACGAAATTAATTTAGCATCGATCCTTGTAGCAAAACGCAGAGAAAAAGGATTAACACAGGATGCGGTTGCTGCATTTATCGGTGTTTCCAAAGCGTCTGTTTCCAAGTGGGAAACGGGACAAAGCTATCCTGACATTACATTTCTACCACGGCTTGCGGCCTATTTTAACATTAGCATTGATGAATTGATGGGTTATTCCCCGCAAATGGAGCAGTCGGACATCGCAAAGCTTTACACCCGACTGGCCAATGATTTTGCTGCCCTTCCTTTTGATGAGGTAATCGCTGAATGTACGGCGATCATCAAAAAATATTACGCCTGCTTTCCGCTTTTATTGCAAATGGTTAAGCTGTACACAAATCACTTCACGCTGGCGAGAACACAAGAGCAAAAAGAGACTCTTCTTAACGAAAGCGTGACCCTGTGTGAACGGATTCAGGGCGAAAGTGGCGATATGCACCTTTCCAACGATGCGATTTTGTATCAGTCGGTTTGTCATCTTGCGTTAAGGAGCCCTCAGCCTGTCTTAGATTTACTTGGGGAGACTGTCCGGCCCGTGATGCCAAAGGGCGTGTTAATTTCACAGGCATATCAGCTTATGGGCAACATCGGCAAAGCCAAAGAAACCTTGCAGGTTGAACTGTATCAGCACGTAATGGCAGTCTTTCAAGGGCTACTGAACGTCCTGCAATTAAATATTGAACATATTGAAAAAGCCGAGGAAGCTTTTCTGAGAGCGTCCGAATTTGCACGGATTTTTGATATGAAACGGCTAAATCCCAACAATGTCATTCTGCTTTACGCACTAGGCGCTCATCTATATTGCGTGAACAAATCACCCGAAAAATCGATTGAACTACTTGAAAAATATGTGGAAACCTGCGTGGAAGGATTCTTTCCTTTTGAGCTCCGTGGAGATTCCTTTTTTGATCTGATTGATCCGTGGCTGAAAGATTTCGACGTCGCCGCTCCCCGCAGCGAGCAGGTTATAAAGAATAGCATGATGAGGGATGTGCTGATGAATCCAGCATTCGATTCTTTACGTGAAGTTCCCGAATATCAACGACTAGTTCAGAAAATGAATCATTTTTTAGAAGAAAAATGTTAATTGGAGGTTATGGGAATGAACGAAAAACTAATCATTGGCAAAGAAACGAATTATCCTCTAAATGGAATTTTGTCACTGCCGGAGGATTGCTCATCAAAAGTTCCGGCAGTGGTACTAGTACATGGCTCTGGCCCTGCAGATATGGATGAAAAGGTGGGGAATAACTTCCCTTTTAAAGACCTCGCAGAAGGGTTGTCAGACAAAGGAATCGCCGTGCTGCGATATGACAAAAGAACATTCGTCTATGGAAAAGAAATGAAAAACGATACCGGCTTATCTGTTAAAGAAGAAACGATTGAAGATGCTATCCTCGCAGCAGATTTATTGCGCAAAGACCCACGTATTGATACCAACCAAATATTCATTATAGGTCATAGTTTAGGCGGGATGTTAGCTCCACGAATTGATGCAGAAGGTGGACATTTTGCTGGGATCATTATTATGGGTGGGTCTCCACGCAAGTTAGAAGAGATTCTAATGGATCAAAACAACGATGTTTTAGACTCATTAAATAAGTTTTTGAAAATGATTGCGAAGAAACAAATAGCAGCACTATCAGCTAAGTTTGATAAAATTTATAAATTAAGTGATGAAGAAGCGAAATCAACTGTGGTTTTGGGGAAATATTCTAGAGCCTTCTACTTCAAAGAGATGGGAGAACATCCCTCCATTAATTACCTTAACGTATTAGATAAACCCGTACTCATTTTGCAAGGAGATCAAGATTTCCATGTATCCGTAGACAAAGATTTTAAGGTTTACAAAGACCTATTGGGTGAAAAACCAAACGTAACGTTTAAACTTTATCCCAACTTAAATCATTTATTTATGCCAGCTGTTTATGGAGAAATATTAAAAATGAAAAAAGAGTACAAAGTTGCACAGCATGTAGATAAGAACGTGATCAATGACATTTCCGAATGGATTCATTCAATTTAGGAAAAAGCCATCAATAATCAGTAACTGACTGATTTCTTCAATACTTCTATACTTTCCTGAAGGAACGATTGATTTCTTTCAACTCCTCTGTTTTTACACCAAACAACGGCACTGAAAGCATCATAGAAATTATAAAACGGCAATACGATTTCGAGATTTAACATGTTCCGAATGGTTTGATAACCTTCGAAGTACGGGGACTTCGTTCTCGGGTTTACTTCCCAAATATATCTATTGATTTTAGTAAAGTCTATTTCAGAGGAGCCACCCCGAGCACTCTCAAAATCAATAATGCCAGTAACCTTGTTACCATTCACCAATATATTTCCAGGTCGAAAATCCATATGTACAAAACAGGGTCCGTCAGGATCAGGTAAAGCAGAGAACACGCCATCAAAATGAAGAATACATCGTTCATACAATGCTGGTTCGAGGAGCTCTTTGCAGGGCTCTTTCCACTTTTCAAAATTATTTTTGATATGTAGTCTCCAATTATTTTGGTCAAGAATATTAAATCCATCGTTTGAATGGTATCCATATCCTGGAGTTTTTACCTCATGAAGCATTGCATGATATACACCCATTTGAAAAGATAGCTTTTCATCCATATTTTCTGTACAAGGCACCCCTTGAATTGCAGAGAGAAGCAATGCTCCAGTATTACTTTCATCCCCATACCAAATGTCCAATACCTTAGGAACAGGTATGACGTCCTTCAATATTTCAAGCATCTGAAATTCGCGAAATAGCTTATCCTTGTTATATGGAATCTTAACATATACGTCTTCTCCACTAAGAAGAGTAAGTTTATATACATCAGAACTAAATGATTCCGGAACATTTTCAATATTCAAGACATTCAATTTCAGCTTTTCTATAACGTTTAGAATGGAACTCATGTGGCACCTCCTTTATTTGCGTTCTAATATAAATCAGCGAGCCCTTTTGATGTGGCTCGCTGATTTTATGGGCTCTTATATTAACATATTTATCCTGGAGTTGGCTAAAGAAATTACAGAAAAAGCGGATATAATGCTGCTAAACAGCGATCAATTCTTTACTTTTTCAAGCTTTCCATGAAATCGTGCAGTGCGTTGGATACCCACTTCTTCGGATGAAGAACGAGCTGAATTTCGAGTTGAAGCTCTGCATGTTCAAGGGGTAACACTTTCAGCTCCCCCCGCTCGATTTCTTCCATTACAGCCATTTGCGGCAGAATCGAAATACCCTCACCTGACTTAATACTTCTTTTGATCGCTTCCGGATTGCCAAGTTCCAGACCGATCCGATAAGGGATTGAATTTGCGCGAAGCACTCTTTCAAGCAGCTGCCTGTAATTACAGGTATCTTCAGGCATAATCCATTCCATATCCTTTAGATCATTCAATTCAATCTGCGTTTTGGCGATCAGCGGATGCTGCGGATGGACGATCAGCAAAAGCGGTTCTTGGCGAATGGTAATCCACTGCAAAGCCGGATCGCTCGAATCATCTGCGAGAATAAGCCCAATATCAGCTTCACCCTCCCTAACCTGATGTAAAATCAACCCCTCACGATTCGTATGCAGTCGTATGTTTAGATCCGGGTATTCCTTACGGGTGGCTTGCATATATGGAGGTAAAAAGTAAGAAGCGATAGAGTCCATCGTACCGATCGTTAAGGAGCCACCACCCTGCTTCGCCATTTTTTCCTTGGACTGCTCAAACAATTCCAACATCTGTCCGGCAAGCTTGAACAGCTCTTCCCCGGCAGAAGTCAGACGAATCTTGTTATTGCTATAGCGTTCAAACAGTTTGACTTGATATGCTTTTTCCAGCTTCTGAATTTGCGTAGTAACACTGGATTGTGCATAACCCAGCACCTCTGCGGCTCTGGTGAAGCTCTCGCGAATTGCGACTTCTCTGAACGTCTGAAGATAGATTAAATCCAACTTGCTCACCTCATCGAAAATATTGATGACAACTATCATTTGTTATAGGTAACTGTGATGCTGGTTCCTATGTTACATTAGTTTCAATATAACGGGAAGAGGTAGTTGATTATGATGAACGAACAACATGTTCAAGGAATTTATATACCGGTAATTGCCCCTTTTTCGGACGACAACAAACTCGACATTGAATCGTATCGCAAATATGTTACCCATCTTGCCAAACACGACATTCAGGGATTGGTCGTAAACGGCACGACTGGAGAATCTCCGACTGTCTCCTGGGATGAAGTAAAGCTAATGGTCGAAGTAACGAAAGAGATTTTGATAAGTCTGAACAAATCCATCCCCCTCGTCGTGGGAACAGGAACGAATGACACCTATTCGACGGTTCATCGGACCGAAATGGCCGCTGAATTAGGAGCAGATGCTGCTCTGGTGGTCACTCCTTATTACAACAGACCGACGCAAGAAGGAATTCTAGAGCATTTCTCCAACGCATCCCGGACAGGATTGCCGATTCTAGTCTATGAGATTCCGGCTCGAACCGGTAGTCGCATGACCTTGGATACAATGAGAAAAGTCATGGATCTGGATGGGGTTATTGGCCTGAAGGACAGCACTGGCGGTTTGGATCTGCTGCTCGCGCTAACCCAATATGAGACGAAGCCTGTACTTTGCGGCGAGGATGCGTATTTCCATGCGATGCTATGTCAAGGTGCCGCAGGTGGGATGGTGGCCTCTGCCAATATTCATACCCAACGGTATGTGGACGTGTATCAACGCTTTGTATCTGGTGACGTGAATGCATCAAGAGACAGCTTTAAGCAACTGCAACCGCTGATTAGTGACGTGTTTGCAGAGCCTGCTCCAGCCTCGATCAAATGGTGGCTGGCTCAGCAACAGCTGATTGCTTCTGCAAAACTGCGTCTGCCGCTGACTGTCGCATCGGAAAAAGCAAAACAAAGGTTGTCGGATACACTCGCAGAGATGGTCGTACCTTCTTAAACAAGCGCATATCTTGCTACGATTTATGTATATATCCAGTCTGATTTATTGAGACATCATGGAATGAAAATCAAAAAACAACCAGTATGGATAACATCTATACTGGTTGTTTTAATTTTAAACAGAGGTCTCCAGACGGAGAACGAGATATTGCCAATTCATCATTCATCAGGGAATGCTGATCATTACTTTGAATATTAAAAGTAATCCGAAAAGTAAGGCGCCTGCTGCTCAATAGCATCTTCTAACAAATCAAGCGTTTCTGGATCACATTTAATACGGCCAATCTTATGCAAATACTCAGGACGCTTATAACCTAACAACATGGTCGTCATGGTTTGGATACTTATGCTATCTTCACTACGTCGACTTTGACTCCGAATTACTCTTCCGCTTCCATTCGGTTCAATCTGTAGAGTAAATGTGCCTTGATTCCATGACAGCAAAGGATCTTGCAACGTAAACGTCCACTCTCTATCCATCGCTGCGGGTTTGAACGGATATTTTGAGATAAATTGCTCAATGTCCACGATCCGTGCCATAAAGTAAGGCGAAATGGTTTCCTTAATATCCGCATCTTCCAGCAAAAAGGCAAGCTGTTCATCGGTATGAATATTGCCTACCACTTTAGATATCATTGAAAAATGTGCACTAATGAAATTCCACAGTCCACTTCGTGCCTCTTCATGAATGAAGATCATATCTTTGACGTGGAACACTTCTTCTTCAATCCAATATAAAATGTAGCCATCCGGTTGACCGTCTTCTCCATAATAGACAGCTGCAGTTAAATCATCTGAATCCCATCGCCAATACTCACTCCACGCAAGTTCTTTCCGCAGCATGGCTCCATGGGTTTGCATTGAAAAGCGTTCATAAGCCACCTTCACATCTTCGCTGTCGGGTTCGACACGTGCCACATCGCCAGGAACAGGTTTGTTTTTGGGCAATTGGAAGTCTTGAACCTCAAACACGATTTTATCAGAAATGATCTCCCATCCTTTACGGCGATAATACGGTATGGAGTAAGGATACAAGTAAGAAATGGATTGTTTCTGTTCACGCATATTGGTGAGAGCTTGCAGCAGCAGTTTATTCATTAAACCTTGACCCGAATATTCAGGAAAAGTCCCCACACCAGTGACGCCACCCATAGCGTATGTTTCGTTAAATATTCGAACTTCAAATGGATATATGGATACCTGAGAAATCAGTTTTTCTCCATCGAACCATCCAAGTACATCTGCTTGTTGTAAGACAGGTGATTTTTCATGGAGAATTTCGCTTTCTTTCCAGCCATGTTTGTGAAGATCATTATGAGTGACCTGAAATACATAGCGTAACAGTTGACTATATTGTTCTAAATGTGATAAGTCTACTTTTTTCATTTTTAAATTTTGCTTACGATGCATGCCAGTTATTCTCCCTTGGTTTTAAATTATATTATTTACCAATTGCTGCAGAATAATGCTGGCTCTGATCTAGATCAAGATAATTATTAAGATCTTGTTTTTACCTCTCTAAGTTTCCCTGTCGAATCTCTAAGGATAATATCCAGAAACTTATGTGCTGCATTATGTGAGAAGCTGAGCTTAAGATTCATATCTGACTCCAGTGTTGCTTTAGAGCTATATGCAAACATTTTTTTCTCGTAGTGCTCTAAAGCCGTTTTTAGATCGCTGTGATTAGCAAGAGATAAGCCTAACTCAGCTGCATCAAGCATGGCAATATTCGCTCCTTTTCCTGCAAATGGAGACATTAAATGCGCAGAATCTCCTATGAGAGTGACCCCGTCCTTATGCTTCCAGCTGTGGTCGATTGGCAACATATAGATTCTACGAGGCAACATCTCGCCATCAGAATAGCGAATGTAATTTTTCAAGTCATCACTCCAATCGGATAATAATTGGAGCAGAGATTCTTTTGCCATTGTTGGTTGTTCAAATTTAATACCGCAATTATCCAGCCATTCTTTTTCAATCCTGAAAGCCAAATAAACTCGGATGCGGCCGTCACCATTAAGCTGAGCCATAATCGCTTTTTGATCTTGGAATGCAAACATACTCCCTTTCCCGTTGAATTCAGCTAAATCCTGGTGAATTTCATCAACATTTGATATCCCCATCTCAACCGCGCTTATTCCCGTATAGATCGGCTGCACATCCGAGAGAAACTCGCGAACTCTTGAAAAGGCACCGTCAGCACCAACAACAAGATCAACAAGTTCTGTGTGCTCATTCTCAAAATGCAACTCAAGCTGACCGTTTTCTAGTGAATTTATACTTTTTAGGTGATGGCCCCATTTTATTGTGTTTGGTTCAATAGAATCCAATAACAATTTGCGAAGTACGCCACGATCTATCTCAGGTCTATGGTTATCTTCGGGACCTGATATTTCGTCCCAATAGACTTTTCCGGTTTTATCCAGAAGCCGTAAGTCCTGGCCTTCATAACGAGCATTCACTTCGAATTCTTGTATCAGTCCAGCTACCTCCAATGCATATTGACCTGACTCAGGATGCATATCAAGTGTGCCGCCTTGTTGACGAGAGTTGGAGGATGGTTCACGCTCATATACAGTAGCTTTCATTCCATTTTGCTGCAGAATTCGAGCAAGCGTTAATCCGGAAGGACCTCCACCAATGATAGCAATACGGGCATTTTTATTTGACATACGAAAATCTCCCTTCAATCATATTAATAGTTAAGATAAATGAAATACCATCAAACGTATTATTATTTACCTGTAAACAATAATAATTGATAAAGATTATCATTGTCAAATGTTAACGTGATAATATCTATATCTTAGAATACTAACTTTTGTTTGAAAAAGTCATGCTAGGATTAAGCGAAATGGGCATTTTGTCTACACATTCGATCTGAAGTTGATAAAATTATCGCTATGGTTCCTTTATCCAATTTAAATGCTACTCATGTGATCATAAAATATTTCAAATTATAATCTATTTTATTGTAAACTAGTTAACTAAATTACATGAACGAAAATGCTATTCACAATCCGTTTAAAACACATTATGTCTTCTGCTTATAAAAAATCCAGACATGTGTTGATCTTCTCATTTGGGACAAGATTTCGTACCAACAAAACAAAAAAAAGCCGCTAAAATAGCGACTTTCAATGGATCCATCTTATTGCCTCGCACCAAGTAATTAATTTTTTAAGTCCAATGTAAATCCTTCCAGCTCTTCTTCAGCTTCATGCATCAGATCCAACAACTGATCTGCGTACTCTCCAAGAGACTTCCGACTTGCCTCAAAATCAATCCACTGAATGGTAAGTGGCATAGGAAGAAATCCAGTTAGGCAATCCCATAATGCGTCCAAATTCCGCCCATACGTTTGACCTAACTCAAGACTGGTCTGAAGGACATCATGTAACTCTTCTTTTCCATGAATGTCCTTTCCATTGATGACTACTGTCTTCATATGATCACCCTTTCTCTATTCGATTTGCTCGAACGTACGATAATGATCGGTTGTTTTATAGATTAATCCATCATTGGAGTATAAAATCCGATCACTGCCCCGCGTTCCTCCCGAATAGTTAATATCTGCTTCGTACCAAGTCCTTCCTTTTTTCTTGGGCAACAGCCCTTCTCGATTTTGAAATACGTCACCGCCAATGCTTTTGCCTGGAGCCACTTTTTCCAAATTACCTTTACTAGGCTCCCATCCTAATTCTCTAGCTTCTTTCTTGGTTATATAATTTTCCGGGAGTTCATTATGCTCCGAAATATACTTGGCTACTTCATCAAATTGCGTTAGAGTTGCATTCTCTTGAGATGAGCCATTTAATGAAACCGTTTCGAGTGAGCAGCCTGTAAACAGGATGGTCGCCAGAATAAAAAGTAAAGCACCTAACCACTTTTTTACAACCATTGATTTTGATCTCCTTCTGAAAAATTAGCATCCTCCCTATCATAACATGTTCCTTTCGTATACTCCTCTTTATATTCGTTTCTCGCGGCTTTCAGCCATCCCAACAGAAAAAGGCTGGAGCAGGGATATCCCCGCTCCAACCTTTACTATGCTTGCCTGCTTACGGCTCAATTCCCCAAACCAGTTGACCGTTGATATAGCCGGTAACCTGTTCATGGTTTGCGAACTGAGTACTCGATGCCTTAAACGAGTAATCGTTAGCCTGGTTGTAATTGGACCAGTTATTTTTGGAGAACCGTGCTTGAATTTCTGCGCTTTGTCCGGCATTAAGCGTTCCGGCAGAACTCGTAAAACCAACTTCCAAAACATAATCCGCTCCGGCAACTGGCGTTGCCAATTTAACGAATTTGCTGGTTACATTTGCACTTCCGATACTGGCCCAGTCAGACCAAAAACTCTGTGCTTCTTCCCCGTCGATCGTATAGTAATACCGGAGCTTTACATCACTTAACTGAATCGCCGAATTACCGGTATTGACCACTTTGAATTTAGGTGAGATTCCGTTGGTGGACGCACTTGTATTGCCGTTAAAGGCTTGGATCGTCAAATTCCCAGAGGGTACAGAAACACTGCTGTCCACTACGTTTACTGTTAGAACAGCGTTATTTCCTCCATTAAAATGAAACGTTATCGTATTTTGGCTTAGCGGCAGCGTGGAAAGGTAGGATTTGCGCAGAACGATGGCATTGCTTGATGCCGTATAATCCTGGCCTGATACAAGTGTATAATTCCCATTCGTTATGCTTGTAAGCTGTCTTCCGTTTAAGGTAAGAGTCAAGGAAACATCCTGTGCTAGATTCGCTGCTTTATCAAATGTTGCATTCACGGGCGAAATTACAGCGCTTGTGCTTGGTGTTGAATCAACAATTTTAACTTTTAATACAGGATCTTGCCCTTGATTAAAATCAAAAACGATGGAATGTTCGCCAACCGGCAGTCCGGCTAAGAATTCTTTTTTCAGCAGTAACGTACTTCCGCTTAACGTATAATCCTGATTTGCAGTCAATGCAGAGGTACCTATCCGTAGACCGGTTAACGTATTACCGTTAAAGTTCACGGTTATGGCCTTGTCGCTTGGATTGGGCGTGTGTTTGTCAAATTCAACGGTTGTAGGTGTGAGGGACGCGTTTGATGTTGGATTGTTAACCTTCAAATTAGGCAGTTCATCCAGCGTAATGACATAATCGCTTTGATAAAGCGTTTTCAGAGTTGCCGGATAATTAAAGGATGAACTCATGAGATGCTCGCCGTACCACGGGCAGAAGTAGAGCCATCCTGATTTTTCCTCTGTCAGATTCTGTACACTTGGGACGGTATCATTCTCCGTCATGGCCACCATTTTCTTGCCGCCCGTTAAATCAACCAGTTGATAGAAGATCGAGGTAATGGCATCCTCATTCGGTACGCCGGACAACCCGTCAGTGCGGTTGTAGATCGTATTGTATTTATCATAACCGACAATATCTACCTGATCGTCACCAGGGTACCATGCAGGAGAAGTGTTATATACGTAGCTGTTGTAAGTCCAAATCAAGTTGTGCAAACCGTATGTCTCTGTAAGTTCAGTGTAGAGCATATCCCACAGTTGTTTGTACACATCTGCACCTGCGGAAGCCCACCAGAACCAGGCGCCTTCTCCATTTAACCCACCGTTGCCCTCCGCCTCATGATAAGGACGGAAAAGAACGGGCACATTGTTATCTTGCAGAATCAACAGTTGTTCCGCCAGATCATCAATCGTACTCATTACGTATAGATATTCTTTCGTACCAGGAATTACGGCGTTGGCTGTATTAAAATTGGTTTCTGTTGGTTTATAAGTAGCCTCTTTCCAATCCACATGGTCACCAAGCTGGTAGGTCGTGAAATTTCGGGGTACATTAATATGCCAGGAAGCTGTCGCAATTCCATCCCGATTATTCACCCAATCGATCATTCGATCGGTTGTGCCGTCTTCCCATCCGTAGAGCGGATTATAGTTCATAAAATCAAATCCACGGATAGCCGGATACTTTCCGGTTAAATTATGAATCCAATCAAACTCCAACTCCGTATTGCCATCGTTTCCACCACCGTATATCTCCTGTTGACCTGAGATAATATGATTGCCATAAACCTCCGTTAAATAATTCATCAGAAGTTGTGTTTCCGGTGTGGCTTGGGAATCAGTAAGGACAGGCTGAACATCCAGGGGATCAAGATTGGCATAGTCCACAGTGAAGGTGTCAAAATAAGCGAAGCCCCAACCAGCCTTCAATTGAATCGTGTTACTTCCTTGATTCAGCTTCTGATAACCAAAATTGAAATCAGACCATGTTGTTGTGTATGGCAGCATATACGAGCCCTTGGTAACGCCATTAACGGATAAATATTGAAGTCGGCCGTCAGCACTAAGCTCCTGCATGTATCGGGTGGAAATTGCATACATGCCTGTTTCGGGGACAGTCACAGTGAAGGTTATCGTGCCGGAATTCTGCATCCAGACAAATCCACTTCCAGAAAATCCGGGCTTGGGTTGTCCGTAAATTTCTGTCGTCACTTGAAGATCGGAGGAAAGTAAAGCGTTTTCGCTTTCGATCGTAAAAAGTGGTGAATCTGCATGAACGGGTACTGTCATCAATCCAAGAAGCAGAGTCAATGCCAGCATTAATACGCCTGTCTTTTTGAGCAAAATCATCATCATCATCTTCCTTCCCTTTTTAAAATATGATAAAGAATGATCCCTCTGTTTACTCATGATGGCGCTTTCATTGTAAACATAGCATATGTATCAAGTTTTGCAAATATATGGACGAAAAAAAGCCGCAATTTGCGGCTTTCAATATGTTCATCCATTCATTTTCGGAAAATTTAATCCTCTTATTGGGCGGTGTATCCACCATCCACGATTAGACTATTTCCTGTCATATAGGATGAATCGTCGCTAGCTAGGAACAGTACGGCTTTGGCCATTTCATCTGCTTGACCAAGCCGCTTCATTGGTGTTGCCGAAGAAAGAGCCTGTTTGCTCTCTTCTGGAATAATCGGTGTATCGATGAAGCCTGGGCAAAGTGCGTTCACCCGAATATTTTTCTCAGCATACTCCAGCGCGAGTGAACGAGTCAGATTCACAACGCCACCTTTTGCTGCATTGTAGGCTGCAGAACCAGGTGAACCAACCCATCCGTACATGGAAGCCGTGTTGACGATAGTCCCTCCGCCAATTTTGAGCATTTCTCGGATTGCTTCACGCGCGACCAAGAATACGCCGTCCAGATCTACATTCACCGTATTGCGCCATTCAGCATATTCAAGCTCATGCGAAGGATGAACACGCCCGATTCCTGCATTGTTAAATACGATATCCACTTTACCGAAAACCTCTACGGTTTTTTTGAAAATCTCAGCAACCTCTTGCTCACTCGTGATGTTCGCTTTAATAAACAGAGCGTCAGCTTTAAGCGCTTTCAGTTCTTGCTCAAACGCCTTACCTTTTTCTTCATTCAGGTCCACCAAGACCACTTTGGCTCCTTCTGAAACGAATAAGCGTGCTGTCGCTGCGCCGATTCCGGATGCCCCTCCCGTAATAATTGCCACTTTGTCTTGAAGTTTGCCCATGATTAAATCCTCCAGTATACTATTTTGAATAGCACCTATTTGCATATGTGCTATATGACGTTTACAAACATAATTGTATGCTTAAAATTGTAACAATCCAATCATTAAGATACGATGATATGTCTACTACATAGACACTTGGTGAAACAATGTCTATTTTTATAGGAGTTTTTATGTATGAATGATGAACAAATTTTGAAATCTCAACAGCGCAATCGAACAGAAAAGCATCTTAAAAGCGCTCTGATCCAACTCATTAAGAAAAAAGGCTATCATGCCATCTCTGTCAAAGACATCGTTGATCAGGCAGGTTATAATCGCAGTACTTTTTACTTACACTACCAAGATAAATTCGTGCTCGCCGAAGAATTGTTGAATACGAAGCTCGAAGGTTTGAGACTCGCCGTAGGCAAGCCATATTCGCATGGTCAAAAGGTCTACACCAACAAGCTTAATTTTGAATCCTTTCAAATCATCGATTATATCTATGAAAACCGAGACTTCTTCGAACTGATTCGATATGGTGATACGTTACCTGGTCTGCATACAGGTTTTCCTCAGACAATCCTGAAAATCTATGAGGAGCAGTTTATCTTCGAGACGATCAACGATTCCCCCGTTAACATGGAGTATTTTAAGTACTATACGGCTTACGGTTTTTTTGGAATATTGAACAATTGGATATTAAGCGATTTTCGTGAATCACGTGATATGTTTATCAAGAACGTAATCGAACTATCTAAAACACATATTCATTCTTTTCATTATGTGGGGGACAATTAGTTAAATTTCATTTAGAGACAAAGAAGAGGAATCGTATCCTCCACTCTTTGTCTTTTTTTGTCTTTCCCCCTCTTTTTCTTATGGAATTTATTGAATGATTATTTCTCAATTTTCTTATCTATAAATTTGCCTCTTGAGTAAATTTGCACAATGAGCAAATTAAAGTTATGATAATTTCGAGTAAATACTAGGGAGTTGAGTGAATACCAAATGAAAACAATCTACTATCGAGAGAGTTATTTTCTCCAGAAGCATGCATGTGGAGGTGTACGTATCTGATGGCCAAGCAAACCCTGCGACATTTAAAAAAAGAAGCTACTGAAAAAGCGCTAGCGACTACAGCATTTGAACTAGCACTTGAACATGGGTTGGACGGTTTTGTTGTCGAAGATATCGTGCAAAAAGCCGGTTATTCCAGAAGAACTTTCGCAAACTATTTCACATGCAAGGAAGAAGCAGTAGCCATTGGAGCTACTTCAGTTAATAACACAACTGAGTTTGAGAATTTGATCACCAAAATTCCACCAAATGCCTCTTTGCTTGACATTTTGTATCAACTAATCCAGATGCAGCTTACAGCAGACCTTATAGGAAGATTGCGTGAACTTCTGTTACTTTCCCAAAAATATCCTGTTCTCGAACCGCATTTCCTTGGAGTAGTACACCAAATGCAGACGACTGCTCAAGAGACATTATTAGACTTATCAAACGGGAATGATGACGAGGTATATACTTATCTACTTATTAACGCGGCCTACGGAACCATTCTTCCATTAATTGACGGAAGACTTAATGTGCTGTTACCAGGACAAAACATAAGTGACCACCAAAGAACTGGGGCTGTATCGTTCGATGAGTTTTTAGAAAACATGTTTGGTCACTTGCGCAAAGGATTCTAATACAGCAGCAATCCATATTCACCATAGAGGGAGTGTAAAACAAAGATATGTCTACATTATTATATAGAGTGGGGAAAACCGCTTTTCGCAAACCGGGGTACTTTATACTCGGATGGATTTTAATTTTAGGAATTGTCGTCTCGATGATCAGTGTGAATGGTGTGCATATCAGTTCCGAAATGAAGATTGAAGGCACAGAATCTCAAAAAGTTCTGGACCAGTTAGCCAAAGAATTACCTGCGGCCTCAGGCGGTCAAGGGAGTGTTGTGTTTGAAGCACCTCCAAACGAGCGTCTAGATACGCCAGAACGATTGGCAGCAATCACAAAGGGTGTTAATGATGTTTACGGGATAAAAGATGTGATTAACCCTGCAGATTATGCTGCTGAAGCCAGCGGATCAACTGCTGAGATGGCTCAGGCTTCCAATACAGAGCAGTCTGCAACAGTGGCTGCTCCCTCCTATGGTCCTCTGATGGTGGATGGTGTTCCTGTGCCGGGTGTTCTTCTCTCTCCCGACGGCAGAATCGCTTTGTTCCAATTTCAGTTTACCATTGAGCAGTCTGCTATCACGCAGGATGTTTTTGACTCCGTAATAGATTCCGTCATGACTGTTGAGAAAGGAACCAATATTACGGTCCTACCAGGCGAAACACTAAAAACCGTATCCATCGGTGTAGGATCCGCCGAAATCGTTGGACTTGTTATTGCCGCGGTTGTTTTGCTGGCCACACTTGGGTCCGTTGTAGCGGCAGGACTGCCTCTTGTAACTGCACTTCTTGGTGTCGGCATCGGAGTGGGCGGAGCATTCTCCATTTCCAAATTCATTGAAATGCCTAGTGTCACTTCGGTTTTGGCTCTTATGGTTGGACTAGCAGTTGGAATCGATTACGCTCTATTTATTGTAAATCGTCAACGCCGGATGATTATTGATCAACGTCTGAGTGCACAAGAAGCTGCTGCCAGAGCTATTGGTACATCGGGCAGTGCTGTATTTTTTGCAGGTTTGACGGTTATCGTAGCTCTATGCGGTATGCTAGTAATCGGTCTTACGTTCTTATCGACAATGGCGTTGGTAGCTGCTGCAACCGTGCTCATCAACGTATTTGTGGCCTTAACCCTTTTACCGGCGCTGCTCGGGTTGGTGGGTGAGCGTATCTGTTCGCCTAAAGCTCGTGAGAAAAGCGCCAAGTCTAACAAAGCGGCTGGTCGAGGCGCAGCTGACAGATGGGTTAAATTCGTTATCAAGTATCGTTGGGCCACAATTGTCGCCATCATCGTACTTCTTGGTGTCGCAGCAATTCCGATTACAAAAATGGAGATGGGCATTCCTGGAGCTGCTTCAGCGAATCTGGACACGACTGCAAGACAAAGTTATGAAGCAATTTCCGAAGGCTTTGGAGAAGGCTTTAACGGACCACTTATTCTGGTCGCCGAGCCCAAGGATTCTTCAACGCAGGTCTCTCCCGAACTCGTAGGTAATCTTGTGAAAGAGCTTCAAAGTCAAAAGAATGTTGCGCAGGTTTCACCTTTAGGCATGACTGAGGATATGGCTATTTTTAGTCTGATTCCTGAAACTGGCCCTAATGATAAAACCACCAAAAACCTGGTAAATGATTTACGTTCTTCTGAGTCGAGTATTGCACAGACGTATGACGTTAAACTTGGAGTTACCGGATTCACTGCCGTAAATATCGATATGTCGACTAAGCTGGCAGAGGTATTCCCTGTATATGTAGGAATTATTATTCTGTTGTCCCTTATCATTCTACTCTTGGTATTTCGTTCAATCATCGTGCCAATCAAAGCAACCATCGGCTTTCTTCTTAGTATTCTTGCTACGTTCGGAATCACGACAGCTGTGTTTCAGTGGGGCTGGCTCCACTCTCTCTTCGGCTTCGATACAGGTGGTCCGCTGCTAAGCTTTATGCCGATCATTGTTACGGGTATCCTTTATGGACTCGCAATGGATTATCAGGTTTTCCTTGTCAGCTCCATGCGGGAATCGTATGTTCATGGTCATCGGGGGACTGAATCCGTCGTTCACGGGTACAAACAAGTGAGTCGTGTCGTAGTTGGAGCCGCTGTAATTATGGTTTCTGTTTTTGCAGGGTTTATTTTCACGGATGATGTCATGATCAAACAAATTGGATTTACGTTAGCTGTAGGAATCTTGATCGATGCCTTCATTATTCGAATGGGATTGGTCCCGGCCATCATGGCTATTTTCGGGAATAAAGCGTGGGCGCTTCCGAAATGGCTGGACCGTATTCTGCCAAACCTTGATGTCGAAGGCGAGAAACTGATTGCTTCACTCAATGCTAAAGATAACGAACATCACAAGTCTTGATGCGGCAAATTATTTAGATTTGAATTCCTTTGGATGAAAAATAAGAAACAGCGACCACGTTCTGGTTACTGTTTCTTATTTTTTTTCATATTAATTTAGCTTAATGGATCTGGAGTTCCGCCACCAACATGATGGAAGCTTAGTTCCTGAAGTACTGCCTCTTGGTCACTTTCGGTGATTTCAACAATAACACCCCGAATTTTGATCGCAGGGATACGAATAATTGCCTTATGACCTATATGCTGCCCTTCATAAATGGTCACAGGTCGTCTTGACTTTTGAGTAATGATGTCAATCTTGAAGCTTCGTATATTTTCACCAGATGTAAGATCCTCTTGGATGATAACGTGGTCGATTAACTGGGGCACCTCTGTCTCGTAAACCCACGATTTTTCAGATCTTCTGCATTGCTCAATTGTTGCAAATGGACGTTCGAAACGGCGAATTTCCGAACCGAATTCCAACAGTCTCTCTACATCTTTCTCCGGAAGCAGACCGTTGCGATTCGGTCCAATATTCAGGAGCAGGTTTGCACCCCGGCCAACGGAATGATAATAAATGCCCATAAGTTCTTCCGTACTTTTCAGGGTAAGTTCATTGCTATCGCTATAAAACCAATCTCCCCTTATTTGGACGTCACATTCCGCTGGCAGCCATAGGTGTTCAAGCAATTGCTCTTTCTTTTCCGTCATAATTGAAAACTCCGTTGAGTCAACTTCATTCCAGCATGGAATAGGTGCAATACCATCCTCATTCCCAACCCACCGAAAGTCGGGGTCACCCATATTAAAAATTAAAATATGAGGCTGCAAGCGGCGAATTTCATCAATAATACGTTTCCAATCATATGAATGTGCCTCAGAGCCACAACCGTCAAACCACAGAATATCGATGTCGCCATATTGCGTGAGCAACTCTGTGATTTGATTGACGAAATAATCGTCGTAGGCCTTCGCATCTTGGGTGTAAAAGTCAGCTGAACCATCATACGGTGAATAGTACAAGCCTGGTTTCATATCATATTTTCGGCAAGCATCAACAAATTCGCGTATGACATCCCCTTGCCCACCCTTCCACTGAGAAGCCGCCACACTAAATCGACTGTAGTCGGAAGGCCAATTGGAAAAGCCGTCATGGTGCTTCGCAGTTAACACAGCATAGTTCATTCCGGCTTCTTTGGCCGACCGGATCCACTGCTCACAGTCTAAGTCAACAGGATTGAAAGCAGCCGGATCCATCTGCCTTTCATCGAAATCGACATATCCTTCATAAAAGGTGCGAAGTCCGAAATGAAGAAACAATCCAAATTCCCATTTTTGAAAAGCAAGTTGTTTGGCTGATGGCGTTAATTTTTGAACAAGATTCATATGATCACACCTTTCTCATCCCATTGTTTAATACAGCTGTTCATTCTGTTTGTCCGTTCTCAATCTCATATAATCGATCGTAGTCCTCGATATTAAAACTGTATAATTGCATGGCCGTTTTGCCAGAGGAGGGTGCAAGCTCTCTCGGATGATCGAATCGAAATACTCGCTGGAGAATCTTTTCAACCTGCTCTTCCTGTCCATTCTGCTTTGCTATCTGCATATATTCATAATCGCGGATGCCTCGCTGCAGCCACTTATAACGTAGTGAAAGCAGCGGTTTGCCCCTTTTTCCCGGGTAAACGAAATTGGTATCCCCAGCCTTCCAAATCATAGGACGATAGGAAAGCCTCTCCAGAGGTTTATCGGGCCACACGGTATAATTCCACCGTAGAAAGCCATCCAATTTCAGCTTTTCTGCGAGCCAAGGGATCACCCGAGACTCAATTGACGGCGAACTGAGGAACGTGTTGGGTTTCTCTGGCGAGCAGCAAACGTAAAACGTAAATGTCCCCTTCACTTCTTTTCTTAGCTGCTCTAGCTGTTCATACTCTTCTGCAGCACAGTCAAGCACAGGCACATAATCAACGATTCCTTTAATATGTTTACGAATAAATTCGGTATGATTGATTGCTGCTTTATAGAGGAATGATGGCGCCATCTCGCGTAAGCATGCTAAACTTTCCTCAAATAAGCAGATATCAGCCGGTTCATCCGCAACAACACGAACGCGGTCAATCCACTTTTTCGAGATAAAATGCTGCTCTAATGCCACTACATAAGCGCTAAGATCTGATTTATTTCGGATAAACTTATAGCTCCCGGTTTCTTCATCATAATAGCGGACGCGAATGGCATCGGGGTAATCATCCACAACTCCCCCAAACCCTTCATCCTCATGCTTCCAAATATTGATCAAGCCGAATACTTCTATTTCTTTGCATATTCCGTGCTTCTCTCCTATCTCAACATACCGATCCAAGTGCGTAAAATCATAGTCAAATCGACCGTCGCTCCGTCTCACGATTTGAACGATACTGTATTCATTCAAGTCGGATGGCTCAGCATCGATAAATGATCGTTGTCCGCTCCATGGCTCCTCTGAAACAACAAGCGTCAACGCCTTTTGTCCGAGCTGAGATAAGCTGTGAAGATACGAATCAAGAAGCGTAAAATGTTCATCGGTCCAATAGGAAACATCATATTTTCTTGCAATATTACAGTTATGCTGCCACAAGTCCAAAACGAAAGTATAATTTTGAGGCTCTGGCAGCACTTGTTCACTGATCGTTAAACGAAACGTCAGTTCTTTCTCCAAAACCTCATCCTCGAACATCGTATGCGTGTAGAATTTCAGCTTGCCTTCATATTGACCGCTTACAACGGAATCATCGGCATGAAGCTCCACCCACAAAGGTTGGATCTGACGCTTCCTAAGCCATTGATAGGGTTCATCCAGCAGAACATCTGAAGTCATAACGCGATTATCGTCCTCAATTAACCCGATTAGCTGAAGATCGATCTTGCAGGGAGCATCCGTTTCCACCTCACAGCGCACGATTTTGATCGGCCCGCCCTTCCATAACAATGCATCCCGGTTAATCGTAACGAGCATATCCTCTTGATCTGAGCTGACCAATGCCTGGAAGGCGGCGCTGTCATTTTTACAGCAGCGAAGTTCCAAGTGTTTCACCTGCGTGTCTTCACGTCCCTGATTCCACCAATTGGACGACCACATATACTTATAGAACATGTTTTGCAAACCACAGTTCACTTTAAACTGCACCTCCGAGTCTAATCTGAAATCCTCCAGGTCCTCCTCCAGGTCAGACTTGAAGGTAGAATTATTTAGGGGAAATTTCGAATTATTTCGTATCAATTGCCTTCTGGTAAATTTCTATATACTGACCAAGCTGCAGACCATCCAGACCTTTTACATAAGAATCCCATTCTTTCTCGATGTCCTTGCTGCCCGTAATGAACTGAGCCATGTTTGACTTGACGTAATCTCGGATTGATGTTTTTAGTTGAGCCGCAACCTGAGTGTCTTCCAATGCTATGAATACGCTGGATGGATAATTCTCCTTCGATTGGAACGGCTCATATTTGGCTGATTCACGCTTCAGACGAACCTCGTAAGCGCCTTCAGCAAGCGGATCCTGCAGAGCTGCCCATGAGTCACGATACTGGTATGTGCGGAGGGACGGTCCAAGCTGATCCCAGCGATCATTATACGTAATTTTGGTTTCACCATCAGAAATAATTGCATAAGTTGCCGGTTTGCCGTCCATACCCAGCTCGCCATCCTCCGCTTTGCGCCATCCTTCACCTTCTGGACCATGCTCTTGATTCACAATGGCTTCTTCTGTATATAAATAGTCGGCCAAACGGATTGCGGCAATTTTCTGTTCATCAGTCGCTTTGTTCGTAATGGCCATTTGCGACACACTTACTCCCGCAAAGTATCCTGCTTGCTGCACACCGTTCGGTCCTTTAAGGGGAGGCACGGTGACATACTCTTTATGACGCGGGTGTTTGTCATCTGGGCTGTGGGCGTAACTGATTAGAGCGGTTGTAATGCTGCCAATCACATTCGCGTCTTGACGGTTGCCCAACTGCTGGATGGCATCGGAGTTCTGTGTGAATGATGCTGGATCGATCAGGCCTTCCGTATAGAGCTTGTTCAGGTACAATAATCCCTGCTTCCATTCTTCCTTATTGGCGACGAAATCCACTTTGCCGTCCTTTACCTGGAGAAAAGTCCCGTTGTCTTTGTCCACCTGATCGTCGATGATAAACGAATTCATCAAGAAGGAAGCGACGTTCCCTGCCCACATGTCGTCAGCGCCGGTAAGCGGAATTTCGTCTTTTATACCATTACCGTTCGGATCATTTTCTTTAAAAGCTTTTAGCACTTCATAAAACTCGTCCGTTGTTGACGGCATCTTCAACCCAAGCTTATCCAGCCAGGACTGATTGATCCATAGCTTCTGTGCATAGTTGCAGTGATAGCACTCGTTCACTTGCGGAAGTGCATATATGTTGCCGTCCGGTGAAGTGATAGAGCTTTCCAGGTACGGCAGTTCAGCCATTGCTTTTTTGAAGTTAGGCGCATATTTATCAATCAAGTCGTTCAGTGGAATAAACACACCCTCTTTGCCGTACTTCATCTGCTCTTCTTTGGTTAAGGTCCCATGCAAAATTACTTCAGGATAATCACCGCTTGCCAGCATCAATTGTTTACGGTCGTTTAGTGCTTTTTCAGGTACAAGATCCCATTTTATTTGAATATTCGTCTTGTCCTGGAGGTATTTCGTGAATGTATTGGTTTCCATATTCTCTATGACGGCGTACTGCGGAGCAAACATTTTGATCGTCATGGGCGTATTGACAATCGGATATTCTCCAACGGGCGTAAACACGTCGCTTGCTTCTGGTGCACTCGCAGAAGGTGTATTCGTAGTTGTGCTCGAATCCCCGCTACAGGCGCTCAAGACGAGTGATAAACAGAGTGCAGCTCCGAGGACGCAAGAGAATGACTTTTTCCATGTTTTCATAGTTATGACCCCTCCCATTTATCGAACATTAATTTCAATTACGGAAGCATTCTATCTGGTCTTCAACCCCTCACCCCCTTAAATGCTGGTTGAGCTACCTCCCCGTCACTATCCTTTTAATGAACCGATCATGACACCTTTAACAAAGTGCTTCTGCACGAACGGATAAATGATCAGGACAGGTGCACTTGCGACAACGATAAGTGAATATTTAAGCAAGTCCTTCAATCCTTGCTGCGCCAACATCTGATCAACATTGGTCACCATAGTCGGATCGATCGAGTTTAGAATAAGAATGTTACGCAACACGATCTGTAACGGGAACAAATCTGGAGATTTCAGGAAAATCAATGCATCGAAGTAAGCATTCCAGTGGCCCACAGCATACATCAACGTCAGCACAGCCAAAATGGGTTTGGAGAGCGGAATTACCATACTGGTAATGAACCGGATGTCACTACAGCCATCGAGTTCGGCAGCTTCCGCAATTTCCTCGGGAATCGTGGTCTGAAAAAAGGTCCGAGCGACAATCACTTGAAACACCGCCATGGCTCCTGGCAAAATCATCGCCCAACGTGTATCGAGGATATGAAGGTTTTTTACTACGAGATATAAGGGGATAAGCCCTCCTTCGAACATCATCGTGATGACTAGAAGGACCATGATGAAATTACGGCCGTAGAACGTTTTTCTGGCGAGCGGATAAGCAAGCATAACAGTCAAAGCAACGTTGACTGCTGTACCTATGACTGTATAATAGAGCGAGTTCAAGTAACCGAAAACGATTTGTGGATTTCGAAACACCGCTTTATAGCCTTCCAGCGTAAAGTCGACGGGTAACAGCCACACCTTGCCGGATACGACGGCTTGCGGTGAGCTAAACGATGATGAAATGATAAAGATGAGCGGAAAAAGGACGACAATCGTCACTACGCTCAAAAAAGCATAGACACCGAGTAGAAACAAACGATCACCATACGATTCCCGAATCCTTGAC
Source organism: Paenibacillus sp. RU5M (assembly GCF_900221055.1). Lineage (NCBI taxonomy): Bacteria > Bacillati > Bacillota > Bacilli > Caryophanales > Paenibacillaceae > Paenibacillus > Paenibacillus sp. RU5M. Next base: position 823,593 of record NZ_OBQM01000001.1, on the reverse strand, counting down.
GCTTTGAACATATTTGTTCCTCCTTTCTGCTGATTTGCTGCTACCATAAACTCGAATTGGATAATTTCTTGGCAATGTAGTTAACGCTCACAAGAAGAATCAGATTGATGATCGAGTTGAAGAAACCGATTGCAGTCGAAAAGCTGAAGCTGGAGCTGAGCAGTCCCACCTTATACACATAGGTAGAAATGACTTCAGAAGTGCTGATGTTTAGGGGATTTTGCATCAAATATACTTTTTCGAAGCCAACTTTCATGAAATTCCCTAAATTCAATATGAGCAGAATGACGGATACAGGGATAAGGCTCGGTAAGTCAATATTAATAATTTTCTGCATCCGGGACGCACCATCCACTTTTGCCGATTCATATAGTTCAGGATTGACTCCTGCCAAAGCTGCAATGTAGATAATCGCACCATAACCTGAAAATTGCCATACATCCGACCAGACATAAATCGATTTGAACAAGCTCGGAATTCCCATGAAATTTGTATTTTCAATGCCTAGTAGTTGTGTGAACTTGCTAATAATCCCAACACTTGGCGACAAAGTTACGATGAGAATAGAAACCATGATAACGGTTGAAATAAAGTAAGGCGCGTAGGTGATCATTTGTACACTGCTTTTGAAAAAACCGTTACGAATTTCATTTAATGCAAGTGCCAATAGAATCGGAGCAGGAAAACCAACAAGCAAACCGTACATATTAATGCCAAGCGTGTTCTTCAAATACAGCCAAAAGTTCGGTGATTCAAAAAATTGTTCGAAATATTTCAGTCCGACCCATGGGCTACCCCAAATACCTTGGATGACGTTGTACTCTTTGAAAGCAATGACAACGCCAGACATAGGTATATACTTGAAAATGACCAAATACAGCAACGGCAGAAATACGACCAAGTATAACTGCCAGTGACGCTTCATTTTTTTCCCAATGAAGCGTAATGATGATTTGCTGTCAGGCAATGCCGGTTCATGTGGCTGGCCTTGCATTGAAGTTTCGGGTTTCCTGATTCTCTTTTGCATGCTTGACATATGCTCCTTCTCCTTTCGTTCGATCTGATTGTTTGCGCTTACATTCTACATAGTAAAGTAGGATAACGAGGTGCAGCAAGAAACAATAATCGTTAACTTAACCGTCTTCGCATGGCCTGAAAATGCGCAGCAGCTCCGGTGTTTAGCCGGAGCTGCTGCATGAAATACATTATGAAACTGCTGGGTAAGCAGGCGTAGCAAACCATTTTCAACCAGTTAACCAAATTCAACCGATCTGTCTGCGTGCTGCTTCTTCGCGGAATTCGCTTGGGGAGTAGCCTACCACTTTCTTAAACACACGGCTGAATGAGATCGCGCTTGTATAACCTACCTTCTCAGCTACCTCCTGCATGGAACCTTGTGTTTCCGTGAGCAAGCGCTTTGCGGCCTGCAGGCGGATGTCAATCAAGAAGTCGACGAATTTCTGTCCGGTCTCTTCCCTGAACAGCTTGCTTACATATTTCCCATTAATGTTAAAGATTGAACTGAGATATTCAAGCGACATGTTCGGATTGGCATACTCCTCTTCGATCATTTTCCGCATATCTCGAATGGTAGCTGCATGCAGACGCCTGTTTTGCGCTTCCTTTAAATCTGTGAAAAAGCTGTTCAACACGCTCAAAGATTCTTCCCGCATTTGCTCGAGTGAATGGCACTCATCTATGATTTTACTGAGCCTTGGTAACCCATCTCGCATCCATATTTCTTGGACCTCTTTTGTCATCCCGGAGATTTCCAATCCCAAATAGTAAATAAAATAGTTCATCAGATTTGTAATTTCATCTTTCGTTAACAATCCTAGCTTCATTTCATTCATGAGCTTGTCATACTTCGTCTTCCATTCGTCCTCAAGAAGTCTGAACGACTGGATGATGGATCGAATTACGTTTAATTGTGAGAACACCTCAACCTGACCGTGATTTGCGATGTGTTCGCTAGTAATGAGCCTGTTTTCTCCTAACACTATTTTATATTTAAGCGCCCTAAGCGCCTCTTTATAAGAATTTGCGACGCTGGAAAGCTCTTCAACCTGCTCACCGATACCTACCGTTACCGTAAACTTCAGATTTTCCTGTACCCACACACGAACGCTCTCGAAAAGTTTGAGTGTTATGGAAGTACTTGCTTCCTCCTCGCTGTCCATAATTACCATGACGCTTAGCTGAAATGCCGAAGTCCACTCTGACCAAAGCGCGAGCCCATATTTTGGAGCAAGCTCCTGAATAACACTGCGTAGCGCGAATTTAAGAAGGTTTTGGTCTCTGCGGGAGTATTGGCAGCAAAAATCACTGTATTTATCCATTTCGATCACAAGTACGACTTGTTTATTAAACGAGTATGGAAGCTGAAGACTGTTTGTTTCTCCTATCCATTCCTCATGGGTTAAACCCATGTCACCTTCAATGAGTTGGTGGAACAAGTACCTTTTTCGCAGATGCAGATCTTCATCGTGCTTTTGCTGATACTGATTCGATTGCTCAATAATATTGGACAAGGCCGATTCGATGAAGGAAAATTCATCTCCCAACTCCTTGGACAAAGGGAGACGGTAACCTCGGATACGCGCCACAATCTGTTCCAGCGGTCTTGAATTGCGTCTGGTAACATAGAGCAGCCATACAAAACCACCTCCGATCGTCACGATACCGATGATAAACCAGACATTATATAATGAAGAGATTACATGGAACAACTTGCCATTTATAAGTCCACTTTGGTAGGACCATCCGGTATAGCTCGATACATAATTGGAGAAAATCTTTGATTGCTCTTTAGAATGCAAGTCACTAAACAAATCGTTTCCCGCGGCGTCCCGAATTCCGATAAAGCTTGTTTTTGAATCGTATAGGTCAGCAATACTGTTCTGCAACGAATCAGTGGCCACATTGACGACGATCATGCCTTTCTTGCCCGTAATAAATGGCGCTCCCCGTACCAAACTAACGACAGGCTTACTCCCTTTTGTAGAAAACTGCTCGAAGGTTCTTATGCCCGACCATTGCTTGGGTGCGAGCGGATCCATAGCCTTTTTAATAAATGGCTCGTCTCTGTAGTTGCTAAGTTGATCACTTGTCGCATTACTGAGCACGAAATTGTCTTCATAACGCACAAAATAGATCGAATCAATCATGGGGTAATAGGATATCATATCCTGCATTTTTTTAACTGCGCTTATGTTGATGAAAATGTTATTCTTCTCTTCATTATTGAAGAAATCAATCAACTGCTTATTATTTATGGTTTCCGACATTATCATATTGTCTATCGCCTTCAGGGAAGTATCGATCAGACGCATCGCCTGTAATGATAGCATTTTGTTGGCGTTAAGCGCCTCCTTACGGCTTTGTTCGCTTAATATCTGAAAAAAAACAAAAAACGTAAACGTGATCACGACAATAAAAATCGGCATATAAGAAAACAGCAATCGATTAAATAACGTTTTCCTCATATCCAGCCCCCAATTTTTTAAACGGAATGATATATATTTACATATTGTACACGCTTACATCTGAAGACGTCCATACAATACGGCATGTCCACCCCTCAACAGTATGTAGATTAATCGCCTCTTTTTTTAGCCATACAAAAATGCACCCCCTAGAATTTCATCGGCCAAACCCAGGGGTTTTTCCAATGTCTATTCTAAGGGGTGCATTTCACTCAACAGTAAGAGTCATTCTCTTAACTGTCTAACTGGAAGGGATGGCTGACCTTCTTTACCCTCCCGAACCGGTAGGGTTCACACTCACTAAGATGCGGTCGATATCTGGGGCATAACCCGTGGGCTGTGAGAACAGCAACGTATTGGACCCCGCCTGCAGATGTACTGTCGTCTCCTGTGAAGCCACTGTTGTCCAAGCGCCGGAACTTGGGAAGCTGAGCGATGTACCAGCCGCTCCATTTACACTTAATATGGCGGAGCGGCTCGCTTCACCATTCAAGTACTGGATCATCAATTTGTAGTTGCCTGCTGACGGCACGGTTACACTATTAAACTTCAGCGTGCCGCTACCGTTGCCTAAATAACCCACCTTTGCCCCACCTGAGCAAGTCGTGCAGTTCGCAATGACCGCTGAACCTGCTAACGTGTTTCCCGCTGCCTCTGCCTCATAGGTGCTAACACCTGAATTCGGAGGTGTGACTGGCGTCACGGGCGGGTCAGCCAGTAAAGTAGAAGTCGTAGCACTCCCAGAAACGTGGAAACCGGACAGTGTTAGCCAGCCATTTAGGTTCGCGTCCTGACGCGTGTTCGCAAAACGAATGGTCTTGCCGCCGGTGAGTGGATTGACAATCCGCATGACTAACCTGTAATCCCCTGCGGGAAGGTTGTGATTCGCACTATACGAGAAGGAATAGTCCGTGTCTCCAGGCAAGATGCTTTTCAGATTCCACGATTTTGTGCCAAGCGACTTAACCCATGTGTCGGAGGAATTCAGTACGCCGAACTCGACCTCCCAATTGTAGTAAAACGGAGCAACGCCCTTGTTCTGGAGTTTGACGTTGACTTGCAGTGAGGACGCCGATGAATCACTCAGCTGCACCGATGAATTGTACAGCGTATAACCAAGCATTTTATGAGCTCGCAGCGCATTAAGCTTAGCCGTCTCGTCAGGCAAAGAATTTTTGTACACACGATCGTACATTAGCCAAGAGGCGTGTGTCGTTTCGACTGAGGTCTGGAAGTCTTCACCGTTTTGGTTGGGCCAGTGCTGCCAAAAACTCGTATCCTGCTGGAGGGGTGGGTATAATTCGCCACCAATCGGATGAGTCTTCCAGATGTTCTGCAGGCCGTTCTGCGTAATCAAACTCCAGAATCCCCAGTCATTTGCGAACAACGTTTCGTACGAAAAAGAATCATCATGGTAGCCGAAAGCGTTTTTCAAATCTGCTGTACTCGCCGAATAAGGATACCTGGCCAGTACCTGGGTCTTCTGGAATGCGCTCTTGAATGCCGAAAGCAGTCCGTCACGGTTACTCTGGTTCATCTCCCAATTCGTTGGGTCTGTATTGTAGGGCCATGTATGCCACTCTCCCCAAAATCCGTATAATCCTGTTGTCAGGAAGCCAATCCGAGGATCGCCATCATAGCGGGCCCCAAGTGCGGTGACGAACTGTCGCAAAGCCTGATTCAGATTTGCGTCGTTCCAGTCGGGGGCCAGACTGTGAGTGGATGTATCATGATTGCCGTTCTGATCATAATCTCGGGTCATAAGCCCGCCATTAATTAGAAACTGCGGAATACCGCTTGTACGCCCCGGGTAGTCAACGTAGACACGGAAAGCCGCCTGGTTGCCCCGACTAGCGATATCATTTAGATAGGCATCCAGCGGTGCCCAGTTGTATGTGTTCCAATCCGTCATCAGGTCACGAAGTGAAACGTAGAACCATTCCATGCTGTGCGGAAAACTGTTGTTCGGATCAACACTTTCCGAGGGAAGCTTGGAGAAGGGTAAAAAGCCCTTCAGTGGATTTAGCTCCAGCCCTGCTTTGTTCGGGTCATAGGTTTGGGCTTGCCACTCCCCTGACGCATAGGCATGGTTGGGCTTGAAGTTCATAAACATTATTGAACCAAGTAGACAAAAGACGACCATCATCAATCCTAGCCTTGCAAGCCTTGCATTCGACATTGCATCTTTCACTCCTGTTCGCATGAGATTAACTATTAAATATGGCAACGAACTTGCTCGCCAGTCTCACTCACCCCCTCTCCAGCTTAAAACTCCACGCATGAACGAGAACACACCTCGTCTCTACTTGATGCAAAAAGCTTAGTAAACGTGGTGGTACGCTCAATCCATTTTCACAGATTACATCGGCGTAATTCAAAAAATCATCCCTTACTGGCACTGAAGGCGACACCCTCAATAAACCGCCGTTGGAAAATAAAAAACAGTATGAGCATCGGAATAACGGCCATGAACGCCCCAGCCATCAATACAGGATAATCCGTACCGAACATGGAGACAAGTGTGGCAAGGCCTGCCGACAGCGTTAATTTTTCCGGTGAGCTGTTGATGATAAGTGGCCACTGTAGTTCATTCCATGACCAGAGTAGTTGGATGATGACGACTGCAACCAGTGCTGACTTGACAAGCGGCAGCATGATGTAGCGAAAGATTTGGAACGGATTGCATCCGTCGAGCACTGCCGCCTCCTCCAATTCTTTGGAGATGCCGAGGAAAAACTGGCGCAGCAAAAAGGTAGCAAATGGGCTGACGAGCGAAGTGATCCAAAGTGCGGTCGTCGTATTCACCAAGCCAAGTTTGCTCATCATCAAATATTGCGGGGTATAGAACACCGGGTTGGGAATCATCATGACCGAAATGATCAGAAAAAAACACAGACCTCTACCCGGAAAGCGAATGCGTGCAAATGCAAAGGCCGCCATCGCGCTGAAGACGACAGGGAATAATGTCTTCATGAACGCAGCCATCAGCGTATTCGCATAATAATGCAAGAAGGCCGATTGCCTAAGGGCGTCTATATAGCCTCGCAAGCTCGGCTCGGCAGGTAATATCGTAATCGGAATCTGGGTCGCCTCCGTCGTCGTCTTGAGCGACGTAAGAATCATCCAGAGAAATGGAAGCACCATGACGGCTGCGCCAGCGATCAGAACCAAATGAATAATTAGGTTGCTTCTATGCTTCGAAGAGACAACTCTGCTCACTTTCGTACCTCCTCAATCGTAAATCACCCATTTTTTTTGCAGCATGAACTGGATACCCGTCAAAACCAGGTTGATCACCAGCAAAATGTTGACAATCGCTGCTCCATAGTTCTGATCGTAATAGATAAATGAATTTTGGTAATAAGCGTATACAAGAGAACGCACGGCCGGTAGCGCAACGTTCGTTTTACCGATAATCAGATAGATACTGTCAAAAATTTGTGTGGCACCGATCACAAGCACGATCGACGTAAAAAATAGTGTTGGTGTTAATAGCGGAAGCGTGATGGAACGAAACTTGCGAAAGCCGACAGCGCCATCAATCTCAGCCGCCTCATACAGAGTACGTGGAATGCCTTGAAGCCCAGCTAGGATCAGCAACATGTTAAAGCCAATCGCTCCCCAAACACCGACCATGACAAGAGCATACATGGCGAACCGATTGTCAGAGATCCACGCGATGTGTGTGCCGAGTACAGAGTTTAGTAGTCCGTAATCCTGAGCGAAAATAATGACCCACACCATAGCAGCCGCGGCCGCCATCGTAACCTGCGGTAGAAAATAAATGACCCGGTAGACAGCCTGACCCTTGATCTTAGCGTTCAGCAGTACGGCGAAGAACGTCGAAAGTATAATCGTCGTAGGTACAAACAGCACAACATAAAGTATCGTATTACGTAGATTTTGCCAGAACTCTTCGTCCATAAATAATCTCTCGTAGTTGGCCCAACCGACCCAGTGGTTGACAAGGCCGAAGTTTTCGGACTTCAGGAAGCTCAGATAGATGGAATAGACTGCTGGCCAGCTCCAGAAAACGAGCGTTCCGATCAATGTCGGAGCGATCATCATATAAGCCCATATATATCTGCTTTTCGAATGCATTGCCTTCACCTCATTTGTGCCATAGGTATTCCGTTAACCGGAATACCATCGACAATTTTGCCTGACGTAGGGCGCTTACTTTGCGTCCTCAATCGTCTGATTCATCATTTCCGCCACTTTCTTGGCACCTTCTTCGATTGAAATGGCGCCGCCCCATGCCTGTGACATGATTTCTGCTTCTTTCGAGAACCAGACTGGGTACGATTTTGAACCACTCGGGTACGGAGTAGCGTCCGCAGCCTGATCAATAAATACCTGCAGGTTCAAATCGGGATTGTTCTTCACCCATGCGTCTTGCGTATTATTGAATGCCGGAATCGCGGCACCCATCTCTGCCGTGATCTCAGCGGCCTCCTTGGAGCCGAGGAATTTCAGGAACTGCCATGCTTCATCCTTGTGCTTACCCTTTGTAGACATGACGTTGCCGATGCCATTAATGATATTGCCACGCTTGACCTTCCCCTTCGGCAGGGGTGCCCAGTCGTACTTTCCTTTGATAATTTCACTACTCGCCAGATTGCCGTTGTCCCAGGACCCGTCGAAAATCATCGCGAGCTTGCCGGACTTGAACATTTCGACCGAATCCGTGTCGGTCATCTGCTGGTGCGTCGGCGAAGCCTTGTCAAGAATCATCTGGTAACGGGCCTTTAGTGCCTCAATCGAAGCCAATTCGTCATAGCCGGATTTGGTCATGTCGTCATTTAAAATAAAACCACCGTTCGCTAACATGTCGTTCCAGTAGCCCGCTTGGGTGTCCAGCTTTGCGCCAAAACCGTAAATGCCCTTGTCTGGCTGACTTAGCTGTTTGGCGACTTCAGCAAGCTTGGCATAATCCCATGTATCGTCTGGATAAGGAATGTTCGCCTGATCGAACAGCTCCTTGTTGTAGGCCAGACCAATGGTATCGAAGTCCTTTGGAATACCGTATTTTTGACCGTCCATCGTATAGATGGAGACGAGGTTGGACGCGTAGTTGTTCAGATCGATTTCATTGGCCTGCACTTTGTCCGTGATCGGCTCGAGGAACTGGCCTTCTGCGTACTTCATAAACTGACCGCCATGCATCCAGAATACATCAGGCAGCATTCCCGCTGGCGCTGCGGCGGACATCTTCGTCCAATATTCGCCCCAAGGAATAGCATCAACTTTCACCTTGATATTCGGGTACTGCTCAGTGAACGCATCGGCGATCGCCTCCATTGCCGGCTGCTGGTTTTTGTCCCAGATCGTATAAGAGATCGTAACGTTCTTCTGGGCACCACCGTCGGTAGCCCCGCCCCCGTCGTTAGAACTATTACAGCCCGCCATCAACGAGACAAGAAGTAAGCTGGCGATCCCTGCTGCCATTTTTTTTCTTATATTCATCATCAAACTCCCCTCGACTTTTCTTAAAAATGAAGTTGTACTCTTATGTCCAGCAATCATGCTCCAAAAGCTGGAGGACGGAAAAAATGCGCGTTTTTTCCGTCAGTCGATCGTCGTGAGCTCTTGACGTTCTCATCATAAATCAGGAAAAATCCGGTTTAAATGCCCAGATTTTAAGATTCAAACCACATTTTTAAGATCCCCTTCCCAACTGCGGATGATCTCTGCATAATAAAACGCGTACCTAAATTCAAACGATTGGGGCAAATCATCCACAAGATTTTGTCCGCAATTCCAAAGGAGAATTCTCCCATGAATAATATCTCAATCACCCGGTTGCCCGGTGAGTACTGGTGGGGCGGTGTGATCAACGATGGCAGCTCCATGCCGTTTGGCCAGACAACATATACGAGGGATTTGCGTGTGACGGATGACAATCAGGCCTCGCCTTTGCTGCTCTCCAATAAAGGCAGATATATTTGGAGCGAGGAACCGTTTGCTTTCCATGTGGACGGGAATGGACTCTCGGTCTTTGATAACGCAGGTGAAGTCGTCGTGGAAGAGGAACATAGCTCCCTGCAGGGAGCATACCGTCATGTTGCTGGCACACACTTCCCTCCTTCCAAGCAAATGCCCTACGCTCTCGTCTTCACAGCCCCGCAGTACTGTACCTGGGTCGAGATGTTCTATAACCCCACGCAGGACAGAATTATCCGTTATGCAGAATCAATTCTAGCGAACGGGCTACCGCCCGGCGTCCTCATTATCGACGACAATTGGATGATGGATTATGGCATGTGGGACTTTGACAAGCACAGGTTCCCGAATCCCCGGGAGATGATCGATACGCTTCATGGCATGGGTTTCAAGGTGATGCTCTGGATGTGCCCATACGTAAGTGCGGACTGCACCATGTTTAAGGAATTGCGGGCGGGTGATCTGCTTCTAATAGGCGTGGACAACGCGCCAATCATCCGACATTGGTGGAATGGGTACAGCGCAGTTGTGGATTATACGAAGGAGGAAGGTGCGGCCTGGTTCAAGCGGCAGATGGATCGTCTGATCACTGATTACGGTGTTGATGGTTTTAAGCTTGACGCCGGCGAGCCGTTCTTGCCGGGCGGAGCGGACACGACCCAGCCCGTTGCATGGACTCGTCCCCTGCGTCAGCTTGAAGACTGCGAAGCATATGCTAATCTCGGAGTTGGCTACTCGCTGGTTGAGTTGCGGATGTGTTGGAAACTCGGTGGCCAGGGACTCATCCAGCGCCAGCGGGACAAGACACATACGTGGGACGCCACTGGGCTCAGCGGACTCATACCCAACGCGATTGCTCAGGGACTGCTTGGTTACGCATTTAACTGCCCCGATATGATCGGCGGCGGTATGGACGGCGATATCAACTCCCCGGAATTTCACTTTGACAGCGAATTGTTCATACGGTATACCCAGTGTGCCGCACTGTTCCCTGTGATGCAGTTTTCCATGGCACCCTGGCGCGTGCTGAAAGGTGAGGAGCTAACCTGGTGCCTTGACGCTGTACAGCTAAGATCCGAGCTTGGTCCCGAACTTCTGGCGCTTGCTCGCCAAGCCACTGCAGACGGTTTACCGATACTGCGCAGCTTGGAGTTCGAATATCCCGACTGCGGCTATGAGCTCGTAAATGACCAGTTTCTCCTCGGACAGAATCTGCTCGTTGCGCCAGTTGTCGTCAAGGGCCTGACATCCAGAAACGTGGTTTTTCCTGAAGGTCAATGGCAGGACGAGGATGGAAATATCATCAACGGGCCTACCGAACTTCAAGTTGATGCGCCCCTCTCACGTTTGCCTTGGTATCGCAAAATCCAATAGGAGGTATGTATATCTCCATGAAAAAATAAAGCTGGCTCTGATTGGCGCAAACGCCCGAGGGCTGCCTAGCTATGCTCCCTATTTACTCGCCCATTCGGACGAGGCCGAATTCGTAGCAGTCGCCTCCGCTCAGGCCTCGCTTGACAGCCATCTGATGGCATTCGCTGCCGAGGTGTCAAGGCTGAGGCAGGGATTAGTCGTCGAGATGAGCGAATTCAAGGCAACGATTCTGGCGTCTTCAGCCTGCAATTGACAAAGGAACAGTTCTGCTCAGATAATAAAAAGGTTGAAGATACGTCAACCGTAACAAGTGAAAACTGACTGGGGGATTTAAGCATGTATGAGCTACTAATTGTTGATGATCATGCTCATCTCGTGGACAGTCTCGAACGCACCATGCCGTGGGAAGCGCTCGGCATTGGCAAGGTTCACAAGGCTTTCTCTGGCGAAGAGGCACTCGAACATTGCAAGAGCTATCCCGTCGATATTATCATCACCGATATTCGAATGCCCGGGATCTCCGGCCTGGAGCTGATCGAGCATATAAAAAAATACGACAAACACTTCAAAAGCATCCTGCTATCCGGCTACGGCGAATGGGACTACGCACAGGAGGCGATCAGACAACAGGTGGATGGTTATCTGCTCAAGCCAGTCGACCAAAGAGAGCTGGCCGACATGCTGCGCCAACTTACGGAAGCGCTTCATCTGGAATGGGACGAACGGGGAAAACAGGTGAAGGCAATGAGCATGCTCAGCGAACATATGCCATTGTTTCGAGAAAAGCTGCTTATGGATCTGCTTCAAGGTAGGAAGCTTGCTCCCAAGCTTCTCGAAGAAAAAATGGCTTATTATCGGCTGCCGTTCTGTCCGAGCGACGAAACTGCAATATGCCTCCTACGCATTGAATCGTCTGCTGAGGAGTTGAACTGGAAGGACCAGTCCCTGCTCTCCTCGGCCGTCGCAAATATCGCTGAGGAAACCTTCTCGGAATTGTTTCATGTCTGGCACGGGCGTGATGCGTACGAGCATGAAGTCTTCGTTCTCAAGGTACGGGAAGAGTCATGGCTAGCGCGGGAGAAGGAGCCGGAGCTTAATCGGCAGCGATCCCTCGAACATTTGGCGGCCAGGCTGCAGCAGCACGTCAGACACTTTCTCAAAAGCAGCATTTCAATCGTCGTGAGCCACTGGCAGGTCATGGCTCATGGCCTGCGTGAAACTTACCAGGACGCACTGGCTATACTCACCCGCCATCTTGGCGGTGAGACGGACCTCTTAATCCGCCTGCAGGACGCCTTAGTGCCGGAAAAGCCCTACCGAGTCCATAGTCTTTACGAGTCACCCACGTTGATCCAGTTGTTCGAAATTTACCAGTGGGAGGCGATCTCTGCCAAGTGGGACGCCATTTTCCTTGAGGTGACAAACAAACGAATGGATTCACGGGAAACGCTCCTTGAGCTCTATTATCACGCGATGGGCGCCTTCAGCTTTTTTGCCCACAAAAACGGACTCAGCCTGCTTGAGATCATCCCTCCAGAGCTGGAAAAGGCCTCTGAAGCCAACCGTTTCCGCCATATGTACCAGCTTCAGGATTGGATAGTACTCACGCTCGAGCGATTGCGGGAGATGACCAAAAGCGAATGGAACAATGAGCAAGTAGCGCTCATCCGTAAGGTCCAGCAGTTCATCACAGCGCATCTCGCGGACGCCACGCTGCAGACGGCAGCGGATCACGTCGGCCTGCATCCCGCGTATCTGTCCGCTCTGTTCAAAAGCAAGGCAAGCGAAAATATTAGCGAATATTTGTACAAAGTGCGCATGCAGCGCGCGCGGGAAATCCTTATCGAGCAACCAGAACTCAAGGTTAGCGACGTTGCGACGGCAATCGGCTACCATAAGCCGCAGTACTTCATCAAGTTGTTCAAAGAGCATTGTGGACTGACACCGCAAGACTTCCGTCATCAATCCTCCTGACCGAACGGGGACATTATAATGAAACTAACCATTTTCACAAAAATTGTACTTGTCATCTTTCTACTGCTCGTCTCTACCCTGCTTCTGTACTATCTGACCAATCGCTCCAGCGTGCGGCTCATCAAGCAGGAAATTCAAAGAGTGAAATTGAATGAGCTTACTTTCCTGGCCGGAGACATCGACAACAATCTGTCCAAAGTATCGTCCTTTAGCGATTTTCTCGTACTCGACAAAGATGTGCGATTGCTTGCGACTCCTTCCTTTCTGGAAGGAGATTTTGAGCTGAACAAGTTGAAACTGCGGGTATCGGACAAGTTGAACCTGTTGCATGCCCTGAACAACTGGAACGCCGAATTTATGGTGATTTACGATGAGGATAGTTCATCTTTCTCCTCCACGTCCTCTTCGTCAAAGTTAAGCGAACTGTACCTGGAGACGCACTTCCGTCCGTTCTGGCAGTATGAGCAGACGGGCGATGGCACGTATTTGACGTATTATTTGGCGCATCCGTACACCTTCCGCTTTGATCCGGAGGAAGTGTCTTATGTCGTCAGGGCCAAGATCGACACCAAAAATGTACTCGCCTACTTGGACCGCGCCAAGGGAACGAACGACAACAGCACAATCTTGTTGTCTACGGCCGGGGATGTGCTTGCAAGCGACACAGGGAAGCTTCCTTTCATCCGTGAATTGACAAGCCGACTTGAAGTTGGTAAAGAACTGAGTGGTAACCGACTTATTAAACTGAACGGTGAGCAATACCTCGTTAATTTCACTGCTCTGAGTAACTTTAAAGATTGGTACATCGCCGACTATACCCCGATCAGTGAGGTGCTCAATCCGATCTATGCCAACCAGCGTCTCTACTACTTCTCTAGCGTTTTCCTACTTCTGTTCAGTATCCTGCTCGCCCTGCTGTTATACCGGGACGTGCAGATTCCGATACGTAAACTGCTCTGGGGCGTGAGGAAAATCACATCCGGTCAATATTCCATCAAGCTCCACCAAGAGAGCAATGACGAATTCATGTATTTGTTTGAGCGCTTCAACGAAATGTCCAAAGAGATCAAAGAATTAATTGAAAGGGTTTACATGGAACAGATACGCTCCAAAGAAGCAAAGCTTCGGCAGCTCCAATCCCAGATCCAGCCGCACTTCCTGTACAACTCGCTTGCATTTATCAAGAGTATGACCGAGCTTGATGAGAAGCAGGCCGTCATTGACATGTCTATAAGCTTAAGCCGTTATTTCCGGCAAACGATCAAGTTCGAGAACACGTATACAACGGTGCGGGATGAGCTTGAGCTCGTCCGGTTATACCTGACGATCCAGAGCCTTCAGATGGACCGCTTCGTTTTCATCATTGATGTCGAAGAGCAGCTCCTCGATATACAGGTGCCGCGACTGCTTCTACAACCGCTCGCGGAAAATGCCATTCTGCACGGCATTGAGGCGCTGCGCATGGTTGGTGACATCCGAATTCGTGGCTATTCCAACGGTGAATATTGTGAGCTTATTGTGGCGGATAACGGCTGTGGTGTCGAGCCCGGTCGACTCGACACGCTTCGTAATGCAATCTACTACGGCGCGGACGCCAATACTGCGTGGGCGCTTCACAATGTATATGAGCGGATGAGAGCGATGCTCGGCTCAGAGGCCGATATGGAGCTGGCTAATGGAGAACTGGGTGGACTTCAGGTGACGTTGCGCTGGAAAGTGGTCCGTGAACAGGAGGTAACAGAGATATGTTAATCTGGAAATGGTTGAGGCAGACAGGTCTGTTTGGCCTCGCGATCATCTTGTTTCTAGTCGTTATGATTTTCTCGTTTATCTTTTGGGAAGATCCAACGGCACCCTCCCAACTACTGAAGAAAGAAAACACTTCTGTCAGGCCTGCCCCTTCGTTCATCGGTGGAAAATATGAGTCTCCCGTCGTCTTGACGACCGTTGGGCATCTGTACCCGGACATCGAGTTCAAAAACGGTGAGGATCTGCAAAACAACGTACTGAGCCGACTGTTTGAGGACAAGCTTGGCATCAAGGTCAATTACCTCTGGACGACGACTGGTGATGAGGATGTCTACATCAATAAACTGAACACCTTGATCGCGACCGGTCAGTCCCTTCCCGACATCGTCACATTCAAGGGTGGACAAAATATGTATCCACTGCTGCGCTCCGGTGCCTTCCGCGACGTAGGAGAGTTGTTCGAGCAGTATGCCTCACCCAAGTGGAAGGCAGCCATGGCGCAGGCACCCGAGTCGTGGGAGCGGTACATGATCAACGGCAAAAAAATGGCGATACCAATCCTCGACGGCAAGATGAATTCGAACGAGGTATTGTACATTCGTCAGGATTGGCTTGATAAGCTTGGTCTGAAGGCGCCCACCACCCTCGAAGAGATGGAATCCGTCATGGATGCGTTCGTTCATCTAGATCCGGACGGCAATGGTAAAGACGACACCTATGGACTTAGCATCAGCTTGAAAAATTCGTTTTTCACCTGGATGTCGGATGCGGGATTTGTATTTGGGGCTTATGGGGAGATGCCGGATATATGGAGCACAGACCCGGACGGGATGCTGTCTTACGGTACGGTCCAACCAAGTGTTCGGCAAGGTCTAACGACGTTAAAACGCTGGATGGAGCGAGGCTACATACCAAAGGATGCTGAGATTCTCGATGAGGTCCAAGCGACGGAATCATGGAAGCTTGGCAAGACAGGCATGATTGTGGCGCCGCTGTGGGCGGCCGGATGGCCGCTAGGGAACGTAACTGCGAACGTACCGGACGCCCGGTTCGAGGCATACCCGATCCCCGTCGGGCCGAGCGGCTTATCTGGTACGCGTGGCACACCACCAGAGTATGGGGCAATTGCTATCAACGCAGATATGGCGAATCCCGAGATTTTTTTCAACTATATGAACTTTGTTTATGACAACTTCATTGATCCTCCTGCTGGCTCACCGTATCGCTGGGGTATCGCTGAAGGCTACGACTACGGCTATGAGGATGGCAAGGTGACATTTCTGGAAAGCCAGGTTCCGGGCGGTTTTGCAGACCCCCAGAAGTATCTCTTAAGCCTGTCTCTCCCCTCTGTGCCTAACCTGCTCAGTGAATCGATTGCTCGCATCAACAGCGGTGTATCCGATCAGACCTCATATGACATTAAAAACAAGCTACTCCGTACACCTCAAGAGCTGAAGGGCTGGCAAATCGTTGAAAGCAATCCCTCCGTCTACAAAACAGATGCCTTCACAGGTGCACCTACGCATACGATGGAAAAGATCGGTGACGCCCTTGACGAGTTACTGCATGACGCGATGCTCAAAATCGTATACGGGCAGGAGCCGTTGTCAAGCTTCGATCTCGTCGTCGCTAGATGGCACAAACTAGGTGGCGATAAGATCACTGAAGAGGTGAACAACTGGTACACATCGCTGGAAAAAATCAATCAATAATCGTTGTTTTCTGTGGGTTATTTAAAAATTGAAAGGATCAGATAAAAACATGGCGCACAATGTAAGTTGTACGCCATGTTTGATGAAATATTAAATTAATGCAGCTCTGAAATGATGGGATAGATTGGGCTTCTCAGATTGAAATTGTAGTTCAGGTCTACAATCCCTACGACTTCGTTGTTATCATATAGATCTAACATGAAGCCTGCCATTTCTTTGGCAGTGTGGTATTTAGACATGTTTGCTTTGTAATCAAATTCTTCTGTGTCTAATGATTTCTTCACGAATTCCGTTTCCGTAATTGCTGGAGCCAGTACTTTTGCTTTTAATTTTGCCCCTTTTATTTCAAGTTCTTTGGCAAGCCCTTCTGTGAAGGCACTCACGTAATATTTCGATGCCGAATACGCAACACTCCCAACAGCGATGGCATATCCAAGTGCGGATGCAACGTTAATTAACTGAGTTCCCTCTACGTCTGCGTAATCTCGCACATACAGTGTGGAAAGGATCGTTAGGGACTCAATGTTCACACGCAGCATCGTTTCAACTTTCTCCAAATTCTGTTCTGCTACAAAAGAACCTTCACCGAGCCCCGCATTGTTAATCCAAGTCTCAATTTGGTATTTCTTAAGCGTGTTATAAAGTGTGTATGCCTGTCTTGTATCCGAAAGATCACTTGTATGAACAATAACATCTACTGTAGCATCAATATTCTGAATTGCTGATTTGAGTTCTTCTAATTTGTCCACTCTTCTAGCGACCAGGATTAAGTTTTTGCCACGTGCAGCAAATGCCAATGCTGTCTCATATCCAATCCCTGAACTTGCACCCGTAATAACAGTATATTTCATCCTATTTTCTCCTTATCAACATGTATTTTATATAGATAAGCTTTCAAAATAATTTTAGAACGATCGTTCTTGATATTGCAAAAAAAAAGTTAGATCTAACTTGCTATTTAGAATATCATTTCTAGAACGAACAGTAAAGAATTATTTTCTGACTACTATATAATGATGTTTGAACAGGGAACTATGAGTTTTGCCAGACATGCGATACAAGTTCTTTATAACGTTAACAGAATAAGAACCTGTATCACTAAAACAAATCAGCCTTCGTGGAGACAACTCCCTCTTTGCCATCCAAGCTATAACTCCACTTTCAATCTAAAACGGATAATGTCATATCCATAATATTTGTTAATTTTTGCTGATCCGTAGTGGTCTTAACCAACGTACGTATGCCCACCCATGCATTCATCAAATAATGAGAAATAACTACAGGATCAATGTTAGCCTTGATTTCACCCTTTTGCTGGCCTTCCAGAACAAGGTTTCTCAAGAATTCCTCTGTTCGCAAGTAACTCTCATTAACCAAGGATGCAACTTCAGGATCCAATACGCCCAGTTCTACGCCTGAGTTTACAAGAAAACATCCTAAAGGTTGTCCTTCATTTCTTATTGTTGACTCAAACAATGCTCGAATGATCTCTTTGATTGGTTTTTGTGTATCAATCAGAAAGCTCATTTTGTTGGTCTGCTTCGTTTCATATCGTTCAAGAGCTTTCATAAAGAGAGCATGCTTATCCCCAAATGTATCATAGATACTTCTGCGGTGAATGCCCATAAACCCTACCAAATCCTGCATTGAAGTTTTCTCATATCCTTGGGCCCAGAACAATTGTATGGCTTTATCTAATACTTCATTAACTTCAAATTCTTTGGATCTTGCCATCCTCATCACCTCGAATAATCATTATACATTGGAGTGAACCATCGGCAAACTAAAATGAACAAGTGCATAGATTACAGGGATGACATGCGCAAAAGAAGATTTATTTTTTCACAACGTCATCCATGGCTTGAACAGCTAATTCGAATGCCTTGATTCTTCTTCTTAAAAGCGTCTTTTGAGGGCTGCCCGCTTTGGACTTATTATAACTGTTCTCAAGTGATGGGAATAATCCAATCAGAACATTTCGAGCTCCTGCTAACTCTTCGTTGGTGTACTGATGAGCTTTTTGATTCCAGGCCATTTCCAGCATAGCCAAACCGACGTATAAGGCGTTAAGTCGTTTCTTTAATAAAGTAGTGTTATTCCCTTTCTGAGTCAAATTAGTCAAGGCGTTTTCGGATTTGCGTATGGTCGATTGGAAAGCTTGAATGGATAGCAATTGTTCTTCCTCTGATACATTTTCCATGTAGTGCTAACCTCTCCTTTTCTCATGCATACAACTAATTTACATTTCCCGCGAGGTGCGATCAATAATATAACGGGCAAAAACTACCGCAGGTTTCAATGTTAACTGTCTTTTTCACCGTAGCAGATGGATAAATTAAAAATCCCGCCCTAGACATTTTGTCCAGAACGGGACGTACTTGTTGAATTAATCGTTTGCGTTTTCCTTGGTCAACAGCTTCAATTCAGCAGGGATTGATTTTTCTACCTGCTTGCCGCCCAGTACATCCAGAGCAGCTTGCACCGCCAGCTGGCCAATCAGTACTGGCTGCTGAGCTACTGTTGCTGTCAACTTTCCGTCCTTAATGGATTTGATCGCATCATCATTGCCGTCAAATCCAATCACGGGAATGTCTTTACCAGAACTTTGGATCGCTTCGATCGCCCCCAATGCCATCTCGTCATTATGGGCAAATACAGCCTGCACGTCAGGATTGCCCTGCAGCAGATTCTCCATTACATTCAAACCTTTGGAGCGATCAAAATCGGCAGATTGCTTCGCAACCACATTAAGTTTTTGGTCAGCAATCTCGTGGAAACCTTTCCCCCGCTCTCTTGTTGCGGAAGCTCCGGGTACACCCTCAAGTTCAATCACTTTTGCTCCCTCGCCAAGCTGTTTTACGAAATATTCCGCCGCCATTTGTCCACCTTTGACGTTATCGGATGCGACCAATGCTGCCACGTCGCCTTTGTCTGCGGAACGGTCCAATGTAATTACTGGAATACCCACGCTATTGGCCGATTGAACAGCCGTTGAGATTGCCGCCGAATCCGCAGGGTTAATCAGCAGAGCATCCACGCCCTGTTGAATCAGGTCGTCCACATCATTGGTTTGTTTGGCTGAATCATTTTGAGCATCAACCACGATGACCTGAATTCCTTGTTTTTTGGCTTCTGCAACGACTCCGTCCTTGAGGGAAACAAAGAAGGGATTATTCAACGTAGAAACTGACAGGCCGATTTTTTTCTGTCCATTGCTTCCGGCAGAGTCGGGCTTAGCCCAACCCGGAGGCTCCAAAGAGCATCCTGCAAGAACGATCATCATTACGCTTACAAGCAATATGGTTAGTTTTTTCATATTCGCTTCTCTCCTTAAGCCGTTTTCTTGCGGTCCAGCAGGACAGCGATGGCAATAACGACACCTTTTACAACCATTTGATAAAACGAGTTCACTCCGAGCAGGTTCAAACCATTGTTCAACACGCCGATAATCAGGACCCCAATCAATGTACCGACGATCCGTCCTCTACCACCTGATAGGCTTGTTCCACCCAGAACAACAGCTGCAATGGCGTCCAGTTCATATGAAGTACCTGCCGTTGGCTGCGCAGAATTCAGACGGGAAGTCAGGATCGCGCCTGCCAGCGCTGACAGCATACCTACCAGGGAGTAAATCATGATTTTCACACGATGCACTTTAATACCTGAGATAATAGACGCTTTCTCATTGCCACCAAGCGCGTACGTTTTACGGCCGAAAGAAGTTTTGTGCAAAATCGTCCACAGAATTACGAAAGTAATGAGCATTGTGATTGCTGGAACCGGTATGCCTAGCATATAACCACGACCGAACAGTTGGAACAGCAGGCTATCGCCCAATCCGGTAATCGGATTACCGTTCGTATATACCAGCGTCAATCCACGGAACACCGTCATCGTCGCCAATGTAGCAATAAACGGAGCCATCTTGCCTTTTGTTATCATGAGTCCGTTCACCATACCCATGACACCGCCGAGCGCAACCCCGATAATGATCGACAGAATCGGATCCAGGCCAGATAGCATCATATTGGCTACAAAGGCGCTAGATAAAGCCAGAATGGAGCCCACCGACAAGTCGATGCCGCCTGTCAGAATGACAAATGTCATGCCAAAGGCAATCAGCGCGTTAATCGAAACCTGACGCAATAGATTTAATATGTTAAGCGGTTCCAAAAAGCTTGGATTTAATACCGATACGATGATAATCAGAATGATCAGTCCAAGCAACGGACCTAATTTCTGTGTTAGATTCGTCAAGCGGAAACCGCTTTTGGCGGGTTGGTTTTCCTGCAAAGTTGTCATATCATTGTCCCCCTGTAGCCAATGTCATAATGTTTTCCTGTGTTGCCTCTTCTTTTGCCAGTTCACCACTAATGCGTCCCTCATGCACAACCGCGATTCGATCGCTCATGCCAAGCACTTCAGGCAGTTCGGAAGATACCATAATGATGGCAACTCCGCGGTCAGTCAGCTCGTTCATCAACTGATAAATCTCTCGCTTGGCTCCAACATCCACACCGCGTGTCGGCTCATCCAGGATGAGCACACTTGGGCCAATGCCGACCCATTTGGCGATAACCACCTTCTGTTGGTTGCCCCCTGACAGGTTTCGTACCGCTGTTTCGGATGATTGTGTCTTAATTTGCAAACGTTTGATGAGCGTATCTACGAATTCCTGTTCTTTCTGGGTCGAGATGAACCCCTTACTTGAGAAGCTGAACAGATTAGGTAAGGCCATATTCTCACGAATGGAGAAATCTAATACCAAACCTTCATCTTTCCGGTCTTCCGTAATAAATCCAATTCCATGTTTAACCGCGTCGGCAGGCTTCCGAATATGAGCCTTTTTGCCTCGAATCATAATTTCGCCACCGTCCAGAGGCTCCAAACCGAAAATCGACCGCATGATCTCTGTCCGTCCCGAACCCATCAGCCCGGAGAACCCGAGGATCTCGCCTGCTCTCACCGTAAAGTTGATATTTTGGAACAATCCTTTGCTGCTTGCGTTCCTTACTTCCAGGACCACTTCACCATACGAAGGATTGCGTGCCGGATAT
Source organism: Paenibacillus sp. RU5M (assembly GCF_900221055.1). Lineage (NCBI taxonomy): Bacteria > Bacillati > Bacillota > Bacilli > Caryophanales > Paenibacillaceae > Paenibacillus > Paenibacillus sp. RU5M. The sequence continues at coordinate 802,299 of NZ_OBQM01000001.1, read as the reverse complement.
CGTTCCGTAAGTTCCCGTCCGACCATCTTCCGCACAACTTCGTCAAAACTGGTCTCCGGGATCGCCTTGGTATCTACCGTTTTACCGTCACGCATGATCGTAATCCGGTCGCAAATGGTGAAAATCTCCTCCATCCGGTGCGAGATATATACGATGGAAACTCCATTTTCCTTAAGCGAAGTGATCACGCCGAACAACTTCTGAATCTCCCGCTCCGTAAGCGCCGCCGTGGGCTCATCCATGATGATTACTTTGGCGTCGGTCATCAGTGCTTTGGCAATTTCAATCATTTGCTGCTGACCGACAGAACATTCCCCGGCAGGACGATCCAGCGGAATCTGTACGGAAAGCTTGGCAAACTGCTCAGTGGCAAGCGCTTTCATTTGTCTTGAATTCAGCAATCCAAAAGACGAAGTTATTTCCTTACCTATGAAGAGATTATCAAGCACCGTCATTTCCGGCCAAACGTTTAACTCTTGGTGGATAAAAGCAAGCCCCATCTTCTCAGCTTCCTTCGGATTGGCAAAATAGGTTTCTTTGCCGTCAATGGAGATGGTTCCCTGATCCCGCCCATGAAGACCGATCAAAATGTTCATTAGCGTGGATTTTCCAGCCCCGTTCTCTCCCATCAGGGCATGAACCTCGCCTTCCTTTAGTTCGAAATCCACCCCGCTTAGCACTTGGTTGGTGCCAAAAGCTTTATATATGTCTTGCATCTGAATATGCATGATACCGTCCCCCTTTTAACCGAAAATGACGCCCGATTGTAAAATGCAATTGGCATACGGCGTAGCTTCGCCCGTACGAATGACCACTTTGGCATTCCGGGTCAACGCCTTGAATTGTTCATGATTAATGGAAACGTCAATGGCTTCATCGCCAAATTTCTCGGTAATAAACTGCATAGCTTCTGGATTCCCTGCCTTGATTTCTGTTGCCAAAATCACTTTCTCAACGACCATATCGTCCGCAATAAGCTCCACGATCTCTTGAAAACTCGGTGTTCCCAGTTTCAAGGACAAATCGATTTTGGGGACCCCTTCTGGAACCGGAAGGCCAGCATCCGCGATGACAATCATGTCCGTGTGACCCAAATCAGACAACACCTTCGAAATGTGACTGTTCAATATTCCCAGCTTCTTCATTTCAGGCTTTCCTCCACTTCATCCCGTGTCGGCATGCCTCCTTGTGCCCCAAACTTGGTCACGGATAGCGATGCAGCCCGGTTGGCGAATCTAATGCTGTCTTGTAGCGGTTTGCCTTCAGCCAAAGCCACCGCAAATGCGGCGTTAAACGTATCACCCGCTCCGGTTGTATCCACTGGTTCCACCTTATAAGTAGGTACAACGATTTCCTGTTCGCCGTCAAAATATCTAACTCCGTTGCTGCCCTCCGTAATAAACAACTTGTTTGGATATTTGCGCAGCGCTTCTGCCGGAGTCATGCCCTGAAACAATATCTCGGCCTCATGCTCGTTCGGCGTGATATAAGCAGCTTTGTCGATGACCTCATCCGGTACTTTTCTCGCTGGAGCTGGATTCAATAACAGCGGAGTTCCGCTTTGGGCGCAAATCTCGCTGACACGAACAACGGTTTCCTCCGGGATTTCCTGCTGAATCAATACAATATCGGCGCGGTGGATCACTTCTGCCGCTTCATCGACATAGGCTGGTGTAACTTCACGATTTGCCGCTTCAACCACCACGATACTATTATCACCTTCAGCCAGCACGATATGAGCCGTACCACTCTCCATATGTGTAACCGGTTTCACATTCTGCGTATTTACACCATTTGCTTTGAAATTATTTAAAATGGATGTACCAAAAGTGTCATCACCCACCCGGCCGATCATGGAAACGTCGGCCCCCAGCCTTGCGGCAGCAACTGCCTGATTTGCTCCTTTGCCGCCAGGAACTGTTTTGAAGCTGTCGCCAAGGACGGTTTCACCCGCCCCCGGCCGCCTTGCAGAAGTAACAACCAAATCCATGGAGCTGCTGCCAATTACGCATATTTTAGCCATCTGAATTCACCTTTCTTGTTGTGCCCCGTTCAATGAAACTGACCGGAAGCTGTATGTGTTTGTTTTCGATTGGAGCTTGTTCCACCAGTTTGATAAGCAAACCGGCAGCTTCCCTTCCCATCTCATATGCCGGTTGGCGAATGGTCGACAATGCTGGTGATAGCAGGCTGCTCATCGGGATATCGTCGAAGCCGATAATTTGCATATCCTCCGGAACTTTTTTACCGATGCGCAATGCCTCGTGCAGTACCGCCATAGCTGCGATGTCATTACTTGCAATGACTCCGTCTGTATCGCCGTACTTGCTAAAAAGCTCATCCGCCCATAACCCAACATCGTTAAAGGAAAAGGATGTCGTTTGGATTACGCGGTAATCCAGACCAGCTTGACGTATGCTCTCGATTGCGCCTTCAAAACGATCCTGCGCAGGCTTGATATGTGCCGGTCCCTGCATAACCGTAATTCGTCGACTTCCACGCTTGATGATCTCCCGTGCAGCCAGACGTCCGCCCTCTCTGCCATCCGCAAATACGGAGGGACTGTCCAGAGGTGTTCTGTCAAGAAACACCACGGGAATTTTCAAGTTCTCATATATTGAAGAATGAGGGTAATTCGTTGAAGAGATTACGCCGACTACATTATTCTGGATAAAAGTCTGGATGTAATCCTTTTCCTTCTGTTCATCCTCATCACTATTTCCGAAAATCAATCTGAAATCCTGCTCCTGCATCCGGTCCTCTACGCCGCGTGCAAGCTGCGGAAAGTAAGGGTTTGCAATATCGGGTAACAGCAGGCCAATCAATTTGGACTTACGCTTGTATAAAGAGCGGGCCACCTCATTGGGAGAGAAGTTAAGCTGCTTGACCGCCTCCTCCACTTTCTTACGAGTGTCCGCATGAACATAACCTCTTTCATTAATGACCCTTGATACAGTGGCAACTGAAACGCCAGCCAATTTAGCTACATCTTTTATTGTTGTCATGAACGTTCACTCCTATGTGTGTAACCGGTTACAGATATGAAAATATCATATTTTATTAAGTTTGACAATCCTTTTGTTACTGGAAATTTATCCAAGTCACCAGAAAGAGACCTGATTACACTTGCTTTATTATGCCCTAGCATCTTCATAAAATGACTACTTGCCTTGAATTCAACTTATCCATTAGAGTAGATATTGGAGGTGTACATCATTGAAATTTAACGAGTATGTTATAGGCGAGACCTATAGAACAGAGTCTATTCAATTGTCAAAGAAAGATATTATTGATTTTGCAAAAATATATGACCCTCAATATATGCATATAGATGAGGCAAAAGCCAAAGAAGGACGCTTCGGCAGCCTCATTGCTTCGGGTATGCAGACGATGAGCACGTCCTTCAAACTTTGGGTGGAACTCGGGATATATGGAGAAGATGTTATCGCAGGAACCGGCATGAATAACATAAAGTTTATCAAACCTGTGTTTCCAGATGATGAAATCAATGTTCTATCCGAAGTGATTGAATTGGCTCCAAGAAGAAGCAGGGGTGGAATTGTTACCGTGCTGCTCACTACTTTTAATCAAAATAATGAGAAGGTTTTTCAGGCAGAATTAAGTGCTCTGATTAGCAACTGAATTTGTACAATTCGTTTCCGTTGTTGACTTTGAAAACAAAAACGATCGCACATCAGGTCTGATGCGCGATCACTGCTGTACAATCTCAATTCGTGTATCATTTACAATATTTCGATATATCCTTCTGTTCCATGTACCCGAATTCGCTGCCCATCTTTTATTCGATGAGTTGCCTTCTCCACTCCGACAATGGCTGGCAAGCCATATTCACGCGCAATCACAGCTCCATGGGTCATCAGTCCACCCACTTCGGTAACTAGGCCTTTTATAGAAACAAATAATGGTGTCCAGCTCGGATCAGTATAGGGAGTCACTAGTATATCTCCATCTTCCAGATCCGCATCTTCAATATTGAAGATGACACGTGCACGGCCCTCTATCACTCCGGAAGAAACAGGCAGGCCGACAATGGCTTCGGCTGGCATATTTTCACGTTTATACTGACCTGTAATGATTTCACCATCAGACGTGAGCACGCGAGGTGGAGTTAGCTTTTCATAGATTTTATAATTGTCTTTCCGTTGGGTAATGATCTTCTCATCCAGTTTATTGGTGCGTACAACTTCACGAAGTTCTTCAAAAGTGAGAAGGTATATATCCTCTTTTTCGGCAATAACACCGGCTTGTGCAAGTCGTTCGGCTTCTTTCAATAAAGCCTGTTTATATACGAAGTAACGATTGATCATGCCGTATTTGGGATATTCCCGATAACCGATGAAGTTGCGAACTAGGTCAATCATTCGTTTCGTTTCCTTGGCTTTTTGTTCACCATCAGGCAATAGCTTCAATCGATCCAATATTTCCTGTTCTTTCTTCAATGCTTCCTGTCGTCCCTGCTCAAATTTTCGTTTGCTTGCATTAGGCTTAAAGTTTCTGATGTTACCCAGAATCAACGGTACAAGTGTAATGGGTTTTTCAATCCAACGGGTTCTGGTCAGATCGATTTCTCCGGCACATCGCATTCCGTATTTGTCCAGATAATCCTGGATCGCTTCCCTTGTTTCCTGTCCACCCTCAACCTTAACCAGTTCATCCATAAAGTCATCCTCTTTCACTTGCTGTAAATAAGCAATGACTTCAGGATACGGACGAATCACATCTGCAACATCCAGTAATGCCAGACCCATTTCCGAAGTGATATTGTTAGGTACAGATTGAGACAGCGTATCTGCTGCATTTTTCTCACCCAACCACTCTTTCATGTTTTCATTGATCCATGCTGAAGCATTCATGGCAGTCATAAATACATTTGAACTTCGTGGGTCAGATAGAAATCTCTTCAATTCTTGCAGATCTTCAAGGATAAAATCAAACAAATCCAATCCAGACTTATTTTGGATGTTACGTTTTAGCTCTTCTACTGAGGCTTGATTGCTTGTAATCAATTCAAAGACGATAGTCGATTCATTTTCAATATGTGCTTGAAAACCCTCAGACGCGCTCGGTTTATGGTGATTACGCGGAGTTGGTGCTGGATGATCAACAGGTAACGATTTTATGAAATTCCCGCGCTCGATTACAGTTGTAAGTGCGTCCTTAAGGAGCGGATCGGATTGTCCCATGGTATTTATGAAGTTTTCTCTCATGACAGGCGAAGCTAGCCTAGGCGTAATATCAACAAACAATCTTCCACCAGCTATACGCATGGGTGCCGGAGTCGTTAATAGAAAGAAAGATAAGCCCAGCGGTTTCATGGGATCAGTCATCATTTGTTGATGACCCACAGATAGGTACACATGATTTTCTTGGTCACTCGCTTCAGGGATCGGGTATAACGTTGTGATTGGCCGACTTTGGACAATATAAAACATATCATCCGCCAAACACCATTCAATATCTTGCGGGAAACCAAAATGAGCTTCGATCTGTCTTCCTATCCGTGCCAGTTCTAAAATTTGTTGATCGTTAAGTGTTTGCGTCTTTTGCAGCACGGGATCGATCTGATGTGTATACGTTCCACCTTCTTTCCGTCCATAGATACCCAACGTTTTGACGGCTATCCTCTTATCGACAATTTCACCTTCCCGGACTTTATAACAATCAGCAGATACCAATCCGGACACCAGCGCCTCACCAAGTCCAAAACTGGCGTCGATAGAAAGCAGTTTCCGGTTGGATGTGATCGGATCAGCCGTAAATAAAATCCCTGAAGCCGTTGGGAATACCATCTTTTGAATGATAACGGACAAATAAACCTGACCATGGTCAAATCCATTTTGCATACGGTAAATTACCGCGCGATCGGTAAACAGGGAAGCCCAACATTTGCTGATATGATGCATAATTGATTCTTTCCCAATGATATTTAAGTAGGTGTCTTGTTGACCCGCAAAAGAGGCATGTGGTAAATCTTCAGCGGTCGCACTGGAACGCACTGCATACGCATGGCCCTCTCCAAATGTGGAGAGATAATGAGCAACTTCTTTTTCAACATCGACTGGAATGTCTACGCCCAGAATAAGTTCCCTGATCTTCCTGCTGATTTCACCAATTTGCTCTCGTTCTTCTACTTTCAACAAGGTTAATTGATCCAGTAAAGCATGATACATTTCATTTTGTTCAATGGCTTTCTGATATCCAACGGTTGTAACACAAAATCCTTCAGGGACGTAAATTCCTTCAATCTTTGATAACTTCGCTAGATTTAATCCTTTTCCACCAACGAGTGCAAGCTGCAATTTTTCCATTTCCTGAAACCCGATAACCAAAGAACTCATTCCGAATCTCCCCTAACCAATAAATTGAGAAAAAAACATTTGACAAAGAGTTTACCGCCATGATAAGATTTAAATATAAGATAAGATATTTATGTCTTCGATGTCAAAAGAAATGTAATCTGATTATATCATTGTGTTTGTTTATATACAATATCGAAGAACTTGGGATAATTACCCAGGTTCTTTTTTGATTCAAATAATATTAATCCCTATAGAAACATGGCTCTCCTCAACCAGATCACTGTCGTGAACATGTTATGTACCACAGATGTTGAAGCCAACAGAAAAAGCAACCTGCCCTCAAATGAGGTTGGGCTGCTTTTTTTCAGTAATCGCCTTTTTAAGACAGTAAACATTTCAACAGGGTAACAAGATCTCAATTTTCGTACCTTGCCGCACTTTGGATTGTACATGAATTTCTCCGCCGTGTGCTTCCACGATCGTTTTGGCGATACTCATCCCTAGTCCAGAACCTGCCGTCGATTCCTCTGTATTTGTTCCCCGATAATAACGATTGAACAAATGCTGCAGCGTTTCCTCATCCATCCCTTTCCCATTATCAAATACGCGTATACATGCCTTATTGTTCATTCTGCCGATGGAGACGGTGACGTTAACGCCTGGCGGGTTATGCTTCACGGCGTTGGACAGCAAGTTATCCATTAACCGCAGCAGCCAGGTTTCATCAGCCTGTACCCACAAGGGACGCTCCTCCCCAACATAGTGAAACTGGTATTCAGACAGCGTAGCGTCATTGACATACTTCAGCACGGAGCAGCGCACCAGTTCAACCAAATCGATTTTCCGAATCTCCATAATCGAATCGCCCTGCTTAAGCTGATGAATCATGGAAAAGTCAGAGATCAGCTCAAGCATATAATCCCCTTTTTCCCGGATCGTCGCCCCCATGGTACGCATCTCTTCTCGGCTCCATTGTTCCGGTAAACTCTCCAGCATATATCCATACCCTTGAATGGTGGACAGAGGTGTGCGCAGATCATGTGAAATTCCTGACATCCATTCTCTTTGATCTTTCTCCAGCCGCTCGCGCTCCTTCTCGGTTTGGGCCAATTGATCAGCCATTTGGTAGAAGGATTCAATGACTTCCTTATAGAGCCTGTATCGGTTTCGCATCGTGCCATTGGAGCGGAATATCTTGCGTTTGTCCTTGGCGGTAAGTACCTGATCATACTGCCCCCGCCCCATACGTTCGAACCAGCCTGCGAACAAAATCAGCGGCTGACCGTAACGGTAGCCATGCCAAATCGATAAGGGTACTGCCAAGAGAAGAGCTAGACCTGCAAACCACATAAGTCTGCGCGTTGCCGTATCCATCGCTGGATGTTTCAAAGGGCCACCCGCTGGATTGGGCGTATAAAGAATCCAGGTCATTCCACTACGCTGGTCCCGATGGGCGACTATATTGGTATCATAGTTGCTGGGCGATTGCTGGATTGCCAGAATGTCCAGTGGACGGTACCCCTTCTGCAAATACGTTCCATCACCGATGGCTTGTTCGGTATGACCCGTGGAATTAATTACCTGGAGATAACTACCGGTTTCACGCAGTCGCTGATCCAGAAAGGAAAGCTTTTCGCTAGATACCATGCCTTGCTGCCCGTATTCGTCGAACCAGGCCTTGAGCTGATTAAGGTCAGAACTTTGGTAGCCAAGGATATACAGAACCGGCACATTAAAGGCAAAGTTCAGATGAGTTTGAACAGCATACGTCCCAAGTGTCCGTGTCTCCTGAATATCGAGCAGTTGGGCGATAGAGTATGATGGCGACAGCCCATCATGCGTATCTGTATTTACTTCGTAAATGACCCCTCCTTCGGCATTTACAACCTGCATCCACATTCCTTTTTCCTCAATGAGCTTATCCCACTTGGGGGAGATTTGAATGGTCCCGTCTTTTGAAGAAGCTTCTTGAGCAATCAGTTGTAAGGCACCCACCGGAAAGTTCCGGCGCAACTCACTATTGGTCGTGTTTTGAAAGAATATAATGCAAGCAATGAGAGTAATCGCCAGAATGATCAGGGCATAAAAGATCAATTGATACGTGAAGTGAAATGTCATGCGCTGTTGTATCTTCATTGCTCCTGAAACTCCTTTGACAGCTTGTAGCCGAGCCCGCGTACTGTCAGCAGCAGCTTTGGATTTCCTGGATCGATCTCGATCTTCTCTCGTATGCGCCGAATATGTACCATTACCGTCGAGTCATCTCCCTGTCCGTTGATCCCCCACACCTGATCGTAGAGCTGTGTTTTGGAAAATACGACTCCCGGAAACTTGCAGAAATGCAGTAGCAGATGGAAAACCTGTGCAGGACAAGGGACAGGTTGTCCCTCCACGATTAACTCGCCCTCCGCCTCATTCACGGTGAAGCGTCCGAATCGGTAAACCCCTGGTTCAGGGCGTTTCAACTGACTCACAGTTGGAGCTTCAGGCTCTAAACGGCGTATGCGCGCCTGAATTCTTGCAGCTACCTCCAAAGGATTGAAGGGCTTGGTAATATAATCGTCCCCGCCCATGGCGAATCCTCTCAGCACATCGAGATCGGATGCCTTAGCCGTCAGAAACAAAATATGCGGATTTCCGTATTCACGGAGCTTGGAACAAAGCTCCAGACCACTCCCGTCCGGGAGCGTGATGTCGAGCAGGACAATATCCGGGGCAACACGCTGTACCAGATCGAGAGCTTCCGCACAGGTGGAAGCATCGTACAGCTGATGAAACCCAGCCCTTCGAAGCACCATTTGCAGCATGGTGACTATCGAGGGTTCGTCGTCGACAATTGCAATTTTAATATCCGTTTGATTGGTCATCGTTTTCACCCATTTCATAGTAGCATACTCACATTAACAGAACCTAAACGGCTTGGGCAAACTTAAACGATTGTTCAGCAACTCGTTTAGGCTCTGTTTCAGTAACGCTGTTAGCATAGGAAATGAGAAATCTGATTCGCGACAAATCTATTTTATTTTAGGAGGAAAACATTTGATTATTACAACAACAGCTATAGTTGAAGGTTCCCCGGTTAGACAGTATATCGGCGTTGCAACCGGTGAAGTCATCATCGCAGCTAATGTCGGGAGAGACTTTCTCGCTTCATTTAGAGATCTTGTAGGCGGCCGTTCTCGTACCTATGAGAACAAGCTAAGAGAAGCAAGAGACGCTGCCTTTGAAGAAATGACCGAGCAAGCCGCACAGATGGGAGCCAATGCCGTAATCGGTGTGGATCTGAACTACGAAGTTGTTCGTCAAGGTATGCTCATGGTCGCAGTCAGCGGAACGGCAGTTATAATCTAAACTTCAACGGCATTATCGCGCTGTCCTAAAATAATCCTCACGCTTTATCAATTCACAATAAGGAGCTTACATGCAAATGAAAAAAATCACGGCTTCAATTCTGTCCTTATGTTTACTTACCTCAGGGCTTTCCTCCGTTCATGCAACAGAAAAAGTGATATCCGTATTATTAAATGGCGAGTCAACCCAGTTCAGTCAATCCTCAGCGATCGTAGACAAAGGGGTAACTCTCGTCCCCTCAATCATTTTTCACAACGTTAATTATATCTCTTAGTCTTGTTATGAAACGGGATTTCATTTTTTTGTTACAGCTACTCGCAGTTTGTGATATGGTCAGTGAGGTGCGATCAGCCCGTACACATTTACATATCATGCGAGGAGAAGATTGAAAGTGAATGAAATAAAAGCATTGGAGAACCCGAACAAGTTTAGTAATCCTTTATTTGTGACACTAGTTGCAAGTTTATGTTGCTTGTTATGGGGGAGTGCCTACCCGTTTATTAAGCTTGGATATAGTGCTTTTGATATCTTGACAGAAGATATTCCATCCAAATTTGTATTTGCGGGTTATCGATTTATTTTAGCAGGATTACTGCTTCTATTCCTGTTTCGTGTCATTAGTAAACGGAAATTTGAACTGTCTGGACGACAATTTTCAAGCTTAATATTGCTTGGCATGTTCCAAACGGGTCTGCAGTATATGTTTTTTTATGTGGGTGTAGCCAATACGACAGGTGTCAAAGGTTCGATTATGAATGCGACAACGACCTTTTTCAGTGTTGTTCTAGCTCATTTTTTATATAAAAATGATAAACTGAGCAAAAATAAAATAGTCGGCTGTTTGCTAGGATTTATTGGCGTAATTATTGTAAATTTCCACTCCAATCTGCTGGAATTCTCCTTCTCTCTCACAGGTGAAGGTTTCGTTATTATGGCGGCTCTTATTTTTTCCATTACGGCCATCTATGCAAAGCACTTGACAGGCTCCATCGACGTCCTCGTTATTACTGGAGTTAGCTTGTTTGTCGGCGGACTGGCACTCACCATACTGGGACTCCTGCTTGGCGGCCGGGTTACACATTTTACACTCGAATCAACGGGTATCTTGATTTATTTAGTTTTACTTTCATCAGCTGCATTCTGCTTATGGAATCTACTTCTGAAATACAACAAAGTGGGGAAAGTATCTGTGTATAACTTCCTTATCCCTGTCTTTGGTGCATTGCTATCGGCTTTGTTTTTGGGAGAAACGATTTTGGAATTCAAAAACCTAATTGCATTGCTCTTTGTATCCATCGGTATTTATATGGTTAATCGCGTAACCTCTCGAAAGTTCTCAAATACCCTGGAACCTTAGTTCAAAAAGAAAAGGAAAAAATAATAACAGGGGCGCGACATTGCTCGCGTCCCTGTTTGTTTCCAATTGTACGAATACTCAACATCAAATCGTTGAATTAAGCAAATATCTCGTCAGATTCCACTCCCGCATTACAAACAGGAGTAAACGACATTACGCAAGCGGCGATGAACATAAGGCTCCTGATTGTTCAGCAGATGCTGCGCATACATGACCGTGAGTTCAGAATCCGGATCAATGATGGCCATGCAGCCGGCAGCACCACTCCATCCAAATTCACCAAGTGGGCTTAACGAACCGCTGCCCGCTTTGGAGATATGCGTGCGTACACCCAGCCCATAACTATACCCTCCCATATGATCCCAGGAGTAATCATCACGGGTCAGATCGTTCAGATGGTCTGTGCGCATCAGCTCAATTGATGCCTGTGACAGAATGCGCACGCCTTGCGGACTGGTCCCGCGTCCAGTCAGAGCGTTCAGGAACAGTGCATAATCGCTAACGGTGGACAACAACCCGGCACCGCCGCTCTCCAAATCCGTGCCTACCCGGAATCCGTTTCCGTCCATTCGTACGGCTTTTTCAAGCTCATTATTGTAAGCATACTGCGGAATCAGGCGGGTCTGCTGTTCCTCGTTCAGGTCGAATCCCGTATCGTTCATACCTAGCGGTCCGATAATTTCTTCTTGCAGATATTTACCAAAACGTCTACCACTCACAACCTCCACCAAAGCTCCGAGCACATCGTGACACATGCTATAGTTCCAATGCGTACCTGGCTCAAACAGAAGTGGTTCCTTGGCGAGCGCTTTCGCAAATTCTCTTGTCGGTAATGTTCCGTTGGTGCTCTTCACAGCTTCCTGAATGCTTGGCGAGCCAACATCATAGGAGAACCCGGCAGTCATCGTAAACAAGTCACGTACTGTAATCGCCATTGTCGCTTTTTCCAATCTGACCTCGCCGCTCGATAATGTTTTCTTCACCGCCATCTCGGCATATTCCGGCAGATAGTCAGATAACGGATCGCTCAGCAGCATTTGCCCTCTCTCTACAAGTTGAAGCGCTGCCACACAGGTCATAATTTTCGTCATGGAGTAGAGATTGAAGATCGCCCCATCGCCGATGGGCGTTTGCTCCTCCAGATTAGCGTAACCATTCCGGTAACGGAAAACGGTATCATTTTGATGCATCACAAGGACCTCTGCCCACGGAATTCTCCATGATGTGATGCGATCAATAAATGAAGCAAGCGGTTTAAAGTCCATATTTCCCCGTCCTTCTATGTAGAATCGTTATCAATACACATAGTGGATCTGTGTTCATGCACATGGCCCACATAGTATTAATATACGACCATTCACATGCATTGACCATATCTAATAGTAAGCAACGTTTAAACAATCTGTACATTTTTTAGGATCGGTACGATTACTAGAGTGTCTTGACCATGATAAAATCGATTTGTTCCTCGTCCCCCATGTAAAAAGAGTGTGCGCCAGTCTGAACAAACCCCATCTTCTTGTAAAAAGCAATGGCATTGTCATTCTTTTCCCATACGCCAAGCCAGACTTCCTTCTTTTTGTGCTCCAATGCGGTCTCCATCGCTTTATTTAGCAGATATTTACCCAGTCCATGCATTTGGAATTTTTTCCTGATATAAATTCTCTCAATTTCTAGTGAAGCATCACTCATTTGTTCGGATTGGGCGCCCTCTCTGTTCACCTTTAGATATCCGGCAAGTTCCTTATTGTAGTAGACGAAAAAGATGTCTAAGCAGCTATTAGACAGTTCATCTTCCAACTGTTTAGCGTTAAATGCTCTTTCCAGATAGGCTCTCATATTGTCAGGGGAATTCTGATCTTTGAATGTATCGTTGAATGTTTCTATACTTATTTCTTGTAGTTTTTGTAAATCCTCGCGACTGCATGCTCTTATTTCCACTGTCATTGTGATGTATCTCTCCTTATATGAATCAATTACTTATTTGAAAACGCTTCAGTTTTTTTGTTGCAAATACAACATTTATTATGTTCTTAATCTACTCTAATTTTGTAGAGTTTGCAACATAAATTAAGTGAGACGAAACAGGTTGAAATACAAGGCAACTCAAAAACGTTTTGTACATACTATCTTGACGTTTATTTACAATCCACACCTCTATGTTTATTAATGAACAAATTTAATGAATCTAACAATTGATTCTACGATTCTCTCTTATATAATAATAGATAGATGTTCATTATTGTATTAATGTAAATTTAATTACACATCAAAGTAATACTACAGTAATGAATAATATTCACTTTTCCCCCTGCAATCCATTCATGTCGAAAGGAGATGCTACGATGGACAGACCCTATACGATTTGTCATATGCTTAGTTCAATAGATGGCAAAATTATCGGCGATTTTCTGGAAGATGATCGGTCAACCTACTTCATTAAAGAGTATGAACGTATCCATGACCGCTACGAGTGTAATGCTTGGATGTGCGGACGAGTCACGATGCAAGAACATTTTGCACATGAATATATTCCTCCACCCAATCAAGAGAAGCAGTCCCCGATTCCTCGAACGGATTATGTTGCGCAGCAAGACATTGGAACTTATGCCATCGCCGTAGATCCACACGGCAAATTGGCTTGGACCCATAACTATATATCCGAAGAGAATGGCAACAGAAAAAAGGATCACATTATTGAGGTGCTGACTGAACAAGTGCCCGATGCTTATCTCGCATATCTACAGGAATTGGGCATCTCTTATATCTTTGGTGGAACGAAAGAGCTGAACGTTGTGACGGTTGTAAAAAAATTGAAAGCATTGTTCTCCATCGATCGATTACTGCTTGAAGGCGGGGGTTTATTAAATGGTTCTTTCCTGAATGAAAGTTTGATCGATGAGTTAAGTCTCGTATTCGTTCCTTTTGCAGAGGCAAGCTCTCCGGCTTGGACCATCTTTGAGAAAGGTTCAAGTTCCAAAGAAACCTTCCCCGTTCATTTTGAATTGATAAGAGTCGAACAAATGGAACATAACGGATTGTGGATGACTTATCGAGTAGAAGGAAATTCTAAATAACTCTCAACCGAATTACGAATGGAGGATCACATAGCTATGGAAAAAAAACAAACTGCTGGAAGAGATATATTAGGTGAGTTTGCCCCGAAATTTGCAGAGTTGAATGATGATATTCTGTTTGGCCAGGTATGGTCAAGAGTAGAAGAATTATCTAGTCGTGATCGCAGTATGATTACCGTCTCTGCACTTATTGCCGGTGGAAATTTCGAACAATTAACCCCACACCTTCACAAAGCAAAGGAAAATGGAGTAACTCGTAATGAAGTGTCTGAAATGATTACTCATCTTTCCTTCTATGTGGGCTGGCCGAAGGCATGGTCTGCGTTCAATATTGCAAAAGATATTTATAAATAAAAAAGAAAGTAGGGAACCATTATGACAAACGAACATTTGAGTAACAGCACCATCTTCCCACTCGGAAAGAAAGTAGAAGCCAATTTTATTGGAGATGCGTATCTGGAGATGGTCTTTACAGATGAAACTCCACTTAACACTAGCATTGGAAATGTCACTTTCGCGCCAGGAGCACGCAATAATTGGCATTCGCATGCTGTAGGTCAAGTGTTACTTGTTACAGGTGGTGAAGGCTGGTACCAGGAAGAAGGTAAACCCGCACGATTGCTTAAAACCGGAGATGTTGTAAATATTCCTCCTAACGTGAAGCACTGGCATGGGGCAACAGCCGATAGTTGGTTTGTGCATTTGGCTATGACACCTGGACAAACCGAATGGTTAGAACCTGTGAATGATGAGTGGTACAACGCGCTCTAAGGAAAGAATCTGATCCAAATGAAAGGAATGAACTGAATATGTCTAATATTGAGGGTAAAGTTATAATTCTTACGGGAGCATCCAGTGGAATTGGAGAAGCTACCGCGAAAGTTCTTGCTTCAAAAGGTGCCAAACTGGTATTAGCAGCTCGTCGGGAAGAGCGTTTAGTACAATTACAAAAAGAAATTCAGAACAATGGCGGTCACGCTATTATCAAACCAACAGATGTGACTTCGCAAACTCAAATGGAAGACTTGGCTAAGTATGCACTAAGCGAATTTGGTAAAATCGATGTTCTAATCAACAATGCAGGAATCATGCCTCAAGCCTTTCTTTTCAAGAAAAAAATTGATGAATGGGACAACATGATCGATGTAAACATTAAAGGTGTCCTCTATGCTATTGCAGCGGTTCTTCCGTCCATGAGAGAACAGAAATCGGGTCATATTTTGAACCTTTCCTCTGTTGCTGGACATAACATATATCCGGGTGGAACTGTATACTGTGGAACAAAGCATGCCGTTACAGCAATCTCCGAAGGCTTGCGTCAGGAAGAAGCCATGAGCGGCACCAATATCAGAGTCACCAATATTTCTCCAGGCGCTGTCACAAGCGAGTTACTGGAAACGACAAGTGATCCTGAGTCCAAAGCAGGTTTAGATGAGTTCTACAAATCCGCTATTGATGCCGATAACATCGCACGTGCAATCGCATTTGCAATTGAGCAACCATCGGATGTAGCAATTAACGAAATGATCATTCGCCCAACGGTTCAAGTCGGTTAATGGTATTAATTTACTCAAAAAAAGGAACGAATGCAAGCTTCTTATCGAGGCTGCTTCGTTCCTTTTTTATAGTATACACTTACAATTTTCGAGCTGTCACTATAGGCTGGTAATAACCTGTGTCCGCAGGGAAATGCCACTCTACATCCATAAAACCAGTCGCCCTTAATACGTTGTTCATCTCTTCTCGCAACAATGCTCTGTACGGTGTGCTATTATGTTTTGTTTTCCATTCACCATTCATTTCTTGCACAATAAATTGGTTTGTCGTATACGTTTTCCCATCGTCGGCCCAGTCCCATACCTGAAAAACAACCCTCTTCCCCTTATCTAAAACACGCGGCTGCGTGGTTGATGGTCTCTCTTTTACCAATGCATCATAGTCTCTTATAGTAGCAATGAACAAGCCATTCCGATTAAGCTTTGTATATATATTTTGAAAGGCCTTATGTAAATCTCCGTCTGTAAGTAGATGTGGAATAGCATTGTCTGCGGATAGAACGATATCAAAAACTCCCGTTAGATCTGTATCCAACGAGCGAAAGTCGGCTACCCCAAAGTTTATGTTAACTCCGCGAGATGCGGCTTCTTTCTCAGCTCTTTTTACGGAATCAGGACTTACGTCAGTCGCACTTACGTTATACCCGTATTTCGCCAGTCCGATTGCTTGTGTACCTATACCACATGAACAATCCAAAAGTGAAAGGGTCTGGGTAGTAGAATGAGTCAACTTGGATTGGATGACTTGATCGAGAATCTGCGCTTGCTGTAAAATGGATTGATTCCAATCCCCCTCAAATGGTCATATTTCATGCTCATTACATTACCATACTTGGAACGATTCTGCCCGTTAGTTAAGATGCCTTTTTTTTGATTATATTCAGAAGTCCAAGCATACTAGTAACCTTTGAATATATTATCCTATCCCACTCATTAGGAGGTAGATTCAATGACAACTTTTCTTGATGCAAGAACATCGCAAAACGCAAGTTTGGCTAACTCGATTGCTATTCCGATTCTGGTAATCAACGCGCCGCAATTGTTTGGACAAATTGGTCTTCAAACAGCAGGTGCAGGTACTAACCCTAGAGTTCAATTTAAAGGAACGGTTTCTGTACAATTACCATTAGCTCTTGTCGGAATAACGATCACCATTGTAAGAGGTACCTTGTCGACTGACCCTGTAATTTACTCAGCAACTTCAACATTTGATTTGAGTCTTTTGGCTCCTCAAATCATTACGTTCTCTGCGGATGATTTCAATCCGCCAATTACCCCTCAATTGACATACACTGCATTCGTAAGCTCCAACTTGCTGGGTACGATCCGTGTAGGTCCTGAGAACTTTGATGGATTCGTCGTTTCAGACTAATACGACAGCTCCTCTTTCTAATCCTTTCACTCAGTCTCCTTCATCATAAAAGAAGAAAATCCAATCGCAATGTTATGAGCGATTGGATTTTCTAATTTCTAGGTATAGATCAAATGGTAAATGTCTTTACCGACAACTTTAAAACAATTTAAATTGTGCTAGTGTCAATTACGAATCTGTACTTCACATCAGAAGCTAATACACGTTTGTATGCTTCGTCAATTTGGTCAGCTGAAATGACTTCGATCATAGGAACAATACTATGTTCTGCACAGAAATCAAGCATTTCCTGAGTCTCACGGATGCCACCGATCATTGAACCAGCAAATGAACGACGGTGACCGATGAGGGACATCACATTTACTGCCAACGGCTCCCCAGGAGCACCCACATTAACCAACGTGCCATCCAGAGTGAGCAGTGAGAAGTATGCATTGATGTCGATATTTGCACTTACCGTGTTAATAATCAGATCAAAAGACCCGGCGAGTTTTTTGAACGTATCTGGTTCACTTGTGGCATAGTAATGATCTGCCCCGAATTGCAAACCATCCTCTTTTTTCTTCAATGATTGTGACAGAACAGTTACTTCTGCCCCCATCGCATGTGCAATTTTGACAGCCATATGACCCAGACCGCCCAGACCTACAACCGCTACTTTTTTACCTGGTCCAGCTCCCCAATGATTCAACGGCGAGTATGTTGTAATACCTGCACATAGAAGAGGTGCAGCGACATCCAGCTCGATGTTATCCGGAATACGAACGATGAACTCCTCAGTTACAACGATGTGAGTGGAGTATCCACCTTGTGTAGGTTCGCCGTACTTATCAACACCCGCGTAGGTGGGAACATTTCCTTTGAGACAATACTGCTCTTCGCCTTGGCGGCAGTTCTCACATTCGCCACAGGAGTCCACCATGCATCCAACTCCTACTCGGTCACCAACTTTGTACTTTGAAACTTCGGCTCCCACATCTGTAACAATTCCTGCGATCTCATGTCCAGGTACGAGCGGATAGTTTACGGGGCCCCATTCGCCGTGAGCAGTATGGATGTCAGAATGGCAAATGCCGGCATATTTAATCTCGATCAGGACATCGTGCAAATCCAAATCGCGTCGTTTAATCTCAGCCGCCCGGAATGATTGGTGCGGACCGTCAACAGCTCGTGCTTTAGCAGTTATCATCATAAAACCTCCTAAGATTGTCATTCTTCCTTTTCTCTTGCAAAACTATCTTAATCCCTCTAGTTAACTCTAGGTCAAATGTCTTTTGAAATTTTGACATCCTGCAGCCTGCGTGGTAGAATCCCAAAAGATAATCCTAGAGTTAGCTCGAAGTCTATATTAGTACGAAAAGGGGAAAATAAATGACGTATTCAATTAGCGAGGTTGCTAAAGAATTGAATTTAACCGTATATACATTGCGCTACTATGACAAGGAAGGACTCATGCCCTTTGTAGAGCGTACCCCTGGCGGAGCACGAAACTTCAAAGAATCAGACATCGATTTTTTAAAGATCATTCAATGTCTGAAAGCTACCGGGATGCCGATCAAGGATATCAAAGATTTTATTGCATGGTGTTCCGAGGGGGACTCCACCTTGCAGGAGCGATATGACATGTTCACCGAACGCAAGGCCAGTGTAGAAGCGCAAATGGAAGAACTTAGAAAGACCATGGAAGTTATTGAACATAAACGTGCATATTACAGGACTGCTCTCGATGCTGGAACGGAAGAGATTCATCAAAGCAAGAGAATGGGAAATTTCATTGCTAACTAATTACGTTATATTTAACTCACAAAAAAAGAGCCTAAACGTCTATAGACGTTTAGGCTCTTTTTGCTCAATCCACTTCAGCAATGACGTTTTCCTGTTAATAACCCATATCCTTTAATATTTTGGATAATGTGCGCAAACGCTCGCCAATCATTTCATCGTCATCACTCAGAGCTTGGCTGAACAGCTTAATATCTTCATTTATTCTCTCATTGTCCGTACAGATCTCCACGGACATTGCATCCCCTTGCAGGCCAACACGATCGATGACAGGCTGCTCTGGGTCATATAAATTCTCATATCTATAGGCCTCGCGAAAATGTTCCAAAGACCGACAGATCAGAATGGACAAATCCAGCACGCGATGGAGAGGCAGTTCCTCAGATTGTCTGGACCACTTTTCTCCAGTGTATCTCCATACTTTCGCTGAAATATCAACCTTTCCTCTATCGTTCCACTGGGCCAATCCCAGGGAAAGACCTTTTGCGTCCGTGTTTCCGGCCATTCGGCCATCAACCTTTTCATAATTATCCGAGACGATAACAGGTTTATGTTTTAACGTTGTAGGTATTTTCAATTACATTCCCTCATTCCGTTTACCTTTTTACTAATTTACTAAACGACGGTTTCATCTTATCTTGATTTTCACTGTTAGTCAAATTCGTTTCCTGTTACATTATTTTAATTCTGTGGAGGTCTATTATAGCCCTTGTCTCCGTAAGGTTGTAACTTCTGAAGCCACGGCTTCAGGATTTGTTTTTGTTCCCAACGTATATCCGTCACCTTATCGATGTCCTTCTGTTCCAGTACCTCATAAGTGAATGCGTCTTCTCCGAATTCTCTCCACTCTTTTTGTAACTCGGCATTTGCAAATCTTCCTTGATCCAGTTGCATCTGCAGCGTAAACCATTTGTTTTTCAAGTTGGGATAGCTGTCGATATAGATTTTACCGTTTTCTTTGTTTTTAATTTGGGCTACACCCATGTATGTCTTGATCTGCTTGTATTCCTCCAGTAGCTCCCTGCGCTTATTCATATCCATATCTCTCTCTCCTTATCGTTTCGATTCCCTTTCCGTCATGATGATGGAGTTTCCTCGGCTTTACTTCTCCTTTCAATGACAATAGGGAGCAATAGTAGCGCACCAATAATCACAAAAACACCACTCGCTATAAATACACTTAGCAGGGAAAACGTATCCTTGAGATATCCTGAAGTAAGCATGCCAATCACCATCATTCCCATAAAAATCGGCATGATCGCTCCAGATACCCGGCCAATAAATGCCCCTTCCGTATTCCGCACAAGAAGCGTCTGAATTCCCCCCTGAATACACGGGAAGAACAAACCGCTGATGACGAGCAGAATAATGGTTAACCAAATTTGTGTTGATGCGCCCATTCCAACCGTACAGATCGCACTAACAAGTAAGCCGACTAAAAGCAATAACTGTGGTTTTACTTTTTTAGCGATCGCCATGATCACAGCACCTCCGACCAACATGGCCGCCCCATTCGCCATCACCAGCCATTGTAAGAACTCTTTGTCCTGACCCAAATTTTCAATGACAAGAAAGAGCTGAAGCGGTTGAGTTAGTCCTGATGCCAAACCAACTGCCGAGAAGGTTAATCCAAGTGTTCTTAAGGATTTATTCGCCCCGATATAACGCAGGCCATCCGTGAGCTCTTTAAGGAAGCCGCCACTATTACCTGATTTCTCCTCCTCTACATCTCGGGGAAGCGATAATAATACGAGCGAAGAGCCCAGAAACATAACTGCTGTCAGGATGAGGGATACGTTAATGCCAAACTTAATGAAAATAAACGTGCCGATGACCGGCCCCAAAACCATAAAAACAGCAACAAGCGTTTGCGACATGGCCATGACACCCTGCAATTGTTCGGCTGGTACATGCCGTTTGTACAGTTTCATCGCCGAAGGCTGAGAAAACTGTGACAAGCTGGCAGAAACGAATGATCCAATCAGAAGTGCAATCCAGCCACCATTCATGACCGCAAGCAATACAACACCAACGGACAAACCTGAGAATAAATCGCTCCATACCATTGTTTTTTTCGGCCGCCATCGGTCGGCAAAGGTACCGCCAATCAGGCCAAATATAAAGATCGGTGAGAATTCCGCTACGGAAATCAGTGAAATATCAACGGGATTATTATGCGTCAATTCTGAAACATAAAGAAGAACGGCATAATTCCGGATCCAGATTCCGAGCTGCAATAGAACTCGGGAAAGGATAATTGTTCGAACATATGGATTGGCAAACATTTTAATACCCCATATCCTTTAAGATTTTTGCTAACGTTCGCAGCCGTTCCCTATTCATTCCATCATAAAGCAACGGCTTCTTTCATTTCCCCCTCCTATCCATCAACTTTTTATTTAGTAATTTACTAAATTACTAATTTACTAAATCACGGCTTCATTCTATACAGAATATCTTCCTTCGTCAATCGTTTTTTGAATACTTTCTTTTCACTTCTGTTTTTGAACAATAAAATGATGGATGGGAAAAGGGTGCTGTTCATCTCATTTCTACTGTAATTTTTGGGCAAGAAATGTATCCAAAAAAACAAAAAAGCCACTAAAATTAGCGGCTTTCCGTGCTCGAACATGTATGATTATGTCGTTTCAATTTGCTACCTCAATGAAAATTCACACTTATAGAGCGAAGAAGCAGCCTTCAGGATTTACTAATTAGTACTTGGAATCGAGTAGTCTACTATAGGAGCGGTGGCTGCTTCCGGTTTCAATTGAATGGATCGCTGGCAGATCGCTGTGATCCCAAAAGCCATCAGAGCTAGGATCACAGCTACTGGTGGTACCCACTTCACACCCCCTAAACTGACAGCAAGTCCGCCAACTCCGGAACCGATGGCTATCCCCACATTTGCCGCCACGGGCAGCAGCGTGGACGCGAACGGTCTGGAATTTGGCGCGATCGCTCCGGAGACGTCGAACAGATAGAGCTGGGACGCTGCGCTCATGGATGATGACAGGCAACCGATCAGGAACAGGAACGCCAAGCCCAGCCACAGATGAGACACAGTGAAGCTGAGTCCCAAAAAGATTGCAGCTTGAATGACGAAAAGCCACTTGAGCTTGGGCAAGAAATCTCCTTTGGCTATTTTGGCACCAATCCAATTGCTTAGTATGCTGCAGGCACCGTATATGAGGAGTACAGCGCTAATCCAACGTGTAGGTATACCCATGGACTGTCTCAGTAACGGAGTGATATACGTAAAGATCACAAAAATACAACTGTTTCCAAGAACCGGAATCAAGCAGGCCAGCAATATACGCGGCTTCATAAATAGCGCCATCTGATCACTGAATGAACCGGCAATGGTCGTAGTTTGTCGCGGAAGAATCTGGAACATGAATATGAATGGTACGACCCCGATGCATGCTGTAACAACAAACGTCATGGACCAGTTCAGATGCTGTCCAATGAAGGTTCCGAGCGGGACGCCAAGCACATTGGCGATGGAAAAGCCGCCCAGTATCCACGCTATCGCTTCCCCTCTTCGTTCCCGGTTAACTGCGTCGCTTGCAATCGAGATCGAAAGCGATATCGTAAGTCCGCATGCAACAGCTGAAACGATCCGAATAACCATCAAGGAATAGAACGTCGTTGAGAACATGGTAAGTACGTTTAAGGCAAGCACGACTGCAAACCCAATTAAAATGGAGTTTCTTCGAGGAATTTTGGCCAAGAAAGCAACAGCAAACGGTGTTCCGATCGCATAGGCAATGGCGAAGCCCGATACGAGCGCACCTGCGGCAGCCAACGATACTTTCAGATAGGTTTCGATTTCCTTCAATACGCCTACAATCACATATTCGGTTGTTCCCAATACAAAGCTAACTAAGGTAAGTGTTAAAATAAGTAAATTTTCTCTTTTTCTAGTCAAAAATAAGCCCTCACAATTCTCTCTAATGTTGCAAGCGTTTCATTTTCTTAAATAGATTCCATTCTTAACAAATTTTGCTTTCACATCCCTTCAATTCGATATATAGTACATATTATTGAATAGTGAAATTGTACTGTTAGACATGCTAGGCGACAATCAAGGTTGTTGTGATCTTCATCCAAAACATTATGTATGTTGTCATTTCACCACAGAATCTTGAAGGGAAGACATTAATGAATACACGCCATGAGCCCCACCGACTACATGAAGATCAAGATTGCATTATTATTTATGTAGGGAAGTTGGCAGACAATCCGCATTGGAGTTTTCCGACCCACAAACATGACGATTTGCATGAGATTATTTACGTTAATGAGGGTCAGGGTTCGTTCACGATTGATGGGACAAAGCACTCAGCCAGAAAGGGAGATCTTCTTGTATATAACAAAGGAACACTTCACGAGGAAAAATCCGACCCGGAATTCCCTTTATCCACCTTTTATTGCGGCTTTCGTTTCAAAGAGGGTACCCGTGCCAACAACGATTGGATTATTCCTCCCGGTAGCGAGCCAGTTGTTCGTGCCAATCGTTATTCGGAAGAGATCCGTTCGTTAATGCAGACCATGTTCAATGAATTTTCAATCCGGGAAGAAGGATATGACTCTATTTCCCATCATCTGCTGAATGCCGTTCTGCTCATTATCGATCGCATGTCTCACCATCAGCGCACAGCTAGTGAGATCGTTCGGAATAATACCCTCGCTGAAAGCATCAAAGACTATTTGGATACGAACTATCGTCAAAATATTAAGCTGAAGGACTTGGCGGACCAATTCCATATCGACTTCTACTACTTGATCCATATGTATAAAAATTGCTACGGTACCTCCCCCTACCATTACCTCATTCAGCGAAGAATGGGAGAAGCGACCCGATTGTTGGTTTCGACCAAGAAAAAAGTATGGGAAATCTCCAAGTTGGTCGGGTACGAGAACCCAAACTACTTTACAATTTTATTTACCAAAACGGTGGGTGAATCTCCGAGAAGTTTCCGCAAAAGATATCAAAAGGACATGTTTGGGGACCCTTCCAACTAAAAAAACAGGTAGCCCGAGGGCTACCTGTCCTGTCATACGTCAAGAAGAGACTATGTCCATGTTTACCGGCAAGTTCTTTTATATGCCGCTTATGTTTTATACTTGACCCACTTCGCTAGGGGCTTCGTCTGGTTCAACGTGAACATGAACTGTGTACACATCATGTTCTCTTAACAACTGGTCTTCTACATTTGTTGAAATATCATGAGCCTTCTGAAGATCCAAATCCGATCGTACAAGAATTACCACATCGACAACGGCATTATTACCGTAATTCCGGGCTCTTAAGTCTTTAACCGCCTCAACGCCATCTACATTGGCAATTGTACTCCTGTATTCCTTGATGAGCTCTTCATCAAATCCATCTGTAAGATGGTGTGTTGCTTCACGAAAAATGTCCCAAGCGGTTTTACATATTAGAAAGCCCACTGCTACAGCTGTTAATGGGTCGAGCCATGGCAGGCCGAATTGGGAACCAATAATCCCTATAACTGTCCCTATACTAACCCAGGCATCCGAGATATTGTCTTTTGCAGCTGCCATAACCGCCTGGCTCTTGATCTTCAAAGCAAGTCTTTTATTATATCTGTAAACCAGATACATCACAGCGGCACAGAAAATGCCTGTCCATGCTGCGATGATGTCTGGAGATTCGCTTTTCCCCTGGAATACGGATGTAATAGCTTCGTATAACACTTGAAGCCCTACTGCCATCATTATAAAAGAAGCAACCAGTGAGGCAACGGTCTCTGCTTTCCAGTGTCCGTATGTATGATCTTTATCAGCTGGACGCTGAGCAAGTCTCAGACCGATAAGAACCGCGATCGAAGCTATAATATCGGTAGCATTGTTTAACCCATCGGCTTTTAAAGCTTCTGAATTAGACATATAACCGATCATCATTTTAATTGCAGTCAAACAAATATAAGCAATAATACTGATGATTGCTCCCTTTTCACCCAATTTTAAGTTGTCGTACTTTATTTGCTCCACGAAACGTAATCCCCCTGATTCCAACTGTTTTCTAGCACTTTACGATGGTATCATCACGGTGTTGTGTGGGTCTAGAGAAACGTTTTGAACCAAGTAAAACAATGTCTGTACAACGAAAGAGTTTGACCTCGGCCAAAAAAAGTTGCGATAAGTAAACTTTTAGATATTGTGAATCGCCCCCCTTATCCACTCACAATGCTCCTCTTCACTTCGGTCTGCCCTACCTTTTCCGCCATATTGCTTGACTCTGGTATCGTACCAGGGTTTATCGTTGGTTTATAACAAATATGGCTTTACAAATCAGGAGTGGATTAAGTTGATGTTACAAAAACGCTTTGATCAAGTATTTGAAATTATGAAGCAGTCGTTTCCCGAAGCTGAATATCGGGAATATTCAGAACAGAAGAAGTTGCTTTCCCATTCATGCTACCGCCTTCTCACAGAGGAAAATGAACAGAATGAAGTGACTGGCTTTCTCGCAGGCTGGGAGTTCGAGTCGTTCAGATATATAGAGCATTTGGCTGTTTCTCCGAACATTCGTGGAGGCGGCATAGGCAAGCGGTTAATGGAACGTTTCATGAAGCAGACCGCCAAGCCGGTTATATTAGAAGTTGAATTGCCAGAAGATGAGATGAAGCGGAGAAGGATCGGATTTTACGAGCGCCTGGGATTCTGCTTGGGAGATCATTCTTATGTTCAGCCGCCTCTTCGTGCTGTCGGGCAGGAAACCCTCTTATTAAAGATCATGAGTTATCCAGCAAAGTTGAACCCAACACAATTTGAAATGGTGAAAAAAATGCTGTATAAGGAAGTGTATGGCGCGCCTTCAGCATACGCGCACGCATCTAATAATTAAGTGTAAACGAGGAAGAAAACCGATGAAAAACGATTATAAAATCAATGAAATTTCGAAGCTTTACGGAATAGGTGTTGACGCGCTGCGTTATTACGAAAAATTAGGGTTGCTGGTGCCTCGGCGGGACGGAAACGGGTATCGTCTGTATAGCCTTCAAGATATGTATAAACTGAATATCATCCGGGACCTGCGCCAGTTGGATTTTACCATGCAACAGATCAAAGCTTATTTGGATCAGCAAAGTGTCGAAAATACGCTTGAATTGTTATTGACTGAACAGGAACTGATTAAGGAACAAATTGCAAAGCTTAAAACTACGCAGCGTATTATTCAAGGCAGAATCAAGGTATTGACTGACGCAAGCAAAATTCAGACAGGAGTTTTCTCCATCAAAACGTATCCCGACCGGCCGTGTCTGCAACTCAATACACGCATAACTAGGGATGAGGAGATGGATTATGCAATTAAGAAGCTGCATCAAAAGCATAAAAGTCACATTCCGGACTTTGGAAACCAATTATATGGTGCATCCGTGTCCCTTGAGGAACTAAAGCATGGTGTGAGGGATGTTTTTAACTCCGTCTTCTTTATCTTTAATCCTGACGAAGCCGGAAAGATCGATTACGATTACAACCTGCCAGCTGGTGAGTATCTATCCCTTTTTTATCGGGGTAACTACCGTCAAAGTTATGAAAAAATGCTTGAGGTCGTTGCACATGCCAACGAAAAAGGGCTCCGTGTAATGGGTGATCCTTTTGAGATTTATGAAATTGATAATCGTGATACGATCATTACCGAGCAATTTCTGACTGAAATACAGTTGAGGATTTGCAAAGAATGATAAATTTCAAAGGGTAGAAGTTATTGAAGTTATTGGATCGGAATTGACACTATAACTTCTACTTTAAAACAAAAAAAAGCCGCTATATTAGCGACTTTTTGTATGTTATATGCTTTTCTATGCGACAGTAACTCATACTCATTTTAGTGATTAGTGAATATCTTTCTTTTTGAAATTTCCGCCCTTAACTTCTGCTACATCGTAAACTACAATAAAAGCATTGGGATCAATTTCGTGTATGATATCCTTGATTTTGCTTTCTTCCATACGGTTGATTACACAGGTAATTTCTTTAAATTGTTCATTGGTATAACCGCCGTAGGCATCGGTATAAGTTGCTCCACGACCTAACCGGTCACGAATGGTTTCGACCATGATCTCCGGTTGATTGGTGATAATTTTAAAGGTTTTGGAGCCGCTCAAACCTTCTTCAACAATATGTATCACTTTGGAAGCGATGTAATAAGCAAGTGCGGACAGGATCGCCCCTTGAAGACCAAATACAGTTGACACGACAATAAAGACAAACATGTTCAAGAATAAGATTAGATCACTGGTTCCAAAAGGTAATTTTCGTGAAAGCAGGACAGCCAACATATCGATTCCATCCAATGCCCCACCATTACGCAACGCCAAACCCATACCAAAACCGATGATAATCCCGCCCACAACGGTAATTAACAATGTATCCCCTTGAATAATCGTGGGTACATGGTGCATAAGGCTTGTACCCACAGCTAGCGAGGCAATACCGATAATGGAATAAATAGCAAAGCTCTTACCTATTTGTTTGTAGCCTAACCATACAAATGGAATGTTGATGATACCAATCAGCATCCCTAACGGTAAACCAAACAGTTGTGAGCCAACGATACTAAGACCTGTCACACCACCGTCTGATACATTATTTGGAATTAATACAGCTTCCAGGCCATATGAGGTGATAAAAGCCCCAATCATAATCAATAAAACTTTGGAGATGATTTTCAGTTTGTTCGATTTTTGCACGTTCCTTTGATTCATTCCTTTTCCCCCTTGATGAACAACCATAAAAAATAGTCTATAACAAAATTCACTATTTTGGCAATAGATCCTCATATATGTAACCACTGAATTCGCTCTGCTCGTTTCTTCGATCAGATTACATTATTTCCCGATTAATGCTCGATATGCCGTAATTTTATTCTCCAGCATCTGATCTGCTGCGTGAAGTGTGTGCATCTGCTGTTGAATCGCCTCTTTGTGCTCTTCCAGCAATTTCAAACGCTCTGCAGCCGTATGCTCACCTTCCTGAAATAACGATGCGTACTTTTTGATGATAGCGATCGGCATTTGAGTCTCTTTTAGTTTGATTACAAATTGCAGCCATTTCAGGTGCGATTCATTGTAGCGTCTGTCTCCACTAGCATCACGGAGCGGTACGATAATCTGCTCCTTCTCATAATAACGCAATGTGTGGGTACTGATACCGAGTAGTTCAGCCACTTCACCGATCGTGTGCATGGTGATCCTCCCTTCTATATTCCGCTTGACTTAGAGTAAGCTCTAATCAGTATAATCAACTCGTACTCATATCACAATAAATAATGAACCGAAAATCCAGGAGGAATATCTATGAAGTATACAGTGATTACCGGTGCCAGTTCGGGCATTGGCTATGAAGCAGCTTTGGCTTTTGCGGCTCGCGGCAAACATTTGATCCTGGCTGCACGCAGAACCGACGAATTGGAGAAGTTAAAATCAAAAGTAAGTGAAATTGATCCTGATCTGGACATTGTCATTCGCACGGTGGATCTGTCCATCGCTGCCAATGTCCATGCATTCTATGAAAGTCTCCATCATTACTCTATCGAGACATGGATTAACAACGCAGGGTTCGGAAATTTTGCTTCGGTTGGTGAACAACATCTACCTAAAATCGAACAAATGCTTCATCTGAATATAGAAGCATTAACCATTCTTTCTTCCCTGTATGTGCGTGATTATGCAGAGGTTGAGGGCACACAGATCATTAACATCTCCTCTGGAGGTGGATATACGATCGTGCCGGATGCAGTAACCTACTGTGCAACAAAGTTCTATGTAAGTGCCTTTACGGAAGGGCTCGCACATGAATTAAAAGGCAAGCATGCTGCAATGCAAGCGAAAGTGCTCGCGCCCGCTGCAACGGAAACGGAATTTGCGGAACGTGCTTTTGATCTGGACCAGTTCAAATATGAGGGCCGTGTTCCCCAATTTCATACAGCAGAACAAATGGCTGGATTCTTGCTTGAATTATATGACAGCGAAAGCGTCGTCGGTATTGTAAATGGATTGACCTATGAGTTTGAATTGAAAGAACCGATCTTTCCGTATGCCGCAAGAGCAGCCTCGAAACCCAACGATTAATCATAAAAACAGCCGTTAACCCATCCTATGTGAAACGTCAAAAGGGAACCTGTGATCAGGTTCCCTTTTGCTCTTGCTATATCTATAAAAGTATTAAGCCAATCTCATTTTGAAGTCCTGATAGCCGAACTCACGAACCACTTCGCAATCGCCATCTTTTCTTTTCACTGCGATGGCTGGCAGCGGCATGCCGTTAAATGTATTGGTTTTGACCATGGAGTAGATCGCCATGTCCTCAAATACCAATCTGTCACCCGTTTTGAGCGGTTGATCAAATGAATAATCTCCGATCACATCACCTGACAGGCAAGTTTGTCCCCCCAGACGATACAGATGGGCTTTCTCCCCTGCTTCTCCCGAACCGATAAGCGGCGGGCGATACGGCATTTCCAGCACGTCTGGCATGTGGCATGTGGCCGAGGTATCCAGAATGGCAATGTCCATACCGTTCTTGTGGAAATCGAGCACAGACGTCACCAGGAAGCCCGCGTTCAGCGCAACCGCTTCGCCAGGCTCCAGATATACCTCCAGGCCATATTTTTCCTGCATGCGTTTGATGCAAGCTTCCAGTCTTGGAATGTCATAATCCTCGCGTGTGATGTGGTGTCCACCGCCGAAGTTGATCCATTCCATTTGTGGCAGCCATTGTCCAAACTTCTCTTCTACCGCATTCAGCGTCGTTTCCAGATCATCTGAATTTTGCTGGCACAACGTATGGAAATGCAGTCCGGAGACTCCTTCCAACAGCTCTGCACGGAAATCCTCTTGTTTGGCACCAAAACGGGAACCAGGAGCACATGGATCGTAAATCTCATGCCCCTCCTGAGTAGAGCATTCAGGGTTAATACGCAGGCCTACTTTTCGACCAGCCTGAAGCGCTTTGCCCTTGAATTTCTCCAGTTGGGAGAAAGAATTGAAGATAATATGATCTGAAATCGAAAGGATTTCATCGATCTCATCTTCGCGATAGGCCGGGGCAAAGACATGATTCTCTTTGCCCATCTCCTCATGACCCAGGCGGGCTTCATACAGCCCGCTTGCCGTTGCACCACTCAAATATTCTCCAATGAGCGGATACATCGTGGTCATGGAAAATGCTTTCTGAGCCAGCACGATTTTGGCTCCTGTACGTTGCATGACACCGTTCAGGATTTTGAGATTTCTTTCGATAAGTCCTTCGTCAACAACAAAACATGGTGTCGGTAATTGCTCAAACCGCATCTTAACGAACAAGCTCCGATTCTTTGGCTTCTTCTGGCAGTTCGTCAACGAGTACTGGGTTGAAGTCTTCAACCCATGGGAGACCCCATTTGTTCAACTCTTCCATGAATGGATCTGGGTTGAACTCTTCAACGTTGTATACGCCTGGTTTGTTCCATTTACCAGTCATCACCATTGCTGCACCAATCATGGCTGGAACACCTGTTGTGTAAGAGATGGCTTGGGAACCCACTTCTTTGTAGCACTCTTGGTGATCACAAATGTTGTAAACGTAGTACGTTTTATCTTTGCCGTCTTTTTTACCTTTGAAAATGCAGCCGATGTTCGTTTTGCCCACAGTACGTGGTCCAAGGGACGCCGGATCTGGCAGTACCGCCTTCAGGAATTGCAGCGGAATGATTTGTTTGCCTTCGTATTCGATAGGTTCGATCGAAGTCATGCCCACATTTTCAAGTGCTTTCAAGTGCGTAAGGTAGCTTTGACCAAATGTCATGAAGAAACGGATGCGTTTCAGACCAGGCATGTTTTTAGCCAGGGACTCCAGCTCTTCATGATAAAGCAGGTACATGTCTTTCTCGCCAACTTCTTTGAAGTCATAGACACGTTTAATTTCCATTGGTTTCGTTTCGATCCATTCACCTTTTTCCCAGTATCTTCCGTTAGCCGAAACTTCGCGGATGTTGATTTCAGGGTTGAAGTTGGTTGCGAACGGATAGCCGTGATCTCCACCATTGCAGTCGAGAATGTCAATATATTCAATCTCGTCAAAGTAATGTTTCAGAGCATAAGCAGAGAATACACCAGTAACACCTGGGTCAAATCCACTGCCAAGCAGAGCTGTAATTCCCGCTTTTTCAAAGCGCTCTTTGTAATCCCATTGCCATTTGTATTCGAATTTTGCCGTATCTTCCGGCTCATAGTTCGCTGTATCCATGTAGTTCGTTTTCGTTGCAAGGCAAGCATCCATGATTGTCAGGTCTTGGTAAGGCAATGCCAGGTTCATGACGAGATCCGGTTTAACTTCGTTGATGAGGGCGATCAATTCGTCAACGTTGTCGGCATCCACTTGAGCTGTCGTAATTTTTGTTTTGCCGCCGTCCAGCTTGGCTTTAAGATCGTCACATTTGGATTTCGTACGACTTGCGATGCAGATTTCCTCGAATACTTCGCTGTTTTGAACGCATTTATGAACTGCTACTGAAGCTACGCCGCCGGCGCCGATGATTAGTGCTTTTCCCATTTTCCATTCTCCTAACCCAATATGAATTTTTTTTAAAATTAACTTCATTATTTTTCTCATTTTTCAACTTTTCGCCCGTTCTGAACCAACAAAAAAAGCAAGGTGAAAAATGCCCCAAACGCGCATCATCACACTTGCTTGTCGATATACATCATTAAAAAGACGCAAAGTTCCCATAACTAAAAAAGTTCAAAAGAACTCCTCTAGCGGAAAGCTTCTTCATGTATATCAATATCAGATCAGAGTCTATATAGCAAATAATTCGCCTTTACCACTCTTATTGACCGTTTCACAAGTTGATGTGCAGATGCACTGGTTGTAAAGTAACCAACTTATAAAATTTGAGCTTTTAACTCAATCAATAAGGCAACATAAGTTGCCAATCGGCGTTTGACCCGGCTGTCCGTATGGCCTTAACTTCCTTAAGAGAAGTGGTCAAAAATTATCTGCTGGAAAGACCTGATTTATGTTGATATATCTGCTTTCCAAAATCACAGGTCTTACAATATCAGATACATTGAAAAAAATCAAGCGATCTCTAAAAATTTATTTATTCATCATTTTGGAACACACATTTCGCTCATAAATATACTTGATTATTGTGGCGAATATTTCGCCTCAGAATGCCATTTTGAAACGCCTAAATCTAAAGGTTTCATAGCCCAAATCGTTCATTACAAATTTAATTTTTGATCGGAAACCATCCTGGAGTACTGATTATTTTTTTCCACAAATGATCAGAAATCCCTAATTGGCCCTGATCATTTAAAGTTATCTCCTTACGAATTTCACTTTCCCTGCCTTGTGCTATTTTTCCAACCCAATTCGGATCGATAATGAGTTCTCGTCCAAGTGCTATAAATGGGACACCAGATTGTAACGCTCTAAGGGCCTCGTCCGGTGTTTTGATTCCACCTACGCCGATAACAGGCACTCTTTGGCCCACGAGCTCATAAATGATTTCCATTCTGGAGCGATTGTCCTCTACTCCCCGTCTGGGCTTTGACCAAAAGTCCATTAAAGAAACATGCAAATAATCCAAATTTTTATTGGCGAGTGCATCCACCAATTTTAGTGTATCGGCCATCGTAATACCAGGTGTCATTTCTTCTTCTGGTGAACAGCGATATCCGACAAGAAACGGCCGTTTGGCGTGTTGATTCACCACTTTTTTTACTTCTTCTACAATAGCGAGCGGAAACGCCATTCGTTTGTCCACACTTCCTCCCCAACGATCATCACGTCGGTTCGTGTATGGTGAAAAAAATTGTTGAATAAGAAATCGATTGGCCCCGTGAATCTCTACCCCGTCAAAACCAGCCTCGATTGCCCTACGTGTGCTAGCCCCAAACGCATGTATCATCTCTAAAATCTCCTGCTCCTCAAGTGCTCTGGGCATCACACTCAACCCTTCTTTAGCAACGGCGCTCGCACTTACGATCTCGCTGTCTGGTACCACTTCCGGCAGACTTTCACGCCCCCCATGAAAGATTTGCAGAATAGCTTTTGCTCCGCCCTTCTTAATTGCTATTGCCAGGCGTTGTAGGCTTGGGATCATCTCATCACGATCTGCTGCCAGTTCTCCACCAAATACCGTGCCATTAGGTGCGACTAATGTACTCCCTGTGACAGCCATGCCAACACCATTTGAACGACTTTCGTAATACGCGAGCATCGCCTCAGACAGCGTACCGTCTTGCTGAGAGTAAGAAATTGTCATTGGTGCAAGAACGACACGGTTCTTTACTTCGACTCCATTCTTGAAAAGAAACGACTCCATTAGCGGTTGATATTTTGAGTTCATAGAATTCCACTCCTTAGTTAGTTTTATAATTTCACATTCGTTCGTGTTTGCTGCTTGTCTCCTCCTTCCCTTGCAGGACATATGTTATTTGTTGAAGTCGGCTCAAAGTCAAGACATGAATTCAAATGTCGTTTTATCAAGGTTAAAGACTTGACTTGGAGCCGACTCCAAGATGTACAATACCCCCAAGTCTCAATTTCCGGAGGTGCGGAATGATAACCGAGCAAACGTTCACGATAAAACAGACCGCGGAGCTAACTGGATTTTCCGAGGACACGATTCGTTATTACGAAAAGATTCAATTGCTTCGTCAGGCGGACAGGAAGGACAATGGGCATCGCGTCTACCACCAGCAGGACATCCATACGATCAAATTGATAGGCTGCCTTAAAAAAACGGGTATTTCTCTGGAGGCCATGAAGCCATTCTTGAAGCTCTCCACTAATGCTGACCCCACAGAATACGATGAGTTGGTGGAGGAATTAAGGAGCCAAAGGAATAATATTCTCGGGCAAATCTCATCCCTTCAGCAAATCGTTGATTTTATTGATATCAAGTTGGAGGAAGGTAGGCCACAGCCAGACTGCTCCGATCAAAGTTTAGACAACGTTCTAGAAGAACGCGACGAGAAAACGAACATAAAACCCATTTCAGTTGCAGAAATGAATTATTTCTCTGGAACAGCTGCGAAAATGGGTAAGATCCCAAGTTTAATTAGATAAAAAAACGCATCTAAAAATGCGAATTAAAGGATAATATGTACTGTAATTCTTGCACTAACCACAACAAACAGAGCTCAGAATTAATGAGCTCTGTTTGTTGTTTGAATATTTTTGTCTCCGAATGAGCAATTCACGTATATCTTATTCTCTTACCCTCCAACTTCTCCGATCATTTGCCGCTCGATCTTCTTCATCTCATAAAAATAACCTTTTTGCTGCATTAACTCCGTATAGGAGCCTGCTTCCACTACCCTTCCCTGTTCCATCACCACAATCCGATCCATCTCTTCCAGGCCAGTAAGCCGATGACAGATCAGTAGAAACGTATCCTCGGCTGCTTGTGCATAGAGATGTTTCATCACACGTTCTTCTGTAACGTAATCCAGTGAGGAAGTAGGTTCGTCGAGAAGCCATAATCGTCCCTTGCGAAGCATGGCCCGTGCCAGAGCCAGCCTCTGCTTCTCACCGTCCGACAGGTTTTCCCCTTTTTCATAGACTACATCAGTCAATGATGTATTGGGCAGTTGCACTTTTGCTAGCACATCCAATAGTTGCTCGTCCGAATGTTCATCATCATTCAACAGCAGGTTATCCCG
Organism: Paenibacillus sp. RU5M; assembly: GCF_900221055.1. NCBI lineage: Bacteria > Bacillati > Bacillota > Bacilli > Caryophanales > Paenibacillaceae > Paenibacillus > Paenibacillus sp. RU5M. Next base: position 767,795 of record NZ_OBQM01000001.1, on the reverse strand, counting down.
GATCGTTCCCCGGAAGAAATGACTTTGCTGCAAGACAACATTGGCCGTTTGCCAAATGCTCGCCTCATCCAGTTCCTTCACCGAAATGTCATTTAATCGGATCTCCCCTGTTGTAGGCGTTCGCAGTTTAAGCAGCAGTTCAATAATCGTTGATTTGCCTGATCCGCTCGGTCCGACAATCGCCGTTTTGGAGCCGGGTAAAATATGCATTGAAATGTCCTTTAACGCCGGTCTCCACTCCCCTTCATATTGAAACGTAACATTGGAGAGATCAAGCGAAACAGCCTGATTGCCAGATAACGCGCCTTTTGGCTGCGTAGACACAGACTGCCTATCAGAGGTCTGTATGGTTTCCGTCAGTCGCTTGGCTGCGTGTTCGCTATCCTGCTTATACAAAGGTAATGTCGCCATTGCCGCAGCCTCTTCGAAAACGGTTAGTGAGGCCATAACCAGCATTGCAAGAAACACGCCAGCAAGCGCTCCATCCATAATCAGATAAGCACCAAGTGTCAGCACGCCCCAGGAAATAAGGAACGTAACCAAAGCATGCATGGATTGCCCACGCAGTAGGTGTCCGGCAGCCCGTTGCTGCTGGACCGTCAACGCAGCAGAAGCCTGCTGCAGCTGTTGCTCCCGTTGAGCCAGTTGTCCGTAAACTTTCAAATCCCGGAACCCATACAATACTTCGGTGACTTCTGTGGAAAGCAGCGCCCGCTGCTCGCGAACGTGTCCATGTATTTTCCGCTGCCCAAGCAAAACCAGTCCTGGTACAACCAACGCCGTTATGAGCATACCTAATACAAACAGCCCCGCAATCCAGAATGAAAAAGCAGAAGTAAACAACACTGTCGCCAAAAAGACCATGACAACAATGATCGGTGGGTAAGCGACGCGCAAAAAATAATGTTGCAGGCTCTCCACATCCCCAACAATGCGGGCTAGCAGGTCTCCACTTCGCTTTTTGTTCAATATACCCGGCGTCAAAGGAATGAGTCGGGCAAAAAAGGATGTACGCAAACGGCTAAGCATGGAGAACGTCGCCCTGTGGGAATACAAGCGCTCTCCGTATCGGCTCGCCGCCCGAAGCAGTCCAAGCAGCTTGACCAGCGAGGTGAGTACAATTAAGGTGTACAGCGGTGGCGCAAAGACCGTTTGCGAAATCAGATATCCGCTCGCCGAGAAGAGGGCCACTCCTGCTATCCCGGCAATAAACCCACCTAGAATGGAAAGGATGATATCCTTGCGCTCCTGAATCATGGCTTTGGACAAAATCGCTAGCTCATTCATGCCAAGCCCCCCTTTCGTTGAACATCAATCATCTCGGCATACTGGGGTAGACGCGCCATAAGCTCTTCATGGCGTCCCGTATCCACTAACACACCATCGTCCATAAACAATATGCGATCGGCATGTTGAATCGTATATAATCGGTGAGCCACTGTAATCATCGTCGCGGTATCTGCCAATGTGGCAATGGAACGTTGCAGTATCTGCTCCGTGCGCAAATCCAGTCCCACCGTAGGCTCATCAAACAATATGATGGAAGGCCGCTTCAAAAAAGCTCTTGCCAAAGCAAGTCGTTGCTTTTCCCCACCAGACAGTCCTCGACCTCCTTCACCAACCAAGGTATCGAAGCCATGCTCCAATTGGGCAGCAACTTCAGCAAGCCCGGCATCCTCTGCCGCCTGCTCAATTTCAGTCCTGGACACGTTCCGGCCCGCACCAATCGCAATGTTCTCAGCAAATGTACCTGCAAAAATATACGGATGCTGTGTAATGTAGCTCACATGTTCGAACCATCCAGCCTCATCATATTCGGATAGGGGTTGTCCATTTACCAGTACCTCTCCTGATTCTGGCTTCAGCAAACCCGCAATGAGATGGAGCAACGTCGTTTTTCCTGAGCCGCTTTTGCCGACAATGGCAATGTGTTCTCCCGGATCAAGCTGTGCTCGACCAGTCTCAAGGTCGAATGATTCGGGCGCATAATGAAATCGGAGATGGTTCAATATAATGGACGGCGGCATCGAACCGTCATTGGAACGGTGCATTTGTAATATCCCTATCCCGTTTTCCCTTTCAATCCGCTCCATGTTAACGACCTCGTCAATTCCATCGGATGTACCTAATCCTTCTTTGCTATCTGCCGATTGGTTCTCCCCAGCCGTTTCCTCAAGCATCTGCTCTACCTTACGAACCGCTCCCATACTTGTTCGCCCGCTGTGAAAAGCTGTTCCCGTATTTTTCAACAGACTGTAGAACTCGGGAACGAGCAGCAGCACGAGAAACGCGGTGTGGAACGACATCGATTTGAATACAAGCAGCTGGATTGCTAGTTCAAGAGCGACGATACCGATGCTTAGCATTACAATCGATTCCAGCATGAACGTATTGGTAAACGCAATCCGCAAAATGCCCATCGTGGCATCACGGTACCCCAGGCTGGTGCGTTCAATCTCCTGCTGCTGACGGTGAGCCCGTCCAAATATTTTCAACGAAACCAGCCCTTGAAGAGAGTCCAGAAACGTACCGGAAAACTCGGCCAGCTGCGCATATTTCTCCTCTGATTTGTTCTTCGTCTTCAGTCCTACCAAAATCATGAACAAGGGGATAAACGGGGCCGTAAACAGCATAATAAAGCCTGAATTGGCATGCTGCATAAACGTTACCACCAAAATCAGAATTGGAATGATGGCAGCCTCCATCATGCGTGGCATATACAGACTGAAATAACTGTCAGCCTCATCCACAGCATCCAGAGCAACACTGACCTTTCCGCCTGTTTGTCCACGAAGGGTTGATGGCATCGACGCATGGGTCAAATTTTTCAGCACGGCTGCCCGCATATTCGTCTTGGCACTGGAAGCCATATGCAAACCAACTTTTCCGTTCCCATAAGACAACCCTGTACGTACGACCATGACAGCCATGAGTATCCCGAGCAGCATGACGACCGACGAAAGGGAAGCCTTCTCCACGAAAATCCGTTGTACTGCTTCAGCAAGCAGCGCAGCCTGACTTACAATCGCTGCACCCAGCGCAAGTGAAATCACTGCAAGGAGCACGAGTCGTTTTCGTTGCCCAGACATTTGTTGAGAGATCAGGCTTGTTTTCCTCTTCATGTAAGCTCTCCTCCTTTCTATGAACCTGTGAGATTACTCCCTTACATCGCATAATGAATTCAATTTATTTTTTTCCCTTTACATAATCCGCATCAAACAGAAACAGTTTGAAAACCAGAATCAAGGAAGGAATCAACATACACATGCCACCAATAAACACAACAACCAGTGCGAAGCCCATCGCTGGTGAGGTTACACTGTTTTGAATTGTAATGAACGGATCAAGGATATAAGGATATTGACCAATTCCGTAAGCGAAAAAGGCACAGAAAAATTGCAGCATGATACATATAAACGCTAATCCGTAGCGGCGTCCGTTATAGATCAGCCACATCGCAATCATGAAGAAGGCAACGGAAAGCGCAAGTAGCCACCATAAATCCATCATATTTTGAAAATGTCGCTCATTGTGCTGTCCCAAATAAATAAATGCAGTCAGTGCGATGATAATCGTCGGTGTGCTCCAGAACAGGGCATAGGTCCGTACCAGCTTCAATGCAGAGTGATCCTCTGCCCGCGATGCATAAAAGGCTAGAAATGAGCTGCTAATGAACAATACGGACACAATCGCCAGTCCAACAATGCTCCATGATAACGGATTGGTAAACAGCGTCCAGTAATCCAGAGAAACCGTCGAACCCTGCTTCACGATAAAACCACCTTCAGACAGCGTTAGCGCCACTGATAGCGAAGCTGGAATCAGCAATCCCGAAGCTCCATATAGAAACAGATACACGATGTTATTTTTGGAACCATAGTTCTCAAAGGCATAAAACGACCCACGAATGGCGAGCAAAATGACCGCAATGCTTCCCGGTACGAGCAGCGCTGATCCGTAATAATACGCCGTGTCTGGAAAGAATCCAACGATGCCAATATAGAAAAAGACAAAAAATACATTCGTAATCTCCCATACCGGTGATAAATAACGGGAGATCAGACGATTAATCAGGTGATCCTGTTTCGTCAAGCGTGCATAAAAGGCAAAGAAACCCGCCCCGAAATCAATGGAGGCAACAATTAAATAGCCATACAAGAACAGCCAGAGTACCGAAATGCCAATCAGTTCGTAACTCATGCAAGCTCACCCTTTTCTGTAGACGGATTGCGCTTCTCCTTCATCCATTTCTCCATCTCGACTTCTGCCGGATTATTGTTGAATAAACGTCTTAGTACGAGAACACACATCACTCCCAGAACGATGTAGAGCATCAGGAAGAAGAAAAAGATCATTCTGATGTTGGGTGATGAAGTGGCAGCTTCCTCCACACGCATATATCCCCGAATAATCCACGGCTGTCGTCCCAGTTCAGCATAGAACCAGCCCAGCTCAACTCCGAGAAAAGCCATCGGTGCGCCTAGCGCTATGATCCCAAGCAGCCACTTATTCAGCTCATTGCGCTTTTTCCAAAATACAAACAGGAAATACAGAACTGAAATAGCCAGCAGCGTAAATCCGATTCCGGCCATTAAATCAAACAGGTAGTGAACGAGCAGCGGCGGCCATTCGTCCTCCGGGAACTCCTCCAGTCCGGTAACCTCTGCATTAAAGTCACTAAAGGCCAGGAAGCTGAGCAGTTTCGGCAAGTGAAGAGCTCCTATAATTTCATGCTCTGCATTCAGCCATCCCAATAAAATCAAATCTGCGCCACTTTCTGTCTCAAAATGCCATTCTGCCGCTGCAAGTTTCTCCGGCTGATGCTCGGCCAAAAACTTGGCGGACACATCTCCCGCTAACGTGTTCAGTAAGCCGAACAGTAGAACCACCGCCATCATGAGATTCAAGGCTTTTTTGTGGTATGCAGATGCCCCTTTTCTCAGCAGCGAGAAGGCTGCAATTCCGGCTAACAGGGCAGCTCCTGTCAAATATGCTGAGCTTAATACATGAAACACCTTGGAAAACGTCGCCGTATTCAGCATCGCCTCCACTGGGTTAACCGCTGTGAATTGGCCTGCTTCCATGACAAAGCCTCCAGGCTGGTTCATGAAGCCGTTCACCGTCGTAATAAACACAGCCGACATGCCTGCTCCCGTGACGATTGGAATCGTCAGCAGCCAGTGAATGTATGGATTTTTGAATCGATCCCACGTATACAAATAAATGCCCAGAAAGATCGCTTCAAAAAAGAACGCAAACACCTCCATGAATAACGGAAGTGCAATGACATTGCCTGCCAGTTTCATAAAATTCGGCCACACCAGGGCCAGTTGCAGTGAAATCGCTGTACCGGTCACCACACCAACCGCCACAGAAATGACAAACCCTCTTGACCACCTCTTCGCCATCAGTGTGTAATGGGGGTCCTTCTTGCGAATCCCCATGAATTCTGCAATTGCGATCATTAGAGGTATACCGACGCCAAGTGTCGCAAAAATAGCGTGGAAGCCCAGCGTCATACCTGTCACCAGCTTGCTCCACATCACCGTATCGATTGCCATTGTTTACTGCCTCCTTTCAAACTCTGTTCGATTTTCGTACTGATTTGAATCTTTTAATTATTAGGTCAGTCAGCCCTTGGACTGCGTTCTTTATCAGGTTGATAGAAGCCCCACTAGACTGGTTCAGAGTTTATCTACAAACCGTTCCTCCATCGTTGTATGTACAAAGAGAATTTTTTCACAAAGTAAGTGACGAAGGAGCTTTACCACACCATCATTGTGCATTGCTACACATAGTTATTGGACTGAGCATGGGTTGGCGAGCTGTGTTTTACCTGATACTGAAGGGCCAAAGTACTTAACAGGACCTAATAGTTAAAATTATTATATCTTTGTGAATTAGCAATTCAATCACTGACACGTCTTCGTCCCTAAATGTTCAAGAAAGGATCAACTCTTTCTGACAACTCGGTGAAAAGCATAAAAAGCACCCAAAGGGGCTATTGATTCATTAGGCACAACCGTGGTATTGCGATTTTCAATTCTACTATGCTTGCAAGATGTTCGGGAAAAATAAAACAAAAGAAGCCGCTCGTATAGTGAGCGACTTCTCGACTTTTTTTGTTCATAAGTCTGCAAAGCTTCAATTCCGTTGCTGTACGGTCTCCTCCAGCCATTGCTGCAAAGGAATATCCTTGGTCAACTCACCGAGCAGAATGTGACTAAATATACCTTCCTGGTCTATGATCATGGTCGCTGGCAACCCGGTGATACGATACAGGCCAGAGACCTTTCCGGTCACATCAATGATAATAGGGAAATCGAATTGCTGTTTCTCCATAAATTCACGAATGGTGCCCTTCGCTTCCCCCACGTTGACAAACAGGGTCTCTACATCGTTTTGATATGTCTGAGCAATCTGCTTAATCATTGGCATTTCCCTCACACAGGGCGTACACCATGAAGCCCAGAAGTTAATCATGACGACTTTGCCCCGATAATCGGAGAGCTTCACCTGTTCTCCGTCTGAATTAACCGCAGTGAATTCAGGAGCAGTTGCACCGGCTTCAATGGCACCGGTTATTTTGGGCTCGGATGATGAAGTCCCCTGGTAAATTGCCCACACAGCGGTCAGTAAAGCAGCCATTCCAATCAGGATAGTAAGCAAACTTCTCATTTTCGCACTCATTTTTTTACTCTTTTTTTCCAATAAATTCACCTTCATTTTAAGCCAAGACTATGATGAAATGCAGCATGAAGCGACCCGAACTGTTGACGAAAGTCCTCAGTAGAGCCATCTCCCACATTACGTCCTTGGTTCATAAAAACAATGTGATCGGCAACATCATCTGCGATCTCAAGCAGGTGGGTGGAGAACACGACCATATGCCCTTCCTCCTTGATCTGTTTTATCAGATTTGCAAACTCCTGCATCCAGAAGGGGTCCAGTCCATTCGTCGGCTCATCCATGATCAGCAGTGGAGGCTTGGACAGCAGAGCCTGGGCAAATAACACACGCTGCCGCATACCTTTGGAAAAGGTCGTGACCCGTTTCTTTTTTTGATCGGCCAAGCCTACCATGGTTAGCACTTCCGTTACTCGCGCTTTAGGCACTTTCCTTAACGCCGCCCAGAACTGGAGCGCCTCCTCTGCCGTCAAACCCTGGTTGAAATGATAATCATCCGGCATATATCCGATCTGTTCCGAATATCGCTTTCGTTCTTTGGACCAGCGCATCTTGTTTACAATGATTTCACCCGAGGTAGGTTGAAGAATACCTGCAAGCATACGCAGAACGGTGCTTTTTCCGGCCCCATTTCCGCCGCATAAGGCAAGCACATGACCGGAAGAAACGCGAAAGGATATATCTTCAACAATCTGTTGTTTTTTTATGGATTTACACAGTCCAACAATCTCTGTTTCCACGTTATCCATGGGAACGTCCCCTTTCCCATATCCCGTATACTGCCACGATAGAACATGTAATCCACAGCAGACATATCCCCATAAAGATCCAGCTCCCGCTCGATGGATGTACCCAATCTACCCACTGATAATATTCAGGTCCCAGTATCGAGCCCCCGCCAAGTTTGATCACCACAAACAAACGTACCAACTCAGCCGGATTGATGAAGGTTAGAACGGTGAGTAAGGGTTTTACCCACTGATAAGGCATAAGTCCTAGCATGGAGATTAGAAGCGTGGGCCACCCGATCACAGCAAAAAACCAAACGGATACCGATATCGTTAACGCTTGCCAGCGATTTTTGGATAACGAACCGATGAACAGTGCAATAGTCAGAAATAGCAACACCAGTCCGCAGGAGAATACCAGAAACAAAAGATATGTCTTAACATCTAAAGGGCTACCCACCCATCCGCTAAGAAGTCCCATCAGGCCATATCCGAATGTAACTATCGTCATTAATACAACCGACAGCCCCAGATATTTGCCAACAATAAAAGACATCGTGCCAATGGGGTAAGTGGACAACAACTGCCAGCTGCCCTCTTCCTTTTCAGAAGTCAACGAGAACGAGCCCAGAAAGAGGGTCATCAGCGGCAACAGATAAAGAATAAGATTTAACATGGAACCTGTAGTCCCAGAGTATCCTGCTACAAAATTCTGAGAATTGATGATTAACAAACTCAGACTAAACACGCAGAAAAGAATCAAAAATGAATATGACCATGGGTTGCGAAATCCCATTTTCATTTCTCGTCGAACGACTTGTACCATATCTCCCATCATGCATCACCATCTTCATTGGTCATTACTTGTGGCCTGATTCTTCCGTTGATTCGCTTTCCCCATGTGTTTCTTCATGCATGCCTTCACCCATCCCCTCTTCGGAATGCCCATGCTCACCCATCATATCCATCGTCTCTGTGTTTTGTTTCCAGTCGTGGGAGGCAAGGTCTTCAGCGGTCATGATCGTTCCTACACCCTGCTCGGCAACAAAAGCTTCGGCAGATGGTTTATCCTTGAAATTGAGGATGCCGTAAGCCATCGGTGTACGCAGTGAAGCATCGTATACATAAGTAGCTTTGCTGTACTCAATCCATTCCTTGTCATTATAATCACGAACAAAATCCATTCCGATGTTATCTGTTCCGTTCTCTTCTTTCCACTGATGCATACAACCAATGTCATCAAATTTATAATTTTTACCGTCTTTCGTGGTAAGCTGCGTGGCATAGGCATCATCTTTCACCTGCATTTTGCAAATGGCACAGATATCCACGTCTTCATTGATAGGCAATGCCTCGTATTTTTTTCCGCAAGCTGTTAATAACAGCACCCCAAAGAGAAGCACCATAACTGTTTTCCAATGTGTTTTCATTCTCATTTTCGTAATACCCCCATATTGATCATAATAAAAGTGGCCAGGCCCAGCAGAATGCATCCGATGATCCAAACCCCGGTTATCTCTTTGACCACTTGTGTACCTACCTTCGTCGTCTGTGATACCGCTTCCATGCTCATTAATGGCGATCTGTCGCTTGTCCACTCTGCCTTGCCTTCCGTAAACAAGTTGCTCATAAAGATCATGCCTGGAGATTGAAAGAAAAGCTGATAGGCCGAATTCCGGTTGACCACTTGCTCATAAAAAGGATTAATTCCATAGGACAGTTCACTAATTCCATCATCGTTCAGGTCAAGACCTTGAAAGGAATCCCAGAAGTTTTCCTTCATCTCATTGTTCCGGCTGTCCATCGCTGAAGCTTCAATCACATTCGAAACAAATTGGTTTCTGGTAAACTGATTATCCTCCGCAAGAACGAGCTGAATTCCGATGAAATTCCGGAGCACCGCATTGCCGCGAATTTGATTTCCTGAGGATTCAGCAATGTTCATGCCAACACGGTTACCTTCCACGACATTGTTATGAACCGAGGATTGCTGTACGTCATACAACAAAATCCCTTGTGAATGCACATTTTCGTTCTGTTTGCGAAAAGAGTTTCCCGATACGACCGTATTCTTGACGCCCATGACCATGGCTCCGGTACTGTTGTTCTCTCCCACATTGTCCACAACAGAAGAGCCATCGATATACATACAATGAATGCCATACCTGGTATGTAACAGCGTGTTAGCCTTAACCGTAAGATTGCGACTGTTCTCCAGATATATACCATCCCGCATGCCCGTAATTTTGTTGTCTTCGATGTGGGTACGATGGGAATTGTACAGATCAATGCCATTCCCCTTTTGACCACTGGAAGCAGACTCCGGTCCAGCCCATGAAATAGTATTGCTATGTATGAGACCATCGACAGAACCCCGCAGCACGATTCCAAAACTTTGACTCTGAATATCCAGGCCCGTGATCTCTACTCGATCTCCTTCAACCTGAATCGCTGCAGTGGGTTCATTTGTTAAGTGTCGTACCGTGAAACCCTGCAATGTCACTCCATCTGAACGAATGGTAATGGTGGATTCAGCATCCGTATTCAATACCAATACGGATGAGTCCCCTCGAATGGATATATTCTTGTCTATACTTACGGGACCAGAATAAATACCCGTCTCAAGTACAAGCACTTCTCCAGGTCTAGAACCATCAATGATTGGCTGGAGTGGAATAGCATCTTTGGTTTCAGGAGCAGCATTTGCAGTGTCCAGCGGGTAAGATAGCGGGATCAACAGTATCCCTATAAGCAGCAATATGCTCAGGACAATCCGTTCGCGAAACATCATAACCTCCTTCATGAAACACACTGCTCATAGTGTACATAAAAACAAATTTTTACCATATAGCTCAAGCTAGCTATAGAGCTGGACGTTTTGTGTCCAAATTGTGAGGTCATTGTGGTAAAAGTAGAAAAATCACATCCACTTAACATGAAAATAGAAAGAACACACGGATATAGTAAAAAAAGCTTATTACAGACGATTATGGTCTGTAATAAGCCCTTGCTCCAATGCGTAACGTGTCAGTTGAACACGATTTTGAACCTGCAGTTTTTGCAAAATGTTTTTTAAATGATTCTTGACGGTATACTCTGAAATTGTATAATTCACAGCGATTTCTTTGTTCGTCCATCCTGCAGCCACGCCATACAGAATATCCTTTTCCCTTGTCGTTAGTGGAACGTCAGGTTCTTTTTTCTCCGTGAGTGAGACATCCTTCAGGATTTGGTAAGCCACCTCGCGGCTCAATGGAGCTTCTTCTGTAACGATGGAATGAAGATATTCCAGCCACATGGAGGGTTCAAGGTTTTTGAGCAGATAACCCTGAGCTCCCCGTTTCAACGCTTCCAGAAGGTGTAGTACATCATCCGAGACGGTAATCATGACAATTTTCACATAAGGAAACGCCAATTTGATCCGCTGTGTTGCTTCAAGACCGTTCATAATTGGCATCTGAATGTCCATGAGGATTAGATCGGGAAGCCACTGTTCTGTATAATCAATCGCTTGTTGACCGTCCGACACGACGCCAATCACTTCGAAGCTGGGGTCCATGGATAAAATTTCACATATGGCTTCTCTCGCATGAGCGTGATCGTCTACAACAAGTACGCGAGTATGACTCATAACATCTCACCATCCTTTGAAAATTCGACAACAGTAAGCTGCTGCTCCCTTCGGAATTGCATGTTATAGTTCAGCTCATTCATCCGCTCTCTCATGATTTTCAGTCCATATCGATCCTTTCGTTCAAAGGGATTCATCTCAAATCCTTTTCCATTATCTCGAATCGTGATATTCCAGCACTTCTTGTGCCCATTTCCCTGAATCCATCCTTGGGATGCAGATGCATGCTTTTGAATATTAAAAAGAGCTTCCCGAATACAAGCGAGCAGTTCTACTTTCTCTTTGTCAGTAAATGCATCATCCGGGATGCTCCAATCCAGTTCGATTCGGACGGGGATATCTTTGGCAATTCTTCGAATTTGACCAAGTAGTGTGACCGATTCGTTCGTAGTGAAGGTATTGTCAACGTTAGGATCATAACGTAAATCGGCAATGGCCTGACGCACATAACGATTGACTTCATGAACCGTTTTCTTGATCGAATACACATCGTCCAACTGTTGATCCAACTTGGCTTGTTCCTCTAAACGCCCCACTTTTACCGATAATAAAAAAAGGGATTGGGCGATTCCATCATGGAGTTCCTTGGCCATCTTTTCACGAGATTCCAATGCGGCTTTGGCTTCACGCTCATGCTCCAGCTCTTTTTGAATACGTTCCAAAATCAGAAACAGCCGAGTTAACAACGTTATACTCACGACATATACAATGACAGGCGTAAGCCAGTTGCCCAAATTCATTGATATGTAGGGGAGCAGAAACTGATGTCGTACATACTCCCACAGTCCAACGGTCAAGGTGGGAATGAGCAAGATCATCCACTTGATTTGTTTGTAAGACATATTCTCCTCCTGAACTGCAAGATAAGAATCAGTGAGGCAAACGAAGAATATAACCGAACCCCCACAGGGTTTGAATCAGATCTTCCCGATTCGGCACATACTCGGATAGTTTGTCACGCAACCGTTTCACATGGGTATCTACAGTCCGATAATCCAGATCTTCCTCATGCTCCACTTTCCAAACAATTCTCAGCAAATCCTGCCTAGAGAATGCGATTTCCGAGTGTGTCGCCAGATGATAAAGCAAATCAAATTCTTTGGGAGTCATATGAATCTCCTCTTGTCCTACTGTGACTCTACGGGAAGTTGGATTGATTAGAATGGAGGAAATCAACACCTCGCTCGCTGAATGATCTTTTGGCGCAGGTTCGATTAATCCGTTATAACGAGCCATCATAGTTTTAATACGTAGCACAACCTCCCTCGGACTGAATGGTTTCATGACAAAGTCATCCGCCCCTGCTTTGAAAGCTTCAAGCCGATCAGTTTCTTCTGACTTGGCTGTCAGAAACATGACGGGTATGCTTAAGTTGGTCCTAAGATAATGGCATATTTCAATTCCCTTAATATCGGGAAGAATCCAATCGAGAATGATCAAGGCATAAGAACCGTGATGAAGCTGCCCAAGGGCTTGCCAGCCTAGCGAAGCCTCCTCAACGATAAATTGTTCTTTCTCCAAATACATGCGAAGAAGTCTTCGGACCCGTTCATCATCATCTACAATCAATATTCTATTTTGCTGCAGGGTCCCGTTCATGTCTTACCTCCAAATCTTTGCGATATTCTGGTTATTTTCTTAGTTTCTCTTTGTAAAGCCTCAAGCCAGTGAGTGAACTTGATGTAATCAGCATACCTTCAACGTACTCAAAAGGCATGACTCCATAGAGCCATGCCTTTAATAATCTATCTCTGAATTGTAGACAATGTATGAACGATTATGTCCAGGCTTATTTCTTGCCAGTGACGGCTGCTACCACATCGTCTGCCACCTTGCCGTCTGCAATTGGGCCGGACATCATCCAATGTCTGGCTGACACTTTGAACACATGGTTGTCCTTCACAGCAGGCATCGTTTTCCATACATGAAGTTTCTCAACTTCCGTTGCAACGGCACTGTTTTCATTGAACTCTTCTTCCGTGCTAATCGATCCTCCGTAGATGGCAAACACATAATCAGCTCCAATAGAAGGCAGCTTCTCTAGAGATGTCGTGACTCCCCAATCGTCCTTAGTATCCTTCTGGAATGCTGCAACGCTTTCGTCTGGATTTAACCCCAATTCAGTGTAGATAAGTGGAGCGAAGCTCGGAAAGAACACCTGCAGATCCTTGTCCGATGGACGCATGAAGACAACTGTTTTGTCCGGGCCCACAGCCGAAATGATATCTTCCTTGGCCTGTTTCAGTTTGTCGGTGTTCGCCTGAAGCACCTCCTGTGCTTTATCTTCCAAGCCCGTTGCCTTTCCTATTTCCACAATGGTTTTCTCCCAATCATCCGGTGAATAGGCAATGGTTGGCGCAATCTTGCTCAGTTCCTCATACGCTTTGTCATCAATGGCGTTTCGCTGAACCACGATAAGATCGGGCTGGGTTGCCAGAATGGCTTCCAGATTCGGATTGAAATCCGCATTTCCAGCGAGCGGAATGTTCAGTGCTTTGAGCTGGTCATCCAAGTAGTAGCCATCAAAGTCGTATGCATAGACCATCGGTACACCCAGGGACAATGTAAGATCCTCCAGACCAAATACGGCAACACGTTTTGGATGCAGCGGAACTTCCGTTTTGCCCATGGCATGTTCGATGACCTGAGTCTGAAGCTCTTCGGCAGTTTGAGTCGCTGCGCTTGCGTTTGTCTTGGTCGTTTCTGTTGTGGCTTGCTCCCCTGCTGTATTTGTTTTATTTCCGCAGGCAACAACCATAAGTGAAAGAACCAATAGCAGGAGCGTCAATCCTGCAAATCCGCGTTTCCTTCCATGTGTAGCCTTTTTTGAACGATCTCTTCTAAAGAGATCATTATTTTCTGTGTGAGACATGAGTTCCCCTCCGCATTTCTGTATTGAGAATGATTATCACATGATGATTATACAGATGTTCCTCAGCGAAGAAAATAGAAGAAGATGTCTACTTTCGCCCATTACCGGGCACTAAATAGCAAGTTTACTTCCTGAAGCAGAAGTTCATGCCGATTGGCTGTATGTTCCAGGATCGGTTCGCTTAACCAATGTCCTCCCTGTGTCAGATAGACTTGTCGGTTTCGTACGGCATGCAGCTGTTTCCAGCTTTCCACATGTTGAAGCCTCTCCCACACCATCAGGGAATGATGGTCCTTCATAACACTAACGATGATGACGTCCGCATCGAATGCAGCAAGCTGTTCGGCTTCCACGTATCTGGTAAATTCGATCTGATCCACACCCGAAGCCGCGGCAATCTTCAAATCGTCATAAAATACGGTTCCTGCTCTTCTACCCCAGATCTGAATGCCCCGGGGAGACACACTTAATGCGATTAGCTTACCTTGCTGAAACGAATGAGGAATATAATGAAGAACCGTTTCCACCTTTTCCTCATATCGAAGAAGCCATCTTTCACTTTCATTCTCCCGATCCAAAAAACGGGCCGTTCGCCGCAGATGTTGCCGCCAATCCTCTCCGTGCCAACTTAGAAACAACACCGGTGCGATGTGCCGCAGCTTCTCTTTCTCCTCTTCGGGGATCATCTCGTCCAATGCAACAATCCGGTCTGGCCTGGCCCGCATCAATGCTTTGAGGTTGAAATCATAGTCGTGGCTGAGTGCTACCTTGACATCATAACGATATTTCCGACGGTAATCATCTGTCCAAAACTGATCAATGGGCGCTGCGAAGGGGATGATTTGCAGGGTCAGCAGATGCCCGATATTGGGCCAGCTGTACGCGGCTGTTTTGCATTTCCTGTTCGCAATATATGTACGAGGTGGTAATCCCACCTGCTTTTTGAATTGACTGCTGAAATAGTGTTGGTCCTTGAAACCTGCCAACAGAGCAATGTCCTTCAGCGGTTGTCCTGCTTCCATCAGACGCTTGGCCTCGTTGGTGCGAATCTCTGCCAGATAGTCCATCGAACTCTGACCGAACTTCTCTTTGAATGATCTCATGAAATAATAGCGGCTCATGCCCGCTTCATCGGCCAGGTTCTCGACTGTGATTGTATCCTGATAGTGATGCAGCATGTATTTCCGTGCTCTCTCGAGTGCGTTCTCGTGTTGGTTCTGCTTCTTGAACAGAAGATGCAGCAGGTCCTGGAAACCTGCTTGGCTTGCGAAACGATCTGTTGAATCACCGGTATGCCAGTAACAGACGATTTTTTCGCAAAGTTGCTGCACCTGTGCATCTGGAAACGTGATTGACCTACCAAGCTCCGTCAACAAATGCTCAAAGGACACCTTCTGTCCTTCATATGGAATGATGCCGATATGAATCCGGTATATGATCTGCTCTCCATCCGTTAAATAAACGGTCTCGACCCGTTGGCCTGGTAATACTAAATGGGCACTATTTGGAACGAACGGATGCGGTATGCCATCAATGACGATTTTGCCGTGACGATTTGTAGCAACAAGAATGACATGATCTGGTGTTTCTTCGTATACCAAACGATAGGCCTTGTCGACCGAATCCTTGAATACGTTCTTTAATCCATACCATACGAGATCTGCTGCTGTCTGTCCTTCACCCTCTGGGTGATTTTGTTGTAAATGTGTCATCATAGCGCATCCCTCTTTTCGAATCTTCTTCAAAATTCTAAATGATAACAATTCTCAATGTCAATCATAATTCTCTCATGCACCAAATATCGTGTCTTCGAATATAGATATCTACTAAGCCACAAATTTTTTAAACCTAGTAATAGAGCCCATTCATCCGGTTTTTCACAAAATTGATACCGATAAGCATTTGACAAAGCTATATATTGATATAAAATTAAGAAATAGATCTATATATAGTGTTTGTTTTTGATCACCTTTCATTTGTCAAGGAGGATATGATAGTGCTAATTGTGTATGATTCTATAACCGGGAATGTTAAGAGGTTTATTTCCAAGCTTCAACTGCCGGCTGTTCAGATTCAGAATCAAATGACGATTGATGAACCGTACGTACTTGTGACATATACAACAGGTTTTGGACAGATACCTGATAAGGTGTCTTCTTTTTTGCAAAAAAACTCTAAATACCTGATTGGCGTGGCCGCCAGCGGTAACCGTAACTGGGGTGAGCGTTTTGCCAAAAGTGCAGATTTGATCTCTGCATCTTATAACGTCCCGGTTATCAGTAAATTTGAATTATCGGGTTCCAAGAAAGACGTGGAGTATTTTGAACAGGAGGTGAGCCGCATTGCGACATATTGAATTAAATAACATGCTGCTAAAGCGTGACTCTGATGGCTTCTTCCAGTTACATAAGGATAAAGATGCTGTAGAGGAGTTTATGAAAGAAATCAAAAATAAAAGCATGGCGTTTGCCAACATTGATGATCAAGTCAAATTCATGATTGAACATGATTATTACGAGGATTTCTATGCTTCCTATACAGCTGACCAAGTTAGAACCGTATTTGAAATTACGCGTGGCTATCAATATACCTTTCCTTCCTATATGGCAGCTTCTAAATTCTATACTGATTATGCATTGAGAACATATGACCGCAAAACATACCTTGAGCAATATGCGGATCGAGTAGCAGCCGTAGCACTTCATCTGGGTCAAGGACACTTTGATACGGCTTGTTTGCTGTCTCGTTCTATGATGGAACAGCGTCTTCAACCGGCAACCCCTACTTTTCTAAATGCGGGAAAAAGTCGGCGCGGTGAACTGGTTTCTTGCTTCCTGCTTGAAATGGATGATTCACTGAACTCCATAAACTATGTACTAAACACTTGTATGCAGTTATCCAAAATCGGTGGTGGAGTGGCTGTCAACCTGTCGAAGTTGCGTGCTCGTGGTGAAGTCATTAAAGGGGTTGAAGGTGCTGCTAAAGGCATCACGCCTGTTCTCAAGCTGATGGAAGATGGATTCTCCTACGCTGATCAGATGGGTCAACGTAAGGGGTCTGGTGCAGCATACTATAATATTTTCGGTTGGGACGTTATGGAACTGCTGGATAGCAAAAAGATTAATGCGGATGAGAAAATCCGGCTGAAAACTCTCTCTATCGGACTTATTGTCCCTAATCGTTTCTATAAGCTGGCTCAAGATAATGAGCCCCTGTACCTCTTCGCACCTTATAGTGTCTACAAGGCGTATGGAACACATTTGGATGATATGGATCTGGACGTGATGTATGATACCTTGCTGGCTGACGACCGCGTGAAGAAGAAAAAATCGCTCAGCGCACGGGATATGCTGACCAAAATAGCGATGACTCAACTTGAATCCGGTTATCCCTACATCATTAATAAAACCAATGCCAATCAAGCACATGCCTTGAAAAACGTAGGACAAGTCAAAATGTCGAATCTTTGCACAGAGATTTTCCAACTCCAGGAAACTTCTGAAATTACAGATTATGGTCAACCGGATATTATCCGCAAAGATATCAGCTGCAACCTGGCCTCCCTCAATATTGTTAATGTTATGGAGAGTGGCAAGATCAAGGAATCCGTTCATGAGGGTATGATCGCACTGACCTCCGTCAGCGACATGACGCATGTTGCCAATGCTCCCGGTGTGGCAAAAGCCAATTCCGAAATGCATTCCGTTGGCTTGGGTGCCATGAACCTGCACGGTTACTTAGCCAAAAACAGGATTGCTTATGAAAGCTCAGAGGCCAAAGATTTTGTACGTACCTTCTTTATGACCATGAATTATCATTCTCTGGAGAAAAGTATGGAGTTTGCAGAGCAAACGGGTCAACGGTTCTATGGATTCGAGCAATCGGACTATGCGACTGGGGTATATTTTGATCGTTATGTGACTACGGATTACCGTCCCACCACATCGAAAGTACAAGAATTGTTTAACGGCATTGCTGTTCCGTCTCCCGAGGATTGGAACCAGCTTAAGTCTAAAGTGATGAAAAATGGCCTCTATCATGCCTATCGCATGGCTATTGCTCCAACGGCCAGCATCTCTTATATCCAAAACGCAACATCCAGTGTAATGCCCATCGTGGAACAAATTGAGACACGGACCTATGCCAATTCAACCACGTATTATCCAATGCCCTATTTGCAAAAGGATAATGTCTTCTATTACAAGTCAGCGTATCAAATGGATCAATTCAAGGTAATTGATTTGATTGCGGAGATTCAGCCGCATGTGGATCAAGGCATCTCAACCATTCTGCATGTAAACAGTGATGTATCCACGCGGGAGTTGGCTCGCTGCTACCTGTATGCTGCTCATAAAGGGTTGAAATCTCTGTATTATACAAGAACCAACAAGCTGACGATGGAAGAATGCATTGCTTGTTCAATATAAATAATTTCCCTTTAGGGTATTACGATTGGAGTTTGATATACCATGCCGGCAACTCAAGCTGTGAACTGGAATCGAGCGGATGATGATTTCACACTGATGTTCTGGAATCAGAATATTATGCAATTTTGGACCGATGACGAGATTCCTTTATCCGATGATAAAATGAGCTGGGGCATGCTCAGTGATATAGAAAAAGACGCTTATATGAAAGTTTTGGGAGGCTTAACCCTTCTGGATACGATCCAGGGCGGTGTAGGTATGCCGCAGATTATGGAGCATGTCGATGGACTGCAACGCAAAGCCGTACTTAGTTTTATGGCGATGATGGAACAAATTCATGCGAAATCATACAGTAGTATTTTCACCACATTGGCATCAACCGAAGAAATTGACAGTGTATTTAAATGGGTGGAAGAAAATCCATATCTGCAAACCAAAGCGACGATTATACGTCAGTATTACATGAATATTGAAACTTCAAAAGATCTGTATATGGCAATGGCTGCCTCCGTTCTTTTGGAAAGTTATTTGTTCTACAGTGGATTTTTCTATCCACTCTATTTAGCCGGACAAGGCAAACTTACATGCAGTGGTGAGATCATTGATCTGATTCTGCGGGATGAAAGTATTCACGGTGTATATGTGGGGGTGTTGGCCCAGGAAATATACGCAAGCTTTGATGAAACGCAGCGGAACGATGTGTATCAAGGTTTGGTTGATCTAGTACAGCTTCTTCATCAGAATGAATTGCAATATACGAAGGAATTATATACGCCCATTCATTTGACCGAAGAAGTGGAAACCTTCCTGCGTTATAACGCAAACAAAGCGATGATGAACCTCGGGTTTGAACCATTATTTGATGACGAGGAAGTCAACCCGATTGTATTAAATGGAATCAGTACACATACCAAACAGCACGACTTTTTCTCTAAAAAAGGCAACGGGTATATCCGTACTCTGAATGTAGAACCTCTGACGGATGATGATTTCAAGTTTGAATAAGTCATAAAGAATCATAGTAAGGCTGCTAACGTCTAGCCTATGAATATAAATCAAGAAGGCTGTTCCTCCCAGAGGAATAGCCTTCTTGATTTACTTTTCGAGCAATGAAATCAGTCTTTGCAGCAGAACAGGCTCTTCCTTGCGGAATTGTTCCAACCGAAGTCTTACCTTCGCAAACACGGCCTTGTCTTCACGAATTTCATGACGGATGTATTGATCCCTTAGCTTCATTGCCCTAGTGGTTATATCCTGATAACCATTCACAAGTTCTTCGTCGTAAGGGATTATCCCCTCATCTATCAAGTAGGTAATCCGTTCACTCATCATTTTTTTGTGCTCCCAGAGCACATGAAGATGCCTCACATCGTTACGGTCACCGAGACGAGGATCGTTGCTCTCTACTGCATCATAGTACATTTGCAAATAGTCGTAAACGTCAATTCCGAAAGCCTGTTCGTCATCAGGAATGTAATTAATGCGATTCAGATGAGTCTCTCCGTTCAGGTAATCATGCAGTTGGTCGAGTGCTACGATTCTATCGAAAGGATAAGGAGAATGCGGCTCGTATTTGTAAAAATAAGTGTGATGATCCGCGGTGAGTCCCTCTCTGAGCAGATATCTCATGGAATGGACAGCATCCAGGAACTCCGTGAACGGAATCTGTACATTGCGGTAAACTCCCGTATGGTCGAACATAGAAGCATCAAAGAAACGTTTGTCCCAATCGAAACCGTACAGAAAAAGATGATGAGGAAACGGTTCCTGCTGATAGGCCGCCGCTGGCGGTAGCTTGGCTTCGTCCAAAAACACGACGCAATAATAGCCGCTGCGAATCTGATCCGCGAAAAAATGGGGCCAGGCGTCCAGCGCCAAATGCTCCAGAATCGTATAATTCACAGAGCAAGTGAGTAGAAATGGATTATTGAAATTCAGTTCGTTGGGTTTGCCCCGAAAAAAATCGATATAAAACTGTCTGCCATCCTCCAGAAAGGTTTTCTTGCAGGACAACTGAATGAAATTGCTGTAATACCAAGGAATCGTTTCCTCATGTGCACTGGTAATCGAAAGCGTGTAAGCCCACCGCAGAAATCCTTTAAGCGGCGGATTTAACACGGGCAGCTGAACAGCATTCATTCTTTCTCCCCCTTAACTACTTGCACTACTATATCCCTTCACAGCCTGTTTCCAGAGCAATCGTATTACTGTGAAGAGTATAATTGAAGCGACCAGCGCCAGTCCTGTATAGAGCCAGCTGAGCTGTCCTAGCAGAAACATTGGTCCGAAATTGGTAATCAGGAACAGCGGAATGACAAAGGTACCGATCCGCCGGACCCAAGTTGGGTATATGGCCATTGGAAAATTGTTGGCGTCCCAGGCGGAATGAGCAATCTCCGATGCAGAGCCCGTCTGAACGAACCGAAATGACAGCAATGCAGGGATAATCATTAGACAATATGTGATGATAACGGAGACAAATAACAACAACATAAACCCGGCTAGCTGGAGAAACGTCAGGGGGATGTCCATGGCATGCCAGCCAATACCAATCATGACGAAACCAACTAAAATATCGGGGATTGGAAGCGCCAGATCGACATAACGCAAAGAAGCCATGAATTGAAGAGAAACCGGCTTCGTTAACATTAGATCAAGTGAGCCGTCCTTAATATATTCCGGAATTTTCGTGAAATTGGTGAAAAACAGACCCACATACATTCCTGTCACCACGGTGTGCATGCCTATAAATAGAAGCAGCCCTTCTGGCGGTATGCCGTCGACGTGAAGATCGGTTCGGAACACAACCAGTACATATAACAGTTTGGCGAGCAGGTAGACGGATTCCACCAGCAGGCTCATCATGAAATTACCCCGAAACTCCATCTGGGCAATGAGACAATTTTTGATGAACATGCCATACAAATGTGCGTATTTTCTCATGGCTCTAAACATATGGAATCTCCGCTACCCCCCAACCGCTGAATATTTCTTCATGGATATGCGCCACGTTAGACGGGATAGCCATAAGAACAGGAGTATCCACCCCATCTGGATGAGCAATCCTTGATACATCGCCGCCACTTCCGTTTTGCCACTGAGCACATTGACCGGAAAATAAATGGTATACGGAAACGGCGTGTACTGAAGTGCCTCCACTATCGAATCCCCGAAAATCTCCAACGGAAACATACCTCCGCTCAGAATATTCACGAGCAGACTCGTAATGACGAAAAAATAAGAGATTTCATTTAGATAAAAAGCACTTGCACAGATGCAATAAGAGATCAAGAAATTGAGCAATAGCGCCCCCGACAACGTAACGACGAACAAGATTAGCCGTATGACCTGGAACTCAAGCACACCACCGGCAGATGATATCCAGATAATCCCGACAAGCAGCACAGCTGTAACGCCGTAATAGATCGCCTTCTGTCCGAAAAAGGATACTAGCCGATATCCGAAGTAACTAACCGGTTTGATCAAATACTTGTTGAGACCGCCGTTCTTGATGTCATCGACAATCTGGTGCTCGAACTGGGTAGCGATCAGCTTGGAAACCAAGCCCGCCAAGATCGTATACAAAATAATTTGATTATATGAATACGAGAATAGCGCCGTTTCGCCGGAATGTTGGTACACCGCTGTCCATATAAAATACTGGACAAGAATCGGAAACGCGGCTCCGAGAAGACCGAGAAAGAAGTGAAATCGGTATTCCATCGATTGCTGCACACCCATCGAAAATACAGCCGTATACAATTTGCGTCCATTCATCCGACGGATTCCTTTTGGTAGAGCATCGATATACTCTCCTCGATCGGCACATCCTCAATCGTCCAGTCAACGATTGGAAACGAATCGAGCATAGCACGCGACACTTCTTTTAGACGGTGTTTGGGCAGTTCCAGAACAACGCTGTAGTCGTCTGCGCTGATCATTTTTCCGAATTTGGCCAGCCGCTGCTCGGCAACCGGTTCCGAGAACTGCAACTTTACAATTTTGTGCTCGCCAAACAGATCATTAATCTTATGAAGATCTCCGTCATACAGAAGACTTCCTTCGTTAATAATGATTGTCCGTTTGCACAGGTCCTCCACGTCCTTCATGTAATGGCTCGTCAGCAGGATCGTGGCGCCAAACTGCTCATTATAGTATTTCAGAAATTCCCGCACCCTCTTCTGAGAGGGGAAATCCAGGCCGATCGTTGGCTCGTCAAGATACAGCAGCTTTGGTCGGTGGATCAGAGCTGCGATTAGCTCCATTTTCATACGTTCACCCAAGGACAGCCTGCGAACCTGTACATCCAGCAAGTCTTGCACATCAAGCATCTCTGATAGTTCGGCAAGACTTCGACGATAGAGATCATCCTCGACGTCATATATACATTTGTTCAAATAAATCGAATCGCTGGCAGGAAGGTCCCACCAAAGTTGATTTTTCTGACCCATTACAATGGAGAACAGCCGTTTGAATTCGTTCTTTCGCTCCCAAGGTACATAGCCAAGTACGTCGGCTTCTCCGCTTGTGGGATATAGAATGCCCGACAACATTTTGAGCGTTGTGGTTTTACCTGCTCCGTTCGGACCCAGAAATCCAACGCACTCTCCAGGGCCGATATCGAAGGAAACGGATTTAACCGCTTCCTTGACAAGTGATTTGCGAGCAAATAAGTTTTTCAGTGAATGTTTGAGTCCTGCTTCTTTCCGGTAATATACGAACGATTTGTGCAGTTCCCGTACACGGATAAAGTCCATCCCCGCTCCTCCTGAATGATTGCATGTTTTCCCTTATTGGCAGCTTAAAGTTAAAGCGATTAAACTCCATTGTTATACAGAAGCACGCATTTGGAGCAAATCGGTGTCAGACCGCAGGCCAGAATCTCGCGTTGTTTTCGCAGATCCTCACCGTGGAAAATATCGGCCACACTTTCTTCGTATAAATTACCGACACTGAATTCCGGAAAAAATTTGCATGGATTGACCTTACCGTCTGGCATCACGTCCATCCGGTTCGAGATCGAGAAACACTTGGTCCGATTCATGGCTGGCTTTTCGCTACCTCGAATAAAACCTTCTACCTCTTCGGGCTCCAGCGCAGGCTGATAGCGGATACGTACATTCCACACTCGTGAATTAACTCGTTTAAATTCCTCGATTAATGTGTCAAAACGGTCAGGTGAGATGTGAAACGTGAAAGAGTGCCAGCTATTCTTGTGGTCACTCGCAAAGCGGGAGGCAAGGTGCGGAAAGTGCGCATCAAAGTAGGTGTCCATTTTTTCCGCCGTATCGGAAGGGATGTACCATGGGAAGCAGAAGTACACGGAATCAACGCCCAGCTCTTCAAAGAATTCCATCAAGCTATACAGCTGATCGACCATCTGGTCATTTACTGTCAGGGCTACGGACACTTTGCCTTTGTACAAGCCCTGCTTTTGCAGATCCAACAGCAGCTGTATGGCGTGAATCACTTTTTTGAAAGTGCCTTTACCCCGAATCGCGTCATTCTCCTTCTCGAATCCTTCCAGGCTGACCAGCATGACTAAATTTTTAGACATTTTCAAAATGGAATCCAGCTTTTGTTCAATGAGAATCGCGTTTGTGCAAATGGTCGTATGCCGGTCTTCCTTAGCCAGCAGTTCTGCCAGTTCATCGAACTTAGAGTAAAATAGCGGTTCTCCGCCCCACAGGAATACACGTGATTTGCGTTCTCTCGTTTCGGCGAGCAGTTTCTCCACGACGGGAATCTCGATTTCGTCTCTCTTCACTTCACTGGCAAAGCCGTGATGGAAGCCATCTGGATTCCATTCAAAGCAATGCTTGCAGCGCAGGTTACAGCCGTTATTAAGCTTGATTCCGATCTCATAAGGCACGGGTGCGGCATACGTCGGGTCCTCCCGGCGTTTCCTTCCCGTTTCCGCGAGTGGAACGAGGGTTCTTTTCATATTTTGGAATGTCAGCTTATCAAACGTAACTGCTGTTTTCGGCTGCATGCGTTTTCCTCCCCAAATGATTGATTTTTGATCGTTGTTCCAGTAAACGTTCGTACATTTCTTCGAGATGTTGTTCCGAGTAATCTAGGGCTTTCCATTCCGCAAATCGGATACCGAAACCACAGGATTCCCAATACTTTGAATTCTGAAGCTCATGGTCACCAAACGGCTCTAACATGACAAAAGGTATTCCGTAGGACAACGAATCGTTCAGTGTCGCTCCTCCGGGCTTGCTGATAATGGCAGCGCAATTTCGCATCAGATCCGTGTAAGCAGAGTAATCACGGAGCGGAATTTCCCGAAGAATGCCCTCTTCACGAACATATCGGTTCATTGGTGGAAACGAATGCCGCCCCTGGGCATCCCGACTCCACGGATTCCATGAAACCTCTGTTCCGAAGTAGCGTGTGCTCCCATCGTCCTCCTCCACCTCGGAAGGATCGTAGACGATCACATCCAGCAGGTAACCAAATTGACGAAGCTCTGCAATCGTTGACGCGTATGTTCCTATCCCCCAGCCGCCGCCATGGATCAGAATGCGCCTGTCACGCTGTGCATAAGCCAGGAGCTCCTTTTCATCTGAGGCAATATAGAAGTCTGGAGACAACCTTGAAGGCTCGTAAAGCCAAACGTTCTCGTAGTCCGGATACAAGGACTTGTGTACCTTAAACGATGGCGTATCGCACACATCCAAGCGGATCAGTTGAATATCCAAAGGCTTGTGCGCAATGGCTTTGTACCTCTGCAGGATCGGAAGCCAAAAACCGGTAAACACAACAAAATGAGATACCCCATCACGTATCCAGGAGTCCAACAGGAACTGGACTTCCGCTTCATTCAGGGAAGAGTCTACAGGCTTGGCCAGTTTATGCCCCATAAGGGCAACGGAGAAATCGGCATGAAATGCTTTTTTGGTGGAATTAATCTTGCACCTGATTTCTTCATGATACAGGTTCTCCAGAACGTGAACGTCCGTTCTAACACCTCTATCTTGCAGGTACGTGTTTAGATGCATAGCCGGAATGTATGCACCAAGCGAATTGCCCGACGCAAGCAGGGTAACCGAAGATGAATTCATGCGCAGCCTCCGCATTCCAGAATTAGTTGTACACTTTAATGGACAAGTCAGCGAGTACCTGCCTCAGACTTATGATCAGTTCATTACGATGTTCGTCATCACGGCCCACGACCGAGATATACAATCGTCCCTTCGGCATACCCCGATGGCTCTGGATTCCCTCGGATATACGCCGAGAGGTCAGAATATCATTCACCATTACGGTGTTAGATGAAATAGGCATAATTCCGTACTCACCTTGCCCTTTGAATAGAAGACCGGATACATGCAAAGCGTCCAGCAAACTTCCAAACGTAAAGCCTTCAGGTAGACCGAGAGACAGAAAGGTAAGCAGGCCGCTATGGCCGTACGTTTCCCAGCCTTTATCGAGATATGCATTAATGAGACCCATGGACTTGCGTGCGTTAATCTCGACAATGGGTACGATATCGCCGCCCTCCAAAATCATGGAGTCGAAACACACGAAGCCGTGGTATCCATCCTCGAATAATACCCGAAGTGCCTTTTCCATCGTGTCAAAATAACCTGCGTGCTCCAGCAGAAGGAGCAAAGCCTCATCTGCTCTAATAGACCCGCCGTAATTCTGCTGCTGATTCAGCATACGCTGAACCGAAAGGAAATCCCTCTCACCGCTCTTATGAATGAACCAATGTGAGCTGAAATCGATCTCTTTTCTCAGCAGTGGTTCCAACAGGAATTGCGAGCGCAATCCTCTTCTCTCCTGCTTATCCAGATGCTCTGCTATCCTTCGCTGCATGGCTTCATTTTCAATGAGCATATTGCCCTTGCCGGAAACACCGAATGGATCTTTCAGCAAATACGCCCCTCGCTTCAGTAACGTATTTCCGACAGCCTGTACTTCTACTACATTGTTCACTTCTGTGCCATAACACTTTTCCCCGATCCTGGTCAGCAGTCGGTTGGAGTAAAA
The DNA here is from genome assembly GCF_900221055.1 of Paenibacillus sp. RU5M. Taxonomy (NCBI): domain Bacteria; kingdom Bacillati; phylum Bacillota; class Bacilli; order Caryophanales; family Paenibacillaceae; genus Paenibacillus; species Paenibacillus sp. RU5M. The sequence goes on along the minus strand of NZ_OBQM01000001.1, from coordinate 741,449 downwards.
TTTGGAATTTACATACTTAACCGTCTCAAGGTCGGGCAAAGACCCCAACGACCCTTCGGCACGCAGGTACTCCTCCGTATCAGCCGTAATGGCATAAGGAGAGAGCTGTTTTACGTTGTGGGTCAACATCGCTTCACGCTGTTGATCGTCTGAAGCAAGACTGAACATGCACTGCTTAAAAACGTCCGGTTCGGGTAAGGAACTCTGTTCATCGTTCAAATCAAAGTGGTAACGGCTATGAAAGGAAAAACCTAACCCGTTCAGATACTCGTACAGCTTTGGATCAATTTTGCAGCGGGTGTAGAGGATATCATCAGGCCCACAAAATGGAAATAACAGCTCGTCCATACACAGGACAATGGATTCCCTGTCCTTATCAGGCATAGCAGGTAGCTTGGACAAGTCCGAATCCCTCCACCGCGTTTCGGGATCAAACGTCCCCATAACGATCGTTGGAATTACCCCGGCCTCACTTCTGGACATCTTCGTACAATGATTGCTCTTGAGACTGGCAGCTTTTCAGAAAGGTTATAAATGTGTCGATCGATTGGAGATGCTCGTAATCGAATTCGTCATAGTCAATGATTACGTTTAACTGATCCTCGACTTTGAGCATAAACTGGATCATTTGCAGAGAATCGAGACCAATATCGTTATTCAGTTCCGTTGCTGGGGATAGGGATTGGCGTAGTTCCGGTTGGTCTTCTTTGATAGCGCACAAAATATCTACAATTTTATCGTACATGACTACACTCCTTTAAAGTGATAATTGTGTGAGGTACAACCGAAATTATTACGCTTACATATGCATTCAAATCAAACCTAAATTCGGTTTTGATTTCTCCTCCCTCTTCCAAAGTTACAATTATTATCTTTATAATGACATTTTATGTCAAGGGATAAAAACCTATGATATTCTACTCATAACAGGGCTTCTACCAACTAAAAAATCGCTAAATATAAGGGTTTTCCCGGGTCTGCCCTCCTCATTTCGTTTTAGACGATTTTCTCCCTTTGATAAGATCAAGACAAATTGTTAAAATTTATGTACTAACGTTAGAACCCATCCATTTAATAGAAAATGAGGCGAGAACATGATTGAAATTACGATTGAACTGGTTCGTCAATTAGTCGATAGTCAATTTCCGAAATGGAGAGGCTTAACGATAACACCCGTAGAAAAAAGCGGGCACGATAACCGCACCTATCGATTGGGAGACGAAATGACAATTCGTTTACCCAGTCATGAACGTTACGCCTCTGCTGTAGAAAAAGAACTGACGTGGCTTCCAGTTTTCAAGCCTCTTCTGTCCTTGCCCATTCCAGCTCCCATTGCAAAAGGTGAACCTTCGGACGACTATCCCCTTCCCTGGTCGATCAACCAATGGATCGCAGGCGAGACCGTCACGCATACCAACGTAATCGACCTAAGCGTTTTTGCAGAAGACCTCGCTAAATTTCTGAGAGAACTCGAAGCCATTGATGCTAGTTACGGCATACCCGCAGGCATTCAAAATTTTCATCGCGGCGGGAACTTAGCGGTTTACGATACAGATACAAGGACTGTCATTGGAAAGGTATCCGGCGAATACGATCCAAAGCTTATGACTGAAATATGGGAGCTTGCCCTGGCAACGAAATATCAAGCGGCACCGTTATGGCTCCATGGTGATGTTGCGGTAGGTAATCTGCTCGTGCAAGATGGACGACTATGCGGAGTCATTGATTTTGGAACTATGGGCGCGGGCGATCCTTCTAGTGATCTTGTGATGGCATGGAACTTTTTTGATGATGTAAGTCGTGATATATTCTTAAGCTCCATGAATGTTGACCAAGATACGGTTAATCGTGCCCGTGGCTGGGCTTTGTGGAAAGCACTCATCTCCTACCATTGGAATGAACCAGGCTCGGAAGCCTCGAATTGGGGAAAGCATGTCATAGATGTCATTATTCGTGACTATAAATCGCTCTAAGCATATGAGCCAACCAAAACCCTATGCAGGGCGCACAGCCCTGCATAGGGTTTTCTTTCTGCTTATCCGTAGGTTTGTTTTGCATTTTATTTTATCCATGCCATTTATCCTCGAAATCATCTGGCAATATTAATTGCAAATCAGTGTTGACATGAAGCCGAGGATAAGGAAGTTCGTTATAACGAGCTGGTGAGATGGTGTAATGGAGATGCAGGTATGTACAGGGGAGCGTAAATTGATTTTTCTATTGTGAATTTTTCATATGTTGAAATAATAATATAGTGTACGAAGACAGGTGCAGGTGAGTTAACGTTTTAAGCTACACGATTAAATTTCCCCTTAATTCTTGGATGGAAATCTGGCGAAAGCACCCCCTCCCTATGGAGATAGCCAGTTCTCTTTTATTGTTGCGAATTTTTCATATAATGAAAATATAAGGTTGTTGCGAATAAAAAAAGCCGCCTTTGAGGCGACTTTAGGATAATCACGCTATTTTTATAGCTGAAAGAATTAAGTTCGTCCAGTCCAGTCAGCTCCCGCAATTTCTTTCCAACGTTCTCTAATCTCGTCATATAACTCCTTACTCCCTTGGCGACAAGATCGGCATTTTGCTGCCAACGGTTAGGTTTTGCTGTACCCACAATCGCCGTGTCTACCCCTTCTGTACTGAGCGTAAAACGTAATGCGGTTTCAACGGCTGCTTGTGCATCTTCGCCCAGAAAACCATACCCAAGTTCGCTCAAGCGTTTCCAATATACAAAGGCATATGCTTCTTCCGGAAGCGAGTCATACGTCCATGCCGCATTGGCAATGGGGCGTTTGGCAATAACACCCATATTTCTCTTTCTCGCTTCTGGCAACGTCAGATCAATGGCTTCCTGATCAGCAATGTTCAGCGAGGTTTCCAAGCTGTCGAACACGCCTGTCTGAATCGCATAAAGAGCATCCGTCGTATCGCCGCTATATCCAATAAATCTCGTTTTCCCAGCTTCCTTGGCTCGTTGCAGCACTTCAATGACCGCTCCTTGCCGAAGTACTTCTTCAGAGCAACTATGAAGATGGATTACATCAACGTATTCCGTTTTTAGTCGTCTAAGACTACAGTCAATCGTTTGCTCTAATACTTTGGCGTCCCAATCTGGGCCATCTACCCCAGCGGCATGTCCACATTTGGTAAACAAATAATAATCGTCTCTGCGATGTGATAGCACATCTCCAATTAACTCTTCACTATCCCCATAACATTCAGCCGTGTCAATGACGTTTAACCCTGCATCCAACGCACTGTTAAGCAATGTTTCTACATCTGCTTTGGATACGTTCTTGCCGATCTCCGCCCCACCAAACCCAAGTGTACTTACTTTCATTCCAGTGTTTCCGTAATTACGCAGTTCCATGGATCATTTCCTCCAAGCTTCGTGAATTTGGTTACAGATAATGAAAGTACATATAGTACAAATTAGTCTTCGGTATGTATTACCCTTATGTTGGGTATTACACCCACTTGTTCATCTTACTTTATTTCCTCCAACACGGATACATCCGTTGAATCAGGTTACGAAGAACTGACTCGGGTTCCCCAGTTCAGGATGAAATTTCTCACGAAAGCGGCCTCCCGTGTATTCCCCTATGATTTTCCGCCAGAATGCTTGAGCAATGACATTGTTGCGAACCTGGGTTACTTTCCACCTTCCCGGAAAACGTTCAAACAGCTCATAAGCTGCCCGGGTACCCACTCCACTACGCCGGTATTTCTGCATTACAAAAAACTCGGTCAAATAATAGTCATTATCTTTGCTGCCTGGTTCGCAACGTTCTACTAATGCAAACCCGGCGGGTGCCTCATCACTCGTAATCAAAAAAGGAAACTTACGGTCTTCCTCTGACCAAAAAGCGTCCAATCCGGGATACTCCGGGAAAACACCGTTACTATCCACATCAATATTCAAATATTTAGTAAAATCATATAGATAAAATTGCATTAAGTGCCGAATCACCTGACTGCGTTCCCGGGGAACCAGCTCTATTTTTATATTCATCCGGTTCACCTCCTCTGCTCTACTTATAACTCATACTTTAAAGCTTTACACCGCCAAGGGCAAGGAAGCATGAATCTGCTTATTCCGGTTCGGAGAACAGACTGTGACGATTTAAATATGGTAAAATAGGATATAGCATATTTTAGAAATTATTTTATCATGGGGGTGCCGAACTTGACCAATGTGCAAAAAGAGATTGACCGACGCAAGCTGGATGACAAACTACCTTCCATGCCTTGGTTCGTTCAGCAATTCATTGACTATAAATTACCCGACTTATCTCCTTCTACTTTGCTTGAATATTTAAGAGATTATGAAGCCTTCTTTGGCTGGTTACGCGCAGAAGGATTATCCGAGGCAAGCTCTAATAAGGAAGTTACATTGCTTGAACTGGAAGTCCTTCGAATGGAATCAGTGACATCATATCGATTATTTTTGGCCACCAAGCGTGAAGGAGCCAACTCCAGAATCACGGTTTCCCGTAAACTTTCTTCTCTGCGTTCGCTCTTTCATTATTTAAGTCAGATTGCAGAAGACGAAGATTTCTACCCCCTGCTGAAACGAAACATTATGGCGAAAATTGAGATCAAACGTACCCATAAACCCAAAGATACAGCAGCCAAACTAAAGGGTAAACTTCTGGAAGAAGAAGAGTTACTGGAGTTTATCGGATACATCCTTGAAGGATATGCCGTGGATATGGAAAAGAACAAACAGGCGATTTACTCACACGAGCTAAACAAAGAACGGGATGCCTGTATCGCCAGCCTCATTCTGAATTCGGGTTTGCGTGTATCTGAAGTGGTGAACCTGAACGTGGATGATCTGGATCTCAACAATAAGCTGCTGTATGTATATCGCAAAGGTAATAATGATGAGACATTTAAGACGCCCGTGTATTTTAGAGAACAAGCCAAGGATGAACTCGCAACTTATATCAATCTGCGCCAGTCACGTTACCGCACACCCAAACGGGAAAAAGGGTTGTTTATCGCTCTTCGCAATGGAGATTCCGAAGGAAGTCGGATGACCAAACGGGCCATACAGGCCATGATCATGAAGTACGCCAAACAATTTGGCAAACCGTATCTGACAGTGCATAAATTACGCCATTCTTTTGCGACCGACTATTATTTGCAAAATGATATCTATAAAACAAAAGAACAGCTTGGACATGCTTCTACGGAAACAACCGAAATTTACGCGCACCTCACGGATAAAACGATGTCTGAAGCAATTGAACGTCGTACAGACGATGGGATGTAGCCTATTTATACACCTCAGCAAGCCGATTCGTTTAGATTCGTTAGATTCGTTAGATTCGTTAGATTCTTTACAAGGTAACTTAAAAAAAGCGATTCTTTCAGGAGAATGTCCTGCAAGGATCGCTTCTTCATATTTATTGCTTTGTAAAATTAATGAAAACATACTCTTTTCCTTACATTTCATATCATCAAGTTTATATAATAATTATTTCGTCATAATTTTCTTTTCTCTTCATGACCCTCAAGCGAAACCAGCCATCTTGCTATATCCTGTGTTTCATGGACAGAATGCCAAACGAGGCCCTCTCTTTCCTCCATACATTCACTCTTGTCATGCGTCAGCCATGAAACAATCCCGACCACATCCTGTAATGTCTGGATCAGAGAAAAGTCTTTTTCTTCACGGACCATGACTAATTTGGGATATGGCGCTTGTTTGTATCCCTCAATGAGAATCCAGTCGTACGCTGACAGATATTTTATCATGTCTTCCAGCGGCGTCGCTTGTCTTTCAATGAGTGCAGTACGTTTCTCCGACATGACAACGACTGCATCGGCTCCTGCTTGAGCAAAGCTGTAGGAATCGGTTCCTTCGTGATCCATCTCAAAATGATCATGTCCATCATGTTTTATTACAGCCACTCTTCGTCCAGCAGAGGTAAGGTACCTCGTAAGCGCAGCAATTAAGGTGCTTTTGCCTGTGTTCTTATATCCAACAATCTGCATGATATGTGGTGAAGTGCTGCTTGTTTCAGCCATGTATGACCTACCTGACATGACCTGTGGGAAGTCTGAGAATTCGAACCTGTTCACCTGCAGGAATACCCTTTTTCTCGGGTGGAACAACGATCAGGCAATCGCTATCTTTAATGGTGATCATAACACTGGATTCATCCACACGTGCGGCAGAAGGCTTAGCATACACCATTCCGTTACGTATCTCTGTCCGTCCGCGTACAAATCGCGTGAAATTGTTGACCTTTGTATAGTCATCATCCAATATGGCTGTCCATTCCTCCAAATATGGATGAGCATCAGCCTGCATCGTACGAATCGTTGGCCGAACAAACAATCCAAAGCCGACAAAACAAGCCCCCGGATTGCCAGAAAGCGCAAATAGCAGCTTGTCATTAACCACAGCAGCCGTCGTAACACTGCCGGGACGCATAGTCACTTTGTTAAACAGCATCTCCATATTCCCTTCCCGAACCAGGTCACCCATAATATCATAATCTCCTACGGATACCCCACCTGTTGTGACCACCATATCATTATGTTCAAGCGCTTCTGCAAGCTTCGTACGTGCCGTATCCACATCATCTGCAATCGAACCATACATAACCGGCTCGCCCCCCGCTTCAACGACCAGAGAACGAAGCATATAGCTGTTACTGTTCCGAATACGCCCGGGTTGCAACGGCTCGTCCACTTCCAACAGTTCTGTACCTGTTGCAAAAATGGCTACCTTGGGGCGTTTGTATACAGGCACTTGGCCTAAGCCGAATGTTGCCAGCACGGATTGTTCACCTGCCTGAATGATCGTTCCTGCCTCAAGCAGCAATTGCCCCTCATGAACTTCCAATCCAATTGGCGTAATGTTGGCCTCCGGCTGAATCTGGCGCTTCAGGGCAATCCATTGTTCCCCATGCTCTTCTTTACTTTCAGTCATCTCCATCATAACAACAGCATCTGCACCTTCCGGCACCTGAGCTCCTGTCATGATCCGAGCAGCTGTACCAGATGTAATCGTAAGATCCGATGTATACCCGCAAGGAATTTCATCAATGATACGGAGCCAAATCTGCTGTTCGCTGGATGCTTCAATCGTATCCGAACTTAAAATCGCGAACCCATCCATTCCGGAACGACGAAAGAATGGGTAAGGATGGGGAGCATGAATTGTCTCAGCAAGCGTTCGACCATGTGCTTGCTCAAGTGTTACTTTTTCTATTGAACCCGAACTGACATGAGCAGCAACTTTCGCCTGCGCGTCCGGCACCTGTATAGCTTTACGGATAAATTTCGCAGTCGTCATATCCGTTAAATGTGTATTTATTTTCAATGGTGATAGAACCTCCCTGAGTCATTTGTTCATATTAAAAAGTGTAGCCCGAAAGCCAGGTCATGACAAGTACTCTCCTACACCCCATTCACATGAAAGACGAATACACAGACCATAATATGTAAGAGAAAAGGAGCTGACCTTGATGAACCAACGATGCGAATTATGTGGAAGGGAGCCTGTCGAGACAACAGTCCACCACCTGACACCAAAGGAAATGGGCGGAACGCACATGCCTACTGCCGATCTCTGTATCCCTTGCCACAAACAAATTCATTCTCTGTATACCAATCGCGATATTATAGCCTTAGGTTTAACTGAGATACAGGCCCTAAGGCAAGATGAGCGCATCGCTCCTTATATCCGCTGGATTCGCAAACAACCAGCCACAACCATTCCTCGTGTTCGAAAGTCCCATCATGTCCGCAAATCGTAAAACAAAAAGAACAGCCTCCAAGGTCATTTTCAGTGGCATAGCTCGCTCCACCTTACCTTTTCACTGTTCTTCTGCGAATGATTTAATATTGCGGGCCCCATTCAAGAGATGTGCTACCTACGCCTCATGATTCGGCCACCGCCAACCCTCGTTTTGGGCTTTTTATAAGAGCTCTTGGGTGAATCAAACAATCCTCCAAGACCGCCACTGCTTTTATTACGATCAATTGTGCCTTTGCTTTGTTCCTTATTTCGGCTGAATAATCCTCCACCGGACCCTACGCTCGAATCCTTATCGCTGCCACGCCGGGTAATTGACCCTTTTCGGTCAACGGTAATCGGTGGAGCAGCCTTTTTATCGCTGCTCGTCGGTGTCCGATAGGAGCCTTCCCTTGGTTTGTACGTGTCCTTGTTTGTATACCCGCGATACGTACCGGACCCACTACCCCCAAAAGAATCAAACAAACTTCCGATTAATGTTGCGGTTAAGTAACCTTGCAAAAAGGACGAATCATAATTCTGCCGAACATATTCTTTGGAATCCACTTCAACCAAGGTGTCTTCCGCTTTATTCGGGTCTTGCTGCAAATGATAATACTGGTCCTGATATACCAGGAACATCCGCTCTGTATTTTCCGCCGAGATCTGATCCGGCTTCCGCTGTTCAGATAATTCCTGAGCGACCTCTGGAACGGTACGATCGGCAGCTCGGTACACATAGGATGTCGTGTTACCACTGCCGCTGACCGATTCAAGCGGATATGTGTCCTGAACGGAAGGTGCTCCGCACGCGGACAGCAGCGACATCACAAGGCTGAGGACCAGCATTAATTTTAATCCATGTGCCAAGCGCTTTTTCATTGGAACCTCTCCTAGCTCGAACGAATCACTTTGATATCCGCAGGAAGAATGGACTCACCCTCATACAGCGTAAATCTTCTGTCTTGCCACTCCACACGCAAAAGCATGTTATCATCAGACTGATATTGCCATACTAATTGTTCCCCAGCCTGACCATAGGGTGTCCTGCCTGCAGTGGTTACCATTCCTCCGTATTCTTCCTCCAGATGATACGCACGTCCATCCAGATCCAGCAATGTGGGCACCTCATCCGGTGCATCGAGACGGCCATCAATGGGTGTATAGAGGGCATACCGGGTCATTTCCCGTTCTTCAATATGCAAATGTCGGATTGCCGTACCATCCTGCAACGTGAGGACAGCCGCATTCCGTGCTCGATGATGTACCCGCCCAACCACTTCATAGGTGACCAGCGAAACCTCACAGATATCACCTGGTGCCAGCTGAAGCATTGTTTTCTCTGCCTTAGGCGGTTCAGGTTTGGCCATTATTCCTTTAATCCGTTTCCACACACTCATGCCCATTACTCCTGTTCTTTATCTTATAAACAAGCTGCAATAATTAATGCGCCCACGATATGTAGTGCACCCGAGAACAAACCGTAACCTGTCTTGCCCTGCTGTATTCCCGTATCCAGATCCAGGTTGGCCCATCTCCGAATCATAAAGTGAACCACACTCTCCAGAATTAGCAAAATGATAAATGAAACAACGGATACCAGCAACGCTTCTCCAAGATGACCCGCTGTCGAAATGGAGGTGGCGAGTACATATCCCTGAGCAAACAGCTTCATAACCATACGTGTTGTAACGGCCATATTGCCTGCCTTCACTTCGGCAAAATCCTTATACTTCGTGAACAAAGAATCCACATACATTAAGACAAACAGCAAAACCGAACCCGATAACGTCCAGACCAGCATTGCCAAAATGTTCAAATCCATTTACATAGCCCCCACATCTCAACATGAACCGCAATTAAAAGCGAAGGAGAAACGCTGGTCTCTCCTCCGCTGGTGCCCCTGCTTGCTTACAAGGTTTTAGTTCTTATTTTCGTATTGCTTCATCAGTGCTGCCAGTTCATCCTCAACAGCCTGATCTTTGCCCAGCTTCTCAAACTCATCATCCAGCGATTTTCCTTTGGACGACATCTCATTGCTGGCTTCGGCCTGTGCTTCCATCTGCATCATTTTTTCTTCCATACGCTTCATGCCGGCACTTGCAGTGTCGGAGCCAAATCCGTTCAGCGCCTTGTTGATTTCGGTTTGAGCTTTTGCAGCGTTGTAGCGCGCAACCAATGTTTCACGTTTGTTTTTCATTTGCGTCAATTGTTTGCGCATTTCGTCCAGCTTGCCACGAAGGTTATCGGCAGAAGCCTTGTTTTGATCGTAGCTTGTTTTGTATTCGGCCATCTTCTCTTCAGCGACTTTTTTCTCTTCCAGTGCCCGACGGGCCAAATCCATATTCTGTGCACGCGCTGCTGTATGTGCTTGCTCCTCACGTTTCTTCACGAGAGCTTCCTGTTCTTCGAACAGCTGCTTGAATTTCTTCTCAATAGCGATCTGTGCAGCAACAGCTTTCTCCGCATCTTCCAGATCTTCCTGCATATCTCGGATATATTGATCCGTCATCTTGATCGGATCTTCTGCCTTGTCAATAATAGAGTTAATGTTAGACATCGTTAAATCGCGCAATCGTTTGAAAATGGACATTATGGTATTCCTCCTAGTCGATAGTTCATCCTTGTATATAAACATACATACGTGGCAATGTTCTACTCGTTTCAATTTTAACAAAAAAAATCATAAAAAACGATTTTAGCCTACTTAGCGTCCATCGAACTATTGAATCAGTTGACTAGTTTGGCAGAGCTCTTCATCAAGCAGCTTCTCTGCAGTCTGTACAATCTCATCAATCTGCATGCGCGTAATTGCATCAAAGTGAATCCCCATAATCACGGTCACGGTTACTTTTAAATGTAGGGCGGCCTTACGTGCGAGCCTTTCACACAGCTCTTGCTCTTTATGCCCCGGAATATGCATCGTAGCCCCGCTTACCCGCTCACGGTCCGGATAAAATGTCGCTACTGCTCCAATATGTGATCTGCCTCCAGTTACCATAAACACCTTGTCTTCCCCTGCCTCAATCACCTGTAAACGAACGGAATTTAAGTCGTATGTACTCATCCTGCTCCACCTGTCCTTTTCTATATATATATGGTGGAATTATGGCTCCGATTTAATAAATCAGCAATGAAACATCTCACATTATGCATAAATACGGATGGCCCCGGGCATACCAAAGAGAACGCAATTTGGGAAAAGGAGGCACTAACATGCGTATACGCCTCATAATGTTATCCATCATGGTCATTCTTCTGGGAGGAAGTTACGCTCCTGCTCAGTTATGGGCTTCTTCAAGCCCGCAAACCGAACCTGCTTCGAAGTCTGATTCTTCCGAAGAAGAACAGTTGACTCTGGGACAGCTCAGACAGAAATATGCGGATACGTTCAAAACCAATGGCCCCTCAACAAAAAAGGTCGCTCTGACTTTTGATGACGTACCTGATCCACGGTTCACCCCGCAGGTGTTGGATATTCTAAAAAAATACAAGGTGCGGGCTACGTTTTTCATTGTGGGACATCGCGCTGAGAAACATCCGGATTTAGTGAAACGCATGGTAAAGGAAGGGCATATTGTTGGCAATCACAGCTACAATCACCCGGAGTTCAGTAAGCTGTCTATGAATGCATTTCGCAAACAAATCTTACATACCGGGGATATTATTCGGAATCTGGCGGGCTACACTCCCAAAATGATTCGTCCACCTTATGGCGACATTAATGAGCAACAGCTGCAATGGGCGGCCAAACAACATTACAGCATTGTGAATTGGAACGTCGATTCCCTGGACTGGAAGGGCCTCTCCAAAGAGGAAGTCAAACAAAACATCCTGTCGGCCGTTAAACCAGGTTCCATTGTTCTGCAACATGCAGGAGGCGGTGTCGGATCGAAGCTGAGTGGTACCATCGAGGCGTTGCCTGAAGTTATCGAGGAATTGCGAAACCGCGGGTACGAGCTGGTGACTTTGGACGAAATGCTGGAACTGCCAAAGGGTAAATAGATTTAGAATACGGCAGTCGGATATTCAAAAGGGTGTCCTTCATTCACATTATCGTGATTGGAGAACACCCTTTATTGTTTAATTTAGATTTAGTTGGAGTCACATATGATGATGTGCAGCTACGCTTTGATTTTATTTCAAAATGTAAAGTTCAACATCCTGAATACCAAATGTGCTCACGGATTGCTTGCTGCCAGGAATAAAGATATCGATCTTGTGACCTTTAATGGCACTACCCACATCACGAGCCGTTGCTACAAATGCCTGTTTTGGCAGTCCTGGATGTGTATGACCTGTCACCAGTACCTTTGTACCCAATGGAATGATACTTGGGTCTACTGCAATGGTACCCAATTCAAGCGGATTACCGAAGTAATCCACGGCACCCCATCCTCCATTTTCGGAAGCGTCTGCGGAGTATGCTGTTGCTTTGACGTCGACAGCTTTGCTGTAATCAAACGTTTTACCCCAGGCTTGTACAACTTTACTATCTGCATTAACGTCAAGGCTTGCGGCAGTTACCGTTTTGGCCTCCGTTTTAGCTGCTGCAGCAGAAGCTGTGTTCGTTGTTTTACCAGGGATCGTAATTTTCAAACCACCATAAATGTTGTAAGCTGAAATGTCATTGTTAGCTTTAATAAGAGCGTTAAGTCCAACTCCATATTGTTTGGATAAGGTGTAGAAGGTATCCCCCTCTTTGGCCACATGAACTGAATCAGCATGAGCCGGAACGGCCTGAATGAGCATTGCTGCTGTCAGCAAAGCTGTTGCTGTTTTGGCTATACGTTTCTTGTTAATCATGGTCTTCCTCCCTCATTATGCCTGCGAAGTTAGTTGTCGGATTCGGATGGAGGAAACCACCCTATAGGTTCAATTACATTAATAATTTATGTAGCCCTAATTCACCCCAAGCCGTGTGCAAATGATTCTTCCCCAAGCACACTCTGCATCGTTACATCCCCCACACTCCCAACTCCGGAAGTTTCGGCAGGAACAAATATATCACAACTTTGTAACCAAGAGTCGTAGTAAATGTTACCATCTGGCTAATTCACTTCAATATTTTTGCTGAATTCAAGCGACTTTTTCAAAAAAATGTCTATTTGAGCTTATATCGTTGATGACAGAAACGTTACTTTTTATGTAAATCCGTGCGTATTTACACGCAACAAAACAATCCCTGCCGGCAGGTCGCCGACAGGGATGTATGAGGGAATAAGAATTCTCATCCACAGTATATACTTTACATTTACATGCAATTAATCCTAATGATTACTCGGATGGATTAGAGCACTTTAGCAAGGAAGTCACGTGTACGTGCATGCTTGGGCTCACCAAACACTTCAGCAGGCGTTCCTTCTTCTACAATAACCCCGCCATCCATGAACAGGATGCGGTCCCCTACTTCGCGTGCGAAGCCCATCTCATGCGTTACAATAACCATAGTCATGCCGCCCTCTGCAAGCCGCTTCATGACATCCAGTACTTCACCGACCATTTCAGGGTCCAGTGCTGAAGTAGGCTCGTCAAACAGCATGACATGCGGCTGCATCGCAAGCGCTCTTGCAATAGCGATCCGTTGTTTCTGTCCACCGGACAGCTGATTTGGATAAGCGTCTTTTTTGTCAGACAGGCCCACCGTCTTCAGCAAATCTGCGCAGATTTGTTCCGCTTCCTGTGCAGATTGTTTTTTCACTTTAATGGGAGCAATCGTAATGTTCTGCTGCACCGTTTTGTGCGGGAACAGATTGAAATGCTGGAATACCATCCCCATTTTTTCACGAGTTGCATTAATGTTGTGTTTAGGGTCAGTGATCGAAACTCCCTCAAAGTCAATCTCACCGGAAGTAGGCTGCTCCAATAAGTTAAGACAGCGCAAAAAGGTACTTTTCCCCGATCCGGACGGACCGATGACCACGACAACCTCGCCTTTGCCAATTGTTACGTTAATGCCCTTGAGCACATCGTTATTTCCATATGATTTGTGTAATTGTCTAACGTCTATCACTTGCACTCAACTTCCTTTCCAGTCGACCCAGCAGCTTGGACAAAATGAACGTCAGCACAAAGTAAATGGCCGCTGCAATCAGGAATGGATTCATTCCTTGGTACGTAATGTTTTTGACTACACTTGCCTGGTACATAATGTCCACCATACCAATAACCGAGATGATGGAGGATTCCTTGATAATGGTCACGAATTCATTACCGATCGCCGGCAACACCGCTTTGAACGCTTGTGGAAGCACAATGAAGCGCATTGCCGCACCTCTACCCATTCCCAGGGAACGAGCTGCTTCCAACTGGCCTCGATCCACACCCTGTATACCAGCGCGGAAAATCTCGGCAAGATAGGCACCACTATTAATGGATAGTGTGATAATCCCCGCCTGAAGCGGCGTGAAATTAATCCCCAACGTTAGAGCAAGACCGTAATAGATAATCATCAACTGAACCAGCATTGGTGTACCACGAATAACTTCAACGTAAGCTGTTCCGATCCAACGCAGAATTGAAACGTCATGCAGACGTAACAGACAGATGATCAAACCGATAATTACCCCGAATATTACACCGAGTGCAGACAGTAAGAGGGTGTAACCTACGCCTGTTGCATAAAAGCTTTTGTATTCCCAGAACACTTGAAAAATGTTTTGATCTTTTTTCACCTTGTCTGCCATCAACTGGCTTGCCTCGGTAACCAATTGATCGATTTTATTTTCGCTTTTCAGACGTTCGAGCGTTCCGTTCACTGCATTCAGCAATTCCGTATTGCCCTTACGAATCCCGATTGCCGCTTCGGCCTGCTCTTCATCCGGAATAGCCGGTGCTAATCCAATCACATCATCCAGATACCCGGCAGCCACCGTATCTTCAACGATCGCAGCATTTACACGATTGGTCTGCAATTGCAGCACGATATCAGATATTTTATCAAGTGCTGTCAGTTTTGCGCCTGGGATTCCCTGGCCAATCGTTTCCTGAATGGAGCCTTTTTGAACACCAATTTTTTCATTTTCCAGATCAGCCATGGTTGGATATTTATCTTTATCCGCATTGCGAATCATGATGACTTGCTTTGATTTATAATAGGTATCGGAGAAGTCAATGCTTTGTCTACGATCATCTGTTGGCGTCATTCCCGAGATGACCATATCCACACGACCACTCTGCAACGCAGGAAGAAGTCCGTCAAAACCCATATCCTCTATTACAAGTTCTGCGCCAAGATCGACAGCAATTTCTTTAGCAATCGAAATATCAAATCCGACAATTTGGTCTTTACCTTCAATCACTTTATGGAATTCATATGGTGCAAAATCGGCACTTGTACCGAGCACCAGCTTTTTACTGCCTGAATTGCTTGTAGTTCCCGTTGCCAACGCAACAGGTGCAACCGTAGTAAGCAAGACCACAAGAGCTAGCAGCATCATGGTGTAACGACTAATCAATTTCAACCCTGTTCTCCCCTTATAATACTTTGTATGCTTTCTGTTGTTGATGCCTGAGTCATTATAAATTAGAATGCATGATTATGCAATGAATTTCGACATTACAAATCCTGACTAGTTTCTGAAAAATAACCGCAACTATGATATAATTATTGAATTATTTTCATTTTTGCTTAAGGAGTCCACCATGACACATACCAAAACACAAATTTTAACTGTAATTGATCAATATGCTTCCCGTTTTAAAGAGATTTCATCATACATTGGTGCCAATCCGGAACTTGGTAACGAAGAATATCTCGCCTCTGCTCGGTTAAAAGAAGAACTTGCCTACCACGGTTTTTCCGTAGAAGCTCCTGTTCTTGGCTTAGACACCGCATTCATCGGTACGTATGCTGCATCCAAATCAGGTCCAACTATTGCCCTGTTATGTGAATACGACGCACTTCCGGAAATCGGTCATGCTTGTGGACACCATCTAATCTGCATGATGAGCCTCGGAGCTGCGGTAGGTCTGAAGTCCATACTGGATGAGGTGGGCGGAACATTAAAAGTATTCGGTACACCAGCGGAAGAAACGCGTGGCGCTAAAGTTCCTATGGCTGAAGCAGGGTTATTTGATGACTGTGATGTCGCGCTAATGGCTCACCCTTACTACGCCTATGAGAAATCTGGAAGCTCCCTGGCTATTGATGCCGTACAATTTGAATTCCATGGGAAATCTTCACATGCTGCTGCAAGTCCACATGAAGGCATTAATGCCCTAGATGCGGTGATCCAGACATTTAATGGCATTAATGCGTTCCGACAACAAGTGAAAAGCACGGTTCGTATTCACGGTGTTATCAATAGCGGAGGACAGGCAGCCAATATCATTCCTGACTATGCTTCAGCCCAATTCTATGTACGTGCCTCGACGAGAAAAGAGTTGAATATTCTCACTCAACGCGTAATTCAGATCGCGGAAGGTTCTGCTCTGCAAACCGGATGCCGGCTTGTTACATCTAATTATGAGACTTCCTATGATGAGATGGTCACGAATGAATCATTATCTGCTGCTTTTAGTACTAATCTGCTTGAACTCGGCATTTCTCAAGAGGAGATCGTGAGTGGGAACGACCATGGTTCTATGGATATTGGTAACGTATCCTTGCGTTGTCCTGCGATCCATCCTTATATCCGTGTTGTGGACGAAGTTCATACGCTTCATTCCATTGAATTCCGTGATCTGGCGCTTCAGGAACGGGCCCTGGATGGTATGATCCTTGGAGCCAAGGCACTTGCTGCAACTGCTTATGATGTTCTTACACAGCCTGAATTGCTGCAAACCATTCAAACAGAGTTTAAGCAAGCAAGTCGCTAAGTTTTTCGCAAAATGCTGCGTCTTAACAGTAGGGTGTTCTGCAGGACCTGCATTTGGGGTCTTAAGGAGCGCCCTTTTTGTTATCATAAATACGTATATACGGACACAAGCTGGAAATGCTGTGAAAAGAAAACGTTGAAAAATGTTGAAATTTTTACATTTAGCGGCTGTACTTATGGTTCACATGCTGTCTAACTTGGTTATTTATAGCTATAACTTTATCTTAAGTTCAGGAGGTGTTGTCATGCTGCTCGAAGCGATGTACCACGTTCCCCGCGATAAATGGGCTTATGCTTATAATCCCTCGACGATTCACCTGCGTGTACGAACGAAGAGAGACGATGTACAATATGTGACTGCACTGACTGGTGATAAATACGATTGGAATGGAACCTATAAGGAAATTCAATTGGAGAAAGCGGCTTCCGACAGTATGTTTGATTATTGGGAAACGGCAGTTAAGCCCAAATTCAAGCGTCTGACTTACATCTTCCGTATCACCGCAGGTACCGAAAATATATATCTGGCTGATAACGGAATTCATTATGCTCCCCCGTACCCTACAGGAGGATATTATGAATTTTCCTACATTCATGAAATCGATGTATTTAAGGTTCCCGAATGGGCCAAAGAAGCCGTGTTCTACCAAATCATGACCGAAAGGTTTGCTAATGGCAATCCCGACCTGAACCCTGAAGGAACCCAGGAATGGGGTGGCCGACCTGAACTGGATAACTACTTTGGCGGAGACCTGCAAGGTGTGCTCAATCACCTGGACGATCTGACTAAACTCGGTGTTAATGCCATTTACTTTACCCCGCTGTTCCAAGCAAACTCCTACCATAAATACGATACCGTTGATTATAAAAAAGTAGATCCTCATTTCGGGGATAATGAAATGCTCAAAAAAGTAGCAGAACAATGTCATCGCCGCGGAATCCGTGTCATGCTTGACGCGGTTTTTAACCATTGCAGTGAAGACTTCCCTCCTTTTCAGGATGTCCTGAAGTATGGAAAAAACTCCAAATATGCAGACTGGTTTCATATCAATGAATATCCGGTACAGATTAAGGATGGTATCCCTACCTACGATACATTTGGGTTTTATGGCAATATGCCCAAGTTCAACACCGCCAATCCCGAAGTAAAAGACTATTTGCTTGATGTGGCTGAATATTGGATCAAGGAGATTAAACTCGACGGTTGGCGACTCGATGTTGCGAATGAAGTGGATAACCATTTTTGGCGCGATTTCCGCAAAGTGGTCAAAACCGCCAATCCGGAAGCCTATATTGTAGGCGAAGTTTGGAGTGATTCCCTGACCTGGCTCATGGGAGATCAATTTGATTCCGTAATGAACTACCCTTTTGCTGACAAGGTGCTTGAGTTCTTCTGTGGTTCGATGGATGGTTATAACTTCGCTAACGAGATGGGATCACTCATTATGCGTTACCCGCAACAGACGAATGAAGTCATCTTCAACATGCTGTGCAGTCATGATACCCCACGTTTGCTTACTCGGGCTGGAGAAGACAAACGCAGATTAAAATTATCGGTTGTGTTTCTTTTCACTTATATTGGTACACCCTGTATATTCTATGGGGATGAGGTTGGTATACGCGGAGAGAGTGACCCGGATTGCCGTAAATGCATGCAATGGGATCCTGCCAAGCAAGATCAGGAGCTTTATGACTTCTACCGCCTGATGATTGATTTGCGGAAAAGTAATGAAGCTCTGCGTAAAGGTCGCTTCCGTTTTTTGAAGGCGGATCACAATGATCCATGCATCATTTATGAACGTATGGATGACACTCTTCACTTCACAGTGTGGATGAACAATACTCCGCAAGAACGTACCCTGTCACATCCGATGGAAACCAAGGACTGGAAGGATGCACTAACCGAAGATGCTGTTGTTCCCACCAATGGAATGATGAATATTAAACTTGATCCTTACGGATACCGTATTTTGTATAGACAATTGGAACCGAGTTAACTAATTTCCAGAAAACTCCTGAAATATTGAATAACTCTTTAATAATCATTGGATTCTTCAGGAGTTTTCTAACGAAAAACTGAACTAAAGCTATAACTTCGTCGTTTTTAAATCTCCTTTTGCATCTATAGTTATTCTCCATCGTGTAGAATTCGGACCAAGCATGACAATTTCATTTACTAATTGATATAACGTTCCATTATTATCTTTAACCAGATCAACCACTACGTTTTTCCCATTTGTAAAAGGACTTGCGCCAAAGAGATAACGTCCCGTCGCACTTGCCGCAACCATCAGCATGTTATCTCTTATGATGTTTCCCTCCACCGTATTATTAACAATATCCAGATGCACTGCCCACCATGTCCCCTCATATTTTAAACGATTTCCAGTTATGATATTGTTCGAGCCACGTAATTGTATACATGTACCTTTTCCTGCAACTGAATTATGAGAAAAGGTACAATCATTATGCAAACTGACCATTCGGTCAGGATTGGTCGTCTCAAAGCCAGGCTCAATGATGTTGCTTGATGCAATCACTCCATTGGCAATATCCATGGCTATGCCCGCTTGGGCAATGTAATTACCTTTTACGATAATATGACCATCCGCGACAATTCCCCAGCGTTTTCCTCTTGGAATGATGATGTTGTCAGATATAATTCCGATGTCCATGCCTTCTGCACCTGTACTGGTTTTAGCTTCAATGGCAGCAGTAGCACTTGGTCTTAAAATGGTGTCGATCAGGTTGCCCTGGATTACAAACAAATGGTTGCTCAGACCGTTGGGATTGTATCGGGAGGGAAAGAAAGATACCGAAATGACAGAAGTGATTTTGATATCCTTAAAGACATTGGAGGTTACAAAGGCACCTTCGAAACCGATAAGCCCCACGCCAAATGCTGTTCCATTCAGGCTGTTTCCATGTATATGCAGATTTTTGGCTCCAGTCTCGCCACCCTCATTGTTACAGGTAATCCCGCCGCCTACTGAAGGCATATTACTCACTTGTTGTCCGCCTGAAAAAGCAGCATAATCTGGATCACTGGATAATACAGGAGTGTGCAGAAAGTTATCGGTGATCGAAACATGCCATGTTCCCTTGACCAGAATGCCATCCCCAAGATATCGGTAACAGTCATTCTCACGAATCACCACAAAAACCAAATGACTCCGAACTGCAATCGGTTCTTCTCCCAAGTGATGAAGTTTATTGTTTCTTATCACGACATTTCGGGCGGGATTGTCTTGACTGCTGGAACCATTGACTCCAATGCCATCGGTAAATTTACTAATATCGTTATTTTGCAACAATACATTGCTTGAATTCTCGATGTATAAACCTGTCTTGTTTTTACTCCAAGCTGCTTGAGTCGTACGAACCAAAGTCACGCCACTAATCTCTACATGATTGCTTCCTTCAATTCGGATTCCCTGATCCGAAACCTCCAATATTGCTCCTGGCAACGCCTTGATGATGACAGATCTTCCACTAAACGTATAGAACCAGCCCGCCTTGATTACTTTATAGTGCCCTGGCGTAAATAATAAAACATCACCATCCTGTGCCGAGTCAAAAAAAGCTTTGATCTGGGCTGTCTGATCGCTTCCATCTCCCGGAGCAAAACTCCTCACATCAATAAGGCTGCCCGTCAGCGTGGATTGCACAGCGGCGATATTCCCCATGATCTGGCCAAACATTTCATTCATTTTAACGGCATTATACCCGTCGGTACTGCTTAAAGCCTGCAAATTAGGATTGTAAGTAGAGGTAAAATTAATGTAGTTGTTCATTTTAAATTAAATTCGCCTCCTCCTTATGATCGTACAAAAAAGCCGCAGTACGAATATACTGCGGCTCATTTGTGCAAATCTATTTCACAGATTCAAGCATTATGCGTCGATAAATATCCATATACTCTTCAGCTGAGACGTTCCAGCTGTAATCTCCGCTCATTGCATTTTTCACGATCTTTTTCCAGTGCTCTGGCTGATGGTAAAATTCTTCAGCACGGCGAATGGTGTTCATCATATCATGGGCGTTAAAGCTGGTGAAAGAGAATCCATTCCCCTCACCGCTGAATTCATTGTATGCCTGCACCGTATCGTTCAGACCCCCTGTTTCCCGGACAAGTGGTACACTGCCATAACGGAGTGCAAGCAACTGGCTAATACCACATGGCTCGAACCTTGATGGCATCAAGAACAGATCGCTGCCGGCATAGAAACGGCGGGATAACCCATCATTGAAGGTGATCTGAGCAGACATTTTCAGCGGATAACGATTCGCTGCCTCACGGAACCAGTGCTCATAAGCCGGATCCCCGGTACCCAATACTGCGAATTGAATGTCGTCATAGTACAATAATTCATCCAATACACGACATACCAGATCCAAACCTTTGGAATCCACAAGCCTTGTAACCATCACCATAAGTGGAGCATCCGGACGTACAGGCAATCCTAATTCCTTTTGCAGCTCGATCTTGTTCTCGATTTTCTTGGACAGGCTGGTTCTGTATTTAACCGCAATTTTATTGTCCGCTGCCGGGTTGTAACTCTTGGTATCAATACCGTTGACAATCCCACTGAAACGATCGCCCAATGAACTGAGCAATCCATCCAGACCATAGCCATAATAGGAGGTTTGTACTTCCTTGGCGTAAGTAGGACTGACGGTCGTTACATGATCCGCAAAAACGATTCCTGCCTTAAGGAAATTGACATTTCCATAATATTCTGCCCCGTCCACCGTGAAATACCGATCATCCAGCTCAAGCAAATCACTGAACAAATCATGTGGAAACACACCTTGATATAACAGGTTATGTATCGTAAAAACGGTTTTCATCTCACTATAAAAAGGATCATGAGCAAAGTGAGCCTCCAGTAGTAAAGGAATCATACCCGCGTGCCAATCGTGACTGTGCAGCACATCCGGCTTGAATTCAATTTGTGGCAACACCTCAAGAACAGCACGATTGAAGAAGGCAAAACGCTCCCCGTCATCCATATACCCATACACGCCATCCCGTCCAAAATAGTATTCATTGTCTACAAAGTAGACAGGAATCCCGTCATGAACCAGCATCTCTATTCCACAATAAGGTCTGCGCCAACCAAGAGGAACATCTGTCGTGATCACAGGCTCCATCGCCTCTTTATACTCATCCGGGATGCCCTTGTATTTGGGTAAAATGACACGAACATCTGCCCCACTCTTCTTTAGTGCCTGTGGTAATGCACCGATGACGTCAGCAAGGCCTCCTGTTTTGATAAATGGATGTACTTCAGCAGCAGCAAATAGAATATTCATGCCTTCGTCCTCCTTTTGGGTTTAACTGTAGTGCTTTCTTTTGTTTTACTGGTTTTAGTGGTACTGGCTTTTGCTCTGACGGATTGAACTTCAAGGGGCAGTGCATCCGTTTTCCGACGTGTGTTCTTTTTTAAAATAACTACACTTAGCGGTGGCAAAACAACTTCCAGACTATGTGGTTGCCCATGAAAAGGAATCTTTTCTGTAGTAAGCTGCATATCATTGATAATGCCTGATCCGCCGTAATCGGAATGATCACTGTTCAGTACTTCGGTATACATACCGGGACGCATGACACCAATCCGGTAACGCTCCCGCTTGACTGGCTGAAAGTTAATGAGCACAAGGAGTGTATCCGCAGATTTTTTTCCTTTGCGCACATATGAAATGACACTTTGGTCCTGATCATCCGGAGTGATCCATTCATAACCGTCAAAGGAATGATCAAGCTCCCACAAAGCTTTTTCGCCCAAGTATAGCTCGGACAGATCCCGTTCAAACTTGTGGAGTTTACGGTGACTGTCATAGTTCAGCAAAAACCAGTCCAGTTGATCTTCATCTTTCCATTCGATAAACTGGCCGAATTCTCCACCCATAAACAGCAGTTTCTTGCCTGGGAATGTCATAAAGTACCCCATGAAGGCACGCATGCCGGCAAACTTCTGCTCGTATGTTCCTGGCATCTTGTCTAGGAGCGACTTTTTGCCATGAACGACCTCGTCATGAGACAGAGGAAGCACGTAATTTTCAGCAAAGGAGTATACGACTGGGAATGTCAGCAAATGATGTTTGGAAGGACGTTCGTGAAAATCCGATTCCATGTAATCAAGTGTATCGTTCATCCAACCCATGTTCCATTTGTAGTTGAACCCTAATCCACCCTGATCTACTGGCGAAGTAACCATCGGCCATGCACTGGATTCTTCTGCCATCATCAGAGCATAGGGAAAGTACTTGAAGATCGTTTCATTCAACTGCTGCAAAAAAGCAACAGCTTCCTTGTTTTCCAGGCCACCTTCGTTATTCGTTCGGTATTGTCCTGGCTGCTTTTCGAAATCCAACTTAAGCATACTGGTTACCGCATCGACCCGAAGTCCGTCGAAATGGAACATCTCCATCCAATACAACGCATTAGAGATCAAAAACGAACGAATTTCAGGTTTAGAGTAGTCAAAGCTGAGTGTGCCCCAGCCTGGTCTCTCTGCTAACAGTGGATCTGCATATTCATACAAGGGCGTTCCATCAAACAAACGCAAGCCATGAGCATCCTTCGCAAAATGTGCGGGGACCCAATCGAGCAAAACGCCTATTCCTGCCTGATGTAGAGTATCAACTAGATACATCAGATCTTTAGGCTGCCCGTAACGGCTGGTTGGCGCAAAAAATCCTGTGTTTTGATACCCCCACGATAGGTCGTAAGGATGTTCACTTAGTGGCATCATCTCAACATGGGTATATTTCATTTCCAATAAATAAGGAACAAGCAAGTCCGCAAGTTCACGATAACTGTAGAGTGTGCCGTCCTCTTTCCGTTTCCAGGTTCCAGCATGCATTTCATAAATATGTAGAGGTTTGTTATAAACGCCTCGTTGTTTGCGTCTCCACGCGCCATCATTCCATTTGTAACCTTCGATGGAGCTAGTGACCGATGCCGTACGCGGACGAACTTCAGCCTGGAAAGCATAAGGGTCAGCTTTAAGCAATTCGGTACCCTCTTCCGTTAATATACGGAATTTGTATAATGTTCCTTCACTGATTTCCGGAATAAAACGACTCCAAAATCCAGAATCGGGTATCTTATATAAAGGTTCCTGTTCACCTTTCCATCCATTACGGTCTAAAGCCAGGCCTACTTCTGTGGCATTCGGAGCCCACACGGTAAAACGATACCCCTGACGATGATCTTCGATCGCAGGCTGTGCGCCCATTATTCGATAACTGTGATGAAGGTTTCCTTCATGAAACAAATAAATGTGCTCCGGCGAAATTTCCGGGTTTGTTAACGGTTGAATGGCCAAGAGATCACCTTCTTCTCCAGAAAATAGATATAACATTAACCATTACCCCATTCTAGCCAAGTTGAAAAGAAAAATGCGGTGTGTAAAAAAATGTTGTAATTTTTCAGGATTTTTACAGTATACATCGTTTCAATAGCTCCGCATTGCGTTTATGTATGTACTACACTGGACAAATATCTTGGGAGGGAAACGATTATGTTTAATAAAGATTGCATCGCTATGCTGTTGGCGGGAGGAGAAGGGAAGCGATTAGCCCCTTTAACCTCAAGTATCGCAAAACCCGCTGTACCGTTTGGCGGGCACTACCGGATTATCGATTTTCCTCTCAGCAACTGCGTAAACTCAGGCATCGACACTGTAGGTGTTCTGACGCAGTATCAAGCTGATTCATTACATGATCACATTGGTGGAGGAGAACCTTGGGGACATGGTACTTCAAGTGAGGCAGGAATTTCCTTACTTCCATCTTATCATACAGGAAATGACGAATACTTGGGAACCGCGGATGCTATTTATAAAAATATTGACTATATTGACCAACAAAACCCCGAAAATGTTCTAATTTTGTCGGGTGACCATATCTATCATATGAATTATCGTGAAATGCTGGAAGCTCATACAGCGAATGAAGCGGTAGCGACGATCTCCGTTATGGAGGTTCCTTGGGAGGAAGCCCATCGCTTCGGCATTATGGCAGCGGATGAGAATCTGAGAGTTACCGAGTTTGCCGAGAAACCGGCCGAACCGAAAAGTAATTTGGCTTCCATGGGCATTTACATGTTCAAATGGGAATATCTGAAGCGCCACTTGCTCGAAGATGCCGCTAATCCGGAATCCAGCCATGACTTCGGTAAAGATGTGATTCCTCAAATGTTGAATGAGAATACCCCTCTTTTCGTATATAACTTCAATGGTTATTGGAAAGACGTGGGTACCGTGAAGAGTTTATGGGATGCGCACATGGATCTGCTTCATAACGATGAAGACTGGAGCCTGCAAAAAGAAGACTGGCCAATGTTTACTCGTGACTGGAGAACTAAACCAAGTGCATACAAAGCACGTAATACACGTGCTGAGCTCCTGCACTCCATGATCCATGAATCCTGCTCCATTGATGGCCGGGCTGAACGTTCTGTTATTTTCTGCGGAGCCGAAGTTGGTAAAGGTTCTGAAGTTAAAGACAGCGTGATTATGCCAAATGCACGGGTAGGTCGCGGTGTTCACATCGAACGCGCCATCATTGGCGAAGGTGCCATTATTAAAGACGGTGCCATTGTCAAAGGTACGGCGGATGAAATCGTGGTTGTCGGACCAAATGAGATTGTCTCCGCCAAACCGGCTGTACGTACACAACCTGTACGCATGCTGAAAGATGTTTATGAAAAAAGTGGGCGTCTGCGCGCTGGTGAACTTTCTTCATAAGCTAAAGAAAAGGCGAGCCATATATGGCTCGCCTTTTTGGTGCGAAAACAATATTTATGCAAAAATTCAATTTTTTTTCGGATCAGACTCACCTTGAGTTAACTTCGTATCGAGAGTCACTTCGGCTTCATCATTCTGCATTATGGATTCCTCCACCGTCTCTTCCTCCGGTAAAGCTGGTAATGTCACCGTAACAGTTGTTCCCGTTCCGAGTTCACTTTGCATGATAATTGTTCCCTCATGCAGTTCTACCAGTTCCTGCGTAATAGCAAGCCCGAGCCCTGTTCCACCATTCTGGTGATTGACCTGGAAGAAGCGATCACGCACCTTGATTAAATGCTCTTCACTGATACCAATACCCGTATCCTGCACAGCAGCTATAATCTGCCCGTCTTCTTCTTTGACCGATAAAAAGATCCATGAATTCTCATGGGAGAATTTGATCGCATTGTCTACAATGTTCAGGAAGACTTGTTTTAGTCTGTTACCATCCCCAAAAACATTGAAAGCACGATTTTCATCGCTTTCCAACTTGAGATGTATCTGTTTTTGCTCAGCTTTTGCCCAAACATTCAACATAGTTTCCTGAACAATCTCACGAATGCTGACGGTCCCTTTCACCAACTTCATCTGATTTTGCTGCAATTTGGAGAAATCGAGCATCTCTTCTACGAGTCCGATCAGACGCTCCGTTTCTTTAGAGATAATACTCATTCCAATCCTCGTTTCATCCGGATCGTATCCACCGGAGTCCAGCGTCTCACTCCACCCTTTAATACTGGTCAGGGGCGTTCGCAATTCATGAGAAATGGAAGAAATAAAATCGTCTTTGATCTGATTGCTGCGCACAATTTCATGTGCCATAAAATTCAGAGTGGATGCCAGTTCGCCTAATTCATGTTTGTAGTTGCCCTTAACTCTCACATCCAGACGTCCTCGGGCCATCTGAGCGGACACTGCCGTAATATTGTTAATCGGTCGTACAATGGAATTGGCCATACCTATACTAATAATCAAGACAATTGCCAGTACGCCAACACCTACTGCAATCGCAAGCATCCCCATGAACAATAACTTGGAATTCACATTTTCGAGCGATGTTAGGTATCGAATAACATACGTATTTTCGCCGCCTAGATCAAACTTGTGGGAAACGGCCATGACCTGCTCTCCCGTGGCGGGTTGTCTGCCTACCCAACGTCCCATACCGCCATTTAACGCCTGTTGAATATCACTCGTTTGCAGAACGGCACGGTCAGATTCAAATGCAGTCGAACTCGCTAACACATGACCGTTCAGATCCAGAATCTCAAGTTCTGTATTAGATAATTCCAAATTAACAAGTAGTCTGGACAGGTTATTTCCATCTTCCGAATTACTCTCACGAGCTAGAGGCTCAAAAAAATCCTTCGAATTGGAGATATGGGTACTGATTGTATTGTAGATACTCTCATAATAATATCGTTGCACCGCCAGCATAAATACGAATTCCACCAACAGCAGAGCCAGAAAAACTACAATGAAGTAATGTAGTACAATCTGTCGTGTGATGCCTTTTTTGATCATTGATCCCGGCCCTTCCATTTGTAACCGTGACCCCATACAGTCTGCAGGTATTCAGGTTCGGAAGGATTGTTCTCAATTTTCTGGCGCAAGCGGCGAATATTTACGTCCACGATTTTGGGATCACCCATATACTCTTTGCCCCATACGTGATCCAGCAGTACATCTCGACTAAGCGGTGTGTTTTCCTTTTCCAAGAAAAATTGAATCAAGGAAAATTCGGTTGGTGTTAACTCAATTAATTCATTTTGTTTCTTAAATTGCTTGGAGATTAGATCCAGCGAGAACGGCCCTGATTGGAACGTTACCTTTGCAGCCGTCTCCCGGTGAACATTGACTCGGCGCAACAAAGATTGTATACGTGCAATCAGCTCGGTTGGACTAAACGGCTTACTTACGTGATCGTCCGCGCCAACGGAAAGCGCATATACCTTGTCCTGCTCCTGTACTTTGGCTGTGAGGAAAATAATTCCCAGACGTTCATTCGTTTCACGAATACGACGACACACTTCAAATCCGTCAATTCCAGGAACCATAACATCCAGCAAAGCCAAGTCGATATCTGGTACGGATTGTAAAATGCGAAGCGCCTCGTGTCCATCTCCCGCTTCAAGCACTTCAAACCCGTTTCTTTTCAAATTAATAACAATAAAACTGCGGATGGATTCTTCATCCTCTAGAATAAGTACTTTACTCATTAAGTTCTTCCTTTCTATTCAGTTGCGGTATATTGTCAAGCAATCCATCATCGGCATCCAGTTGTGCACCGCGGGAAGCAATGACCCGATCGTTCGTTCGGGTAATCTCTTTCCAACTTTTGCCTTTTTCCTGTTCCCACTGAGAAAGCGTGAAATATTTTATTTCACCTACGGTTTCATCCGTATCAATCATTTTAAAACGAATGTATTTTTCTTTTTCCGATTTGGTATCAATGGTAATCTTCCCATACCACTCTGCCTTCAGATTCAAGTGGAATAAGTCAGCATCATCCCGATATTGGAATGAGACAAATTTCTTATCATCCTTGCCATCCCATTGATAAAAGGTATAGAACCACATCCGGGAATCAAATACGTAATGTTCCCAGCCTTTAGGCGTTTCCTTCAAGCCAAACTCAATAATACCATCATTGTCGACATCACCGCTTAAAATTTTGTCATCTCTGTAGGTTTGATCAGGCGATTTAAAAGCATTCACTAACTTGTTATCTTTTACGTATATGATCTGTGAGAATGTACTACGGTCATCCAGCTCTGAATCCAGTACAATACCCACTTTATCTTTGGCAATCTGACCACCGAGAGCATTATATATCTCTTTCACAGTATAGTCCGTCTGCATTCTGTCAACTTCCTTGAAACTTCCTTCGTCGTACTGATACAACGCAATAGATGCAAATCCGCTATTGTTCAGGGATACGATTGCGAAATCATTTTTCTTGTCCCCGTTTAGATCGAGGGTGTTCCCTTGAACATCATCTATAATATATTGATTATACGGAACACCACCCAACACTTGTTCAAGTGCTCCAGCTTTATAAGAATAAGCAGTTAATGCTTTCTGTTCTTGTAAACTTACACCCAAGATAATATCCGGATTCCCATCATTGGTAATGTCCAAAACTTTGAACGATTGCAGTTCATTCCCCGGAACATCAAATGTCAACTTCTTAACCCATGAATCCCCCTGCTCTTCCAACAACATTCCATGAATTCGCACGTTCTCATTCGGGGTCTCATAGAAAACGATGGCTTCCCGAGTACCATCTCCGTTTAGGTCTTCAACACGAATCATACTGGTATTATTCATGTCTTTGGGGCGAATCAATTTGCTTTCGGGTGGCTGTTCCCGCTGAACCACATTTAATAATTTTTCCTTGTCTGTAGACATCATTGGTTTTCTCATCAAACCCTTAGGATCGCTTATGACAGTACATCCGCTAAGGACTGAACCGAGCAAGATACTTACTGCTCCCCCCGCTAACAGGCGCCCCCACCGTGAATTAAGCAAATTCATCACTCTTTTCAATAGTTTAAATCATATTTTTTTCTTGCTGTGTCAACCGACGTCCACGTATATCAAAAGCAATCTTGCCTTCTGCAAGACCCCAGATGCGGGTCGCATGTTTCTCTGCCATCTCAATCGGCAATACTGCAATTACGGTAGCCCGTTCCTCTTCGCACAATTTGCGCAGTGTTTCCAGCACCGTATCTGCGGTATGAGGATCAAGTCCGATGACAGGTTCATCCGCCAAAACAACTTTGGCGCCATGCGCCAGCGCTCGGGCAATCGCAACACGCTGCTTCTCGCCACCGCTGAGTTTCTCTGCCGTCTGGTGTGCTTTATCCAGCAATCCGAGCCCTTCCAGATAATCCATCGCACCCATATAATCATCGGAACGAACCATACCTGTTACCATTCTCCATAGAGGAGTTTGACCAGAACGACCGATCAATACATTTTTCAAAGCTGTACGTCTCGGATACAATTGCGGATTCTGTTCCAAGTATGCCCATTCCCGTTTAATTTTCCGTTTTCCAGACCAACCTTCTTTTATAATCTCGGCGCCGTCCACCGTAAATCGACCACTGTCCCATTTTTCCATCATAGCAAGGCATTTAAGCAGCATGCTTTTTCCGCTGCCACTTGAGCCCACTACACCAATCATTTCTCCCTGTTGCATATCGAATCGTATATCCCGCAGAATCGGAACCCGGTCCGCTCCAACGGATTTGCTTAAACCCTCAACTCTGATCATCGCGATGTCTCCTCTTGTCCATGTTTTTCCCTACTACTAGTGTACTCGGAAATGGACATCAATTTCCATGCGAACACCAGCTTCTATTTTACCACAGATTCGAGCATAGGTTTACGACGAAATAATACACCTGCTGCACCAAAAAGAAGATACATGAATCCAAGCAAAATAAACATGCTTCCTGGTGAAATCCAGTTAATCACTTGCCCACCCAGATTCGGTCCAATGATGCTTCCAATTGTAAAATGAAATGAGGCCACCACGTTCGCTGCAGGCAGCAGCGCTTTTGGCAAAATATCTGCGGCATAGGCCAGGCCAAGCGAGAAAAATGAACCTACCAGACCTCCTGCTATGGTCAACAGCACAAGTGTCCACCAGAAATGTGTGCCGGCCACAGGAACCAGCATGAAGATGATACCTCCTGTAATACCAGCAAACATTAACGTTTGCTTTCGACCATAACGGTCACTCAACATACCTAGAGGTAATTGCAGAAACAGACCACCTATTCCGACAAAAGGCAGCAAGGACGATATCTGATTGGCATCCAAACCAATACGTAGCCCGTATACCGGAAAATTGCTGTTCATCCCGGCTTCCATGTAGCCATACAATAACGCAGGCAACAGCGCATACCATGCCCAGGCCAAGCTGCGACGGAAACGGCGTTCAGGCAGTTGTCCATGTTCGGCCTTTTCCGGCTTCGTATCGGGAAGCTTCATTAATACAAGCATAAGTACCGCAGCCATACATACGAATAATACCCAGAATGGAACGGCATCCCCAAACCCGAGCAGCTTGATTCCCAATGGGCCAATACTAAATCCTAAACCATAGGACATACCATATAAAGAGATGTAACGTCCGCGTTTTTCGGGTGCGGTCACCAGTAGTACCCATAACTGGGCAGAATAATGGAGTGCACTATCACCGATTCCGACAACGAGACGCAAAATAAACCAAATTTTGATATTCGGAAAATAAGGAAATAGAATCAGGGGAATCATGACAAATAACAGTCCGCCGATAATCAGCTTTTTGAAACCAATAGCTCCCAGCAGTCGTTCCGCCACCAAGGTCATGGCAAAAGAACCAACGTACAATGCGGCTGCATTCAATCCGTTCAAACCCGGCGAGACTCCTTTTTGCTCCAAGAAAATGGAGAGCACCGGCAATAAAAGTCCCTGGCTGATCCCCGCAACAACAATAACGGTAATCAGAATGAGATAGTTTGATGTAGAATGTGATAATTTGGGGGTGGTTATAGATGACACAAAATCATTCCTCCTGCAAGCATACAAAGAAAAATCGCCATCACTGACGACCTTTCGCATGTTATAACTATTCTATTGATCATGTATGGTTACGCCAGGCGTTTTGCCCTGGACTTGAACATTATAGTGGACAACGCCCTGCAAAACAAGCCATAATAGTACTTAAGTCGCTGCGTACATTTAGATGTGACGGGAGGATTCTGCATCATATGGCTTATCATGTTAAAATCGATGTTTCACCGATATATGAAATGCTCAACAGCTTTTTGGTATATGTAACGAAGAAGTGGATTCAACATCTGGATGTTGGCCCTGAATGGATCATTGAGGTGGAAGGCAAACTAAGTTCCAATGTTCGAGCAGCGCTCGCACCTGCTGCCACCTGGCCTTTTGATGACTTTGATGTATTATTTGCATGGGCGGCCTATCGGAACACTTCTAATGAGAATATTGATTTTCTGGATATGCTTGCTGGACTAACAGCCGAAGAGCTGTTCGCACGCGTATCTGTTCTGCTACCCCATCTTACAATAGAAGAATCTACACGTATTCGGGATAGCTATGTGCCACTTTTGCGACTCTGGGATCAGCATTACTGCCAGAATATGAGTGAGGATTATCGTACCTGGCTGGAGGAAGACGCTGAAGAGAAACGCGTACTGCTTGAAAAAATGGGGCCTGAACTCCTTATTGAATACGCTACTGCGGGTGTTCTGGTTGAACCGATGCCTGGACTGGATGAAGTTATCCTGTTTCCAACCGTCCACAACCGCCCCATTAATATGTACTGCTTCTATGAGGGCATGATGATCATGCAGTATCCTGTAGACGCACCCGAAGAGGATGAAGACCAACCACCAACCTGTCTGCTTCGTTTCACACATGCCCTGGCTGATCCGGAAAGACTCCGTCTTCTACGCTACGTGTCAGGTGAACCGAAGTCACTCGCTGAGATGTGTGAGGAGCTGGGTAAAGACGAGGATATGGTTAAAGATCAGGTTATGGCACTGCGCATCGCCGGACTGCTGCGAACCCATCTGCTCGGCAGTAATCGCAAGGAGAAATACAGTATTCGACCAGATGGCGTATCTGAATTGAATATGTTCCTGGAATCTTATATTCGCATATAAAATATGAACAACTGTGCTGCTGCTGCAAGGAGTGAATTGGATATGAAAATAATAAAACAACATATTTTGTTTGATCTAGATGATACACTCGTGTATTGCAATAAATATTTCAACCTAGTGCTTGGTGAATTCTTCGAGAATATGCAGGAGTGGTTTGATGGACATGCCCTAACGGTTCAACAAATTAGGGAGAAACAGCTGGAGATTGATGTAACCGGGGTCAACAAACTGGGATTTGCAAGTCACCATTTCCCGCAATCCCTTATTGATACCTACCGTTACTTCTCCCAGAAGTTCTCAAAGCCAACCTCTCATCAAGAAGAGTCTTACCTCACCAAATTGGGAATGAGTGTTTATGACCAAGAGGTTGAACCTTATCCTCATATGGTCGAAACGCTGGAGAATCTTAAATCAGCTGGACATGCCCTCTACCTGTATACAGGTGGAGAAACCGTAATTCAGCAGCGGAAGATTGACCAGATGAAGCTCTCGGCTTATTTCGATGACCGGATCTATATTCGGCAACATAAGAACATTGAAGCGCTCGAAGGCATTCTTTCAACTGGACCGTTTGAACGTCGTGCAACTTGGATGATTGGAAACTCACTGCGCACAGACATCATGCCAGCAGTGACGGCCGGCATCCATAGCATATATATCAAACAGCCGAACGAATGGCAATACAACATGGTGGAGCTTCAACCTAATCCAGAGACATCGATGTATACCATTACTGCCCTGGAAGAGGTACCGAAGGTCATCCATGAAAATATACAACAGCAGCAACAAAAAAGGACCCTTGGATAAGGGTCCTTTTCTTATTTAATTATAATAGGATTTGGCGCTGGTATATCAGCCTTCACGTTCTTCTTTCTGCTTTTACATCCAATACACCTATGCATCCTGCTTTTCCGCAGATAGCTTACCTGTTACCTTATCTTGCAAAATAATACGTGCCTTCACCGTACTTCCGTCTTTTCGTTTAAAAGCCAGTACTTGAGTACTTCCCTTTTCAATTAACGCTTTTAACATCGTACTGGTGATTTTCTTGCCGACGTACTCTTTCCATATGACAAAGCCGCAGCCTTCCTTAAACCTTGTACAGCCATAACCTTTTTTTCCTTCAATAATCTGACCGGTGCAACCCGGTGATGGACAGGATGCCAGCGTTTCACGAACGCTCGGTTGACTGGAAGTCGAAGTTCGCGTTTGTGCCGTTGCATTCGCAACACTGCCAGTTCTGGATGACGCTCCCGACGTTTGACGTGAAGGCTTCGAACCTACAATGGTACTTGAGCCAGTACCTGATGTCTTGGTAGAAGTAGTTCTAGTGCTGGTTCTCTGGGTTTTGGCTCCTTTGCCTTTACCCCGTCCCCCACGTGTGTCTTCCCCAAAAGCATCCGCTGGTGCGGGTGCCTGCACACGTACTTTATCAATAATGGACATCGTAAATTTTTTGACATTCTCCATAAACTTGTCCTGGCCCGCTTCACCTTTGGAAATTTGGTACAGTCTTCTTTCCCATTGGCCCGTCATTTCAGGAGAAGTTAACAGATCTACGCCTGCCTTACGAATTAGCTCGATAGCTGTCCGACCCTTCAACGTCAGTTGCATCTTTTTACCCTGCATCGTAATGTAACCCACGTTTTTGAGTCGTTCGATCGTTGCCGCACGAGTCGCAGGTGTACCCAGTCCACTGTCCTTCATTGCATCACGTAGCTCTTCATTCTCGATCTGTTTCCCTGCACTCTCCATTGCTTTTAGCAACGTTCCCTCAGTATAACTCTTGGGAGGCTGTGTCGCCTTCTCCTTGAATTCACTCTTGGTACATTGAACAGGCAATTCAGGTTGAACGGCAAAGGCCTTGTCCGTCCATTCCTCTGCTTCCTCTTCTTCGTTGCTATTTTTCTTTGTCTTTTTCTTGCCTGTCTGCTCCTGATCCGAAGTTCCCAGTACCACCTTCCACCCCAGTGACAGCAGTTCTTTCACAGATGTCTTGAACTGGTGCTTCTCAACGTCAGTGAGCACGGTATGCTGCTTATACTCTGCTGGCGGATAGAAATGAGATAAGAAACGTCTTACGATCAGATCATAGATATTCTGTTCATCCTTGGATAACGTACCCGGTCGTTTCAATGTAGGCAAAATCGCATGGTGATCCTCAACTCTGGATGGGTTACATACACCCTTGTTACCTTTATGAACAAGTTCAGGTTTCGCTCCTTGCGCCAGTTCACTATAAGGTCCATTTTTAAGCAGATTCAGCGTTTTGTGCATACCTTCAATATTCTGTTCCGTAACATAGTTTGAATTGGTCCGTGGATAAGAGATCACTTTATGTTTCTCGTAAAGCGCCTGTGCAATATCCAACGTTTTCTTCGCTCCATATCCATACTTGGCATTTGCTTCACGCTGCAAAAGGGTCAGATCATACAAGCGGTATGGATACTCCTTGGTCTGTTTTGCTTCGTACTTGGTAATTTGTCCCGTCTTCCCCTTCACACTGGTCGCAATCGATTCAGCAATGGCGGGGTCGGATAGCTTGTCCCCTTGACGTAATCCCCTGTACTCCACTCCTTCTTGACGAAACCATGCGGCTACTTCATAAAAGGTCTGGGACTGGAACGCTTCAATCTCGATTTCCCGATCATAGATCAAGGCCAGTACCGGAGTCTGCACCCGGCCTACAGAGAGCAAGGCATTATGTCGAGTAGTGAAAGCCCGGGATGCATTCATGCCAATCAGCCAATCCGCTTCACTACGAGCCCTGGCAGCATGGGTCAAATTCTCAAATTCCGAGGCATCTTTCAAACCGTCAAAACCACGTTTAATACTCTCAGCGGTCAGGTCCGATATCCACAGACGTTTGACAGGCTGACGCAGCTTCAACTGTTGTTGAATTAAGGCAAAAATATACTGTCCCTCTCGCCCTGCATCACAAGCATTAACGATGGCCGATGCCCTTTTTGCAAGTTCTCCGATCATTTTCAGTTGATCTTTCGTTCTGGGGTTGGGTACAATCTTGAACTGATCCGGAATGATCGGCAGGTCGCCGATATTCCAGCGCTTGTACTTTGAATCATAGGCATCCGGTTCAGCAAGTCCCAATAGATGACCAATCGCCCAGGTGATAATGTAATGCTCACCTTCCAAATAATTGCGATTGTTCTTGGCTCTTGGTTCTATGACGGCGGCAATGGTTCGGCCCATGTCGGGCTTTTCCGCAATAACCAGTGTCTTCATCCGTCCATCTCTCCTCCTTCACCGTCCAGATGACGGCAAAAAGGGGCCTTCCGCCCACGGAAGCCCCTTGCTTCTGAAACTTATTATATCAGATTTTGGTTGCGGGAGCATCCTCCCCATTGGATTTACCCTGCTGCCTGTTCATTCAAAGCCTGCTTCGCTCTGCACTCTTTGCATACGCCCTGAAAATCAAGACGATGGTCTGTAACGGCAAAGCCGTACTGACGCTCGATTTGTTGTTCCAAACGAAGCAAGCCATCCTCCATGATCTCTTCTACAGTGCCACACTCTGTGCAAATCAAATGATGATGGTGATGTGAGCCATCCGTACTTCGCAGGTCGAAGCGCGCAGCACCGTCCCCAAAGTTAATCTTTTCTACGACCTGTAGGTCACTAAGCAGTTCAAGCGTACGATATACCGTAGCCAAGCCAATCTCGGGGAATTGTTCCTTGACTAGCAGAAATACTTCCTCTGCGCTAAAATGATCCTTCTCATGCTCAAGTAACACACGTACCGTAACTTCTCGTTGCTGTGTCAGCTTATACCCTTTTGCAACCAACTGTTTTTTAATGTCATCAATCTGTTCTGAAATGGATTTGTCCCGGTTACTTGCCATAAAGATTGCACCTCCGGATATTATAATTTCACAATTCGTGTAGTTTTTAATTAAGTGTCATTACGTTTCTTATTTATAATCATTATAATGTAATAATAAATCTTTATGAGATAAAAAGCAATGCTATACCTCACAGTTGTCTAAAATAATTGTAGCTGAACGTCTCATGTTATCTTAAAAACAACAAAAAACCCCCGCTAATTGCGAGAGTTTTATTGAATCAGTTATATATTTTATTAAAAAATTGCAAATCCATATCCATATGCGGCTCATTATTCTTTATACGAGAACTGTAGCACCCATCAAGTATTTGTCCACTTCACGGGCAGCTTCACGGCCTTCATTAATTGCCCATACAACCAGACTTTGACCACGACGCATGTCACCTGCTGCAAATACTTTATCCACATTGGTATTGTATTTTCCGTAACGCGCCTTAACATTGGTACGACGGTCTGTTGCAAGTCCGAGTTGCTCCACAAGAGTCTGTTCCGGTCCGTCAAAACCGATAGCAATCATGGCCATTTGAGCTGGGAAGACGCGCTCTGTACCCGGAATCGGCTGATAGATCTTACGTCCCGTCTCATCTACAATACGCTCGATTTGAACGGTGTGAAGTTCTTTGAGATTACCCTCGTCGTCACCCACAAATTTGGTCGTCATGATGGAGAACTCACGCGGATCGTCACCGAACAATGCTTTCGCTTCTTCCTGTGCATAATCAAGAGTATATACGTTCGGGAATTGTGGCCAAGGGTTGTTAATGCGATCACGTTCCATAGGAGCCTGAGTATGTGTACCAAATTGTGTAATGCTTCGACAACCATGACGAAGTGATGTAGCTACACAGTCGGAACCTGTATCCCCGCCACCGATGACGATAACATCCTTGTCCTGTGCTGACAGGTAGTTACCATCCTCAAGGTTGGAGTCCAGGTAACTTTTGATGCTGCCATTCAGGAAATCCATGGCGTAATGTACGCCTTTCAAGTCACTGCCTTCAATGTTAAACTCACGTGGTTTGGTTGCACCGCCGCACAGGACAACCGCATCATAATCATCCACCAGTTGCTGCGCAGCAATATCTTTACCGATCTCCGTGTTTGTTACAAATTGAATGCCTTCTGCTTCCAACAAATCAACACGACGCTGAACGACGTTTTTGTCCAATTTCATCGTAGGGATACCATACATCAGCAAACCGCCGACACGGTCGGAGCGCTCGTATACCGTTACCGAGTGACCTGCTTTATTTAACTGAGCTGCTGTAGCCAGTCCTGCTGGACCTGAACCTACAACTGCTACACGTTTACCCGTACGTTTCTCCGGTGGCTGGGGAACTACCCATCCTTCTTCAAAACCCTTTTCAATAATGGCTTCTTCAATCGTTTTGATGGTTACAGGTTCACCGATCAGTCCCACTGTGCATGAACCTTCACAAGGAGCAGGACAGACACGACCTGTAAACTCAGGGAAATTATTCGTTTTGTGCAGACGATCAAGCGCCTCTCTCCACAAACCACGATACACCAGATTATTCCATTCTGGAATCAGGTTATGCACAGGGCAGCCCGACGTTCCGCCAGTCATATCTATACCTGTATGGCAATACGGGGTACCACAATCCATGCATCGTGCACCTTGTGTTCTGAGCTCTTCTTCAGCCATATGTTTATGAAACTCTTCCCAATCCTTAACCCGCTCCGCTGGTTGGCGGTCCGCAGGCAGCTGCCGTTTGTATTCCATAAATCCAGTAGGTGTAGACATCTTACGTTTTCCCCCATCCGTTCTTGTCTTAATCCCTTCATCTGCATGGTTCTATATGAAATGGATTACTCATGTTTGAGTTTTTGTATATTGTATCACAAAATCTTCTCGAAGATATTTCAATTATAGTAGCACTTTGCATGCTGAATATTAAATGGATTATCCGAATAATTATTTGTATTTTATACATCATATCGTCCAAGTCTACCCATGGTCAATACCCTTAAAATGGTTATTTCTAAGGTTTGGCTGTACAAAACCAGGCGTTTAATTGATGAAAAAACGGACGAAACGTCATTTAAATGTGAGGTAATTTGTCATTAAAAACAACAATTTATGCTGTTTTAGGCTTCCAAATCCGAACAATAACTGATTTTAGGGCTTTACAACGGTGAATTCCCACAATTTTTATACTTTTTTACCACAGAGTGATTAAGGGGATATGTATTGCATTCATTTTTTCGTTATTTTTACGTCATATTTATGTCATTTATATGTTAATTCGTATTTATTTCATTCTATTTCTAAAAGAAAAGACGCTGTTCACGAATATTTCGCAAATCAGCGCCCCTATACTTCGTAAATAGCATATGTTTGGGCTCTTCTACTTCATCTTATGACCCTTTTACCGTTTTCGTTCGTAGAACTCAAACGTATATGCATAAACATTTTTTTCATCTTGCTCGCCTTCGATCTGTTCTGTTAGATCCCACTCCGACCAATCCACATCCGGGAAAAAAGTATCCCCCTCAAAATTCTCATGGATTTTGGTCACCACCAGACGATCTGCGAGCGGCAAAAACTCACGATAGACCTGGGAACCGCCAATGACGCAGAGCTCTTCGCCTTTTGTAACTTCCAGACCCTCTTCAATCGTATGCACCACTTCAGCCTGATTCGCTTGGTAGTTCAGATCTCTTGTTACAACAATATTCCGACGTTGCGGAAGCGGCTTGCCTCCAAAGGACTCCCATGTGTTACGTCCCATAATAATCGTTTTGTTCAACGTACGTTGCTTGAAAAAGGCCATATCTTTAGGCAAACGCCACGGAATGGAATTATTCAATCCAATGACACCATTCTCGCCCATCGCCCATACAAGTTCAATGCTCAAGATTTCACACTCCTTCAATCCGTGTCTGTTTATACGGCAATCGGGGCTTTAATACCCGGATGATGCTGATAGTTCTCAAACTCAAAATCATCAAACGTATAATCGAAAATGGAATCCGGCTTGCGCTTGATTACCAATTTAGGCAACGCGAACGGTTCACGCTCCAACTGCGTTTTCACTTGTTCCACATGGTTTGAGTAGATATGAACGTCCCCACCGGACCAGATGAACTCTCCCACTTCAAGATCACACTGCTGCGCAATCATATGTGTCAGCAGCGCATAGCTGGCAATGTTAAATGGCAACCCGAGGAACGTATCTACAGAACGCATGGTAAGCATACACGATAGTTTACCCTCAGCCACATAGAACTGAAACGCGAAATGACAAGGAGGCAATTTCATGTTGTTAATCTCCGCCACATTCCAGGCACTAACGAGGTGACGCCGTGAATCTGGATTATTCTTGATCGAATCAATAACGGCAGCAATCTGATCGATCTTCTCCCCGTTTGGTGCTTCCCAAGTACGCCATTGTGATCCATATACCGGACCTAGGTCGCCATTTTCGTCAGCCCAATCGTCCCAGATCTTCACGCCGTTTTCCTTGAGATAGGATATATTCGTATCCCCGCTCAAAAACCACAACAACTCATGAATGACTGATTTCAGATGGATTCGCTTAGTTGTTACCAGCGGGAACCCTTCGGATAGGTCGTATCTGAGCTGTCTGCCAAATACCGACTGTGTTCCAGTTCCGGTGCGATCTCCCTTATGCACGCCAGTATCCAAGATATCCTGTAATAAATCGAGATAGTTTTTCAAATTATATTCCCCTCGCACTTCTAATTTCATAGCAATAAAAACAAACAAGAACATTCACACAACTGGTGTTTGCTCCAATTTGCCTTATTTTTAAAAAAACAGCATCGACCTAAGCCCTCCGCTGTCATATTGGTTGTTACAGTGTACCACATTAAGCTTCTGATTGCATGGTGCTTAATTGATTTAAGTGCTACTGAACCTCATTAATTCATGTCATTAACAGGCTCTCTCTTTAGGTGTTCACATAAAAAAAGGGACAGACAACGCTGTAACACGTTATCCATCCCTTCTTGATTTACGTATAATGCCGGACGAATCCGAAGCTTAGACGATATTAGCGGGAAATGATGTGGATCGGATGACCCATAACCAGTTCCGCAGCTTCCATCACGATTTCACCCAAAGTAGGGTGAGCGTGAATAGTCAGCGCCAAATCTTCCAGAGTAGCACCCATTTCAATTGCGAGACCAAGCTCAGCAATCAGGTTGGAAGCTTCCAGACCTACGATTTGGCAACCCAACACGAGGCCGCTTTCTTCGTCAGCAACGATTTTCACGAAGCCTTCAGCGTGGTTCAAAGATACAGCACGGCCATTACCCGCATATGGGAATTTGCCAGCTTTTACTTTGTAGCCTTTTTCTTTAGCTTCTTTCTCAGTGTAACCTACGCTGGAGCACTCAGGATCTGTGAACACAACTGCAGGCATACATTTGTAGTCAACTACAGATGGTTGTCCTGCGATCGCTTCAGCAGCCACTTTACCTTCATAAGAAGCTTTGTGGGCAAGTGCCAGACCGGATACGATATCACCGATTGCAAAGATGTGAGGAATGCTAGTACGGCCTTGGTGATCAACTTTAACGAATCCACGCTCGTCAACGTCTACGCCAATCAGGTCCAGACCAAGCTCTCCGTCTGTATTTGGACGACGTCCTACAGTAACCAGCAGGTAATCTGCAGTTACTTCTTTGGATTCACCATTTACGGAATATTTAACAGTTACATCTTTATCCGTTTGCTCAGCACTTTCAGCTTTTGCACCCGTTACGATTTCGATGCCTGTTTTCTTCATGTTTTTAGCTACGAGGCTAGTCATGTCTTTATCGAAACCTGGCAGTACAGTATCCAAACCTTCGATGATTGTTACTTTAGCACCGAATTTAGAGTACATTTGGCCAAGCTCAGCACCGATATAACCGCCACCGATAACGATCATGCTTTTTGGAACTTCAGGCAAGTTCAGAGCTTCTGTAGAAGACAGAATGCGTCCGCCAAACGGGAAAGGTTTCAACTCGATTGGACGGGAACCTGTTGCAATGATTGCATTTTTAAATTTGTAACGTGGTGACTCGTGATCGTTGAATACACGAGCTTCGTTTTCGTTGATGAACATGCACTCACCGTTGAAAACTTCAACTTTGTTGCCTTTGAGCAAACCAGCTACGCCGCCAGTCATTTTCTTAACAACGCCGTTTTTGAATTCTTGAGTTTTGCTGAAGTCCACTTTTACGTTCTCTGCAGAGATACCAAAAGCTTCGCCATGCAATGCAGACTCATATTGGTGTGCAGCCGAGATCAGGGCTTTGGATGGAATACATCCGCGGTTCAAACAAACGCCGCCCAGTTCGGATTTGTCTACGATCAATACGCTTTGGCCCAGTTGAGCAGCACGGATGGCAGCTACATAGCCACCAGGACCCGCACCAATTACTAATGTGTCGATATTGAGAGAAGCGTCGCCTACTACCATATCTTACACCTCCATAACAAGCAGCTCAGGGTTAGCGAGCAGCTGTTTAATGTAGTTCATAAAGTTTTGTGCTGTTGCGCCATCGATGATACGGTGGTCGAAGCTCAGGGAAAGAGCCATTACAGGTGCTGCAACTACTTCGCCATTTTTGATAACGGCTTTTTCGCTGATGCGTCCAGTTCCGAGAATTGCAACTTCTGGGAAGTTGATGATTGGAGTAAAGAACATACCGCCAGCAGAACCAATGTTACTGATGGAGATTGTGCTTCCTCTCATTTCGTTCGCGCTCAATTTGCCATCGCGGCCACGAGCTGCCAGATCACGAATGGAATCAGCGATCATCCAGATGGATTTACGATCAGCATCTTTGATAACAGGAACGATCAAGCCGTTGTCTGTATCTGTAGCGATACCGATGTTGTAGTATTTTTTGTATACAATTTCATTAGCTTCTTCATCGATCATAGCGTTCAATGCTGGGAACTCACGGGAAGCTGCAACCAGAGCTTTAACGATGAATGGCAGATAAGTTACTTTTGTACCTTTTTTCTCAGCGATAGGTTTCATGCGAGTACGGAAAGCAACCAGTTCAGTTACGTCCACTTCGTCCATGATTGTAACGTGAGGTGCTGTGTAAGCTGATTTAACCATCGCATTGGAGATCGCTTTACGGATACCTTTGAATGGTACGCGCTCTTCTTCCACACGTTGATCAGCTGCAGCTGCTGCTGGTGCTGCGGATTTTTTCTCTTCTTGAGCCGGAGCTTCGGAAGATGCCACTGCGGAAGAACCGCCACCGTTTTTGAAGGATTCAACATCTTCTTTAGTAACTTTACCATTGTTGCCAGTACCGTTAACTTGAGCGATGTCTACGCCTTGTTCGCGAGCAAATTTACGCACGCTTGGTGTTGCCAGAACGTCCTTGGCAGGTACTGCCGGAACGCTGTTGTTTCCGCCTTCTTTAGCTGCATCCGAGCTGGAAGCTGCTGCTGAAGAACCGCTTGTGTCAGCTCCGCCTTGAGCTGCATCTTTTTCTTGATCGTCTGCAGGAGCGTCGTCTTGCTCAGGAAGCTCGCCTTCAGCATCGATGATTGCAACAACTTCGCCAACGTGGCAAACTTGGCCATCTTTTGCGAATACTTCTGTTACTGTGCCGTTAACCGGACAAGGTACTTCAACGACCGCTTTGTCATTCTGTACTTCCATGATGATGTCGTCGTCAGTTACTTTGTCACCGACTTTGATGTGCATCTTGATGATTTCGCCTTCGTGAAGGCCTTCGCCCAGTTCAGGGAATTTGTATTCAAATTTAGCCAACTGAAAAACCTCCTTGATTATGTCTCAATCCTGAAAACAACCCTTAACTCCAAGAAACAACCGTTACTGCTAGTGCAATAAACTGTTACTCAAGGGGCTAATGGCTGTTTACAGTGCAGCTTGCGCTGCGGTGTGGATCACCATACTGCGCCTTGCGGCATGTCAGATGATTAAATTAGAAATTTACGACTTTGTTAACCGCAGCAACGATACGTGCTGGGTTAGGAAGCCATGTATCTTCGATTTGTGCAAATGGATATACAGTATCCGGACCAGCTACACGCAGAACCGGTGCTTCCAAGTGCAGGATTGCTTTTTCATTGATTTGGGCAATGACTTCAGCTGCAACACCTGCGCTCTTTTGAGCTTCCTGTACAACAATTGCACGGTTTGTTTTCTTAATGGAAGCAACGATAGTATCGATGTCGATTGGGCTAACCGTACGAAGGTCGATAACTTCAACTTTGATTCCTTGTTTTTCGAGTTCTTCTGCTGCTTTCACAGAAGTGTGAACCATCATACCGTAAGTAACGATAGTTACATCAGAACCTTCACGAACAACGTTCGCTTTACCCAGCTCAACTGTGTAATCTTCTTCAGGTACTTCTGCACGGAATGCATGGTACAAGTTCAAGTGCTCCATGAAGAATACAGGGTCGTTATCGCGAATAGAAGCGATCATCAGACCTTTTGCATCGTAAGGGTTAGAAGGTACTACCACTTTAATACCCGGAGTTTGCGTAAGCAAACCTTCGAGGGAATCTGTGTGCAATTCTGCCGCTTTTACACCGCCACCGAATGGTGTACGGAATACGATTGGAGAATTATATTTACCGCCGGAGCGGAAACGCATACGAGCTGCTTGAACTACCATTTGGTCAAGGGCTTCGAAGATAAAACCAACGAATTGGATCTCGGCAACCGGACGGAAACCTTGAACACCCAA
The DNA here is from genome assembly GCF_900221055.1 of Paenibacillus sp. RU5M. Taxonomy (NCBI): domain Bacteria; kingdom Bacillati; phylum Bacillota; class Bacilli; order Caryophanales; family Paenibacillaceae; genus Paenibacillus; species Paenibacillus sp. RU5M. Next base: position 697,818 of record NZ_OBQM01000001.1, on the reverse strand, counting down.
ACCAACAGCCAGACCGCCAATAGCGGACTCAGCGAGTGGAGTATCAAATACACGCTCTTCGCCAAACTCTTTTTGCAGACCTTCCGTTACACGGAAAACGCCGCCTACATTACCTACGTCTTCACCGAAAAGCAGAACGTTAGGATCACGTTTCAACTCAACGCGAAGCGCATCACGGATTGCTTCTTTCATGTTCATTTGTGCCATTTGCTTCATTTCCTCCTTAAACATTGACAGTTCACATTTGAATTCATACATGTATACCGGGACACCGGAACCCGTCCCGGATGTTTATGCTTTATCGGAAAAAACTTATTGGAAATCAGCTTTTTGCTCTTCCAAGTGCTTAGGCGTTTGTTCGAACATGCTGTCGATCAAGCCTGAAATCGTCATTTTCTCGGTTTTTTCCGCTTTTTTGATCTCTTCGTTCACTTTTGCTTTTGCTTCTTCTTTCACACGTGCTGTATCTTCTTCAGTCCACAGACCTTTTTTCTCCAGATATTTAGCAAAACGTGCGATTGGATCTTTAGCATTCCATTCAGCCTCTTCTTCTTTTGTACGATACTTGGAAGCATCGTCAGAAAGGGAGTGAGGACGGAAACGGTAAGTTACTGCTTCGATCAGAGTTGCGCCTTCGCCGTTACGACCACGTTCAGCAGCTTCCTGAACCGCTTTGATAACTGCGAAGATGTCCATACCATCAATTTTAACACCTTTGATACCTGCTGCTACCGCTTTGTGAGCGATGGACAGAGCTGCCGTTTGTTTAGCAAAAGGAGTTGTGATGGCATAACCATTGTTTTGTACAAAGAAAATAACAGGCAATTTGTAAACACCAGCGTAGTTCAGACCTTCATAGAAGTCACCTTCTGAAGAACCACCATCACCTGTGTACGTAATTACAACTTGTTTTTGTTTCTTCAATTTGTAACCCATAGCAATACCCATTGCGTGCAGGATTTGTGCACCAATGATGATTTGCGGCATCAATACATTAACGCCATCCGGAATTTGTCCACCATGTTGGTGTCCACGGGAGTACAGGAACGCTTGATAAAGAGGAAGTCCATGCCACACGAGTTGCGGAATGTCACGATAGCCAGGACATACAAAGTCTTCTTTTTCAATTGCAAATTCACTACCAACCATTGTAGCTTCTTGACCAGATACTGGAGCATAGAAACCAAGACGACCTTGACGGCCCAGGTTTACTGCACGGTCATCCCAAGTACGGGTAAATACCATGCGATACATAATTTCTTTTAATTGATCGTCGGAAAGCTTAGGCATCATGTCTTTGTTAACGATTTCGCCGTCAGGAGACAGCACGGACAGAGCTTCTACATCCTCCGTATATACTTCATAAGGAACCTTGCTCATTTTTTTCTTCACCTCAACAAAAAATTTGAATATCAAGTTCCGCTGTTATAATATTATTATACACCTGTTTCACTGCATACGTCAAAGATATCCGTAATTTTTTTATGTTTCCTTCCGGATTGTATGTATAACAGGGGCTTAATATTGGTATAACAGCATAATACATGTTTGCGTATTTGACCTATCCCCGCACAAGGTTAATCTTACCGTATTGCGCGGTCGAATGCAAAAATTAACCGAGAAAGGTGACGTTTTATGACGGATTCCCGCTATTTGAAACGCACGATTGTAAAGGAAGAGATTGAGAGCCGCTATCTCGGAGAGAAGCGCACATTACGAATTTATCTTCCCCCAGGCTATAACGAATTGTTATCTTACCCTGTCGTATATTGTCAGGACGGTGAAGAATTTTTCAACTTTGGACGTATCGCCACCACTGCCAACCGCATCATTCTCGACGAGGGAGCCGAACCTTTCATTATAGTAGGAGTTCAGGTTGACGTGTCTGTAAGAACTCAGGAATACGCCCCTTTCGGCGATCGGTTCAAGGCGTATACCTCATGCTTCGCTGAAGAGATTATTCCCTATGTAGAAGAGAAATATCCTGTGCGCCGCTCTCCGCAGGAACGTGTTCTTGCCGGAGACTCACTGGGTGGCAGCGTTTCACTTCATCTTGCTCTACTCTATCCAGACCTGTTTACACGTGTCATCAGCATGTCTGGGGCTTACTACTCCGCTTCCCAGGAGATCTACGCTGCAGCTGAAGACTTGTCCTGGTTATCGATCTGGATGATTGTTGGTTTGCAGGAGACTGCCTTTGAAGCCGATACCGGCACATATGATTTTGTTCAATTGAACCGGGATACCCGTGATTTGCTCGAAAAACGAGGTGCGCTTGTCTCCTATCAGGAGAAAGACGGGCATCACCAATGGGGATTCTGGCAGAACGAGCTGCCGGAAGCATTGCTTTACTTTCTTCAAGAAAATTAATTGGATTATTGAACAGGCGGCTGAAATGCCGCTTTTGTTTTACATTCATGGTACCGCTTACATGAACGTTCAAAAAAGAAGCAGGCTCACCTGCTTGTCCGTTCCAGCTTCTTCTCTTGTATCACACAAGTCATTCCTAGAGAACATCACCGATTGTTATATCAAAGAATGTTCCTTCTCAATCCGATCCATCAACACGTCGCAGCCTGCATCAACCAGCCTGTATACTTCTTCAAAATTCCCTGTATAATACGGGTCGGGTACTTCACGGAGCGTCTCGTTCGGCAGCAGATCCATCATCTTGATAATTTCCGCATCCTCACCACCTGTTACACTTTTTACGTTAGCTGCGTTGGAATCATCCATGCATATAATGTAATCAAAATGTGTGAAGTCCGCACTCGCAAATTGTCTTGCCGCCATGTTGGCATAAGAAATTTGATATGAATCCAGCAATGATCGTGTCCCCTCATGCGGAGGTTTGGCAACATGCCAGTCTCCTGTACCTGCTGAGTCCACTGAAATCTGCTGATCAAGTCCTCTTTCACTCACTTTATGACGGAGGACAGCCTCAGCCATTGGTGAGCGGCATATGTTGCCCAAACATACAAACAAAACGTTAATCATGTTATTCCCCCTTACTCAAGGTGCGGTTAAGTGGCGCTGGTGTTGTCTGAGGTTTCACACTCTCCGTTTGTACCAGAGAACGACGAGGCAGCTTCCATTTATAATGAACAGAACACATTCGGAAGAACACAACTGCGGCGAAACATATTAACAGCCCAACGTTGGTTGTGAACCATCCCATACCTATGGCAAAACCAGCTGTTATTGCCCACACGGCATAAATTTCATCACGCAGTACCAATGGCTTCCTGCCAGCCAGCAGATCACGAATGATTCCTCCGCCTATACCGGTCATCACTGCGGCTACAATAACCGCACTAATGGGATGTCCCATATTGGCTGCGTATAACGCCCCTTGAATCGCAAATGCTGCAAGTCCAATCGCATCGAACAGCGCTTCTGTCCGCTTCCAGTGACCAATCCACTTAAGAGGTAGTACGAAAGCAATCGCTACAGATATAAGGGCGAGCATAATCAGCATTCCCTGGCTCCACAGCATCGTTACGGGTACACCAATGAGAACATTACGAATGACTCCGCCTCCAAATGCGGTCACGAGTCCCAGTACCAGCACACCTAAAATATCATATTCCTCTTCCATTGCCACGAAAGCTCCGGACATTGCAAATGCAATGGTACCTATAATGCTGAATACTTCAAAAATGTGCAAGTCCAACCTGTTCAAACCTCACTTTTCAAGTCATCTCCATGTTGCTCTACCCATTGTATCCGCGCATGCCGAAATTGTGCAACCACATTTTGTGGATTATACTGGTTTTGTGAATGATTTTTGCATCATTCTAACACCTTAATTAGAAGTGAATTGTTTCTTTATTGATTAGGAAGGATGAAATAGAATGACTAAGAAACGAATTGTTATTTTTACAGGGGGAAACCTCTCTCCTCAATTTCTAAAAGAAATCGGTAAGGATGACATCATTATCGCAGCTGATCGTGGGGCGTTGTTCTTAATAGAACATGGGATTCAACCACATATCGCAGTAGGTGATTTTGATTCCATTACCGAGCAGGAACGGGAGAAGGTACGAGATAACAGCGAACGGATAATCACCTGTGATCCTGTGCATAAGGATTTGACCGATACCGAGATGGCATTTGAAACAGCATTGGATCTTGAGCCTACTGACATTCTTATGTTGGGCGCAACGGGCACACGCATGGATCATACACTGGCTAACGTACATATTATGGTCCGCGCTATGCAGCATCATATTTCCTGTACTCTGCAGGATGAACACAATTATATGATGCTAACGACCTCCGAAGCTTTTGTGGAAGACCGCGGATATGAGTACATCTCCCTGCTCCCACTTACTAATGAAGTAACAGGTATCACACTGGAAGGTTTCATGTACCCGCTAGATCAAGCTACTATACGCATGGGACAATCTTTGGGGATTAGCAACAAACTGCTCGGAAAGTCTGGCACCGTCTCTATTGATAGTGGGTTATTACTCATTATTCAGAGCAAAGATTAACCTTCTGCCTATACTTATTACGTTTTTGTAACCTATGATTTTGATTAAAAATAAGAGTATAAAACAACAAAGACCCTTGAATATCAAGGGTCTTTGTTGTTTTTGTAACATTCGAGCTTCGTCAATGATTAATTTTTTGACATTTTTAATGGTATTTTAATAAACAAACCCAAACCGTTGCGGCCCTAGGGAGAATCAGGTTCCATCCAATTTCTAGGCTGTTACAAAGCTGTTATACTCGCTCTAGCAACTAAACGAAAACGAATTTTGGAGGTACTCACATGAAAACAAACATCTTTGTCCAAAAGGCCGTAACCGTCGGGTTGTGCGCTACTCTAGGTTTTGGAGCTGTATTAATGACTAATGCACCTGTCGCACAGGCAGCAAGCGCTTCTGTATCCACAGGACAACAAATCGTGAACTATGGTAAAACCTTTACAGGAACTCCATATAAATTTGGTGCGTCAACTTCTACAACCAAAAATTTTGACTGCTCTTCTTTTATGAAATACATCTTCAAAAAGTATGGTGTAGACCTGCCACGTACATCCGTTAAGCAATCCCAAGAAGGTGTAGCTGTTTCCAAAGCTAATCTGCAAGTGGGAGATCTGGTCTTCTTCTCCAGCGGTAGTCGCTCTACAGGCTCCAATATTACTCACGTAGGCGTATATGCAGGCGACGGAAAAGTTCTGCACACGTACGGATCACCAGGTGTAACTCTCTCCGACTTGAACTCGGGGAACTGGAAAAAAACATATATTAAAGCTCGCCGCGTACTGTAGCTCATATTTTAAAGATAACGAAGCGAGTGGGGCCGGATCTGATGATCCGGTCCTTTTTATATTTACCCAATGAAGTTCTCTCTCCAAACAGGAGTTATGTGGAAAACACACACTGAGTTCTTTGAGACGACCTCTTTTATTGGGTATGAAGCATATAACCGATGCCACGAACGGTATGAATTAATTTGACACTCCTCCCCTTATCCACCTTCACTCGTAAATGTTTGATATATACATCCACCACATTGGTATCCATTGCAAAATCATACCCCCATACTTCCCTCAAAATAACGCTCCGGGGACACGCCTCATTCACATGACGAGCCAAAAATTCCAGCAATTCGTATTCCTTCGGAGTTAATACCAGATATTCGCCTGCACGACTTACACGACGTGAACGCAGATTGACCTTGAGGTCATGTACTACAATGACTTCTTCATCTTCCTGTGAAGCATGCGAGAACACACGTAAAAGATTCCGTATTCTGGCCATCATCACATTACCGTGAATAGGTGCTTCCATCACATCATTAGCGCCGTAATCGAGTAATTCCACAATCAATTCAGGCGATATCTTGGGAGTTATCACAAGTAATGGGGAGGTGACACCTACGTGCACAAAAGACTCTAGTCCATTTTTCAGGGTATCTTCATGACATCCTTCATTCATTAATATGATCATATTGAGATTCGTGAGTGTTAGTTCAGAAATACGGTTCAGATCTGTCCATTCCATTTGCTCCACTTGGTACCCTTCTGCACACAGTATGCCTTGAATAAAAGAAACCAGATCGCCCCTGCCAACCAGTAATATGGATGTTTTCATTTTTTTCACCCGGCCTGTCTTATACGCTGCTACATTTGTTGGTAAAAACTACACTTGGTCTCCTTATACATACTTGTGACCACTGTGCTTCGCAGCATTGTTGTATGTTTATCATGCCGTAAAATGAAAAAGTCCATTCCCGGAAGGAACGGACTCGGAACATTCATTTGATTTTTCTCTAACCAAAGTACCGGTGAACCAGCGTACGCGCCTCTGCCGTGTCTTTTGTTCCATGAACAAGGACGCGACCATCCTGAAAAATGACCATCCTGTGTGCTCCCGTTGTAAAAGAAACCAAGAATGCATTAGCCTCCACTTGGCCTTCTTCCAGCTTGCCGAGGCGTTCAGCCGTATGCTGTAAATCCAGATTCATTCGCCGTGAAGGGCGAATCTGTACCGTATCCCTACCACATAATACGTCTGTTTTTTCCAGGTTTGAGGCAGAGAGGTATGGATAGTTAGCCTTTACCCCGCAGGAAGGACAATCTTCTTTTCGGGCACCGTCGACGTTAATGGATATGTATTCATTTCTCCACACATCGAATGATAACAACTTGCGTCTCAGTGCACCTGAATTACCACTGAGAAGCTTCATTGCTTCGGCAGTCTGATTAGCCGTAACCATCTGCACCGCCTGAGGGATTATGCCTGACGTATCACAGGTATCCCCACCTAACGGAACCTCACCCAACAAGCAGTTTAAACAAGGCGTTTCTCCAGGCAGAAACGTGTAGGTAATTCCATAACTGCCCACACATCCGCCATAAATCCACGGAATACGATACTTCTGAGACATATCATTTATTAATAGCCGGGTATCAAAATTATCTGTTGCATCCATGATCAAGTCTGCGTTCTGAACCAGTTCTTCCAGTTCATCTACTCTGACGTCCATCACTTTGCCTACAACCTCAACGTTAGAATTAATGTCAGATAGGCGCTTCTTCGCTGCCATCGCTTTGGGTATTCGTTGAATGGCGTCTTGCTCAATATATAATTGCTGTCGCTGTAGGTTGCTCCACTCCACATAGTCACGATCTGCAATAGTAATATGGCCAATTCCTGAACGTACCAATGTTTCCGCAATACCCGTACCAAGCGCGCCCGCTCCAACAATTAATACTTTGCTGTTATTCAATCTATGCTGACCTTCCTTACCGATAGGTGCATACCGTTCCTGTCTGGAATAGCGGTCTCCCTGTTCAGAAGATCGTGTCTGATTAGTCATGTATGAACCATTCCTTCCGCCGGACTACTCGCTGCCGCATAGCGCTTAACGGGAATCATGCCTGCCTCATAAGCCAGTCTGCCTGCTTCAACCCCCATTCGCATTGCCTTCGCCATCTTCACCGGATCTCCGGATCCGGAGACAGCCGTATTCAACAATACACCGTCAGCTCCCAGCTCCATCGCATGAGCAGCATCTTTAGGTGCTCGAAGTCCTGCATCCACAATAACAGGAACGACGGCTTGTTCAATAATAATCTCCAGATTATAGGGATTAATAATTCCTCTCCCCGCCCCTATGGGTGAAGCCCCAGGCATAACAGCATGTACGCCGAGTAGTTGCAATCGCTTGGCCAGAATAACATCGTCCGAGATATAAGGCAGTACCGTAAAGCCCTTTTCAAGCAAGATCTCGCAAGCTTTATAGGTTTCAATTGGGTCAGGAAGTAATGTGATTCCATCCCCGATAACTTCTACTTTTATCATATCACAAAGTCCTGAAGCCCGAGCTAGTTCAGCGATTCGCACAGCTTCCTCTGCTGTTGCAGCACCCGCTGTATTGGGAAGCAGGGTATACCTTTTCAAGTCCAGTGTGTCCAGAAAGTGCTGTTTGTTCCGATCTTCCAGATTCAAACGCCGAACCGCGAACGTTAATACATCCGTACCTGAAGCCTCAACCGCCTGACTCTGCACTTCCAAGTCCGAAAATTTGCCTGTACCCAGCAGCAATCTAGATTCAAACGTATAATTTCCAATCCTCAGCATAATTCAACCGCCTCCCACAAAATGTACAATTTCAATTCGGTCTCCGTCTCTTAACGCCGTCGTTTCATGATATTCCCGCGTTAAAATTTGACGATTCAATTCAACCACGACGGTTTTTACTTGCAAATTAAATGAATGGAGCAATTTGTCTACACGATTTAAGCTATCTTCAATTTGCATGGTTTGTCCGTTGACAATGATGTTCACAGCAACATCTCCTTTCTGTTCAAACGTTCTGGACTAAGGTCCTGAATCCCCAGCTCTTCAGAGGTTTTACCACAAATCAAGTCAGCCATGAGGCTGGCTGTAATCGCACTAAGTAATATGCCGTTACGATAATGTCCAAAAGCAGCGAATAAACCAGGAACACTTTCACAAGCCCCTATATACGGAATTCCATCCGGAGTCGAAGGACGTACACCAGCCCAGGCTCGGATAAAATGTGCTTCCTTCATGCCAGGTACCCAGTTTGTTGCAGCTGCGAGCAGCTTCTGAATGCCTTGTACCGAAACTTTCATGTCTGTTCTTCCAGGAAGGCTTGTTGCACCGATCCATACTTCTCCATTGGCTTTGGGAACAATATATATATCCTCTGCATACACCGTTTTGTCTGGCCTGTACCCGGCATGGTGGGGAGAAAATTGCACGGCTGCAATCTCCCCCTTTACTGGTAAAACAGGCGATTTCAGACCCACATGTCTCATCAATTCTTCACCATGTAACCCTGTAGCAATAATGACATTTCTCGATGTCATCGTTCCTATTGAAGTCTCGATCCCTTGCACTCCATTCACATCAGTATGCAAACGGACATCCTGTACACCTTCCATCACCCTTGCACCCATGGCTTGAGCCGATCTGACATAAGCCTGCGTTAAGTTGACAGGAAGAACCTCGCTCTCGGAAGGTCTGTGAAATGCTCCATACGTATCCCTGTTTAACCATGAAGCTTCCTGTTGGACAGAAATACGATCCCACCAAATATGTTCTGTAGATAAGGTAGACGATCTACGATCATTCTTGTAACTGCTGACCTCACTGTATGAACGAAAAGGAGTAATAAATCCATGCTGTTGCAGCCCCATTTCCACTCCGCTAAGCGAACTGATCCGTTCCTTCTGCTCATGAAGCAAAGCTCTGCTCTGCCTTGCAAGCTTTGCCATTACAGCATGAGTGAATTCCTCACTATCAGCAGCAAGCATGCCTGCGGCTGCACAGGAAGTTCCCCCAGCGATCCGCGCCCGCTCAACCAGAAGAACGTCATGGCCTCGAGTAGCGAGTTCACATGCGATGGCACATCCGATAACTCCTCCACCTACAATAATGGTTTCTGCATGAAGCTTGCCTCCAACTTCCGCTCCAACTTTACTTCCCGAAACTATTCCTGGATGATAGCCTGAACGATTCCTGCTTCGACTTCTTGCTTCCTCTCTCAAGATCTTCATCTCCTTGGTCCGGCGTACTTGTCTGAATCCGTGATCGCCTGTCGCAATGAAGCGGCAGCTACTTCCGGCTTATCGGTCGTCCAAATCGTTGAAATTACAGCGGCTCCTCTAGCACCAGCAGTTCGAATGGCAGCAATATTCTCATGACTAATCCCGCCAATCGCGATCACGGGAATCGAAACATTAGAGCATACCTCAGCTAACGCACTTAGCCCTCTGGGTTCGCAATTCGGTTTACTATTTGAAGCATAGACATGCCCATAAAAGAGATAATCCGCTCCCTGTTCTTCTGCAACTTTTGCTTCTTCCAGAGAATGAACCGATATGCCTACGCGCAGCCGATCGACTCTCCTCAACTCATCCTTATCATAGCTGCGAGTAACTGCTTGACCCCAATGCACACCACCAATTGAAGCATATTGATCCAGCTGATCTGAGCCATTCATAATGATTCGGTCAGATGGAACACCTTGTGTTTTTAGACCTTGCGCCCAATACATCTGTTCTTCAAGGGTCAGCTTTTTTTCCCGAATGTGGATATAATCGACCCACCGCCATATACCCTTAGCAATATTCAGAAAAGAGCCCAAGTCTCCTGTACCTGGTGAAACCACATGCAGTTCGAATGATCTTGTTATTACATGTTCGTGGAAGATTACCGTCCTATTCGCCCTCCTCTTGCATGATTTAAGCTGATATACAACAACAAAAAAGCCACTCCCGTAGGGGAGTGGCCACGAATTTAAAATTCATGGATCAACTGAATGACTGTCGCATGCAATTACTCTATACATAACGCACAACAACTATAGAAACCATCCATAGTCGCAACGCTGTATACATAGAACTGCATGATTCATCTTGCAGGCAATATCGCAAAGTCAACGATAAAGCTCTTTGTCATTAGCTGAAACGCGCCACTTCCCTACGCTGGTATGATCCAGATCAGGTACAAAGGGTCCGGAATCGCATTCTTCCATCTCAGCCGCATCGTGCGGCCCCCCTAGTGTTCATATGAAGCTGTAGCCTATGTTACCATAGACACCTTTTTTTGTCACCGTACATTTCCATGAATTACGTTGTTCACCATTGCTGAAGTCATGTAGTTAACGAAGTTGCTGTTTCTGGTGCAAAGAATTTCGTAGAAACTATTGTTTGTCGGACCAAGCTTCAACATCCCACGTTTTGGTTACCCAACCTTCATAAAATTCAGGTTCATGGGATACGAGCAGCACGGTACCCTTGAATTCCTGCAGGGCACGTTTCAGCTCTGCTTTAGCGGTTACATCCAAATGGTTTGTAGGCTCATCGAACAAAATCCAGTTACTTTCACGCATCAGAAGCTTACATAAACGAACCTTGGCTTGTTCACCACCACTAAGCGCGTTAAGCGGGCGGGTGATATGCTCATTTTTTAATCCACAACGTGCGAGATGGCCCCGGACTTCATTCTGTGTCAGATGAGAAAACTCATTCCACACATCTTCGATCGGGGTAATATTACCTGCACGTACTTCCTGTTCGAAATAGGCTGTTTCCAGATAGTCCCCCAAGAAAGTCTTACCGCTAATTGGTGGGATTTTCCCCAAGATCGTCTTGAGCAGTGTGGATTTACCTACACCGTTACATCCAACAATGGCAATTTTCTCGCCACGCTCAATAGTCATCGTCATTTTAGGCAATAATGCATATGAATATCCGATTTCAAAATCAATACCCTCAAAGACGGTTTTACTACTCGCCCGGGCATCCTTGAATTTGAATGTGGGTTTGGCCGCTTCGTCTGGACGATCAATCCGTTCAATCTTGCCGAGCTGCTTCTCACGGCTCTTGGCACGACCGGAAGTGGAAGCGCGGGCTTTGTTCCGCTGAATGAAATCTTCCTGCTTCTTGATAAACTCTTGCTGTTTCTCATAAGCATCAATATGTTGCGCCTTATTCATGTCGGCCATTTCAAGGAATTTGTTATAGTTCGCTGCATAACGCGTCAACTTGGCAAATTCCAGATGATAAATAACGTTAACGACCTCATTCATAAACTCTGTATCATGCGAAATCAGAATAAACGCATACGGGTAATCCTTCAGGTAACGCGTCAGCCATTCAATGTGTTCCACATCGAGATAGTTCGTCGGCTCATCCAACAAAAGAGCTGTGGGTTTCTCCAGTAAAAGCTTGGCAAGCAATACCTTCGTACGCTGACCACCACTAAGCGCGGCCACATCACGATCTAGACCGATGGCGGACAATCCAAGTCCATTCGCCATCTCTTCCACTTTCACATCGATCAGATAAAAATCACCTTGCTCCAATTGCTCTTGAATGTCACCCATTTCTTCCAGCAACAATTCGAGCTTGTCCGGATCGGCGTCTGCCATCTGATCCGTAATAGACATCATTTCTTTTTCCAACTCAAGCAAGGGCAGGAACGCATCCTTAAGCACATCACGAATCGTTTTTCCAGGCGTGAGCTTGGTATGCTGATCCAGATATCCATAACGAACTTTTGGGGTCCATTCGACCTTCCCTTCGTCCTTTAACAATTTCCCGGTAAGAATGTTCATCAGTGTGGACTTACCCACACCATTTGCACCAACAAGACCTACACGCTCTCCGGCAAGTAAACGAAAAGATACATTTTTAAATAACGTGCGGTCTCCAAAATTGTGACTCACGTTCTCTACTGACAATAAACTCATAAGATGAGGTTGCTCCTATCTATTGGACATTACTATCGTTCCGAAACCCTATTTTAGCACAGGTGTCGCCTTTTCTGAAAGTAATGTAAACATCTCATGCAACCTCGCTTTTATATTACAAACAAACTGCCTTTAATTTATGGAACAGTTATACTCAAAATAACCTTGTGCTGCCGCTTGTTTGGCATTTGTAAACACTTCTTCGGCTCTGTAACCATTGCTACATGTGGAAGGGTAATAGTATTTAATTCCACTTACAGGATCAACTCCGCCAACGATCGCTGTTTTCTTCACCAGTCTGCCACCACCAATGGCATAATTGTTAATCTTTTGGTTACCTACAGGTATTCCCTGAATAAACGCCATCAGCCCCGTATCATTAATCGAATTGTACCAGTCTTCCTGAGAAATCAAAGGCATGGTAAAGGTGTAGGAAACGCCATTCCTTCTTGCAAACTCATTATGCCGGTTAATAACATCTGCCAAATCTTCCTGCACACTTGTCACGATTCGGCCTCGTCTGACCTGCTCAAACGTCTCGGCATTCTGAAGCAGAGGGATTTGTGTGCTGGAGGCCAGTTCTTTCTGGAAACCCTCAACCCACATGCCCAAGCCTGCATCATAGGCATACACATACCCATCGAGTGTGAAGTTAATACTGCTACCATTTGAATCAGAATATGTATAGGGCTTTTTAGGACTCCAAACTTGCCGGAATGAATCTTCAAGATCACCCGTCATCTCAGTTTCGTTCGCCAAAATATAATAACCATCATAATCCAGCACGACCATTGCAGGAATGTAATTAAACATGGCCCGTATAGCAGCAGGATCATCCTGAATCCCCATATTTAGCGCCAGTGTTTGGGTAAAGGTAGTCAAGGCAAGCTCTTTGTCCGCTTTTACAAATTTGGTCGAATCATACCCTGCTTCATCGTCTTGCTTCTCATTTTGATGCATCACAGCCCCTGCATCCAGTACAGCAGTCTGAAGTGCCATCTTATATCGATTGCTTAAATATTGTGCCTCTTGGGCATTGTCTGTATTATGAGAAATAACCCAGAATATAGGTAAAAAGATAAGCACAAACACAATAGAAAGATCAGTAATCTTCATTGAGCACCATACCCCCATATGTGGTAAACACGGCTGCAGCCTGTGCAGACCCGTTCAACCACTCACGAATCAACATGGCAGGTGTGCGATTGGTATTTTTGACGGTTACAGTGAAGAAATCCCCCATTGCCAGTGTATATCTGCGCCCAGGATCGTCTAAAGCTAGCACACCGGACGAAGGAAACAGCTTTGCTTTAATTTGGGCTGAATAATAGCCATCTTGTACAGTTTCATAGGTGCCAGAAAATGTGCTCTGATCCATCGGATCTGAGTAATGAGGAACATATTTTTTGTGCAAATGCTCCATGGAAATCTCATAGGCATTCCCCGTTCGGGCCATCTGTTCTTCGAATTCTGTATACATGACAGGGGAAATGTATCCCTTTGTTCTGACTGCATCAACAAAACGGGTAACCGTCTGAACAACGGTCATGCGTGCCATGTCATCCTGTCGATCTGCAGTCTCTGCTGCCGGATATACATAAAGCAAAATCACTGCCAGCAAAACAGCAAGCAGCTTGGATGCAGCGTTAATCAAGGTGTACTGGCCTCCTTCCAAAATGCAATCTTCAGCAGTTCGCCAGCCTCACTTCTTATGAACTCGGGTCTATACGAAGCAGCAAGCTGGACAGGAATGGTTCCTCTTCTGTTTACAAGGGGATCAATGACATATGCAATCCCGTCCACCTCCACGCTGACCGTTGTCCCTGTCATTTGCCTCACAGTGTGCAACACTTCCGCACCACTATAACGGATTGGCTCACTTATACGCAGAGTGGTATTAAGCCGTCCTTCCATATCTGCTGTCGTCTGCACCAAGTGATTCAAAACGTCTGATAGAACCCGAACATTCTGCTGCCCATACAGGCAGGCTGTCACAAATAGGACAACCGCCGTACAGAACAACATGAGCTGCTGTGTATTCTGGGACATGTTAAACCAACTCCTGTCAGGATTGCTGGAAAATAAGCCCTCTTACCACATTGGATCTGTCTTTTACGATAATTGCTTTGAATTTACCACTTGGATTGACATATTGGTTGTCTTTTTCACTCATAGTTTGATTAATAATCCCTACTTTATCATCTGGAGAAATCACTGAACCGTAATCTGCATTATTGAGATCCTGGGATATGTTCAACTGATTGCCATACCATTGACCTCCCTTGTTTTTACCTGTAATAACTTGAATACCGAACTGATCCTTGTCCGCATATTTACGCAACGCGTTTGTGACTTGTGATCCACTAATGGTTGTTCCGTCATACACGGTAAATGCAGCTTGGGACAACTCGGTCTGAATATCGGCAAAATTGTTCTGTGCCGTTTTGGTTGCCTCCTGAGCCGAAATAAACAATAGAACCACAATCGTAATAAGGGCGATGGTCAGAAAGATGCCTGCTGCCACCTTTAAAGCGCTTGATGCATTGTTCATGATAAATCCTCCTATTTCGTTTTTAATTTATTTCAGACTGTGACGTACATGGTCGTTACAGTTTCTGAATCTGTTCATAATAAATGTTCATTTGCAGGAAACTCATGCCTACCAGCGGAATGACCAGATAGAGGAAGATCAGGGCATACATCGGTGTAAACCCGATCATTCTTCCCCATGATGCTTTAACATCAATCATCTTGGTGTATTCCTGCTTCCGTTGTTCAAAATAAAAGGCCATCATACTATCCAGATCATCAAATGCCTCTCGAATCGAAATTTTCCCAAGTGCAAGTTGCAGTTTTTCAACCAAACGCTGAAATTCAGGCAGACCTGCATCTTCTTTCAATTGTTCAAGTGCATGCTCCGGCCCATGTTCAAAGTGCAACAGACATTTTTGCAGTGGTCTTTTGAAAATAACAGCAAAGCGATTGAGCCATTCCAGTATTTCCTCTACAGACATACGGTCCATCTCTCGCAAGATTGAGATAACCGTCTGAAACTGATAGATTTCATGCCTCATGTCCATGCTTCTCATCTTGCGCTGGAACATCATGAGCCAGATCGGCATGTGATAACCCGCTAAACCTATCATCATTGCAATAATTAACTCCCACCAGTGGAGATATTGCTTGTTGTAACCTTCCAGCTTCTGCAGGATGCGTGCGATAGTTTCAGTCTGTGCATCATGCTCCAGTGGAACGGGATTTACGGACTGCAATGCATTGGATATCTCATCAAAAGTTGCTCCTCGCTTCATTTCGATGCGCTCGAGTACAGCTTGATCCAAGCTTGTCTTCTCGGTAGCCTGCTTCAACTCCGCCTCTCCCATCGCGCCAAACATCCGGTCATCTCTCACAGGATCATGTAAAATATGATTTCGTTCAACCTGATGCAGCAGAAAGACACATCCAATGGTCAGGACAAAACAACTTACAAATAACATCAGCCTTCGTATCGCCAGCCATTCATATTTCAGTTCCGAGCTACTTTCCCGCATCAGTCTTACGGTTTGACTGTAATTGGTACTGCCAGGTTTGGCCACGAACAACATCGCGACTTTACGAATGAACGTCTGCCTGTATAGAAACTGATCGATTCTGGAGTGTTTGCGCCCTGTCCGATAGCGGGTTTCATCATATTGCTGAAGTCTTTGCAAAAGCAGGTAGGCAAGTATGATAATGACATAGATCGATATTTTGGTTACAAACCCGATTTTGCTGCGATAAAATTCATCCATAGTCGGAAAACTTCCTCTGGCCCAACGTTCGATTGGAGCTGTGAATAGAACGGGGGCTAGGGCGATGATATTCAACCCTTTTAACAGATAGTCCAATTTGTCCCGCCGCAAAATCTCCAGATGAATTTCCTGTGTCAGATTCCCCAAGCCTTTCAAGTAAATCGAACCCTGTGCTCTATCTTTATCCCCGAACTCCATCACCATATATGAAATACCGGCAAAACCTTTAAGAAAGCGATTTGGCGCAATCTCATAGTACCGTTCCAAAGCTTCGTTCGGATCCGGAGAAGTCAATGCTTCATAGATCAACAGCACTTGCTCGGCAGCCTCTCCTTTACCTGTTTCCGCTGCTTCATAAAGTGCCTCCTCTACCATTCCATGCTGATGATACCGATGTCTCACGTCGGCAAACAGGTCCAGCATCTGTACCAAAAGTCGCTTCTCCATACGATTCAGACACATATCCAGTACAAGGCTGTTTAGAACTACAGCGCAGAGTACCGACAATATAACAAAGGCGATACCCGGCTGCATAAGGAAAAGGATTACACTGATACTCCCGTATCCTCCGAAGATAATTAGAACCACGTTCATAGTCATTCGTCTTAATGCTGGTTCGTCGCCTACATGCCGGAATGAGATTCGTTTCTGTACTTGTAAAATATAAGCAGAGAATAGCGGCACTTTCATGCCCCACCGATAAGACTGTAACAGGACCGATCCCCACCGCAGCGTACGAGTGCCGTTTAGCGTAGCGATCCCGATAGATTTACTTGCATTGTCTCCTCCTCTGTGACGTAACAGGTTCAGTACAAGTAGCGTGATTATCAGGCCACCTGCACATATCCCCAACACCAACAGAAGAGCTATCTTAACGGTCATAGGTATCACCCCAATGTTGCTTGATGAACTGTTCGAACAGCGCAGCGTCCTGCAGTGTCATCTGATCCCGCATATCCGTAATGCTTCCTATGGAGATCGGAGCTGTGATGACGTAATTGCCATCCTTGTACTCGATCACATTGCGAAACGTAAATCCCGCCCGTTCCTCCACGCTATCCCCTTTATTCGCACGTGGCAGACACTCCGTAATTCGTTCGATATATCTTCGTCCCTCTGCGTCCTTTTTCATATGTACATCGAAATTAATGACACTTACTACTTGCTCCTCGGCAATATGTTCATGTTGGAACATACCTGTTTTGAGCAGTGAATTACGGAGGGAGAAAACCAAATCACGAAACGTTTTGGCATGATGGGTAAACAGGGTGAACAGACTGGCAACCTGGGACATCTGAATCATCCATGCGGCTACTTCGTCACTTGCGACCTCACCGAGAATATTTACAGTACCATCCGTCTTTTTCTGTAAGTCCAGTCCCTGTTGACCTGAGATGTGCTCCGTCTCCCGGAAGCTTAGTATGTTACGCCGACTGTATATACGCCGAAGCTGTAACTCGAAAGCCATCTCCTGTACACGCAGGGTATACGAAGCGTAAATATGCTTCACCATTGCCATAAGTAGTGTCGTTTTACCCGATCCCTGTGCTCCTGTTACAGCTGTGATTCGACTACCTTTCATCAAATATTGCAGCAAAGTGATTGGCAGATCTGCGTTGTTACCAGTAATCAACTGTTCCAGTGAAGCATTGGGAATATCAAATTTCCGGACAAAGAATGCCCATGATTCGGCAAAGGGAGGACGCACAACAACGACACGTGATCCATCCTTCATCTCGTTCACCTTGTATCCATTTGCTTCCGAAAGCTGTCCCGGATAGTTGTATTTATAAATATTTTGACATACCCTCTTCAGTTCACGGATATTGCCAAACGACAGGAAGGACAGATGAATGGACTTACCTTTATAGAAAATCCAGACACTTTCCATTCCAGTAAGTGGTTCTTCAAGGGGAGCATCTTCAAGTCCATCCGTGAGCAGATCATTCCACGAAGCTGGCTGCCGTAGCCCCATATCCTGAAGTGCATCCAACATGCCACTTACACCACCACTAACGCCATCTATTCGTTGATCTCTTATTTCATCAACCACCGAGAAGCCTTTGTAATGCTGGTAGATGCGTTGAACAATGATATCCGTTTTTTCTCTGAAGCCAAGCTCTCTATACTCACACTCAAACACATATCGGATGTCCTCCTCGGAGATATAGTAACTTCCTCCGTCGTCTGCACCTTCACTCAGCCTCAATCTGCCAAGATCATAAGTGTCAATCATGCGTGACAAGGCATCGACACCAAATTGCTGCCGGTATAGATAAAACACGATTTCGAATTGATCCTGAACCGTCAGTAACTCAGCTTCTCCAAAATATATGACCTCATCGATATTTGACTTATTCAGTCCTATACTGCGGGTAAGCAGATCACCTATCAGGTTTTTGACATACGTTTTATCACTGATGCTTCCTGATACACAACCTTTAAGCGCCTTGCGCATCTCGGCACGCTGATTGATTCTTCGGCGATATTCTTCTTCATGCAATCCTGCATCAGCAAGTTGACTATGACTAA
Organism: Paenibacillus sp. RU5M; assembly: GCF_900221055.1. Taxonomy (NCBI): domain Bacteria; kingdom Bacillati; phylum Bacillota; class Bacilli; order Caryophanales; family Paenibacillaceae; genus Paenibacillus; species Paenibacillus sp. RU5M. The sequence continues at coordinate 679,255 of NZ_OBQM01000001.1, read as the reverse complement.
GCTCATGAAGCGAGTTCTTTACTTTCTCTGTCAGCACTTCAATCGTGAAGGATTCGCGCTCAGGAGCACGGTTATTTTTTTCACGATGGGAAGCTCTGTATTTGAACCAAACATACGCAAGACATAACAGCAAAATTAAAATTAACCATAGGGTATTCCAGAGCATCAGATGTTCAGGCTCCCCTTTCCAGCCTTTTTAGTACGGTACGCATCCCTGCTCCATCCATAATAAGACGAGCGAGTTCAGCCATACTTGCGGCAAAGCTCCCTTTACGAATATCTTTATTGTTGCTCAGACCTTCCAATTGCAAGTACGCAGCCGCATCACGACGATTGAAGGCATCCAGAAATCCGGTGGTATAAGGCAACACTGATATCGAGCCTTTGTATCGAAAACGCCGACGAATATTGGTGATGGTTGCGCGTGAATGAGGATCATACTTATTCAGCACGATGTGCAGTTTCTGATCACTCATGCTCTCGGGTCTGATTTTTTCAAAAAAATACTCCAGATCCCTCATATTTTGATTCAGGTTCACCACAACATAGTCAGCTTGATCCAGCAGAACCTGGTCACAAGTGCCTGCGCGATCTGCATCGAGAAGAACCAGATCATAATATTCATTGGCTACGTGCAGCAGCCTTTTTAATGTCTCCACATGCTCTTCTGTTGAACGTTCCAATCGATTAATTCTGCCAGTCAACAAATCCAGACGGTCATTGAGGAGCGGCTTGGTATAATCCCTCAAATTATGCTTGTTCAGACTCCCGCTGATATGCAGCCGTTCCACAGCATCCCATCCCCCCTCCTCGAATGTAAATACGGATCCCGTGTCCTCTATTTCTTTAGGTGGAAGGGCAGCTTCTGTGCTGCTCCCGACTGGACCTGTATTTACAAGCAAAATTCTTGTCCTATATTGAAGGGCCATCGCATAGGCGCCGATCAACGCACTTGAGGTGCTGCCTGTTCCTGCAAAAGGACTCCAAAACGTAATGGTGCTCATGCCCTCATCCTTTCTGCTTCTTTAATGGCCCGGCGACTCTGGACATTTTCCCATCCGGTCAACTGCTCCACTAACCTGCATAACGATTTTTTATAGTTCCGTGATAACGGCCCCAGACGTATCCGACGATGATGCTCGTTTTCCAGTTTGACTGCTGCAGTCAGTTCATCCCAAGGCAACATCAGCGATTCTCCTATCCATACAAATGGACTACCTTCCAGATACGCCCACAAATATCGAGCTTCCAGTTTGCAATCAACGGCATTAATCAAAATGCGCTGAAATGGTAGTTCTGCTGGTAGGGACTGTTCTTCAAGCAACCGCTTGAGCCAGCCTTTGCCCCGTTCCAGATTGTAACGTTCATAATCACTGACCCAGACACGGATATCTGCCGTGAGCCATAGATCACGTGACGCAAAGTGTGATGTTTCCATGTCGTAAAGGACGTAATCATAACTTTCCAATTTCTCGCCACTCGCTTCAAGATGACTCTCAACCGCTGTTGAAGTTACGAACTGACATGCGATATCAAAACCTTCAAATTCTGTAATACGCAGAGATTGCTGACTTTCCCCAACGCCGTATCCATATTTCTGCTGTAATGTTCCATCAACAAGCAAGACACGTTTACCGGAGGACGCCAGTATTTTGCAAAGGTACAGCATCAGGTCATTCTTCTCGCATAACCCAGCAAAGATCCATGTTTGCATAGCTATCGAATCTCCTTTTAATTTCTTTTAAACGTTGTTACATGAATAATAAATGGTTTTTCCTGCTTTTTACTCCCCGCCCGTCAGCAAGCTTTTCTGCTCATCCGCACTTGAAGCAGATGCTGAAGAATCATTGCTCCCTGTACCCGTCGTTCCGCCGCTACCAGAACCATCATTCCAGATGACCCCATCAGTAGATGAAGAGTTATTCGCTCCAGGGCGACTATTGTATGAAACGGAGGACTGTGCAACGTCCTGCTCCACACCTTGGGAGGGCGCTGAGATGGATGCGGCGAGTGAGCTTTCTAACGAACTCCGTACTTGCCGCGCTAACTCCACTTCAGCCCGACGTACAAGATTAGGATCACTCTCCAGCAGTTTTAACACTTCATTGTTAGCAGGGTATGTCGGAATCGCTGGTGTCTGGAACTGTGGTTCTACATAGGTTAAGGCATAGATTGAAGCTTTATGTAAATAGGCATCTACAATTGCACTTGAAAGGGAAAGGATCTCCTCCTCCGTCATCGTAATCCATAGTGTAGCTGCATTTAATCTTTGGACTTTCTTTTTGGACAGGAGAATGTAGTCTTGACCCGTTGGAAACTGAATACGAATATCAATGATGTCTCCCTTAGCAAGTGAAGAAGGTAATAACACAACCTGTAGTTCACGATTCCTTAGATCCGGCGGTGCCGGGGTATCTTCATACACCATTTCAGTTGTAATGGCTGTTCCCTTTTTTAATTCTATTTTCGCCACTTGACCATCCATCTGCTTGGAGCTGGACCAAAGATTCCTTGGTGCCTGTGCATCCGGAACGGCTATGAGTTTGATATCCTCGGGCAATATCGACTCTCCTGCTTCAACATCCCGTATTGTCACCCATCCCTGTGCCCCCGAGTTCCATTGTTGCATCAATTCAGCTTCTTTTTGTTCGTAGGCTGATGAGTATCGGGCCTCCACTTCAGACCTCGTATCACTCATGGTTTTGACATTGTAAATGACATATGCCCCAAACAACAAACCGATTGCTCCTGCTCCCGTCAATCCAGCGTAAATCAGTTGGCGGCTTTGTTTTCTTAATTTAGACAAAAGAGGCTCTCCTTTCGCAATCTCTTCTAATCATTTACTCTTTTTCTTGCAAAGAAAGAACGTTTCTTGGGTAGCTGCCCCATCATATGAGTCAGAATATGAGCAAAAACCTTATCCATCTGCGGTTCCCGATCAAAGGGATCGATATGTAAAGGCAGACCGTAGACACTGGAAGTGTCCAACGTTTTGCGCATGCGCTGAACTGCGTCAGCTGCTGCGAGTGGCAGGCAGTAGATCCATTTGTCTCTCGGGTACCGGTTGTGTGAACGGACAAAAGATCCAATCTCAGCTTGTCTCCATTCGGCACCGGAACCTATAACAATGGGCAAGTCAGCTCTGAGAAATTCTTCAAGCCGGTTCTGATCCTGACCACTGCCCAGATCCATCACAATGAACTGATAGCTGCCTCCCAATAAAGACAGGATGTCTGCACGTCCCGATTGTTTCCAGTAATGTACACCATCCACTGCAAACTGTCTGCCTGCTGGCACGGGTTTACCTGCATGCGCGACTTGTTGAATCCGTGCAAACGATTGGGAACGTGGCGACATCTCGATTATAGCCACTTTGAAGTTCTGCCGCTCCAGATAGTGACTGATGGCTATGGCCGTATGCGTAACCCCAACTCCGGATGATGCCCCCGTCAAAGCGATCACTCTAGTCCCTCCGCTTATCGTCACCGTCGTTTCTGAACCACCAGCCGCTATTCCCGGTCTGCGCAGCAGCTCCTTACGAACTTCATCAGCCGATTGAAAGCGCTCATTCGGGTTCAGTCGCAACAACCTTCTCGCAACGGGAATATAGGTACGTGGAACATCACTGCGAATGGAGCTCTCAACTCCCTGAATCCATTCCGTATACACTCCACAAGTCATGAGATAGAGTAGCAATGCTCCAAGCCCGTACAGGTCAGAACGCGCATCAGTCTGTCCTGAACCATATTGTTCTGGTGCAGCGAAGCCGGCCGTTCCCAATTTAACCGTATCATCGACTCTTTGTGCTTTATAGCTCCGCGCTATTCCAAAATCAATCAGTCTCACTTCATGTTCCGGTGTAATCATAATGTTGGATGGTTTCAAATCCCGATAGATGACAGGTGGGTCCAGATTGTGCAAATAACCTAATACATCCAGCAGCTGAAGCACAAACTCCGTCATATGTTCAAGCGGAATCTTCCCCCGACATTGCTTGAAATAGTCACTAAGTGTCAATCCCTCAATGTACTCCATAACAAGATAGGTATACCCCAGCTCATCCGGTACAAAAAAATCTACGATTTGCGGTAATCTGGGATGCCTCAGAGATGTAAGAAGAGCAGCTTCTGACTCCATACTGCCTTCGTATGGCATCGCCGTCACGCTTTCTTTGATCGCCCAGGTTTTGCCTGGCAACTTCAAATCCTCTGCTTCATATACATGACTCATTCCACCCGAACCGAGAATGGACACAATACGGTACCTTCCCCCCAGCAGGCTTCCACGCTCGAGCCTAGCCGGATGTCTCATATAGACTCCTCCTTGTGTGCATAACAAAAAAGGGAAAGCTTCACCGAAGCGGAACAGACCGGATATCCGGACTCTTCACTTCGGGATGCTTTCCCTCAACTTGTTATGGTTAATATTGGTATCATTATAGTATAGGCAATAAGGTATTGTAAAGCATAAAGTTTAATGCCTTTAATAACTTAATACTTAATCATATATAGCGTGATTTCTTCACGGTTGTGAAACAACTGTTTGGAACGCTGAATCTGCATCCGGGAGCGCTCAAATGTATCGATGACTTCTTTAATCAAAGCGAGCGGCTTCTTATGCAATAACTTCACCGTTACAACCGCTGTTCCCCCTGATTGAAGACTGTATAACAGATCCGATATAAGACGGCTCATCAGCTTGGGGCTCCAGCTCATATCACATACGAGCAGATCGAATTCCCCTTCGCGGAAACGTACATCACCGGCATTTTTTTTCAAAAAGGTCAGTTTGGGCGATTCCAGCAGGGTCGCATCCATCTTGGCCGGATCAACAGCTGTAACTTCAAGCCCGCGCTCAAGCAGGAAAGAGGTCCATCCACCTGGTGCAGCACCGATGTCCAATGCTTTGTGAAAAGAAGTAAAGTCGATGCCAAATGTCTGCTCCGCTTCAAGCAATTTGAATTTGGCGCGGGAGATTTGCCCCTCTTCCTTCTGAAAACGAACTGCTCCGCCACTCCAGTCCGATAGATTTTGATCAGGTCTGGATACACCGGCATAAAACATGTCATCTGTTACGAAGACAGATATAACATGATCCGCATCACGAACAACCCACTCACACCCAAGATCATCCAGCTTCTCAGTCAATAGCTGTTTCAAAGAAGCAGCGTTCTCCTGCCAGAAGGCACCTTCGGTTTTACGAACTTGTAATGTAACTTTAGTGCCTGTTAACTCCGTATGGTTCAACACAAATGAAATCAATTTTTCCATTGCTTGCGCTGAATCTTCCGTATTTTCCTGAAATTGAACAGGTTGAATATGACGTAAAAACGTCGGGCTTTCTTCCAAAAGCTTGATCGCTACCTCTTCTTCCGCAATCGGAAGACCGGCAAGCAGAATCTCACCTGGTACGAGTACCGTGCTCTTTACTGCCCCGAACGTACGGCGCAATTCCTCCTGAGCATAGGGCGCAAAACCATGATTGGCTGTGCAAATAAAACGGGAGAAGTCTCCTTCACCCCAAGATGACTGTGTACTCAAAATGTGTTACCCTCCAGAACGTACGCGAATCCAGGGACGTCCATCATCCCACTGGATATCAACCGGAACATCGTACGTATGCTTAATTGTATCTTGTGTTAAAACTTCATGTTTGGGCCCTGCCGCAGCAATACGACCATCGCGGATCAAGGCCACGTGTGTGAACAAAGGTACGATCTCTTCGACGTGATGAGTCACATAAACGACAGTGATATTTCGCTTACGGAGTCGATCAATTTCGGCCAACATTTTCTCGCGTTCATACAGATCGAGTCCGGCACAAGGCTCGTCCATAATCAGCAATTTGGGATCTGCCATCAATGAACGAGCCAGCATTACTTTTTTGCGTTCCCCTTGAGAAAGGGTGCCGAGCGGATGATTAGCCAGTTTTGCAAAGCCCATTTCATCAAGCAGGTTCAATGCTTTGGCCTTCACATCATCCGGGATCGTTTGATAGAAACGCAAAAAAGCATAAGCTCCTGTTGCGACAACTTCCCACACCGGATCTCGAGGTGTCAGTTTCTCAATCAATGTCTGACTGATATAACCAATTTCTTTCCGAACCTCCCGCACGTCACATTGACCATACAGATTGCCCAATACTTCAATGCGCCCCTGACTTGGAAACATATATCCATTCATCATTTCCAGCAACGTTGTTTTACCTGAACCATTACGCCCAAGAATCACCCAATGCTCGCCTTCTTTAACATGCAGATCGACGTCAGCCAGAATCTGATTGTCTTCGCGTCTAAGAGAGACATGCTCCATCGAGATTACACTCATTTTAGCACCGCCTTTCGGATTTCCCCTAACAGATGCTCGACAGAGTTCATCCGATAGACCATTCTGGGCACATCATGTTCTCCATCAAACAGCATAACCGCAGGCACGCTCGAAATCTGAAACTGCTGCACTAGATCCGGGATATCGTGAATATTCATCTCGGTCAAAATCCCTTCGGGCAGCAAATGTTCGGCGATCTCAAGCATTCGACGTGCTGCTGCGCAGGTTCCGCATAGCGGGGTAAAGATAAATACAGCCTGAGGCATGCCTTCCCATACACCACGCATTAACATTTTCGTTGTAATTGGCTTCATCAGCTTTCTTCTCCCGCAGCAACACGCAGCATAACCTCACCCGACATCGGACCATTATGGACGGTAACAGAGTCTGGTTTATTGCTGTACAACAATTCGTACATCTGACGTTTGCCATACATGCTGGACGTGTGCAAATAGATCTGGCGTGGAAACAAACCTTCCCGGACGATCGAAGCAGCAACTTCTCCGCCATTCGGTGAATCTGGACCCAGTTCAAAATCCAGGGATAGAATGTCCACGTCACCTTCTCTAAGCAGCATCAGGCATTCTTCTGCATTGGTAGCCAGAACAAACCCTTTCGGACATGCCCGGTAATCATCCAAAAAAACATGCATTACAATCGCTCCTCTCCCATTTAAAGCCAGGAACGCATGAGTTCAATGTCACCACGTTGTGTTCCATCTTCGCCTGATTCTGTTTCCAGGACAACTACCGCTTGCTGAAATTCAGGCGCACATAACAGTTCCTGCATGGCTTTTTTCCCTATATAACCCTGTCCAATCCGTGCATGTCTGTCCTTGCATGAACCGGAAGGATATTTCGAATCATTAAAGTGAACAGCCGCAAGAGCATCCCAGTATCCCAGCAGTCTGCCTTTCTCCAGCATGGATGCCTCATTGCCTGACGTCCACATGCCTGAAGCAAAAGCATGACACGTGTCAAAACAAAAAGCAATATGTTCAGGATACCGGCTTAGCTTACGAATCTGTATCAACTCTTCCATCGTCGTACCCATGGGACCATGATCCCCAGCCTGATTTTCAAGCAGAACCTTAGCCTGTCCATCCCAATCTGCTAAAGCGGCATCCAGACAGGATATGAGATTCTGATACCCTTCAAGTGGTTCATTACTCTTGAGATGTCCAAAATGGACTACAGTCCCTACTGAACCGCAGGCATCTGCAATATGCAGATCATTTTGTATCGATGCGATGGTTGCATGAAAACCTGCCTCTCCTCGGGTTTTGCCCAAAGCCGGATTCGTAGGATAGGGTGAGTGAGCAATGGAAGATATCCCCTGCTTCTCACACCAATCCCGACACTGTTCAGCATCTTTGAGGTCCAGTTCTTTCAAGCCAAGGCTCCGCGGGTTCTTCGGAAAATATTGAAATGCCGTAGCCCCCATCTCATATGCTCGCTTGGCTGCCTGAAGAAATCCACCTCTGGTGCTGACATGTGCCCCGATTCCACTTTTAAGCCTCATGCTGGCAATCCGGACAGAAGAAAGCCTTCTTGCCCGTAATTTCCACGCGCGCTATCGTTCCCCCACAACGAGGGCAAGTTTCCCCTTCACGATCATACACTCGGCACTGCTCGTCAAAACTTCCCGTCTTGGTATCTCCCTGCATCAACGGCATTTCCATATAACCGCCTTCCGAGGCAGCTTCCCGCAACACGGATTGCACAGAATGGTACAAACGTGCTGTGAGTTCAGACGAAGCAGCAATATTTTGCGTCTTGGAGCTTGGTCTCAGGCCTGCTGCAAATGCAATCTCATCCGAATAACAATTTCCGATGCCTGCAATAATGTGTTGATTGACCAGTGTAGTTTTGAGTGTACCCCGGCGTCCTTTCAAAAGGGCAGCAAAACGTTCTGCATTCATGCGCCGATCAAGAGGTTCAGGTCCAAGGTCAGACATGGCCTCTTCCGTCTCTTTGGAAGTAAGCAGATGCAGATATCCTAAACGGAGCCCAATAAAGAATAAAGTATATTCTCCAAACTGAATTTCCACTTGAGTGGAACGATCAGGGCGTTCAGCTTCTGTACCCCAGAAAATCATTCCGCCCAGCATAAGGTGCAGCACAAGCCGCTTGCCATTAGCCAGATGAAAAATCAAATGTTTGGCCCGGCGCTCTACAAATATGATACGATTGCCTGTCAGTTCACGGGTGAACACATCAGGATCCGTATTAATCGACTTTTCACGGTTAACCACCACACCTGTAATCGGCAAATCGAGTATTTTTTCGGACAGCAAGGTCCGGTAGTTTTCCATTTCCGGCAATTCCGGCATCGTACATCTACCCCTTCTTGGATGCTTGGCTTGTCGTCTGCGACAGCCACTCAATCAGTTTATGCAAATCTTCAAACACATGATCAGGACGAACCTTGGTCGCCTGGATGTGGCTATCCATATTGTCCCGTGTCGTTATTCCAGTAAGAACCAGCAGGGTCTCGCAACCCGCAGCTGCTCCTGCCGCAATATCTGTACGCATATTGTCTCCGATTACAGCAACTTCATCAGACTTTAAGTTCAATCGGCTAATAGCCGACTTCATAATAATACTTGACGGTTTGCCAATGACGGTAGGATGAACTCCGGTTGCTGCTTCTATCGCTGCCCCAATCGTCCCCGCTCCCGGCGTAAGCCCATCATCAGAAGGTAGCTGCAAATCAGGATTGGTCATGACAGATTTAGAACCGCCATTGATCCAGCGAAGCGCTTTGGTCAATTTATGATAGGAAAATTCACGATCAATTCCTTGTATAACGTAATCAGGTTCATCATCTGTTAGTGTAAGCCCTGCAGCTTCTATCGCTTGCAACAGCCCTTCTTCTCCGATACAAGCCACTTTCGCACCCGGAGACTCTTGGGCCACGTATTCCGCAGCCGCCACCGCAGAAGTACATACCTGAGATGCATCGGCGGGGATACCCATCCCGTTCAGATGATCTGCCACACCTTGCGGTGTACGAGAAGAATTATTAGTCACAAACAAATAAGGCATGCCTTGTTCATTCAATGTCTGAATAAGCTTATCGGCTCCTTCGATACGATGTCTGCCATGATAGAGCGTACCATCCAGGTCGATCAGATAGGCCTTAATCATATACAGCACTTCCTTTCTTTATTCCATTAACATTTCATGTCCTTAACCATTTGCATCGAACTTCAATGCTAACCTATGTATACAGTACATAAAAATGGCTTGCTCGCATCTGCACGCAACACGTCGAACCGAATCGAGCACGGACGTATAGCCCCGCGCGTCTTCTGTACAAGCTTGTCATTTCCTGCGCTTTCCCGGAAAATAATTGAATCATTTCCCTGCTCATATTGCCCATCCTACACGCTTTCCGGCCAGATTGCAAAAGGGACCTCGGGAGTAACTTCCCCTCAGTCCCGTGCAATTAACGGCTTGTTCTCCCGTCTTGTTTGGCTGTACTGTTTCGCACATCCACCATTAGGATTCGCTCTTACGGTGAACAACTGGAATCAGCTCATGTTCAATCGCAAGTTTCGTATTTGGGAATATCAACTGCGCTTCTTCCAGAAGTGGCTGCAACTGATCCTCATCTTTGTAGCGAGAGCTAAAATGGGTCATGATCAGCTGTCCTGCATCTGCCGCTCTCGCCGCCTCAGCCGCTTGCTGCGAAGTACTATGATAGTACTCATGAGCCGTATCAGCCAAATCATGCAGAAACGTGGCTTCGTGTACAAGAACATCCGCATTTAGTGCAAGTGGCTGTACATTATCACATGGGCGCGTATCTCCCAAGATGGTAATGACCATCCCTCGCTTGGGTGCACCCAACACATCTTCTGGGCGAAGGAAGTCCCCGTTGTCGAGGGTAATCGTTTCTCCCCGCTTCAAGCGACCAAATAGCGGCCCCGGCTTCAAGCCATACTCAGCCAGTTTTGCAGGGTCCAAGCTGCCTGGACGATCCTTTTCGGTAATCCGATACCCGTAACTGTCGATACGATGTTCCAGCAACGCAGATTCCACAATGAAGCTCTCATCTTCGAAAAGCACTCCGCCTGTATGTTCTACAATGCTTAGATCATAGTTTAGACGTGACTGGCTCAGCTCCATGGTTGTCATGATCATTCGTTCAGTTCCTGGCGGACCATACACCGTTAACGGTGTAGTGCCACCCTGATATGCTCTGCTGGAGAGCAGACCTGGAAGTCCAAATACATGATCTCCATGTAAATGGGTGATAAATATTTTCTCCAATTTGCTCAATTTAAGCGGAGAACTTAAAATCTGATGCTGGGTTCCTTCCCCGCAGTCAAACAACCACAATGCTCTGCGCTCATCCAACATGCGCAGCCCTATGGAAGTTACATTCCGCTGAAGCGTAGGTACACCAGCGTTAGTTCCCAGGAAATATAGTTCCATCTGGATCGCACCTCTTTCTGCTGCCAGCAAAAAGCCTCCGACAATGCGGAGGGCTTTGCCTGACCTTTTACTTTTAAGCCTTCTCCACGTTAAAATACTTCGCTTGCGGATGGCTGAATACCATCGCCGATACGGATGCTTCAGGTTCCATCATGAAACCTTCAGTCAGTTCCACACCAATATCCTCAGGCTGTAACAACTTAAACAGTGGCCCTTGGTCTTCCAAATCGGGACAGGCCGGATATCCAAATGATACCCTGATTCCCTGATAGCGTGCTCCATGACGTTGCTTCATGGTCATCTGTGCTGAATCCGGAAATCCCCAGATATCTCTCATCATATGATGAACCCGCTCAGCTAATCCCTCTGCTACTTCAAGCGCTACGGATTGCAGAGCATGTGAGCGAAGATAATCACCTTGCTCCTTCCAAGCTGTCGATAACTCCCGTACACCGTGCCCAGCCGTTACGACCATGAAACCAACGTAATCCATTTGTCCAGATTCCACTGGCTTCAAGAAATCGGACAGACACAGGTATGGTTCAACTTTTTGACGAGGGAACGTAAATGTATGCAAGATATTACTTGTATTCTCCGGGTCATAGATGATGACGCTGTTACCACTGGACTGAGCCGGGAAGAAACGATACATCGCATGCGCCTGAATAATCCCGTCACGAACAGCTTCCTGCATAATATCATCCACTACCGCTTTCAGGTCAGTGGCTTTCCGATCACCCGAAGCAAGTAGCTGCTCTACTGAGCCACGCAAACCAAGATGGTGACCTAGCAACATCTGCATGTTCACATACGGTAATATGTGTGATAGCGGATAGTTCCGCATAACATGTCGCTCCAGATCCGGTGGAACGAGAACCGGGTTGTCTATTGCGATATCCGAACGCTCTACCCGAGTTAGCTCGGGAAGGGATTTAACAGTTTCTGCGCCAGCTGCGTCAGCCTCTTTTTCAGCGTCCATCTCCAACTGCATCACTTCTCGAGTGCTTGGGTTCATCAGCTTGTTGGCCAAATCCAGTCCGTCCATCGCATCTTTTGCATATACAACCATGCCGTTATATTCCGGGCGTATACGATTCTTGGTGAATTTGCGTGTCAATGCCGCTCCACCAACCATAATAGGTACATCAATTCCTGCTGTGCGTAAGTCCTGAGCTGTAAGAATCATCTGTTGCGCCGATTTTACCAACAGACCGGATAGACCGATCGCATCGACTTTCTCTTCTCTGTATGCCTCAATAATTCGCTCTGGTGGTACTTTTATACCCAAATTAATGATCCGGTAACCGTTATTGGAAAGGATGATCTCCACCAGGTTTTTGCCGATGTCGTGTACGTCGCCCTTAACCGTTGCTAGAATAATCTTTCCTTTAACTGACGTCTCATTCTTCTCCATGAACTGTTCCAAATATGCTACCGAAGCCTTCATAACTTCCGCGCTCTGAAGCACTTCTGCTACGATCAGCTCATTATTGTTAAACAGTCGCCCTACTTCTTCCATGCCCCGCATCAACGGGCCATTGATTACTTCAAGGGCTTTATATTTGGCGAGTGCCTGCTCCAGATCGGGCAGCAAACCTTCTTTGCTTCCTTCAACAACATACGATGCGAGACGTTCTTCCAACGACAGGTTCGAAATCTTTTCTTTTTTCTCAACCTTTTTGTTACGGAACGCCGCTACGAAGGCAGCTAGTGTTTCGTCATTCGTATTATATAACAGCTCTTCCGAGAGTCTGCGCTCTTCTGCCGGAATGGATGCATAACGCTCTAGCTTCTCTGTGTTAACGATGGCATAATCGAGACCTGCTTTGGTACACTCATATAAAAATACAGAGTTTAGCACTTCACGCCCTGCTTCAGGCAATCCAAATGAAATGTTACTGATTCCCAGTATCGTATGACATTCAGGCATCGCTTCTTTAATGACACGAATACCTTCGATTGTTTCTTTGGCCGAACCGATATACTGTTCATCGCCCGTCCCTACTGGAAACACCAGGGTATCAAAAATCAGGTCTTCGGCTTTTAATCCATATTTGTTCACCAGCAAATCGTAAGACCGCTTGGCTACCTCCAGCTTGTCCTCACGACTAATGGCTTGACCGCGTTCATCAATCGTTCCGACAACGACAGCACCGCCGTATTTATGCAACAACGGAGTGACCAGCTCGAACTTTTCCTCGCCGTCCTCAAGGTTAATGGAGTTAATTATCGCTTTACCCTGAGAGTATTGCAGTGCAAGGTCGATGACGGCTGCATCTGTCGTATCGATCATAAGTGGCACCTTTACTTTTTTGACAACAAGTTCAAGGAACTTCTCCATGTCTTCGGCTTCTTCACGGTCCGGGTCTTGAACACAAACGTCGACAACATGTGCCCCATTTTTCACCTGAGCCCGAGCAATTTCCGAAGCTTCTTCATATTTCCCTTCAACAATAAGACGCTTGAACTTCCGTGATCCAAGTACGTTTGTACGTTCCCCAACCATGTAAGGGCGATTGTCCTGTTCAACGTAGACTGGATCAATTCCCGACAATGCTGGTGGATGTGTTCCGTTCATTTCTCTTGGAGGGTACTTGGCGAGTGCATCCCGCATTGCCCGAATATGTGCAGGTGTTGTTCCACAACAGCCACCCGCGATGTTCAACCAGCCCTGTTCGGCAAAAGCACCGATCTTCTGAGCAAGCGATTCAGGCGATTCATGGTAATTACCGTTTTCATCCGGAAGCCCTGCATTTGGATAACAACTTACTGCAACTGAAGCCATCCCGGAAAGCGAGCGAATATGGTCACGCATGAATTCCGGACCTGTAGCACAGTTTAGTCCCACTGAAATTGGGTTAAGGTGTTCTAGGGATATATAAAAAGACTCAATGTTCTGACCAGCGAGGGTTGTACCCATCGGTTCGATCGTTCCTGAGATCATCAAAGGAAGCTTGATACCACTTTGTTCGAATGCCTGTTGAATTCCAATGCTACCTGCTTTTACATTAAGCGTATCTTGTGAGGTTTCGAGCAGCAGCGCATCAACGCCTCCCTCAATTAAAGCAAGCGCTTGCTCAAAATAACTGTCGATGAGCTCTTGAAAAGTTACTCCGCCTGTTACTGACAGCGTTTTGGTTGTAGGTCCCATGGCACCTACCACATAACGTGGAGACTCCGGTGTCGAAAATCGATCCACGGCTGCTTTTGCAATTCTGGCAGCTTCGAGATTAATTTCACGTGCACGGTCCTGAATGTCATATTCAGCAAGTACAACAGAAGTTGCACCAAACGTATTTGTTTCAATTAAGTCAGCACCGGCTTCCAGATATTCCTCATGAATACGCTGGATTAGCTCTGGACGTGTAAGTACAAGCATTTCATTACAACCATCCAGGTCTTCTCCGCCAAAATCTGCGCCTGTGAGATCTACTTGTTGAATCATGGTCCCCATTGCACCGTCGAGGATCAATATTCGTTGTTTTAATGCATCATGTAGGCTAAGCTTATCCAATATCGTCACCTCCGCAAAACGTTAAATCTTAGTTTAACAGAAACTAACTTAATGTGAAAGATCGGGTTTGATCAGTCCCCTGGCGGTTTTTATGAAGGTAGAATGAATTTGTGAATCGACAAAAATAGCGAAATCCGATATAATAGCAATTAAACCAAGTGGAAAAGAGGGAAAGAACATGGCTGAAATTGTAATCCGAAATACGAACGAACGTATCACTGGAGACGAAAATGTTCGAAATTTCTTAAACAAATATGAAGTACTATTTGAAAAATGGGACGCGTCCAAATTAAACACGGATCTGCAAAACAACTTTGGACTCACCGATGAACAAAAAGAAGAAGTACTAAACACATTTGACTATGAAATCAGAGACTTGGCTGCACGTCGCGGGTACCAAATCTGGGATGTAATCACGCTGTCTGAACAAACACCAGATATTGAAGAGAAGCTTGCAAAATTCGAAGAGATTCATACTCATGCTGAAGATGAGATCCGTGCTATTGTAGCCGGCAAAGGAATCTTTGTCATCAAAGCTACAGATGATGTAGGTTACTTTAATGTAGAATTGTCTCCTGGAGACGTTATCTCGGTACCTGAGAACACCCCACACTTCTTCACTTTGATGGAGAACAAACAAATCATTGCCGTGCGTCTGTTTATTGAAAAAGATGGCTGGATCGCAGATCCTTACCCAGATCCAACGTTTATCAAACAAGCCTAATAAGCAAATTCTATTATTTGCTCAACAAACCCCTGTTCAATTCGAACAGGGGTTTCTGCATATTCAGATAGTATACAACATTAGATGTTCTATATAAAATAATGTGGATATTTTGCCTTCATCTTCTCTTGTTCAACAACAACTAGTCTGAGATGAGCTTCCATAACCTCAACAGCTCGCTCGGTTTCACGTTCCGTGATAAGTCGGTATATTTCTTTATGTTGTGAAATAATAACCTCTGCATCGGAATCTTCAGACAAGCGTAATAAACGAAGGCGATTAAAGGGAATATTGAGCTGCTGTAGCATTTTCCAACTTCTCATTTTTCCTGTGCCTTGAAACAATATCTGATGAAACTCTTCATCCAGTTCAAAAAGCCGATAGAAATTATTTTTCCCTATACATACTTCCTGCATGGCAATATTGGTTTCAAGTCTGAATCTGAATTCTTCCGGAAAAGAAGCACAAGCCAGAGTGACAATTTCCTTCTCCATCTTTTCTCTCATAAACCGGCCTTCTTCAACATGCTCCAGATTAATATGGGAGACAATAGTTCCACTCTGTGGAATGATATCCAGTAATTCTTCCTCGGCAAGCTTCATGAAAGCTTCACGTACTGGCGTTCTGCTTACTTGCAATTCATCCGCAATTTCCTTCTCGGAAATCTTGGTACCAGGCTCAAGTTCAAGGTGCAGAATTCGTTCCTTTATCAGATTGTATGAATAAGCCCGGGTCGAACCTCTAATCTTTTGATTAAGTGACATTCCTTAACCTCTTCCTCTCAGCCATATTCATCCATCTTAGCACAATTTGCCGCTCCACTAAAATTCCCTCAGTGAAACGGCAATGGGCAAATTTCAGTTTACAACTATTGTTGCTTGTTTTCTTTGTACTTCTTATACGTGTCATTGGAAAGCTGCATATACTGAGGCAAGCCTTGGCTCTCCAGCTCTTTTACAAATGCATCAAACTCAGAAAGTTTGCGTTCTCCCAAAATGAATTTAAGCGTATTTTGATCCGAAAAATCCTTAAGCGGTGTGCTAAGCAGTGTCACCTGTTCACGATCGATATCCGAGTAAGGAATTGGCGGCTCCGCAGGAACCACTTCTTTGATATCTTTCATGTCTTGCTGGAATTTCAGTTCTTCCTCACTAAACATGGAGTGCAACAAATCTGTGGTTCCTCCATAGGCAAACACACCACCGGAGAATCCATAGTCGATGCGCAAGTCCTTTGTGCCTTTTGGATTCAATCCGTTATAGTTCACATCTTCGGCCAACTTACGAACGCCATCCTGTTTGGTGAAGGTTTCGCCTTCTACACCCCATTTGGCAAATTCTTGACCTTCATCACTATAGTATAACCAGTCAATAAATTGCATGGTTGCTTTGAAATTCTCGTTGTCTTTAATTTTCCCGGAAATCATGACACCGTTTTCAAGTCTGGAGCCAGACATCAATTGACCTTTTGGACCACCAGGAACTGTAATTTTGGCGATAGAGAAATTTCCTTCTCCCAACGTTTTGTTCATGTCATTTCGATGAAGCACTACCGTTTGCGAGTTACCATTAATAATGAAGGATTTTCCAGAAACAAACTTTTGAATAGCCTGGTCATCGTCCTGGGTGAAGCTTTCCTTATCCAGCAGCCCCTCCGATACAAGCTTGTTAAAGTAAGTTAACATTTCCTTGTATTCCGGCGTAGTCGAAGTGTATACAAATTCATCCTGATCTTCTTTATACGTTAAACCATTGCCAAATCCCCACCCAGCTTTCGTTCCAAAACTGGTAGCAGCAATATTCAATGTACTGTTAAATTGGAAACGATCTGAGAACGGAACGGAATCTGGATAGATTTCTTTTAGCTTTTTGGCGGCATCATACAATTCGTCCCATGTCTTTGGAATGGCAATGTTATTTTTCTCAAAAATATCAGTTCTCACAATAAGGGTGTAGTCCGGCCAAACCTCTTCATGTAAACCTGGGAGTACATAATATTTCCCATCTTCTTGTCGAAGACCCTCAAGTTCATCCTGAAGTCCCCATTTCTCAACCTTATCTTTGAAATTGGGCATCAAATCAACATAATCACTCACTGGCAAAATCGCACCAGAGGATACAAAAGCAGATTCTTCACCCGGATAGGTTTTCGGAATAACCAGAGGGGCATCTCCAGAGCTGATCAGAAGGGATCTTTTCTGGGGATAGTCACTCATCGGAACGATGGTAGGCTCCAGCGTGACTCCGGTTTTTTCCGTGATTTTTTGGAACAGGAGCCAATCCTTTTTGTACGGGTATGCTGGCTGGTCGCTGTACAGAATAGATAGATTAAATGGTTCAGCGGCTTTGAAGGTCTCTCCTACACCATAGGATTCCATGGCCCCCTTGGATTCTGGTTCAACTTTCTCTCCACCAGCACCGCTGCTACATGCTGCCAGAACGACACTCATCATTGTTGCCAATACCATCTTGCCTACAAGCTTACGTGGTCTATGTTTCATTCATTTCTCCCCCTGCATGTGGTTTAGATTGGCCTTACAATCAAGATGTTGAACTATATCGGGTTAGGATTACTGTTTAACAGATCCCAACATGATACCGGTTACAAAGTATCTTTGAACAAATGGATAAATCGTTAAAATAGGCAAAATGGTGAGTACCATCGTGACCGATTTGATATTTGCAGAAATTTGAGTCAGATTATCCGCTGAAGCACCAGCCGAAGCACCTCCCGTTGCACCTGCAATCATGTTGCGCAAGTAGATCGTAACGGGAAATAGTTCCTTTTTGTCGAGATACAGGAAGGCAGGAAACCAGGAGTTCCAGTGTCCCACAGCGTAAAACAGAACCATAGTTGCCATGACAGCTTTACTCAACGGTAGAATGATCCGTAACAAAATGCCATACGTATTCAAACCGTCAATGGCTGCCGCTTCCTCAAGCTCCTCAGGCATGTTTTCGAAAAATGATTTCATAATTAACATGTTATAAATGCTGATTGCACCAGGCACAACCAGTGCCCACATCGTGTTATTGAAGCCCAGAGAGTTAATCAGGACATAGTTAGGAATCAAGCCGCCACTGAAAAACATCGTGAACACGGCGAACATCGTCAAAAATTTTCGTCCCATCAATCTTTTCTTGGATAGGGCATAAGCGAAGATGGTCGTCATGAACATGGAAATCAAAGTACCTACAACGGTATATATAATTGTGTTTTTATAGTTGGTCCAGAACATGCTGTCGCGAGAGATGGTCTTGTAGGTTTCTACATTAAATCCTCTTGGGATAATGCTTACCTTGCCTGAATTGATATAAGCCTCGCTACTGAAAGATTGGGCCACGACATTCAGAAACGGATAGAGCGTGATGAATACCACAAGCAGCAAAAAGATAGCATTGAAAACTTTAAATACTTTGTATGATTTTGATTCCAGCATATTGCTCCTCCTTTACCACAAGCTTCGTTGTGTCAGTCTGCGTGAAATGGCATTAACCGAGAATACCAGGATCAGTCCAATAATGGATTCGAACAAACCAATGGCGGTAGCATAGCTGAAATTGCTCGACTGCAAACCTACCCGGTACAGATAAGTAGAAATCACGTCAGATGTCTCGTAGATCAGCGGATTGTAAAGGAGCAAGATTTTCTCAAATCCAACCGCGAGGAAATTACCCATATTCAAAATCAGCAATGTAACGATCGTTGGCAAAATGCCCGGTATGGTTATATGGAGGGTTTGCTTCCAACGGTTCGCACCATCGATCCGTGCAGCCTCATACAAAGAATCATCAATTGTTGTCAATGCAGCTAAATATAGAATGGCTCCCCACCCCATACCTTGCCAAACCTCAGAGGTGATATAGATTGTTCTGAACCATTCCGCACGCTGCATGAAAGGAATGCTATCTCCAGTAAAGAATGAAACCATTCCGTTAATGGAGCCATTAACTGCCGTTAATTGCAGAATCATTCCGGCAACGATGACGATGGACAAGAAGTGCGGAAGATAAGATGCGGTCTGCACAAACTTTTTGAAACGTTTGCTTTTCACCTCATTCAGCAGCAATGCAAAAATAATCGGAACTGGGAAGGTGAAAAGTAACGCAAGTCCACCAAGCATAAGTGTGTTCCCAAATACTTTCCAAAAGGTTGGGTCTTGAATGAACATCTGAAAATACCTGAATCCAACCCATGTCTCTCCAAAAATACTGCCTCCCGGTACAAATCGTCTAAATGCGATTACATTACCGAGCATGGGCCCATATTTGAAAATAATAAGATAGATAATTGGAAGAATTAACAGTGAGTACAGCTGCCAATCTTTGCGAAGCAGAGCTGTAACAGTTCTTAACCTGCTTTCTTTACGTAAAGATGTCATCGTTAGCGTGGTTTTAGCGGTTTCCGACTCCATATGTTATTTCACTCCGATCCTAAGCTTGATAAAATAAAAGCGCTTTCGATCAATTCTTATCATCTCTTCTTTTTGTAGAAGACAAGTAATCAGATGAACTTCACCCCCACCAGTAGAATAAAACAAAACAAATAATGTAAGCGATATCAATTATGGAGATCACTAGAGACACATATTGGTTAAGATGCTTACCCTCATTTTCTTACTAACCACTTCATGTTGTATTTCCAGAACTAAATGGTTACTTCGATTATGTAAAGCGCTTACAAACAATGTGAAAATTATAGCGAATAACTCCCGCTTCCACTTCATTCAAGTAAGTCAACAGATATTCGCTACATTCATTCGCATACTAGTCATACTAGTATGTTAGTTATATTCTAAATCAGCAGTTCTATAATTTCAATAACTTTTAATAAAAAATTTCATCTTTTGTTATTACGGTATAGTTCAAGCTGTCCCAACACAAAAAAAACATTGTTAGGTTTTATGGATAAAATACATCTCATAAAACCTAACAATGTTTGAGTAGTACACTAAAAATACGATTTATGATGCACTCATTGAGAATTCAGCAATGATTCGTTCCAATTCGGATAAATGCTTGATTTGATGGTCAGGCACATACGATTCGCTATTCACTTTATTCTCACGGTTAATCCAAACAGATTGAATACCTGCAGACAATGCTCCACGAATATCAGTCGTAAGCTTATCTCCAACCATCATACTCTCCTCAGGTTGCACTCCCAGCTTACTCAATGCGTGCTCGAAGATCGAAGGATCAGGTTTGCCTTTACCGAACGAACCCGAGATAATAATTTCGTCAAAAAAAGGAGCCAATTCAGGAACGCCATCAAGCTTCTCTTGTTGTAAAGCAGGACATCCGTTGGTTAAAAGCAAAAGCTTGAACTTCCCTTGTAGATGACTCAACGTTTCCATCGTTTCTTCATAGACATGGGGTCTTGATCTCCGCTCCGCCCCAAATTGTATGGCGAGTTGTTCCGCCAGATCTTCACGATCAACACCCAACTTTAACAAGCCACGACGCCATGACTCTTTACGATATGCGGGTGCAAGCTGCTCCAACTGGCGAAACTCCGGCTGATCCCCACCCGTGAAGTTAGCCCAAAGACCTTCAAACGGGTTAATCCCAATCATTTTGGTAAACGAAAAAGTTTCATAAGACTCATACAGATTACGTGCCTCATTACGAACAGCTTCTTCAAGGTCTTCGGGTTTAACGCCCGTCTCTTGAGCTGCGATCAAGCAAGTCTCATGAAAGGCCTCTCGAACACTGCGCTCATCCCACAGTAAAGTATCATCTAGGTCGAACAAAATCGCTTTTAACGCCATTTCGGTCATCTTCCCCTTTATGCAAAATTACTTTTTCTCGTATGTTTCCACGGTGATCTGATGTGCTTTGGCGAATTTCAGAAGACGTTCAGTAATTGCATCAGTATCATAACGATTCAGTAGTTTGGTAAATACCCATCTCTTACCTCGTGCATTATGCTCAATCACAACCGTACCTGGCTCAATTCTGAATTTCACGATATCGTCGACTCCAATTGAACGCTCACGGTTCCCTTTTGTCGTCAAAATCCGGTTACTTCCTATTTTGACATAAGGACGACGGAGCATGAAGATGACTGCCAAAAATACATACAGCAACAAGGTCACCCAGTCCCAAGTGGTCATCGGAGCTTTGACAAGAAATGTACTCATAAAGAGGTACAGGAATGCTAGTCCGATCAGAAAAATAGGAAACAGAAGACTGCGTCCTTTAAATACGTCCTCACCTGGTGTGCCAGAAACCGGTTTACCGCTTTTTTTACGTTGCTGATTCAACTGCTTAGAATTTTTTCGAACCGTTCTCTCGAACGAACGCGACATGAGAATCCCCCTTAGATGTTCTTTGTATCGGCTTACATAACTGCAAACCAACATTTCCCCTATAATTTGCAACCTCTAGATAACAGGAAAAAACCTAAATATCATAATGATATCATTAGGTTTCCTTAATGTTTGAGTTTGCCTTGGTGGCCTTGATCGTTCTCATCATCTACAATTTCAATCGTATCCAGTTGTTGTCTGAAATTGCTTCGAATGTTATTCAAATAGATTTCTCTAAGTTTGGCACGTTCAGCGAGCTCTTCCTCTGTCAATCCAGTGGATTTTTGCTTACGGGCCAATTCATTAATACGTGCTACCAGACTATCTATATCCAAGCTTGTCCCCTCCAAAAATACAAAGTCATATTAACTTTGACATGTTAAGGGCAGCTTGTCAAGCTGACACGCATTAGCGCGTGTGGATATGCAGCTTTAATCTGTGAATTGAGGCAGTATTAAGACTTGCCCCACCTGTATTGAAGTTGAATGAAGTTGATTCACTTTCTTGATTGCTTCTATATATACACGTGTATCCATTGTTTCAGGTTTGTGATCCAATGATATACTCCATAGCGTATCTCCTTGTGAAACTGCCATCTTCCCCCCAGGCAACAGATCGTTCTCATTGCCAGCGAACACAGTCAATACTGTACTACATCCAACCAGTATAATTAAGCTTACGATTATTAATTTCAAGACCCAAGTTGGGACATTACCTTTTGCAAAAACCTTTTTAAAATTCCTTATGTTAGTTTCAACCACTTCTGAATGCACCGGTTCGTAAATACTTTGATAAGTAGAATATCTCATTAAATATCGACCTCCAAACATTTGTTCCCATCTGTTGAAATCAATATAACACGAACACATGTTTTGTACAATAACTTTTTAGAACAATTGTTCGCTTTTTTGTTGATCCTACATTCTATTATCTTTCTTCTATTGTATTGGAATTGTCATTTGCAGTATTTGATTAGACTAAAAGAAAATTTTCATCTTAATTTGCAAAAAAACATTGATTTTATGGCATTTTATTTAGAACTTATGTTTGTACGAACGGAGGTTCTATGTTATAATTTTCCCAAACGTTACTAAAATGGGGTTGATACGGTATGTCGAAGATATCCAGCAGGCAACAGGCTATTCTGGAGTTTATACGCAATGAAGTCCGGTTGAAGGGGTATCCTCCTTCCGTACGCGAAATTGGTGAAGCCGTTGGGTTGGCTTCCAGCTCTACAGTACATGGACATCTGGATCGTTTGGAGAAGAAAGGTCTGATTAGACGTGACCCAACCAAACCAAGAGCCATTGAACTTCTCAGCCAGGAAGAGTCAGAGCATTCACATCAGTTTGCTCACAGCGTTGCTCGCATTCCTGTCGTGGGTAAAGTTACTGCAGGGGTTCCGATCACAGCAACAGAAAATATCGAAGATTACTTCCCTCTTCCTACGCATTATGTAGGCGAACAGAAAGTATTTATGCTTTCGGTCGTGGGAGACAGTATGGTTGAAGCAGGCATTGTTAACGGAGACTATGTTATCGTACGTCAGCAGCAAACTGCAGATAACGGCGATATCGTAGTAGCCATGACTGAAGACGATGAAGCAACGGTTAAAACGTTCTACAAAGAGAAAGATCATATTCGTCTTCAACCGGAAAATTCGACTTTTGAACCGTTGCGTTTGAAACACGTTAGCATCCTGGGCAAAGTCATTGGCCTTTTCCGTGATATTCATTAATATGTATTGAAGTTGTACAGAGCTCTCACAATAAGATACATAAAGAGGTTGTCCCGTTCAACGGGACAACCTCTTTTTTCTTATACAACTTATATTGTTCTACGTTAGTAGATTATTCGCTGCGTTTAAGAATGCTTTTATGATGAGAAAACACATCAAAACTCTGTTGACCATGGTAGGAACCCATTCCACTTTCTCCTACGCCGCCAAACGGAAGATAATGTGATGTCATATGAGACAATGTATCATTAATGCAACCACCACCAAAAGATACTTGATTCAGAACCTGATTCTGCAGATCCTCATCCTGAGTGAAGAGATATAATGCCAGTGGTTTTGGACGACGAACAATCTCATCTAGCATGGGATCGAGGTCGGTATACTTAAATACAGGAAGAATTGGACCAAAGATCTCTTCTTGCATCACTGGGGATTTCCAATCCAATTCCCCGAGAACTGTTGGTTCAATGAGCAGCTGATCACGTTCAGAACGTCCACCGATCATTGCTTTGCCATCTTGGAGTAACACCGATAAACGATCAAAGTTACGTGCGTTGACAATGTGCGGGAAATCAGCATTTCTCATCACATCGTCTCCAAATTTGTCTTGAATTTCTGCACCGATCAATTCCAATAATTTGTCATGTACTTCCTCGTGCACAAGCAAATAGTCTGGAGCGACACAGGTTTGCCCAGCATTCAGGAATTTACCGCGCACAATGCGCTGAGCTGCCAGCTTCAAATCTGCATCCTGGTGGACAATGACCGGACTCTTACCACCTAGTTCTAACGTAACTGGAGTCAAATGCTCAGCAGCTGCCTTCATAACAATGCGGCCAACACCTGTACTGCCTGTAAAGAAAATATAATCAAACTTTTCTTTCAACAATGCCGTACTCGTCTCGACTTCCCCTTCCATAACTGCCAGGTACTCACTAGGAAATATCTCATGAATCAAATCATAAGTCAGACGTGACACGGCTGGGGTTAATTCAGACGGCTTAATAATGGCACAGTTACCCGCAGCAATGGCTCCAATTAGAGGGCCGAAAGCCAGTTGGAACGGATAGTTCCATGGTGCAATAATAAGAGCAACTCCATAAGGTTCAGGATAAATTAAGCTTGTTCCATCAGGTATAGCAGAATTTGTAGGCACAGGTTTTGGTGTAGCCCATTCCTCCAAATGTTCCAATGCAAAATCTAGTTCACCCAACACGATCCGAATCTCAGAGCCATAAGCCTCTGTTTCAGATTTATTTAGATCCGCACGAAGTGCGTCAAGAATACGTTGCTGATATTTCTCAATTCCCTGTCTTAATTGCTGAAGAGCACGAATACGGTACTCAATAGACTTAGTCTGACCTGTATAAAAAAATGTCCGCTGTGCGGCAACCAGTTGCTTCTCTTGTTCCATATTAACATCTCCAATTAATTGTTCAAAATTTAATTTCTAAAAACATAAATGAATTATAACGCAATTATATGAAACTATCAACATATAGATACTGTAAAAATAGAGCAAACAATTAAAACATACTCTCGCTTCAACGATATGATCATAATTTAATTAACCATTCTGGTTCTTATTGACTACATAAAAAGCCTTAACACTAATATGCCAAAACTTATGCTACGAATGCCAGCTTCCTCTTTACATTCTTATTCCAGTCCCCGTTTTAGTCCAACATGATGTATCCATCCTTCCAAATGGTGGGCACGTGTTCTGTCTATATTTTCTCTTCCTGAATTTTTTCTTCATTATATACACTTTGAGGGAGGATACTTACTGACATCTCTTTATCAGAATAGGATTGACAAAAAAAGAGGTCATTGTTATAATCGCCCTCATATCTTAAGGAAGGATGATTCAGATGATTCGTCGTCTAAAAAAACTAAAGAATGTGGCTACCGCATCACGCTTCTAAGTTACTCAGAAATAAAACTTAGAAGCGAGGAAACTAAAATGAATATAAACCAATTTAATCACTGGTCTGAAATTAAGTATTTAAAAGATATTGTAACCAATCCATTAATCGAAGTTGGCGATTACTCCTATTACTCTGGTTATTACGATAACAATTCTTCTTTTGAAGATGGATGCGTGAGATATTTATGGGGAGATGAAAAATCGAGGAGCTTATTCAACCCCATTGAGGAATTTGGATGGCAAATAGATCGATTGATTATTGGTAATTATGTATGTATCGCAGCCGGTGTCGTTATTCTTATGGGAGGAAATAACAATCATCATGCGGAGTGGATCACAGTTTATCCGTTCGCTGATCAAATTAGCCATTCCTTCTCACCCAAGGGAGATACCATTATAGAAAGCGATGCATGGATCGGCATGAATGCAATGATTATGCCTGGTGTCACCATTGGTGAAGGTGCGATTGTTGCAGCAGGCTCAGTTGTAACAAAAGATGTCGCCCCTTACACGATAGTTGGTGGAAATCCTGCAAAAGAGGTAAAGAAGCGTTTCTCAGAAAAAGAAATCATGAAGTTAAAAAAAATGCGCTGGTTTGATTGGAAGAGAGAATCAATTGAAGCAGTCACTCACTTACTTTCTAGTTCTTCTATTGATGAGTTATATGAGTACTATTTATCAGAAATTAAGGACTGAGCTCCTATAGACATAAAGCTAGGTAGAATAATATTCTACCTAGCTTTTTTTATATCTCCTTGCCCATATAAAGAAAAACCCCTCAGCGCTAGAGCGCCAAGGGATTCAGCTATTAGTACAACGTGATATATTGATCGCGTTCCCATTGGTGGACTTGTGTACGATACATATCCCACTCAATTTCTTTCAGCTCATAGAAGTGAGCCAGGGCGTGGTCGCCAAGAGCATCACAGATGACTTCGCTGCGGATCAATTCGTTCAATGCTTCTTTCAGGTCAGCCGGCAAGCTTGGAATGCCTTCTTCCACGCGCTCTTCTTCTGACATGATGTAGATGTTACGGTCAATCGGAGCTGGCAAGGACAGCTCACGTTTGATTCCATCCAAACCTGCTTTCAGCAAAACAGCCAAGGCAAGGTAAGGGTTCGCAGCCGGATCCGGGTTACGTACTTCAACACGTGTGCTCAGACCACGGGAAGCTGGAATACGGATCATTGGACTACGGTTACTAGCAGACCAAGCTACATAACAAGGTGCTTCGTAACCTGGTACAAGACGTTTGTATGAGTTCACAGTTGGGTTCGTAATTGCTGCAAACGCACGCGCATGCTTCAAAGTTCCAGCCATGAAGTGACGTGCAGTTTTGCTCAGACCCAGCTCGTCCGACTCGTCTACGAATGCGTTCACTTTGCCTTGGAACAAGGATTGGTTACAGTGCATACCGGAACCGTTCATACCAAACAGTGGTTTCGGCATAAAGGTAGCATGTAGACCATGCTGACGTGCAATCGTTTTAACAACGAGTTTGAACGTTTGGATCTGGTCTGCTGCTTTTAGAGCATCAGCATATTTAAAGTCGATCTCATGCTGACCTGGAGCTACCTCATGGTGGGAAGCTTCGATCTCAAAGCCCATTTCTTCAAGTGTGATAACAATGTCACGACGACAGTTTTCACCAAGATCCGTAGGCGCTAGGTCGAAATATCCACCTTGGTCATTCAGTTCGTTAGTCGGGTTTCCTTTTTCGTCTGTTTTGAACAAGAAGAACTCTGGTTCAGGACCGACGTTGAAGGAAGTGAATCCCATTTCTTCGGCTTCTTTCAGGTTTCGTTTCAAGATGCCACGCGGATCTCCTGGAAACGGATTACCATCCGGAAGATATACGTCGCAAATCAGTCGAGCAACACGGTTCTCGGCTACCCAAGGGAAAATCAGCCAAGAATCGAGATCCGGATAGAGGTACATGTCGGACTCTTCAATACGCACATAACCTTCAATGGAAGATCCATCAAACATCATTTTATTGTCCAGAGCCTTAGTAAGCTGGCTCACAGGGATCTCAACGTTTTTGATTGCTCCAAGCAAATCGGTAAATTGCAAACGAATGAATCGTACATTTTCTTCTTTTGAGATACGTAGTATGTCTTCTTTAGTAAAACTCACGATACCCTCTCCCTTTCTTCTCTGCGTATTTGGCTTGCCTGTTATATTTGTACATTAGAATATTGCATGGGTCAAGGAGTCCTCCTACCCAAAAGCAGGATTTCCCCTGACTTACGAGGTTATACGAACTTATTTTTTATTAAAGAAACGGGAAAGCTCTCCCTGGATGAGAGATACTTGTCCAGGTCTCTTACCTGACACCAGTTGTTGTTTAAGCAGACGGTGTAATTGGGAGTCCGATAGTTCTCTACGTTTCACTTCCGTATCAGCTGTAATAACAGTCGCTTCTTCTGACTCTTTAGATACAGGATTCATCACTTGTTTAATGCCTGCGATGTTAACTCCTTTTTCAATCAGAGCCTTGATTTCCAGCAATCGTTCTACGTCATTGAAAGAGAACAAACGCTGATTACCTGACGTTCTCGCAGGAACAATCAAACTGTGCTGCTCATAATAACGAATCTGACGCGCGGACAGATCCGTAAGTTTCATTACAATACCTATCGGGAATAAGGCCATATTTCTGCGAATTTCGTCACCCATCATTCATCAACCTTCCAGTCATCTATTCTTCACTCTATTGTACATTTAGTTATTACTAAGTGTCAATGATGTGTTAGATAAACTCACAATAATTTGCGTTCTTTCATGGTCTGTAATGACATCAAAACGCCATATTTAACATGAGAGTACGTTAAACCGCCCTGCATATAGCCAATAAAAGGCTCACGGATAGGCGCATCTGCAGATAATTCAAGGCTTCCACCCTGTATAAACGTACCTGCCGCCATGATGACAGGGTGCTCGTAACCCGGCATGTCCCAAGGTTCAGGAACTACATGGCTATCTACTGCAGCAGCCCGCTGTATCCCTTGAACAAAGGCAATTAAATGCTCGGCCGAACTGAATTGAACAGCCTGAATCAGATCTGTTCGCATTTCGTTCCATGCCGGTTTGGTTACAAATCCTGATGCAGCAAACATCGCCGCAGCGAATGTGCTCCCTTTAATGGCCTGTCCTACAATTGTCGGAGCCATGTAAAGTCCTTGGTAGATGCCACGAGTTGTTCCCAACATCGCGCCAACCTCACCGCCAATTCCAGGAGCAGTCAAACGATAGGCAGCCAATTGCACGTACTTTTCCTTCCCGCATATGTATCCACCGGTTTCCGCTAGACCTCCACCGGGATTTTTAATCAGTGAACCTGCCATCAGGTCTACCCCGATTTCAGTCGGTTCACGTTCCTCCGTGAATTCACCATAACAGTTATCCACAAATACGATGACATCTTCCTTGATCGCCTTTACACGTGCAACCATATCAGCGATTTCTTCAATACAGAAGGAAGATCTCCAATCATATCCTCTGGAGCGTTGAATACCAATGACTTTTGTCGCTGCATTGATACTTTTCTCTACCGCCGCCCAATCTACTCCGCCATCTTCTAACAGAGCCGTCTCTTGATAGCCAATTCCGAAATCCCGTAATGATCCTGTTCCATCACCAGGCTTGCCAATGACTTTATGCAATGTGTCATAGGGCTTACCCGTAATGTACAACAACTCGTCACCTGGACGAAGTACACCGAACAAAGCTGTAGCAATAGTATGTGTACCTGATGCAAAATGGGGACGCACCAATGCCGCCTCTGCACCAAACACATCGGCATACACTTCATCAAGCACCTCACGCCCGCGATCGTTATAAGCGTACCCCGTTGAACCCGCAAAGTGAAAATCACTGACTTTTCTACGCTGAAAAGCATTGATTACTTTCCATTGGTTATGATCGGTGATCCGGTCAATCTGTTGCAATTGCCCCTCAATCTGACGTTCAACCTGTCGTTGAAGTTCAATAATCTCTGAATCAAAGCTTGCCATCTTGCTTCATTCCCCTTCATAGCACGAATCTGACGTCAAACATCAATTATCGTGTCAACTTATCATACAAATATGTCATCGATGTTACAGTTGTATGAAATCTTCAAGTAAATAACCGAATTTCTCATATTCGCCTTTTTGCAGTTCCACTTCATAAATTACATCATTATCTTCAAATGTGGTCTCAACAACATCGCCTATTTTGTAAAGTACAGATGTAAGATCCCCACGCTCAGCCGGAATACGGAACCGTTTGGTAGCGCCAGTCAATTCAGCCTGGATAAGCTCACGAATTTTCAGCAAGTCATCTGCATCTAGAGCGCTCACTTTGATATGTTCTTTATCCAAAGGAAGCATCTCAAGCTGCTCCGGTGTACAAGCATCCTTTTTGTTATACAATACCAATTGAGGCTTGTCCCCTGAACCCAGTTGCTGCAAAATCGTGTGTACAGTTCTCATCTGGTCTTCACGCATTGCAGATGATGCATCGACCACATGTAATATAAGGTCCGCTTCATTCACTTCCTCCAGCGTTGCCCGGAAAGCCGCAATCAGATCATGAGGAAGGTTTTGTATAAACCCAACCGTATCTGTGAGTACGATTTCTTTACCACTTGGCAGTTCCATCGTCCGTGAGGTTGGATCCAGTGTGGCAAACAGCTGGTCTTGAATATACACATCTGCGGCCGTTAATTGTTTAAGCAAGGTGGATTTACCCGCATTCGTATAACCTACAAGGGCTACCTGAACGATCCCCGTCTTCTTGCGACGTTCCCGGTGCAGCTTGCGATGACGTGTCACTTCTTCCAAATGACGCTTCAAGTCATCTATGCGGCCACGAATATGTCGACGATCCGTCTCCAGTTTACTTTCACCTGGACCCCGCGTTCCAATTCCGCCACCAAGTCTGGACAAATTCTTTCCGTGACCCGACAAACGTGGTAACAAATAGCTCAACTGAGCCAACTCAACCTGGATAATACCTTCTCTTGTGTTGGCGCGCTGCGCAAAGATATCCAAAATCAGCTGGGTGCGGTCAATAATTTTGAGATCCAACGCTTCTTCCAGGTTACGAACTTGAGCACCGGACAGCTCCTGGTCAAAAATAGCTGTTGTTGCTCCCATTTCCTCAGCCACTGCACGAAGTTCTTCCACTTTCCCCTTACCAATGAACCATTTGGTGTCCCGGGTTTTCAGGTTCTGTGACAATACACTCAGCACTTCCACGCCTGCCGTCTCGGCCAGTTTTACCAACTCCTCAAGGGAGTACTCCGGGTTAATACCCGAACGTTTGACCTCATCGGTAACCAGACTCACCAACACGGCGCGATCCTTCTTCACCATATCTGTATCATGTGTTCCATTTGTCATCGTGTATATTCACTCCTTCTATTACGTTTCCGCATATATTCTGTGCCACCATGGTTCCATGGCATGCTTTAAGCCGAACCGGTTAACCCGGCCGGCTGCGTTAAAAATTATATTATCGCTTACTTTTGCTCAAACTTCAAATCCTCTGTGCGGATGGTCATCAGCTCTAGTTTTCCCGGATTTCCCTGGGTATACTGTTCCAATAGTCGAACTGCCTGATGGCGAATCGATCGTTCAATGGCATTTCGGACATATCGGGCATTGCTGAACGCATGAAGAGATTCATTTTTTTCCTGAAGCAGATGCTGCTTTAGTTTGAGTATGGTCTGTGGCATGAGAATATAGTCACGTTCCTTAGCCATAATCTCGGAGATTTGAATCAATTGATCAATGCTATAGTCCGGAAATTCAACCTGGATCGGAAAACGGGAAGGTAATCCGGGATTCGTCTGCAGAAAAAAATCAATCTCTTCCGAGTATCCCGCCAAGATGAGGATAAATTGATTCTTATTATCTTCCATTGACTTCACAAGTGTGTCGATAGCTTCCTTCCCAAAATCCTTCTCGCCCCCGCGAGCCAGACTGTACGCCTCATCAATAAATAAGATTCCACCCAATGCCTTTTTGACCAAATCCCTCGTTTTTTGTGCCGTATGCCCGATGTATTCCCCGACCAAGTCTGCACGTTCCACTTCAATCAAATGACCCTTACTCAATACACCCATCTTCTGAAACAGCTTCGCAACGATTCGTGCTACCGTTGTTTTTCCCGTTCCCGGATTGCCTTTGAAAATCATATGATACACGTGCGCCCCACTTATCAGTCCAGCTTCGGTACGCATTTGGGCAATCTGTAAGAAAGCATAGATTTCAAATACTAAATCCTTGATATTTTCGAGTCCAACCAGCTGCTCCAATTCACCTTGAATCTCCTGAAAATGCGCATGTTTGGCTAATCCTTTTGCCGCTTGTATTGCCGTCTCTTCTTCTTTGACCAGCATCTGAGGTTCCTGGTTACGCAAAACAACATTAATTTGTCTGGATGGTCTGCCTCCCGGTTGTCCTCCTGCAGCCATGACCCGTCCGTTCATTCGCCATCACCTCTATTTTATCGGGCTGAACTCTCCTGATTATTAATGTATTCTATCAGGTGCTCTAATATTAGAAGGATGGCGAAGAATTCTGCGACTTTTCCATGACTTAAATCTGAATATTTTTTCTGAACTCCCCATTCTCAAACAAGGATTGTCTATGCTTCAAAGACAGTTGGAAATAAGGAAACACATGAGCATCAATGGCATGCAACAATTCCTTGGCTGTCCGGTTAGCCAGATCATAATCCCCCGTCGTAATGTGCTTACGTGAAAGAGCATCTTCAAGTTCATCCTCGTCCAGCAAAAATATTTCTCCATCCTTCAGGACAACGACATCCAGATACAGATCATCAAACCACGGAACACCCTGATCGGTTATGCCCTGGCTGCGGCATGTATCAATGTACCATTCAACGATCCGCTCCTGATCGTCAAACATGGCCGTAACCACAAAATGCTCGCCCTTCGGATAATACTGCAACCAGGAATAACCTTTATCCGCAATGCAAAATGTACTTCCTCCATAGGTTTTCCACAAAGGCTCTTTCAAATCTTGTATCGTATACAACGTAATGTAACCCGTAAAAATTTTGGATTGAACGAACCGGCATGTAAATTGTCGGTTCGTAATCCGGCGCCAGTTCGCGCGGTCCCCGAATTTCCGTTTCATACGAACCCCTCTTTGCCGACCACAGGTCCGTGACCTGCTGATATTGGTGAACAGCGAATAACGTCCGCATTACCGATTCCACAAGTGCCTGAATCCGCTTTGCACAACGTATTACGAATAGTTACAGCTTACCATATTTAAGTTATACACTCAAAATCAAGCTTTGCCCCATCTATTAGAGAGTTATGGTTCCACTCCAATGGTTATACAAACCAAAAAACCTGCTTCCCCAATATGAGGGAGCAGGTTTTAGGTTGTAATGATTTAATGCGCCTTATTCTTGTTAACCGCCAGTTCCAGTTTGAGAATCTGTCGGTGCATTCGTTTCTCCATTGTTGCCGTTGTTTCCACTATCTGGTGGCGCGACCACTTCGCCCGGTGTCGTCACAGATCCATCATTGGAACCCTCACCCGTACCTCCAGGTTCTGTTGTTCCCTGTCCAGGCGGTGTGTTTCCTTCTCCGGTCTGTCCGTTCCCTTGACCTGTCCCGCCGTTGTTTCCGTTGTTTCCATTATTGCCGTTACCATTGTTGCCATTTTCATTTCCGTTGCCATTGTTACCCTCAGAACTTCCATTCCCCGGCGAACCGTTGTCTGGATTTTCTGTTCCAGGCTGTTCTGTGCCCGGTTCCGTCCCTGGCTCCGTGCCCGTATCTGGCTGTTCCGGTTCCAATTCCTCCGCTTCAATCATCAGCGATATGATGTTGGACGGATCAGTCTCCAGTCCCGTAGCTGAATCAACAGCTGTCACATAGTATTCGTAGGTGAGACCCGGGAGTGCACCTAGATCCTGCGCACTGGTCGAACCAACCGCATCTAATAGATGGGTGAACTGTCCCTCAGATGTCTCTTTTCTGTAAATCCGATACTGTGTCGAGGAATCTCCTGTTGCAGTCCAATTCAACGATACAGTTTGCGTAGATGAATCATACGCACCATTCAAACCACTCACTGAAAGTGTTGGTTTCTCTGGTTCTTTCTCCGGTGGAGGTGTCTGGGCTCCTGCTGGAGCTTTGAAGTCCTTCACAGGAACTCCTTTTAACGCATCCCCCATAACTTTGGCAAAGAACGCCGCTGATAGCTTACTGCTATTCTTAAGCATATGGGTTGCATCAGGATTGTCGTAACCCATCCATACTGCAGCAGTCCATTCTGGCGTGTATCCGACGAACCAAACATCACGGTTGGCACTGTTGCCGGAGATACCACTTTGAACAGTTCCCGTCTTACCAGCAACTGGTCGATCCAGACGTGCTGAACGACCTGTACCGTCATTCACAACATTTTGCAGCATCTTAGTCAGGGAATAAGCATTTTGCTCACTCATGACACGTGTTGTTTCCGATTTATCGTGTTTATAGGTCGTTTTCCCCGCGCTATCCTTAATTTCCTTAATGGAATACGCCTGCTGGTACTCACCGAGATTGGCGAATGCACTATAGGCTTGCGCCATTTCCAGTGTATTCGTACCTTTGCTAAGACCACCCAGTGCAATCGCCAGGTTTTTGTCTTCATCCGTAAGTTGGATACCTACGCTTTTTGCAAACTGAACACCTGTATTCACACCAATTTTGTTTAGGAGCCATACTGCCGGGATATTCTCCGATTTTGTAATGGCATCCGTCATACTAATGGTTGAAGAATAACCATGCAAGTTACCCGGACAGTAATTCCCGAAGCATTGCTTTTCATTACTGAGAGCTGAGTTTGCATTGTAATTACCTGATTCAAGAGCCGGTGCATAAGTCACAATCGGTTTAAATGCCGATCCAGGCTGTCTGCGGCTCTGTGTTACCCGGCTGTAGCCTTTTGTTTGATAATCCCGTCCGCCCATCAAGGCGACGAGACTGCCATTTTCATGGTTCATAATTACCATGGAACCTTGAACTGGCTGATCGTCTTTACTTGACTCAAACAAACTGTCATCCGAGAAAGCACTTTCCATGGCTGTTTGAGCCTGAGCATCCATCGTCGTGTAAATTTTGTACCCGCCGATATTCAGATCATCCTCCGTTTTACCAGTCACTTTTTCCGCTTCACGAAGAACATAGTCGATAAAGGCTTGATACTTTTGATCTTTCTCAGGCGGTGTATAGTCATAGTCTACTTCTTTGGCTTCATCCATTTCCGCCTTGGTGATGTAACCTTGCTCGTACATCAGCTGCAATACCACAGCACGTCGTGCCTTGGAATCGTTGGGATTGCTCAGCGGGTTATAGGCAGAAGGCCCTTTAGGCATCGCTGCCAATGTGGCAATTTGCCAGATCTTCAACTCATTAAGGTCAGACACTCCAAAATAAAATTCAGACGCAGCCTTAATTCCATAACGCTGATGACCGAAGAAAATCCGGTTCAGATACATCGTCAGAATTTCGTCTTTTGAGTACTTGCGCTCCAATGCCATTGCAATGGAAACCTCTGTCGCTTTACGGAAGAAGGTCTTGTCACGGGACAAGAACATATTTTTCGCAAGCTGCTGAGTCAGCGTACTGCCACCCTCCACCATGGAGCGGGCCATGACGTCTTTAACCGCTGCACGTCCGATGGACCAGATATCCACGCCCTGATGCTCGTAGAATCGTTTGTCCTCCGTAGCAACAAAAGCTTCCTTTACTAGATCCGGAATATCTTCTTCATTGACCGGCTCCAGCTTTTGAATGGACAACTCGCCCATTAACTGTCCGTTACGATCATATACTTTTGAAGTTTCATTGATTGTTGTTTTGTCCTTGTTGGCTTTGAGCAGATTTTCCCCACTCACCATAATAAATAAATATCCACCCAGTGCACAAAATATGGCGATTGCCATGGTGAAAAACAGTGTCCATCCAACGCGTTTACCCGTAATTTTTTTCTTTTTAGAGGTCTTTGGCTTCGCTTTTTTGGTTGACTTGTTATTGCTGTTGCGATTGTTAGACCTCGACAACGGATCGTTTGGCATGTTACCTCCTGACTCCCTTTCAGTTGCATAATTTCTATTCGACTACTGGCTCAAACTCCTATAGAGCTTATTTTGCCCGGAATGAAAAGAACAACCCTTATTCAGGTTGCTCTGTTTCGATTCCTATACATGTAGACGAAATGGTTGATAAAAAGGTTTCGTAATTTTTTAAGCTTCGCCGCTATTATCTTGCTGCATCAGCGATACGCTGCGTTGCGGCGTGAACGTGGAGATGGCGTGCTTGTAGACCATTTGCTGGCGTCCGTCGCTGTCAATGACGATCGTAAAATTGTCAAATGCCTTGATCGTTCCGCGGATTTGAAAGCCATTGGTCAGATAGACCGTAGCTGGAATGTTTTCTTTCCGCAGTTGGTTCAAGAACGTATCTTGGATGTTGATGGACTTGTTCATTAGCCGTACCCCCATTGGTTCATTTGAATTCGTGTTATAAGTAATATTCAATATCGCTGAGTAGCTTTCGTGCTATTATATCATGAACGGATTCATATAATCCACAAAAACCCCTTGCCTGCTATTTTGCACCTATGCCTGAGCTTCGCTTGCAACTAGAAGACTTATCCATTATACACCGCTTGTCAGAATTGCAAAAGAGGGACAAATTCTACCTTTTTCCACGTTTCCCTTCTACTTTTCTGGATCTGTATATGTTCTCCCTTCTTCTCTGGCTAACGTCATATTTTTCCGATTTTTTCTATCATGGATTAAGAGTTTGAGGTATGTATTGGTATTGATGAGAACAATAATTAACCAAATTAAGGCGACAAGACCTCCAATGGCAAAACCAATTCCAAATAATCCTGAGAAAAAGAGATATAAACTCGCTACTCCGCTCGGTTCTGCACTCATAAAATCTCCCCCTTCACCTTACAAACAAAATCAAATGGCCTGTCATGTGAATTCATTTTAATATTTATGTTATTTTTTTACAATGCATTTCTTTGCTTAAATCTACATAGAACTCCGAATATTCCCTCTTTTAATAACATCATTTCATATAAAAAAATAAAAACCTCTACCTTTTATTTCTAAAAGATAGAGGTTCTAAAGTCCTAATCGTTGGCAAATTCCAACTTCTATATTCAGTCAAACTTACGTTTGATCATCTCACATACATGGGCATAATTCCCTGCAAAATCTTCGGTATCCGTCATATCCACCCATTCAATGTCTTTCATATGCCGGAACCAGGACAATTGCCGCTTGGCAAAACGACGTGTATCCCTTTTCAGCCACTCTACCGCAGCCTCCCAGCTTACTTCACCCTGAAGATAAGCCGCAATTTCCTTATAACCGAGCCCCTGCATGGAGATATGTCCTCTCGCTACGCCGCGCTCAAGTAAAGACTTGACCTCATCTACCAAACCCTGCTCGATCATAAGATCAATTCGCTCTTCCACTCGGGCATACAGTTTCTGACGATCCATTGTCAAACCCACAATAAGCAGGTCATATGGAGACTCTTTCTTCTGGGAAGCCAGCTGCTCGGACAACTTCTCACCTGTAAGGTGATAGATCTCCAGTGCACGAACAATTCGGCGCTGGTCATTCGGATGCAGTCGTTCTGCGCTAACCGGATCAATGACCCTCAGCTTATCATGTAACGCCTGCGGGCCATGTTGCTCTGCATAACGGAACTGTTCATCCCGGAACGCTTCATCTGAGCCGCTGTCCGAGAATTGAAAGCCGTAACATACCGATTCTACATACAGACCGGTGCCACCAACAATAAAAGGCAACTTGCCGCGCTCATGGATTTCCCCAATCAGACGTGTGCAGCTCTCCTGAAATTCCGCCACGGAATAGGGGTATTCCGGTTCATGGATGTCGATGAGGTGATGAGGCACACCCTTCATTTCATCACGAGTAATTTTGGCCGTCCCGATATCCATTTCGCGATATACCTGCATGGAATCCCCCGAAACAATCTCACAATTGAACGCCTGTGCAAGCTCAATACTCATTCTTGTTTTGCCTACCGCTGTTGGTCCAACCAGCACAAGCAGCTTCGGTTTAACTTCCGCTTTCAACATTAATCACTCCGTACAGTGTTTTTGCATTGCCCCGGTCATGTACTTCAAAACCGAGTCTTGTGAACTCCGCGCTGCCGCGCTTCTCTTTCATAACTACCCGCTTGCGAGCAACTCTTTTCGCTTCAATAATGCTCTGTTCATCCAGTGCATTTGGATTCGCATAATCTCGCAAAGGCTGAATGGCGCTTGAATCGAGCATTGGTTCACGGAACATCGGATCAAAATATACCGTGTCACAGCTTCGGTCTGGCAAGGAACGCAGCAAATCGAGATGATTCGCATGCCGCAGCTCAATGCGCCGGAAAGCTTCGTTTACCGCAGGCTTAATACTCTCGTACTGAGACATGCCTTCTACTAATAACGTGTACAGCGGCAGGGAACTTTCACAGGCGATGACCCGACCACTTTTGCCTACAGCAACCGAGAATACCAGTGCATCGGTGCCCAATCCTGCTGTACAATCGATAACGGTATCCCCTTCAAGGATTGCCCCCGCGTCCAGCAGCGGATCAGCTTCTCCTTTTAACACACGTTTGGCCCGAACAAATCCCATACTGGGGTGAAACTCAAGCAGCGGTGAATCCGGACGAAACAAACGAACTTTACCCTGAAGCACAACTATAATCTCATCAATCTCATAATGTGCAATCATTGCAGGTAAAGACATCCTTTTGCGTGGTACATAGGTTCCTCCCGTTGTTTCCGCAAGGTTTCGTGCACGTTCCACAAGGTGGCCTGCTTCCTTTTCACCGGTTGTAATATACATAACTTCCTCCTAAATAGCTACATGACCCGTTTAAACAATTTCTCCAGATCATAGGTTGAAAATGACACCACAATCGGTCTCCCATGTGGACAAGTATACGGTTGACGGCAAGAACCAAGACGCTGAATCAACACTTCCGCCTCCTGATCCGTCAATTTCTGATTGGCTTTGATGGATGCCTTGCAAGAGCACATGATCGACGCCGCTTCTCGCATCTTGGCAACATCAATACTACGTTCACTCAGCACCCATTCAGACATCTCTTCAATAATGTCTTTCTCATCCCCCTTGGGGAACCAGAACGGGTGGGAACGCACCCGGAAAGTCTGCCCGCCGAAATGTTCCAAATAGACACCTGCCTGCTCGAACCAAGCCAGTCTTGTTTTGAGCTTTTCCGTCTCGGATGGTGTGAACTCCAGTGTAATGGGCAGCAGCAACTCCTGCGAAGCCTGAGCCGGATTGCCAAACTGCTCGTAATAATACTCATAATTCACCCGTTCATGGGCTGCATGCTGATCAATCAGATATAGACCATCTTGATTTTGTGCAATCAAGTACGTCCCGTGGTGCTGCCCAATCAGGCTTAGTTCAGGAAACGCAGGCATAGAAACATCCGATTTAACGGCAGATGCCAGCCTTGCCGGGTCAGGTAAACTTGGAGCTTTCCAGCTCCGCTCTCCTTTTGCAGCCACCGCAGACGGATTATAAGATGAACGCCCTTCTCTAACCGGAGAATTCATCGAATTGGAACGATACGCAGAAGTCGGAGCCTTTGAAGTCGATAGCCCCTTATCTTCAGTTGAAGGTAAGGCATCTTGCGCAGCACGATCTGTAGCAGCACCGGTACTTCCACTCACAGCAGAAGCTGAATCGCTATGGGAATTTTCGTCATCACTATAATTACGCTTCAGAACATTAGATCCTGAGTCCCCGCTCACCATACCAAATGGATCATAGGATGGTGATATCTCGGGTGGAGCTTCAGGCAACGGCAGCGTCTGACCCTCACCGTTTCCATCAGGCTCTGATTGCACATCAGCCGGAGCCACATCAGCTGGGGCATCCAGATCATCGTCCTCTGAAGTCATTTTAGCGAGTCCAGTATTTTTCCCTAATGGACCCTGTTGCCCATACCCTGCGGATTCCGTTTCCTCCTTTAGAGGACCTCTAGGGAACAGGAACTGTTCCTGGATAAAGGAACTGTTATCTCCACGTCTGATTTGCTGCTTGGTTACCTGTGGAATGAGCACTTCCTTCCGCAAAATTCCACGCAGTGTCGTTTCCACAAACTCATACAGCTCCGCTTCCTTGCTGAAACGAACCTCCAGCTTCGCCGGATGCACGTTCACATCGACCAGGGATGGATGCATTTCCAATTGCACCACAACAAGTGGGAACCGATTAATGGGCAGCAACGTATGATACGCCTTCAGAATAGCCTGGTTGAGCCCGTAATTCCGAATAAAGCGTCCATTCACAATGGTCGACATACCGCCACGATTGGCACGAGTCCATTCCGGCAAACTGATCAGCCCGCTCACTCGATAGTCCAGACTCTCTCCCTGAATGGGGAGCATCGCTTTGGCGGCACTAGTACCATAGATCGCTGCAACCACTTGCAGCAGATCCCCATTGCCCAGCGTCTGAAGCAGTGTATTTTCATTATGACGCAGCGTGAACGAGATGTTAGGATGAGACATTGCCATACGATAGAGAACATCCGAGATATGTCCCAGCTCGGTCTGGATCGTTTTCATATATTTAAGCCTGGCTGGCGTATTGAAAAATAGTTCTTTCACCTCAAAGTCCGTGCCTTGGGGTGAGGTTTCATCCTCATGTGAGAGAAGTTTGCCTCCCTCAATCAAGATTCGTCTTCCTCGCCCATCATTCCCGCTGGCCGATAACACCTCCACTTTGGAGACAGCGGCAATACTCGCCAAGGCCTCTCCCCGGAATCCAAGACTTGTGATCTGGAACAAATCGCGGCCATGAACTATTTTACTAGTTGCATGACGATAGAAGGCCTTTTCCATATCTTCCGGCTCGATACCGGAACCATTGTCTTTGACCCGAATACGAAGCAATCCGCCCTCTTCCACCGTAACATCAATCTTGGAGGCGCCTGCATCCACCGAGTTTTCGAGCAGCTCCTTAACGACTGAAGCAGGCCGTTCGACCACCTCACCTGCTGCAATCTGGTTGGCAATATGTTCATCAAGCACATGAATTTTCGCCACAGGTTTTCCCCTCCCCTATACTCAGGATAATTGCTGTGCCTTCAATTTGAGATCATTCAGTATTTGCATCGCCTGAAGCGGTGTCATGTTCATTACATCAATATCCTTCATATTACGAATAAACTCCCGAGCAGGCTTGTCAAGGGCAACTACCTCCGTTTTCGGAGTTACACTTGGCTCTTCATCTCCAAAGATGGACAATTGAACCACATCAGCATATTTGGAGACTGCCTGCTGCTTGCCATTTTGTTTTTTGTCCTGTTGTTTCTGTACTGGAGCTTCAGTCGCAGCAGTGAGTTCGACAGGTTCTGTAGATTCCTGCTCCCAAATCAACGATGAATGATCTGTGGACTGGAACTCTGCACCGACTCGAGCATGATCACCCGATTGCTGCTTGTCATTCCCGGCAAATTCGCTGCCAACCGCAACCTGAGCCGCCGCATGCTCGAAACCGTGCAGCAAGCCATTCGCCCGCTCAATGATACTGTCCGGCAGTCCTGCAAGCCGTGCACAATAGATCCCGTAGCTGCTGCTGGCAGCCCCGGCAATCAATTTACGCAGGAAATTGACCTTGTCCCCGCTCTCCTGAACGGCCATGGAGTAATTCGCCAACTTGTCCAAACTCTCTTCCAGATGAGCAAGCTCATGGAAATGAGTTGATACCAGCGCTTTGCACCCAATGATATCGTGCACATATTCAATGACAGACTGGGCAATCGCCATTCCCTCACTGGTAGACGTTCCCCGACCCAACTCATCAATAATAATCAGACTGCGTGGTGTTGCTTTATCCGTCATGACCTGAATGTCGGCCATCTCCACCATAAACGTACTTTGTCCACCAATGAGATCGTCTGCCGCACCAATCCGTGTGAAAATACGATCCATAATCGGTACTTCAGCTTGTCCTGCCGGCACGAAACAGCCGATCTGAGCCAGAATCGAAATCAGCGCCACCTGCCGCATATACGTACTTTTCCCCGCCATATTCGGACCGGTAATCAGCAGAATTCGCGCCTCTTCCTTCTGCATAGCAGTATTGTTGGCAATGAAAGCCCCATCTCGCATTACTGCTTCAACCACCGGATGGCGCCCCTGTTCCACGACCAGATCGTAACCATCGGTCAATGTAGGCCGTACAAAATTGCGCTCTGCACTGATGACAGCAAAGGATTGATACACATCAATCTCCGCCACCAGTTCAGCCAGTTTTTGCAACCTGGCGATCTCCTGATTAAGCCGTTCCCGCAGTTCCGCGAACAAGCCGTACTCAATATCGACCATCTTGTCCTGAGCTTCCAGAATCAGCGTCTCTTTTTCTTTCAGCTCCGGTGTAATATAACGCTCAGCATTCGCAAGGGTTTGTTTCCGCTCGTAACGGCCTTCTGGCAGAGAAGCCAGGTTCGACTTGGTAATTTCAATATAGTACCCAAATACTTTGTTGTAGCCAATTTTCAGCGAGCGAATGCCGGTCGCTTCACGCTCTCTGGCTTCTAGTTCAGCAATCCACTGCTTGCCATTCACCGAGGCTTCCCGAAGCTCATCCAGCCGCTCGTGGTATCCTTCACGAATTAAGCCACCATCACGCACGGACACAGGCGGCTCATCAACGATAGCCTGACCAATTGCATCTCGCAGATCACTGCAATCATCCATAATGCCAGCAATGTGCTGTAGCGTCGTGGAAGGCGAGCCTGCACAATACTGACGAAGCCCCGGAATTTTGTCTAGTGACAGCTTCAGTGCATTCAGATCCCGACCGTTGGCATTACCAAAGGCAATTCGTCCCACCAGACGTTCCAGATCGTAGATGTCTTTGAGTTCTGCACGCAGATCTTCCCGCAATATAAACTGGTTATACAGCGTATCTACCGCTTCCAGACGTTCATTGATTTTCCCTTTTTGCAGCAAGGGTTTATCAACCCAGCGACGCAGCATGCGGGCACCCATAGACGTTTCTGTGCGGTCCAGCAGCCAGAGCAGCGATCCTTTTTTCGAACGTTCACGTACTGTTTCCACCAGTTCCAGGTTACGCCGAGTAAAGGGGTCCAGAATCATAAAGTGATCCGGCTCATACGTTGAAACCTGTGTCAATTGTCCAAGTGAACGTTTCTGTGTCTCACTTAAATAGGAGAAAAGACGCGCTATACAGGCTTGACGTTCAGGCTCCAGACGTGCCCATATCGCTTCGCCGAATTGCTGACGCACCAAATCTTCCTTGCTCTTCGTCCATGGTGTGTATACCACAGGCCGACCAATTGGAGATGCCTGGGTAGCCACCGTATCCAGCAACGCAGCATCCCCCACCAGTTCCGAAGGTTCATAGATCCCGATCTCATCCTTGAGCCACTCTTGCGAATATGGAACAGAGGTTACGTAGAGCTCTCCTGTGGACAAGTCACAGGCAGCCAGTGCAAGTGTGTTCTGATTCCCTGTCAGGCAAACCATATAGTTGTTGGACTTGTCCCCTAATGTCTTGCCTTCCATTACCGTTCCGGGTGTAATAACTCGTACAATTTCACGCCGCACCATGCCTTTGGTTACCGTTGGATCTTCCATCTGTTCGCAGATGGCTACTTTGTATCCTTTTTCAATCAAGCGCTGTATGTAATTGTCAGCCGAATGATAAGGCACACCGCACATCGGGATTTTATCTTCTCCCCCTCCTGCGCGTGCTGTTAATGTAATCTCTAGCTCACGGGAAGCATTAACCGCATCCTCAAAGAACAATTCATAGAAATCACCTAATCTAAAAAAAAGAAAAGCGTCCTGCGCTTCGGCCTTCACTTGCAAATATTGTTGAATCATTGGCGTATACTGAGCCATGAGTATCCTCCATCCGTTCCAATGTTGTCAGGAAGAGAAGCTGTCTCGGAAGGAACAATAAGGCGGTCAGGCACCTTATTCGTGCCACCGCCTCATGTTTCGGCTTCCGCCGCTTCCCTCACAGGTTGCTGTTCCATTTCTTCCGTAACGATGATTAAAATCGACTTATTTCTCATTATACCAAAAAAGTGCCCACTCTTCATGAACCTGCTCGAATATTCCAGAGTTTACGTATATCCCGACTCTCGTCCCATGTTCTACCCTGTCTTAGCTGGCTAATTAATGGAGCGGCGTAACGTTCATAACGCTCATAACCGTCCATTTGCGTCAGGTCATCCAGCAGTGCCGGAATATGCGCCTGCATTACCTCACGGTTTCCTTCATAAAAAGCAGTATGAATAGCAGCCTTCGCCAAAGGACGTTGACGCAGCTGATGATAACCTCTCGCGATAAGACCAGCTAGAGCAACAACACCTTTGGCAACCAGAGGAGATACCAGAAAACTGGGTAACGTGCGGTATTCAAATCCACCGTAAGATTTCAGTCGAAAATCCCCCAATGCCCCATAACGTGGACGCCGGCCTGAACCTCGTGGGTCCTGAAGAACGGCAAGCGGCAATGCTAGATAATTGTCAAATGCGCGCAGCAGTTCCCCGTTTAGTGTAACGCCACTGAAATGGATATGTCCGCCGAGCGGCAATCCGCGCTGGGGCATTCCCCCTGCCTGCCAGATCAGCGAGTGATCACTAATACTGCGGGAAGCGGCCGCAAAGGCTCTCATCAGATGAGCCAACAACTCACGCGGCTCAGAGCTGGGGGCAGGTCGCAGTTCGGCTACAGGATATATTCGCCGTCCATTAATCGTCACGGAATCACACCCGGCTACGCCTGTTCGTTCGAGAAATCTGGAGGCGGGCACGATTTTGGATTCTGGCATTTGCACAAGTAGGAATTCAGGGTCCATTCCAAGTATGGGGGCTGCATTACGATGCCGCTCTTCATCCAGTTCGGACTGAAGCTGTTTCCAGCCTGCACGGTACATGGCAGAGAGATCTGTCATGCCCTTCCATGGCCTTGGGTCAATCGAGATGACAGAACAACCGCTCTTTCCTGATGCTTCCAGTCTTACAGCGCCGTGATCCAGTCCAACCGTATACAATGTTTTGGTGGCAAGCCGTTCAATACGTTTGAATAACGTTGATGCTGCTTCACGATCCAGCACACTTTCTTGCGCTCCACCCATGCCACTGGTGTCCCTACGTTTGATGCGAATCGCTTGAAGACAGCATATCTCTACATCATAACGTACACGCAGACCCAACTCCCGGTCACGCCTGTCCTGCGAAGCCAGCACTTCAATCCCGGATCGTTTCAGGCGATCTGCTCGTTCACGAGGGAGCATGCGTTCATATCGGCGCACCGCCTCCTC
Organism: Paenibacillus sp. RU5M; assembly: GCF_900221055.1. Classification (NCBI taxonomy): domain Bacteria; kingdom Bacillati; phylum Bacillota; class Bacilli; order Caryophanales; family Paenibacillaceae; genus Paenibacillus; species Paenibacillus sp. RU5M. The sequence continues at coordinate 634,872 of NZ_OBQM01000001.1, read as the reverse complement.
GGCCTCATCTATCACATTCATCCTGTCCCTCCTCCCAATTCTCGCCCAAAATGAAAAAAGAGGGCTTACGCCCTCTTCACTGCCGCTTGCGGCGCATATGATACCTTAAGTTTATGAATCCAGATCGCTGAGCTTACAGCTCATCGTCAAGCAGGTCGGGATCGAGATCGTCATAATCTCCATCACCACTGCCGAAGTCATAATCCTTGTCTTCATAATCTCCACAGCCATCCGTGCACACTTTCACACAAACTTTGGTCTCGGCGACCAGTTCAACAGCGAATTCCCGTTCTACCCGGATAATTACGCTGCCTCCACCTGCCGACACCGTGGCTTCCACACAGCTCGGTTCCTGCGTTGCATCCGCAGATACCTCTACAGTGGCGGCCCGGTGTTTCGGGTCCAGATAGGACAAAGGCACATGTTCTACATACGACACCGTTTCTTTGGCTACATCCGTCTGTGAATTTTTGTCATAGGAATACCAAATGTTGATATCGTAAGTACCAATAACTTCAATTCCGTCCCCCGCTGATACGGCTTCATATTGGTGGTTGATAATCCAAGCCCCCAAAATACTGGTCGGACCATGTGGCGGAGTCACGGTATGTGTTACGGTAGAGAACTTACGACCTTTCCCGCAGATCGCCTTCGTGATGATCTCTCTACATTGATGTTTATGACTCAATGACATCTTTAAACCTCCTCCATACAATCATTCTTTACAAGTGTATGCAGGGCATCCGTCTAGGGTGACAACTATTTTCTATTATTCATTTGTAGATTGGGACCGGTCCGATACCGGAGACGGAGCTTTGTCCTTCTTGGCTATTTTCAGATACAGCGCGAGTTCCCGGCACAGCTGGAGAATAGCTGAACGAATCTCGAATTCTTCCCTTGTATCCGGCAACTCCATTCGCTTGAATTCTTCTTGCACATCTGCGAGAAGTTTTTCTGTACGTCCGGTGTAAGATTCAGTGAGTACATCCTGACTGAGCTGGTCGAACAGCTCCGATACCATTTCCGCATGCGGCATCTTCTGATAGATCTGGGATACCAGATGCATCATATGCTGGATGGAATCCAATTGCGTTTTGCGCATATAAAAGTAAACACTCCATCCCTCGTTCGGATGGATGACCTGATTCTCCAATGAACGTTTGGCTGCTTCAATGCCGCCCAGTACAGCTTTGTCAGCTTCGATCAGTTCTTTCCCTGCCCACACTTCATTCGGATTACGTAGCGTAGCTGCAAACTCCTTAAAGATAACCGAGAATAACTCATCAATTCTTTTGCGAATACGCAGCATCTGCGGGTCCGCAGCCGGCATATACGCCAGATTGACAACCATCGCGGAACCGAGACCAATCAGCAACAGCCCAATTTGGACCAAAACCACATGTACGTCCATTTCACCGCCGCCAAATACCCGGAACACCACGACAGAACCCGTCACAATGCCTTCTTTAAATCCGGCCCGAACGATAACCGGAAATGCAATTAGTATGTAGAACGCCAGCACCCAATAATGGAAGCCAAGAAAGTGAAAAAGTACACTTGCAAATAAAAGCCCCACTACGGAAGCGAAAAATCTCGCAGATATGGTGCGAATACTTCTTTTCCGTGTCACATCAACGCCGAGTATGGCTAACAAGCCCGCCGATGTTGGTCCGGGCAAGCCGCACCAGTCCGCAATCAGCACGGCCATCAGCGCGGCTATTGCGGTTTTAATTACCCTAAAACCCATTAACTCCCTCTCCTCTAAGCTGCAAAAATGTCAAAGCCAGCGAGCCATACCTATCCAAGTGAGCGCTTGTCCAATGCCTGACAGCGTGTATCGTCATATATCATATCCCTAGTATTACACATCCTGCCAAAAACCATTTCTTATCTAATCAAAAGAATCATTCAGGAAGAACCGCATTTCGGAATTAGCTGCTACAGTCATAAACGGCATCAACCGACATGCATATGCATGTCGGTCTCAATAACGCGCCCCGGATGAGGGACGCTGGCAATTTGATTGATGCGACAGAAGCCTCTAGGCCCTCTTCTCCAATCGTCGCATTCATTCCGGACTGCGCGGAATATTCGTAATAGTATGGTACTTGATTTTTCGGGTTCGGGCAACGTGACACCTCTTGTGAAATTGTATACATATCATGAAGCATTCTATTTTGCACACGCATGTTTTGTAGAATTACCTGCGTCCTGCCAGCAGCTTGCGTTCTACATATACAACGAGCTGGTACATCGCTGTAGCTACAGCCGCAATAATCAACAGGCTCGATAAAACAAGGGTAAAGTTAAACACTTGAAATCCGTAGATGATCAGATAGCCCAATCCCTGCTTGGCGACCAGAAATTCACCCACGATTACACCGACCCAGGCCATGCCCACATTTACTTTTAAGGTAGAGACAATGGCAGGAAAGGAAGCGGGTAATACGACTTTGCTGAAAATCTCGGAGCGATCACCACCAAACGTACGGATAACCTTAATATAGTTCTGATCTACTTCATTAAAACTGTTATACACGACAAGTGTAGTAATAATGACCGTGATTGACAAAGTCGTCATGACAATGGCCGTAAATCCTGCACCAAACATGACGATAAAGATTGGACCCAGCGCTACTTTGGGCATGCTGTTGAACACAACCATATAAGGATCAAGCACTTTGGACAAAAAAGGAGACCACCAGATCAGAACCGCAAGCAGTGTTCCGACGAGTGTCCCCAGCAAAAAGCCGACTGCCGTTTCCCCTACGGTTACCCCAACATGCGCCCATAGTTCTCCACTGACGATGTCCTTCCAGATCTGATTGAAAATTTTGCTGGGATAACTGAACAAAAGCACATCAATCCAGCGCAGCCTTCCCGCCAGTTCCCACAGCAAAAACATAAACACCAACATGGACAGCTGCACCGTCAGCACTTTATGTCGCCATCTGGCAACCTGCTGAATATGACTTTGGTGCAGCTGTCTCATCCAATCATCACGCATTTCCTGCTTCTGGTTCGTCTGATTCACCCGTTCTTCTCACCTCCACCGGACTGATCCAATTCACTCCATAACGCCTGAAACAGCTCATTGAACCCTGGCTGCTCCCTCGCGTGAAAAGGCTGTGCGTTCCGCAGATCTTCGGGAATGATAAACTCCTTCCGAATGCGCCCCGGATTACGATCAAGCACAATGACGCGGTCACTGACAGCGATAGCTTCGGACAGATCATGGGTGACAAGCACCGAAGTTTTGCCGGATTTCTTCAGTGTGTCTGAGACCAGATCCTCCAGCTGCAGCTTGGTTTGATAATCGAGTGCGGAAAAGGGTTCATCCAGCAACAGTATTCCCGGATCCGTAGCCAGTGTACGTACCAAAGCCACCCGTTGCCTCATGCCCCCGGATAATTCGGAAGGATACTGGCTTTCGGTGCCAGCTAGACCCATACCTGCCAGCAGCTCACGTGTGCGCTCGCGACTCTCGTCATTGAGCCCACCTGTCAATTCAAGTCCGATCAGGACATTATCCAAAATGGTACGCCATGGAAACAGATAATCCTGTTGCAGCATATAACCATTCTGGGCGGACGGACCTTCGATACGTTTACCTTTAACCTTGACCTCGCCTGCGGTCGGTGTGAGCAGCCCGGCGATGATCGACAGCAATGTCGTTTTACCACATCCGCTTGGGCCAACAAGACTAACGAACTCTCCTTGCTCGACCTGAAGATTCAAATTTTCGATAACCAGAGATGCTTCACGCTCGCTGACATAGACTTGCGAAATCCCTTCCAGTTTGATCACCGTTTCGGATTCAGGCATACATGCTCACGTCCTTTCCTGAATACCTGGTTACTTCGCTGATGCTGCTTGTTCTGCATAGGAATTATCCACAATCGTTTGAGAATCCACACGCTGTTTCAGTTCTCCCGCAGCACTCATGACGTCTAGCAAGTTATTCCATTCGTCCTCATCAATGATTGGATCGGTTGCATATGTGCCCTGTTCCTTGTAACGGTTCACACTGCTTACCAGAATGGCTGGATCAATATCTTTGAAATAAGGCTTGATGACTTCAGCGATCTCTTCAGCGGTGTGGGAATCCACCCAAGCTTGGGCTTTGTGCAAGCCGTTAGTGAACTTCTGAACGATGTCCTTGTTGTCATTAATATAGCTTTGTTTGGTCATGAAGACCGTATAAGGCAGATGACCACTTTCCGTTCCAAACGAGGCTACAACCTTGCCGCGACCCTCTTTCTCAAAAATGGACGCCTGAGGTTCAAACAGCTGCACGTAATCCCCCGTACCTGAAGCAAATGCAGAAGCGATGTTGGCAAAATCCACATTTTGAATCAGTTCCAGATCATTCTGCGGATCAATGCCATGTTTTTTCAGCGTGAATTCGCCTGCCATTTGAGGCATGCCGCCTTTTCTTTGTCCGAGAAATGTACTCTGTTTCAATTGATCCCAATTAAAGTCACCTTCAGGATTGCGGGCAAACAGAAACGTTCCGTCCGTCTGTGTAAGCTGGGCAAAGTTAATGACCGGATCTTCTGCGCCTTGTTGATAGACATAAATAGACGTCTCTGCTCCGACCAATGCGATATCTACTGAGCCTGCAAGCAATGCGGCCATCGTTTTGTCTCCACCAGCCGTCGTCTGAATGTCCACTTCAATCCCCTGTTCCTCAAAAAAACCTTGGGCCACGGCCACATACTCCGGAGCGTAAAACACAGAACGTGTGACCTCACCAATCGTAATTTTGGTTTCATCCTTATCTTTATTGCAGCTGGTGAGAGCCACGATGATAATGAGCAAAATGACGATGGCCCGGATGAACCAGGGCGTGTATTTCATGATATTTCCCTCCTTCACTGGTTTCAGCTGTTCTCTCTACTATGGATATGCTGATGCCCAGCAAAAGGTTAAGAACTTGCATGCAAAAGAAGAGCCGGGCAATGATGCCCCGCTCTTCAAGAATTTGATAATAATGTTATAGCTGTCTACAGCTTGTAAATCTCAGCATATTTCGCTTCCAGATAATCGGCCAAATAGTCTGGGTTCAACTCTTCACCCGTTACGGCCACAATCAGTTCGGAAGGTGTACGGCTTTTGCCATAACGATAAATTTTGTCAGTCAACCATTCCTTGATGGGAATCAGGTTACCTTCGGCAATATGGGCATCGAACTCAGGCATTTCTTTGCGCAATGTATGTAGAATCTGTGCAGCATACATATTGCCGAGCGAGTAAGAAGCAAAGTAACCAAAGTCACCACCCGACCAGTGAACATCCTGAAGCACACCCATACCATCATTCGGCGGCACAATGCCAAGATATTCCTTGTATTTTGCATTCCAAGTCTCCGGCAGGTCCTTGACTTCCAGACCTTCGTTAAACAGCATTTTCTCAATTTCATAACGAATGATGATGTGCAAATTGTACGTCAGCTCATCGGCTTCAATCCGGATCAGAGAGCTTTCAACCCGGTTAATTGCCCGGTAAAAGTCTTCCAGCCCAACCTCGTTTAATTGAGGGAAGTGCTGTTGCAAATCTTTATAATAACGCGTCCAGAATGCAAGACTGCGGCCAATCATATTTTCCCAAAGACGCGACTGGGATTCGTGGATACCCATGGACGTTCCTTCGGCAAGAAGAGTACCAGCCAGGCTATCGTCAATATTTTGCTCATACAGAGCGTGTCCGCCTTCGTGTAGTGAACTGAAGACCGCACTCGTCACATCATCCTGCAAATAATTCGTCGTGATCCGCACATCACCTGGATTCAGGCCCGTTGCGAACGGATGAACACTCTCATCGAGTCTTCCGGCTTCAAAGTCATAACCCATTTGTCCCAGAATAAACAGACTGAATTTCTCCTGTTGATCCTTGTCAAACAGCTGGTTCAAGAACTCCGTGTTCGGCTTGTTCGCCGAAGCATTGATCTTCTCTTGCAGCGGAACCAAACGGGCTTTGAGACGGGCAAATACCGCATCCACCTTTTCTACAGTCAGTTCCGGTTCATACATGTCCAGAAGGGTATCATAACGAGTATCTTTCACACCCCAATAGTCAATGAACTCTTGTTTGAGCTTCACAATATCGGTGAGGTAGGGCGAAAAACCTGCAAAATCACTGTTATGCTTGGCATCTTCCCAAGCCGTTTCTGATTTTGCGGTAAGTACGGTATACGCTTGTACTTTTTCTGGTGGTACGGACTGACTGCGATTATATTCTTTCTGGCAATCTTCCACCTGACGACGGTCGATATCTTCCAGCTGTTCCAGCACGGCTGGATTTGTTAATGTATCCAGGTAGGATTTCATCTCAGCTGAGGTTTGCAGTTTGAATGCTTCGGTTGACAGCATTCCCAGTGTTTCCGAACGTGTCGGGACACCTTTTTTGGGCGCACCTGTGCGCAGATCCCAGTGAAGCAAACCAATGGCTTCATGATAACTCTTGATTTTGCGAGCCAGATTACGGAAGGATTCCAGCTGTTCCTGTGTGTGTTGTTCCATTGTTAACGTTCACCTCTTCAAAAAAATGTTGGTTTCCCTATTGATGATACTTTTTGCAATGCGTATAATCAACTTTTAACAGATGCAAATTGCATTATTCCTCCAAACCGAGGAATAATGCAATTTGCTGACCGTGGTATAATAAAAATACCAAAGGGCGTAGGACAAGCTGCATTTGATGCAAGTGGCCGTGCTCATCGTATTGGATAACAGGAGGCAATAGACATGAACAACATTCAAGAGATTCTGGCTTACAACAAATCATTTGTCGAGACTAAAGAATACGAAAAGTATACGGCAGGCAAGTTTCCAACCAAAAAGATGGTCATCATCACTTGTATGGACACTCGTCTGGTGGAAATGCTGCCCAAGGCCATGAACCTGAAGAATGGCGATGTGAAAATCATCAAAAACGCTGGCGCAATCATTTCTCAACCTTTCGGGTCTGTTATGCGTAGTGTTCTCGTCGCCATCTATGAGCTTGGTGCCGACGAAGTACTGGTTGTTGGACACACGGAATGCGGTATGGCTTCCCTACACGCAGAGACCATGATTGGACATATGGTTGAACGGGGTGTATCTGAGGAAGTCATGAGCACACTGGAGAACTCCGGCATACGTTTACAAAAGTGGCTACGCGGGTTTGACAGCGTTGAAGAAGGGGTAAAACATACTGTGGAAGTGATCAAGAAACATCCATTGCTTCCACCTACTGTACCCGTTCACGGCATGGTCATCGACTCCTACACAGGTGAACTTGATCTTGTCGCAGATGGGTATGGGCAATAGACATCTCTCTAAATGGTTTTGGGTGCGGACCTCGAGGTCCGCACTCTTTTTTTGTCTAAATTGAGGCAGTTGTTCTGTCAGGTTGTCAAACCATACAGTTTCAGTGTACACTTTTATGAAAGCGGTCAAAGAAAGCAATTTTTATTGTTTTTGCTGGCCCAGCCCTAATATTAAGGAGACATGTGCATGAACATACTTTCCTACGGATTGCTCGGGCTTCTTACCCGCGAGGAGTCATCAGGTTATGATCTAATGCTGAAGATCCAGCCGCATTGGCAGGCTAAGCACAGTCAGATCTATCCGCTCCTCTCCAAAATGGAAAACGATGAGCTTTTAGCCTCCCGCTGGGTGCAACAGTCTGACAAACCAGACAAGAAAATGTATGCAGTCACGGAGAAAGGTATTGAAAAACTGCTGGGATGGATGATCACTCCCGTTACCGCTCCGGTTACGCGTGACGAGTTCAATCTGCGCATTTTATGTGTCGGCATTGCAGAAGACGGAAGCATGAGACGCATTCTGAATGAGCGCAAAAACTGGTTCATGGAACGCATCCGTTATTTCGAGGATTTGAAGTCCCGTATCCCTCAGGATAATCTGCGAGTAGGCAGTCGGGAATTCGGAAGTTACATTCTGGTACAAAAAGGGTTAATGAACGCACAAACGGGCATCGAATGGTGTAACTGGGTAACCCAATTACTCGATGGTCAGGCGGCAATTCAGGACCCTTGTCCAAGTATTTCAGAAAAATAAACAAAATTTGAAACGTTCCTGTAAGTTGACCGTATTACTTGAGTAAGGCCCATTTTTGGGCGAATCAAACAAATTAATCGGGGGGTTACGATCTTTACAATGAAGAAAAAATTCGGAATTAAACATCTCATGATGGTTTTCATGGCCTTTACATTACTGTTTGCAACAGTTGGAGTTGCGAATCCGGATTCTGCTGATGCTAGACGTGGTGGCGGTTTCAAATCGGGAACAAAAAGCTATACCAACACACCTAAGAAATCCGATTCCAACAGCAATGTGAGCAAATCTAATACGAATAATAACTCCAATGGAGCAGCTACAACGAACCGTGGCGGATTCTTCGGCGGTGGCGGTGGATTTATGAAAGGTATGATGCTAGGTGGTCTTGCTGGCATGATGTTCGGCGGATTGTTCGGTGGCATGGGCGCTCTGGGTAACATTCTTGGATTGCTCGTAAACGTAGCTGCAATTATGCTGATCGTGATGCTCGCGATGGCCCTGTTCAGAGCCATTACGAATCGTCGTAAACCAGCAGCAGATGGTCGTTATGACCGCAAAAATGATCGTGATGATGATGACCGTAACAGAAACGGACGGTACTAATCTCTATGGTTCTGAGCATGGATGAAATTGTCAACGCGATCTGTATTCACATGGCTGAACGCAAGGGTGTTCGCCCAACCGATGTCAATGTGGAACTGAGCTGGGAAGAAGATACGGGATATTCCGCAGAAGTCTGGATTCAAGGCCGCAGTCAGTATCTGGTCGAATCCAACATGATTGAAGCGATCCTGCGCTATCTGCACAGTGAATACGACATTCGGGCTTACCGTGAGAATGTAAGACTGGATCTGGATGAAGAGATCACAGCGATTGTGAATCAATAAATGAATAACTAATAAGCCATTTGCGGATGGAATATAAAAAGGACCGTCTCCATGATGTCATTGACATGATTGGAGACGGTCCTTTTTTGTGTTCCTTGGGAAGATGAAACCTTTGCATCTACCTTCCCAAGATTCATAATGTAATCTTATGGCTACTTCAATTTCACCAGACTGTAGTTTTTCTTGCCTTTACGGATAATGATGAATTTACCACCGATTGCGTGCTCTGCAGAGACCGTGAATTCCAGTTCCGTAACTTTCTCACCATTCATGGAAATGGCCCCTTTGGTGACATCCTCACGCGCCTGACGTTTGGATGGCTCCAGGCCAAGATCCACGAGCCAGTCTACAATATTTTTTGCTTCACCATCGGTTTCGAAGGTCGGCATTTCTTTAAAGCCCTGCTCGATTTCGTCAGCTGTAAGGGAACGAATGTCTCCGCTGAAGAGTGCTGCGGTAATGCGTTTCGCCTGCTCCAGCATGTCGTCGCCGTGAACAAATTTCGTCATTTCTTCACCGAGTGCCTTTTGTGCTTCACGCTTGTGGGGCTCCGTTTCTACCTTTTCAGCCAAAGCTTCAATTTCTTCTTTGCTTAGGAATGTGAAGTATTTAAGGTATTTGATTACATCACGGTCATCCGTGTTCGCCCAGAACTGGTAGAATTCGAATGGAGTCGTCTTATTCGCATCAAGCCAGATGGACCCGCCTGCGGATTTACCGAATTTCGTTCCGTCGGATTTGAGCATCAGCGGGATCGTCAGACCGTAAGCTTTAGCTTCTGGCCCTTCTTTTTTACGGATCAGGTCCAGACCGCTTGTAATGTTGCCCCATTGATCGGAACCGCCGATTTGCAGCTGTACATCCTCATGTTGGAACAGGTGCAGGTAATCGAGCGATTGGAGAATCTGGTAGGAGAACTCGGTAAACGAAATTCCATCTTCCAGTCTGCTCGCAACCACATCTTTGGCTAGCATCGTGTTGAGGTTAAAGTTCTTACCGTAGTCACGCAAAAATTCAATCACATTGATTTTGTGTGTCCAGTCGTAGTTATTGACCATACGTACCTGATTGTCGCCATCCGTTACGAAAAGCTTTTTCATTTGTGCAGTCAGAGCATCTACATTGGCTTGTACCTCTTCCAACGTTTGCAGGGAACGTTCCGATTGACGACCACTTGGATCACCAATCGTTCCTGTTGCCCCACCAATCAGAATGACTGGACGGTGCCCAGCGAGTTGGAAACGTTTCAGCATCATGAACGGAATCAAATGTCCGATGTGCATGCTGTCTCCTGTAGGGTCAACTCCGCAATACAATGAAACCGACGTGGTCTCTGTCAGCTCACGCAGACCCTCCGCATCTGTCTGTTGATTAATGGCGTCGCGCCATTCTAGTTCATCAATAATATTCAAAACAAACAACCCCTTCTCTATGCATTAGTATTAGGCCATGATCTACGTTAATTCACAAGGAGCTAAGCCGGGCGAGGCTTTTTTGGACACAAAAAAATCGCCGCCTTGTCTTCAATAGACATAGGGACGATTATCATAACCGTGGTACCACCCAACTTGCACAGACAACAACTCACACGCTGTCCATACCGCTTTCAGCAAAATATCGTTTGCCATTCCGCTTGGCATTACCCAAGTACTCCAGAGTGTAATTCGCAGCCCTTGTATGTATCAGGTTCCATCAACCCCTGACTTTCTGTAACAGGGACAAAGCCGCTACTGCGCTCTATCAACGTAATTCATGTATTCAATTTATAGCCAGTATAGCCGAACGTTAATATCATTGCAAGGCCAAGTATTTAATCTTTATATAGAGCAACAGATGAATGCCTACGCCAAAGTTTATAAAGACATCTTGTTCAACTTCTCGTGGTAATATGCATAAGCCTTTTCTGCAATCTGATCTTCATTGTTCCAAAATTGCTGATCCAGCACATCAAGATGTTGCTCCTCCTCTACTGTTAGAAACGTAGGAATATCCCACAGTTCAGCAAGTCTTTCATCCTCTCCCAAATGCTTAATGCAGCCATATGCTGACTTTATGATGTCCATTACTTGAGTCGCACCAATGGTATGTAATGCCTGCAACGCGTATAGGTATACCTCTTCGCCCCAGTTGCAGAAAAATTGAACAAAACCACCGTTAAAGACGTCCATCTCTAGCAGCCATAAAGCAGCAATTTCCTGTTCATTCGTTGTTAACGCAGCCCAGCCCTGAGCGGATTCATTCTTTTTCCCCACAAAGGTTAACGCATATTCATACCACACATCATTAATATCCTGTTCACTCATGTCAATCACCTCTCTTTTCTTGGTTCCAGCCTCTCCAGATCTTGCCTTTTACCCGTCTGATGCCAATACAAGTAAGGATCTCCAAGCTGTTGGAAAGCCTTCTCAACACTTTGGGTCAATTCTTGCGTCACTACGTTTGTGTAATTCAAGTGTGTCTGTTTATTATTCACACCATATCGTTTCAGCAATTCCACATGCGCTGCCGTAAAAATGATATCCTCCAGCAGCCAGTAGATTACTTCTTCCGTCTGTTCCATTCTTTTTTCCAACATGACCATGCCACGCTCGTATATACGAACTATATATGCATCATTTTCAATCTCTACATATGGAACTCCTTCCCCTTTAAAGCTCTCAAACAAGCGGTTAACATAGTCCTCAATCTGCTGCCTGCGGAAGGATGTCCGCTCAAGCAACTGAAAAAGAGTTTTTGCAATCTCTGTTTTGCTTAGTATGTTGGACATAAAATCTCCTTTTGACATGATAATGAAAAAGCTGCCAATGGCAGCCTCTTCATAACAAGTTTTCAATCAGGTTCCACAGAAAGTCCGGTAGGAGGTATCGCACTGCGTAGGCAGTTCCGCGTACTCAGCTTGTTCGGTAGAATGTGCAAACGGGTTTGAAAGAACAGCAAGAAGTTTCTCCATCACACTAAGATCTCCGTGATTCTCCGCTCGGTCCAGTGCTTCTTCCACCCGATGATTACGAGGAATCACCGCTGGGTTGCTAGTTCTCATCAATTGCTGCGATTCTTCCTTCCCTTCCTGCTGTCTGCCTAATCTTGCCTGGCGACGCTCATTCCACTCCGCAAACTCTGAAGTATCGAATAAAGGAGCTCCGTTGAGCGTATCAAAGGTCAGTGCGAGAAACGTATTTGTGTAATCTGCACTATGCTTCTCCATCAATTCAAGAAGATCCCTGATTAGCGCTTCATCCTCAGCCTCTTCATTAAACAAGCCCAGCTTGCTCCGCATTCCCGAGAGCCAGTGGTGGTGATACAATTCAGAGAATTGTGCAATCGCATCCTGAGCGATTTGTACAGCCTGTTCTTCATCCTCATGCAGCAGTGGCAGAAGCGTCTCGGCAAACCGAGCCAGATTCCAGCCGCCAATATACGGTTGATTTCCATATGCATACCGACCTTGCGTGTCAATGGAGCTAAATACCGTCGCTGGATTGTAGGCATCCATAAACGCACACGGCCCATAATCGATAGTTTCACCACTGATGGCCATATTATCTGTATTCATTACGCCATGAATGAAACCAACCTGTTGCCACTTGGCGATAAGTGAAGCCTGTCGACGAATGACTTCCTGAAGTAACTGGAGATAGCGATTATCGGCTTCGGCAATATCGGGAAAATGCCGTTTCAGTGTATAGTCAGCCAATGCTCTGAGCTCATCAATCGATCCCCATCTGGCTGCGTATTGGAAGGTTGCTACACGTAAATGACTTGAAGCCACCCGAGTCAGGATTGCACCAGGTCGCTCTGTTTCGCGTGTAATGTTTTCTCCAGTAGATACAACCGCCAGACTTCGCGTTGTTGGAATACCCAGTGCATACATCGCTTCACTAATAATATATTCACGCAGCATTGGCCCAACAGCAGCACGTCCATCGCCTCCGCGAGAATATGGGGTTCTTCCCGAACCTTTCAGCTGGATATCCACTCGCTCGCCTTGTGGCGTGATCTGTTCTCCCAGCAGCAAAGCCCGTCCATCACCAAGCATGTTAAAATTACCGAATTGATGACCCGCATAGGCCTGAGCGAGAGGCTCGGCACCTTCCGGAATCAGGTTACCTGCAAACACCTCCGCTCCTTCATCACTGTTAAGAGCCTCAGCATTCAGCCCCAGGCTGGCTGCAAGCGATGTATTGAAGATGATCAACTTCGGTGATTGAACAGGTACCGCACCCTGATTTGTAAAAAAGGTCTGTGGCAAACGTCCATAACTGTTGTCGAAGTGCCACCCTTTTTTCAGCGTTTCTTGTTGCATGTGATCACAACTCCTTTTCTGTAACCAAGCGATATCAGGATATCCCTTCGTTTTATTTTAGCCTTGTGAACCAATGCTCATTTATGTAGTCGCATGGAAATTCAACGGAAAGAACATGTAGCATGTTCATGATGAAACTTTAGCATATTTATATCCCTTTTGCATTCATCCTGCTGTAACTTTCATACCCGGGACACCGTTTAGAGATCAAGGGGTGATCAAATTGAGAAAATACATCTATTGGATTGGGTCTATAACACTTTTGTTTATGTGCCTTACGGGTTGTTCAGCGGACAACATACAATCAAAGGGAAATCAGGTTATCGTTCAACAACCGGTTGAGAGCTCCAATCAATATACCCTGTATAGAAAAATTACCGATCCAGCACAGGTGCAAGCCATCAGGAACATCACCGCCTCTATCCCGTCGAACAATACTATAGCGGATATGGTGCGACCTCCGGATTATAAATTCTTTTTCGAGAAAAAGAACACAGATTTCTCAGATAAAAGTGTCATCTATAACCTCTGGATCAGTCCCCATCAGGATCAGGTTGAAATAATCATTGAAAGTAAACCTACTTATGTTCAATTAACTAAGAAGAAATCTGCAAAACTTTTCGAACTCATCACAGGTGAAAAGCTTCCGGGGTATGTTGAGTAAAAATATCCAATTGTACTCTGCAGTTCACCCAAAATAAAGACCCAAGAGGTTCATTGACAAGGGGAGTCATTCCGATCATTCCACCTCAACCAATACATCTTGGGTCTGTTCCATTTATTCAGATCGCATACCTGTTACAAGACAATCTTAAGTATGTGCTTCTTGAGCTTGTACAGGCTGTACGGGCAGACTCTCTTTTTTAAATCCGAGGTTAAAGAAAACATTGAGCAGGATGGCACACAGACTGCCTGTGATAATACCATCACCAACAATAATGCGGATACTTTGAGGCAGCTGGGCAAACAGATCCGGCACAGCCGTGACGCCAAGACCGAGTGAAACCGAACAAGCAACGATTAACAGATTGGATTGCTTGCTGAAATCCACATGTTGCAGCATTTTAATCCCGGATGAGACTACCATGCCGAACAGAACAACCGTTGCCCCGCCGAGTACCGCGCTGGGAATAATCGTTGCGAATGCCGCAACTTTGGGGATCAGTCCAAGAAAAATCAGAATACCTCCGGCTGCAACAACCACATTGGTCGTTTTCACTTTGGAGAGCTGAACCAAACCGACATTCTGAGCAAATGTGTTATACGGAAAAGCATTGAAGATACCACCAAGTACAAATGCCAGACCTTCTGCGCGGTATCCTCGTGCCAAATCCTTTTCGTTAATCGGTTGATCACAGATTTTGCTCAAGGCCATAAACACACCTGTAGATTCGATAATGACAACTGTGCCGACAATAATCATGGTAATGATCGGACCGATTTCGAAGGTAGGCCATCCAAAGTAAAAGGGCTGGGGCAAATGAAACCAAGAGGCTTCCTGTACAGAGCTGAAATTCACTTTCCCCATGATGGCAGCGACGAGGGTACCCACAATAATACCGAGGAGAACTGCGAGGGATTTGACAAAGCCGCGAGCATATCGATTCAGCACCAGAATGAAGAGCAATACCCCGAATGAGAGCGCCAGATTGTCCAGACTTCCGAAATTCTCACTGTTTGCTCCACCTGCCATGTTCTTGATGCCTGTTGGAATTAACGCCAGACCAATAATGGTTACGACTGTTCCAATCACAACGGGAGGAAACAGTTTGACGATTTTACTAAAGAAAACAGCACATATAACGATGAATATCCCTGCTGCTATGATGGAACCGTAAATGGCCGGAATTCCATATTGTGATCCAATCGCAATCATGGGAGTCACAGCAACAAATGAGCTTCCAAGAACCGCTGGCAAGCCAATCCCCAAATACTTCCCTTTACGTGCTTGAAGCCATGTCGCGATACCACAGGTTAACAGGTCAATCGATACCAGATACGCCAATTGTTCCGCAGTCAGGTTTAACGCTCTTCCCACAAGCAGCGGAACCAAAATGGCCCCGGCATACATCGCCAATACGTGCTGAATTCCCAGTGAAAAAATCCTCATTCTCTTGGTTTCTCTCATCCCTACCTGCCCCCTGTAATTTAGAATCACTTTACCGCTGCAAAAATCATGTTATGTTGATTCACATTATATAAACAATTGCGGGAAGTTCCATGATCCATAACATAGAATTGTTGCAGGTTATAAAGAGACCTCATTATATTGGGCATTTTGTACAAAAAAGGGATGAGCACAGCTTCTTTTAACGTTATATTACCTCACATGAAATCCCGAAACACCTTTACTTCTCCCGATCATCCCCATCGAAAAACGTAAAAAGGCCAGCCAGAAAATTCTGGCTAACCTAATCATTTCAGAGCCACCGGCAGGGCGACTTCTTATGCGTATTATATTATGGACAATGAGCAAACTCAGATCGGATAATCGACCACAATTACATTCTCTACCCACTCATTCAGGGAGGCTACAAATGCCTGATGTGCAGGATGCGGCCCATAAGCACGCAGTGCTTCCTGATCTTCAAATGTCACTCTCAGGCCAAGTGTGAAGCCCTGAATATGATCCGTCTCCTCTGTTACATTAATACCTGCGGTGAGATCCACAATTCCAGGAATCTGTTCCTGTAACGCGAGCAATTGAGCTACCAATTCTTGCTGTTTGACCGTAGTGATTTTATCGTTCAATTTGAATGCGACCAAATGTTCATACATTATCTTTTCACCTCATTCCTTTAACGAGTAGTGATTTAGCTTTTTAATACCCTGCTCTGAACATGATGCAGAAGTTTCTGAAGCCAGATTATATCGCTCTGAATGGAGTGGTACGCGTGATCTCGCATCAACAACAGTGCATCTTTCAGATCCTCCTGCACATCAATCTCCTGAGGTGTATGAGATTCAATATATTCCAGCCTCTTATTCATCTTCTCAATAATATCCTCAATCAAATACGCGATCTTCTGATTATCCACCTTATCCAAATGGACCAACGCAGCGTATAAGGACTGTACATTCGTAAACTTCTGGAACACCTTATATATGCTCTGTTCAAGGGACTGACGTCCTTTTTCGGTAATTCCATATGTCGTTTTGTCTGGTCGATTTTCACTCTGAATTGTTTCTACCTTCTCAATAAGACCCTTCTTCAGCAACACTTCAAAATTATAATAAATGGTGCCTTCGGTAATCTTGGCATCCGTTTGATCCAGATGTTTCCCAATTCGCTTCTTAATATCATAGGGATAATAATTCCCTTCACTTAGTGCACCGAGTATAAATATTTGAATCGACATGTGACTGCCCCCATTCTGCTAATCGAAGGGCATAGCTTCTTCTTCATCGCCTACCCTCATATCTTCTATTTTATATCATAACGGGCTGTTGTACAGACTCCTGTGTGGTACTAGTTTGCTTGGCTTTTTTGAAATGATGAATGGCTGTATTGATAACAAAGGCTCCCACACCAACCAATGCCAGCCCAACAGCATAATGCACCGTTCGTCCCCCACCGAAGAGAATATTGTAATCCAGATGCGTTGAATAGAACATCGGTGTGATTTGACTTACGAATTTGAAATATCCTGGCATCATCTCCGGTGACATGGACGTCCCGTTTGCAATGGATTGGCTGAGTACGAATATCATATTGATCAGCATTCCGCCTTGACCCAGAAGCATGATAAAGATACTTGTAAACTCAATCGACACAAACAACTGCAAACTATGCACCATCCACAGTTTCAAAAACGCTTCCACGCCATACCCTTGCACCATAAAATAAATGCCTATCCCTACAAGTGGAGCAAGGATGGAAACAAGCAGGTTGACTCCTCGCATTGCAAAGAATGCTTTCCATTTCCCCATCTGTCCTTGCAGTTGTTTCATTCCGCCAATGCTTTGCATCGCATAGATCATGGCTCCAACATAGAGCGCCATGGTGATAAACATCGGTGCCATCTGATTTTGCATGCCTGCTGGTTGCGGGTTGCTCAGAACGATGTCGGATGATACTTTGTCCATGGTCGATTCCACAATCTGTTTCGATTGCTCCGCAGGAACCTGCATACTGCTCAGTACACCCTCGAAGCTCTGTGCCTGAACCTGAGCACCGATCTGCGCAGTGATTTGAGCAGCTACATTTTTCATTGAACTGGTGATCGTTGTTGGGTTCGATTCATTAATCAGGTACTGGAGCTGAGCTTTACCGCCCTGTTCAGACAGTTTCTCCGTAAAATCACCCGGTATACGTATGATCATATGAATATCCCGATCTTCAAGCCCTGTCTTTGCCTGTTGCAATGATTCGTTGGTTACTACCTTAAATGGCAACTGTTCTTGCAATTTTTGTACAAATTCAGTACCGGATTGCTGGTCCTCGTTGACAATGGCCACCGTAAGATTGGTTACATTTTTAGGGATTGCACTATATCCCGACATAAAAACGGTCAACATT
This sequence comes from Paenibacillus sp. RU5M, assembly GCF_900221055.1. Taxonomy (NCBI): domain Bacteria; kingdom Bacillati; phylum Bacillota; class Bacilli; order Caryophanales; family Paenibacillaceae; genus Paenibacillus; species Paenibacillus sp. RU5M. Next base: position 617,100 of record NZ_OBQM01000001.1, on the reverse strand, counting down.
ACAATCTGATAAAAAACGATCATGAATATGCCTGCCTTGACTCCGCCGTGCTTCAGTATGTTCTTCACTCTTTACTCCACCTTGTTGTTTTAATTTAACTACTTGAATTAAAGTACTCTTATTTGTTATATTTGTCAATGAGACCAACCAAGGAGGCGAAACGAATGACGAAGAGCTCTATTATTTCTCTGTCAGAAATCACGAATTTCCAATCGAAAGAAGAAGAATTCAGTCCCTACCGTTGGTATCGCAGCATGTTGAATCAGGAACCTGTCATCTACAATGAAGAGACCGATTCCTGGCATGTATTCAAGTATGATCTTGTCAAAACCGTGCTTAATGATCACGAGCACTTCTCCAGTGTGAGAAAAAGATCAATTGTGAACGTCGGATATTCAAGTGAAGAAAAAGGTGCGGACAGTGAGCATCACATGCCGGACAAGCTGGATATTCACAATGTAGATCCGCCGGATCATCGCAAGCGGAGATCATTGCTGGCAAGTGCGTTTACACCGAGAAGTCTCAAGCTTTGGGAACCGAGAATAGAGGCAGTGGCCGAAGAGCTAATTAAAGAGTTTGAGCATCAATCAGAAGTGGACATTGTTGAAGCTTATACGAGCATGTTTCCTGTCATTATCATGTCTGACCTGCTTGGCGTTCCCTCCAAAGATCGTCATTTGTTCAAGGGTTGGGTGGACACCATGTTTATGCCCACTACCGATGCCACCTTTGATCAAATTAACGACATGAAAAAGATTGCCGGCGAAGAATATTTTAAATACTTGTATCCCTTCGTTGTGTCCAAAAGATCCAATCTGGGAGAAGATATCATATCCGACCTGATCCAGGTGGAAGTGGATGGCGAGCACTTTACGGATGAAGAGATTGTGCGAACCACCATGTTTATTCTGGGTGCTGGCATAGAAACAACAAGCAACCTGCTGGCCAACTCGTTCTATGCCCTTCTGTATGATCAACCGGAATTGTATGCCGAACTCAGGGATAATCTTGAGCTTGTTTCAGCCGCCGTAGAGGAAATGCTGAGATATCGCTTTCACATCAGCAAAATGGACCGGATGGTCAAAGAGGATAACGATCTGCTTGGTGTTAAACTGAAAAAGGGAGACGCTATCGTAGCGTGGATGAGTGCAGCCAATATGGATGAGAACATGTTCGAAGACCCGTTTACCTTAAATATTCATCGATCGAACAATAATAAACAGCTTGCATTTGGTTTTGGTACTCACTTCTGTCTGGGGGCACCACTGGCGCGTCTGGAGGCCAAAATTGTACTGACCACATTTCTAAAAACCTTCACCAGCATTGAACCCGTGGAAGGATTCAATCTGGAAGAAAATCTGACCGCTTCTGCGGCCGGACAATCTTTAACGACCCTTCCGCTGAAGCTATATACGTAAATTCATCTGACGTAAATTCATTTATGAATTGATAATCTTCACTATATTTTCGATGGATAAAATCAAAACAAAAAGAGCAGATCTCATCTGCTCTTTCTTTCTACATTCGTTAATTCAGTAAACCTGTTCCATTCATCATAAATGGCACCACTCGCTCAGCCAATTCAGCCGGGGATTCCTGTCGCTCACCTGAAGCACTTGCTACGTTGCTATAACAATAATTTAGGTTCAAATTAATATTGTTATCCGTTAAATGAGCTATAATTGAACCAAAATACTCGTCATCCATCTAGTTAGGGACAGCGGGTATTTTGGTTTTTTACATGTTTGAACAAAACAGAGCGAGCAATATCGTCCAAGAAAGTTCCTTCTTTTCATATTATAATGACATTTAACTTACCAGAAAGAAGGTGCAGCAGGTGACTCGCGAAGTGCGAACCGTCGTGTTCGATACCGATTTACAGCTCGAAGCCTATCAATTCGAAGGCATTATGCAGAAATTCCCCAATCATTTTCATGACTATTACGTCATTGGATTTATTGAGCAAGGCAAGCGCCATCTCGTATGTAATAACGAAGAATATATCCTGAACACTGGAGACATGATTATTTTTAATCCGCATGATCCCCATGCCTGCGAACAGGTGGACGGCAGAACTCTGGATTATCGCTGCATCAACATTCAACCTGAGGTCATGCGCCAATATGTACTGGAAATTACCGGACAAGATTATTTGCCACGGTTTACTTCCCCTGTTCTCTATCAGAGCGAACATGTTACTTCTTTGCATGAGCTGCATCAGATGATCTTGGAAGAGCAAGCTGACTTTCACAAAGAAGAACTGCTGCTCTTTCTGCTGGAACAGCTGATGAGAGAATATGCCGATGCCGAACCGCCCATTTCCGCCCAGGACGTCACCATCGAGATTAGACTCATATGCGAGTACATAGAGACTCATTATATGGAGAGCATTACGCTGAACCAATTAGTCGAGTTAACAGGGCTGAGCAAGTACCATCTATTGCGTTTGTTCACTCGTCAAAAAGGGATATCTCCCTACCGCTACCTGGAAACAATTCGCATCAATCAGGCCAAACGGCTATTGGAACAAGGCCAGCTCCCGATTGAGGTTGCAGCGCAGACCGGTTTCAGTGACCAGAGTCACTTTACGAATTTTTTCAAAAAGCTAATTGGCTTGACCCCCAAGCAATACAGACGCATCTTCAACCATGAAGTGGATCCAAAGCGCACAGCGGATGATCTGTCATGACAGGTCAGAACAAAATTTCCACTGGACACCTGCTAGCCTTACTTACGATCCTGATCTGGGGAACAACGTTTATCTCCACCAAGGTGCTGCTGATCGATTTCACGCCGGTGGAGATTCTCTTTTTCCGTTTCGTGATTGGCTATGTGGTGCTCTTCCTGATCTATCCGCAGTTAATGCGAATTACCTCACTCCGAGAAGAAATGCTGTTTATCGTTGCTGGATTATGCGGGGTTACGTTATATTTTCTCATTGAAAATATTGCACTGGTGTACACCTTAGCTTCCAATGTAGGTGTTATTGTTTCGATTGCCCCTTTCTTTACCGCAGTCCTTGCACATTTCTTCCTGGATGGAGAGAGATTGCAAAAGCGGTTTATCTTGGGCTTCGCCATTGCCTTGTCTGGCATTATCCTTATTGGATTCAACGGCAGTTTCATTCTGCAACTGAATCCCCTGGGGGATCTGCTCGCTTTCGTGGCACCTGCTGTATGGGCGATCTACTCTGTTCTCATGCGCAAAATAGGTGAACTTCCCTATCACACCATCGGTGCTACACGCAAAGTATTCTTTTATGGACTATTATTCATGCTGCCGGCTTTGTTCCTGTTCGAATTCCACTTCGATCTCGGGCGCTTCGCCAACATGACCAACCTCTCGAACCTTCTCTTTCTCGGACTGGGTGCCTCGGCCTTATGTTTTGTAACCTGGAACCGGGCAGTGAGTCTGCTGGGAGCCGTCAAAACAAGTGTGTACATTTATTTGGTGCCTGTCATTACTGTCGTCGCTTCTGCACTGATTCTACATGAACGGATTACCTGGATAACGCTGCTTGGCGCTCTATTAACGTTGCTCGGATCATTTATTTCAGAGAAGAAAGTACACAGAAAAGACCACCGTAGTACGTTGCCAGAACTTGAATAGTATATGGTTTCATCGTCCAAAACTCAAAGAAAGGCATTAATCCATTACGGATTAGTGCCTCTTCATTTTGCCAGGACATTGAGCAGATACAACTTTCTAATTCAACATGGACAGAAGATTCTCCAGCTCCTGCTTCTCCAGATGTCTCCATTGTCCACGTTCCAGTCCATCCAGCGTAACATTCATAATTCGGATGCGCTCCAGCTTGAGCACTCTGTATCCCAAGGCTTTGCACATTCTGCGGATTTGTAGATTAAGCCCCTGAGTCAAAATGATACGAAATACGTTCTCACTATGCTTATATACCTCACACGGTTTCGTCACCACATTCATAATCTCAACACCTTGCGACATCGCCCGTACGAATTCGTCTGTCACTGGTTTATCTACGGTTACTACGTATTCCTTGTCGTGGTTATGCTCCGAACGCATCATCTTGTTCACAATGTCCCCGTCGTTCGTCAGAAAAATTAATCCCTCGGACGCCTTATCCAGCCTGCCAATCGCAAAGATACGCGAGGGATAATTCACATACTGAATGATGTTTCCCTCCACCTGTTCTGCTGCGGTGCAGACAATGCCGATGGGTTTATTCAGAGCAAGGTACACAGGCTCGCGATCATTGTAAGAAATCTCCTGGCCATCAATGAGCACGATATCCTCGGGCTCCACGTCCGCTCCTTTTTCACATACCTTACCATTAATCGTAATGCGCCCGGCTGCAATTAATCGGTTCGTTTCCCTGCGGGAGCAGTATCCCGTTTCACTTATGTATTTGTTAATTCGCATGCTCCACCACCACTTTGTTCAATAGGTTAGTGCCTTGTACTGATTTTCATCACACATCATCTCACTTATAATGAAACGAAGCAAATGAATTGTTATTCGGAGGTACATAGGTAATCCAAAATAAACTATGGAAAGGAGTTAACCATGGACAAAAAGTGTATGAGAGTCCTTAAAAAGTTATATTTTCACGCCAATGGTGATTATGACAGAGCACGTGAAGTAATGATCTATCAAACGGATACACTAACTCCTGCCGAACAAGATCTACTGACTTCAGTGGGCTGGGTGGCTAATGATCTCGAGATGGTCCACCATGATGATATCATTCAACGACTAATCGCTTTCCAGCAGAATGAACGTCTATCCTGGTCAACGATTACCCAAGCATTTATTGCAGGTGTCGGGGGCAGTTATCCTCGAGGCATATCTACGCTCGCAAGCTACCATATGATGATTCACTCAGAGCCACATGCTTACGAAGAGACTGAACAGTTCCTGGCTTGCAGAGTTTGCGGTTTCAGTCATAGCGATGAGAGCTGGAAGAATCTATCCAATATCCGTTACGCCCTTCACCAGGGTTATGATTACAGTGGCACAAGCGTAGGTGCATACGCCGATCTGACAGAGTTTGTCACCATACTTGAGCAAGGACCAATTAAACCGACTCCCGAGGATATCACCACATTCAATCAACTGCTTCGCATGCTGGATCAGGCTGAAGACGAAGAGTCTCCGGGGAAATTTGAGAAACGACTCACTGCAGAGAAATTAGTCAAAGGACACGCCGGGATTCGCCGAAGTATTCTTCAAGCGCTGTCCAGAGTAGGTGTACTGCCCAATCAGGTTCTCTCCCTCAGTACAGACCATTGGACCAACAACGAGCATATCCTGAACGGTGAGTTGCTGCTTAATAATACCAAAGGCCGCTCTGATATGGAGATGCCTTGGGCTGGCTGGCAAGGTAAACTAGGCGTCGATTGGGACAAAGCACGCAAGCTGTTTGGAAATGCGATTCAAGTCAAAGACTGAACGGTCAGCCCGTCATAATTAATGTGTTGTCCGTTTAAACAGCTTAATCCAGACACAAAGAGGAGTTTACCATGCACAAAGTTAACCAGCTTTCAATTGACCCTGATGTTCTGAACCAGAATACTGGCATATGGATTGGCGGAGAAATCGCATATGTTACAGATTGGCCGCTTAATCAGGAGAGCCAACCCTTGTTGCATCTGTTCTCCATTGATTGCAATACACTTTTACAACAGATGCATGTCCCTTCGTTGCCACCCGGGAAGTACATTTCGGTCTTCTCCACCTATTCCGCTTCGGAATACTTTTTGGACCAGGTAACCTATACGGGGGATGAGCTGGAATGGAAGGAGAATATTCTCGCTGGATGTACATATGTATCCGTATCTTCAGAGCCACTAACTTCCGTATGTCCCATTCAATCCATTCCTTTATGCGGAGTAGGATTGACGGAAGTAGAGATCGAGGAACAGGATTTCCCTGCCTTTTCATTTTTCTCTTCCATGCTACCAAACGGTGTGAACGGAATTAGCCATTTGTTAGAGGACTATCAATTCGTTGGTCAGATTTATTCCGGGGATTTCCCCCATCTCTATCAGGATATACTGGGACTTTCCGATGCAAACGGATATTTGTTATTACGAACTGGCCCTGCGACTGCTCAGGCACCCTTGGATGGAATTTTCTTTGTGCAAACTGCTTAGTGGGACGACAGCTTAAGTTAAATCATATTCGGATTAATGTTTCCGAACGTCAAGAAGTTTCCTGTCTATTACAGATAAGGAAACTTTTTTTGCTTCGACACGAAATCGTTTTAGGTTGAACATTGTGTGAGAAAGATCATTCATTCGTCAAAAGTTAACATTATTTTACAATAAAAAGCATGTACAATTGCATAATTATGGTATAAGTTATATACGAAAGAAACATTATTTACATAATATAAAATTTATATCCATCTTAGGAGGACAACTTATGAGAAGAATTTTCGCTTTAAGCTGCGGTTTTTATCTGTTAATCGGCATAACCAGCGTTGTACTCGGTGCACTTCTACCCGTTTTATTGACACATTATGAGCGTGGTTATAGTGATGGCGGATTTTTGTTGTTTCTGCAGTTCCTCGGTTTTCTTGTCGGGGTGCTCGTTGCTCCTTCCATGACTGCCCGCATCGGCAGAAAATCCATGTTAACCATCGCACTGATCTGTATTGTGGCCGCCTATGCCGTTCTCGGATTCTTGCCATCCTGGACAGTTGTTCTTCTTCTAACCATTATTGTCGGGTTTGGGTCTGGTATCATTGAGCCCTCCGTTGGTGCGTTTACGATAGAATTTACGGAAAATCAGAAAGCAGTAGCAATGTCCAAGCTTGATGTGTACTTTGCCCTCGGAGCACTTCTCATTCCGGCAGTCGCTGCCTTATACATTTGGCTGGATCTTTGGCATCTTACGTTTTATACCGTTTCCGCGTTATCCCTTATTCTCATGCTGTTATGGGTGACCATGCCCACCTCCGCCGCTTCTTATCTGAAACAAGCTGGTGAAAACACCGTTGGACATGCAACGGGCAGGGCCCAGTATTCCAGAAAACATATGGGGCTGCTCACCATCTTCGTCATCTTTTTCTTCGTTTACATGGGTCTGGAGTTAGGCCTGATGAACTTCCTGCCTTCCATCCTGGTCGAACGATTGCAGTTACAGGAGTCTGTCGCTTCACTCAGCGTATCCATCCTATGGATTGCCATGATTATCGGTCGTCTTTTTTCCGGAAAAATTGCTGAAGCTGTCAACTACATGCCTTTCCTGATCTGGAGTACGGTAGGTACACTTCTGTTCGCCGTTGCCATGGTGTTCGTTACGGGCCAATGGGCAACATACCTGCTAATCTTCGGAACCGGATTGTTCATGTCAGGGCTGTTCTGTATTGCACTGGTCTATGCCAACATTTTGATTCCGGGCATGACTGAGCGCACAACCAGCATCCTGATTGCATCAGGGGGTATCGGCGGCGCCATTCTGCAGTATGTAACCGGATGGAGCATGAGTGCATGGCCTGTAGTGAACACGATCTGGATTTTGGCCGGATTTTGTCTGATTTTGCTACTCACTCTCGTACTCTCTCATCTCTGGAATGTAAGGAACAGCGCCGTAAGTGGAACTCTCGCACATCAGAGTAAAGAGATTTAAACGTTGCTTCTTGAGAGGGGTGATGCCCGCGTAATCCGGAATTATTGATCTTCGTTCAGGCTAGTACATTACATTTATGGAGGGAATCGTATGCAAACCTTAACCAAAAACCGTTTCAGAACCGGACAAGGGATTAAGTTGATTGACGATGCAGGCGTTGAATATCTGGATGGTGTGTCCGGTACGTTCAACCTGTCACTGGGCTACAATCACCCGCATGTCGTGAGCAAAATTCAGGAACAAGTCGGCAATCTGACGCATATGTCTTCCTCCTTCACAGAACCGTATGTGGATGAAGTGCTCGATCATCTGATTGAATATGCTCCAAACGACATTAATGCCGGATGGATGCGGGATATTACGGGCTCAACCGCCAATGAATGTGCCACCAAAATTGCACAGAAATACACGCAATCCACAGACATTATCAGCCTGTACCTGTCCCATCATGGTCAGACCCAGTTTGCAACAGGGATTTCGGGAAATGCCTTCCGGCGGAAACGGTTTCCAAATTCGGCTGTTGCCAACTCCGTTCATGTGCCTGCACCATACTGCTATCGTTGCCCATTCAAATCCTCAAGCGGAGACTGCGGATATCAATGCGTTGAAGCTATCTCCGATGCCATAGAATATGCGAGTTCCGGCTCAGTCGCCTGCATGATTATTGAACCGATCCTCGGCAATGGCGGCAATATCATTCCTCCTGCTGGTTATTTCAAGCGCCTGCGTAAACTGTGTGATGAGTACAATATCATTCTTATTGCCGACGAAGTACAGACGGGAATCGGACGTACCGGGTATATGTTTGCCAGCGAACTGTTCGATATCCAGCCTGACATGATTACCCTTGCCAAAGGTCTCGGTGGTATCGGTGTGCCTGTTGCTGCGGTATTGATGCAGTCCCGATTAAATGTACTGGAAAAGCATGAACATTCCTTCACCTCAGGAAGCAATCTGATCTCTGTAACCGCAGCCAAATCTACCCTGGAGGTTGTATCCGAACCCGGATTCCTGGATGACGTGAAACGCAAAGGTGAAATTTTAGGTGGATTACTGCAAGATTTGGCCATGAAATATCCAAGCATTGGTGAAGCTCGCGGAGTTGGCCTGATGTGGGGATTGGAAATGGTGGGTGACAATAACGAACCGGATACGGATAAAACCAACGCCATTATCGACCGTGCCTTCACGGATGAGCATCTGATTTTAAGAGGATCACGTTACGGCTTCGGGAACGTAGTTAAGGTCAGACCATCGCTTACCACAACAGAAGATGAGTTGGTTGAAATTGTAGAGCGACTCGATTCAGTACTTGCCAGCGTCCATTAAAACATTTCAATGCCATTGCTCGAAGTGGTAGTTTCGGTTACGAATCGTTCTTCTGATCGCTGTTATCCCCGGATTTTATTTGATTTCCCTTTTCCGAGGGAAAAATCCGTTGATAGCGTATGCTTCCGAAGCAGCTTTCTTTCAGAAAGCTTTAAGGCGAACGCTCCGCTTCTCCAGAATCGATTTCGTCTCCTTCACTACTTACGTATCTTGTCAGAAACTGTTTTTAAAATGAATCGCTATAGTTACATTTCATATTATTATAAGGAGGTTTTAACATGTTAGCATTGGTATACAAATCGGCTTGGGATGTAGTGCTTGAGGAACGGCCTGTTCCAGAAATCGCAAGAGACAATCAGGTGCTGGTTCGAATCCGGGCAACGGGTGTGTGCGGTACCGACCTTGGTATTGTTAGCGGTAAATATCATGCGGTTCCTTCCGTTATTCTGGGTCATGAGTCTGCCGGGGAAGTCATTGCCGTGGGCTCTGCTGTAACGACACTGCAACCGGGCGACCGGGTTGTCATCGATCCTACCTATTATTGCGGGCAATGCGACATGTGCAGAACAGGCAGACAAAATCACTGCACACATAAGTCGGTTACAGAGACAGGTGTGAGTGCTGACGGTACATTTACGGATTATTATGTAACCGAGGATCGCTTTTTGTATAAATTGAAGGACCATGTGAGCTATGAAGAAGCGACCTTGACTGAACCACTGAGCTGCATGCTTACAGGCATTAATCAGATCCATCTGCTGCCGAATTTTAGAACGATTATCCTCGGCGCAGGGCCGATTGGTATTCTATACAGCTACGCCCTCGCTTCCAAAGGTGTCACTGGCTGTCTCGTCGACATCTCCGAAGAACGCCTGGCTATTGCAGGTTCGATTGCACCGGATCGCTGGGAGGTTCATTCATCCTTTGAAAATGCGATAGAGTCGCTGGCACCAACAACTAATCAGGTTGATATGATTGTGGATACGACAGGCGTTGTCGGCACACAAGTGCTCTCGCAACTCGCCAGCGGCGGTTATCTCATGCTGGTCGGTCTGAGAGATGGAAACACATCGTTCAATCCCAAGGAAGTTGTGGACCGCAGTCTGAAAATCATTGGCTCCATCGACTCCCTGGGTACATTCGCAACAGCACATTACATGATTGAGCAACAGATTATCCCGGCGAAAAAAATTATCACCCATTCGTTCCCGTTGGAGGATTACGAAGAGGCATTCCGCACGCTCGGCTGCGATATTCAGGGGCGCACACTTCAAGCTTCTTCACATGCCATCAAAGTGGTGCTGCAATCCAGCGGCTCCAGTATCTAATGTAGCAAGTTAATCATGATTGAGATAAATTAGAGATAATTGCTTACAGAATCCTGGAGGAGGAATACAACATGGTAGCAAACAAGGAGTTTGACGGGCTGGGAGAGTCGAAGGATGACAGCATTCAGGCAGTCATTTTTGACATGGATGGCGTACTGATTGACAGCGAACCGATTTATTTCGAGATTGAGCGCAGCTCTTTTGCCCATTTTGGCGCAAAGATGACGGAGGAAGAACATCACACCTATGTTGGAGTTACGCTGGAATCGATGTGGCGGCAAGTGTTGGACAAGCACCAGTTGACGGCTACCGTGGAAGAAGCCCTCGCCTACCATCAACATAATGTGATGCAGACGATGCTGGCTCACCCGAAGCTGACAGCCATACCTTCCGTAGAACGCTGGTTAAGCTGGCTGCATGAGCAGCACATTCCGATAGCCGTTGCTTCTTCATCTCCACGTGCACTGATCGATCTGATCATGGACAAGACCGGACTTGGAAAATACTTTGAGGTCCGAATGACAGGTGAGGAAGTCACGAACGGCAAACCGGCTCCGGATATTTTTCTGACTACAGCTGAAATGATTGGAGCATCCCCTTCGAACTGTCTTGTCATTGAGGATTCGCGCAATGGTGTTCAGGCCGCCAAAAGTGCAGGCATGCGCTGCATCGGATACCGTAATCCGGGATCAGGTGACCAGGACTTATCCAAAGCCGATCTTCAGATTTCCAATTACGATGAGTTATGGACGCTCAAGGATACACTTCCGTTGGAAGGCAGATCGCCAAGCTTGTCGGAAATAAACTAAGACGAAAATAAATAACCCAAACGGCTTCAATTCAATGGAATTGGAGCCGTTTGGGTTTTGCTTGCTGCAAATTTAACGCGAGAACGCAAACTCAAATATCGTCTAGACCGAAATATCCAGACTTCCACCCAAATTAGGATGAGGAGCCGGAACCGACTTTAACATTTCTGTTAGTTGTTGACCTTGCTGCTCTGCCATGTCTTTCGACATTGACATAACTTGCAAGCTCGCCGACTGCGCCACTGAGACTTGACTCATAGCCATTGATAATGCTGCAATATCCATGTTCTGCACTCCTTTCGTTTTCTGGTCAATAGGCATACCTATTTTATATCGGTCAGGTGGGAGGAAATATGTAATTCTCTCCTTCATGTCCATCAGCTTAACATTCGCCCCACCCTAAATCCCCCCGAAGATGCTATAGCAATACAAAACATCAACCAATACGTATATGTTAAAATCATGGGGGAGGGTTGTTTATGAACGGAAAAAAATTTGTTATCCTTTTATCAGTCATCGCCGGACTTTGCGTCGGGTTATTTGGTGGATTTATCTACTGGGCCTTGTCCGGAGTCTAGAACATTTCTATGAAAAAGAGTCCCTAACCCAAGTATTTTAATACCCCCTCCGTTTCCTTCGCTCTCAGGGTTACTTTGGCTAATAACTGTTCCGGCTGCTGAAAATCCTCTTTGATCTCTGCCATCATTTCCTTCAACATCTCTTCCAGTTGCGCTAGTGTAGTCTCTTTAGGTAAAATCCGAGTTCTTGCGATCTCATGTTTACGAAACGAATCATCGTACGATGGAACTGTTTCCTGACCGAATGCACTTATTTCTAGCTCAACTTTTATTCCTTCCGACATTGGTTTCACCTCTTCCCACTCATTTGAAGTTGATTAGGACTCAATCAATCCATATTTCACAAAACTGTGGTACAAACCATCTTCTTCGATAGTCCCAGTTATATCATCTGCAATGGCTTTGAGACCTGGCTTGGCATTGCCCATCGCAATCCCTACAGCACAGTACTCCAGCATTTCCGCATCATTCATGCCGTCCCCAATGGCGAGTGTATCTTCACGTGACATACCCAGATGCTCCAATAAATCTGCAATAGCAATGGCTTTATGAATGCCCGGGATCATCAGTTCACCGCTCCCTTCACCGAAGATGGGCACTGTGCACTGAATGACTTCAAATTTGCCTTCGAACTCCTGCTTGATTCGATTGAACGGAATCGTAGAGCTTTCCAGAAAACAAACTTTGTTTACGTCGTCCTTGTATAAATCGGCTTCACCATATGTCAAACCAGCAATAAACGGATGTGGCTTTTGTTCTTTTTTCGCTCTGGCACCGGGATCATTCTCTACATCCCCATAAATGCGACGTTCCAGATGAGATTGAAGATTGGCGCTGGCGTACAAAGCCGAATTGGATTCGAGGTAGAAGTCAATCTGGTGTTCATTGAAAAAATCGACCATATGTCGTACATCTTCTGCCGTTACCCTTTTGTGATACAGCACATCCTGACCGAATTCAATATATCCACCACCAGCACCGATCAGACCGTCAAATCCTACGTCCCAAATAGAATCATAGATTTCCGCCTTCGATCGTCCTGTACATAAATAAAGCAGATGTCCATTTTCACGTGCCTGTTTGCATGCCTGTTGTGCGGAAACCGGAATGTTGCCGTCATCATCTACCAATGTGCCATCAATATCTATAAAAACAATCTTTCGATTCGTTGTACTCATCTCGTATCCCCCATTAAAGTAATCCAAACGCATCAACCTATATTCCCCTTCAGTATCCGCAGTTCGTACATCAAAGTAATCATAGTCATAATCACTTATTTTATAGCAATTTGTCCATATGCACCGTCTGCCAATCATCGTCCTGCTCCACTACAACCACATATCCCTGACGTTTCCAGAAATCCACGGCACCAGGCAAAAAGCGATGTGTATGCAAATACAAGGTTGTGTAGTGCAGCTCTGCCAACACTTTCTCCAGTTCTCTTACGAGGAGTGAACCGATACCGTATCTGCGATATTTAGAATCCACATAACATTTTACAATTTCGGCGGCAGACTGCTCAGGATATTGTCCATTCACAGCTTCGATACGCCCATCATAAGGCAGGATACCGATGGAACCCACGATCTCATTTTCTTCCGTGACCGCAACTAGAAAGACAGTAACGGCTGAATCCAGATAATGTTCTTTGAATTGCTCCAGATCTACAGGTAATTCCTCATGATCCAGCATTGGAAATACTTCTTTGCGTACACGCATGGCAAAATCAATTGCATCTTTCATTTGGTGCTCTTGAATAGCTATCACTCTCGGGACCGCCTGAAGCTGTGTCACAAAATCCACATTCCTTATTCTTAGATTCGAGCCCGTTTCAGCTCCGTATACGAACCCAACGAAACGCAAGTTCGCTCTCTGCTTACAATTCTACCGAAATAAACTCTTCCTATCAATCTATCTAAACTCCTAACCAAAATAGCAGAAAGCCCGCGCGATTTGATAGGGTTCGCATACGATAAGGCGTGTCATCAATCAAATTCGAGGGGGAAGAACATATGTGGTTATCGCTTGGAATGTCTGCTGCAGCTCTGCTGGCAATTGGGTTCGTCTATCGTTATGTGGAAGATAAACTTGCCGCCAAAAAGTTTTATCCCCACGCACCCAAGCAGCTGTTAATCAAGTTCAAGGAAGGTACGACAGCTGACGAGATGCACACTCTGCATAAAAAAGCAAAATGCAACGTAGCCGAAACGTATGAAGATCTGGGCTGGTATCGCCTTGAATCAAGAAAGAAAATGCAACGTATGTTAAAACACTACAAGGATCATGTGCTCATTGAGCACGCTGAACCTAACTACTACCTTCAGGCATCGTTTACACCAAATGACCCGTTTTTCCCTTACCAATACAACTTGCAAAAAATCAATGCTCCTGCTGCCTGGGATATTTCCCAAAGTAACACTTCGGTGAAAATCGCGATCATTGACACTGGTGTGCAATTAAACCACCCAGAGCTCGCTGGCAAGCTCCTTCCCGGATACGATTACGTTGATTATGATAATATTCCCGAAGACGGTAACGGACACGGTACCCATGTAGCTGGAATTGCGGCTTCTATAACCAATAACGGAGTTGGCATTGCAGGTGCGGCACCACTCGCTTCGATTGTCCCGCTGCGTGTGTTGGATAACAATGGACAAGGTACAACGGGTAACGTCGGAAACGGACTTGTTTATGCGGCCAACAACGGTATTCAAGTCGTTAACCTGAGTCTCGGTGGACCAACGGGAGAAGCCTTTCTTCAGGCTGCCGTGCAATATGCATGGGATCGCGGCGCTGTCATTATCGCGGCAGCAGGTAATGATAATACTTCGTATCCGATTGTACCTGCATCTTATCCCAATGTCATTGCGGTAGCTTCAACCAATCCTTCCGACCTCAAATCGAATTTCTCAAACTATGGATCGTGGGTAGATATGGCTGCACCAGGTGATACCATTCTGTCCACATACCTGGGCGGCTCTTATGCCTATCTAAGCGGAACGTCCATGGCCGCTCCTCATGTAGCGGGAGTGGCTGCATTGCTGGCTTCCCGTGGGAAAACTAATGCGCAGATTCGTGATGCCTTATGCTTCGCATCCGATCCCGTATCCGGCTCTGGTGTCTACTGGACATATGGGCGACTGAATGCCTATCAGAGTCTGCAAGTGCCATAACACAATTACATTCACTCCTAATGGCATAGATCATCGCTATTTGCATTTCTCACGAATAAAGAAATCAAAAAAACCATGGGGCTTCATCGAAGCTCCATGGTTTAAATAAGTTTATTTGGTTCTACACTTTTGCTGCCCATATTTCGATTTCAATTTTAATTTCGGGTAGACCTAACTCCGTAATATATCCAATTGTCATCGCAGGATAATCCTGACTGAATAATTGTCCCCACTCAGCGTATAAGAAATCCCAATCGATTTTCTCCGTCGCCCATACGTTAACTTTGATAATATGGTCAGCATCTAAATGCTCGGATTCGAGTACTCTTTTAATATTATTGAATGTATTCGTGACTTGCTCATTCAGACTGTCCGGAAAGTGTCCCCTACGATCTGCTCCAATTTGACCCGATGTCACGAATAACTCTGCATTCCTCGGAATTCTTGTAATATGCGTGTACTGTCCTACAGGAGCTGGCATATTAGCTGGATTTTTTCTAGTAATTTTGTCGGTTTTCATGTTGATTACCTCGTCATTCTTAAGATTTTTCTGCGATATTCCCTAGTTTTCTTCCTCATTTGGGCACACTTCTCCCTTGGAATAGATTCTAGAAAAAGACAGCAGTGGAGTATCCATATCCCGGAGATATAAACGCAAGTGATTTTTTCTTCATGATTGGATGCTCCTCCCTTCTTAAGTGACAAGATTCTCTTGATCTTTTCATTATATATATGAAACAAATTATGAGTCAAATTCATCCCTCATAAGCAAAGAGCAATCCCGTGTCAACGAGACTGCTCTTTGTAATATTCGAAAGGGACTACACCTGGAGTTAAAAATATTGCGCTCCATTATTGGCAATAACCTCTTTGTACCAATGGAAACTTTTCTTTTTCACTCTGCGAAGTGAGCCGCTTCCATCATTGTTCCGGTCTACATAAATGTAACCGTAACGTTTTTTCATCTCCCCTGTACCCGCGCTGACCAGATCAATCGGTCCCCAGCTCGTGTAACCCAGAAGCTCAACCCCATCCTGAATGGCTTCAGCCATCTCGGCAAAATGACGATTCAGATAATCAATGCGGTAATCGTCTTCAACGATGTCATTGTCTAGTAAAACATCCGTTGCACCAAGCCCATTTTCCACAATAAACAATGGTTTGCCATAGCGATCATACAGCTGGTTACAGGTAATTCGAAGACCCTTCGGATCAATCGTCCAGCCCCATTCGGAAGCTTGAAGATACGGGTTCTTCACTGAACCAAACACATTACCTTCGGTCGAATCCTTCAAAATCTCCGGATCGGTACTTGTACAGCGGCTGGCGTAATAACTGAATCCGATATAATCGACTGTATTCTGCATGAGAATATCTGCATCTTCCGGCTGCATATCAATCACAATTTCGTGTTCTCTGAAGAAACGCTTCGTATACCCAGGATACGCTCCTTTGGACTGAACATCGATAAAGAAGAACGACTCCCGATCCTGCTCCATGGCTTTCCATACATCGTCTGGATTGGAAGTGTACGGATAAACCATGCCTGCTGCCAGCATGCAACCAATCTGTGCACCTGGAATGATCTCGTGACAGGCTTTCACAGCCAAAGCACTAGCAACCAATTCATGATGCGCTGCCTGATAGAGAACCTGCCCTTTATTCTCACCTTCCTGGAGAACAATACCCGCTCCAATGTACGGAAGATGCAGCAGCATATTGATTTCATTAAACGTCATCCAGTATTTCACCTTGTCCTTGTAACGATCGAACAATGTCTTGGCATAAGTCTCAAAGAAACCAATCATCTTACGGTTCTTCCACCCGCCATACGTTTCGACCAGATGTACAGGGACATCAAAGTGACAGATTGTGACCACAGGTTCAATATTGTACTTCAATAATTCGTCGAAGACATCATCGTAAAACTGCAATCCCGCCTCGTTCGGCTCAGCGTCATCGCCATTAGGGAAAATCCGTGCCCAGGCTACTGAGAGCCTGAAGCACTTGAATCCCATTTCCGCAAATAGTGCGATATCTTCTTTGTATCGATGATAGAAATCAATCGCTTCATGCGAAGGATAAAACTCGCCATCTTTGGGCTCATATGAATTGAGATTTCCCAAAGCAATCGGGAAGCGATTAGCCCCCGTGGGGATCAGGTCAACCGTAGTTAACCCTTTGCCACCTTCAAGATAGGCTCCTTCAAGCTGGTTCGCGGCCGTTGCTCCTCCCCATAGAAAATTCTCCGGGAAGGCTGTTAATTTTTCATACATTCACGTCTACCTCCTATCCATAATGAACGTTCATTTAACCGAGCACTGTAAGCAATTTGTCTTTCTCTTTCACAGATGCATCCTTCGTGCCTACTACATCCAGATAATTGGACGTGTTCGTAATAATAATCGGTGTAACCGTCTCATATCCGGCATCCTTGATCGCTTGCAGATCAAATTCCATGATCAGATCGCCCACATTAACGCGGTCGCCATCTTTTACATGAGCTGTGAAATGCTGACCTTTCAATTGCACCGTATCCTGTCCGATATGAATCAGCATCTCAACACCATCATCAGTGACAAGTCCAATGGCGTGTTTGGTGCGATATACCGTTTGTACGACACCCATGATTGGAGATACGACTCTGCCGCTGGTTGGACGAATCGCAATCCCTTTACCCATATGCTCTCCTGCAAAGGTAACATCATTGATCTCTTTCAGTTCAACCACTTCACCAGCCATTGGGCTGAAAATTTCATATCTGTTGTTCGGGTTTGGATCAAGTACAGGTGTTGGCGCTGGAACTGCGTCTGCTTTGTCTTTGAAACCAACAACATACGTAAGAACAAAACCAAGGATGAACGCAACCGCTGTAGCTACAAGAGCCATGTAGAACCCGGAATCAACGCCTGTTTTTGAGTTGATGAAGGTCGGATAGCCGAATACGCCAAGTCCGCCAAACATGTACATTTTCGATCCGAATAATCCTAGAATTCCGCCTCCAATACCACCTGCGATACAGCTCATGATAAATGGTTTTTTCAGGGGAAGTGTCACACCATAGATGGCTGGCTCAGTTACACCGAAGATCCCCGAGATGAAAGCTGGAATACTTAATGATTTCAATTTGGCATTCTTGGTTTTTAACATAACAGCGAGTACTGCACCAATTTGGGCAAAGGAAGCGGCGAAAGACATCGCAACCACTGGGTCAGAACCGGACGTACTCAGGTTCAGAAGCATGACTGGTACGAGTCCCCAGTGAAGACCAAACAATACAAACACTTGCCACAAACCGCCAATGACCAAACCTGTAACGAGTGGGCTTAATTCATAGATGCCTGTTGCTCCCGCACCAATCAATTGACCTGCCCATGTGGATATTGGACCAATTACAAGGAATGTTGCAGGAACGATAACCAGCAGTGTGAAGAATGGAACCAGGAACGTACTAACCACTTTAGGAATAACATTTTTGAAGAATCTCTCTATTTTCACTGCAAAGAATGTAGCGATAATGATCGGAATAACTGATGATGAGTAATTCATCAGGATTACAGGAATACCCAAGAACGTAATGTGAATTGGTGATTCAAATAATGTACCTGCGAACAACGTATACAGTGGATCACCCGCAGTCAAACCGGACAGCGTAGGATATACGAGTGTAGCTCCAATCGCCATACCGAGGAACGGTGAGCCGCCAAATTTTTTGATGGCCGTATAACCCAGGAATACCGGGAAGAAGTAGAACAGACAATCGCCCGTTGCATTCAGCAGATGGTACGTACCTGATGTGTCCGCTATCCATCCGAAGGACAAAAACATGGCTGTAAAACCTTTGATCATCCCCGTCGCAGCCAGCAGTCCAAGCAGCGGAGTGAAGACACCAGAAATCATATCAATAAAGCGACTAAACAAACTTCCCTTGTTACCAGAACTTTCCTGCTCTTCTGGAACCTGGCCCTCAGCAGGCAGATTACCAGCTTTTACAACGGCTTTATATACATCCGGCACTTCATTGCCGATTACGACCTGATATTGTCCACCACTCTGCATGACGGTAATGACACCCGGCAGATTTTTAAGTTCTTCCGTTTTAGCAACGCTTTCATCTTTGAGTTTAAAGCGCAATCTCGTTACGCAATGGAATACACTGTTTACGTTTTTAGCTCCGCCTACACCAGACAAGATGTCTTTGGCCAGTTGATCGTAGTTCATAGTAATTCTCCCTCTCTAAGTAGACTCCCGATGCTTGTGAAACAAAGAAAACCTGAACTACTGAACATACACAACGCACCGAAAAATCCGGAAACAAGTCGTGATATTCAGCAATTCAGGTTTTGCCCTTAACGGTTGCAACCCTGTAAGGCTGTACACAGCGATATTCAGTTGTAGCATTAACAACTTCATCTTAAAGTAAGTTGCAACCCATCTTTACGGACCCAGAGTGGTCGGAAGTATCGGAATTGCCTGATTGAACAGTTACAATCCGATTGATGTATGCGCTTACTTTATGGATTCATAATATAATAACTTCTAATCTTTTGCAAGCGTTTTTTTAAGAATCTTTATTTTGTAATATCGTTACTCTGAAGTGGCATGCACCACACGCTCAATATGAATGGTTAAATACATCATTTCTTCGTTAGTCAGTTGATACGTGTAGTTATTTTCAATGAATTTTCTAATCTTCTCCGAGCACTTGTGCGCTTCAGGATACTTTTTCTGAATCATCTCGAATAACTCATCGTCGTTGTTGCTCTTATAATGCTTGCCTTTTACCAGCCGTTGGGCGAAAAACTTCAGATGAGTCACAAATCGATAATAATTCAATGAGTTCTCGTCAAAGTCCATTTTGAAATGATATTTGATGATCGTCAAAATCTCCTGCATGACCTGAGTCATGCTTCGGATGTTAGGCATCTCTTCGTTAAGTGCTGCATTTACAAAATGAAGTGCCATAAACCCCGCCTCATCTTCCGGCAAAAGCACACCAAACTGATCACAAATCATATTTAACGCTTCCAGCCCTACCTCATATTCGTCCTTGTAGAGTTGCTTGGTCTCCCACAGCAGTCCATTACGGATGGGCAGATTGTTACGATAACGTTCAATGGCAAAATGAATATGATCCGTCAGATGCAGATAGATACTCTCGTTTAGCTTTTTCCCAAGCTTCAGCTTGGCATAGGCAATAATCTCTTCAGACACTTTCATGTATTCCAGTGGTATGCTCGCGATTAATGCCTTGAAATTTTCCTGAATATTTTCATTCTGTAAAGTAAATATCTTATCAATATGCTGCTCCGACACCTCATCGCCGGCTCGCTTCTGAAAAGCAATTCCCCGGCCAATAACGATGACTTCACGTTCATCTTTAATCGCAACTACAGCATTATTGTTTAACACCTTCTCGATCTTCACTTTATCCACTCCAATATACAGAAAAAGGCAAACCGTGCCTTCCATGAGGTCACTGGCCTTGCCCATTTCACTTCAATGTTAACTATATGTGCGTTCATGGTATTACATTTTTCTACATTGTGCAACAAAAAAATCGATGATGCTTTCCACCTAAAAAAACACTTTCTGATTGCATAAATGAATCTGTTTATCTGCTTTGTATTTTTTTCTGTTTGCGAATAATCATTCTGTATCTATCTACCTTCCCATTATAAGCACTCCCTTAGCATGACGCCTTATCCAGGGAATTATACTTGCACCCAGAGCTCCAGATCCAGAATTTCAATACCTGTCTGTATTAGATCTGTATCATTCAGCCTACTCCTCGCCTTCCACTTCGTCCATTAATAAACCAAAATTTATAGATACGTTCATGAACATTTTCGCGCCAGTTCAGATAAAAAGTGCTTGCACTTATTCACTATATTTTGGCTAATATGCTTCTTGAAATTCTGTTGAATTCGGATCATAAATAAACAAAAAAGCCCTCCTTAGAGGAGGACTTAATGTGTCCGAATGATGAAAAATTGCATACAAAAAAAATTAATTATCATTATTTCGTCACGCTTTTCTCACTTTTTTGCAGACATATATCATCTCTCGAATCCATTGGCACCCTATTTTTCCCTTTTCGTGTAGTCGGTTCATCATGATTTATTCTTTTTACTTTCCTTCTCCAGCTCTGCTTCGATTCTTCGATTAATGATCTTCAACTGGTCCGAATCCAAGTGTTCGATATCCGTTAACTGTTTATCGATCTGGTACTCTTCCGCTTCACCCTTGTGCATCAATCCCAGATGATGCTTGATGGAATGAATATCCTCGCGCATACTCATGGTCTGACGATAATTGTCTGCAACAAGTGCAAAGATAATAGCGCCTGCCAGAATCGTACCATATGGGATCAGAAGACACAGAACAAATCCTACTATTAAAGCCAAAATGATATACATGCTTTTCCCCTCCACTTTCAATTACAGTTTGAATCGTTCTTGGATCAGGTGCGCCACGTCTTTCGGGCTCTTGTCGGTGTTATTAATCCGAATATATTGCTCATACGTAATTTCTCCGGGCTCAGAGTTCAATCGATTTTTCTCCATGCTCGAAAGCAAATCCTTCTCTGACCATTCGACATTACGCTTCGTTGCTTTGTGCAGCAGCCGATGTGGACTCCTGTTACGCTCCAGTCGTTCCGTCGGATCAGCCTCCAGTTCAACATAACATACCTCTGCACCTCTGGACTCAAACAACGCGCTGACTTTGCGAATGTACTCCCAATCCTCTTTCATATCAAATGCCCACACAAATGTAAAAATCAAACCGGGCAGCTCGCTCTTCGCCACTTCTTCAAAAATCTCCTGACGGAACAGATTAACAAGTCTCTTTCCTTGAGGTGTACCATAACTGAAATAAGGGGACACCAGTTCAATCGTCATATGATTGTGAAACAATTTCAGATCGGTGATCTTCTCCAATTCCTGACCCACCGTCATTTTCCCTACAGCCTGTGGACCAAAAATAATGATGAACTTCATTCCACCACTCCTGACATTAACAACATGTATTCCATTAATTGAATTTTATGGACATTAGCCCATAATAACGCCTCTTCGACAAATAAAAAAGAGATTTCAAGTCACCCGCTGAATGTTCAGGGCTTGAAATCTCTTTTTCGGTTTTACTTTATATTCATCGTTACACAGTCTGCCCAACGTTAACGTCCGATCAGAACCCATCCCCACTTCATTCGACGAAGTCCCATGGCAATAATCCATGAGAGCAAAATCGCCACAACATAAGACAGCATAATACCAAGACTGAAGTGTGGGGCGAGTTCCACGGTGAGTTCTCTTCTCCAGAACAAGAGCACTAACGGGTGTATTAAGAATACACCAAACGCCACCGTACCCAAAGAGTTCAGAATGCGAGTTGTCCGATTAGATCCATTCTGTTTCCATGCACCTATTCGTTCACATACGATCAGTAAGAGTAAGCAGGCTGAGAGAGTAAACAGATTACGGAATAGAAATAGCAACGTATAGGTTAGCGCCGGAGTTGCGGCGAAAGCCGTTTTTATATAAGTATTACCGTAAATAAACACTGCTCCTCCGCTCAACAATGCAGCAATCAGCACATAACGGTACGAGAACAATTTCTTCAAAGCCGCATCGAAGTTCAACCCAATCCATGCACCGAATCCAATAACAATTAGGTAACTGGGCAGCAAACTCCCCATCCGTGAGAAATGAAACTGCAAATGCAACGCGTAAAAAACAGCCTGCGCAGCAATAAAGAACAAAGGTAAATATCGATTAAACAAACGATAACGTGTTAACGATAGAAGTAGTGGAAACACCACATAAAATTGCAAAATAATCAGAAAAAAATATAAATGCGTGTGTGCAGTACCGGTTAACAATTGCTCCGAGAACTGCTTCATATGTGCCAGAGGCTCTTTGCCTGCTAGCCATTGTTTGACGATAAAATAAATGAGTGACCAGGCCAGATAAGGCACAAAAACATAAAATAATCGCTTTTTATAAAAAGCGGGCATCCAGCCCTTTTCCTTCATCTTGGAGCTGTAATTGTAGAACAACACCAATGAGGACAGAAACAAAAATGCAGGTACGGCGAATTGCAAAAAGCTGTTCCAAAAATAATAAAAGTTATGATCCAACGTGTGCTTGGGATAATGTGCAACTGCTGTTGAAGTCGCATGAATGGCGACCACTGCCATAATTGCAAAAGCACGATAGAGATCCAGATACTCAATACGCCGGGGCCGATTAACCGGTTGATTCATAATAAAACCTCACTTATGCCTGATAGGATGATAGTTTCCGGCCGCAATCCAGATTCTAACCTTTATTTTAATCAGCAGACGTGGGTATTACAATCATGATCTATATTATTTTGTTAAATTACAACAAGATTCAGCATTATTCGACATTAGCTATTTACCTATCCAGAACCGCTCAACGATATTCCCGTCAGGTTCTACATAGTCTTGATCCTGGATGCCCCCGTTACGAAGAATAACTCTTCTGGATGCCTCATTATGTGCGTCACATACGACTAATACTTTGGGAATCCCAAGATCTTTGGTAATTTCCAAGGAAAGCTTGAGGATCTCTGCACCGTATCCGTTTTGCCTCTCGCCTGGACGAATTCCATAACCAATATGCCCTCCGCTATGGAACAGCTTCTCATTCAATTCATGTCGTATATTTACGGCTCCAACAACTCGATCACTCTCCGTCACGAGCCAGTATGTACTGTCCCTAACCCAGCCCTCAGGAATATCGATGCCTTGTTCACTGCGTTCCAAAAAAGCTAACATCTCTTCAAAAGGATAAGGTTCTTTCGAAATGACCCACGGCACCATCGATTCTCCGCATGCAACCCA
Organism: Paenibacillus sp. RU5M; assembly: GCF_900221055.1. Classification (NCBI taxonomy): domain Bacteria; kingdom Bacillati; phylum Bacillota; class Bacilli; order Caryophanales; family Paenibacillaceae; genus Paenibacillus; species Paenibacillus sp. RU5M. The sequence goes on along the minus strand of NZ_OBQM01000001.1, from coordinate 593,400 downwards.
ATCTTCATAAAATGCTGCATACGTTTCTTTATATTCAGCTGAAGGTTTGACTAGTCTAACTTTCTCTTTGCTCATTCTAAATACGTCCTCCTTACTCATATTGATATTGCTATGCTCCTTCACCCTAATATACTAATTCACAGTCATGATGCTCCCAGACGTCGAACAGATTACCGTCCAGATCCTCGAATGTAAAGAACTTTCCGTATTTGCCCTCATCACTAACTTTGCCAACACGAACTTGACTAGCAGTGAGTTCAGTATGGAGTTTAACGATATCGTCTGTAAAAAAGGTGATGACCCATCTCTTCTTCTGCTTCACTTGAAATACGGCTCTGGATTCATGATCACTTTCAATCAGATCGAGAATTGGTCTATTGTCTCTAAAGAGGCTGATATAGCCTTCTCTTGGCTGTCTAATATTAAATCCAAAATGGTTCACGAACCATGCTGCTGACTGCTCTACATTTGTTACAGGAATGACATTGTAGGCAATACCTAGAATTTTTCCAGTCGTCAACTTTATCTTTCTCCCTTCATTGCATTAATATTGTGGTCTTCGTATCAAAATGAAGAAAAATTTCTCTGTCCAAGTAAAAAAAAGAGAACCTGCGTGTGCAGATCCTCTACTCGGTCCAGCTTTCGCTATTATATTAGTTCACGATCCTGCTTGCTTATTCCTCTAATGCACACTAGTTATACTGATTCCACCTGTTGTGCGTGCACTTCCTGATCTGCTTTAATTACCTTGTATGTGAATTGATAGCTTCCTGATCCCAGAGCAATTCGTACATCTGATCCCTGCGTTTGAATTTCGTGAATGTCCGCTACTTGGTCCACAGCTTTTCCGTTCTCCAGGACCGTCTGCACATCTGCTCCAGGAAGAAGGACCGTGCCTGTCGTATTGGCAGGAATGGTCACACGAACCTCCATCTCGTTATTATCGCGGCGATACCAGTTGGATGTGACAGAACCGTACATGGTCTCGAAACTCGCTTCGACCCACTCCAGTCCTGGTCCTGGTTTGGGCTCGATGTGTACGATGCGGAACCCGGGCTGTTGCTCATCTGTGTTAATTCCGGCAACATAACGATATAACCACTCCCCTATGGCACCGTAAGCATAATGGTTGAAGGAATTCATGTCTGCACTCCACAGACTGCCATCCTCCCTGATTCCGTCCCAATGCTCCCAAACCGTAGTTGCACCTTGTGTCACTTGATATAACCAGGATGGATAGTCTTCCTGAAAGAGCAGCGTATAGGCCAGATCATGATTTCCCGTATCACTCAATACCGGATTCAGATAAGGTGTTCCAACAAATCCGGTGGTTAAGTGGTTTCCAGCGTCCGCAACCAGTTTTCCCAACTGATCAATGGTACGTTTCCGAGCTGCAGAATCCAATAGGTCAAAATGCAAAGCAAGTACATGGGCAGTCTGAGTGGGAACTGCAAGTTTGCCCGCAGGTGTCACAAATTCATCTTGAAAGGCAGCAACAATGTTGTCATGCAGATTATCAAAATAAGTTACATCTTCCGCTTGCCCTAACACCTCAGCCGCCTTCCGTGTTAGAGAAACAGAATAGGCGTAGAATGCAGTTGCTACGAAATCCTTATCTGTAGCCCCAATATAGCTGTCCGGCTTGGAATCCAGCCCGAGCCAATCCCCGAAGTGGAAGCCAGTATTCCACAAGTAAGGATTCTCTCCTTGAGCATGAATGTAATTAATCCAGCGCTTCATGCTGTCATATTGCTCGGCCAACAGCCTGACATCACCGTACATCTCGTAGATCGTCCATGGACAGATCACCGCGGCATCCCCCCAGGCAGCGGAAGAATGATTCGTATCCCCCCATCCGTCTGACGTGGAACTTCTCAAATCAGGAACGTAGAAAGGAATGCCTCCATCCTCCCCCTGATCCGCCTGCAGATCCCTCAGCCATTTGGTGAAAAAAGGCGCCGTATTCATCAGGTATGAGGATGTTCGTATAAACATCTGCGCGTCTCCCGTCCAACCCAGCCGCTCATCACGCTGCGGACAATCTGTCGGTACGTCAACGAAATTCCCTTTTTGCCCCCACAATATATTGTGATGAAGCTGATTCACGAGTGGACTGGAGCTTTTGAAATCACCGGTTCGCTCCATATTGGAATGCATAACTACACCTGTGAAATCCTCGAGCCGAATCTCGTCTGGGAATCCAATCAACTTCACATAACGGAATCCCTGAAATGTGAAACGTGGCTCGTACGTCTCCACTCCACCGCCTTTTAGGGTATAACGAATGCACTGCGTTGCACCACGCAGGTTGTCAGTGTAGAAATTACCCTGATGATCCAATATCTCGGCATGTAGCAACTCAACCGTATGCCCCGTTTCACCCTGAATTCTGAATCTCACCCAACCGACCATATTCTGTCCCATATCCAGCACACGTTCTCCCAGTGGAGTTGTAAGCAAGGCGATAGGTTTAATTTGCTCTATTGGCGTTACGGGAACGTTCTCTTGTGCAATAATAATCTCCTTCGAGTAATCCAGCACACGTACTGGCGACCATTGGACTGAGGATGAATCCTGCCAATCAGATTCCATACGTGCATCATACGTTTCACCCATATAAATGTCCGAGCTGCGAATGGCGCTGCGGGAACTCTTCCAGTTTCGATTCGAAATAATATGTTCTTCTGAACCATCGGTATAATGAATATGAAGTTCCAGCAGCAAGCCTGCGTTCGTACCGTATATCTCCTGCTTTTTCTCCCATCCCAAATGTCCTTTGTACCAGCCATCTCCCAGATAAGCACCGAGTATATTCTGTCCATTCTGAAGCTGATCGGTAACATCATAAACCTGATATTGCAACCGCTTACTATAACTGGTCCAGCCCGGGGTGAAGTACGCTTCGCCCACTCGCTGATTATTCAGATGAAGTTCGTACAATCCAAGTGCAGTCACATATATTCTTGCCGAAGCTACAGGCTTTTTCAATTCAAACGAGGTACGCAGTCGTGGGCAAGACTCATCCTGCTGAGAGGAAGGATCGACTGTGATCCACTCCGCCTGCCAGGCATCTTCACTACCCATGAATCCCGTCTCGAAATACGCTGTCTCCGACCAGTCTGATTCATCTCCTGCACGTTCCCAGGCACGAATGCGATAATAGTAGCGGGTTCGTGCTTCGGGCACCCAGTGCTCCAGTTCAACATGAATGGACTGATCAGAGCTTTTTTTGCCGGAATCCCACTCCATCTGAGCAAAATCTTCCGTCCGTGACAACTGAATTTGATAATCTGACTGTACACAATTTCTGTGATCGGATTGCAAATGCCAGCTTAATCTGGGTGACGTGATATCTAGTCCAATCGGATTTACTCTATACTCACAACGCAGATGACTTATGGTCAACATCAGAGAAACATCCCTTTCCATCGTGGTTTCCAATTCAAGGTTACGATATAATTATATCGATTCTGTGATCGGAAATACCCGGTAATGAGGACAGTTTAACCCGGTTATCTGGTCATTCCAACTAAGGAGGCTATTCCGTGAATCCAACCATTCAGCTGTTCAAGAGTGAATCCTTTTTCCAGAATAATCTGAAGCTGTTCGTGAACCGATGTTCCGAGGATTTTATGGTTCCCTTTCACGCACACGAGTTTGTTGAGTATAGTTATGTGGCAGAAGGAAAGGGCTTTCATCACATTGGTGACGATATTATTCCGGTACACAAAGGGATGTTATTTGTCATTCCAGTCGGCGTTCCTCATGTATTCCGCCCAGCTACTGCGAATGTATCAGAGCATCCACTCATTATCTATAACTGTCTGTTCAATTCCGAACTGATCCACACCCTGTCCATTATTATTCAGGAGCAGGAGATTCGAAACCATCTGACAGACCTGGAAAAGAATCGGGTTCCTTATGTATCCATCACAGATTACAGCCAACGGATGGAAGAATTAATGGTAAAACTGTACCGCGAATCTGCCGTTCCGGGAATCGGCTCTTCCACGATCCTGTATACGCTTGTTAGCCAACTCGTCGTGACGACTTACAGACAGATCCATCAAGCTACCTGCAAAGAGAAGGAAAATGCGACTGATATGGAACATATCCTTCATTACCTGGACCAACATGTTAACGAACGAATCCGTCTAAGCGAACTGGTGAGTATTTCTGGTTGGAGCGAAAGACATATTGGGCGCATGTTCGTGACCCATACCGGGCGGACATTTGGTGCTTATCTACAACATTTGCGCATACAAAAAAGCTGTGAATTGCTGAAGAATTCACAACATAAAGTCAGTTTAATTGCTGAACTTGTAGGTTACCGGGATGTAGATTCATTTTACGCTGTCTTTAAACGAATTACGGGAGAAACCCCGCAGAGCTATCGCAGGAACTTCAGAACTGAACCATTGAATTAAGTGTTCCTGCCTTCCGTTCCTTTTCCAGGAATCATCTCTGTAGCGAATCAAGCTTGCTATCTGCATGTTCTGTTTCAAGCAGACGATCTACATAAGCCTTTGCACCTTTCCAAGAGGTCATTAACGGAAACTGATGCTGCTCCCGTTCGTTTATATTCCAAGGATGAGGGATACAGATGACTTTTTTTCCGTCATTCATCGCGGGTATCAGATTATGTGCTCCATCATCAATTAACAGATCGAAGTTAATCAAGTTTTTCCGTTTACAGGTTATAAACTGTTCTGGAGATATGTATGGCATGTGCTTCTGAAGCCAATTCCACTTCTCCACAACCGTTTTGGGCTCAGCCGCCGTTAGGATTAGCAGATCATAGGCTTGATGGAGCTTTTCCACCTCTTCTACTACATATTCATCGTAAATCTCCAGTTCCTCAAACAGCCCTGGCCGACCGTAAAATACATCATGTGTACATTCCGGATGGCGCATATGGGATGTGTCCCAATGTATCATATCCTCATATCGCAGCGGATGGGTTGGGAAGTTGATGTTGTTATGATAGATGGCTCGCTTGACCAGATGACATATGGTGTCATCCATATCTACAGCAATAATAGGTTTCTTCATCTTTATCCCCTCCAATAGGATCACAGTATATCATCATCGTTGTAACAGCGCTATCCTTTTTGAGCTCAAAATAAAAAGCGGCCCCTGCGCCGCAATAACTGCTGCGCAAGGACTGCCCCCGAAATCAACCCAAATCTTCGCCATTCGTAGCGATGACGTTCTGATACCAACCAAAGCTCTTTTTCTTATAGCGATTCAATGTGCCTTGTCCGTTGTCGTCCTGATCGACGTAGATTACGCCATAACGCTTGGACATTTCCGAAGTGGACGCACTGATGATATCAATCGCACCCCAGTTGGTATAACCCATAAGGTCTACCCCATCCATGACTGCTTCTTTCATTTGTGTAATATGTTTTCTCAGATAATCTATCCGATAATCATCATTAATGGAACCATCGGCCTCTACGGTATCCTTGGCCCCAAGTCCGTTTTCCACGACAAACAATGGCAATTGATAACGATCATACAGCTCTTTTAGCGCCACACGAAGTCCGATCGGATCAAGCTGCCAGCCCCATTCTGTACGCTCCAGGTTCGGGTTCTTAATCGTGCTGTACAGGTTGCCTCCAGTTACCCCATATTCCTCCGGATTCACTGCGGATACCAGCGATGTGTAATAGCTGAACGAGATGAAATCAACCGTATGCTCTTTCATGATCGCTTCGTCTCCTGCTTCCATCGCAATGGAAATGTCATGTTCAGCCCAATAACGAGCCATAAAGGTTGGATAACTTCCTCGCACTTGTACATCAGTATGCAGCAGGTTCAGCTGATTATCGATCTGAGCTTGCAATACATCCTCCGGCTTCGACGTGGCCGGGTAGTGAATCATGCGCGCAAGCATACAGCCAATCTGGAAGTCCGGGTTAATCTGACGCGCCTTCTGCGTTACCAGACTGCTGGCAACAAACTGATGGTGAAGTGCTTGATAGGAAGCTTGCATCACATTATCGACACGATCTTCAATGATGCCTCCACCCGTGAATGGCTCAATAATGGTTGTGTTGATCTCATTAAACGTCAGCCAGTATTTCACCTTGTCTTTGTAGCGATTCATTACGGTCTCGGCGTATTTTACAAAATGTCCGATAACTTCCCGACCTGCCCAGCCGTTGTACTTCAATACCAATGACATCGGCATTTCATAGTGAGAGAGCGTCACGAGAGGTTCGATATTGTGTTTACGCAATTCGTCGAATACTTCATCATAGAAACGCAATCCTTCTTCATTCGGCTCTGCGTCGTACCCGTTCGGGAAAATACGCGGCCAGTTGATGGAAAGACGGAATGTCTTGAAGCCCAGCTCGGCGAATAACGCAATGTCCTCTTTGAAGCGGTGATAGAAATCAATACCGTAACGCTTCGGGTATCCCTTCGCACTGTGGTGAGCCATCGCTTTCTCAACCGTTGCACTGGTCACGTGCATCAGTTCTCTAAGGTTGGTGTAATCCTTTTTCTCAAAATAAGGAACCATATCCGCTGTGGACCAACCTTTGCCCCCTGCATCAAATCCACCTTCAGCCTGGTTGGCAGCAATTGCGCCGCCCCACAAAAAACCTTCTGGAAACCCTTGTCGATTGATCATGCGTATCTCTCCTCTTCTTATTGATGTCGTCTATTTCTTCTTAAGTTCGTCTTTAGACTTTAAATTTCAGCTTTCAATACTTCTTCACCGATTGTAATTGCACCCAATTTCACAGGCAGAACCTGCTTGTAATCTGCTGTATTCGTAACGACCATCGCCGTTGTAATGTCATATTCCTTGGAGATTTGATCAAGTTCAAACGTGAGTAACTTATCTCCGGCCTGTACACGTGCTCCCGTAGCGACATGGGCCTCAAAATACTGACCGCGCAGTTTCACAGTGTTGATCCCCACATGGATCAGAAGCTCCATTCCGTTATCACTGCGGACCACGATCGCATGTTTCGTTTTGAACACATTCATGATGGTACCTGTAACTGGTGACACCAGTTCGCCAACCGTTGGAACAAATGCCACACCTTTACCCATCAATTCATCGCCAAACGTTGGATCATTAACTTCTTTGAGTGCAATCGCTTTACCCGTCATCGGTGCGATGGCTACCGCATCACTTGTTGGTGTTGGAGCCCCCATATCGTCCACGTTCACAGTTGCAGCATTGTTGGAAGGTGCTGCCGCTGGTGTCGTAGAAGCGCCTGGTGAGAATTGAGCCAATGCCTCGGCATCGCCCTCTTCTTCCTTGATCCCGAACACAGTTGACATAATTGCACCCACGACAAAGGCAAGAATCATACCGCCAAAGGAGTACCAGAAGGTTTGTCCGATCAGGGATGGCAGACCCGGGAGACCACCGTTACCTGCAAGCACATAAGCTTTGGCTCCAAAAGCAAGCGCGAATCCGCCACCCACTGCACTACCAATCATCGCAGCGGCAAACGGTTTTTTATATTTCATGTTTACGCCGTACATGGCTGGCTCGGTTACACCCATCAGAGCTGTGAAGCTGGTGGACAATGCAACGGTTTTAAGCTTTTTGTCTTTTGCACGGAAGAATACGCCTAACGTCGCTCCTGCCTGTCCCATATTGGAGATGAACGTCAGTGGCAAGAATTTATCGAAGCCTAATGTAGCAATATTGCTCAGGATGATCGGTACGAGCGCATAGTGCATACCTGTCATAATAATGAGCGCCATCGCGCCGCCCAGAACAATCCCTGCAATTAATCCGCCTTCGTTCAGCAGCCAGTTAATACCACCGGACAAGCCGCTACCTACAAATGTTCCCAGTGGACCGATCGCAATCAGTGTTACCGGAACCATAACAAGCAAGGTAATCAGTGGCACAAGCAGCAACTTCAATGCTGCTGGAATAACGCGGTCAACCCATTTCTCAACATAAGACATCAGCCATACGGCAAGCAAAATCGGAATAACCGATGAGGCATAGCTGACAGCCGTTACCGGAATACCAATAAACGCAACCGATTCACCGCTGGATAGCAATGCGCCCATATCGGGATACATCAGCGCAGTACTTAGCGCAATGGCTACAAACGGATTACTGCCGAATTTACGAGCGGCACTAACTGCGATTAGCAGCGGAAGGAAGTAGAATACGCCATCCCCAATGGCGGAAAGGATACGGTACGTGTCAGTGCCTGCTGACATCCACTCCAGGGATACGAATAATGCAAGCAATCCCTTGAGCATACCCGCAGCTGTAATCGCTGGAAGCATTGGTGCAAAGACACCCGCAATCGTCTCAAAAATATTAAGAATTACATTTTTACTTTTTTCCGGTTTAGGCTGTTTATTTTCTGTACTTTGCTGTATTGCCGGATGTTCCTTCACCATAGCATCAAATACTTTGGACACATCATTCCCGATAATCACCTGGAATTGATCTCCTGAGATATTTGTTCCCATGACTTTATCCAGTTTCTTGAGTGAATTATTATCCACTTTATCGTTATTTTTCAGATCAAATCTCAGTCGTGTGACGCAATGATACACTGAGTTGATATTGTTTGTTCCCCCAACGGCTTTGATGATTTCCTGTGCCGTTTCCTGATGTTTCATGATCATTTCCTCCTCATTTTTCCAATAAAAAATACCCGAACAAATAGCCACGTCTTCTACGTGTCATTCATTCGGGTATTGCCTGATTGAACAGTAACAAGCCCATTTGATATTTAGTTAGGTTCTGGTTCATGTGCTGATATTTCATTGGTCACGCTTCGATTTCATTAACCGCTCCAGATGAAGGGTCAGATACAACTGTTCCGAATGCGTCATATCATACTGATAGTTCTTATGGATAAAAGTCTCAATCTTGCCGATACATTTGAAGGTTTCGGGATAGTTTTTCCGTACAACCTCGTATAAATACTCCTCCGCATCGTCATGTGACGAGTGGGTAATTACCCGTTGGCAGAAATACTTCAAATGAGTAATGAAACGGAAATAGTTGACGCTATCTTCATCCAATTCGACATTGAAGTGATATTTGATAATGTTCATGATCTCTTGAAGCAGCTGCATCAAATGAGTAACATCGTTCATGGAATCATTGACTTCCGCATTGATGAAATGCAGCGCTATGTTGCATATTTCATCCTTGGGAAACTCCACTTCCAGTCTTTCCTTCAGCAAGGTGAGCGCTTCCCGGGCCACGTCGAACTCGGCCTTGTAGAAATGCTGTACTTCCCAGGAGAGTGGATTGCGTGTAATCATTCCCTTTTCCAGACGCTGGACAGCAAAATGAATGTGATCAGACAGTGAAACATAAATCCCGTCACTGATGGTTTTGTTCAATTGCGTACGTGCCAGTGTCACAATATCATCTGTCGCCTGCAGAATTTCAATCGGCACTTCCGTGACGATGGACTTGAACTTCTCATAGATCGATGCATCCTGAAGCCGGAATACTTTCTCAATCCGTTCTTCATCAATCTCATCGCCTGCCTTGAACTTAAACCCGATACCCCGGCCGAGGATCAGCAGTTCCTGGTTTTTGTCATCCACGGTACTGACAATATTGTTATTAAATATCTGTTTAATAATCATTATGGACCCACCTGTTTTTTTTGAGGATTAAAAAAGGGCAAAACCAAAATAGAAATAATAAAATCATTTCCATAGTGGTTTTGCCCGCATTACCGGTAACAAGCCTCGGATATAATCTATCACAACCTGAAAACGGTGTCAACCCAAAATGCTACCACTGCTATTTCACTTCATCTTGCTTTCAAGAAATATTTCCCTACAGTTCCACGGGTGAGGGGTATGCAGTCTTAATATGTACATGTTGATACAGAAACAAACTGGAGAAGTCTTCTACTCAACGTGGGAATGTTTTCTTTTCACGGTAACTCATCTGACTTGAGCACAAATAGGAGCCCTTCTTCCGAAGGGCTCACTGTTACTCATATCGCTAATTATTGTTGGAACGTCACATTAATCTGTACAATCTCCGAACGACTGCTAGTGCGAATCGGAGGTCCCCAGAAGCCAAATCCAGAGGTTACGATGGAGTGCATGGAGCCCTTTTGCAGATAACCCCAATCATTCTCGTAGATGGCCTGTGTAATAAACTGAGCGGGTGCGATCTGACCACGATGGGTGTGACCAGACACAACCAAATCTACGTTGTTCTGTTCCGCAATATCCAAATCATAAGGCTGGTGATCCATCATGAGCACAGGCTTACTCAAGTCGGTATCCTGCATCAACGTCGCTACTTCTGCACGATCCTTCTCTGTCCGGTCTTTCCGTCCAATCAGCGTAATCTTATCGTCCAATGTAATTTTATCATCATACAGAACTTGCATATTACTCTTCTCCAGAGCAGCAATCAAATCCTCGATCGGACCATTATACTTGTCGTGATTGCCCAGTGAGGCGTACACCCCGTAAGGAGCCTGAATGTCGCTAATAATATCCGCAATCCCACTCTTGAGATACATATCCAGGTTATCATCGATAATATCACCAGGATACAGCACCAAATCCGGCTTCAGTGCGTTAATTTCTTCCACCATGCGTTTAGCGTGAGCAGGGCCGGACAGCAGGCCAAAGTGCATATCCGCAGCCATCACAATGTTGAGGCTGTCGACACCTTCCACTTTTTTATCAATCTGAATGCTGTATTGTCTTACGACTGGACTATAGGCGTTATAGATACCGTAGCCCAACGTGGACAGCAAGAGCACGAGAGTGACCACCCCTGCCCATTTATGAGCGTAATGTCTTGGAATACGGGTTAGTCTAAGCAACCAAAGCGTTAGATGAACCACGGGCAGAATTAATAATAGCAGAGAAAAGATTGCAAGCCAGTATGAACCAATAACACTCAGGAAGGAAATACTTCCAAACAACCTTGCCAGTATGAAAGAAATTGAAAGGAATACGAGCGCAACGATGTAAAACCAACGAAATCTCGCAGATACAACCGGCTTCATCCAGCTCCATCCGCTCCGTCCTATGTAAAACACTAATAAACCGTACACTACCAAAAACAAGATGCCTGCAAGTACGAACATGCCTCCGTTAACCTCCACGTCAATAAGTTGATCGCTGAATTTTCTCTTAACCAAATTCCAGTCCATCTGCACAAGTATAACGTAGTTAAAGGGGTGAGGACATCTGTTTCCATTCCTCAGATGCGTACAATTTATTACAATTTGGAATACTTAAATTTCAATCATATATTAGGCGATACATCGACCCATAGCCTGTCATCTGAATAAAAAAGCATTCCTGCGTCCGCTCATGACTAACTAACATCATGAACGAGCACAGGAATGCTGAATGATCTCGAATTACATATTACTCGTTGGTGTCCATCCATTGGAAGTGGAATGAACCTTCTTTGTCCACACGTTTGAATGTGTGAGCGCCAAAGTAGTCACGTTGTGCTTGCAACAGGTTCGCAGGCAAACGTTCAGTGCGGTAGCTGTCATAGTAAGACAACGCGCTGGAGAATCCAGGAACTGGAATTCCTTGAGTTACCGCAGCTGCAACGACTTCACGCCATGCACCTTGGTAGGATTCAACAATGTTTTGGAAGTATGGGTCCAGAAGCAGGTTTTTCAATTCTGCATCCTTGTCATATGCTTCTTTGATGTTTTGCAGGAACTGCGAACGGATGATACAGCCACCGCGGAAGATCATGGCGATGTTGCCGTATTTCAGATCCCAGCCATATTCCTCTGAAGCTGCACGCATTTGAGCAAAACCTTGTGCGTAAGATACGATTTTACTTGCAAACAGCGCTTTGCGCACATTTTCGATGAACGCTTTTTTGTCGCCAGAGAATGCTTCAGTTGCTGGTCCGTTCAAAATTTTGCTTGCTGCTACGCGTTCGTCTTTCATTGCAGACAGGAAACGGGAGAATACGGATTCCGTAATCATGGACAATGGTACGCCGAGATCCAGCGCGCTTTGGCTCGTCCATTTGCCTGTTCCTTTTTGTCCAGCTGCATCCAGAATGACATCAACCATTGGTTTGCCGGTTTCCGGATCGTATTTGGAGAAGATGTCTGCCGTGATTTCAATCAGGTAGCTATCCAGCTCGCCTTGGTTCCATTCAGAGAAGATTGCATGCAATTCTTCAACGGACACATTCAGAACGGATTTGAGTAAGTGATATGCTTCACCGATCAACTGCATATCCCCATATTCGATACCGTTGTGCACCATTTTCACATAGTGTCCGGCACCGTCTGGTCCGATATAAGTGCTGCAAGCATCGTCGCCTACTTTAGCGGAAATGGCTGTCAGAATGGGTTCAACGAGCGCATACGCACTTTCTTGTCCGCCTGGCATGATTGCCGGGCCTTTCAGAGCGCCTTCTTCCCCACCGGATACACCTGCACCGATGAAGCGGAAGCCTTTGGCTTCCAGATCTTTGCTGCGGCGTTGGGTGTCAGGGAAGTATGCGTTACCTCCATCAATGATGATGTCGCCTTCGTCCAAGTGTGGCAGCAGTTGTTCAATAGTAGCGTCCGTTGCTTTACCTGCTTGAACCATGATCAGGATTTTGCGTGGGGATTTCAGGGAAGCTACGAACTCTTCAATCGTAAATGCGCCTGTCAGGTTTTTGCCTTCGGCTTCTTTGAGAAGATCGTTCGTTTTCTCCGGGGAACGGTTAAATACCGATACCGAGAATCCTTTGCTTTCAATATTAAGGGCAAGGTTCTTACCCATTACTGCAAGTCCGATGACACCGATCTGTTGTTTACTCATTATGTCCTCCCAATACTCTTTATATATAGTAGGTTAAATTCGAGATCAACAATCCTTTATTACTGAACTGTTTTTTTCCAGTCTGCTGCGAATTTCTCCATGCCTTGATCTGTCAGCGGGTGTTTGGAGATTTGTTCAATGACGGAGAATGGAACAGTAGCAATATGTGCTCCTGCCATTGCTACACGTGTAACGTGGTCCGGATGTCTTACAGAAGCCGCAATAATCTGTGCATCCAGGTTATGTGTACGGAACAGCTCAGCAATTTTGGCAACCAATTGTACGCCATCTTCGGAGATGTCATCGAGACGTCCCAGGAACGGGGATACATATGTTGCACCGGCACGAGCAGCAAGCAGCGCCTGGTTCACTGTGAAGATCAACGTTACGTTGGTTTTCACACCTTTTTTAGTCAGGTAACGGCAAGCTTCCAGTCCTGCAAGTGTCATTGGCAGCTTGATTGTGATGTTTTTGTCGTTGTTATTGATTTTGATCAGTTCGTCTGCTTGAGCAATCATCTCTTCAGCTGTGATCGCATCTGGTGTTACTTCCGCAGATACGGATTCAACTTCAGGTACTTCACGCAAAATCTCTTCAATACGGTCTTCGAATTTCACGCCTTCTTTGGCTACCAGAGAAGGATTCGTTGTTACACCAGACAGGACGCCGATTTTGTATGCTTTTTTGATGTCTACCAAGTTTGCTGTATCGATGAAAAATTTCATATTCAATTACCTCCAAGGGATGTGTTTTATTGTTTTTTTATGTTACAGATTTGCATTAACAGCCAAAGGAACTTCAATATCATCTTCAGCCTGCTGATCGGCAGGTTGGTCAAACCACCAGTGGTGCCCTTCTGCAGCGAGCATCTCATCCGACTCTGCTGGTCCATAACTTCCAGCCGGGTACAGATGAAGCGGGAGCAAATTCTCCTGGAATGCATCCAGAATAGGTTGTACCCAAGCCCAAGACAGTTCTACTTCATCCCAATGGGCAAAGAACGTTGGATCACCATGCAATGCGTCATGAATCAAGTTCTCATAAGCCTCGGCCAGATCCTCACGATCTGGTGACAGATCGATATGAACAGGTTTGAACTCCCCTTTGTTTTGCGGGTCGCTGGCATTCAGCTGCAGCGTCATGCTCTGGTCAGGACTCATCTCAATCACAAGCAGGTTCGGTTTGGAACCGTTAACCACGTTAGCCTGTCCAGATGGTTCCTTGAATTCGATGACGATGCGAGTTGATTTTTCCTTCATTCGTTTACCGGTACGGATATAGAAAGGTACTCCGCGCCAGAAGAAGTCATCAATCTGCAATTTGGCAGCAATAAAGGTATCATTCATCGTATTCTCGGCAACACCCGGTTCAGCTGCATAACCGCTAACGGATTTACCTTGAATGTTTCCTGCAGCATACTGTCCGCGAATGACACTTGCACCCACGTTTTGCTTTTGCAGTGGCTGAATCGATTCCATAATGTGTTTTTTCTTCAAACCGACTTTTTCCGTGGTGCTGTTATATGGAAGCTGGATCGCCATCATCATAAGCAATTGCAGCATATGATTCTGGAACATGTCACGCACGGCGCCTACATGATCATAATAGGATGCCCGTTCTTCCACGCCAACAGTCTCATTAGCGGTGATCTGCACATTGGAGATATAACGGTTGTTCCACAAAGCCTTCATGATCGGATTGCTTTGATGCAAGGTTTCAAGACGCTGCACCATCGGTTTTCCCAAATAGTGGTCAATCCGATAAATTTCTTCTTCTGTGAACGCCTCGCTTAATTTGCGATTGAGATCACGAGCCGATTGTAGATCATGTCCAAATGGCTTTTCGATCACAAGGCGTTTCCAGCCCTCAGTTGATCCAAGTCCACTACCCTGAATGTTCTCTGCAATGGGTTCGAAGAATTCTGGACCAACCGAAAGGTAGAACAGACGATTGGATGGAATGCCAAGTTCAGCCTCTCTTTGTTCCACTAAATTTAACAGCTCTATATAATCTTCCTTATGGCTTATATTCAATACACTATAACGGAAAGACTGCACAAATGATTTCACAACTTCAGGATCAGCAGGGCGTCTGGAAAATTCATTTAATGATTTTTCAACTTGTGCCTGAAAGAATTCATCAGACCATTCTCTGCGTCCTAAGCCAATCAGCGAGAAGGATTCCGGAAGTTTCTGCTCAATGTATAAATTATATAAGGCTGGATATATTTTTCTTTTGGCTAAATCGCCAGTCGCACCAAATAAAATAATGCTCGTTGGTTCCATCTCACTATTCTCCTTCCAAGTAACTCTGGTTTCTTTGCTGTAGTTACACTATAATACGTTTCATAGCCATACAAGTAATTAATATATTTCACAGGAGCTATAGACGATATCTATGACAACAAATTATGAATTATATAAGGTATTTTATTGGGCTGCCAAAACAGGAAGTTTGACCCAAGCCGCCAAAGCGCTATATATTACTCAACCAAGTGTCAGCCACGCCATCAAACAGTTGGAAGAAAGCTTTGGTCTCACGTTGTTTTACCGGAATTCCAAGGGAGTCGCGTTAACACAGGAAGGTGTGAGTTTGTATTCCTATATTGAACAATCCCAGATTCTGATCTCGCTGGCCGAGGAGAAAATGGCTGCATTGAAGAGTTTAGACAACGGAGAGCTAAGGATTGGTGGCAGTGATTCGCTGTTCAAGCATTACATGCTTTCCTATCTGGAAGAATTCCATGTGCTCTACCCTAACATCAAGCTGCATCTAAGTCATGGGACAACGCCGGAAGTCATCACGTTTTTGAAAGAAGGCAAAATTGATTTGGGTGTTGTACGGATGCCCATCGTTGATCCGCAACTTGAGGTCAGGGAAAGTATCCAGCTCAAAGACTGCTTTGTCGCGGGCGAACGTTATGCTCAACTGAAGGATAAAGTTATGACATTGGAAATGCTGCTGGAGCATCAACTGATTCTTTTCTCCAGAAACAGCCGGGTTCGAATGGCAATTACGGAGCTTTTTAACAGCTATGGCTACACGCTCAAACCTGAGATTGAGGTCGGCAGTGTGGATTTGTTAATCGAATTTGCACGTAGGGGATTGGGCATATCGTATGTCACCCGTGAATTTATTTCCAAAGAGCTGGAAGAAGGCTCTCTCTTCGAAATTCAGCTGGATGTAGCCCTGCCCCCTTCACATGTTGGCATCATGACAAAGCGTAATATGCCAATTTCACTTGCAGCCAACCGGTTTATGGATCTGATTTTCAAGGCGGATTAAGATTCGTCGGTCTACTGGTCTACAAAAAAATGCCTCGTCACCCCAAAAGGATGATGAAGCACTTTTTTTGCTATATTCATTTTTCTAAGTAGACAACCTACCAATTCTCATCTTAATTCAAGTTCTCTCAATCTGCTCTCAATTCTCTCAGGAATCATAGTAAACAGTTGCTGCCAAGGCATGAATAGACTCGGCTCAAGCAAAAACTCCTCAAACTCCATAGAGGGAACAAACGCCTTGGTCTGCAGAAAACTCCGCACGCTGGCGTCAATTTCTTCATTGGTCTGGAAATAACCTTTGAACATCTCGTTCACGAGCAGTCCGTCACAACCCGCATTGGCGCCTGCTGCACTATACAAATCCGGCAACAATTCAAACACCACAGGGATTGGAGAAAAAGCATGTTTGCCTGGCTGCGAGTATAGACACACATGGCGTCCAACCACATTAACTCGATCCTTCAACAATCCCCGAAGTACTCTGCCATGGAAGCTGGCTTCACAATCCACGACTTCACCGTCATAGCCCACATATATCCACACATGCTCCATTTCGTACAAATGCCCTATTTCATAATCCCACCAAATCGAAAATTCAATTACATATTGGACCGCCTCAACCGGAAAATGAATTTCCCGCTGGAATGACGGTGAAGGTCCTGATTGATCCAGAATGGAAACGCCTACAAAATCAGGGTAAAAGGGTTCATTTCGATCAAACATCAATACAGGTGCATAGCTCATCGCGGTTTCCAGCATTTCCTGCTCAGTCATGGTCATGGATCGTCCCTCCACATTCTTTGAGTGCTACTACTGTAACAAGCCAATGTTATGCCTATCTTAACAGAGAATTCGGAATGTGTTAATTGGAACAAAATATAAGCCCGTAATCGGAAAATTTTCCGGTCACGGGCCTGAAATCGGTCATTTGATAGGGAACGAGATAACTTTATCCCTTTGAGTTTTTGGATGATTTAGAAGCTTTGATCGCCTGATCGGAAACAGAATCCACACATCCAATCGGCGGTCCCAAAATAGCGTCATTTTTGATGGATGCCACTGCCGTCCTGTACGCCTCCTCATCAATACAGTATGCACGATGGGCAACTTCAGGCGGTGTTGCAGCCAGGAAGTCAGCCCCCAGCACAATGTCCGGTGTAGGTTGGTCAAAAATCGTCAACAAGTGCACATCATCGGTCTCCGCCACAAACCAGTGAAACCATCCTTGAGGGAATATCGAAACCTGACCTGGCTTCAAGTGATAACTTATCCGCTCCCGCTTGAACGGATCGTAGACAGAGGTGGTAATTTCCCCGTTGATCAGAACGACCATCTCGGTGACATTTGTATGCCAGTGTGGCTGCACAATAATTCCTTTGCTCATGTGTACATTAAAGAAACCATTTTTGATCGTAGGAAGCTGCGGTCCAAATAACTGGGTAATATAATTGCGCGAATCACGCTGATAATTCAACACCGCTGTCGAATCGGCCGCCAACTGAACATTCGGGGCTTGTAGAATCGGATTAGTCATACCGCTGTTTCCTCCTTGTAGGCGTACATCTCATTGTTGTACTGTATGCGCTAATTAGCGGAGATAATACCGAGGACACGGTTCCAATGCAATTTTTATCCGACCGTGTAACTTCATTTGTCAATTAGGTGAAGATCATCCACTCGTAAGTAGAACACAAAAACACCCTTTTCCTGTTAAAGGGACTGCACCCCTTTTGTGAGACAGGGATCAAAACACCTTGCAAGTTAAGTAGCTAGTCTTCGGAAATCCATCGGAGACTGGTTATTTAGTTTTGTTTGAATCCGAATTGAGTTATAGTAAGTAATGTAGTTTCGAACGGTCTGTTCAACGATGGCCGTCGTTGTAGACATCAGATCTTCGAGGTAGAACGTTTCAGACTTTAGTGTGGAATGAAACGACTCTATGGGGGCATTATCAGCGGGCGTTCCTTTTCGGGACATGCTCATGATAATGCCCTTTCCCTTTACTACAGCCTGGTAATTCTGGGACGTGTACACGCTACCTTGGTCGCTATGGAGCAGCATATTGCTTCGCTCTGGAAGTTGATTCAATGTATCCAGAACTAAGCATGTGTCCTGCTTGTCCGCTATACTGTAAGCGACAATTTCTCCGTTGTACAGATCCAAAATGCTTGAAAGGTACAACATTTTGTTACCAAACGGCAAATACGTAATGTCAGTCACCAATTTTTGCAACGGAGCTTCTGCATGAAATTTTCGTTTAAGCAGATGTTCCGCTGGTTGTGCCGGTTGCCCAGTCGTTTTTCGCTTCTTGATCCTCACTCGGCATTGTAATCCCTCGCACTGCATGATTCGCTGAACTCTCTTGTGATTAATTGGACCTTCTGATCGAAGTAAGGCAGTGATCTTTCGATACCCATACCGAAACTTGTGTTGAGTGCAAAGTTGGATGACTTTCTCCACTGTTGGATCTGGGCGCTTCCTCTCAACGGCTGCCTTCCAGCGGTAGTAGGTCGCACGAACAATTCCAAGCCATGTACAAGCCTCAGATATAGTTACTTCTTCTCGAATGGATTCAATCCAGGCGATGACGACCTCAGCTTCCACCTCCGTTCCAATTCCTTGTACTTTTTTAGCAGTTCCAATTGTTGCTTCAGGAAACGGTTTTCTGCTTTAACTTTTTCGAGCTCTGTGGAGTGTCCTGGGCCTTTTCCATAGCTATATTGCTTGCCTACGGGTTGCTCCAGGCGATGAACTTCTCCTTTTCGATACCACCTCATCCACGTTTTCAGCTGTGATTCATTCCGTATCCCCAGCTTCTCCATAACTTCTTTTACGGGTACTTCTGCTAATCTCATTTCTATGGCTTTCATCTTTAGTTCCACGGGATAACTCACTCTAGTTGCCAATGCAAAAACACCTCCAAGATGATCTCCTTATCTTACGACAAGGTTTCATTCACTTGAAGGTGTTTTAATTTGTCTCTCGTTATGGGGTCAGTTCCTAAAACAGGTCTGGGGCGTTAAGTGTTTTATCTATAGGCTTGGCTTATATTAAGCAAGGCCAGGGTATCTTCCCCCTGCGGCAAATCCTTTGGGAGATATCCGTTCAATCTCAGCCCATTCATCATTGGTGAAAGAAACGTGCAAGGCACCAAGATTCTCATGAACTCTCTCCAAACTGCGAGTACCAGGAATCGGAACGATATGTTCTCCCTTTTCGAGTAACCAGGCGAGTGCAAGCTGAGAAGCAGTGCATTCTTTTTGCATAGCCAGTTCTTGGATCAGGCGCACCACCTCCAGATTTTTCTCGAAATTCTCACCCTGGAAACGTGGATAATGACGACGATAATCGTCCTCTGGCAGATCGTCTATCGATCGGATCTGACCAGTTAAGAAGCCGCGCCCTAATGGACTATAGGGTACGAGCCCAATGTTCAACTCGCTGAGCAATGGCAATATCTCATCTTCGAGCTCACGACTCCACAATGAATACTCCGTTTGGAGTGCTGTGATGGGGTGAACGGCATTCGCACGACGAATAGTCACTGCAGACGCTTCAGACAGACCTATATAACGGATCTTTCCCTGCTGTACCAGATCGGCAAGTGTTCCCACCGTTTCCTCAATGGGAGTATTGGGATCAGGGCGATGTTGATAATAGAGATCTATATAATCCATGCCCAGGTTGTACAGACTGGCATCTACTGATTTTTTGATATACGCCGGATCTCCCTTGGGCCCCTGGGTATGTGTTATACCGAACTTGGTCGCTACAATAGCATCGGCTCTTCGCCCTTTGAGCGCGCGCCCAAGCAATTTTTCGTTGCCTCCAAATCGCTGCTTTTCATATTCACCGTACAGATCAGCTGTATCGAACATCGTTACTCCCGCATCCAGTGCACCCTGGATTGTATGAACGGATTCTTGGTTGTCTGGCATCATCATCACGCCCAGCCCAAGCCCGGATACCTGCAATTTATCGCTTCCCAACGTTCTTGTCTTAATCATGTGGTTCCCTCTTTTCGTTAATAAATAGAAAGATATTGAACTTGTATTCATTCTATTTCACGAACAAAGACCCAACCACAGTCTGTTTATGCTAGTACTAGAATTACCACCCTGATCGTTATTGTCACTCCACAACGGGGATGTACACACAACAATGAATACCTGACTGTTCGTTAAGATTGCTCATGGAAAAGATATCATAGGCATGGGCAATACCATCCGTCCGATCTGTTGTCTCGAGAAAGATCCGGTTGACTTTTTTCTGTTTAATCTGGTGCAGGCTCCAAATATTTTGAAAATCCGTGCTGTCTTCGATCAATTGTTGAACTATCTGGTAAAACTCAGGTTCACCCGGGTACTTGTCATAGTACGTACGAAACACCGCTACCGAATGCCGTGCAAATTCATCCCAATTATGCATACGTTCCCGGAGCGTTGCATCTAGAAATAACATTCGCATCATGACACGGTCGTTCACGTTCATCGAGGAAAAGTCAAAAAGCTTCTCATTCGCTGCCTCATTCCATGCAAGTACTTCAGACCTTTCATTCGTAATAAATGAAGGGTATGCAAGTTGACTAATGATACTCTGCCATCCCCCTTCGAGATGTGAATAGGAGGCAGGGAATTCATGCTCTGCATTGGGGTCCCATAAACGAAATAGGTGTCCCTTCTCTTCCTCACTTAACTGGAGTGCACCCGCTATACTTTCCATAACCTCTCTAGACGAGTTAACCTCTCTCCCCTGCTCAAGCCACGTATAATAAGTTGCACTGACACCCGCAAGCACGGCAACTTCCTCACGTCTTAATCCCGGCGTTCTGCGTTGTCCATACGATCCGGTGATCCCTGCTTGCTCTGGCTGAATCCGGCTCCTCCGAGATTTCAAAAATTCACCTAGTGTTTTACTTCGGCTAATACCAGTAGTCATGAATAACCTCCCTTAGATATTCAGATTTCTATGAATTCAAATACGGCTCTATCCAAAATGGATGTGATTGAACGCCTTTGATATAATTCTTTTATCATCATTTTGCAAAATCCTTAGTTTACAAGAAGCTTAGCATTGATTTATGCAGAACGAAAGGAGCACAACATGGTCCCAACGATCGGAGACATTTACTGTGTATACGTCGAAAGTTTACAACATTATGCTGCCTGCCAGGTAACTGATCTGAAAGAAACCGGGAGTAAGGGGTCCCGCCAGCTTGCCGCAATCCTGCAATTGGACTGGACAGGAGATCAGCCGCCCGATGAAACGGAACTTCTGGATATGAAACCGTTGAGCTGCAATTACTATTTTTGGAAAGGCAATTGGGATCACAGCTTCGTGAATGCTGAGGTTCCAACGCATTATGTTCTTGCAGGTAATCGGGCTCCACTCATAACGGAAGAAACCCGAAGTTATAGCGCAGGATGGCAGATCGGAGAGAGTCTGTATCGGCAACATCAATGGGATGCCATCGATGAATCACGAAGGGAACACTTCAAACAAGCTGCCGAAGACTATAGTGAAATTCCACTAGGTGATGCAATGGTGAGAAAAAATACCAGTATCCTGCGCAACTTCAGACCAACTTCTGCCGAGGATGTCGTCGCACTAGTCCAGTTTCCTTGTCTTACACATATCGAAATGTGTGGATATACGGAAGACATTATTCCTTTTTTGGAGCAGAATCCCTTTATATATGAACTTCATATTCATGAACATGGACAAACCGCGCTGGATTTAAGCAAAACACATCTAACCAAACTTGTGCTGGATATGAACCGTGTGAACAGCTTGACTCTTCATTCCAGGATCGAGTTTTTAAGCTTTATGGGAGACGTGTCCCCTGACTTGCATGTGAATGCTTATGAAGAAGGCCACCAAATGACGTTGAATGTAGCAGCGACCGTACCTCAGATTACAGCGTTATCTCGGCTTGGAGGTTTGTATGTTCGAGATATTACGGAGCTTGATTTGCAGCCTGTTGTACATACTTATCCTGAGCTTTCAGAATTAAGATTGTGGGGAAAACCCGGCAACGTAAGCAATATACAGTCAATTCAGCAATTGACCTCTTTGCAGACCTTATCCATGAACGATCTTTTTGGATTTAAAGGAGAAGATTTCCCTGGCCCCGAGCAGCTTCCCGAACTAAGTACACTCAGGCTGACCAGCCTTCCCTCAGACGCCGCCAAAACCATTAAGGCAAACTATAAAAAGGCAGCTCAAACCCGAATCGATCTGGAGATTGGCAAACCACGCAAACCGGAATGGCTCGCAGAGAATCTAACGAACCCTTTTCGAGACTGGGACGTACGGGATCATATAAAGTCTGCTCATGCCAAGAAGGCAGCGCAACTGTACAAACAATGTCTCAAGGAAATTCGCCAGCTGGCTCAAAGTCAGATAAGCAACGAATTTATCCAGAAGCAGCTATCTTCTATGGTTGAAACCTACACGCAAACCTTCAACAAAATGGATTCCAAAACTGGCTTTATTGAAACGATTGAACGTGAGGAAATCTATGTTGTGCTTGCGAGCTTGCTTGATCAATTGGAACAGGAACTTGGCAATGAGCGTACTATTAAAGTTAACCGTGAGGCGTTATATGAGGTGTTTGATCAGTTGAGGGATTTCTAATTTGTATTGCAAATTCTAATCAATCGAACAAGAAATACAAGAAAAAAACCAGGTTCATTAGAATCTGGCTCTTTCTTGTTAATTTACATATACATCAATGATTGAATATTTAATAATTGCATTATCCAAACTTAGTTACATTTGATCGAAGAATTCTGTGATCCGCTTACCCGGGTCAGCTAGAAACTCAGGGAACGTGCATATATTTCCATGCTCCTGATGTTCAATATCAGCGTAACCAATCATTTTTTTGCTGGGATTCCAGACGATCAGAATATGGGAGTACTGCTCCACGTCAGAGGATATGCGCAGCAGTTTCTGTCTGCCCAGCTTCATTTCTACGGTATCGATCAGATGGAAGAATTCGATGTATCCCACGCCGGACGGATTGTCCGGCAAGTCGATTCTGCGGGGACCTTCCGTTAGAAAACGGATTAATGCATCAGGCAGTTTGTACGATTTGAGCACATGCAATTTATTGCTCAAATTGTGAAATTCTTGCGGTTCATGAGATTTCAAATACTCTGCCATTTCTGCGTTCTTCTGACTAATCGCAATCGTGTATGCTCGTTCCCCGTCCTTCTCCTGAATGGTTACATCCGCCCCATGTTCCACTAGGAATTTAACCATCTTCATATTATTGTTGCGAGCCGCTACCGTAAGCGGTGTGGCCTTATAGGGATACACCATATCAGGTTCATTATAGTTAATATCTACACCCTCATCCAGCAAGTACTGAATGGTTTGCAGATCGTGGTCTGACACTGCTCTTCGCAGTGTTTTTCCTCCGTATTTTCGAATATCCAATCCTAGTTCTTTCACAACGGCTATATTCTTTTTGTTACCGTAATAGGCTTCATCATATGCATTCGACTTCACCTTGCTCAAACCGTTCAATTTGGCACCCTTCTGATGCAGATATCGGATGATTTCTTCCCCGCCATATCTGACCGCCTTAAGGATCGCTGGATTATCCTTTACATTCAAGTTTACTCCGTTATCCACCAAAAGCTTGACCACTGGAAGTTGATTGGTAATAAGGGCAATATCCAATGGCGTAAATGCTATGTATTTGCTGAGCGTAATCTCTTTTTCGAGATCCATGCCCTGTTTAATGAATTCTTCTACAGCGATAACGTCTCCCTTGTAAATCGCCATGGCGTGATCAGGCAACGTTTCAAACGTACCTTGGTTTCCGATTTTGAACAAAAGGTGTAACCTCCCTCTGGTTAATATCTACACGACTATAATCCTTTTTTTCATACTCTTTGCTATTAGTATACCTGCTGCAACTTGAATAAATAGTGATAAAACAGATAATCTCCAGTCTATCAGCGTCAAAAGCGGCGATAAAATCATGCTCATTTTGAGAGAAGAATCTAATTTGCCTCTGATATGTAACTCACCATTACTCCATACTGATATAATCGCAAATAAAAACATAACACCAAGCGAAATTGTGATAAATAAAGTTCCTAAATAGAATTGATTCAATACA
Organism: Paenibacillus sp. RU5M; assembly: GCF_900221055.1. NCBI lineage: Bacteria > Bacillati > Bacillota > Bacilli > Caryophanales > Paenibacillaceae > Paenibacillus > Paenibacillus sp. RU5M. The sequence continues at coordinate 569,196 of NZ_OBQM01000001.1, read as the reverse complement.
CTAGTTTCTAACGTTGCAAGTAAAATGAACCATATAGTAACAAAGAACATAATGAAAATAATCAGAATAGGTTTAAAGGGTCTGTATAGACGAAAAACAGAATCGAACGAATCTTCTGAGGCATCCTGAGATTCTATTCTATTTTTTTGTCTATCTAGCTTTCTGGTCTCAATTTTCATAAAACTCATTAATGTTACCAAGATGGAGGTATCTCTCCGAGAATAATAATCCCTTATTAACTCTCGAATATCCTCTGAGAAATATGAACTGCATTCTCCAAATTTGTCATATAAACTCTGTGTTGCTCCTGAATGATTTTCTTGAGATAACACTTTAGCTATCGCGGCTTCAACTTTAGTATACGACTCCATTTTCTTTTGGATATGAGCCAGTTTGTTCTTGTTATCCGATTCAATATTGACTTTAAACTCTTTGTATAACCATATAATGACTGTACATACCACTGTCGAAGCCAGGGACCATCCCGGATTCGCTTGAAAATAACTTAATACATCCTGAAGCATTTGACACCACACCTTTATTACAATATTTTTTGATTTGTTCAACACATTTGTATCCATACTACACTACTGAACTAAGCTGTCCTATGATTCAAAACATTTCTATTTAGCTGTAAATTTCTTATTTTCTCTCGATACTAAACGACACGTTGCACAATAGATCCTTCCGGTTAAGATTTAACGTAATATTATAAATCCCCCTTTTAAACTTTTGCTCCTTTCTTGGATATTGTATATGATTTGTAGAAATTTGGGAGGATATATTTAATATTTTCATATGCTACTAAAGCCTTTCAAACAAACCAGCCCCGAAACATAAAATTCCGGGGCAAGCATCCTCCTTTAAACTACACCAACTCAATCAATCATGCGCTAAATTTGTTGGGTCTGTTGGCACAATATCAATCCCCTTCTCTAACCCCTTAATGGATTTAAGTTGAGAAGTGATGGCTGCAATAGCGATAACAAATACTCCTGCAATAATAAACAACAACGCAATGCCTCTTCCCGGACCAACGCCGATATATGATCCTACGGTCGAAGCTAGTGCTCCACCTTCCACCAAAAGCGGGTTGAAGACACGGTCTGCCAAAAAAACTGCGAGACTATAGGATACAATAAAACCCAATTGCGATAATATGCCGATGATTCCCCACACCCTGCCTTGCTTCTCGTTGGATATGTTATTACGCACTAATACATCTGCACTCATATTGACAAAAGGCAGGGAGGCCAAAAACAGGAAACCTGCAAAGATAATGATAAAAATATTGGTGGAAAATCCCAAGAGGGAGAATGATATTCCGGACATAACCAGACCCAGAACAAGTATTTTTGAATATTTTTTACTCTTGGTGAACATGCCAATGCACAGGCTGCTAATCAGCATACCGATCGCGCTCATAGATAGAAACGTGCCAAGCATCCTTGAATCCGAAAATGATAAGATCATAGGACCAATGAGTGTCTCAAGAAATCCAAGATAAAACGTGATGATTGAAATAATAATGACGAGCAGAAGCACGCCTTTATTCGTCGTGACTTCAATCCAGCCATCGTTTAGCTCAACAAGCCAAGGCTTCCTCTCATCATCGCTTCGCGCTGCTTTATTGCTTTTCCGGATAACAAGCACCGCTAGAATGGCAACCATATACGTCAACATATTAATGACCAGAATGACTTCAATGGTTGTTATACTGAGCAGAATTCCCGCTATAATGGGCGAAAATAGAAACTTGGATGATTCAGCTAGCTGCATCAGGCCGCTGCCCTTTGAATATTGATCTTTATCGAGTAAATCGGTGGCTGAAGCCTTATAGGCTGGACTTTGAATAGCCGAGAACACGGAACAGAAAGTGACGCCAACATAGAGATACCATAGTTCAATATTTCCGATCAGGATCATGATCCAGATAAAAACGAGACCACCGGCAGAACCAAGATCACCTATGACCATCATCATGCGCCGGTCAAAACGATCTGCAAGGACTCCACCTATAGGACGCAACAAGATATTAGGCAAAAAGGTAAACAGTGTAATCAGCGCCACAGCTGTCGCCATATGGGTTTTCTCAAATGCGTACACTCCAAGGGAGAATGCCGTCATTCCGATCCCCATTGTAGATATGAGCTGTCCGAACCATACCATCAGAAATTTGCCAAATGACTTGTTCTCCATCTGTTTCATTGGATATACCCCTCTCCAATTAACCGTGTTAGAACCCGTGATCCGTTAGCCATTTACCTAAGCTACTCTCTCTCGCTTTAAGGTCATGCTGTTTGTTAAACTTGCCCATGGTACGATCTGCCATCAGTTTGCCGTCCATCATGAATAAAACCCGTTCAGATCGAGCTGCCACTTTGACGTCATGGGTAACAATTAATATCGTTGTTCCAGAAACATTAATGTCTCCAAGAATATCCATGATTTCATTGGTTGAACGTGAATTCAGTGCTCCCGTGGGTTCGTCGCCAAACAGAATATCAGGCTGATTGATCAGTGCCCTGCAGATGGCGATCCGTTGCAATTGCCCACCCGACGCCTGAGTGATATTGTGGTTGGCCAGTTCATTAATTCCCATTTTTTTCATCAAATTGAGTGCTCGTGTATTAATGGAATCTCTACTGCTTTTTTTGGCCAGATAAGCAGACAGAATGATATTGTCGAGTAGATTCAGACTTTTCAACAGATGTATGTTCTGAAATATAAATCCCATCTTGTTCAAGCGAAGCTGTGCCAATTCTTTTTCCGAGAAATCCGAAATTATCTTGCCAGCAAAATAAACACTCCCGCTACTTACCTGATCCATGCCGCTGACATTGTATAGCAAGGTTGATTTTCCTGATCCCGACGGACCCATAATCGAGACAAATTCGCCCTTCTTCAATTGAAAATTAATATCCTTCAAAATAGGATGCTTCTCACGCTCACCAGTACTGTACGATTTGTTCACGTTTTTGGCTTCCAGGATTATAGTCATGGTTGTCCCCCTATTCGATAATCATTTTGGAAATGCTGGATTCTTTGATGGATTGAATACTGATTAGAGCGGTACAGATAATCGTTGCTGCCAGCAGCAGCGGACAAAGTACGTACGCCTGTAGCGGGTCAATGACAAAAAACATATGAGACGCTCCGAAAGAAGCCATTATTGCACTGATCAACCACTCGCCTGCAGTATTCGATAGCACGGTTCCTACAAAGACGCCAACACCCAAAACAATAAGGGACATTGATACATATTTGAATTTAATTGTGGAGATGGAAAATCCCAGACTTCTGAAAATCGCGATATCACCGCTGTCCTTTGCGACAAGCATTTTCAGGAATAATGATGTAATCAAGATCGTAACCAATACTGCTACAACAAGCGCCAACACCGTAACCAGCTTAAGCTGATGAATCGTTCCTCCGAGTGTTTGATATAAGTAGCCTTTTAAATCGGTCACCTTTGCAGGTGAGAACGCTTGCTCATATTCCGCAATTTTATCTGAAATCTTACTACCGTCATCTTTCAAATCCAAACTTACGACATACCAGAGCACGCGATCCTTGTTATAGGGCAGCCGTGCTTTGGCAGTCTTTCCACCATTGGTCACATCCTGATATACACCACTCACAGTCATAGTTTTCTCCTGTCCATTTACGATCAGTACCAGGGTATCTCCCGTCTTCTTCTCCATGTCTTTACTGTTCGCATCAGACAAAGCAATTTCATTTTCATTTTTCGGTGCCGCGCCATTCACGTAAGACAAAGGAAAAACATTAAAGTCACCTGTCTCTACGCTTAAATGATCGTAGCTACCTTCACTGTTCAACACTTTGAATTGACTTGTGACAAGAGGTGAGTATCGAAGTACATTCTTATCCTTTTGAACATAATCAATTAATTCAGCGTAACGCTGTTCGATATCTTCAGAGTGCCTCAGATCAATACGCATATCGCTTTGACCTACACCCATGTAAGAAATGAAACTAGGAGCTTGTAACGTATGGAGGAAATTTATAGGTACGATCATAATAAATGAACTTATAATAAACACAAACAACAGCAAACGGAACATTTTCATTCGTTGGATGACTTCTTTTAAGCCTAGAAAAACTGGAACCGATAACCACCGATTTTGGGACAGGCTTAGTCTGTTGTGACTTATTTTCGTCTCACCCATACTGCCCGAACGTAATGCCTCAACAGCTGAAATGTGATTAAAACGCCGAAGCACACGGTTGCAGAAAAATACAACGATGGCAAAAATTAAGACAGCTGCAAACAATGTTATGCCGTAGTGCAACCATGTCTTGGGAGCCGCCCCCATGTAGAGCAACATATTGGACATGAACAAACGGTTAACCCATAGTGATGCTAGAAATCCTACGATAGAGCCCAATCCTGCCATAACAACATATTTACTCAAGTAAAGTTTCTTAATATCACGCTCGGATATGCCGATAGCTTTCATGACGCTAATCTCTCGATAATCTTCTTCAATGGTTGCGAGCATGGTGAAACGAATGCAGAGTACAGCGATCACAATCAAGATCAAACTGACCAGAATGACTACAGCTGCGACTACCCCGTCGGTCAACGCATTCAACATCTGAAACAGATTGTAGTTCACAATAGGACCAGCGTTCGGCAAACTCGTATTTTGATAGGCTTGGGTAAAGTCGCTAATCATCTTGGAATCTCTAAGTCGAAATTCAATCAGATACTCCGACTCTCCCGTATTTTGTTTCAAGGTTTGGAATTCACTCTGACTGATGACAAAACGTTTGGAGTGAATGATCGATGGATTCATTTGAGCATCACGTACAAATTCCACAATCTTGTATGTTCTGCTGAAAGAATCATCTTTAATATGAATACGGTCACCAATGCTCAATTTCTTCTGCTGCAAGTAATAAACGGGAACCGCAATTTCTCCATCATTCACCCGCACAATCTCACTATCCAGATTCAGCAGAAAATCAAAATCCTGATTTTGTACAACAAAATCAAGATCCATAATGCTGTTTTTCTCGGCCTCCGCTCCAAAAAACAAATGAGAACCGTCAATGTTAATCATTTCTACGATCTGGTGTTTATCTACCATCTCATTGTCCTGTGCCCATTCATTCACTTTCATTTTATCCAGTTTACCTGCGTGCATTTGCACAACATGAGGCGTCTTGGATTCTGTAAATAAATAGTGAATTGAATTGGTTAACTCCATAATCATTCGTGTACCTGAAGAAACAAGTAAAGCCGCTAGTAAAATAAAAACAAATAGAGCGATGTTGATTCCTTTTTTCCTAAAAAGATCATTTCTCAACATACGTAATAGCATGAATAACACTAGCTCCTTTGTATGGAACACTACTTTGGAATAATCAGGTACACTTTATGTAATTACTTTTACCGATATGTCCAACCCTACTGACCAAAGCTCATGTTCCTCTTTTTCTGTAAAATAACCCCATTTATTATGTGACCCGATTGTATCAATAAATATGAACAACTAAATCAGTCTGCGGTCCAGTTCTTACTAATTCCTAAGTCTGAGGTGGATGGATTGAGAACTTATTTATTCATATGCTAAGATAATGATTCAAACCTTTTTCTAATCAACACTCACTTTATGGGATAAGTCCCAAATAAGAAAGGACACTATGAATCCTTCATCCATACCATCCATATTGCATCGAATCATCCCACCGCTGGATCTGCGCAGTTGCTTAGTCAGCGTGCGTGATGAGATCATATACGAACACTACCGTAATCAAGAAGCAGCTACCCATATTGCCAAAATCAATTCCTGTACCAAAAGTGTGCTGTCCGCGCTCATCTGTATTGCTATGGATCAAGGGGTGCTGCCTGAGGCTGACACGCCGATCTCCACCTTTTTCCCTGAGCTGGTATCAGACTCTGACCCCCGCAAACCTGAAATAACGTTAGAGCAGTTATTAACCATGACAGCTGGATTCAACTGGGAGGAATTCGGAGGACAGAATTCATTTCCGCGTATGACGCGTACGGATTACTGGGTGAAGTTTGCGTTGGAGCAACACTTAAGTCATGTGCCAGGTACATATATGGAATACAATTCAGGGGTATCACAGATATTGTCTGCCATCCTCATGCAAAGTACAGGTATGTCCGTAGCTGGGTTCGCGGAACGTTACTTATTTGGCCCGTTGGGGATTCAACAGTATGAATGGGAAAGTGACCCACAAGGTGTACATACCGGGGGGTTCGGTTTAAAGATGTTACCGCAAGATTTACTGAAATTCGGACAACTGTTTTTGCAGCAGGGCATGTGGAACGGGCAGTCGTTGATTTCGAGTGATCTTGTTACCCGCTCTACAAAACCTGCCATTACGGTTACACCACCCAATCATGGCAGTTACGCTTGGCATTGGTGGGTAGATGCCTATACCAACGAAACTTCTGAAGCTGAGGTTACAGAACAGCTCGCCCCCATACTCCACTATTACTACGCCCGTGGATTTGGTGGTCAATTTGTATATATCGTCCCGACTCTGGAACTCGTTGCTGTGCTCACCAATGACAAACGAAAAAAGGAAAAACCTCCACTGGATGTGTTCCCCAAACGGATTGCTCCTGAACTGTTAAAATGCTTGTAGCTTTCTTCGTTTTCATTTAATGGGCAATAAATAACCCCCAACCGTTAGGGAGTTTTCCCGAATAGTTGAGGGTTATTTGATTCGGCTTTATTAGAACCAGACATGCCAGGTTTTAGATTATCGCAAGCCTTGCAGATCAGCCTCTGAACTTCCGACCTCCGTCTTTCTATCACGGTAAGATCTGGTATTAATTAGATAGTATAACGTTGCGTAGATCGTAAGAATAAACGTGCCAAAGAACATACAGAAAGCCAGCGATGGACGACTTACACTCTCATGCATAAGTTCAACCAGCGTCTCTCGATTGGTTAACGCATCCCAGCTGTTCAAGCGATATACACGTCCCAGCAGAACACCGTAACTCCCCAGTGCACAACCCGCTAGCACAAATATCCATGAAAACCATCGTCCCAGTTTGTGATGGATCACTTCCTGAAGCTGATACATCGAAAGAAATCCGAGCAATAAACCCGCCCAAACGAACATCAAAACCACAATTAAGTCATACCAGTACTTGTAGTCCAATCCATTGCCTCCGCCATAATAGCGGGAACTGCGTGCCGTCAGGTGGACAAGATCCGTTACAATGTAGGAAGAGTTCGGGAAGAACAATAGCCAGAGCAGTCCGCTTGCAACGGCAAACCATGTTGCCCCTTTCCATTTAACATGGCTAAAGCCATAGGCCACATATGAAAACACAAAAGGAATCCAGCCCAAAAACAGATTCCAGATAAGGAAGCGAAAATAGCGCTGATCCAGCCAATCCGCAGCTGCGTAATACAAACCTAGAGTCACCACTGTGACCACACTAAGGAAAATAAATACTTTGATATAATTCAGTTTTCTCAATGATATTTACCTCACTTGATCCAATGAAATACATTCAGTTCCGAAAATAACGTATAATCTCTTCCTTGTTCTTTTCCACACGCAGATTCAGTCCACGTTTATCCTTTAACCCATATTGCTGTAGTTCATGTCCCGGATCAAGCACCAACGGTTTTGTTACTACATCCTCCAACAAGTTCATTGTCAGTTGATAGGCTTCACGCAGCTTATCCACCGGAATAATCGATTCATATCGCTTGATCAACTCAATCAGACGTTCCGCATACACTAGACGCACCATACTGTCCGCACTCATCAGTTGTCTTGATGCGAATGCTGTGACTGCAGCAATAATCAGCGGATTTGCATGATATCTGGAAATCGACGTAAGCTCATCAACCGCGTCCCAATTCATGATGGATAATTCAGAGATTAACTGACCTATTCTTTCTTCCATCCATGTCTGCTCCAGCTCTTGCGGCACATCCCATTGTTTATATTCTGCATAAACACCACCACGATGCATCTGAACAGCGCTCCCATAATGTTTAACGAATAACGCTTTGGGAACACTCCAATCGGTTTCCATCCAACCACCACCATACCTGTCTCTATTTTCGCTTATAACCAGCACACATTACATAAATTCACTGTTGAAGACCATACTAGGATCATACCATTTCCCAAAGGAGAATCAAATTCACAATGAATCCAAATTCAATGCAGCCTCCAAACCGAATACAACCTGCTAACAACACAAATTCAGACTTCACCCCCTACTTGAACCATGGCGGGCATGAAATGTTCGATATGCATGAAATTCTGTCAGGAGCCATCAACGTATTGGATCAATACATGATCTTCAGGACGTTTGTACAAGATACTGAACTTCTTCATATTCTTGATCGTCAATACAACTTCATGTTATCCCAATATAATCTGACTGCAGAATGTTTCTCAACTGGGCACAAGCCTCATCACGAGACTGCAACCTACATGATTCCGAACATCGTGCAACCTGTGTATGGCCTCAAGCCGTCCGCTCCGAAAAAGCCAAATCAATCCCTTTCGGATGTCAAAGATGCAGGCATCAGCGGTCATATGCTGGGATTAATCAAGTCTCACGCCTCTTTGCTGGCTATGTCTGCACCTGAAATTACGAATGGCGCCGTACGCCGGGTCATCGCTTCGCAGGTTCAACAGTTTATCGAGATGGCTTACGAAATTTTCACGTATCAAAATCAACATGCCTACTATCAAGTGCCTCAACTCAGTGCAAATGATACCACACAGATGCTTCAGGCCTACGTTCCAGCAAACGGCACACCTCAGATGCCAATCAACAATAAACCACCTCTCCATTAATTTAAAATAAGCTTAATCAACAAAGAACAGTATCTACAACCCACTCAAGGTTGAAAGATGCTGTTCTTTGTTATTTCCAGAATCATCTAATGTTTGCAGCATGTCTTGAATAACACATTTTATTTTAAAAAAATTCTACCTTGATTCGATTACCAGAAACTGGTTTAATCAGAATGTGGTCACAATTACTCATTATGTAACATGGGAGGTTTTTGAATGCGATTGAATCCATTGATTAAACTTGGTTTTCTAGCCATTACATTAAGCTTTACGGCCATCTTTGCAACTCTGATAACATCCCAAACTACATTGGCTGCACCTGTCCCAGCTTCCAAAGCGGTATATCATCAATTTCAAATGTATTCAAAAAATGCAGTGAAATCCACGCCCAGCCTGGTTCAGGCACGTAAATATCTATTGAATCATATCGATGAAGTCGGACCTTGGCAGGCTACCTTGATGACCCTTCAACTGGAGAATTTGCAAAAGATCAGACTGGCTGACTTGGATCAAAAAATGTATACGGAACTGTTTCAAAGCGTTCTCTATGAAGCCCATTCCAACATAGGTTATGAACAAAAGCTTACATATAGCAGTCTGCTCAAAGTGATTAAAGATCCGTCCGTTCGCAAGCTCTTGCAGGAAGCTTCCGATCTGGGATTCAAACTGGAAACTAGTGAAGGTCTATACTATCCCATCATCAATTATGAGATGTCCAAAAAGTTTCAGCCCTACGTGAAACCTGACATTGTTGCTTACATTGATATTATGGCTGCGGAATCCAACCAGCCCACAACTTCCGATGCGGCCTTTATCATAACCTGGGATGAACTCATCCGGCGTACTCTAGAGAAGGAAGCTTTCCTGAACAACTTCCCAAGCTCTAATCGTACGTCAGCAGTTAAGAATTCACTTTACGTTGGTTACCTGTTTTATGGAAGTGATAATTCTCCCGCCTATGACTGGTACACGGAAGAAGAAATTCGTACTATCGATCCAGAAGTGAAAAAAGCATATGAAAAGGCTGTGGCAAATAGGGAGACTAACACGAAGAGTGTACTTCTGGATACAGTGGAGAAGATTTTGCATCTACTCGATAAGAGTAATGACGAACTTACCCCAGAAATCAAAGAAATCACTGACCATGTTGAAAGCCTGTTTGCCAATGATTAATAAATATAACCAGTCCAAAGTGGATGTTGTTAGTTCACAATAAAATCAGGTACAATCTCAAAGCTAAAAAGAAGCGGCACTCCTCTTTACAGGATGTGCCGCTTTAACATGCCTTGTACCCTTCTTATTCCATTCCAGAATAGTATTATCTCGATACCGATGTAAGTTTGTCTGGATTCACAACGAGATAGAACCCCTCAATTCGCTCTCCAAGAGAGTCCAGTTCCAAACACAGAACTTCGGACAACTGTCCGTTTTCCAGTAACACAAGGTGTTGTTCTCCGTTGATAAATGTGGGCACCCACTCGCGTTTTCGCAATCGGGTAAGCACCCGGCGAGAGGTCAACAAGGCAAGTACACCCTTACGAACCCTCAACGTTCTCATGACCGTATGCACACGTCCACCGCCATCTGCCGTAAATATCGGTTGTTCAGCAAGCAGCTCCAGCATCTCGGAGACATCATAATTCAGAAAAGCCGTTGTAAAACGAGCCAACAATTGCTCTTTTGCAGCATAATCTGCAGAACTCTGTTCCAACGCCGGAAGTCTATCGGGAAGCTTGCGTCTGGCCCGGCTAAAGATCTGACGGCAGTTGCTCTCTGATTTGCCCAGCCAATCCGCTATTTCCGTATATTCATACTGAAAAGCCTCACGAAGTACAAAAACGGCACGCTCTATTGGGGAAAGCTGTTCCAGCATAACCAGATAAGCGTAGGAAATCATCTCCTTCTGCTGCACGGTTTCTTCCGGAATGTTACCCATTTTACCGTCACTCATCGGCTCGGGAAGCCATTCTCCAACATAACTTTCCCTTTGATTGCGGGCAGAGTTTAGCAGATTCAGACTCCGGTTTACGATTAGTTTAGCAATATAGGACTTGGCATTACGGATATCATCAAGAGACTTGCTCTGAAGCTCTGCAAAACAATCCTGCACAATATCTTCAGCCTCCACAACACTGCCAAGCATGCGGTAAGCAATGGAAAAGGCATAGGCTTTGTAACGAATATACAATTCACCAACTTCCAGAGAAGACACTTCTGGCTCATTGGTGAGGGAATTGAATTTCATGAGAATGGCCTCCTCTGGCAGATGGTCGAATGTTTACTTAATTAAAGCAGCCTGGATACATCCCTGTTGTAATGGCAATCCGGTTCCAGCTATTAATCGTGTTGATCGCCATGATCAGATCCACCAGTTCGGCCTCACTGAAATGTTCTCTAACTTTTTCATACAATTCAAGTGGTACGCCTTGTTCCGAAATTAGTGTTACGGCTTCAGCCAGCTCCAGCATAACACGTTCTTTTTCCGTAAACAAAGGCACCTCGCGCCACACGCTCAGCAGCAAAATGTGATCGGCATAATCTCCAAGCTTCAACAGATCTTTAGCATGCATATCAAGACAGAACGCACAACCATTGATTTGGGATACACGGATTTTCAGTAGCTCATATAACGGTTTGTCTTCAAACTGACCTGAAATGTGCTGCTCCAATGCCATCATTGCTTTGAAAGCACCCTGATTAGCCACTCTATAATTCACTCTTAAACTCATTGCATTCGCCTCCGTATTTTGGTCTACAACCTTAAGACAAACCAAGGCTCACATCTGTGACATTATTCTATAAAAAATTTCTTCAGCATATTCAGGCACAGAATATAGCTCGATTAACAATGAAGTAATTAATCTGCGTGGAGCATAACCGACATGAATATAGTTCACGTAAAGCGTTATGTATAAACAGGGTTTTCCGTATTTATGTTAGCTGTTTGATGTTTTGTTTGTGATTTTGAACAAATAATCATTATACATATTGATACACGAAACAAAAGAGTAGTAACATACGGCTACAAAGTAAACTTTCCTGACATAAACAAATGAACGATTCATATCCTAGCAAGGAGTGACTTCCATGATAACTTCCAATTCCAATCCTCAACTTACATCTGAACTGCCTCGCGGCTGCACGTTCTCCGCTGAAGACTGGCATGTATTATCTCAATATTGGTATCCGATTGCTCAGGCAAGCGAAGTGACAGATAAGCCACTTGCCGCTCAATTGCTTGATGTCCGTTTGGTCCTGTATCGCAGCAACGACAAGGTCGTAGTTGCTAAAGATCTTTGTTTTCACCGTGGTGCACCGCTTAGTAAAGGTTGGGTAGAAAATGGGGAAATTGTCTGCCCATATCATGGTTTCCGTTACAACTGTGAGGGCAAATGTACCGCCGTACCTGCACACCCTAGCTCCAAAATCTCTCCCAAACTGAAACTTATCGTATATCCTGCGGTTGAACGTTATGGCCTGATCTGGACTTCACTCGCCGGTACCGACGAGCAGATTCCCGCATTCCCGGGATGGGATGATCCAGATTATATTAATATCCTGCCCCCGAACTTTGATATCGCAGGTTCAGCAGGACGTCAGATGGAAGGATTTCTGGATGTATCCCATTTTGCCTACGTGCATACCGAGACGTTCGGCGACCGGAACAACACCGAAGTGCCCCAATACAAAGTAAAACGCGAAGGCAATGAACTGCTTGCCGAATACTGGAGTTCTGTCAGCAACTATGGCAAAGGTCAGGATAATGTAGCACCCGAAGGTTTTCAGTGGCTGCGTGAATTCCGCGTATTTCCACCATTCGCCGCATCACTTACGGTTCACTTCCCGGAGAACGATAAGTTGAACATTCTGAACTGTGCCTCTCCCATCTCAACACATTTTACGCGGTTGTTCTGTCCGATTACCCGTAACTTTGACAAGGATGCTCCGATTGAAGATACAATTAAGTTTAACTTGCAAGTATTTGAGGAAGATCGGGAAATGGTGGAATCACAGAAGCCAGAGGATTTGCCACTGGATCTCCATGCAGAAGCGCACATTCCCGCAGACCGTACCTCTATCGCTTATCGTCAGTTATTGACAGAGCTTGGTTTGGGACGGAATTACACATCATAAATTGAAAACAAATGGACAAAAAAAGAAGCGTTTCCACGAACGCTTCTTTTTTGTATAATTGCTACACTTTCACTCGTGACAATGTACTGGGTTTTACCCCATTTAAATGCCTTATATCGTTCACTTACCCTTGATTATTCGTGTTCACGGGAGGTTCTGTATAATACGGACAGCCTGGTTCGTGAATAATGCGAGGATCAACCCATGTTCCCCAATATGGAAGTCGATTCACATAAGGCTGCACGTTGGGATGGCTATTCGAGTTAGGCATGTTGGTGCTCGGGGAAACTTGAGTAACACAGTCCACTGGCGGACCAACGATTACCGTTTTTTGAATTGGAGCAAGCGTTTCCTTCACCTTGTTCTCATCCAGACAATACGTATGGGCCAGAACACTCGCAGGTGTCAGTCGTAAAATATCCGAACCAAATATGGCTTCAGGAACCGGGGCATCGAAGATAGCCAGCAGATGAGTCTGATCTACCGTTGCAATTTCATAGTGCCACCAGCCTTGCGGAACATTCGCTACTTGACCCGGTGTGATCGTAAAATTCAACAACTCTTTGGTAAACGGGTTAATAAGGGAAACGACCGCTGAACCACTGATACAATACACCAGCTCGGATGCATTCTGATGAATATGAGGATCAACCACATTGCCCGTGCTAAGAAAAATGTCCAGCAAGGATACGTTACCCAATGTGTTTAATTGCTGAATGGAGAGAACATTAATATAGTTATTTCCGTCTTTTTGGAAGAAAGAATTCTGGTTCACGTCAGCTGTAAATTGGGTGGTAGGTGAGGTGAAGTCCATATAAGAGGTTGCCAAAATAAAACGCCTGCCCTTCGCTCTCGGTTTAGGTGATAACCTATAACGCCAGCTTATGCTCTGGGCTTCTATGCGTGAGCCCATTTCTGAGGTAGGGTTACGACACAGCTACCAAATCATATCCCCCTTCACCCATACCACGTTCTATTAAGCCCTCTGTGTCACTCCATTGCATCGCAGCATAGGCTAATATCATCAATCAAACACTGGAGGCATGCATCATGGCATACGGACCTGGTTCAGTTCCTATCCCGCCAACTGCGGGTTATCCTTACCCTTATTATCCACCGCCACCCTATCCATACCCCTACCCTTATCCATATCCCTATCCACCCATCGTACCTTTTCCGCTGCCCTTTCCCATCGGACATATCGGAGGCCCAGGATGGCATGGCGGTTACCCGGGTGGTCCGCACGGTCCATTCCCTGGAGGCGGCTATCCGGGCGGACCACATGGCGGAGGACCTGGCGGAGGTTTCCACGGCCATCGTTTCTAATGGTAAAATAGCAATGCAGGAGCTGCTATCGGCAGCTCCTGTCCTTGTTCAACTTTCTTTTAAAATATCCAATGATGCCCTTCTGTTGAACAGATTCTACCTGCTCAATACTCAATCTCATCCATAATCTTCAGATTACGGTTGGACACTTCCAGCAAGTCTGTAAATGTCTCAGACACATAATAAACAAAGTCCGGATCATGCACATACATAATCACTTGCCCGTAGGTTCCTTTCTCTGTCGGATCAAAATCAAGCATCAAATACAGCGAGCCTCCCGCCATCGTTGCAAAAGGAATCCACTCTTTATGGAATAAGTAGGGCTTAATCTCCGGGTCCAGTTTGCTGATCTCTGCCGCGGAATAATACTCGTCCAACTTCTCATCTACTTCACAGAAGTATTGTTTGGTTTCCCGAATTTCCTTCAAAGACATCAGATAAAACGGATTACATTCCTCTGCCTCCGCATCACCCGGATACAAGATATGAAATGCATAACCACTGCCGTCTTTACGCTTATAGAAGGAACGGAAATCCTCCGGCAGCCGGACGCCATGCTCCGTTTCAAATGCGGTTAGACTGTGCTCAGAAGCACCCTCCCGATGCTGGTATTCCTCGTATAACTGCCGAATTTCATCATCTTTGATTTTTTCGTTCAGGAGCTCATTCAACTCTTCAAACAAATCATTCCATTTTGCATTAGCCTCAGGTGTCATACACATCCCTCCCTTTTCAACTCTTCTCTACTCGTTCCCGCACATATTCCTGATATCCCCAGAACGCCTCTTCTTCCCCTCCGTCTTCGATCAGAACCATAACAGCGTAGGAAAACAGATCCAGCCACCGTTCCATCAATGCAATCTGTTCATTTGAGATCAATTTATTACTCTGCAACATTCCTTCAGGTTCGACGGCCCATGCACGTCCAAGGTGGGTAATTCCCCATAGTGAAGCCATAATTTCACGATCCAGCGTAGATTGTTTTAGTTCAGGAGCCAAAACATGCAAGATTTCCATGAGTTCATGAAAATTTTCTTCATTCAGGTTACCGCGAACGGGGCGCAAGCTACCAAGAAAACCGGTTTCCATTGTCGAATGATTCAGATCATCGTAGGCAAAGGCATGACATTTCAACAAAATTACTGCTTCTTCACGCTTCATTTCAACCTCCACTTTACCCATCCTTACTTTATCCAATCTTAATCTTCAAACATTGGTGTTTACCAACGTAAAGGTTCTTCTCCACGCCATAACACGTAGCGCTCAATTTCACGGAGGGTGCCTGTGCCTATGCCATACTCATCCATCTGATCAGAGCTCAGATCAAGAATATGCAGCATGCCCCCGAACGTACCGACTGCAAGCTTGGACTGGTCAGGAGAGGTCGCCAAGGAGTAGATGGTGCTGCCTACAAAGTGTCTCCACACTTCCTGCCCATCACCATTCACACAATATAAATATCCGTATGCGTCACCAAGCACCATGCCTGCATCCAATTCCACTGCAGCGTATACACGGGCATTCTCATCCATTACAGGCCAATCTTCCTTACTTTCATTCCCATCGATCGTTTCCAGCTGAACTTGTATTGTAGCACCGTTATAAAAGTGACATGCATTAAACCATACCTTCAAACTGTCTGCGGTGAATACCGCATAGTGAGGATAGCTGGATTCAGGATAAAGCGAATATGTCTTATTCTGTTTGCGATCCAGAACCATATGGTTACTGACCTGGCTGCCGTAGGCAATCCAGCGACCGTCACGTGAGACTGCTGCATGACCCATATCAATCTGCGTATCTTCCAACTCGTATTCTTCGATCTCTGCAGGATCTGGGTGCAGCAGGGATACCTTGTCTTGCTCTACCAGGTAGATTCCATAATTGGAGAAGATAAGAACGGATTTCCCATCATTGAATGGAATGAGTCCTTCAAGTGTGCGTTCCGGATCCTCACAGTCAGCAAGGGATTCGATGCGTGGCAAAGCCTTCTGGATACTGGATTGGATATCTTCCCAGCGATACACCGCAAGCTCTTGTCCTTCCAGATGGCGATCTAGTTGTCTGATGATACGAATACCTTCTGATCCGGCCAGCGCAAAGTCACCACCATTTGGCGAACAACCTGCGAAGGTATATTGAGAGAAAGGCAACCATCCATCTTGATCAGCCGTATATACACAGCCATTCTCCGTGAAGGTGGCGGTTGAGAATACAATTGTTTCTGCGTTCAGATAACCAACCACCCGAACGGCCTGCATGGAAGATTGAAAATGTTCATTCAATGGCCATGTTGCAGCAGGCAGCTCAAGCCGAAGCCGTTCCAAATCCCCTTGAAGATTGGCTTGCTTCACCATATTCCACACTTCAGTACTAATCGAGACTCTACCATCCACCTCCAGCTCCGATTCGTTCACTTGCTCTCCTGCCATGCTTCTGCGCA
The DNA here is from genome assembly GCF_900221055.1 of Paenibacillus sp. RU5M. NCBI lineage: Bacteria > Bacillati > Bacillota > Bacilli > Caryophanales > Paenibacillaceae > Paenibacillus > Paenibacillus sp. RU5M. Next base: position 552,455 of record NZ_OBQM01000001.1, on the reverse strand, counting down.
CAAACGCATTAACATCTCTTGCATATCGTTTGCCTTCACTTCGCCACGTTTCTGCAATATTTTCTTTCAACCAATTCAATTGTTATTCCTCCACTCCGCCTCTATTGATGACTGTACAATGATTTGCCAGCAAAAATTGATCCAGATCGTCCTGCATCATGATTTGATTTAGTTCACCTTTTCCAGAAACCGAGCCGTTGGTATCGCCATATCACTGAGACTTGCATAGATAGATCATTTAATGTTGAATCAGGACTTTCAATGACAAGATAATCGTCGAGGACGATGACCAACTCACCGATTAATCGATTACGCTCATTTAGTAATGCCGTAATTGCAGGGTTTAATGATAGCGAAGGTCCTTTTTCAAGCTCTATTGTTCGGCCAAACCTGTTGTTTACCGATAGTACACACAGCGCTACTTTTATAGATCCATCTTAAGGTCCACACCTTTTTTTGCTTCCTCTGCTCTTGGTCCAATTGGTTTCGCGGCATACGATAACAAACCAGCAACAGTTACCCCGATAAGCACGACAATTAAGGCGCGAAGCAACCCCACAGATTCCCCTATAACTCCCAAAATAGGCGGACCTACAAGGAAAGCAAAGTAACCGACCGTTGTAACAGCCCCCACCCTGGCAGCGACTCCACGGGGATCGTCTCCTGCCGCTGACAGACCCACTGGAAATCCAAATGCCGCACCAAGTCCCCATAATACAACGCCGATGGCAGCAATCGCATAGCTTTTTCCCGATATTACAATGAGTAATCCTATGATTGCAAACAGCGCGGATGCACGCAGGACAACAACTCTTCCGAATCGGTCAAGTAACCTATCGCCTACTGCACGACCAATCGTCATAGCGGCTACAAACAGACCATATGCAAACGATCCTGTGGCCGGCGTGACATTATAGCCATCCACTATAACGATCGGAAGCCAGTCGTTCGCAGATCCTTCCGCAAATGCCATTCCCAAAACAACGATACCGATAAGGATTGTTCGCGGCTCTTTCCATACAGCCATGCGCTCCCTTGTAGTCAAGGGCGGTTCGTCAATATCGGCCATGTTATCCCGCCCTGTTCCAACAGGCACTATACGATACAAATAAACAACCGACACGACGACGACGATTGCGACAAACGCCAGATGAAGAAGGACAGGAATATCGCTTTTGATCGCAAGTGATCCGGTAATAGCGCCTAAAAAAGAGCCTACGCTAAACGCAGCATGAAATCCAGTCAAGAGCGATTTTTTGGCTGCATGCTCGACTGCCGTACCCTCCACATTCATTGCTACATCGCATATTCCAATCCCGAAACCGAATATTGCCAATCCCAAAAACACAATGATCCCTTCCGAAAGCCATGAGCCGCCTATACCCACAGTTCCAAGTCCAATGGCACCGACTGTCAATCCTGTTACCATGACAAAGCGCCCTCCATAGCGGGCAATAAGATGGCTTGCGCTAAGCAGCCCGAGTATGGAACCTGCTGCCAGCCCGAAAATAATCCAGCCCATCTCGGTCGTTGAAGCGCCCAAAGTATCCCGGATTGTGGGTGTTCGCGATATCCATGATGCAAAAGCGAATCCAGACAGAGCAAAAAAGAAATAGATGGCGATACGCCATAAATGAATTTGTCGGCTGTTTAGTAAATGCGCCATACAAGTCTCCTTAAGAAATCAATTTGATAATCGTCCGTCATGAATTAGGCGACCATGCTTCTGGCCGCCGCTCTCTCTATATTTCACTATGTCACTGGGTTGAAGCAGTAATTATATGTTCATAAATTTTTCTCATTATTTACATTTACCCATGCTCCTGTTTCGTTACTTTCTAGGATTGCGTCAGTAATACACATCGATAAATGTCCTTCTTCAAATGTGGAAAAATTAGCCTTATCCCTCGACGGGTCCTTCCCATCACGAATATAAGAATAGAAATTGAGCATCATGTTTTTAAGTGCATCCGGCCAGCCTTCGTTATGACCTCCGGGGTAATGAATCGAGGAGCGAGCTTCCGGTGCAAATAGCGAGGGATCTGCCAAGAGTACTTCGTTCGCGTGATCTCGATGGCCTATCCATAACTTTTCTGGCTCTTCCTGGTTCCAATGAACCGACTTTTTGCTGCCATTCAGTTCAAAGCTTAATCGATTTTTCCGGCCGGCACTTACCTGAGAGACCGTAAAGACCCCTTTGCTGCCGTCATCAAACCTAATGAGGACTGAGGCATAATCTTCCGTCTGGATCGGAATATCTTCATATGCTCCAGCTTCTTGTGTCTGGTTCTCATAGGTTGCCAAGTGCTGCTTTGCTTTCTTCCTGACGGGTATGATCGTTGCTAAATCACCAAATACTTCTACGATTTTCTTCCCTGTCACATATTGGACCGTATCACACCAATGGGACCCAATATCCGCTACCGCCCTAGACTTACCGCCTACTTCAGGAGCCAACCTCCAATTGTAATCCGTTTCGAAGAGCAGCCAATCCTGCAGGTAGCTACCGTGAATGAGATTTATCCTCCCTAGTTCCTTGTGCTCAACCATAGACGCTAATTGCCTAAGAATAGGGAATTGTCTGTAGTTAAAATTGACGCCGTGTACGATTCCACGTTCTTTAACTAAGTTCAGCAGTTCTGCCGATTCTACACTAGATACCGCCAATGGCTTTTCGGAAAGAACATGCTTACCAGCAAAAATGATATCCTTATTTATTTGATAATGAAGATGATTCGGCGTACAATTATGTACCACACGTATCTCCTCATCCCGAAGCATATCCTTATAATCTCCATAAGCTTTAGGGATGTTTAGCAAGGCGGCTTTCTTCTCCGCGCTGCTCTGATCTGTTTCAGATAGCGCTACCACATCGACAAAGCCAAGTCTTCGGATCGCTTCGATATGTGAAGGGCCTATAAAGCCGGTGCCTATGATCCCTACTTTTATTTTCTCCATTCGAATTGCCCCCATTCCCTTTTCTCGACTTTTATCTATCAATGTAAACGTTTAGACTTTTCTCCCTGTCATAAATATTACTTTAATGCATCGATAATCATTTTGAAAATAGCCAAGTCTTCCTTGTAGTCTTCTGGTGTTGTTTTCGGTGTTAAGTCTTTAGTGATTACATCGTATAGATATTGAAGCTCTAACGTATACGGATCTGTTAAAGTAGGTCTGATCACAGATTCCGTATACGTTTCACCTACAGTTTCGTTCACAAATATTTTTACGGGCAAATGCCGAATATAAGGTGTATCGTATTGAACTCTAACGGATTTACTGTCTGCATACACTTCCAAGTGGGCATCGAAGCGTCCTTGCCCGTCAATACCGGTTTCGAAAGTGACAGCGAATTGCTCGTAATCCAGGATAGCGCTGAGAAAAAGGTTTCCGTTGTTCGTCATTTTTGCCCCGACGACGCCTCTTGGCATCCCAAGGGTTTCCCGCATCAAAGACAGATCATGACTAGATAGACCACAAAGAAAACGATATAAACTGAAATAAGGGGATCTGGCATCTAGCCCAGTCGCTTCTTTTACTAATCGTTCTGCTCGATCCAGTTTATCAGCTTTCAATACCTCTGGGATATCGTCAAAAGATACAACATGGCTTGTTGGCTTCACAAAATATCCGTTCGGACCGATGATATCCCTGACTCTCGCATATTGAATTTTGCCAATGCCCCCGATTTGCTTCGCTGCCTCCAGGAAGGATGCCGAGTAACGTCTCATGTAGCCGACCAATACCTTTACGTTGTTTTTGTTTTGCGCTTCAATAATGGCATCCGCTTCCGCTTCGGTAAGGCACATTGGTTTTTCAATCAATACATGCTTGTTGTTGTTAGCTGCTGCGATCGCACACTCTGCATGATACTCATCGCTGTTCAGAACGAATACGACATCCAGATCAGCCTGCTTTACTAGCTGCGCAGCATCCGTATACAGATTCCTCACTCTATACTTTTCTCCTAGATACGTGACAAGCTTAGGGGAGATATCGCATAAAGCCGCAATCCGGTATTGATGGGGAAGTGATTCTAGTACGGGGAGATGGATAACCTGTGCAACTTCTCCAAGACCGATAATACCAACATTTAAAATTTTCTGTTCCATGATTGATACTCTCCTTTAAGTTTAATTCTTCTATGTTTATGTTTTTAGCCTTTTACGGAACCTGCTGCGGAACCATATGCCATGTATTTCTGGACGAAAAATAAGAAGATAAGCACCGGCAGTGTCGACAAGGAGGCGGCAGCGGTTAAGCTTCCCCATTCAGTGGAGTTTTGCTGCATAAACAGCTGCAAACCTACTGGTACCGTCATCAGACTTTCTTTTTTGACGAACGTATTTACGATTAAATAGTCGTTCCAAGAGAATAGGATGGAGAAAATGGATACTGCAGCAATGCCGGGGCCTGAAATAGGCAACACAATTTTGGAGAAGGTGATCCAACGGCTGCAGCCGTCCATCCAGGCGGCTTCTTCAATTTCTTTAGGAATGGTGTCGAAAAAACCTTTGAACATCAGTACCGAGAATGGTAAATTTGCAGCTGATTGAATGATGATGACTGATGTCAGCGTATTGTTCAGATGCAAAGACCGAAAGGTGATAAACAATGGTAACAGCACCAATATGATCGGGAACATCTGAAGCAGCAGAAGCAGAACGGAAAATGTTCCGGAAATAAATGTGCGGAATCGGGATATAGCATAACCGGCCAAGGCTCCGATGATGATTGTTAACACTAAGGAAATGGCGGTTACATATACACTGTTGCCGAACTGCTGCCAGAAGGCGGATTTCTCATTCACGAATTGATAATTATCTAGCGTCCAATGTACTGGAAGCAATTTGTTCGAAATCATAATTTCCGAGTTGGATTTGAATGAATTCAAAACCATCGTAATGATAGGAAGATTAGCAACAAGGGAAGCGAGGATGAGAATTAGAAAAACAAGACTGTACGTAAATCTTTTGGTCATATAAATCCCCCTATTCGCCTTTTTTCTGAACTCTTAATAAGATGAAGGCAAGGGCCATTAAGACAATCAAGCTAAAAATGGCAAGTACAGCTCCTATACCGACCGAATCCTTGACAAAGGCGTATTTGTAGCTCATAAGGATCAAATTTTGCGAAGCGTCAATCGGTCCCCCACCGGTTAACAAATAAAGAACGTCGAAATCGTTGAAGCTCCAAATACTCATCAAAATCCAACATACGAAGCTTACAGTTTTCAGTTGCGGAAGCGTAATGCTTAAGAATGAACGCCATTTCCCGGCACCATCAATGCTTGCAGCCTCATACAAATCGTGACTGATCGTTTGTAAAGCGGCTAGCAAAGATACCATCATGAACGGGTAACTTCTCCAAATCTTAACCATAACGACGGAAAATACAGCCCACTTTTCATCGCTTAGAAATAAGATGGGCTCTATACCCAAGGATTGAAGGAAAGTATTTACGATACTTGACTGGCTGCCAATCATCCACCGCCACCCTACCATGGATACGACGGAGGAAAGCACCCAGGGAATGAGCAAAGCTACACGAAAAATTCCTTTTCCCAGGATATTGAGATTAAGAAGCAGTGCCAAGAATAGCCCTATAACATAACTTCCGATAACTGAGAAGAGCGTAAACCAGAAACTAAAGGAAAACGCGTGCCACAGTTCATCCATTTTCAGTACTTTAAGATAATTAGTAAATCCAATAAACGATCCCGGTTTTAATAGAGTCCCATCTTTAAAACTATACAAAATACCGGAGATAAATGGATAGATATTAACCAACACAATAAACAGTATCGCTGGGAACAAGAATCGAATTTGTAACCACTTAACTCCTTGTTCGTTATTCATATCGTAACCTACTTTCTTGAGGCACGTAATGAATGTCCATGTGACATCCCCGCCTGCTTCCTGTTGTGATTACTTTTCCTTCATTATTTCTTTAATCTTCGTTGTCGTTTCTTGCATGGATTCTTTGATCGGTCTGCCGCTAATGATCTTCTGAACCAATTGGCTCATCGAGCCATCCCCCTCAATTTGGTTAAGCTCCGAGAATCCGCTTGTGTACTTACTCCCTGTAATTTTCATGATCGGCAAATATTTTTCTGTAATCATTTTAAGGTTGGCATTATTGTTCCAATATGGGTCTTTTGTGGAAGATGTCTTTGCCGGGAAGCCGCCCGCATTCCCTTCCGTCCACAAAGTCTTGTTGTTCTCGGACCACCACTTAAGGAAAATCTTCGCTTCATTAGGATGCTTGCTTTGCTTGTAGATCATAATATTGTTGATCCAGCCCAGCGTCTGCTTATCGCCATGCGGTCCGGCAAGAGGCTCGAGAACTCCCAGCTCATCTTTGAGATCAGGGAAGTTATCCGAGAAGCCTGAGGTAGCAATATATACTGCAGCATGACCGGTACCAAACTCTTTGATCGCATCTGCTTCTTTCATTCCTACCATTGCGGGATTGATGGACCCGTCTTTAACCAAATCTGATATGAATTGATTGGCTTCAACATTCCGATCGTTCATCATATCCACTTTTTTATCTGCCGTGAACAAGCTTCCACCATTATTTAGCATGAGAGTGAACATCCCCTGGATACCGGTTGAATCATTTCCAGGCAACGAAAGACCATAGTTACCGTTTCCGGATACTTTCTTCAAGGCTACTCTTAATTCATCCCAAGTTTTCGGCAGGTTAGTAATACCGAATTTCTCGAAGATGTCTTTCCGATACCAGGGTACTCGAATATCGATCATCCAAGGGAGCGCAACATAGTGACCATTATATTTTAGAGCTTCTACGCTTCCTGGAGCATAATCATCCAACTTGCCCGCTTTCTTCAAGTCCTCAATGACATCGTCAATCGGAAGAATCTCATTGGAATCCATAAACTGAAATGCCTGATAGCCAGCGCCCGTGCTAATATCCGGTGGAGATCCAACAGCAATCGCGTTCGCGAAAGTTTGATACCAGTTTGACCAAGGTGTCGATTGATACGTCACTTTAATATTCGGATTTTCACTATTAAATTTCTCAACAAGCTTCTTACCCGTATCAGCATAGCCGGTTGGTCCCCAGACCATATCCCAGAATGTTATCTCGACAGGCTTCGTAGTGGCCGTGCCTGTTCCAGCTTTGGAAGCAGAGTAATCCGCCTTAGACTCACTTCCGTTCGAACTTGAGCAAGCTGCAAGCAATACAACAAGAGCGGTTGTCATCAATACACTGAAACTTTTCTTAACCATTCTCAGTCCCCCTAAAGTGAATTTGTACAAAACATATTTGATTGACATTGAACGACAAGCCGCAATTCATTCCATTACTTCATATGTTCACCTCCAGTCTAAGTAAAATATATTTTATAATGTAAACGTTAAGACTTTTCCTGATTCTAATCTGATTCACTAGATATGCGAACCGACAACATATAGACAGGCTTACATGGCATTATCCGTGTGAATTAAAGGATTGTTAATGATTGAATTATTGAATTTAATGTAAACGTTATTACAATGGCTTTAAAATAAAATCCATTGATTTGAAATCGCTTTCAATAATGGATTCAGTGTACCTTTTTTGTATAGGTAAAAGATAAACCTTGCAATTCAACTTGTCAAGTTTTTTTGGGGGGACCGCAGCTTTGACGGATAACAAGCTCCATTGGAAATGATATATTCTTTTGAAGGTACCTTTCGATTGGATTTTCAATTTGCTCTAACAGTATATCGACTGCTGTGGCGGCCATTTCTTCAATGGGTTGTTTGACCGTGGTCAAAGCCGGACGATATAAGCCAGCCATGTCAATGTCATCGAATCCAACAACTGCCTTATCTGAAGGCACGTCTAATCCTAGCTCATCAAGCGCTTTAATGGCTCCGATTGCGATTAAATCATTAGAGCAAAATAAACCACTAAATTCCTTGTTCTCCAGCACGAGTTGCCGAACACATTGATAGCCATATTGACTGAAATTTCGAACATGATCCTTCCTGTTGCTGATAATTAAATCCTCATTAACAGCCATATTATTAAGCATTAAAGCATTACGATATCCCAATTCCCTTTCAATACCGGTAGAAAGCGATCCGATAAAAGCTATTTGTTTGTGTCCGAGGCGAATTAAATGTTCAACGGCCTCGATTGAGCTAGTTAGATCATCCCCCGTAATAGAGGTAATATTATTCTTAACGGACGAAAAGGAAACGATCGGGATGTCTTGTTTGATAAATCGCTCCAAATATTCGCTAATATCCTCCTCCATATTTTTCGTAAGCGTCCCGGCAATTAAACCATCCACCTTGCGCTCAAGAAAAGTACTGAGACAAGGATTATCGCTTTCTGATTCATAATAGGATGTGCTCACAATCAATGTATAACCCTTTTTCAACAGTTTTCTTTGTATGAATTCTGCTAACTTAGCCCAGTACTCATTTGAAAGAACAGGAACAACCATACCAATTGTTCTTGTTTTTTTATTGATCATCGTTCTTGCCGCTTGGTCCGGCACGTAATTCAATTTATCAATGGCTCGTTGGATTTTCTCTCGGGTTTCTTTTTTCACCCGGTCTTTTCCATTGACAACCCGAGAAACGGTCGCAATAGACACATTGGCTTCTTTTGCGACATCTTTAATTGTCTTTGTCATCTTTTTTTCCCCTAATGTATAAACGTTTACATAAATATTACACACTACAATTCACTTGTCAATAAACTAGAGCTATAGTCTTGATTTATATGGACTGGACTGGCGGTAACCACTTCGTATAAAATCGATTTACAAATTAAGTTTTGAAGCACTTTTTACAAACCGGTCTGAGCTCTGGCATCCTCCGCGAGCTCCGATTCATCCAGTTGCTCTCCTGCCATGCCTCTGCGTACAAATGCATTGACATCTTTTGCGTATCGTTTGCCTTCAATTCGCCACGTTTCTGCAATATTTTCTTTCAACCAATTCAATTGTTATTCCTCCACTCCGCCTCTATTGATGACTGTACAATGATTTGCCAGCAAAAATTGATCCAGATCGTGATCCCTTGCACCTTCCGTCCCGTGCATCTCTTCATAGAAAAGCGCAATTTCCCTGCCGTTCGCATAATTAAAACGTAAATATCCACCCATGGAGACCATAAAAAGCTTACATGTGTACTCATTTTCCATCACTGCATCCCACTTGAATTTACTCTTACACAAATCGGCCAGTTCTTTCATGGAGCCTTCACGTTCAACGTTAACCAAATGGTAGAACGTGTGGTTTCGCAGCTCGTTCCACGGTTCAAAATACGCCGGGGTCAGCGGTTTATCCTGATGGTAATATCCGCAATAGATCCGGTCCAATGTCTCTCCAAAGTCAGCTTCTGAGCAAGTCCACAAGATAATATGCTCATCATGACGCGGGAGCCATAACAATCCCTTCACCTCTGGATGAATCGCCAGGAAATCACCATCCACCGAACTGCCGATACTGATGCACTCCTGAAGCTGATCCTGGGTAACCGGTGTATCCTCCGTGTGCATCCAAAAATCATATTCAGCAAAAGGTTTCAATACCTCCTGGTCCGGCCGCTGCACATTCATCCAGCCCGTATACGTGCCTTCCCCGTATTGTTCCAGCCATTGGCGATATGACGCAGGTAACGAGGTAGAATGCTGTTCTTCAAAATGATCCAGTTCCTTAGCCGGTATGGGCTTCAACGCACGAGTTACTATATACATTCACGACATCTCCCTACGATCGTTTCGTTCAATTCACCAGTCATTCAACCGGTCAGCAAATTCAACTAGCCTAAGCCAGTTCTTCCTGCACAATTTCGGTTATTACGCCTTTGCGGTTTACAATGCGTATGGCAAATGCATCATAGCCGTCACGTTTCACCTGCTCAAAATCCATGCGCTCTCCCGTAATTAATTCGAAGGTTCCATCTTCACCCACATCTTCCCCGAACTCATCATCCCACGGCACGTTGTAAAAGGCAGATAGTTGTACTTCAAATATATCTTCCCCTTCGACGTCCAGGTAGGGCCGTAGAGGCCTGTTATTCAGGTCTTCCTCCGGATATGTCTCACACAGCATGGCATCATAACCGTATTTGGCTGAATCGATGAGTAGGTAACGTTCCCCAGTTACGGTATGCTCTGCATATACAATGAGCGGTGTCGAATCATGCCAGGTTATCAGATCATCTTCGGTTAAGTCACCATAATAAAAAATATGGAACTTGTCATGTCCGTCGCTCGTCTGCAACTTGCCTTTCCATTCGACTTCATGAGTCTGAACATCCGAAATCTCCCGAACCAAACCTTCCAAATATGTAGGTCCTTTATGTACACCGAATAAATTCATCATCTCGCCTCCGCTTTATTCATTCGAATAGTTACGACTTTATGTTCTTCATCCACATCCAGCTTCATATCGATGTCTAACTTATCATGGAACAAAGCCGTAACGTTGATATAAGGATCACGAGCAGCTTCACTGCCTCCATTGCTAGAACGACTCATCCCCTGATGAATAATGGATTGTACCAGCTGTCCATCCCCTTTTCCAGTATTTTGATAAGTATAAATCACCTCTTTGTCCTTATTATAAAAATTCAACACCGTTGTAAAATCTTTGGCATTGGTATATTGCTTTTCGGATTTTACATATTCATTTTCTGTGGATTGATAGCTCACTGTACCCGCCAGATAGGGATTATCTTCACTGGGTCGAACATCAAACTCCTGATAAGCGATGTGAAAAAGGTATTGAATATGATTCATATCTACACGGAATATAATTGCCTGTTGTCTTCCTCCTTGTCCATGGCAGCGAAACTGTTGATGAGCGGCCAGGCTTCATAGGATCTTCCATTCACGTCGACAGCAAGAGCATAGTCAAAATTGTTCTTGGCATTGTACTGATATTCCGTCTCTTGCACTGCATCATGACAATCGCTAAAAGCAATCACTCAGCATTTCCCAGTTGTTCTACCTAAAATTATATGTAACTCCAGTGCTTAGCACAAGAAAACACAACGTAAAAAAGAGCACCTTACTCCAGATCATCATCTGAAAGGTACTCTTTCCCCTATTAAATTGAATGAATCAAAGGTCAAGCAAAAGGGATACAAGCAATCCCATCGAAGCGATAAAGCCTACTACTGGCCCACCTTCTTCGAACGCTTCCGGCATCATGGTGGAGCAGATCATTGCAATAATGCCTCCTCCGGCAAATGCCCCAATAGCCGCGGCCATCTCATCAGGAAGCTGCTCCAGGAACAGGTATCCTCCCAATGCTGCAAGTGCAGAGATGATCAGTACACCCAGCCACAAGAGAATAATCTTGGAGCGGGAGTATTTATTGCGTTGAAGTCCAACCGTACTGGACAGACCCTCCGGAATATTACTCACAAAGATAGAAACAACCAACACAACACTGACACCGTTCCCGGCGAGTAGACTGGCCCCCAGCATGATTGATTCGGGAATAGCATCCATGACCGTCCCTGCAAAAATACCAAGTCCGCTCTGGCTGGAATCTCCGTTCCCGGTGTTTTCCGAACGCTTGCGCCCTGCTCCCCCTTTACTGGAAATGAGCAAATCGAATAGCGTGTACACTACGGCCCCTGAGGTAAATCCAATTGCCGTCGGCACAATCCCCCCATCATTCAGGGCGTCCCCAATCAATTCAAATGCGGCTGCACCAATCAGGGTCCCTGTACCAAAAGCCATGATCCAGCCAATAACTCGTTTCGGAATTTTCAGAAACAGCGCAGCAAGTGCTCCTAAGACAACAGCCGAGGCGGAGATGCCGCCCCACATGAATGCAGTCCACATCCGGGATGACCCCTCTCATGTTCATATATGATCTATCACTCCATTAACCGGAGCATAGAGAACAAAAACAGGGGACATGACCAGATTAATATAAAACCGCTAACTTTAAACCATCATTTTGCGTAGTGAAGATATATATCTTGAACGAATGACGAAGAAATAGAAGGTCTGTGCCAGCAGAAATGCACCAAACACGGTTAATACCGGAACAGTATAATTCGTAATACCGAATTCAGTCAGAAACGGCTTAACAACAACGAGCGTTTCAACAATTGAGATCAGGATTGGGAAGAAAAAGAGAACCGCGATCTGAATTGTGGATGATCGTTTCATCTCCTGAAAACTGAGACCCATTTTAGACAAGGAATGCACCATTTTCCCATCTGCCTCCAGATCCGTGTGTAGCCTGAAATAGAGAAAGCTCGCTGAGGAGATCGAGAAGATCAGTCCAATGAATATCCCCAAAAAGGTGAAGAGTGCCGTTGTCTGTCTGAATTCTTCGAAGTCAGCGTATCGCGTCGTGAAAAAGCCCGAAAAATCTTTATCATTAGAGTTATTCCTAATGATTTCATCCATGCCCGCCAGCCGATCGCTTACCATCACTTCAGATGATTGCCGATCGGGCACCGATCCCCCCCATGAAGGGATATGATAAAGATATTTACCGGAAACAGCATCTTTGTCCAATTGTCCGGCAAGAGCCTTAAACTCTTCATCACTTACAATAACTAGGGCTGATGTATACAGAAGACCGTTGAATTCCGGTTCATTTTCAGTATATTTAATATCGAATGTAACAGGCCCTGAATTCATATCCAGCGTTAACTGATCGCCCTTGGCATAGGAACGAAATCTTTCTTCATGTCGAGGCTTCTCCACATTGCGTGAATCAATGAATATACTGGAATGAGCTGAGAGCTTATAGGTCGGTTTGTTCTGGATTGTGTTGAACTGGTTGAAATCACTTAGAGACATCACACTGATGCCGCTATCATCCGTACTTGTCCAAAAATATTCCAGATAAGCGTTCTGATATTGAAGACCCGCAGCGTCAAGAACCTCATTGACGGGTGCCATGTTAGGTTCTTCCGATGCACTGTACACGTTATAACGAATCGGAAAATGATTGTCTCTAAATACTTGTCGATTCTGTTGATCCAGCGACAAAATGACCACTGCACTCATGGAAGCAATCGCAATAACCACCGTCACCATAAACAGCATGCGTGCGTTATCTTTTATTTTGTAACTCATCTCGGAAATCCATAGCAAGCGTGTACCATGCCACACCCGTTTGCGGTTACGTTTCAACAGACGAATGGCCAGCACGGAAAGCTGCGAGTAGAAAAAATACGTACCTGCAATGCCTGTCACAGCAGCGATCAGAATACTCTCACTCGACAAACTGCCGTATAGCGCAATGAATCCCGTAGCGAGAAACGCAAGCCCAAAAATAGAGAATACCCATGATGCTTTAGGTTCCTTTTTGGGTTTGCTCGTGCCCGTTAGCAGCTCCAATGCGCGCTTATTTCCGATAAAGATCAGTGTGAACAGGGAAATGCAAAAGAACAGTACTAAAAAAGCAATCACTGTAATCAACATGGCCTTTACCGGGAAATAAAAAGGCAGGTCTTCCATACCGATAAATCGGGTGGTTAACATCAGGAACAGCTTGGATAATAACATGCCTCCACCTATTCCAGCCACAATGGACAGACATCCGATAAACATATTTTCCAGAATGACCAGTCTTCGAATCTGTCCTGGTTCCGCGCCCAAGATGGTTAAAATACCGAATTCCTTGTTCCGTGATTTCAGAAATGCACTAATGGAATACATAACAAAGAAGATCGCGAAAACGTATACGATGACGGAGGCAACCTGCATTCCCGCTGCCGTAGTCTTACCAATCGGCAATTTCTCAACAAACGGATGATAGATAAACATCGCATACGCGAAGAATATCATGACCATGAATGCACTACTTAGGAAAAAGGCGATGTACGCTCGCCCGTTTCGGCGAATGTTGTTAAAGGCGAACTGAGGAAAGCTCATGCGAATTCCCTCCCCAGAAGGATAATGTATCAATAATCCGTTGAAAGAACGTCTGTCGGTTATCGCCACGATGCACTTCGGCTGCGAGCTTGCCATCCTTGATAAACACAATCCGATGACAATAACTTGCTGCAAGCGGATCATGTGTGACCAGCATAATGGTTGTTTTCTCTTGCTGGTTGATCTGTTCAAGCGATTCCATTACCGCTTGAGATGACGTGGAGTCCAGCGCACCCGTCGGTTCATCGGCCAGTACAATGGATGGCATGTTAATCATAGCTCTTGCAATGGCTGTTCGCTGCCTCTGTCCGCCCGAGATTTCATAGACGCGTTTATCCAGAATGTGATCAATTCCAAGCTGAGTGGTAATCCGATCGAGTCTGCTCTCCATCTCCTTCAGCTTGACCTTGTCCAGCGTCAACGGAAGTACTATATTTTCAGCAACGGTCAAGGTATCGAGCAGATTAAAATCCTGAAATACAAATCCGAGTTCCCGACGTCGGAACATGGCGAGTTCTTTCTTTTTCATATCAAACGGATCCATGCCATTAATCAGCACCTTGCCTGAACTTGGCTCATCAATGGTCGAGACCATATTGAGCAACGTCGTTTTCCCACTGCCCGATGGTCCCATAATCCCTACAAATTCACCCTGCTTGATGGTCAGATGAATATCACTAAGGGCTTGAGTCTGCACTTTGCCCTGATACACTTTGTTTAGTGCCGAAACTTGCAACATTTCCATGGTGTTTCCCCTCCAAATAAACTATGCTTTCTTTTCATATCCTTATCCTAAACGACCTCATACAACCCTGCTATCGATTTACCTTAAACTTTCCTTACACAGCGTTTAAGGTTATGTTCCCCCTTCTTCCTATTCCATAAAAAAAAGCACCTCGCCCATAGGCAAAGCACTTCTATTTTCGATTCATCCAGCTGAATCGGACCAATGTTCCTTCATCGGGTTTGGAGAACAATTCTATCTGGTTACCCAAACGTGTACTGATCTCACGGACCAGATATAGTCCCATACCTGTAGATTCATGATACTGTCTTCCCCGCTCTCCGGTGAAGTAAGGATTAAACACACGCTGAATATCTTCAGCCGATATGCCGATACCCTGATCCTGAATATCTAATACGATTCGTTCTTCTTCAATATAGCCAGTAATCATCACTTTTTTACCTGCTTTGCTATCAGAGTAATTAACGGCATTGGTCAAAATCTGGGTAAACATGAACCGCAGCCATTTGGAGTCACTGTAGACATGAAGGTCGTTATCCATTCGGATATCCGGCGTAATTCCTCTGCGAATAAACAAACGTCGATTCTCAGCTACGCTGCTTCGAACCACCTCGGGTAGAGACAGAAGCTCTACGCGAAAATCCCCTTCGAACTGTTCCAGACGTGAAGAATGAAGTACCATTTCCAACCCTTTGCGCATTTTATCCAGCTCATCCTGTATACTGCCAGCAGTTTTATCATCATCCACATCTTCCAGGGTCAACTGAATAATGGACAAGGGTGTCTTCATCTGATGGACCCAACGGTTCATGAATACAACCTGCTGCTCACTATGCATGCGCAATTGCCCCATCTCATTCTGACGGTTACGCTCCAGTTCATGCATCAATTCCTGTAAAGAATTAGCCACAGGGGCATTACCAAGTGATTGGAAAGGCTCCTGTACCAGCCGTTGTGACTGCTGGAGCACACGGTAATATGGATGAAGCTGGAAATAACGTACGGTCAGATACACGAGCAATACAACTGTACTGAGAAACATGCCATAAAGAACAATCCTCATGGGGCGATCCTCACCTGAAAGCCAATATACACTTGGGACAAGCAGCATTTGCAGCAAATAAAATCCGATGAGGGGTAGCTGATCTCTTAAGAACAGTTTCATTGTCGGTCCTCTTGGACAGGTGACTCCAAATCAAGCAATCGGTAGCCCGCTCCGCGAACGGTTTCCAAAACCTCTTCTGCCCCCAGATCCTTCAGCTTACGGCGAACACGTGTAATGTACACATTCAACGTATTATCATCAATAAAATGCTGACCTTCCCACATCAGTTCGAGCAAACGTTCCCGGCCCACCACCCGACCGGCCTTGGCCATCAGCGCTTCGACCAATATGGATTCCTTCTGAGTCAGCTCTACGGAAAGACCATCGAACTCCAGTACATATCTTTCGGGGTACAGCAGCATAGAGCCATTTTTCACTTTCATTTCTGGTTGAACAGCTGCATACATCCCATATGCTCTACGCAGGTGACTACGAACTTTAGCAAGTACGACCTCGTATTGAAAAGGCTTCGTAATATAATCATCCGCCCCATGTTCCAGCGCCATAACCTGATCCATGCCACTGTCACGAGCCGAAATAAATAGAATGGGACATATGGAATGCGAACGGATCTGTCTACACCAGTAGTAGCCATCAAATTGAGGCAGATTTACATCCATTAATACCAAATCCGGACCGATCTGCATGAATTCATCCAGAACATGACGGAAATCTGCCACAATCTGCACTTGAAAACCATTTCGGATCAGATATTCACCCAGCAATCCTGCGAGCTTGGCATCATCTTCAACCAGCAATATCGATTGCATCGTCAACCTTCTTTCCGTTCACTGACATATCTTATACATCTAGTTTACCATTCTAGTCAAAAACGGATTGGAAATAAAGGATTAGACCACCAAACGTCCACGTTTCTCTGCCAAGCCAATAGTCGCTTCCACTCCGGAATTAAATTCAAGAAAGTCCTGTTCTACCCCGTCACTGAAAATAACGCCGTCCTCCGGCATCTGGGAGACAATCTGCAAAGGCTGTTTCGGATGAATCTGTCCAAACACCAGATTGGCTGCAGTCGTCCGGCTGGGGAAGGGTTCACGTACTGTAAAATACAGATAAGGCGCATCCCAGCCAAAGTGATTCATGTCGCTCATGCTCTCCTGTGCAGAAGCAGTCGCAGCGATATGTGCTTCTGAATAACCTTTCCCTCTAGGGTTCGAGTTTGAATGTGAGCTTCTGCTGTCTCTATCGGAGATGAACGCTTCACCCGATTGGATGTGCTGCCATGCTTCCGAGCCCACGACTCCAGCAGCACCTGCCAGCACACTTTTGAACCAGCCCGTCGATCCCATTCCCGTGGATACAATCACTCCGCTGGAGGATTGTTGTTCTACCGATGAACCCATGCGAACTTCATAACGAGCAGATACATGCGTCTTTCGGCCAATGAACAGATCGTTGACGCCATAGAGATATTGCCCATCATTCAGCTCCACTTTGGCCAGAGTCACTTCTTTCAGAGAGCGACGTTTACGAATAACATCGGGAATAATGAAGCTCAGATCCTCTACCGTAAATGGCAGCAATACCCCATCCCAACGCATGGGGTCAGGATTAACACCAATGAGCGGCTGCTCGGTTACATACTTGAGCGTATTGGCAACAAGACCGTCCTGTCCAATCACTACCACAATGTCCTGTGCTCCAAAAATAAAGTTGGGCACATGTTCCCGATCAATGGTCTGAACCCGGCCCAGTTGGCTGAGCTCCTTCTGAGCTTGCTGCACGGAATGATGATAACGTCTGTCCTCCTCCAGGTAATCACTGAAGTCTGCTCCCAAGCGTTCGATATAGAACTGCGCTTGTTGGACCGTATTATAGCGGACCACCAATTCTTCCAGCCTCGTTCTGCGTTTGACCAGAATCAACTTGTATTCGGTCATCGGTTCTCCTCCAGTAATGTGTGCGGCTACAGTCTGGCTTGCCTTCCCAAGTCTCATCGTGCCCGACCTCCCTGCTGCTCTCTTGTCGGTGGATTCATCAATCCATGCAGCAGATCCGGCGAAATGTTAAGCTGTCCAATTTTCCCGGCATTCTCAGCCAGCTCCTGGAATGCAAGGGCAATCAGTTTATCCGAGTTCATACCCATGTTCGCCATCGCCTGTAGCACGCTAGGTTCCACCTCTTGTAACGAGTTCATCACGGCAGCAATTTCATAGGCTTTGGCATCAGCTTCGGCATTCTGATTGGCAATCGTCAATTCAATAAGCTGTTGTTTCCGTTCCTCCATCGCCGTATTGAATTGGAGTTGTTCCTGTTCCATCTCATTTTGTTTCTGTTTCACCGAACGCTCGGCATGTAATTGCGTTTCTCGAATCTGCTGTTTTTTCGTCTCTACGGCAATTTCCGTGTTCAGTTCGTTCTCCTTCACTTTCCGCTCCTGTTCAATGGATGCGTTGCGACGTACATACAGCGCTTCGTCGGCCTGGCGTAAAATCTCTTCCCGCGCTTGTGCTTCCAGTGCACGCATCGTCTCTTTATTGGGCAAAATGGCCAGAATGGACAGACTCATCAGCTCTACGCCCAATTTCTCCAGTTCCTCACTCTGCACCACTTCCCGTTTCATGCTGCTAGCCAGCCGTTCGCTCGATTGAATGGCTTCCTTCAGGGGCATTTGCTCCAGATGTTTTTTGGTCAGCACTTTGGCGGTCGTAATCACACGTTGATCCAACTTGCCAGGATCGTCGGAAATATATCTATTTTTGCGCAAATTGTACGTGTAGTTCAAGCTTTGGGTGATTTTCATATAATCAACGATACGATAGCTCAGTTGACCCTGAACCGTAACGGTTTGATAATCGGCTGTTATTTCTTCGAACATAAAGGGCACATCCACCGAAGATACAGGCAGAACCACCACCGATGTCGTCGGCTCATAATAGTAGAAAGACAAACCCACACCTTGACGCTGCACCTGCCCATTCTTCACTTTCATTACGTACTCACTGGGTTGAAACTTCACGAATCGGAATCCAAACATCACTCATTCCCCATTTCTTAATATTGTCGTTTTGATATTATCGAAATGATAACAAATGAATTCGATATTGTCAATGTGACATTAACAACTTTTTTTGCTTTTATATAATAAAAGACCTACCTTAGGCAGAAGCCTTAAAGCAGGTCGATTTTCTATAATTATAGTCAGTAATGACAACTCATTATGGGTTAAGTTATGCGAGGCGCTAGCCTAACATTAGAAGTCACCACGTTGTTAAACAACGTTCATCATTTATTTGTTTTGTTCAGCGCTCTTCAAGATCAGATCAACAAACAAATCAATCTGGGCTGTAATGGCGATCGGATCATATCGATAGAATGTGTCAAAATCATTCTCGAAGAACCGGTGATTCTTCACCGCATCTAGACCATTCCATACTTTGGACTGTTTGAATTCCTTCAGTGCTTCGCCTTTTTTCTCAGGATCGTACACCGTCATGAACATGTAATCCGTAGCGTATTCAGGCAGTACTTCGAGCGATAGCTGCACGGTCTGATTGTCTTTACTCACTTTGCTCGGCATTTTCAGCTTCAAAGCATTGTATACAACTTGCCCGCCCCGGCCTGCGTTGTCGCCAAAGATCCACAGATCCCCTTTGTCCGTCAACTCGTATAATCCAACGGTTGTATTTTCGTCCACGATACCTTTCAGCTTCTCGCGTCCCTCTTCCGCCTTTTTCTCATAATCGGCAATGAACGCCTTCGCCTGATCAGGTTGACCCATTAAATCACCAAACAGCTCAACTGTCTTGTAGATATCTGTGGCTGTACCATATGGGATATGCACAGTTGGTGCAATTTTGGACAGTTCCTCGTAGTTATCATCATACATCACAACGATCAAGTCAGGCTGTAATTCCAGCGTCTTCTCCACGTTCACCGGATAACCCACGTCTGTGGTGTCTTTCAGCTTGTCCTTAATGAACGGATTATCAAAGGCACTTGGCTCCACACCAATCAGATTACCGCCTACAGACAGAATTTCGCCCCCGTAGTAATCGGTCACGATGCGTTTCGGATGTGCAGGAATGGTAACCGTCCCTTTATCCGTCTCATATTCACGTGTTTCACTTTCCGCTGATTCATTCTGAGCTGTATCGGTTCCAGTGGATTCCTGATTCTCACTCGTCTGTCCTGAGCCGCTCCCCGTTTCATCCGTTGTCTTTCCTGCATTTCCGCAGCCCGCAAGAACTAGCGTAAACACAATGAATAACGTGCAGATGGAAAGAATCGATTTGGATTTAAACATAAACATGATGCCCCCTATAATTCATTGCTTTTTGTGATAATGGTAATCATTATCATTTGAATCATAGCAGAATTGATTACTAACTGTCTACCATTTTAATTGAAATCCATAAACATAGGGATCGAGCCAGAAAGACCCGATCCCTAT
The DNA here is from genome assembly GCF_900221055.1 of Paenibacillus sp. RU5M. NCBI lineage: Bacteria > Bacillati > Bacillota > Bacilli > Caryophanales > Paenibacillaceae > Paenibacillus > Paenibacillus sp. RU5M. The sequence continues at coordinate 532,310 of NZ_OBQM01000001.1, read as the reverse complement.
ACATATATACACTTAGAATTTATAAATCTGCTCCAGCATTCTGGCTACAGCGACCGCCCCCTGTGCACGGTTGGCATGCTGTTTTGGCGCAAACGTGCCATCCGCCATTCCTCTAAGTAGACCTTGCTCCTGCATGGATGCAACAGCTTGTTTTGCATATTCAGCGATATCTGCGTTGTCATTAAATGTGGTGCTGTTGGGTGTTGAATCAACGGCTGTACTGGTGTTCTGCTTCATGACCTGTATCGCACGGTTTAACATCACCGCCATGTCCTCGCGGGTGATACGTTCATTGGCTGCAAACGATCCGTCTGCTCTGCCTTGCACGATTCCCATCTCCAGACCAAGGCGTACGGAATCTGTATACCACTGATCATTCTTCACATCCGTTAGAGCTGAAATGGATGTATCCGGCAAACGTGATTCGCCAATCCCCTTCATGATCATTTGCAGAAATTGTGCTCGTGTCAGCTCTGCTTGCGGACTGAATCGGGTATCTGTCATGCCTGAAATGATTCCTTTGCCATACAAATTCTGAACCTCTTTAATGGCCCAGGAGTAGGATTGTAAGTCATTCAACGGCACCTGCACTTCAGTAATCACGAAACGGCCTGATTGAAGCGGCTTGAAAGCCAGACTTTGGGTCATTTCATCATATTGAGTAAAGGTTACTGGTTTCATTTCACCATTTGCCAAAAGGGATTGGATAACCAGTACAACGTCTTCTGCATTTGAATGTTGAACATTCGACATCGCAATTTCAATGGATCTATCAGTCCACTGTAACGGCTGCCCGTTCAACAATAGATCCACACTGACCACGTTGCGGTTACCGATGGTTTTCTTTTGCGCTTCAGACAGATTGGCTGTGGAGTCTTCGACCAGAATGACATCCATTGTAACTCCATCTTCATTACGAGCATCCTTCAATACACTTAACGAGATGCGGACAGATGTCTGCTTCATGATCAGCTCCAGCGACTGTAATGCCTGAGTACGTGCCCATTCCTGAAGTTGGTTTGCATTGAGCCGGAAGGTCGCAGCCTTTGTATCCTTAGGAACATCTGCAATCAAGGTGAGCTTTTTGCTGCCTGCTCCCATTCCGTCAATCGTTTGAGACAACTGCTTCATATCAGGTTGAATCACATAGGAGCCCGCTCCGGTGCTTGTACCTTTGAATGTAATGGAACCACTTTCTCCTGGATTACCGGATTCAACAGGTGGCGTTACAGAAGGATTGCCGGGATTCTGCGATGACCCAGGCGTGGAAGGCTGTGCAGGTTGACCGGGCTGTGACGGCTGACCCGTAGTCGACTCTTGCCGTACAAGCTGACTAACCGCCTCTTTCAACGCGTTATCTGCAGCACTGATTTCCTGTGCACTGGCTTCTGTATCATCCATAAGCACACGGGCAAACGACAATGCCTGTGCAAACACATTCCAGCTTGCGGCCGTGTAATCATTTTGATGCAGCTTCGCAGCGGAATCCACTGTAGTTCCCAAGGCAGATTTGTCCGCCGGGAACATGCCATAAGCTTCAAAATCCATAAAGCCTACCCACTGAGAACCAGCGGTAATGGTCAGTTTAATATAACGCGCCTCCGTGCCTGCGGGCAGGATATGTCTTGGACTGGTGGATACAACCACATCACTTGTTGTATCTACGACTTTGACAAAATTCTTGTTATCATTGGATACTTCGATCTTGTATTTAATGCCTCCACTCCACATGGACATTTCCAACTTACGGATCACAGCGGTCGCCCCCAGATCCACTTGCCACCAACTATCCACACTTTGGTCTGTTCCCCATGAAGTAGTGGGGTCACTGTCAATCGCTCCCCCAGGTGAGTTGTCTTTTCCACCACCAGTACCGGCACTGCTTGATGCAGTAGCTGTTTTACCTGCTGTTAATGCCTCCAGCAAAACAAGGTTGTTATTGGCTTTTTGAAGTGTTGTCAGAGCCCCCTGCACTTCGGATTGTACGGCATCCTGCTTGTCTCTGACCGTGATTGCCGTTAACAATACCGCTTTCAGGTTTGCCCAGCTTCGCTGAGTATACGAAGATTCGGTCAGCTGCTGGATTTCACCGATAAACTGTGTCAGCTCAGTTTTGTCTACGTTGGACAACCCATGGATGGCTGCTTCCACTTGTTTTGCTGCTGTATTCACTTCGGTCTGGGTAGCTCTTGGATCTGTCATAACCTGTTCTGCACGAGTAAGAGCCTTGGTCAGAACAGCCCATGTTGCAGCAGACCAATCTGCTTGTTTATATGTTTTGGCTTCGGCAATGATTGCCTCGAGACCGTTCCGATTCGCCGCTATAACATCAAGCTGCTGCATAACCTCATGAAGAGTGGCAGTCGCAGCGTCCGTATCCTGTTGGGTTATACCACCAGATGTATACGCCAATTTGTACGTATTCTCAGCTGCTGCAATGGCTGGAGCGAGTGTGGTCCAGCTTTCAGATGTAAAATCACTGGATTCCAGCGCCTTTGCATGCGTAATGGCTGCCGACAAATCTTTCCGATCTGCGGGCAGAATGTCTAAACCACGTTTGTACACATCCAGCGATGGCAGGGCACGCCCTTCATACGAGTAACCGCCATTAGCCGGATATTCGTCATAATCAAACATGGCGTGATTCTCCCATGCGTCTCCCTCGGAAGCAATCCAGCCTACATTGGCCGCAATCCATGCAGGCTCCCAATAGAAGAAACCCGCTCCCTTCTGATCCGGAACTTGTGAGATCATGTCCATGATGCCTGCAATCGCATCGTATTGTCCCTGCACGGTTGCCGGGAAGGTAGCACCTCCCACATTCAGCGTTTCCGGGTTGCCAATAATATTGCCGTGAGCGTCCCCGTTTTTATACGAGAATGGATATGACGTTTCAGCAATAATGACTTCTTTTCCATATTTCGCGGATACCTCATTCATCGTTTTGCGCACATCTGCGAATGTTCCGTGCCAGAATGGATAATAGGACAGCCCGATAATATCGTACTGCAGCCCCTTTTTCTGCAATTCGCCGAAGTACCAGTCAAATGTATCCGCTTTGCCCCCTTCAGCCAGATGGATCATAATTTTGACCTGATCACCTCCAGGGACATCCCGTACGCCGTCCACACCGCGCTGAAGCAAAGCTACATTTTCATCAAAATTGACGTTACTCTTCAATCCGTTTAACACGCCACTGTTAATTTCGTTACCGATCTGAACCATGTCGGGCATCGCGCCCGCATCCTTCATCTCGCTTACCACTTCACGCGTGTAATCATAGACAGCGTTCTTCAATTCGTCGAATGAAAAGTTTTCCCAGGCCTTTGGACGAAGCTGTTGGCCCGGATGTGCCCATTCATCAGAATAATGGAAGTCGAGCAGGACCTTCATGCCTTTTGCCTTTACCCGCTGGGCCAGACGAATCACATCTTCCTTGTCGTTGTACCCATTGGATTTCTGTGGATCATTCCACAGTCGAAGCCGCACATAGTTCACGCCACGGTCTTTGAGAATATCGAGCAGATCGCGCTCAGCTCCATTGCTGTCCAGATAATAACCTCCATTATCCTCAATGGCTGTTAACGTGGAAATATCCACCCCTCTGACAAAATCACTGCGATATCCTTCTACCGTAACGGTAGCTTCAGGTTGAATGGGAGCTCCATATATATCACCTGTAACGGTAAAGCTGCCTGCTGATGCATATTTTGAAGGATTAATTTCCTCCCATGCAACCGGGACAAGACCCGATTTCCCGTTCCCGTAATGTGCCATGACTTCATTAGGCAGAACTGGGGCAATCCGACTTACGGTTGTTACGTTGACTGCATCATAACTTGCGATTCCTGCCGGGTCACGACCTTCTTCCTCTCCCCAGATTTGAAGCTCGGATATAGCAGACCATTTTCCTGATTCACCGTAGAAAGGAATCCTGACTCTGACATAACGGACCCCCTCTTCCTGAAAATCAAGATCGACCTTTTGTTTAGCTGTGACATTGTTACTGTAATCAGCTACAACGGTCCAATTCGCCTGGTCCATGGATGTCTCGACGACAAATTGCACAATAACGTCATCCTTCCACAATACTTCGGCTCCAGTTAAGCGGTGGGCGCTGAGCAAGTCAATCATCACCCATTGTGGCTGATCAACTGTTGTTCCAGTGCTCGCACTCCAATACGTATCTCCTTTGCCATCCACCGCTTTTTCTTTATTGCCCCCCCATTGTAGATCCTCCGAGCTGACCGTAACCGCCTTATTCAGCGCAACGTTTACTTTCGCCGCTGCCGCTGCGGGCCGAACTACCAGACCCAAATCGCAGAACAACATCAATAATACGAGACAGCCACTTATGTATCTTTTGTGCACGCTTGATCTCCCCCTAATCGTATTTGGTTCAACTTGAACAATGAATGTTGTAAATCATTATTATTGTAAGCGCTTTACATTAATCGAGGACACGGTATTATGCCAAGGAAACAGCAGTTATTTTAACACATCGAATGGTAATTCCTTGCTCACTGTGGATCGATTCCCATTCCTAACAAAAAAAACTGTCCCTCTGCCTGATTAGACAGATTGGAACAGATTTTAGCCTTACTATATGCTTACTTGCTGAGCTTCAGCTCCAGTTGAACCTGAATGTCATTTTCAGTAGAAAGGACCACCGAATGTGGATTCTCCATACCAAAATCTTCAAAGGTAACAATCGTTGTGGCGGACAACAACACCTGGTCATTTTCATAAGCGGCTTTTACGTCAAACGTTACCTCTTTCTCAATCCCTTTTACCGTTAGGGTTCCGTTCATTTTAAAATCTACGGTCTGCCCTGCCGGCCATTCCGTGGGTACACCTTCAAATGAGGTAGCCTTAAATGTAGCTTGTGGATAAGTACTTGCATCGAAGAAATCAGCCCCCTTCACATGTCCATCCCGCTGGCTATTGCCTGAATCAATGTCACTCATCTCAATCTGTCCATCCGCCTTCATCTGGGACGCATCGTCTACATTAAGGGTCAGGTTACCACTCACCTGCTCGTCGGCAAAATTGACGGTTTCCTGTGATGTCGTTACCGAGAAATATACTTTTGAACCTTCGCTGATGCTCCATTCTCCATTCAGTTGCTCTGCTCGCGCTGCATCGTTGGATACGCTTGTACCACTGTCCGATCCGGCTTCCGTTGTGGACGCGGCGGTACTGGCAGGAAGCACCTGTTCAATCTCAACGTTATTGCCCAGGTAACTGTTTGCGAAATAATACCCTCCGCCTCCAAGAATAACAATTGCTGCCGCCCCTGAGATCATCCATGTTTTTGTCTTTTTATTCATCTCTATTTTCCTCCAATGGGTAACTGTATAAGTTGGTTATTTATCAACATCTTAACAGCCCAATGTGTCAGGATGACGTCAAGAAATGACATACAACGCATTTTTTTCTGAAAATAATTGCCTCATTGGCATTGTGCTTCCGCTCATGTAAAATCAGTACACAAGCTTCTGAAGTGAAAGGAGACACCTTCTTGAAATCCATACTCATCGTCGAAGATGAACAAGCTATCGCCCGTGTGCTGGCTGCCTATCTTCGAAAAGCGGGATTCGATGTTCGTCATGCAGCGGATGGACCCACTGCTTTAACTCAATTTGATGCGGATGTTCCTTCCTTGGTTTTGCTGGATGTGATGCTGCCCGGAATGGACGGTTGGGATCTGCTGCGAATCATCCGCGAAAAAAGTGCTTGTCCCGTCATCATGCTAACCGCACTGGATGATATTCAGGACCGACTGAATGGGCTGAATGCCGGTGCTGACGATTATATGAGCAAACCCTTTGTGCCCGAGGAAGTGGTCGCCAGAGTCAATGCTGTGCTTCGCCGCAACCCACACTGGACAGCCGAAGGTGAGGGCAAACGTTACTTTGGCAATCTGGTCATTGACCTGGCTGCCAAACAGGTACTTTTGAACGGCGCCGAGGTTGCACTGACACCACGTGATTTGTCCCTGCTCCTGTTTCTATCGGAATACCCCAACCGCACATTTACCCGAGACCATCTGATCGAACAGGTATGGGGCATGGACTATGACGGAAGTGATCGGGCTGTGGACCTGTCGATCAAACGGCTGCGTCAGGCGTTATCTCACTGGCTACCGGAAACGGGAGAAATCCGGACTTTACGGGGAATGGGGTATCAATTTTGGATCGCCAACTAAAACGAAATACACCGAAACGTAAAACATCCATTCTGTCTTACTGGACGCTTCGTTATTTTCTAATCCTCTGCATCGGCTTTACCATTATTGTTGCAGGGGCACTTTACTGGATCAGAACCACTTCCATTGAGAAAGGTCTCAAAACGGCCCAACTATTAGGTCTGGAAATCGCCGAGAAGGTAACTGGCACAGAAAACAAACTGTATATTCCCCCGGATCTTGACAGACTGGCGGACAAACGTACCAAGCTTTTCAATACAGATAATTATTTTTGTATTATGGTGCTCGACAACAATAATCAATTGATCTATTCCAAACCAAAAATGACGCAGCAGGATGTGTATTATCGGCTGTCTGACGACCTGCGCGAACCAAGAAACAATAAATTCGCCGGGGTTACGGTTAACGTCACAGATGACGATCAGACGCTCGGTAAAGTGTGGGTCATGCAATCCAAAAAGTCCATTGCATACAATCCGGAAACGATGCTGGTGGTGTGCATCCTGTTCGTTGCTTTAATTCTGTGTGGTTGGTTTACCATCTACCTCCTGTCCCGCAAGCTCTCCAGGCCTATTCGCCAGGTCGCCCATGCCGCGGAGCAGATTCGAAACGGAAACTATGAAGTCAATTTGGATCTGAATACACGGGAACGGGAGATGAATGAACTCGTCGAATCTTTTCGCGAGATGTCCATTCGTTTACAGCAATTGGAGGAATGGCGTGCCCTGTCACTTGCTGGGGTAACCCATGAATTGAAAACACCAGTAACGTCCATTAAAGGACTTGTGATGGCTGTCCGGGACGATATCGTCAGTCCGGAGGAAGCAAAGGAATTTCTCGACATCGCACTCAAAGAATCCGAACGTATGGAACGAATGGTCGCTGACCTGCTGGATTACAATGCGATGAGCGCTGGAAGTGTTGCTATTCGTCGGGAACGCATAGATCTGAATTTGCTGGTGGGTGAGATTATCTATCAGTGGAAAATCGCTTATGAGGACAAGTCTCCCGAAATTGAATTGCATACACCTTCGGGTACGCTCTATACCATCGGTGATACCCTTCGGATTCAGCAGATCATTGTCAACCTGCTCAATAACGGACTGCAAGCAGCCGCTTCCGACCATGCTGCCGTCTTTCATATCCGTTTGCGTGCGGAGGAGGACAACCTGTTTGTTAATGTGCAGGATAACGGTACGGGTATCACCAAAGACGATCAACCCAAGATCTTCGAACGTTTCTACCGTGGCGAGATCAAAAAACGCCGTACCCGTGGACTAGGTCTGGGACTGACCTATAGCCGCTTGCTTGCTCGAGCCCAGGGAGGGGAGCTGTCCCTGACCTCCAGCAGTCCTGAAGGCAGCCTTTTCACCTTAACTTTGCCACGATGGTCTGGTCCTGAAAAAACAGAGATAGAACCATCTTACCGCGCAACGGCTAACGCTTAGCAGGACACGATGTCTGCATGTCATAAACGGGCTTTCTTCATCTGCCAAAGAACCATGAGCAAACGGCCCAAGTAAATTGCTGAAATATCGAATAGCCCGACATTCCTTCATAGGAACCGGGCTATTCATTATGTGAGAGTGTTTGCTGATATTCATATACAAGCTATGTGGCCAGTACCCGCGGCTTATATTCTGCATACGCATCATTAATGAATTGCTCATGTAATGGGATGTTGGCAATAATGGCTTTCCGTTTAGCTTTTAAGACAATCTGCTCTACATCGGCATAACTGCATCCTGTGAGGCGTTCACACGTGAATTCTTCCAGTCGGCTCTCCTGCTCAAACTGCCCCATCAACTTGCTAATATATAATCTACGGCTCGATTCATCCGGCATCCCATAAGTCATTTTGGTATCAAATCGCCGCCATATCGCATGATCCAGCTGGGTCTCCAGATTCGTAGCAGCAACCAGAATGCTGTCTCCTTCGAATTCGTCCAGGCATTGCAACAATGTATTGACGACACGAGCCATCTCTTTAACCTCATCATTACTTTCACGCGTACGACCTACGGCATCAAATTCATCTAGAAATAGCACACAGGGGTTAGCCCGTGCATATTCGAATAGTTTACGGACATTGCTTCCCGTCTCCCCAAGGTGGCTGTGTATAATGGCATCGAGTCTTACAAGAACCAGGGGAAGCTGAAGTCGGTGTGCAAGATGAAAAGCAGTTAATGTTTTGCCTGTACCCGGAGGACCAAACATCACCATTTTGTTCGGCATTGGCACATCATGTTCTGCAAACTGATCTTTCATACCGAGAATCGTAATAAACTCCTCCACAACCCGTTCATTGTCTGCGGAGAATACAATATGCTTTGCCTTGCGTCCACACTCTTTCGGTGAATAAAAAGAGGCCATATCGATGCCTTTCGCTCGGGGTATCCGGTTTACATGGTTGGTTTTGCTCATCGTTGATCGTTCTCCTTCTTCTATGTCTCAGGGGATCATCCAAGTTAAATGCTATCGATTCATTCTCCTCCATATTTAACGATCTTTTAATCGTAATTATTACTATTAAATAATAACATAAGACGGCCTCTTTGCAAAGTTTCCGTGACTTGTCCATCATTTTGCGTAAGGTCCCGTCCAATTTGTTGCAAGAGGAAGCAAAATTTGCTATTCTAAATATGCATCGTTGTGTATAACGCAAAAAAGCCCTCTATTTACTCGAGAGAGCACAAAATTTTTCCAGATTTGCAAGCGGCAACTTGCCATTTCCGGAAGTTCTTTTATACCAACGAATGTAATCCAATCAAAGCGAGGTTATCAATCATGGCAAAAGACGTATTATGTGAGGTAAATTCATGTCGTCACTGGGCTCAAGAGAACAAATGTAACGCATCTTCAATCTACATCGTGAGTCACAGTTCCAAAAAAGTAAGTGAATCCGCTGAAACGGATTGCAAAACATTTGAAGTAAAATAAAAATTCAATTTGTACAAGCTAAAGGAACCCTTGTGGTTCCTTTTTCTTTTTCTATTGTAACAAGAATGATAATTATTATCAAGCTCTTTTCTGCAAAATCTGAACTCCCCTCTCTACATGCACATTGGACTGCCTATTAACGTACACTACGAGAGCAGTCAAACTGCCCATGAACGAATAGATCATAGAGGTGAGTAACGATGCCCGTAAAAAGTGGCAAACAGTATATCGAACGTATCGATGTCCAGACAGTCCCCTGCTGGTACAAAGGAGAGCTTATTACCGGAAAACGTTCTGAACATTTTGCGTTTGCAGGTTTGATGGAAACACAAGCGAAGTTGTACGATCTTCAGTCTGATCCACATCTAATCGATACGATGACTTATGCATCTCCTGCTGACGGAAAACCAGTAGGTATGTCCTTTCTGCCTCCAACCAGCGCAGATGACTTGCGCAGACGCCGAGAAGCAATGAATATTTGGTCAGGGACTCACCATGGTTTTTTGGGACGATCACCCGATTATATGAACACAGCAATTATGGCCTTTTATACTGGGGCAGATATTCTTGAAGAAGTATCGCCACAATACGCTGAAAATTTGAGAAACTACTATGCCTACTGCCGTGATAATGATATTACCCTCTCCCATGCCTTTATCCAGCCTCATGCCAGTAAAATTTCAGGACTATTGGACGCGACCGAAGATGCCATTGCCGCCAAAGTGGTTGATCGCACTGAAGAAGGTCTGATCATTAATGGTGCATTCATGATGGCCACTCAGGCCGCCACGTCAGACGAAATCCTGGTGTATCCTTCCCCTTCACCGGCACCGTTCGAAGATGAAAATCCGTTCGCCTTTGCCTTTGCTGTACCGAATGACTTGCCTGGAATTAGCCTGATCTGCCGGGATACCTACGCAGCCGAATCTAATTTCAACTATCCACTCAGTTCCAGATATGAAGAGATGGACAACATCGTCATTTTTGATCATGTGCTTGTTCCTCATGAACGGATATTCTTCGCAGGTAATGAGGAAATGTCTGGCCGCCTCTTTAGCGGAAGCCATTTTCACATTCACGCAGGACATCAGGTCGTATGTAGGTATATTGCTAAAACGGAATTTGTTCTGGGCACCATTCAGTTACTCGCTGACACGCTCGACCAAGCTGCTGAAACGCATGTGGTAGAGAAAACAGCCAGGGTACTCGCCGGTCTTGAAACGTTAAAAGCACTGGCTCTGGCAGCAGAAGCCGGTGCTATGGCAGATGGACGGGGATTTATAATACCTGCCTCCAAACCGTTAATGGCAGCAAACCTTTTATTTCCCAAACTGTATCCAGAGATGATTGAAATTTTGCAGCTCTTGGGTTCCAGCGGCGTAATTATGGTGCCTCAGGAAGAAGAATTCCGCTCCGAAATCGCGCCGCATCTGGATACGTACCTGAGAGGAACCGACATGGTATCTCAGGAACGCACAGCATTGTTCCGCCTAATCTGGGAGCTTGGAGCAGGATCATTCGGAGGCAGACAGACCCAGTTCGAACGGTTCTTTTTTGGCAACACGATCACTGTGTCGAATCGGATGTATTCAGCAAGCTCAGCAGATCAATCGTATCGTCAGCTCGTTCGTAATTTTATTGCCAAGACCGGCAAATAAGAATGAGGGATGATCCCCTCGTTTAAACCAGATGGTCGTAGACCGTCATCAGTTCAGAGGCTGGTCTGCCTGCGTCGGTGTCCCGAAGTGCAGACTGGTCTCCGTAACCGATGTGGAATACACCCAATACCTTTTCCTCACGCGTTAAACCCATCAAATTCATAAACACGGGATGCTGTTGATAATCATTGATCTTCCAGACGGCATTCAAACCTTGTTCCGCTGCCAGGATGCAAAAACGTTTGCTCCAGGCTTTTGCAGGCAATAAATGGTCCTCCCTGGCACTTGAAGGGGCGACAACAACCAGATGTGCCGGAATAGCTTCTGTATATTGATATGTAGCCCAGTCCCCGTAACGATCTGCCAAATGTGGTGGGTAACTCTGTCTGACCGCCTCCAGATACAGTTGACGTCCTTCACTCGCGAACAACATAAACCGCCAAGGCTCTGAACTCATCACATATAAAGATGGATCTGCTTCATCCAGCAACCGTCTTATAACCAACTGTGGTACAGGCAACGGGCTGAATTCACAAGTTCCTGTACGTTTCTTGCCTCTTGCTGCATCTTGTCTCAAACCGGTAGACATGGCTCATCCCTCCTTAATCTGCACGATATATCACAGCATCCCTTGTCATTCTTTACATCAACCAGTTTTTTTTCGGTTCAGTCTCACTTCTCCACCGATCGACCTCTTCATGTACTCTGGCTTTGTCCTGAACCGTAAATTGATCAGATTCCACCTTCTCTGCGCTCGGAATGCTGTCACGAATCAGTCGAATATAATCCATCGAACGGATAAGTGATTGTCGTCCCGGGATATATCGAATCTTGCGACCTTCAAGCAAACAATAGATTTCGATCATGCCTGGCAGCTTGCCAAATGCTTCCCAGCAGAACACGCTCACCATATGCTGGAACGCCTCAACCACGTTTGGATCATGGACAACCATATATTTTTGGATGAGAAGCGAATCCCAGCCCTCTGGCTGCCAGGCCGCCTGGAAGATCATGGACAGATGCATCGACAAGGTAGGAAGCTCCGTTCGCCATTGTTCAAACAGAATGGTCGGATGCTTCAGATCATCGTTCATGGCAATTGCAAGGGATAATTCATCGGTAATTTTGTTTTTTATATCCCAGTAATGAAGTACTGATTCGAATCCGGTTGCCTTTCTAGGCCACCACTTTTCGAGTAAATACTGTACAGGCACCTCTTTGCGGACTTCCGGGTCCATACTGTAAAAAGCATTAACTGCATGGCTGACTGCATATTGTACACGGTGTCTCCATTGCAGCGGAGAGCGCTGTTCAGCCTCCGGTTCCGGGCGGATGAACCGATGCGGGCTGCGCAGCATCTCTTCCAATCTGTAATCTTCAAGCAGCCGTACCGGGGCGTCTGACATTCCCGGCTGCAGAGCTGCCTGAACATTATGTCTTAACATGAGTTCTTAGGACACCTGTAATCCGGCAGCAGCAAAACGTTTGCCAAAGTCACGGCACGTGTCCTTCTCCTGCTCCATCGGACTGTATTCAATCTTCAGCATCTCTGGAGATACCTCCGCCCCACGTTCCACCAGCTTCGCTGCCGCGAGATCTACGGCTCCGCAGTACTGCTCGTAAGAAGTATCCCCGCTTCCGAACACCGCTGCCCGTTTGCCACTCAGATCAAGCTCATCCAGCTCTTCGTAAAAATCGAGGAATTCATCCGGCAGTTCACCGTCTCCCCACGTGTATACTCCAATGAGAAACCCGTCATAATCAAGCACATCAGCTGCATTGCAATCCGTTACGGACTTGAGATCCACTTCATGCCCACCTTGTTTAATTCCTTCGACGATCAGTTCCGCAATCTCTTCCGTATTTCCTGTCATACTTGCATAAGCCACTAACAATTTAGCCATCTATTTTTCCCTCACTTTTTATTGATCATGTCATACTGTTCCTGAAGAAGTAACATTTGAATTTATCAAAATCATATGTGATAATGATTATCATTGTCAAATTAAATTTTCAATCGGTTTCCATTTCAGTATATGGTGATGGACCAAATTCAACACCATATTAGGCACTGCACCCTTTCAGGCGCCTACCACAACTGGCGTACAGGCCCTTTTTTGTTGTACAATAGTATCCAAATGACTTTTGAAGGATGGATAAATCATTATGTACGTAGCAAAGAACTGGAAGGACTATGAAGTAATCGATACAGGAGGCGGCGAAAAGCTGGAGCGTTGGGGCGATGTGATTTTGCGTAGACCCGATCCACAGATCATTTGGCCCCTTGAAAAAGAAACCAATGAATGGCGCCAGGTTCACGGCCATTATCACCGCAGTTCTTCGGGCGGCGGCAGCTGGGATATGAAAAAACCGATCCCGGAACGCTGGACCATCGGATATGAGAACCTGAAATTTCATATTAAACCAACCAGCTTCAAACATACCGGTCTGTTTCCTGAACAAGCAGCCAACTGGAGCTGGATGATGGATAAAATTGCTGGGGCAGGTCGTCCCATCTCTGTACTAAACCTGTTTGCCTATACAGGCGGTGCAACAGTTGCTGCAGCTTATGCGGGAGCTTCAGTTGTGCACGTGGATGCAGCTAAAGGCATGGTACAGTGGGCCAAAGAGAATGTTCAATTATCTGGCCTCGCGGATCGTCCTGTTCGTTTCATTACAGATGATGTATTCAAATTTGTACAGCGCGAACAACGTCGCGGCAATCGGTATGACGCGATTATTATGGACCCGCCTTCCTATGGCCGCGGCCCTAACGGAGAGACATGGAAGCTGGAAGAGAACCTCTACCCTTTCCTGAAATCGTGCATGGAAATTTTGTCGGATAACCCATTATTCATGCTGGTCAATTCCTATACAACCGGTATTTCGTCTACAGTTCTGCGCAACATGCTGACAATGACGATGTCTGCCCAATACGGCGGTCAAATTACAGCTGGTGAAATTGGTCTTCCAATTACCCGTAGTGGTCTGGATCTGCCATGCGGCATCTTAGGCCGCTGGGAGTCCTGATGATGTCCGAACATTCGCAAACAACGGGAAATATTCCGATTCTGTTTGAGGACAATCACTTGTTAGGCATTACGAAACCGGTCAATGTACCTACCCAGGAAGATGCATCAGGTGATCCGGATTTGCTTACACTGCTGAAACAGGATTTGAAAGAACGCTATAACAAACCTGGCAACGTTTATCTCGGATTAGTACATCGTCTTGACCGCCCCGTTGGTGGTGCGATGATTTTTGCCAAAACATCGAAGGCGGCTTCAAGATTATCCGAGACGGTTCGGGGACGTCATTTCCGCAAAATATATGCGGCTGTTGTACATGGCAAGCTGTCTGCACAGCACGGGACGTTAAAACACACGCTGCTGAAAGATGCGCGTACCAATACCGTCACCGTTGTGCCTAAGGGTACAGCTGGTGGTAAAGATGCTGTTTTGGATTACCGGGTCATCGGCGAAACCGACCGTTACAGTCTGGTTCACATCGAACTGCACACAGGCAGATCTCATCAGATTCGGGTCCAAATGAAAGAGATGGGCTGCCCCCTGTTTGGAGATCAAAAGTACGGTGCAGGTGTGAATAAGCCTGGACAACAAATTGCTCTCTGGTCTGCCATTGCTGCTTTTCCCCACCCGGTAACGAAGGAAGAAATTGTCCTTCAGTCCCTGCCTCCCCGTGAATTCCCATGGGCAGAGTGGCCGGCTGCTGTGTATGACAAAACCTTTAAAGCAGAACATTAATTGATATATTAAAATAATCATTCACAGGATCAGGTCAAATCTGACCGTAAACCGTGTCATCCAGATTCCTTATCTGAATGACACGGTTTTTTACTTAAATGGAAAGGAAGACATACTACTATGACACCTTTTACGAAACAGGTCGTCGCCATCATCGCAGCAATCCCTGAGGGAAAAGTCATGACCTATGGACAGATTGCCGCTCATGCAGGCAGCCCGAGAGCTGCCCGACAGGTTGTGCGCATTCTGCACTCCATGAGCCGGAAGGAGCGGCTTCCCTGGCACCGCGTCGTCAATGCCAAAGGTCTGATAGCCATTCCCGACGAGCATTCACGCCTGATGCAGGAGACGGAGCTTATTAGCGAGGGTGTTGAATTTCAGATGGATGGGAGTATCAACCTCAAACTCTTCGGTCATGATCCTGGTCCTACCTTCCTCCTTGATCTATCGACAGATGAAGAATAACGTCCAAACAAGGCATAACAAAAAGAGAGTTCAAGCAGTGTGATCTGCCTGAACTCTCTTTTGTATCTATAAGACTTTTATTGAATGAATAATAACAGTAATCTAAGTTGATTTATGCTGTTGCATTCACTTTCTGTTGCTCAGTTGTTACATGTTCAGTAGCCGGTTTTGTTTTACGGATGAAGAAGGCCAGAACCAGAGCAACGACTGTCATTGCGGTCGCTATAATAAAAGCATAGTTTACCCCGTAGATGGTTGCATCTGCGGTAGCACGAAGCATTGCAGCCTTATCATCTGTAGCGATTTGGCCTGTAGCCAAGGTATCTGCCAGATGGGATTTCAACTTGCTACTCATAATCGTAACGAGAATCGCTGTACCAATCGCACCCGCAACCGTACGCAGTGTGTTGGACATCGCTGTACCATGCGCATTCAGACGCTGTGGCAGCTGATTCAGACCCGCTGTTTGAATTGGCATCATCAACATCGACATACCGAACATACGAGCTGTGTAGATAAACATCATGTAACCATAAGTAGTGTCGATCGACAGGCGGCTGAGCCCCCAAGTTGTGATAGCGGTAATTGCAAGACCGGCAACGGACAACCAGCGTGCTCCGACTTTATCAAAGATGCGACCTGTGATTGGAGACATAATCCCCATCAAGATGGCGCCCGGCATCATCAGCAAACCGGATTCAATCGGTGAGAATCCACGAATATTTTGCAGGAAAATCGGAAGCAAAATCATACCTGCAAACATCGCCATCGTAACGAGCATGTTAATGATCGTTGTTAATGTATACATGTTGTATTTGAAAATACGGAACTCCAAGAGTGGGTGATCGGTTGTCATCTGTCTAATCACGAACAGAATCAGGGATAACGCCCCTACGACCAGACAAGCAATTACAATTGCACTGCCCCATCCGTCTGTACCCGCATCACTGAAGCCGTACAGCAAGCTACCAAAACCGAGTGTGGATAAAATAACACCTGGATAGTCCAATTTAGGTTTGGATTGACGTGTTACATTTTTGACAAACGCAATACCGATTGCAGTTGCAATAACGGAGAATGGCAAAATGATATAGAACAACAGTCTCCAGGAATAATGCTCAACCACATAACCTGACAATGTTGGTCCAATGGCCGGAGCGAGAATCATCGCGATCCCCATTGTACCCATCGCCTGACCACGCTTCTCAATAGGGAAGATCGTCAAGAATACAACCGTCATCAGAGGCATCAGGATACCTGCACCTGCCGCTTGAATAACACGACCTACCATCAGGATAGCAAAGTTCGGACTTAAACCACAGACCAAGGTTCCTAATGTAAATAGCGTCATGGCTGTAATAAAAATTTGACGTGTGGAGAATTTAGCGATCAGATACGCCGTAACCGGAATCAACACACCATTGACGAGCATATAACCCGTAGTCAACCATTGTGCTTTGTTCGCTCCGATGCCGAGGTCCTCCATAATTTTAGGAAGAGCTACGTTCATCAAAGTTTGGTTCAGGAAGGCGACGAATGCACCGATTAACAATGCGGCCACAATCGGGCCTTTCCTAATGTTGTCCATCGCTGAGGATGGCGCTGCTGCTGCAGTAGTACTCATTGGTTGTTCATCTCTCTTCCTTCTAACTTTTCAATCATTTGATTATGAATTCTTAGCAGGTGCTCAAGGTCTTCCTTCGGGATATCCAGAATAGGTGACACTCGCTCCATCCACAAACGGTGTGTTTCCTCCTGAGCCTGTTCCCCTTTGTCCGTAATCTGAAGCTTTACAGATCGACGGTCCGAGTCGGATCGCGTTCGAACAATGTACTCACCCTTGACCAGACGCTCCACCACAGCGCTCATGGAGCTGCTGCCCATATGACAGAGATCAGCCACTTCATTAATACCGATCGAAGGGCGCTCCTTCAAAATGGATAACACCATAAATTGAATCGAAGTGAGCTCAATTTCCTTGTTTTCATTCCAGAATGCCCGGAAGAGCAGTTGATTGACCTGCCGAAACGAATTAATAATGTAGAATACTTCGTATGTGTCAGACATTAATTCACCCTTTTTACTTATGGAATATAATATTTCGTACACGAAATATCAGGGGAACAATTACTTATTATAACAAAAATATTTACATAGTCAACTCTTTACATATAAAATTTTAGAGATTATTCTTATCCATCCAAAGCAGGCAAAACTCTTTAAAGTACACATCAATAAAAAATAACCACAGCCCTCCTGCCTTTTCAGCAAGAGTTCCATGGTTACTATTATTCGTGCGTCCATCGTCTTTAAGATGTGGACAAGGCATGCTCTTTTGTTTTTGGTGTTGTCATTTTGCCTAATAGATAAACCAGCAACTGCTGGTTATGCATTGAAATGTTGCTGAGCACCGAATTCATAAATTCATTACGAATCGTGATTCCCCGTTCGGTCTCCATGCGTCCCTTATCAGATAGAGATACCCATACAATTCGTCGATCCTGATCATCCCGATCACGGCGAATCAGTCCGTTTTTTTCCATACGATCCAACAACATCGTTACTGCTGCTGGTGTTGTAGCCAGAAAAGGAATCAGATCGGATGGTTTCATCTTCTCGTGATCCTCAAGAACCTCCAGTACGGCCAGCTGCGCCTCTGTTAACGAGGGTGCCAGCTCATGATCCATATGCAGCTTGTAGTCCTTGGTCAGCCTCGACCAGCACTTGGCAAAATCGGAATTATACATCTTGAATCGCTCCTCTCTGCAACCGGTTATCACTTCACCTGCTTAAGTTTTCGCCCTTCAAAGCCGCATTCCTGCTGCCTTTTTTCAATTTCCCAGCGATCGACCGTAATCGACGAAGGTTGTTAAACTTCGCATGGAGGTCCTCTTTTAATCCGCGTTTGAACAACAAAATAAGACTCCTTACATGACAGGTTTCCCTGCTCTGCAAAGAGTCTTTATTGAATCCTTATTAGGAGGAAGAAGCTGCCTGGTTCTCTGCGAGATCCATGATAAGCTCCACAATTTCATCCTGTTTATCCACATGCACAAGCAATTTACCAATATGTTTCCGTTCAGTAATAGGTACAGCTTCGGAAGAAATGTGATGTGTTTGACCTTCCTTGGTCATCACCGTTACATTCCGTTGTTCCCGACAATAGAACGCTCCGGCAATTCGGCTACCGTTCGGTTTTACCCGTTTGCCTTCCTTGAATTCAAATGTTGCCAGTCCTTTGCCGCCACGGCTCTGCAGAGCATAATCCAGCAGTAACGAGCGTTTGCCATAACCCAAGTCAGACAATATAGCAACCTCGCCTTCATCGCCTTCCACCCACAGAACAGATACGACTTCATCCGTTTCTTTTAACTGAATCCCACGTACGCCTCCAGACACACGACCCATCGGATTTACTTCATCCTCACGGAAACGGATGGCCATGGCTTCTTTGGTGATCAGCATGATGTCCTTGCCACCTGTACTTAGATGAACGGATAACACCTCATCATCCTTGCCGACTTTGCAAGCGGCTACTGCGCCGGATCGCTTGGTGACGTATTCCTTCAGCTCGGTACGTTTAACCTGTCCTTTGCGAGTGACAAAGACCAGACTGTGATCCGGCTCTTCGAAGGATTTCACGGCAAGCACACTTGAGATCCGATCGTCTTTTGCCAGAGGAATGACGTTGACGATCGCCGTCCCCGGATCTTTCCACTTGAATTCCGGTACCTGATGCACAGGCAACAGGAAATACTGGCCTTTCTTCGTAAATACCAGCAAATTCTCAAGCGTGTTCACTTCAAGGACCTGAGCGATATAATCGCCTTCCTTCACACCACTTGCGTTACGTTCCCCGCCGGATCGTGTGAATGATTGCATGCCTGTACGCTTGATGTATCCCTCTTTGGACAATGTGACAAATACATCTTCTGCGTTCACCAGAACTTCCAGATTAACCTTGAGTTCTTCTACTTCGCCCTGAATGGCTGAACGACGATCAATTCCGTATTTCTCACGAATCTCCATCAGTTCTTTACGAATGACTCCGATCAGCTTGCGGTCACTATCCAGAATGGAGCGTAATTGCGCGATCTTCTTCATCAGTTCGCCAAGTTCCTTTTCCAGAGAAGTAATCTCCAGATTGGTCAATCGGTATAATTGTAAAGTCAGAATGGAATCCGCCTGACGTTCGGAGAAACCAAACATCCACATCAGGTTATTTTGAGCATCCTGACGGTTCTTCGAGGCTTTAATAGCCGCAATGACCTCATCAAGGATGTTAAGAGCTTTTACCAGACCTTCCAAGACATGTGCACGGTCTTCCGCCTTCTCCAGCTCAAAGCGGGTACGGAACGTCACAACTTCACGCTGATGGGCAATATAAGCCTCGAGGATTGATTTCAATCCCAATTGATGAGGGGCTTTGTTTACAATCGCAACCATGTTGAAGTTGTAAGTGACCTGCAAGTCGGTTTTCTTCAGCAAATAAGCCAAAATACCTTGTGCATCCGCTTCTTTTTTCAGCTCAACCACGATTCGCAGGCCTTCACGCCCACTCTCATCACGTACTTCGGCGATTCCTTCAACCTTTTTCTCCAGCCGAATGTTCTCCATCGCTGTAACCAGACGGGATTTTACGACCTGATAAGGGATCTCGGTAATGACGATTTGCTGTTTGCCACCGCGCATATTCTCGATATCGGTTTTGGACCGGAGATAAATCCGTCCTTTACCTGTGCGATAAGCATCCAGAATTCCGTCGCCGCCCATGATTAATCCTCCTGTCGGAAAATCCGGACCTTTGATAAACATCATAATCTCGTCCAGTTCAATCGACGGCTTCTCCATCACGGCAATACAAGCATCAATGGTTTCACGCAAATTATGTGGAGGGATCTCCGTTGCAAACCCGGAGGAAATCCCACTTACGCCGTTGACCAGCAGGTTCGGATAACGCGATGGTAATACAACCGGTTCTTTGGCCGTATTATCAAAATTATCCTTAAACAGAACAGTCCGTTTCTCGATGTCGCGAAGCATCTCCATAGCGATGGACGACAAACGGGCCTCTGTATAACGCATCGCTGCAGCCGGATCATCATCCTGTGATCCCCAGTTACCATGACCGTCCACGAGCATATGGCCCATTTTCCATGGCTGTGCCATCCGCACCATACCTTCATAGATGGAGGAGTCCCCGTGAGGATGGTAGTTACCCATGACGTCCCCAACGGTTTTGGCTGACTTACGATATGGTTTCTCCGGCGTATTTCCTGAATCGTACATGGCGTACAGAATACGCCGCTGCACAGGCTTCAAACCATCCCGTACATCGGGTATGGCCCGGTCCTGAATAATGTATTTGGAGTAGCGACCGAAACGGTCACCTACGACCTCTTCGAGAAAGGCCGGCATAAATTGTTCTGATAGGCTCATTCCAAGCACCTTCTATTCTTCGTACTCTGTAAAGTCGACATTCTCTACAATCCAGCGTTTGCGTGGATCAACTTTATCACCCATAAGCGTAGATACTCGACGCTCCGCTTTCGCTGCATCAACGATCTGTACCCTGAGCAATGCACGTGTTTCCGGGTTCATTGTAGTCTCCCACAGTTGATCCGGATTCATCTCGCCAAGTCCTTTATAACGTTGGAGCTCCACATTGGTTCCAAATTCTTTCATGTAATTCGCCAGCTCTTCATCGGTCCAGGCATAACGTACACTTGCCATTTTGCCGGATTTGCGCGTGAGTTTGTAAAGCGGCGGCTGAGCAATATATATTTTCCCTGCATCAATTAACGGTTTCATGTAGCGGTAAAAGAAAGTCAGCAATAGTACCTGAATATGTGCACCATCCGTATCAGCATCCGTCATAATTATGATTTTGGAATAATTGCTGTCTTCAACTGCGAATTCGGTTCCAATACCCGCCCCGATCGCCGATGTAATGGCGCGGTATTCTTCGTTTTTGAGGATATCAGCCAACTTTGCTTTTTCCGGATTGAGCGGTTTCCCCTTAAGCGGGAGTATCGCCTGGATCTTGGAGTCACGCCCCTGTTTGGCTGAACCGCCTGCGGAATCCCCTTCGACGATAAACAGTTCATTCCGGGTAAAATCCTTCGATTGTGCCGGAGTCAACTTGCCATTGAGGTTGGAGCTTTCGCTGCGTTTTTTGCCCGTCCGCATCTCATCACGTGCTTTGCGTGCAGCTTCTCTGGCTCTGGAGGCCTGAACCGCTTTGCGAATCAACGTTTGCGCAACCTGCGGATTTTCTTCCAAAAACCGCTGGATATTCTCGGACACGACAGAATCCACTGCGCTTCGCGCGGAAGCGCTACCGAGTTGATCCTTCGTTTGTCCTACGAATTCGACCTCCGACATTTTGACACTGATGACAGCCATCATGCCTTCACGCAAATCATTACCTTCAAGGTTTTTATCTTTTTCCTTAATCATGCTGGTACGCCGTGCGTAATCATTCATCACACGTGTATAAGCTGCTCTGAATCCGGTCTCATGTGTACCGCCACCTCTAGTGGGAATCGAGTTGACGAACGACGCCAGCGTTTCCGTATAACCCGCGTTATACTGGATCGCCACTTCGACCTCAATGTCATCCTTCTCCGCATAGAAGTGAATGACATCATGCAGCACATCTTTATTTTCGTTAAGAAAAGCAACAAACTGGCTTGCTCCGCCTTCGTACATGTACTCATCCTGATTGCCTGAACGTTCGTCCTTGAGCATAATTCTCAGCCCCGAGTTCAGGAAAGCAATCTCCTGAAGACGTTCTGCCAGTGTATCATAATTAAATTGAATGCCGCTCTGGAACACGCGAATATCCGGTTTAAACGTAACTTTTGTTCCCGTTCGATTGGTATTGCCCAATACTTCGAGACCAGACACCGGTTCTCCGACATGCTCAACGCCTTTTTTGTCCTGCCAATACTCGAATCGTTGACGATGAATCTTGCCATCACGGAAAATCTCGACTTCAAGCCATTCGGACAATGCGTTCGTAACTGACGCACCTACACCGTGCAAACCGCCTGATTTTTTGTATCCTGATCCACCGAACTTTCCGCCTGCGTGCAAAATCGTAAACACGACCTGGGGAGTAGGAATCCCTGTTTTATGTATACCTGTCGGAATTCCCCTTCCGTTATCCTGAACCGTAATAGAACCGTCCTTATGCAGCGTGATATCGATTTTGGAGCAGAATTTGGCGAGATGTTCGTCGACAGCGTTATCCACGATTTCCCATACCAAATGATGTAGACCCGAAGAGCTGGTGCTGCCGATGTACATCCCCGGCCGTTTCCGTACCGCTACCAGTCCTTCAAGTACTTGAATGTCGTCCGCGTCGTAGCCTGAAGACCCTTGTCCTCCGCCTGTCGAACCTGCCGACATATCGATTTGCTCGACCATTCATGCTCCCCCTTCTTAACTTACAACTAAAAAAATGCCTAAAATGCAAACAGATGTTTTCTTATCCTTGTCCATTTTAATTCAAGATATCCCGTTTCGTAAAGACAATGAATGACACAAAGAGTGAAGCAATGCCCCAAACACTAAGCACAATAAGGGAAAAACCTAAATTCATCCCTTCGATTGGTGGCAATCCGCCAGACAAATAATTCGGAAGTTCGAGGTTAACCATGAACAAATATTTGGCTGACTGCCAGGATGCGGCCATACTTGTGAGAATAGTTCCTGCTATGAGTGCTGCCATCATGATGACAATACTTGCTGCTGTACTTCGCACTAGCACAGAGACCATGAAGGCAAGCATCGCCACAATTATACTGACGAACCAGATGAGCCCTGCCTGCATTAGCATATACAACCACTGGTCCACTGCATGGACTGCTGACATATCGACATCTGTACCCACAACCTTGAATCCGGTAAAGATCGGCATACCGAAACCTTTATATCCGAATACCGCTCCCGAAATGACATAACAGATGACGTACGCCGACACCACAATAATTGACACGAACATAATCAAAGTGATGAGCTTACTCAGCAACACTTTCCAACGTTTGACCGGACGGGTCAGAAGCATTTTAATCGTACCTGTGGTGCGCTCACCGGATACCAGATCCGAGGCAATCGCCATAATGAGCAGTGGTATAAACAATCCAACGGCGTTATTCATGAATTCCCGCGTAAAAGTTACACCGCCAGGCTCCTTCGGATTGATGTCATTCTCCAGATAGTATTGCATTTGCTGGATGTACACAGTCCTGTACTTTTTGTATTCTTCAGGTACCCGGTCACTGCCAAGCGAGTTCTGATTATCCGTAATGGCTTGTTGCAGCTCAAGCCGCCAGTCGCCGCCAAACTTGTCACGATTATTTTCCGCAGATTTCATCTGGGCATACGTAAACATCGGAACCAGGACCGCGAGTACGATAAAAATAATATAAAGACGTTTTTTCTTTACCATTTTGATCGTTTCGTTTCGGATCAGCGGCATGATGTTACTCAATGGATTCACCTTCTGTCATTTTTAAGAATAGCTGTTCCAGCGTAGGCTGAATCCGCTGCACTCCTTCAACCTGAATTCCGGCTTGCACCATTTGCTGGACTAGGGCCGGAATTCGATCTTCATGCATTTCAGCAACGACAGCATTCGGACCAAGCCCTGCAACAATGGTATCGTCCATAACATCTGCAGGCCGATCCACTAAGGAAACACCTGCATTCAACAGCATTTTTTTACCTTCCTCCAGCGGAGTAACATGCCATATCGCCAATTTGGAATGGTCTTCAATCAGTTCATTGACGCCGCCAACTGCCAGCACGCGCCCTGCACTGATAATCGCCACCCTGTCACAGAGAAGTTGAATCTCACTAAGCAAATGACTGCTGACGAATACAGCCATGCCTTCACTTGCAAGCTGTTTGATAAAGACGCGAAGTTCCTTAATCCCTTTGGGATCAAGTCCGTTCGTTGGCTCATCCAGAATCAGCAGCCTTGGGCGACCAAGCAATGCCTGTGCAATGCCAAGTCGTTGACGCATCCCCAGAGAGTAGGTTCTTACTTTATCATGAATCCGCTGATCGAGGCGTACAATATCTACAACTTCCTGAATACGGTCATTATCCACGCCTGGCTGCATACGGGCAAAATGCTCAAGATTTTCCCATCCGGTCAAATACGTGTACACTTCCGGGTTTTCAACAATGGAACCCACATATTTCAAGGCCCGTTCAGGATCACGGTTGACATCATACCCACAGACTTGAATTTTACCTTCTGTCGGTTTAATCAAATCAACTAACATCCGGATGGTTGTTGTCTTCCCGGCACCATTGGGTCCCAGGAAACCGAAAATTTCGCCTGGTTTAACGTCAAAAGTAACATCCTTAATGATCCATTTGCGTCCAATCTTTTTCTTCAGATGCTGCACGGACAATACGGAATCAGTCTGTTCTTGTGCCATTTATTTTCCGCTCCCTTCTGCTGGAGTCTCTGCCTGATATTCCTGTGCAATCCGAACCGCAATTTGCTCGTAGCCTTCTCCATTGGGATGAAAATGATCTGACGACAGATATTGTCCCAGATGATTTTCAAACAGATCAAATGTAGGCACAAGTGTCATCTTGTCCTCATTGTTCAGAACCTTCATTGCAGCATCGTTCCATGCAGCTACAACCGCATTTCCTGGCTCTTTAAGTTCTTTCACATCCCCAAACGGATTGTATAGCCCTATGTAGGCAATCTGTGCATCAGGGTTAATTTCTTTCACTTTCTTCAAGATCTCCTGCAAACGCTTCGACGTCTCCGGTAATGCCGCAGCAAGTGTCTCTGCCGTGGACGCGTCTTCTCCCTGTAAAACCTGTCCACCCTGGAACAGATCATTGGCTCCGATCGACAACAGAATAAAGTTGGACTGTTGTAAAACATAACGTACGCCTTGTTCATCTAGCTTGCTCAACAATGCGTCTGTTCTCAAACCGTTCACACCCATATTGTTAAGCACTTGCACATCATATCCCTGATCTTTGAGCAAATTACCTGCCCGCCTTACAAAACCAAGCCCCTCATCATCCCCCGTGCCTCTTGCCAGGGAATCACCGATTACAGCCATTCGAATTTTGCCATCATTCACCGCAGGTGTTGATTGCCCGCTATCCTTGGCAGGTGTCGTTGTCTGCTGTCCTGTACCTAATTGGGCATCTCCCTCAGGAAAAATGACGTCTTTAATGGCGTATCCAAATCCAAATAACAGCAGCAATGTTGTTAATATGGACACTGTACTAATGGTTCTCCAGATCCATGGCGCTGAATCAAGATTTCTTTTTTTCATTCATCACATCTCCGCTCATGTACACCTGGCTGGGTGCTTAAAATTTAAAATGATTTTACATTAAGATGACGCTTTTTCTAAATAACATAAATGTTCTGTCGTTAATTTGCAAATTTTGCCGCTGTATTAAGCAGAATTCAGTTTCGAATATGCTTTTACAAAAAAAAAGCTATGTCATGCACAGCTTCGAGCTGTGATGACATAACCTTTTTTTGAACTAAAATCAAAATATTCTTCAATAAAATGAATTAGTTACCGATAAATTCTTGAGCCCAATATCCGTTGTAGAATCCAACACCAATTTTCGTAAAGTTTTTACTTAGGATATTCGCACGGTGGCCTTCGCTATTCATCCAGGCTGTAACAACCTCTTGAGGTGTTTTTTGCCCTTTCGCGATATTCTCGCCAGCATAGCTGTAAGTTACTCCGAATTGTTTCATCATGTCAAACGGAGAACCATAGGTCGGTGATTGGTGATCAAAATAATTGTTGTTGCTCATGTCTTTAACTTTGGCTACAGCCACTTTGTCCAAAAGAGCATCGGAAGCCAATGCGCTCAGGCCAGCTTTGGCACGTTCAGCGTTCACAAGTTTTACTACTTGAACTGCAAAATCCGATTGTGTGCTCTCGCTACCACTGTTTCCTGTATTGCCTGTAGTCGTTCCAGTTCCAGTTCCACTATTTGAAGGATCTTTGGCTGGTGTAGTTGCCGGTTTCTCTTCTTGAGTTGGTTTTGCAGGTGTTACGGGTTTTGCAGGTGTTGTCGGTTGAGCAGGTTTGGTAGTTTGATCAGGTTTAGTTGTTTGATCAGGCTGTGTTACAGGCTTCTCTACTGTTGTTTGCCCCTCGCCAGTTGATACAGTGTAACCATTATCTTTCAGCCATTGTTCAATGTACGCTTTTAAGCTATCCGCACTCGTAATCTTAAACGTTGTAGTTTTAGTAGTTGTTTTATATGATGCATCTGCAGCAGAAGCGGAAGCAGGGAGCATAACCCCTACGGCGAGTACGGCTGTCAGACTGCTGGTTACCACGGTTTTCATCCATTTCTTCTTCAAATTCATTCATCTCCTTAGAAATATTAGTTATGACAACTTTGTAATTAATACTCTAGGAGTATATCAATTGAATAGTAGATTGTGAACCCATAAATTATGGAAAAGTAACTTTTTTGTCATTTTTAACCCTGTTTCAAAGGGGCGTGGACGGTTTATAGTACATTGCACCATATCCTGCAACTTGCTCTTAAAACACTGGTATATCAACTAAAACCCCAACCATAAAGCTTAAAATACGGCATAAAAAAATGGCATCCGGACAAGAAATGCTTGCCGAATGCCACTTATCTTCTATTTATCATTCACCACACCAAAAACGTGAAGATCGCGATATAATAAAACTCTTTTTCTATAGAAGGACTTTACTGAAACGATAGCCTCTCTTCTGGAAACCAATATGCTCGTAGAAAGAATAGGTTGTTGAAGTCACTTCACGGTTCGCTCCGGTGACAAACAATTGTTTCCCACCTTGCTGTCTGCCCCAATCCTCGGCACGAGCCATCAGACGACGGCCAATTCCGCCCCCACGATGCTCTTGCCCTACAATCAAGGACGTAATTTGTGCGGCAGGTTCCGGATAGGCATGACTTTGCACACATTGCAAGCCAATCACACCAATAATCTGTTCATCCACTTCGGCAACAAGCATGCATGCGTTTGGATTGCTTTCCAAACATTCAATGCGCTCTTTCATGACATTGGCTGTTGTGGGATAGCTGACCTCTCGCATCAGTCCCGTTACCGCTTCAGCATCTCGCAGTTCACACTCTCGGATCATCAGTACAGGGGCCTCAACATTATTGGACATGATTTACCTCCACTTTCAGCATATTAGCGGCTTGTACCGCTGTTTTACGAGCTTCTTCCACATCTTGGCCGGCACTTAATGCTACGGCCATTCGGCGTCCCACTTTGGTCTCAGGTTTGCCAAATACACGAACCTGAGTACGAGGAAGCGCCAGTGCTTCTTCAATCCCGCCTACAGTAAAGTCAGATGTTTCATCATTAGCCTTCAGCGTTGCTGAAGCTCCCGGTGTCAGTAAATGTACACCTGTGACCGGAAAACCAAGAATTGCACGCACATGCAGCGCAAACTCGGAACTATCTTGCGTTACCATAGTAACCATGCCTGTATCATGCGGACGAGGCGATACCTCGCTGAACACAACTCCATCTGATGTCAGGAATAATTCGACTCCGAACAGTCCATAACCACCGAGTTCATCCGTAACCAACTTGGCGATATGACAAGCTTGCTCCCATTGCTCCGGTGTCATCGCATGAGGCTGCCACGATTCGACATAATCCCCATCCTTCTGAATGTGACCGATCGGAGGACAAAATACAGTCCCTGAGACAGATCTAACAGTGAGCAGCGTAATTTCGCTGTCAAACTTCACAAAGCTTTCCACAATGACACGTACGGATTTGCCACGTGCTCCCGAAAGAGCAATGTTCCAGCAATCCTCTACGTCATCCGATGTACGGCATACACTCTGCCCTTTACCGGAAGAACTCATTAGTGGTTTGATGACGCATGGTGTACCCAATTCACGAACAGCTTCCTGAAGTTGTTCCAGGTTGTCCGCAAAAAGATAGGCCGCTGTCGGAAGGTTCAATTGTTCGGCTGCCAGACGGCGGATGCCTTCGCGATCCATCGTTAAACGGGCAGCACGGGCCGTAGGAACGACACAAAATCCTTCTTCCTCAAGCTCGAGTAAAGCTTCTGTTGCGATTGCTTCAATCTCAGGTACGATGTAATGAGGTTGTTCCTTTCGGATCAATTGTTTCAGAGCTTCGGCATTTAACATGTCGATGCAGTAAGACCGATGCGCAACCTGCATGGCAGGTGCGTTTTCGTAACGATCAACAGCGATCGTCTCTACTCCCAGTCGTTGAGCCTCAATAACGACCTCTTTTCCCAATTCTCCGCTGCCCAATAGCAGCATTTTTTTGGCTTGAGCCGAAAATGGAGCACCCCACATGTTCTTTCCAATCCTCCCAAAGAGAAATCTTCTATATCTATCTCTCTATTTTCGGGGTTTTGGTTAAAGAATGCAAGAGTGCTCCCTATTTTTCTTGTGAATTTTACAAGATTTTTTGTGTTTTTTCGATCAATTTTTACAAAAATCTGTATTGAGCTTCTATTAACCCATTATAAACTCCTTGTTTCTGGATAAGTTGCTCATGGTTTCCTTCTTCCTTGATTTCACCATGATCTAGCACGATAATGTTATCCGCATTTCGGATCGTGGAGAGACGGTGGGCCACCATAAAGGAAGTTCTTCCTTGCAGCAGCACTTTCAAAGCCTCCTGAATTTTGAGCTCCGTTTCGGTGTCGATACTGGCAGTCGCTTCATCCAAAATCAAGATTCGAGGGTCAGCCAGCAAGGCACGGGCAAAGGATAACAATTGCCTTTGTCCCATGGATAATACATTCCCGCGTTCTTCGACTTCCGTATCGTATCCACCCGGCAGCTTCATAATAAATTCATGGGCATTAACTGCCTTCGCAGCTTCTTCCACTTCTTCATTGGTTGCATCAAGCCGTCCAAAACGAATATTATCGCGAATGGTGCCAGAGAAGATAAACGTGTCCTGCAACACAATACTGATCTGGCTGCGCAGACTTTCAACCGTTACATCCCTTACATCCTGACCATCAATAGTAAGACGTCCGCCTGATATGTCATAGAATCGGCTGATAAGATTGATAATGGTACTTTTACCTGAACCCGTATGACCTACAAGTGCAATCGATTGTCCGGCATCTGCAGCGAAACTGATTCCCTTCAGCGCCTGTCTGCCCTTCTCATATTCAAACACCACATTGTCGAATACAATATCTCCTTTAATAGAAGCAAGCGGCTTGGCTCCAGGTTTATCCGCAATACTTGGCTCCTCATCCATAAACTCAAAAATCCGTTCGGAGGAAGCCATGGCAACGAGCAACTGATTGTACATCTGTCCCAGACGGTTAATCGGGTCCCAGAAGTTGCCGACATAGTTAGCAAAAGCTACGAGCAATCCGATTGTCAGCTGCCCTTCTTGAATCAGATAAGCACCAAACCAGAACAGGATTAACGTACCGAAGCCGCCCGTAATTTCAATCAGAGGACCAAAGCCTTGGTTCATGGCCGATGCTCTATCCCATGATTTTTTGCTCGACAGATTCATGTTGTCAAAATACTTCATGTTTTCTTTTTCCTGCGTATAGGCCTGAGTCACACGAATCCCCTGAATGGATTCATTCAAATGGGAGTTGATGCGTGAGTTCTTCATACGTACATCCTGCCAGGCACGGCGGATCAGCACACGCAGTTTGGTCGAAATAATAAACATGAGCGGAACCGTAATAATGACCGCGAGGCCCAGTTTCCAGTTGATCAGCAGCAAAATGACGATAATCCCCAACAACTGCACACAGTCAATCATGACATTGACCGCACCGTTGGTGAACAGATCCTGCAGGGAGTTGATATCATTGGTGACACGCACCAATACCGAGCCCGCAGGTCTTTTGTCAAAGAAGTTAAAGGACAGCTTCTGGATGTGTTTGAACAAATCCGAGCGAAGATCGTAAATGACCCGTTGCCCGATAATGTTCGTCAATTTGATTCGGTACGTATTAGCCGCCCATTGAATCAGATACAACACAAGTACAGAACCAGCAATAATATAAAGCATCGTCAAGCTTGGCAAACCCGTTGCAGGTGCAATTGCTTTATCAATCGCCAAACTGATCAAAAATGGAACGGACAATTTCGTAATGGTACCCAAAATCATCATTAGAATAATGAGTGGCAAGAGTTGTCTTGCATAAGGTTTCATGTAAGCGAACAAACGTCCGAACTCACGCCAGTTAAACGGTTTTTCAATTATTTCGTCGTCCTGATATACAAAACGTTCATTCATTTTCTTATCAGAGGTCTCTTTGACCTCGCGCCTATCGGCTACCGTTTCGGCACTCATGAATTCACCTGCTCCCCAGCCTCCCGCTTACCGCGGGCAATATAATCTGCGTATTGAATCTCATATACGTCCCGGTAAGGTCCAGGCTCTTCAATGAGACGTTTGTGTGTGCCACGTTGAACGACACGTCCTTCATCCAGTACCAGAATCTCATCTGCGTGACGCAAGGAAGAGATCCGATGCGCAATGATAAACGTCGTTCTTCCACGCATGACTTCCTGGAATCCGGATTGAATTTCATGTTCGGTCTCCATGTCGACTGCACTGGTTGCATCATCCAGAACGAGAATTTTCGGGTTTTTCAGCAGAGCTCTAGCAATTGCAATCCGCTGTTTTTGTCCTCCCGACAAGCCCATTCCCCGCTCCCCGACGACCGTATCGTATCCTTCAGGGAATTCCATGATGAACTCATGTGCTTTGGCCAATTTGGCTGCGCGGATAATTTCATCCATGGTTACATTTTTGAGTCCATATGAAATGTTGTTGCGAATGCTGGAAGAGAACAGGAACGTTTCCTGGAACACAGAAGCAATCTGACTCCGCAGGCTGCGAATTCCAATGTCCTTAATATTCTTGCCGTCCAGCTTGATGGTGCCCGAGTTCACGTTGTATGCACGCATCAGGAGCTGAATAATAGTTGATTTACCCGAGCCTGTTCCTCCCAGGAAGCCAATGACGGAGCCTGGTGGCGCATCAAAGTTAATATCGGTCACTGCCGGCATTTTATTGCCGTAAGCAAAGGTAACGGATTCAAAGGCCACATGCCCTTTGACTTGATCAGCCTCTACAATGACCGGATCTTCTGTCTCTTGTACATCTACCGGCGTATTCAAAAGTTCCAACACCCGTTCACCCGATGCTTTGGATTGCGTATAGTTATTGATATGGAAGCCAAGGTTCCACATTGGACCGATTATGTACCAGATCAAACTGAAAAAGGCAACGAGTTCACCGAGTGTTAACGTTTTCTGAATAACCATGTTTCCGCCAATGAGGAGCAGAAGAACTACGCTGACCGAAGCGAGAATCTCCATGATCGGAAAGTATTGACTCCATAATGTTGCTGCATGAATCTGGTTCGTTTTATAACGCTCGTTACGGACGGCAAACTTCTCCACTTCGTGAGGCTCACGTGCAAATGACTTTACAGTACGCACACCTGTAATATTCTCCTGTACTGCTGTCGTCAAAGAGCTGAGTGCCAGCCGCATTTCTTGGAATGCAGGGTGAATTCGGGATTCGAATCTCAGCGCAACGAAGGCAAGCAGAGGAATACATATGAGCGTTAGCAAGGTAAGCTTCCAACTCATGGTCATCATCATGATTGCGCCGAATACGACCATCAGAACCATGTTGAGAATTTGAGCGAAGCCAAATCCGATAAAGTTACGGATCGCTTCGAGATCTCCCGTGAGGCGGGACATCAAGTCTCCCGTTTTGGCCGTGTCGTAATACCGGAAGGATAAAAATTGAAGCTTTTCGTAACAAGCGTTACGAAGTCGGTACGCCAGGAAGTTTCCGAGACGCCCTCCAAAAAGACCGTGTAAAAACTGCATTCCCGCTTTCAAAATAACGACACCTAATACCGTTAAAGCAAGTTTGGGAACGTCTTCAAAATTGCGCGGAGTGATGACGTCATCAATCAGTATCCTTAGCATGTTCGGATACACCAGTCCAAGCGCGGTCGCTATGGCGAGGCATAAGATCGATAAAAATAAATACGAGCGCTTCTCCCAGAAAAAGATCTGCAATTGCCTGAGAACATCCATGTCTCTCCTCCTCTTATATCGTTCAAAATCAGTATGAACATTTATGAAGTTTATCACCGTCCCCCCTTCGCGGCAAAGCGAATAAGCGACCATATTCAGGCTACTTTCACCTTAATGCGTCATTAAGGGAGGTAGATACCCTTCTATCAATCAAATGTTTGAATATTCTCTTCCTTTCAGGTTGTTCGTACCAAAAAAGGCTCCCTGTATACCTTTAGAGGCAGGGGCCTTTTTTGGTACAACGACAACATTTCAACATATCGCTGTATATCTCATTTCGCTTTTCAACCGTTTACATACAGACATGGATTTGAATACCTTTTATTCACATTCAATCTGCCCCAGTTGTACAGACAGACTCTCCCATTCTTCGGCAGGAATTCCACTGGTCAGAGTCTCATGGAGGGCACTCACGGCCTCCTCAAGTCTCTCTTCCAATTGACGGGATTGATGCTGCAAAGACTGCCCAAGCTGGTTGTCATAGAATTGGACCAGCTTATTCTCCGCAGCAGGCAGAACATCGATCACCATCTGTTTAATAACTGGGTCAAGTGCCTCCTGCAGCCGCTGTCGTCCATCTCCTTCGAAGAACTGTTTCGGATTACGGAAATAACTCAGATATGTTTTCCAACCCGAAGGTTCTTCCAAACGCACCTCGTCCAGGACAGGTGTACTCCAGCGTTCGTTCAGCGGCAACGACAGATCCATTCCTCCGGATAATCGTTTCAATTCATCTACACATTCGGTCACTTGTTTGTGCAGCCAAGTCTGACCCGCCTGTTCGAGTCGGAGTGTAGTAGCAAGCAGTTCCTGCTCCAGTTCGATGGCAATCATGCGCAGCAGTTCGCGACCGCAGGCTGCAAAGGCTGCTTTCAGATTCCCGCGATCCTCACGAAGAACGGATGGATGGAACGCTTCTGCCATGAACAGACCAAAACGATAACCCAGGCGCTGCCGCACATGGAACAGAAGTTCAGACGTTTCCTGAGCCAGTTCTGCCTTCATGGACCGTTCCGCAAGCAAATGTACCCTCTGAAGCGACTGTTCCTGGATTGAGCCCAGCTCATCCCGACGTCGCTGTAGAACCTCTTCCCCCTGAGTCGCATCCTCGGCACGTGTCTTCAGACGTTTTATCACCCGTGCGATCTCTTCAGAAGCTCCACCAACTGCAAGGTCCGCAAGCTCACTTCCTGCAAATCGGTTAAATTCTTCCTCGAACTGAATGAAGCCGGATTTCTCCAGCAAAGTCGCATCGTTGCCCGTCTTGCCTTCCATTGCCAGCATGCTGGATACAGGAAATAGGCGTGGTGCCCGAATGCCATTACTGCGCAGCTGAGTACTCACATGGTCAAGAACCTGCTCCAACTCCTCTTCAGAGGAAGACAAATCACTTGCATTAACCACAAAGAACATTTGATCCATCGCCGAGCTGTCTTTGACGCGTCCCAATTGATTCAGGAACTGTCGGTCTCCTTGAGAGAAGGCATGATTGTAGTACGTTACGAAAATGAGTGCATCCGCATTCTTCATATAATTGAATGTGACGCCCGTATGACGGGCATTCACAGAGTCAGCCCCTGGCGTATCTACAAGGACAATGCCTTGTTCTGTCACATCACAACTGTAGTACAGGTCAATACTGTCGACAAAGCAAGACTTCTTCTCATTGGCGACAAAGTTACGATATCCGTTCAGATCCACCAGCACATCGTGGCCGAGTTGAGCTGCGGTATCCTCCCAGCCTGCTGCAGCTGCCTGCAAAAAGCTGTAATGCGGACGCCCCGCTGGATGCACATCCTGTGGTGAAAGGGCTTTGACGCGTTTTTGCCAGTCTGCCCCAGGCTCGCCCAGTCCAAGCAAACGGAAGGAATACGCAAGATCCTCCTGGAAGGCGTCCGGGGTCTTCATTTTCACCCGGGCTGTTCCATGCTCCGCGCCACCGGTCGGAGCCATGATCCGGTTAATTGCCGCTGTCGTTGGATGCGGCGAGACCGGTAACACGGCTTCGCCCAGCAACGCGTTGGCGAAGGAGGACTTGCCGGCGCTGAACGCTCCGAACAGCGCCAGCGTAAACGTGCCGCCCGCAAGCGAAGCCGCGCGTGCACGCAGGTCCCGTACCGCCGACCCCATGGCGGGGTACGGCTCTACCAGCGCAGCGGCGGCTTCCAGCCGTGCCGCCGCTGCGTCCAGGCGCCGGCGGCGCTGTGTGCCAGCCGCCGGCTGCCCGTGCACCGCCGCTTTGCGCGGCGGCGGTGCCCCTGGAGTCTGTGGCTGCGCAGCCACAGACTCTGCCGTGCCCGTGTGCGGGCCGGGTGCTTCACCCGGCTCGTGCGCGGGCACGGGCGGGCCCTGCACCTCCGGCAATAGCCCGGAGGTGAGGGGGCCCGCAGGCGGCAGCAGGCTGCGCAGCCCTGCTGCCTCGGCGTCGGCGGCGCGCTGTAGCGCCGTGTAGCGCGTCGCCGACGCGGATTGCGCCAGCAGCGCTGTGCGGCTGGCGTCCAGCGCCTGGAGCGCGGCTTCGCCCTGCGCGCCCAGCGCTTCAAGCAAGCGGTCGGCCAGCATCATGGCCGACCTGCGGTAACGGGCCTCAATCTCGCCCCGTATATCTTTGCTGAATTGAAGCACATACTCAGGAGATACTTCTGCGCTGGCGCTCCGTTTCATCTCCAGCAGTGCTTCATCTACTGTAGGCAGCTCCGCGTTCAGCGCCTGCTCCCACTCAGCACCCCACAGCTGATGGGCTTCGCCCAACTGTCTAATCATGGTACGGATATGCACTTCTACTTGTCCCGAGACCTGATCATGCAGAAGTCTCACAAGCTCAGCGGCACGACGCAGTTTCTCCTGCTCGGTTTTACCACCAGAGAACAATAAGCCTACCCGGAAACCGGGTTTACGGCTCTCCAAATAAGCTGCCGCAGAGGTACGAATATCGGCAGGAGTTAGGTTCGCATTTGCCAGAAGGGGTTCCAATTCCGCCCGAAACTTCTCCCGTTCCCGTGATGGTTTGGAACGAAGTTCTGCTTCCTT
Source organism: Paenibacillus sp. RU5M (assembly GCF_900221055.1). NCBI lineage: Bacteria > Bacillati > Bacillota > Bacilli > Caryophanales > Paenibacillaceae > Paenibacillus > Paenibacillus sp. RU5M. Next base: position 497,124 of record NZ_OBQM01000001.1, on the reverse strand, counting down.
TTGATCCAGCAGACCCAACTCCCGTTCCAGGTGTTCAATACCTTCCTTGCCCCCTACTTCCTCCAAGAGCGCTGTCTCTTCCTCTTCGCGTTCTTCCGCACGTCTAGTCAGGTGCTGCTCAGTCACATGGCTCGCAGAGCTTGCAAGGCTGTGCTTGATTAACCCTTCCTTCTCATTCATCATATGTTCAATCAGTTGAGGAAGCTGCTTCCACTGGCTGTAACGATGCTCCTTGTCCCGAAGCGAAGTAAACAGCAGACCATCATACCGGACTTCCCAGGCTGCAAAAATAGCTTCTACACCTTCAACATATTGGTCAAACGAGAGCTCCCGTTCCCGATGTTTATCAATCTGGTTTACGATTAGAAACAACGGTTTGCCCCAATCGGACAAACTTTTGGCAAAAGAAAGGTTGCTTTCCGATTGCACATGGTTATAATCCATCACATAGAACACCACATCGGCAAGATGAAGTGCTGAATGTGTTGCTAGGCTGTGCCCCTGATCGGTCGAATCCACGCCTGGTGTATCAAGTAATACCGCATCATCTTTCAGTAGGGGAATGTCGTCCCATACTGCAATGGAGGTGTATGCCCCACCATTCTTGCAATACTCTTCCAATTGTTCTGGCGAAACCTCAAGTACTCCCGCTGAATTGTCAGCGCTTACGTTCGATGACGTATAAATAAGTGCTCTCGGCTCACCGTTACGGATGGATACAACATTCGCACTTGTAGGTACAGGACTCGAAGGCAAAACCCGCTTGCCACATAAACTATTAATTAGACTCGATTTGCCTGCCGAGAAGTGTCCACAAAACGCAATCGTTAACTGTTTCATTTCCGCCTTACTGATCAAATCCGTTAAAGCCTGTACAGCTGTATGGTCCCCTGTCTGCTCCATCGCTTCTCGCAGTGGAAGCAGAGGTTTGGCCATCTCTACTGGGTAATCTGTTCTGGACATGACTGGCCTTCCCCCTGGCTCCTCTAATTTGACATCTGGTCCGATGTCTTTATCTTATAATTCATTTATTTTACCATTATCAAGTTTGAAATTGAACGGTTTGAATGCAAGATGACTGACAAAGAAATTTTCACATCGCAATTCTCCACATAAAAAAATAAAACCGATCCTGTCGGTTTTATCTGTGAAACGATTGTATTCCATAAGAAGCATGCTGCGTCCATGCCCAATGGGATCACCTTCAAAAGGATAACCCAGTGACATAGAAGCAGCATATCTTATTATTCCAAATCTCTTAAGAAACAGCGTTCTCCATCGAAGGCAGCAAAATTTCAAATACTTGTCCATGCTGCAGAATCGTAATGTCACGACCTTTGTCTCTCATGACAACCACTTCTGGTTTCGTGGACATACGCTCCAAATAATGTTCAGGCACATCGCCAGAATGGCTTACAGTGATGCCTTCTACTTCTTTTTCTTCGTTTTCAGCCATTTCCTGTTCAACGATTTGTTCGAAAATATCGGAGAAGGCCTCAAAATTGTCAGTGTACACGGAAATGCATTTCATGATTACTCATCCTCTTCTACTCATTAATTTATTTTTCGTTTTGGGGTTGTGGCACGTTCCTTATCTTTCCTGATTTGGGACGTTTTCATACGCTTTTTACCTTCTCTGCATATGTCCAGCAATGGACAGACATGACATTGAGGGTTTTGTGCCTTGCAATGGTAGCGTCCAAAAAATATGAACCGATGATGAGTTAAAGTCCACTCATCCCGGGGTACGCGCTTCATCAGTTTTTTCTCGACTTCAAGTACGGAGTCATCCCAACCTGCTAGTGCCAGCCTTTTGGATACACGTTCAACATGCGTATCCACCGCAATTGCCGGGACTCCAAATGCATTGGATACAACGACATTTGCAGTTTTCCGTCCGACACCAGGGAGCGTCACAAGCTGATCATGTTCCTGCGGTACATCACCGCCATACTGCTCTATTAAAATTCGGCACATGTTCTGAATATGCTTGGCCTTGTTTCGGTACAAACCGATACGCCGGATATCCTGTTCCAGTTCTTCGAGAGGAACAGACAGATAATCGGCAGGACTGGTGTACTTTTTGAACAAGTCTGCGGTTACCTTGTTTACCGTTTCGTCGGTGCACTGGGCAGACAATAGGACGGCTACAGTCAATTCAAACGCATTGCTGTGATTTAATTCGCAATGTGCATCAGGAAACATCGCTTCCATTGTTTCGAGTATATGCCTAACAGTGGCTGCATTCATGAAGAGCTACCTCCCACAAAATGACTCCACGAGGTGGAGCCTTACTTCGAAGCTTCTTTCGAGTACTTTGCGGGGACCCCAAAAATCTTGCAAAAAAAACGTCCTGATACGGGAAAGATCCCGCATCAAGACGGTCATTCTTTTGATCCTCGAAAAGAAACGATTACTGTTTTTGGATCTCCAGTACAACGTTGTTCAGGAGATACAATACAATATTATCATTATCTTTGAGAGATTGCACGCTTAAAGTGTTGTCACCCTGGTGAACAAATGCGCCTGTACCCAGTGCAAAACGATAATTCGTGTCAGATGTGGACTCACGTTTAACCAAAATTTGGTTACCGACTCCATCATAAGACCAGAACTGTTTGCTCATGACCGTCAACACTCTGAAACGGGTGGAATTATCCGTATCCTTTGTCATCTCAACACGATCACCTACAGTAAGACTGCCAAGTGTGGTTAACGTAGATCCCGATTTGACCACTTTTACAGAACCACTAACAGGAACCGTCTCACTTTGACCATTGAACAGTTTCAGTGTAACTGACGAAGCATCAACAGATGTAACCTCCGCAAGCGTACGTTTAACGACTTGAACCGCTTTAGGCGTAGTTCCCTCAAATGTAACGTTAATCAGGTTGCCCGCTGTCAATTGTGACGCCGTAATGGTCTGACCACTTTCTCCTGTCAGAACCGCTTGATCGACATAGAACTGACTTGTCAGCGAATCCGATTTCACGCGAACACGTCCATTGGTTTCTACAGAGACTACTTCAAATTGAGCCACGGTGTTCAAAGCCACTTTCTGCACATAGTCCTGATTCGAACCAAGCGTAACTGTGACACTATCACCGATCTTCAGATCACTCAGACTTGCTCCAGATTTGTTGTAGATCTCAATTGTTGGAACCGTAGAGTACGGCACCGTGATCGTTTGGTTTCCAGACAACAAACTGATTTTTCTGCCCGAAGTATCAATACTGCTGATTGTGCCTTCGTATTTGTAAATCACTTTAACGGATAGCGCACGAGTTCCCACATACGTCAGATCCAATTTGCGACCATCATTTAACAAAGACTCCAATCCAGCAAGTGTAGGCTTCGATGTGTTGTAGTCCAGCTTCGTTTTGTCATCCAGCGTGAACACAAACGGTTTTTTATTGCTGTCGAGAACCGTCAATACTTTTGTTTTACTGTTGTAGGATACAACGGAAACCCCGTTCATTGGCTCCATCTGACGTCCGATTACTTGAATGCGCGTCACACGGTCTTCAGAGTTTAGCGTAAGCTCAACCTGATCTCCATTAGTTGCGTCCGTAATCAGATCATTCAGTGTAGCATCCTGGATTCCGTTGATAACTACTTCAGGCTTTTCTACCAGCAGCTTCGCTTCCAGCGATCCACCTTCACGTTTAAACGTCAGTGTTGATTGGTTACCACCGATCTCCACCAGTGTACCGCGTAAAGACTGCTCTACACCTTGCGACAATTCAATCGTTTGCAGGACGCTGTCTTTCACCGTATACTTCACTGCACTTCCCGCTTTGAGCTCAGCCAGGGAAAGGATTCGGTCCTGGTAACGAATGATTAGATTATCATTATAGGTGTATTGCTCTGTAGTTCCGGCTGCATTGGTAAGCTTAATCGTTTTGGCAGAAGTCGTTACTTCAGCAACGACACCACTATCACTTTTGTTGACAATACCGGACTTCACACGAATAACAACTGTCTTTTTGTCATCCGAGAACGTCTCACGTTGTACTTCAATGGTGCTATCTGCTGTAATATCAGACAGTTTGATTGCATTTCCATTTTGATCCATAAATGCTGTTGCCTCATCATAGCCGTACGTTTCATAATTCTCGCCTACAAACAAGCCAATTTTATTACCTGATAATGAACGAGCAAAAGTACCTTCAACGCTTTCTACCTGCGGCGTAGCATCGACCACTTCGACATAGGAAGCCGTACCGGTAGTACCTACAATCTGAACTTTTGTATACAGCTTCACATCCGCAGACGATGCACGGGATTCACTGTCTTTTGTAAAGTAAGGCGTACTGCTGTTCACTGCGAAGTTAACAGCTTTTCCGTCCACAACAAGCGTAATCTGCCCATCTTTTAATCCTGTTACATAACCTGTGGATGTGTTCGCATACTTCGTATCCGTTAACGTTTCGCCACGGCTAAAGAATGTAGCAAGTTGGGCACGAGTTACAGAGCCGGTTGGATTAAACTTGTTGCCTTCTACACCTTTGGCCAGATCCAAACTTACAGCCAGATTGATGTACCCTTTGCCACTTTCGGAAATGCTATCATTATCTGCAAATCCGGTAGATTGATTGTTTTGTGCCTTCGCTTCAGCATCTTTGTTCAACGAACGGATCAGCAATTTTGTAATCCATTCACGTGATGCCTGCTTCTGCCCCCAGGATGTTTTGGATACATCCACAGTAGATTCTTCGGTTTTATCAATCAGTCCCAGTTGAAGCGCCAAAGCGACATATGGCTTGAAATAGTTTCCCACTTCCATATTTGTCGGTAATGCCGTAGCCGTGCTGTCGTTCAACTGGTTCTCCTTGTTCATAAAACGGATCGCCATCGTCACAGCTTCCTGCTGTGTTACCGCGTCTCCTGGACGGAACAGGCCGTTGTTACCGAGAAGAATGCCTTGATAGGCCAGTTTGTACACATGTTTCTCAGCCCAATATCCGACCTTGATATCACTGAACAAACCGGTTGGTGCAGCTGTATTGCTTACAGTTGCAGTCTGGCCTTGCCCCGTATCTGTTGATTCTGCTGCCATGGCAGCTCCGCCAGCGCTAAGGGCCATCATGCCTGCAAGCACGGCTGAAACTACTTTTTTAGAGTGTGATGGATTGTTATATTTAAAAGTCACCTGTGATTCCCCTCTCTCATGTAAAACGGCCGATATTCCGCAGATTCACGGTAAAACAACATGCTGTACAACCTATTCGGATCGTGTCATTGGATGCTCAAGATCCACATGGCCCATCAAACTCTCGGATTGCTGGCCATCTACCAGCAAATCAAGTGATTTGACTTCATCAAACTGGAAGAATGTTTGCTTCAAAGCATCAATGGCAAACACTTCGCCACCTGCACCAAGACGTGCTGTATCCGGCATGTGAATATCCAGGGTAAGCGCGCCGTCTTTGAACTGAACAGATTTCAATTCAATTTCTTTCGCCCAAAGCGGAACGAGTTTGTCGTCCTTGCTTTGTTGCAGCGCCGCAAATGCAGCCTTGTACTTGGCTTCATCCGAAGCGTAAGAAATATCTGCCGATGCTTTGTGCAATTCCAACTCTTCTAGATCTGTGTAGTACACTTCAATGGTCTTCTTCTCATTACTTTCGGAAGTTCCAGGTTTCTCTGAAGTAGTTCCACTCGATGGAGTCGTTGTACCCTCCGTAGTGCCTTCAGTGTTATCCGGTGTCGTTGTTGTTGTATCCTCCGGATCCACAGTTACAGGTTCAGTAATATCCGTCTCATTCTGATCCTCAGGCGCATTATTCTCTGTTCCCGCACCTTGAGTCTGATTTGGAGCTGGAGCAGCTGTTGGCTTGCTTCCACATCCAGCAGCAACTGTCATAACCGTTACCAGCAGCGCTGCAATCCATAATTTTTTGTTCATTCTAACTCCGCCTCCTGATCATAAGGGTTGAACCCTTATTTAATTCCCAGATACTCCTTGATCCCTGCAACAATCCCTTTGGCTACACTGTTCTGGAAACTTTCAGTGAACAATGCGGCTTCATCGCTCTTGTTGCTCAGGAAACCGGCTTCCAGCAAAACAGCCGGCATCGTTGTTTCACGGGTTACGTGGAGACTTGCCGTTTTTACTCCGCGGTCCTTCAGACCAGATGATTGCAAGAGATACTTGTGCATCACCGTAGCCAATGCCTTGCTATTCGAACGGGTGTAATACGTCTCCACACCGTTTGCCGCTGCAGACCCGCTGTTCGCATGAATGGAAATAAAGATATCCGCCTTCAATTTTTCTGCGATCTTTACTCGTTCACTCAAAGCCAAAAATGTATCATCGCTGCGCGTCAGCACAACGTCAATGTTAGATTCTTTTTTCAGCAATGCTTCCACTTTCAGAGCCATTGCCAGATTGAAGTCTTTTTCCTTCTTGCCGGTTACACCGATGGCTCCCGGGTCCTGATTACCATGTCCAGCGTCTACAACAACAACTTTTTTACCGTTGTTTCCAACAGGAGGTTGCGGTGTTGTAGTGCCTTCTTTGTTGAGATCAATCATAACCAGACCGGAGTCACTTTGCACGTCATAACCTTTGGCATTGCTCAGATCAATGACAAAACGAAGAGTAGAAGGACTATTGCTGTACAAGGAATAACGAATCTTCGACACATCCGGATATCCACTCACGACAAGCTGTCCATTCTGGTTGCTGTCCAAAGCTTGTCCTTCACTAAAAGAGTCAGCGAATGCGGTATTTGGCAAGTCTATAACGATTCGATCCGGTCCTGTCATCGTGAAGACGTTCGGCTTCGTATTTCCACTTGTTGCAATCAAAAAGCGGTTGTCACTGAAGCTGATGCCGTTCACCAGTACAAGACCATCCTGATCCGATCCTCCACCATCATTACCAGAGTTCGGAGGAGTGGTTGTCCCGTTTCCGGAACCTGAATTCTGGGTAACTAATGTTACCGTCTTCGTTGTATTGTTCCAACCCACCTTAAGACCCATTTGCTCACCAATGAACCTTAAAGGCACAAGTGTGGTTCCATTTTTCACGAGTGGCGGGGCATCCAGGTTCACGTTACTGCCGTTCACCGTTGCCGTCTTCTGTCCAACAATCATCTGCATGGCAGTGTTGTCTTTGCTAATAGTCACGGTGCTTGTTGCCTGTTTCCAGTCCACACCATATCCCAGGCTCTCCGAAATAACCCGAATCGGAACCATCACGCTACTATTGATGATTTCCGCTTTGGCATCCGAAGGCTGCACAATTTCTTTCCCATCTAGGATAATGTGCGTATCTGCTGCTGCATGACTATAGCCCGGGAAAACGAGCCCAAAGACAAATAACAGTACCAAAAAACCGAACTTCTTCATCCTTCACCCCTACCATTCTCATATTTTTTTGCCGCATGTTGTGAACCTTCAGCTCCGACTGACCACTGAGGCATTACCAGACACCTATTAGACGCCTCGTACTCTCAAAAGTTGCGAATATATTCCAACATAACAGAAAAAAAACGTTGTCAAATCAAGCTTTTTCTACATTTTATTGTCTGAATTTTTCCTTAATTATCAATTATGCATCTCGAAACAACGGACTACCCTGACCTTCATATTTGCGCACTGCCCACTTTAAAGACCTAAATATTCAACAATTCCATCTACGATGGCCTGTGCACATTTGTTCTGATAATCTTCAGTCAGCATCATTGCTTCATCAGCTGGATTACTCAGAAATCCGAGTTCAAGCAGAACTGCGGGCATCGTTGTTTCACGGGTTACATGCAGACTTGCCGTTTTGACTCCCCGATCCTTAAATCCTGTAACCTGCAACACATGCTTATGCAAAACATCGGCCAAATCCTTGCTATCTTTACGACTGTACAACGTTTCAATTCCATTAGGAACAGGAGTTGTAAACTTGTTTCCATGGATCGACACAAAAATATCCGCCTGATTCAGCTGGGCAATATCTACACGCTGCTGCAGGGATAATTCCGTATCATCCTGCCTTGTAATCACCGTCTGAATCTCCGTATATTGTTGCAGAAGTGCCTGAACTTTGAGTCCCACAGCCAAATTAAAGTCCTTCTCATAGGCACCTGTCACACTGACGGCCCCTGACTGTCGTCCACCATGTCCTGGATCAATAATGACAACCTTTTTGCCATCATTGGTTGGCACAGCAGGCTGACTTGTTGGTTCTCCATTACTCGCCGCAAGGTCAACAAGCAACACGTTGTTCTCGCCCAGTGACCATTTGGCAGTCGCCACCTGACTCAGATCAAGGACCACACGCACCGTTGAAGGCGTTTGGCTAAAAATTGCATATCGCACCTTGGAAACCAGCGATGAATCCGTAACCAGAAGAGTTCCGCTGCCATCCGGATTGGAAGCCTGTCCCTGGATGAACTCCTTAGCAAATGTGGTGCCGGGCAGATCTACGATGATACGATCAGGTCCGCTGAGACTGGAAACCTTCGGTGTGATTTTCCCGTTCGTCGCCAAGATTAGACGGTCCCCGCCGAAGCTGATACTTTGAAGCTCAGACAGACCTTCTGGTTCAGGAGCCTCCACTGGGTCATTTTCACCTTCGGTACCTGCTACAGGAGGAATACTTGATAGGCTTACTGTCTTGGTTCCATTGTCCCATCCCACCTGAAGACCCATGCCTTCACCGACAAAACGTAGCGGAACCAGTGTAGTCCCCTGTTTAATTAGAGGCGGAGAATCGAGACTCACCCGATTTCCATTCACGGTGGCCGCATCTTCGCCTGCCGTCATCTGGATACTGCTGTTACCTTTGAGAATACGAACAGTCTGAGTGGCTTTCTCCCATTTCACCTGATAACCGAGGTTTTCAGAGACGATCCGAATGGGCACCATCACGGTTTTGCCAGTATTCTCGGCTGGAGCTCCCGACTGCTGGTTAATGGTCACACCGTCCAGCACAATCGAGGGAGACGAATCGGCATTTGCCATGACAGGAAATAAACAGAGGAACAGAAAAACAAAGACTGCTGCCGACCATTTCTTCATACATCAACCACCATTCTGTTTGTCTTTTGAACCTTCGACCTGATTCGCTGTGATGCAACACTCGACTCTATCTACCCTTCCATAATCTACTAATCAGTTTATCAGATATTGTCACTTCATCCGGTTACAACGTTGTCATATTTAGTCGGAATATCCTATAACTCGAAAAGATAATTGCATCATTGCCAAATGCAAAAAAACCTCCAATTCGATCCAAGGAACGGTGAAGTTCCCTGCACGATTGGAGGTTTGAAATACAAATTACAGATGAAAGATTAGACTGAGGCCGTTTGTCCAAACAGCTTTGCCGCGTGGCGTTGTTCATAAGCCCCTATTTCGTCATCATGTTGAAGCGTGAGACCAATATCGTCCAATCCTTGCAACAGGAATTGACGACGATGCTCATCCAGATCAAAATCAATATGCAGTCCGTATGCATCTGTAATCGTTTTGTTTTCCAGATTCACATTCATCTCATAGCCTTCATGTGTCGCTGTACGCTGGAACAGATCTTCAACCTGCTCTTCGGACAGTTTGATCGGCAAGATCCCGTTCTTGAAACAGTTATTATAGAAGATATCCGCATACGATGGTGCAATTACACAACGGAAACCGTAGTCCATAATGGCCCAGGGTGCGTGCTCACGGGAAGATCCACAACCAAAGTTGGCACGTGAGATCAGAATGGATGCCCCTTCGTAGCGAGGTTTATTCATTTCAAAAGAAGGATTGTTGTTGCCCTCTTCGTCAAAACGCCATTCGTAGAACAAAAATTGTCCAAATCCGGTCCGTTCGATCCGTTTCAAAAATTGTTTCGGAATGATTGCATCTGTATCTACATTGACCCGGTCTACCGGTGCAACGATGCCTTGCAGTGTTTTGAATTCTTCCATATCATTCGTTCTCCCTTCAATCCGTTCGTTGTTAGATAGCTGCTTCCGTTTTGAAATTCCAGTCACGTACGTCAACGAAGTGTCCCTTAACCGCTGCTGCAGCCGCCATTGCAGGAGATACGAGGTGAGTACGTCCTCCACGTCCCTGACGTCCTTCAAAGTTACGGTTGGATGTCGAAGCACAACGTTGTCCGGGTTTCAATACGTCCGGGTTCATTGCCAGACACATACTGCATCCTGCATCACGCCATTCAAATCCAGCCTCAGTGAACACTTTATCCAGACCTTCTTTTTCCGCCTGGATTTTAACACGTCCCGAGCCTGGTACAACGATCGCTGTAACATTACTGGATACGGTGTGACCTTTGGCTACCTGTGCAGCAGCACGCAAATCTTCAATCCGTCCATTCGTGCATGAACCGATAAATACATAATCAATTGGAATTTCGGAGATTGGTGTTCCAGGTTCCAAGCCCATATATTCAAGCGCTTTTTCAGCTGCTTTACGTTCGTTTTCAGTTGGCAATTCAGCCGGGACAGGAACTTTCGAAGAAATGTCGGTTCCCATACCTGGGCTAGTACCCCAAGTCACTTGCGGAATCAATGATTCCACATCGATTTCAACAACATGGTCGAATTCAGCACCTTCGTCGGTTACAAGCTCTTTCCAGGCAGCAACCGCTTCATCGAATTGGCCATCGGCAGGTACGTATTCACGTCCACGCAGATATTCAAAAGTTGTTTCATCCGGAGCAATCATGCCCGCTCTTGCTCCACCTTCGATGGACATGTTGCAGACGGTCATACGCTCTTCCATGCTCAGTTCACGGATCGATTCACCTGTATATTCAATAACATATCCAGTAGCAAAGTCTGTACCGTATTTGGCGATGACTGCGAGAATCATATCCTTCGCCGTTACACCCGGGTTACGTTTGCCGACAAAACGAACTTCCATCGTTTTGGCTTTGGCTTGCTGCAAACATTGGGTTGCCATAACATGTTCTACTTCACTCGTTCCGATCCCAAATGCGAGTGCGCCAAATGCGCCGTGTGTGGACGTGTGGCTGTCGCCACATACAATCGTTTTACCTGGATGAGTCAGACCGAGCTCAGGACCCATAACGTGTACAACACCTTGATCAATGGTATCCAGATCATACAGTTTTACGCCGAAGTCACGGCAATTTTGTGAAAGTGTGTCGATTTGTTGTTTGGAGATTGGATCCGTAATGTTAAAACGATCTTTCGTTGGAACGTTGTGATCCATTGTTGCGAACGTCAACTCAGGGCGACGAACTTTACGACCACTCAGACGCAGACCTTCAAACGCCTGTGGGGATGTTACTTCATGCACCAGATGCAGATCGATATACAAAATGCTTGGTTTGCCTTCTTCCTGATGAATCACGTGGTTTTCCCAAATTTTCTCAAACATCGTTTTTTTACTCATCATTTTCACCTCATCATAAGTTCGGTCCTTGGAAGAGCCTCAGTAGTTTCTTTAAAAGTGAAGCTCTTGAATGACATAAATATATCACCCTGTCCTTCATTGTTCCAAGATATAATATCTATAGATGTAATAGGTTTAACCTATAATGAGGGAAAAGCAAATAAACCACTGCTCTATGCAGAGGTTTCAATTGATAACAATTATCATTATCATATAAGTCTTATACTACGTTCCAGCTTCTTCGCTGTCAATGCTTTTTATGTTAAATAGAAAAAAAGCAGCCCTGATGCAAGGGCTGCGATGACTAATTCTCACCAGCTCTAGACGTTCCCGTCCACACACAGTACAAACGACATATGAATAACCGAATGAAATAAATGAGACAACGGATCAGCAGATTGAGGTCTTGAAAAAAAGTACGATCGCTACCTCACGTATTCCCCACATCTATCTATTCATTGTATTACTGCCTCTACTGGAAGTGAATTACTTCTTGTCCCCACTGCTTTAATAACGAAATTGTAGGCTTTGGGAGAATCTATGCCGTTTAATGTATAGCTGTAACTTGTCTGACCGCTGACCGCCGGCACATACACGCTCCAATTCGTGCTGACTTTATCATTCTTCTCGTAAATCCGGTAACCTCGCACCGGCTCAGAGCTAGTTGCTGGCGCTATCCACGAAAGAACTGCACGGTTCGCTGACTGTCTTACTGCGCTTGGATTTTCGACTATGCCTGGTTTGCCGTCCGTCCGTTTAATACTGTAAGCATCATAGACGGCAAGAGGTTTATCTTTAACTGCTGTGTAGGATGTAACTTTCAGCACGTCGCTTGTAATGGAAACATCCAGGAACATTTTCTTGTTGGGCTGATCGTTTTTTGCTGCAAAAAACGTGTCTGCGTCTGGATTAAGAGCATAGAATTTCGAAGCGGCCGAGTTCCCCATTAGATACACGGTCCCTTTGGGATTCAGCACATTTCCATGCTCATCGGTAATGACATTCTTAATCGGAACGTTGTTCAGCATTTGAAAAGATCTCATATACATATGGTCATGTCCCTCAAACACCATATCCACACCCAGCTCATCAAATACAGGAATCAGATATTTCCGGTAAAATTCTACACGTTCGCTTTCTGCCGAAGCATTATCTCCTGAAGAATAAGCTCCCTTATGCATAGAGACGAATTTCCACTTCTTGTCGGTCTTTGCCACCTGATTCCGCATCCATTCCAATTGCTTCGTGAACTGCATATCCGCTTTGTATGGCTTGACCTCCCCTTCGTACTGGGAATTGATTTGCATAAACAGGGCATCGCCGTATTCGAAAGCATACACCGACCCATCATGAGCACCAGTCCCCACATCTTTTGGAAGATTAAAATGGTTATAAAAATTATTATTCGGATAATCCTCGACCTCATGGTTGCCGATTATCGGCGCAAATGGCACATTGGCAAATTCTTTTTTCGGCACACCCAAGAACCACTGCCACAGCTGCTCCAGATCACCGTCATCCGTTAGATCCCCTGTAAGAAGAACAAACTTTGGATCTACCGTTTTCTCAATAGCTCTCTTAAAAGTATCCTGCCACAGATCGAAATTGGATTTACTTGAGCCTTGGGTGTCGGTTACATAGAGGAAATGGAAATCCTGATTATCTGCCTTGTCTGTGGTAAAAGAACCCGTCTCGCTCCAGCCGTCCACATCACCGTTACCGGCGCGATACATATACTTGGTTCCAGGCTTAAGACCGGTTGCAATAACCTTGTGGCTGGCGAACTTCTTATACTTCTTGGAACTTCTGTCTCCTGACGTCATTAAGGTTTCAATAATTGTTGAACTACCCTCATAAGAAGTTGCCAGCTGTTCTGGGAACTCGCTTCCTCCGGCTTTGGAGGCCTCCACTACTTGCACTACTGTACTTCTTACGGTTTCGGCCGTATACCAGTCAAAAGCGATACTTGTCTTGGGGTCCCCATTAAAAGTCATATTCAGCAGCGTTGGTGTTTTGTTGCCGGTATCTGGAGACTTCGTCTTAAAGCTCCAAGTAATATCGTTGTCCGGTGTCCGGCCGTCCCCAGTCCCCTTAACAAGTTCTTTAGGGATGGTCACCTTGTAAGTTTTGCCGGCAGTAAAATTAGGATGGCTGACTTTAACCGTGTCTTGACCGAGGGGCGAGGCAGAGATGTTGGTAAGAGGGACATTGTTTTCTGTGATTACAACTTGATGGCCACTAACGAGACTAATGGCTTTATTAAACTTCACTGTAATCTCTGCGTTAAGGGAAACATCTGCAGCCCCTGAAGGGGGAGTTTTATTTACCTCAAGTGTGGGAGTGTTCCCTGGTTCGCCGCTGATGCGTGTTCCTTTAATTACCACATCTTTGATTCTGCTTGAACCTGAGCTGGACACCGTTCCCCCGCTTACGCTTTTCGCAGAGTTTACCACCCAGCGGATATAGAGTACATCTTGATTGTTTGTTTCCACAGGCAATGCGAGGTTCGTTAATTTGCAGGAATTATTGGAACAATTAAAATTGTTCTGGGCAAGAACCATTTTGCCGCCCGAAACATCTGTCCATTGCTGCTGATTCGTACTGTATTGCACCTTAAAATCCCTAGGTCCTGTACTTGAAGATGTTTGCTGTGAAGAGAGGTCGATACCTTCGAAGCCTTTGGTCGAAACCGTGGCAAGCCAGTACTTAATGCCCGTTCCTTCATGCCAGCCCTGGTTGCGTACGCTGTTCTCACCTGACTCATAGGTGTATGCATCCGTATTTGTTCCTACATCACGAATGGATGAAGCTGTTTGATATATCCCGCCGGTAGCCGGAAATACTCCGTTCTCACCTTTGTCTTTAAAAATCCACTGGGCAATCGTTTCCTCAACTGCAGTTGCTTCACTTGCAAGATCTTCCTCATTTCCTTCCCTTCCTGCTGAGACAAAACCGGTCAGTTCCATGACAAGCAGCAAACCTATAACCAATAGACTAATTACCTTGGAGAATCTGTTCTTGAGATAAGATTGGTTGTTGTCCATTCGCCTCATCTCCCTCCTATTATTGGAGTTTCCAGTTGGTAACTTGAAGTACTGCCGAATCTGCGCCCTTCAGGTCTGTTTCTCCCATGTTCAGCAAATTGCTCCACTGCTTCACACGATTCTTTCCGTTAGGCGGAGAGTTGTAGTCATTCGTATCCACAATCTTGGTCCGTTCTTTATAGAAATTGGTCATGAAAGTCTTCTCATCCGTGCTGCTTCCTGATTTACCCAAAAGCCCTTGAAGGGTCTCAGAACCGCCGGTCGCTCCATGGTTCAGCGCTGCGTCCACGAAGGAACCAATCGTTAATGCCGAGTTAAAGCCGCGTTTGCGGGCCTGATCTACACTGTACTTAATATAAACATTGTAGAACGTTTTCCACATAGCCTCTCTCCACTCGGGATCATTTTGCAAATTGCCGATCTTTTTGCAGAAACTCTTTTCGCTTTCATTGATTTCGAGGATCTTCCCTTTCATCGAACCCTTGACACCGATCCGGGCCAATGCTCCCTTAACCGAAGGATTACCCGCGCCTTTGGCAGCGTCATATTCCTTGAACAGATCCGGACCGTCGGGACCGGTATCATTTGAGCCGCCTGTAGTCGCACCGAATATTCCAATTGTATACCCACGGTTATCATCAATATCTTCACAATATCCGTAAAACTTGGTCCAGTTCAGATCGTCCTGCTCCGGTTTGTTGACAAGCATCATAATATTGTTCCACTGCTCACCATCAAGACCTGTGTTGGCACGTAAGAATTGAAGTGTTGCAGGGGAGAAATTAGAATTAGGGTTCCCTGCCGCATAACTTTTCTGTTGAGACGTATTGGACAGAGAGCCATAAGAAAAAATCATTGAAAAACTGAGCAGGATCATCAATGAAAATTTCATCTTCTTGAAAACCTTACTGTTCGTTGAATTAAGCACCGCAATCTCTCCCTTAATTGAATAGTATAAGCGCTTTAACTTTTAGCAACAGGAACCCTATACCTAAATCTATCCAAGCACGACACCCCTCCTTTTTTTCAACGATTTATAAATTCCATTCAAGCTTATCTCAAAAAAAATAACCATACAGCACGTATTTTCTTGTAATTATTAAATTTTCATACATATATTGCTATGAACCTTAGATCAAGTCTACAATCCTCTTAGGAGGTGCTGAATGAAGCCGGTATTTTATGAGTCTGCTCTTTTTGATGTCAGCCGCAAGAAACAGGTATACACCAGCATGCCTTCAAGACACTATCATGACGCATATGAGATTCTGTATTTAATATCCGGGGATTTTTATTATTATATAGGGGATAGAACCTACCAGGTTGCGGGCGGAACACTGCTATTTATGGATATTCATGAAAGGCACAAACTGGTTAATTCCAGCTGCAATATGTATGAACGAGTTACACTGCTTTTTAAGAAAGAATTCCTGCAGCATTTCTGTACCCGTGGTCAATGTGAGGATCTGCTCGAATTGTTCAAAAGTGATTACCGTGCTTTGAAGATGACCGGAAAGGATCAGCATTTCATCGAACAGCTTTTTCAGAAGATGATCCAGGAAGGGAAAAAGCAAGCCCGCGGGTATGAACAATACCAACAAATATTATTGGTAGAGTTGCTCCTCTATCTTAACCGCAAACTATTTGACAGCCTTGTCGCTCCATTGGTGGAATCCAATCGTACACACAAGAAAGTCCTAGACATCGTTAATTATGTAAATCAACATTATATGGAACCGCTTAAGCTCTGTGAGATTTCACGGCAATTCGACATAAGCTCTTCCTACCTTTGCCGAACTTTTAAAGAATCCACAGGGTTCAGCTTCATAGAATATATCAATAACATCCGTATTAAAGAAGCTCGTGATTTGCTGGTGGGCTCTTCTTTTAATGTTACTGAAATTGCGGGAATGGTTGGGTTTGATAACACTTCCCATTTTGGAAGAACCTTCAAATTAGTGATGGGCATCTCGCCACTCTGCTTCCGCAAACAATTTAAATCTTAATAGCAAAATCACTGAAATACCAATCATTAAAGAAAATAAAATGCCCAATTCTTCAAAATCGGCAATGGATTCTGTAAGGCAATACGTTAGCGGATCCATCCATTACAATCACTCATTTTCCTCATCCCAATTCAAGTCGAAATTTCTTTTCCCAACCCAAGAACCCCTTATAAAAAAGGGGTTCTTGGGTTTATTTATGTAAAGCCCACTAGACTTATCTAATGGGCTTTGTCTGTGGAATCGCAAATAATAGTGATTTATAGAATTTGACCGCCCACCATCGTCCAGAGAACCTGAAATTCATCATCCAATAGGACCAGGTCGGCATCGAAACCAGAGGAAATTTCCCCCTTTTGTTGAAATCCAAGAATATTGGCCGGCGTAGTTGAAGCCATCTGTACGGCATCTATCAAGGGAATTCCGGTTTCGACAGTATAACGTAAGGCTTCATTCATGGTAACTGTACTGGAGGCCAGTGTTCCATCCTCTAGTCTTGCAATGCCACCCGAAACCGTGACATGATGGCCTCCAAATAGATAATTCCCATCGCCCATACCCATTGCTTGTAAAGCATCTGTGATCAAGACCATTCCTTCCGGTCCTTTCAGGTTATGAATCAGTCGAATAATAGCAGGATGCAGATGGACATTATCCACAATAGCTTGAAGACTTACATGTTTCTCTTCAAAAGCAGCCACGATTAGACCCGGATCTCGATGATGGATCGGCCGCATGCCATTAAAACAATGCGTCACATGACTCGCACCTGATGCAAAGGCTTGTTTGGCTTCCTCATATGTGGCATCCGAATGAGCGATCGCTATAACTACTCCCTGTTCTTTCAAAAAGGAAATCAAGTCCATTCCTCCCGGCAGCTCGGGAGCAATAGTAACCATCTTAATGAGTGACCCTGCTTCCTGGAAAATGATCTTCATTTCTTCTATGTTGGGATGCCGCAAATACTTTTCATTCTGCATTCCTTTTCGCTTCGGGTTCAGATACGGTCCCTCTAAGTGAATCCCTGCGATCTTTGCTCCCACTTCTTGTCCTATTACACGCTTGACACTACGAATCATTTCCAGAAGATCCTCCATCGTAGAACTAACAGATGTAGCCAGAAATGAGGTACACCCCGTTAAAGCACATTGGCGTGAAACTTCTTGAATACTCTCTTCAGTACCGTCCATCATATCAAAGCCATTGGCACCGTGGATATGAACATCTATCATCCCAGGTACTAGCAAATGTCCTCTCCCATCAATCCGTTCATACTCCCCTTCTAGCGTAGGAAGATCACCTGTGTCTACCCTCATGATTTTCCCTTCAGAAATCCACACATTGGCTGATGGAACGATACGGTTGCGAAGTGCCATTTGTACATTATGCAAAATATAATCCATAAAAATCCTCCTCTTCCGGATGGTTATCAGTCTTGCTTTCGAACCTCTTCATTTTCTTCCTGACACTCAATAACAGTGATGTTCTTCTGATCCAGAACTTCTCTGATCTCACTCGGGAGTTCCAGATTTGTGACTAAAATGTCAACGAAATCAAAGTCCAGCCGATGAATAGATTTGCCAATAAATTTTGTATGATCGGCTACTACGATAACCTGATCAGATCTTCTGGCTATTTCTTTCTTTACCCGGGCATCTTCTTCATATGGATAATAAAGTCCATCAGACCGGATCGCCGATGCTCCAATGAAGGCTTTATCAGCACGAATTTCACTTAGTTTATCGATAATGGAAGAACCATATAAAAAGCGGTGCTTTACATTCAAGTAACCACCGAGAATATAGATTTGAAGATCCTCTCGATTGGACAAGATCCCTACGTTATCAATCGAGTGCGTGACCACCGTGCAATTTTTTGCGCTAATTTGTTCCGCTACAAATTGCACCGTGGTTGATACGTCTAAAATCACAGTCTCATGGTCTTGGATAAGTTTTGCCCCAAACTTCCCTATTTTTTTCTTACTCTCGGATTCATCAATCAAACGATCCTGATAAGACAGCATTTCTTTCTGTAACTCAGGTAACGATAGCCCCCCATGAGTTCGAATCACAACGCCTTCTTGTACTAATCTAACAATATCCCTTCGTGCAGTATCCCTTGATACTTCAAACAGCGTACATATATCTGTAACACTCATCGATTGGTGATGTTTCAAGTATTCGAGTATTTTTAACAATCTTTCCTCTTGATACACAATACATGCACCTCCTTTTAAGTAAGTATAAGTTTTATTTTGATTTTTTTCAAGTTATTATAAGTAAACCTTAAGTAAGTGAAAGTATTTATTCCTGACTGTTCAATAAAAAAGACGTTAGCCAGATGAATTTACATCCGTTAACGTCTTCATAAGTTAAGATTTACTGCTAAGAAAAAATTAATGAATGGATTTCGGAGCCATTGCTTATCAAATTGACTTAAATCACTCAGATAAATACGATCTTGAGTCCAATGGATTCCCAATAGGTTTTTTTTAATCCTCGTTGCAGAATTGGACTTCACGCTTTTCACCCCCTTGGGGGAGTTTCTTTTTGTTATAGTTTTGCCTGTGTTGTATTAACTCTTTTAAGCAGTTTAAGCGTTTCAGTTAAACTAATCATTTCTTATTTGTAGTGATATAATGGTGGCATAACGAAAGGAATGAAGTGTGCATATGGAATTCAGACAACTTCAATATACGCTGCAAATCGCGGCAGAACGGAATTTCTCCCGGGCAGCCGAGAAGCTGCACATTGCCCAGCCTTCTTTAAGTCAGCAGCTATCCAAACTTGAAAAGGAACTGGGTGTACTGTTATTTCAGCGTAATACCAGCACTGTGGAGTTGACCCATGCAGGGGTGACTTTTGTAGAGCAGGCTCAGAAAATTATTGATGCAGTCGAGCTGCTCAGACAGGAAATGTCGGACATCTCCCAGCTGCGCAAAGGTAAAGTCGTTGTAGGCAGCATGCCGATCACTGGCTCCCACCTGCTTCCGCATGTGCTTCCCGCTTTTCAACAGGCCTATCCCGAGATTGAAGTAACCTTGCTGGAAGACTCCGGGCTGACGCTTGAAAAGTTGACGGCCAGTGGCAAGGCTGACTTAAGCCTGCTCTCCCTCCCATTGCAGGAGCCAAGCCTATCTTATGTAACGATTGGTGAGGAGCGAATTGATCTGGCTGTTCCCCCAAATCACCCTTTGGCACGTAGAGGAGATCCGGAGCATCCGGTTCCAGTACGGATGGAAGAGCTTCGCGATGAACCCTTTGTTGTGCTGAAGAAAGGACAAGGCTTCCGTAAACTTACATTTGATCTGTGTGAGGAAGCCGGGTTTGACCCCAACGTGGTGTTTGAGAGTACAAACATTGAGACGGTGCAGTCACTGGTGGCTACAGGTATGGGGATTACATTGGTTCCGCGCTTTATTGCCCGCGCGCCCCGCAGTGAATTTGTTCCTGTTTATGTACCGCTAGCTGAGCCAACCCCCAGTCGTACCCTTGTAGTTGCATACCGCCAAGGACGGGTTCTCTCCAAAGCCGCGGAGGCATTCATTCATACGTTTCAACAAACCGTTGCCGAGCTCTCTCAAGGAGAATAATTGGACGGTCAGCGGATTGGCCCGCCATACATGGCAACAAAATAAACAAAGGCTTGACCCATAAGGGCCAAGCCTTTGTTCTATACTCGTCTCCCGCATCCGCAGGATAAAGTTCTTACATGGTATTAACAGTACATCATCGTTACAGTACAATGTTGCTGATATCATCATTGAATTGTTAACGTAAAAACGTACATATGAGAATTTCAAGTTTGGCGGTTTATTTTCGCAAATTACGTTCACTTGTCAGCCTGTTCTGTTGATTCACAAGGCGGCCTTCGTCCTGAACAGATTGTTCAGGTGGTGATAGCCCTCCTGCCCCATTCTCTAAGAATGGCCTCAAGTGATCTACCCTAGTGTTTTCCTGTTCCAGTCTCCTGAGCGTATCTTTCACATGGTTGTCCATTGATTGATCATCCTCCTTGGTGACGGGATAGTTATCATTACCCGCCTCCCGGATGAATAAACACTTTATTGGAAAATTACAGATTTTTATTTACTGCCAAAATAAATGCCAGGTCTACGGTCTTCGAATACCGGAATACGGCCACGAACCTCATCCACAAGCGAAGGACGGATAACTCCGGTCACGATCTCTTCTCCTTCTCCGCCTTCAGCCACAATTTCACCCCAAGGATCAATAATGAGGGAATGCCCGAAAAATTCGGTGTCTCCGCTTTTCCCCACGCGATTGCAGGCAATAACGTACATCTGATTTTCGATGGCCCTTGCTGTAAGCAGTGTGCGCCAATGATGCAAGCGCGGGTTCGGCCATTCAGCGGGGACAATTAATGCTTTGGCTCCGTTCAAGGCAAGGGTTCGAGCAAGCTCAGGGAAACGGATATCGTAGCAGATCGAAGCTCCAGCGGTGAGGCCATTCTCCAATTCGAATATTTCCGGTTCTGCACCAGGCTGCAAATACTTCTCTTCATCCATCAGGCGGAATAAATGCAATTTATCGTAACGTGTCACCTGATTTCCTTCACTGTTATAGGCGTACATTGTATTGTAAATTTGGCCATTACGTTTCTCCGCAATGGAACCGCCAACGATGGAAATTCGATGTTTTTGGGCAAAAGCCGCGAGCCACTCTCTTGATTTCTGGCCCTCCGGGTCAGCAAGCTCATGAATTTGTTCCAAAGCATAGCCCGTATTCCACATCTCGGGCAGCACAGCCAATCCCAGGTCGGGAACCTGTTCTAGCGCTCGTTCGAGCAAAGACTGCATATGTTTATGGTTGGCCTCAGGGTCTCCGAGCTGAATATCGCCCTGAATCAGGGCCACACGCATTTCCCCTTGTTGTTGTTCTGTCATAACCAGCACTCCTCTGAACCGTAATACCTGTAATCATAGCTTGATCATTCAAACATCTGCAACCTGTTTTCGTTCTGAACTCCTACATAATAACTCGGGCAGCAATGTTAACAAACGGTTGCTCGTTAGTGCATCGCCCAAATTCCATGTTGTCTCCTCTACTCCGTACACTTGCCCCTTCTGCACGGCTGGAAGTGCCAGCCAGCTTGGACTCTGCATCAACTTCTCTGTGGCCTGCCTTGCAATAACCTCTTCAGGAAGCAAGACAAATATATGATCACCGGCATACTGACGAATCGCTTCTGACGAAATTTCCTTATACGCTCTGCCCGCGGCAAGCGCCTCCTTCACTTTCGTAACGGGTCTGAACCCCATCGGATGATACAAGAGTGAGGCCAGACCAATATTGCCCATGACAAATAATCGGGCACCCCGATGATAGGTGAATACGGACGCCGTTTCCCCCGGTTCAATTGAAGCATGAATCTTCATCCACATCTTTTCCATACGTTGCTGATAGGAGGAGAGCCATTGTCCAGCCTCTGATTGCTTGCCAAACCAGCTTCCCACCCTGCAAATCCGATCTTCCAGCGTTGCGTGAGAGTTGTATGCCAGTGTGGGTGCAATTCGGGAAAATTGCTCATATTGCTGTTCGTTAGTGCTATCGAAAATGATCAGGTCTGGTCTCATCCGGACTGCCTCTTCCACATTAACCGGGGCAACCGCATCATATACCTGATCTCCTAACAGACCAATACCCAGCACTCGCAGATCTCCACCGGAATCACCATAAAACATAATTCGCTCAGGTCGTGCCGGAATATTCACATCATGACCCAACCAATCCTGAACCAGTGTTTGTTGCTGAATAGATCGGTCATATTGACGAGGCGATAATCCGGTCATTTGACGAAAACGCCTGCTAAAATAATACTCATCCTTAAAGCCCACCCGGGTTGCTATATCCCGAAGCGGTTCATCGGATTTGCGCAGCCAATCCTTAGCATGTTTAATTCGTACATGGTTCACATAATCAAGCGGCTTGTGGCCAGTTAATTGTCTGAACAAGGTTGTATATTGCACGGGTCGGATATCCGCAAGACGTGCCAGTTTCGTTACTGTGATCTCTTCAGCGTAATGGTCATCTACATACTGAATCGTGCTGTGTAGTCTGGATTCCATGCTCTGCTCCGTTTTTGGAGAAGTGTACCGGGTGATGATCATCTCCATCCATCTCTGAAACTGTGCATTCAAATGGATATATTCGGCATCTGTTTGATAATCACGAATGGCATACAATTGCTCCAACAGTCCACTTAACGGGGCATAAGGATAGCCGTTCAATTGATTTCTATGTTCGAATACAGGGCGCGTATACTGTTCCGGATCTCCTGTCAATACATGAATAACATCAAATGATATCACCATATATTTTAATTCCATTCGGTTTCCATGTTCAATTTGGTACCCCTCGCCCGGAGAAAGCGGGTAAACACATCCGGTGGTAAAAGGAAACTGTTCATATCCTATGTATAAGCGACCTTCCCCTTCTTCGCAGATCAAAAATGTATGTTTATCGCATGCCACTTCCAGCATCACCTGTTCTGGTTGTTCAATTCGTTGTTCCAGATGATCCAGCCGAAACATGAATGCTGAAAAATACAACCCTCTCGCATCGGCATTCAAAGCCTGCATGGTGGTTCACCTCGTTCTTTAAAATGAGAATGATTATCATTAAATCTGTATGAACTGATTATAAGCGAGCTTTTGTCATTAATCCAGATCTGGCTGTAATCAGCAAAAAAAAGAGCTTTCAACGAAATGTTGAAGGCTCATTTTTAGTCGGCATTTTCGTTCTTGTTCCAGTAAAATATTATGATTTATCAATCCATAAACGACTATTTAATCATCTGTTTCGGTAACTCTTTCAACAGCCATTCTCTTGAAGTTGCATCACTTGAAGCCTTAACCAGATCAAACCGATATACTTTTCCTTCTTTTACAGCGGGCAAGTTCTTCCAGATTGGGCTATCCAGCAATTCTTTGGTGGACTGCTTCGCATGATCCGTTACTGGATTCAGTATAAATACGCGATCACCCGCTATTTCGGGCAGCTTTTCAGTAGAAATCTCTGCAAAGCCCATTCCTTCATCTAATACTTTCTGAATTTCCGCGGTTGGCTTCATGCCATCGGCTCCATATAACAACTGTGGCAATCCTGCTCCGGCCATCACAAACAGTCGATTACCAGGATACATAGTGAATACCGAAGCTGTTTCCCCTTCTTTCAGTCCATTCTCATGAAGCTGCTTCCACATCTCTTCCGTTGCTTTTTGATGGGCCGTGATCCAAGCTTCCGCTTCCGGCTTTTTGTTCAACAGATCGCCAAGAGTACGCATGCGGTCGTCCAATGAGGCAAATGAATCAAAGGTAACCGTTGGCGCAACCTTCGAGATTTGATCATATTGTGCCTGATCACTATTTGAGAAAATGATCAGATCAGGATTCAAGGTAAGCGCCTTTTCAACACTCATCGGGAAACCCACATCTTCCGCTTGGGCTACCTGATCATCATATACCGTTCCATCCTGACGAAGAATACCTACAGGTACAACGCCCAGCGCTAGCAAATCCCCTGTAACTTCACCATGATAAATCACACGTTTTGGCGTAACCGGAACCTCAACTTCATGGCCTGTCCAGTCCTTGAACATCCGGGTTTCACCCTCACTGTTATCCGTGGATGCCGTCTGTTCCTGCTTGGACTGATCCCCATCTGTCTGTGTTTCATTGGCCGTTTTGGAATCATCCGTTCCGGCAGATGGAGTTGAAGCCTGATTTCCGCAAGCCAGCAGAAGAATGGACAACCATGTAACCGTCAATAATACTGCCGTATTTCGTATACCCTTTTTCATTTCTATTTCTCCCCCTAATAAGTGCTTCGTTCATATTTATCAATGATATTGATTATCATTATCGAGTATTATCATAAAACAGGCTTTACCCTAATCTCAATGGACAAAACGAAATCTCTCATTTCAGTTTTGTACAAAAACACAAATATAGGCTCCATTCAAGTATTCATGAAGTGTTTTCCCCCTATACAGCTCGGGATTGACGTGATAAATTAATGAGTACTATATTGCCATCTTTAATAACCGGAGTGATGTATAGCATGACTAATCAATCTAAATCATCGAGTCGTTCAGCCTTTACCATACCTACATCCGATGTAATGACACAGCTTCCTACACAATTTTTTGCTACCCTTGTTCAAAATGTAAACCGCGAAATCGCAAGTGGTCACGACGTGATTAACCTGGGTCAGGGTAACCCGGATACACCTACACCACCTCACATTGTTAAAACATTGCAGGAGTCGGCGGAGAACCCGCTCTATCACAAATATTCGCCTTTTAGCGGGCATGCTTTCCTGAAGGAAGCCGTTGCGAAGCGTTACAAGGAAGATTACAACGTGGACCTGGACCCCGAAACAGAAGTTGCGATTTTATTTGGTGGAAAAACGGGCTTGGTCCAGTTGCCTCAAGTATTGCTCAATCCTGGCGACGTGTGTCTCGTACCTGATCCAGGTTATCCGGATTATTGGTCCGGTGTGGCACTGGCGAAAGCGTACATGTCTTTTATGCCACTGCTAGAGTCCAATGCATTCCTGCCTGATTATGAAGCAATCTCTACCGAGGATCGGGAAATGGCCAAGCTGATGTTCCTGAACTATCCCAACAACCCAACATCGGCAACCGCCCCGCTTTCCTTCTATGAAGATACGGTAGAGTTCGCCATTCAAAATAAAATCGTCGTAGCCAGTGACTTCGCCTATGGTGCAATTGGATTCGATGGACATCGTCCAGTAAGCTTTTTGCAGGCACCAGGTGCCAAAGAAGTGGGCATTGAGTTCTACACGTTATCCAAAACCTACAATATGGCGGGTTGGCGCGTCGGATTTGCTCTGGGCAATGCGGAGATCATCTCCAAAATCAATCTGCTGCAGGATCATATCTACGTGAGTCTCTTCGGAGGCATCCAAGCCGCTGCTGCTGCGGCACTGACATCTTCCCAGGAATGTGTCACTTCACTGGTTGCACGTTATGAATCACGTCGCGATTCTTTCTATGATGCACTCTCATCCATCGGCTGGCAGGCCCCTAAACCGGGAGGTTCCTTCTTTAGCTGGCTGCCTGTACCTGCGGGCTTTACTTCTGCTTCATTTGCCGACGTGTTACTACGTGAAGCAAAAGTCGCGGTAGCACCGGGTATTGGTTTCGGTTCACATGGTGAGGGCTATGTGCGCGCAGGACTGCTAAGTGATGAAGATCGATTAAGGGAAGCAGCGGAGCGGATTGGCAAGTTGAATTTATTCAAGTAATTTACAGGTGTATAACCCCTTTGCATCTGCCAAGTTTCCATGGTATGTTATAAGGAAATATTGAACGAAACGTGATGACGGGACCAGTACGAGAGGATCAGCCGCGCCCAGAGAGTAAATTCCATCGGGCTGCAAGAATTTACCGCGGCTTCTCTCCGAAACCTACCCCTGAGCGGCCTGTGATGCACAGGACAGTGCCTTCTGTTACAGGGCATGAAGCCGGATGATCCAATCATCAATAAAGGTGGTACCGCGGAAGTAACGAACTTTCGTCCTTTTTAACTAAAAGGGCGGGAGTTTTTTTTGTACCCAACGGTCTGCTCCAGGGTCAATCATTAATATTGTTTAAGGAAGTGAAAACATGACCTCACGTATTGTAGTTAAGATCGGAAGCAGTTCGCTTACTACGGAAGAAGGCGGGCTTGATCGGAGTGCCATTACTTTTTTTGCCGGAGAAATTGCTGCCTTGGCCGAACAGGGCCATGAGGTTCTTCTGGTCACTTCGGGAGCGGTAGCTGCCGGATTCCGGGAGATTGGTTACCCTCAGCGTCCCAAGCAGTTGCATGAAAAACAAGCTGCAGCGGCTGTTGGGCAAGCTTTGTTGATGCAGGCATATCAACAGGCTTTTGCAGCGCACCGCGTTACTACAGCACAAATTCTGCTCACCCGTACCGACTTTCACAGCCGGAAACGTATGGGCAATGCGGGCATGACGGTAGAAGAACTGCTCAAACAGCGCGTCATTCCGATCTTTAACGAGAATGATACCGTATCTGTCGATGAATTAAAGTTCGGAGATAACGATCTCCTGTCAGCTCTGGTAGCGAATCTGGTCAAGGCACAGCATCTGGTCATTCTTACAGATACCAACGGTCTGTACACGGCCGATCCACGAAAAGATCCGTCTGCGTTTCGATATGACCGTATCCCCGAAATTACGGCAGAAATTTACGCCTATGCTGGCGGTTCTGGATCATCCGTAGGTACAGGGGGCATGCGATCCAAGGTAGATGCAGCCAAAGTGGCAACGCGTGGAGGCGTGCCTGTCTTTGTGGGAAGTGTGAAGGAACCTGGAGATATGCAAAAAGCGGTTGATGGCACTGGAAAAGGAACGTATTTCGAGACTCGCCTTGCCTCGCTCTCTCGTAAAAAGCAATGGCTTGGCTTCATGTCTACTCCGCTCGGTACCGTCGTTGTGGATAATGGTGCCGAAGAAGCACTCGTCCATGGTGGTCATAGTCTCCTGCCTGTAGGCGTCAAACGTGTGCTGGGTACCTTCCATGCCGGAGATGTTGTAGAGGTGCTGGGTATGGATGAAACCTTGCTCGGTCGTGGTATCGTCAATTATGATGATGACCAGTTACGGCTCATCGCAGGACTGCCAAGTGGCGAAGTGATGAAGCAGTTGAACAGCATCCATCGACTTGAGGTTATTCATCGGGATGAGTGGATTACGTTAAAATAGAAAACCTCTAATCCTACCGAGTGTACTTCTCAGGATCATATGATACAGCTATTAAATATTCTTTTGTTTCCACTTTATATATGGGAGGAATTTATGATGAGTGAAGTCAGGGAAAAAGCGAGCAAGGCTCAAGCCGTGGTTCCACAGCTGAATCGACTGAGCACAGAACAAAAAAATAACGCCTTGCTGGTCATGGCAAACGCATTGATTGCCCAATCGGATTCCATTATAGTAGCAAACGCTGACGATCTGGAACGTGGCAAACAGCAAGGTACGCCAGAATCGATGCTGGATCGCCTCGCTTTAAATAAGGAGCGTATCGCCGGTATCGCAGAAGGACTGCGTCAGATCGTGGAGTTGCAGGACCCTGTCGGCGAAGTGCTGGAGACGTTCACTCGTCCAAACGGATTGCATGTTGAAAAATTGAGAGTGCCCATCGGTCTGATCGGCATCATCTACGAGGCACGTCCAAATGTTACAGTAGATGCCGCCGGACTATGCCTCAAAACAGGCAACGCTGTACTGCTACGAGGCGGCTCCTCGGCCCTCTCCTCCAACCGCAAAATTGTGGAGGTATTGCATCAGGCACTGGCAACAACAGACATGCCCGCGGACGCCTTGCAGCTTGTGGAGGATGCAGACCGCTCTTCCGTGGACGAAATGCTCAAGTTAAATGGACTGCTCGATGTCATCATCCCACGCGGCGGAGCCTCACTAATCCGCAATGTGGTCGCCAATGCAACAGTGCCTGTGATCGAAACCGGCGCAGGTATCTGCCATACCTATGTGGATGAATCTGCCGATCCGGTTATGGCTGTGGAGATTGCAGTTAATGCCAAGGCACAGCGTCCATCGGTATGCAACTCCATGGAAACCTTGTTGCTGCACGCTGTATACGCGGAGGAGCATCTGCCGGCTATGGCTGAACAACTCCGTGAAGCGAATGTCCTGTTGAAGGGTTGTGACACGGTTCGCCGTCTCGTTCCCTCTGCCCTTCCTGTGACGGAAGAAGATTTTGCGACAGAGTACAATGATTATATTTTAAATATTCGTGTAGTTCAGAACCTGGATGAAGCGATGGAGCATATTGCACGTTATGGCACAAAGCATTCGGAGTGTATCGTCACCAAGGATACGAGTAATGCAGAACGTTTTTTACATGATATAGATGCAGCTGCTGTATACCATAATGCTTCCACACGTTTCACAGACGGATTTGAGTTCGGTTATGGAGCCGAAATTGGGATCAGTACCCAGAAGCTGCATGCTCGTGGACCGATGGGTCTGCCTGCATTAACGTCAACCAAATACCGTATCACTGGCAATGGACAAATCCGGCAATAATATCGCAGCTACAGTTATATAGGAGGAACGATAAATATGAGTCAAGAACAACAGACGTTATTACAACAAAAGATTACTTTTCACGGAGCAGGTGCGATGGCGGAAGCCATCGTGCGCGGATTAATTTCCCGCCTTGTCGTTCGTCCTCAGGATATTACGATGCTGAACCGCAGCAACCAGAAACGTCAGGAGGAGCTCAGTACCCGTTATGCCGTACATACCGGAACTGCTGCACAATCGCTGGATCATCTCTCCGCTTCTCCCGTTATTGTACTCTGCATGAAACCGAAGGATGCTGCCGCAGCGCTGCGTCAACTTGGGCCGCTCCTGTCTCCGGATCAATTAATCGTCTCCGTTATTGCCGGATTATCGATCCGTACGATGCAATCCCTGCTGGGACGCAAGCAACCGATCGCCCGCACCATGCCGAATACGTCCAGTACAATCGGGCTTGGAGCAACCGGACTTGCCTTCTCTGAAGAGATTACGGATGAACAGCGCAGTACAGTCATGACGATGTTCGAAGCTGTCGGAATCGTGACCATTGTGCCTGAAGATAAACTCGAAGTGCTCACAGGTATTTCCGGAAGTGGTCCGGCTTATGTATACTATTTGATGGAGGCCATGATTGCCGCAGGTATTCGTGGCGGCTTATCCAGCCAACAATCCCGCGATCTGACTGTTCAGACCGTGCTGGGTGCTTCTCGCATGGTACAACAGACTGGCCTAGAGCCAATGAAACTCCGTAGTGATGTGACCTCCCCGGGAGGTGCAACCCAGGCAGCACTAAAAACGCTGGACGAGGGAGATTTCTTTGAAAATGTAATCGCAGCCGTCAACCGCTGTGCAGAGCGCTCACGGGAGATGGGAGCTGCTTTGGAAGGAGATTTAAAATGAATACTATGTGCACAGCCACATATCGTCTGCATGATGATCGTGCAGACTTCCGCAAGAAGGCTGAGTCCATTGCTGTCGGCATGACTGTTGGCAGTTGGACCGAATTGCCTCAGGCCAAGCGTGAGGCGATGCAGAAACATCTGGGTGAGGTCATCAGCGTTGAGGTGCATGAAGCTGAGGGCATGGCCCCAGGTGAGCGTTACGCCGATATTACCATTGGTTATCCGGATGTAAATTTCAGCCGTGATATTCCTGCCCTGCTCGTGACGGTCTTTGGCAAAATCTCAATGGATGGACGCATCAAACTGACACGGCTTGGATTCTCAGACGGCTTCCTCAGCGCATTCCCCGGTCCCAAGTTTGGACTGAACGGTGTTCGTGATCTGCTAGGTGTACATGATCGTCCATTGTTAATGAGTATCTTTAAATCAGTTATTGGACTGGATGCAGACGAATTGAAGGAACAGTTTATTCGCCAGGCTCTTGGTGGAGTAGACTTGATTAAAGACGATGAAATTCTGTTTGAGAACAAACTGACTCCGATTGAGAAAAGAGTCGAGGTCTGCATGAAAGCTGCGGAACAGGCACGCAAGGAGACGGGTAAGAAACTTCTTTATGCCGCGAATTTGACTGGACCTACATCACGCCTGAAACAACAGGCTGAACGTGCGATAGGTGCAGGAGCAAATGCGCTGTTGTTCAATGTCTTGTCTTACGGATATGACGTGCTGCACGAACTAAGCAGTGATCCAGACATCAACGTGCCAATCATGGCTCATCCTGCGCTTGCAGGTGCACTGTATCCTTCACCACACTATGGTATCTCAGCTTCCGTCCTGCTGGGACAGCTGATGCGACTTGCCGGAGCGGATCTGGTGCTCTTCCCTTCCCCTTACGGATCGGTGACAATGCCGAAGGAAGAGAATATGGCCATTACAGAACAATTGCTGTCACCTGAGCTTCCGGTCAGAACCAGCATGCCTGTGCCTTCGGCTGGTATACATCCAGGGCTTGTACCGCTTATTCTGCGTGACTTCGGCACCGATGTCATCGTTAATGCCGGCGGAGGTATTCATGGACATCCCATGGGCACTGAGGCAGGCGGACGGGCATTCTTGCAGGCTATCGAGGCAGCCCAGCGTTCCATTCCACTGGCAGAGTATGCAGTCGAACATCCCGAACTGAAAAGTGCACTGGATCTGTGGGGTGGCGAACGATGAGAAGTGATAAAAAAACGGTCATTTTCTGTGATTTCGATGGCACGATCACCCTTTCGGACAATATTGTAGCAATTATGAAACATTTTAAACCCGAAGGTATTGAAGCAATTATGAAAGACACGATTGAACAGCGAGTTTCGCTCCGCGAAGGTGTGGGAGCGATGTTCGCTCTGTTGCCTTCTTCGCAGAAAGATGAGATTGTGGAATTTGTACTTGGACAGGCTGGCATCCGAGAAGGGTTCAGCGAATTTCTTGCATACGTTCGGGACGAGGGCATTGAATTCAATGTCACCAGCGGCGGAATGGACTTTTTTATCGAGCCTTTGCTCGCTCCATTCGATATTCCACAGGATCACGTTTATTGCAATGGGGCAGATTTCACAGATGAATTTATACGTATTGAATGGCCTAATCCATGTCAGCCTCCTTGTGAGAACGGATGCGGCATGTGTAAAACGACGGTTATTCGTACATTCCCGGAAGAACAATATAATCGTATCCTCATTGGAGACAGTCTAACGGATTTTGAAGGTGCCAAAATCGCTGATCTTGTCTACTCCCGTTCTATCCTGACGGATAAGTGTATAGAGCTGGGTGTGGATCATGTCCCATTCACAACCTTCTACGATATTATGGAAGATATGAAACAGAAGCAAACACAAGGAGTGCTGTAAAAATGGGTTTTGAAAAGATTACATTGGAACATAAACGCCAGGTCCTCGAAGAGCTGGCTGATATCAAAGCGCTGTTTGCCAGCCGTAACTGGTTCCCTGGTACAAGTGGCAACCTGTCGATGCGTGTGGGCGACTTTGACCCGGAGCAATTCTACTTTGCAGTTACTGCATCAGGCAAAGACAAATCTCTCCGTACACCGGAAGACTTTCTGTTTGTGGACAAGCATGGTAAAGCCATTGAGACCACAACCCTGAAACCGAGCGCTGAAACGTTGATTCACTGCGAAATCTATCGTTTAACCGGCTGTGGCGCGGTGTTCCATGTGCATACCGTATTTAACAACCTGATCAGTGAATTCTTTGGAGCAGATGGACACGTACCGATTCAAGGCATCGAATTGATCAAGGCTTTCAACATCTGGGAAGAAAATGCGGAGATTCGTGTACCGGTCCTGCCTAACTTCGCTGATATTCCATCCATCGCTGAATTGGTGCCAGGTGTACTTGATGCCAACGTACCAGGAATTTTACTGCGTAATCACGGTATTTATGCCTGGGGCAAAGATGCTTTTGAAGCGAAACGTCATCTGGAAGCGTTCGAGTTCCTGTTTGAAGTAATGTACCGTCAACTTCTGCTGAAGGGTGCTACGAAATAGCAATCATTTATTCGAAATAAAAGCTGCAAAACCAAAAACACGCCAAGCTAATATACATAGTCCTCGGCGTGTTTTTTTATGTTTGGGGAATTGTAGCGATTGGAAGGTGACTCTATCATCGTAGTGTCAGTGTAACTATTCTTTAGTTCAACTAAGTAAAGCTCTACAGACGATCGTCCCGATCCTTGAATAAAAAGAGACTGTCCGCTCCCTCACTATGGATACCCGTCCCCCTCTGCTTGCCAAACAACAGCTTCAGACCGCCAAAAATGAGCAGCAAGGACACAATGACGGTGTTCACATACGAACGAATCTCGTACGTCATAAATGCATCCGGGAACATCTCATTCAGCTGTGGAATGACCAAGCGGATAAACAGATAGTACAATCCCAATGCAGCAATTCCGAATCCAATTAGGCGCTGGTGACGAGCCCAATCCTTGAAAATAGGTTGATCTGTCAACGGTTCGCGGCCATACCGGCTTGAACACTGAAGTCCGTCAAAGAAGCTGTAGAACCAGATCAACGGAATCATGAACAGGAACACCGATAAATGAAGCAGGTCCAGAACGTAGATACTGCCGAGAAACAGGAACATGAGTTGCATGCCTCTTTTTTGCAGTCCCAGATACAGATGACCCGCACCCGGAAAGGCTGATAACAGGGTTGCCAGCACTTTGCTTCGCCGTCCAGAAGCCCTGCCCATCTCCAGCTCCTCGAACAACGTACGATCCTGCAATACCTCACCGGCCTGCTTGCGATGCACATGCTGGACCGCATCAAACATGCAGTAAACCCAGATGACAGGCAGAATGAGCAAGAACATCAGAAATACGGATTCATTCGTAATAGAAGCTACAAAAACCATCATGGCAAATGAACCGAAGAACGCGATAAGGAATGATAAACCGCGATGTAACAGTCCGAGATGAAGATGTCCCAGACCTGGAACAAAGGAAAGCAGAATCGTGAAGAATCGTTCGCTTTCACTGCCTTTTTGATACATGGGTTGACCATAAGGAGCCGCAGGCACGCCATACTCACCGTTCTGATGCTGATGTATTCCCTCCATGTCCATGTCCATCTCCATCTGTCCCAGATGACCTTCCTGACCAGTGTATGCTCCCTGATGCGGTCCACTGTAATGTGCGCCATATCCATGGTATCGGGCATCATTAGGCGATGGGGCACGTAGCAGAACGATAATCATATCCAGCATGCTGACACACCAGAAGAATATGGTCCCCAAAGCCCCAAGAATCATTAACTCTCTCTCACTCACCAGAATTGCCAGCATAAACGAACCAACAGCTGTCCCAAAAAAGAGTAATGGATAGATTACAGCTCTGGCAGGCCGACCCCAATAGAGAAAACCCAGACCCGGAATCAGGTTTAATAAGAATGCAAGTAATTTGTTACGATCTGATTGCACAGTCTTCATCCTTTCTTTTCAGGCAATACGAAACAATTTATGGTCCAGGCTTGAAGTGATCCAGCCATGATGTGGCTGCCTCCGTCCATTTTTCCGTAAATGACCCCCTGTTCTCACCTTCCTGGAACTTATGATAAGGGGCTACCTTGTCAAACAGTCCCGAGGAGAGGAAGATTAACGTCAGACAAGCCGCTACAGCATAATGAAACACTTTGTGATCCAGCCAGAGACGTCTTCGTCCAGAACGCGATTTGCGCTTTGGCTTGGAGGATTGCATTTCCGTAATTTGATTCATGACCGAATCGGCGAAGCCTACCGGGTCCTTCAGTTGTGGCAGCTCCCGATGAATGCCGAGTGCTTCGAGATAGTTGTCCATTGCTTCCGGAACGTCCATAAGCACCTGTTCCATCAAACTTGCCTGGTTTGCAGTCATTCGGCCTTCAATATAATCAGTCCATTCCTGGACGGTATACATCCTTTTATTCCTCACGCCACTCATCCTCCTTCCAATGATTTCGAATCCACTGCCGGGCACGATACAGACGGGACTCCACGGTTTTCACTGCCACCTGTGCATCACGGGCAATCTGCTCATAATTTTTTTCGCTTAAGTAATACGCAGTAATAATGTCCCTATGCTGGGCAGGCAGCTGATTGATTCGCTCGCGCAACTTCTCCTGACGCTCTTCACGCACGAGGCGGGCAAGAACATCTTCTTCACGACCGGGCATGTTCATTATTTTTTCTTCTCCGCCCAGATCCTCAGCGCTTCGTCTGCCCAGCTTGCGTTTGGCATCAATTGCTTTGTGAAAGGCAATTCGGGTTAACCACGTTTTGAAACCTTCGGATCGGTAATCGGGGAGAGATTTGACCATTTGAATGAACGCCTCCTGCGCTGCATCCTGTGCATCCTGATCGTTCCGTAATACGGAGTAGGCCACATGGTATACATGCTGGCTGTACTTTTCGATCAACAAACGCATCTGGGATGTATCGCCTTGACGGATTTGTTCGATTAAGCGCGCTTCATCAATGACTCTCCCCTCCTCTCCACTACAATAGACGACAACTTGTTTGTTGACCCCTGCGTATTCATTCATTTTTTTATAAAAAGGTTACACATTGCCTGAAAAGTCAGTTCCACCGGGAACTTAACATATCTTACTTAACATCTCTATAATCTAAAAAAACAGGCACAGAATATCTTCTGGCCTGTTTCTGGTTTATCTGAATGAAATTGTTGCCTAATCTAACATTCGTATTAACGTCCACCGTTACGGAACCGCTGGGTATATGCCTTGGCGTCCTGCACATTCTTCACGCGGTTACGGCTCCATTCAAGCAGAATTCGGTCGATATAGCGGAAATGCACTTTACCAGCAAACACCGCTTCCTTCAATGCCATGAGAATCAGTTCCTCCTGATAGCGATCCTGATCCAGCCAGCTGGATATAGTCTCGCATTCCATCGGGGAAAGCGGGCGGCCAAATTCTTTTTCAAAAATAGAGAACATATTTCGTTCTTCCTCTTCTTTTTGAACACTGTTCGAATCCGGGCGTAATGCATTACTGTCCTGCTGCTGCTTACGAGCAACGGCCAACTCCTCTGCTGTACATCCTGCCAGCTTGGCATATAATCCATGCAGATCATAACGTTCATACTGAATATCACGCTCTTCATCCCGATGCTCGTCAATGTGAATGTACCCGTCTCTCATAAGACGTTGCAGCATTCTGGCGATGCCTTCAGGAGCAAGACCCATACGGGTTGCAAGCTCTTCAAGCGTTGGGAACTCATTGAATTCGACTTGCCGGAATCCAAACAATTGAATCAGCAGAAGTACCTCTGCGTCACTTAACCCCAGCTGATGATAATAGCGCAATAAAGCATATGGGAGCTGCGCTGTCCCTGATGCCATACCGTAAGCTGCTCCATTCAACCAGGCTTTGGAGCCGGTTTCTTCCATGGACTCGCGGTTAAGCATTAAGGGTACAGACGATAGAGCATACGTGGGAATGCAATTGTTTCACGTACGTGATCCAATCCACAGATCCATGCTACCGTCCGCTCCAATCCCAGACCGAAGCCGGAGTGAGGAACCGATCCGTATTTACGTAAGTCCAGATACCACTGATATGCCTCTTCCGACAATTGATGCTCATCAAAGCGCTGCTGCATCAGTTCCGGATCATCAATACGCTGGGAACCGCCAATGATCTCTCCGTACCCTTCGGGTGCGATCATATCTGCACAGAGGACCACTTCAGGACGATTTGGATCAGGTTTCATGTAGAATGCCTTGATTCCAGCCGGATAATGGGTAATAAAGACCGGTGTTTCGTATTTCTCGGCAATCGCCGTTTCGTGTGGAGCACCAAAGTCTTCTCCCCAAGGAATATCGAAGCCTTGTCCATTCAGGAATTCAATCGCTTCATCATACGTAATGCGCGGGAATGGAGCTACAATTTTTTCAAGCTTGGATACATCACGTCCGATGGACTCCAGTTCAGCACGGCAGTTTTTCAGAACCGTTTGAACCACGTGAGCAATAAACTTCTCTTGCACTCGAAGGCTTTCCTCGTGATCCACAAACGCCATTTCCGGCTCAATCATCCAGAACTCAATCAGGTGACGACGTGTTTTGGATTTTTCAGCACGGAACGTAGGACCGAAGGAGTACACTTTGCCCAGCGCCATTGCTGCAGCTTCCATATACAACTGTCCACTTTGTGTCAGATAGGCATCTTCATCAAAGTATTTAATGTGGAACAAGTTCGTCGTTCCTTCAGCAGATGAAGGTGTAAGAATCGGAGGATCAACCTGTGTGAATCCGTTACCATTAAAGAACTGCTGAACAGCGCGGATGATCTCCGCACGAATCACCATAATCGCACGTTGTTTTGTCGAACGCAGCCACAGATGGCGATGATCCATCAGGAAGTCTACCCCATGCTCTTTCGGAGTAATTGGATAGTTTTCAGTCAGATGGATAATTTCCACGCCAGTAACTGTCATCTCATAACCGGATGCACTACGCGGTTCTTCACGGATAATACCTGTTACATACAATGAACTTTCTTGAGTCAAGCTCTTCGCAGCATTCCAGATATCTTCGCTAACTTCACTCTTAACCACTACCCCTTGAATATATCCGGTTCCATCACGCAGTTGCAAAAATTGAATTTTGCCGCTGGAACGTTTGTTGTTAATCCAGGCGCCGATTTTAACAGTCTCGCCCACATGCTCACTCACATTACGAATTACACAATCCGTACTCATGCCCATATCTCTCCTTGGAATCCTGAATTTGAAAATGCAGCGGGCAGGCATATGCCTGTCCCCTGCACTTCCTTGTCATGCTATATTCACTTTACAATTAGATTACAGAGAATTCAATACGATTCGGTGTGTATCTCTTGCAATCACCAATTCTTCGTTCGTAGGAACTACGAGAACGTCCACTTTGGAATTCGCTGTTGTGATGCGGCGTGGCTCTCCAGAGCGAATTGCATTCAGCGCTTCATCCAGTTCAACACCCAGGTACGTGAGTTGCTCACATACTTTTTGGCGAAGAACAACGGAGTTTTCACCTACACCAGCCGTAAATACGATCACGTCTACACCGTTCATTGCTGCCGCATAAGAACCGATGTATTTACGCAAACGGTATTCGTACATCTCGAATGCAAGCGTGGAGTTAGCATCGCCAGCTTCCATACCTTCCGTGATTTCACGCATGTCGCTGCTGATGCCGGAGATTGCAAGAAGTCCACTATGTTTATTCAACATGGAGTTTACTTCGCTCACGCTCAGTTCTTCCTTGTTCATAACATAAGGTACAATTGCCGGATCCAGGTCACCACTACGTGTTCCCATCATCAATCCTTCGAGTGGAGTCATGCCCATAGACGTGTCCACGGATACGCCGCCTTGTACAGCCGTTACACTACCACCATTACCAACATGGCATGTGATGATCTTCAGATCTTCCAATGGACGATCCAGATATTCAGCTGCTGCCTTGCTTACGTAATCATGGGAAGTACCATGTGCTCCATAACGACGCACTTTATACTTTTTGTAAAGCACACGTGGAATGGCATACAGATATGCTTTTTCCGGCATCGTTTGATGGAAAGCCGTATCAAAGACCATTACCTGTGGTACTCCTGGCATATTGGATTCAGCCGCACGAATACCCATCATTGCTGCAGGGTTATGAAGTGGAGCCAGATCGAACAGACGGCGGATTTCTGCTTTGGCAGCATCATCAACCAATGTCGATTCCTTAAATGCTTCACCACCGTGAACCACACGATGTCCAACAGCCTGAATTTCATCAACGGAACCAAGCACACCGTTTTCTTTATCTGTCAGGATGTCAATAACTTTACGAATCGCTGTAGTATGTTCGAGAATTTCGCTAACTTCCGTAACATCCTCGCGGCCCGTTGGTTTATGAGTCAGAATGGAAGAGTCCATACCGATCCGCTCTACCAGACCTTTTGCCAATACGGATTCATCCGTCATGTTATACAATTGATATTTGAGCGAGGAACTCCCCGCATTAATTACGAGTACTTTCACAGCCGGTCACCATCCTTGTCGTACTTGAAGAATCCTTCGCCTGTTTTAACACCCAGGTGTCCTGCACGCACCATTTTCTTCAGAACTGTGGAAGGACGATATTTCAATTCACCGAATTCACGGAACATTCTTTCGAGTGCAGCTTCTACCGAATCCAATCCGAAACGGTCTGCCATCTCAAGCGGTCCGTGCTGGAAATTGTATCCGATACGCATAGCATCATCAATATCTTCAGCGGAAGCGACACCTTCCTGCAGTACATGCAGCGCTTCGTTGATCAGAAGACAGATCAGTCTGGAAGTAACAAATCCAGGTGATTCATAGATCATAACGCCTTTTTTGTCCGCTACTTCTTCCACAAAACGTCTAGTTTCTGCAAAAGTGCTATCGGATGTTTTCAGACCACGAATAATCTCTACAAGATCAACCCGGGAAACCGGGTGAATAAAGTGCATACCAATAACACGCTCTGGGTATTTGGTTGAGCTTGCAAGCTCAGTCAAACTCAGCGTGGATGTATTACTTGCAAGAATTACGTTGCTTGGGCAAACTTGGTCAAGTTGACTGAATACCGCTTTTTTCGCTTCCAGATCTTCAGAAATAGTCTCAATGACCATATCGCAAGTTCCGAGTTCAGCCAGATGAGCAACTTTGGTAATACGGGAGAGAATCAATTTCTTCTCAGCCTTCGTAATGGCCCATTTCTCCAGTTGTTTATCAAGGTTCGTCTCAATCATGTTATATGCATGATCCAGCTTCTCCGTTGTGTGTTCCACCAGAAGCACATCAAGTCCTTTGGCTGCAAGCATCTGGGAAATACCTTGCCCCATCGTGCCGCCGCCGACAACTCCTATCTTTTTGAAAAACATGGTTCTGCTCCATCCTTTCGGTTCTCTATTTCTCTATTGTACCCTGTTCGCCGAAAATTACAAATTTCGACCCAACATATAATAATATCTTAGCACGACTGAAATGTAAAAAAAAATAACCGACATAAATAAATTATGCCGGTAGAAGGGCGCTGTCACGAAATTGACAACGAAATTGATCGCCAGACAATACTTCTTCCCTGAGCAACGTGTCGAGGGAATTGTCGAAAATTGTCCGCTGTTCTTCAAGCAATCGTTTGGTCTGTTCCATCAGGTCTTGCAGGATCAATTTGTTCTCCCGCATCAATTCTTCTGTAGTTACCATATCCATGTTAACAATACCCAACGTCGTGAGCCCGGAAGCCATCATCGTCTGTACTACATTCGTTGCTTGTTCAAAGTCATTGCGAGATCCTGTACTGCGTCCACCGTAATACATTTCCTCCGCTGCTGCACCTCCGAGGGCAATCATGATTTGCTCTTCAAGAAAACGCTTCGTGTACAGAAATTGCTCTTGTTGCGGGTTATGA
The DNA here is from genome assembly GCF_900221055.1 of Paenibacillus sp. RU5M. Classification (NCBI taxonomy): domain Bacteria; kingdom Bacillati; phylum Bacillota; class Bacilli; order Caryophanales; family Paenibacillaceae; genus Paenibacillus; species Paenibacillus sp. RU5M. The sequence goes on along the minus strand of NZ_OBQM01000001.1, from coordinate 457,746 downwards.
CGTACATAACCCAAGGCCTGTCCACGAGGGCTAAGTGCAACCTGACTTACACTGCCAGGACGAACCAGTTCAGCCATGATGGCATGTCCCAACTCATGAATAGCCACTCTTTTCTTCTCTTCCACGCTGGATTCGCGGTCTGTCTTCTCACCCATCATTACTTTATCAATCGCAAGGGACAGATGACGCTGTTCAATGTTGAGCAGCCCGTCTCTCATCGCGTAAATTGCAGCTTCGTTCATCACGCTTTCCAGCTGTGCTCCAGAGAAACCATAGGATTCTTCTGCTGTCTTATCAAGGCTGACCCCTTCCAAAAGAGGTTTATTAACTGCATGCAGCTCCAGTATGTGTTTTCTGCCTTTCTTATCCGGCAAGTCTACCTGAATATGACGGTCAAAACGACCTGGACGCGTCAGTGCGCTATCCAGCATTTCTTTTCGGTTCGTAGCGGCGATCACGAGTATACGTGGTGTTTCGGAAGAGTATATGCCATCCATTTCCGTCAACAGCTGATTCAGCGTCTGATCATATTCACGCTGTTGTCCACCTTCGCGTTTTCCACCGATCACATCAATTTCATCAATAAATATAATGGCATTTTCCTTATTTTCTTTAGCGGCGCGAGTTCTTGCATCACGGAACAAATCACGTATTCTGCCTGCACCTACACCAACATACATCTCAACAAACTCACTGCCTGAAGCAGCTACAAAAACAGAGTCGGTATAATGAGCAGCAGCTTTGGCCATCAAGGTTTTACCTGTTCCTGGAGGGCCAGTAAGCAGTATACCTTTCAAAGGACGAATACCAAACTTCTGAATTTCTTCATGTCGAATGAGAAAATCAAGCGCTTCCCGCAGTTCCTGCTTGGCACTCTCCTGACCACCGATTTCTTCAAAAGTCAGCTTGGAAGGGCCTTTTTTCTTGCGTTTACGTTCCTGACCTGCCCCCACCGTAATCCCACCCCGCATTTGCATCATGAGCAGCAGAGCTCCCACAAGCATTACAGCGATCAGAATGGGAATCATGTTTACACCGATAAAAGCGAGAAAGATAATTAATACGGGTACAAATCCAATGGCAATTTCTTTCGTCCATTTAGGCATTAGGCCACACTCCTATCTGACCGGGCACACGCGGCAGAATAATAAACTTACTGGCATCTCCATCTCTGAGACTGACATATACATTATTGTCATCCATGGCTGTATTTACCTTGATCCCATTTGTAGCCATTTTAGACAAGGTCGGTGTAATTTCGGTGTATTGCTTGTTCTCCATCGCTTGTGCTACGGTAAACATCGCGCTTCCCCACCAGCTCTCTAATGCTTCGTTGGAATGATCCACGACATCCAGCTTCAACGAACGAGTGCCAATCAAGGTTTGTCCTTCTTTGTGAATATATTGTACCAACCTGCCCAGATCAACATCCGGCTGCAGATCGAGTTTCAACTGTACATCATTGCGGTTAATAGTTAATTGAACATCATTGACTCCATCGTACTGGGTAACCATCTTTTCAATTGGGCTTTGCACAGCCACATGACGATACACAAACCAACCTCCAAACAACACAACGGCTGAAATGACGGCAGTCAGAGCAATAGGCAATACTTTTATCTTCAAGTGAGTTACCCCTCCTAAATTTTGGCCCATCCTATAACTTGTAGGCAAGAATATGAATATGTGTACGTAATGTCCTGTGATGTGCCTAACAGGATTTATTTGTGTATGATGTATCCTTGAATACATATTTGAGTATATCACATCGTATATACAATATCTAAGGCGAAAATATGAATAAATTATTAATTTTAACTATTCAAATCCAAAATGATCAACAAAGTACGTCAAAGAACCGGTCCAGTCGGGTTTCCGTCTGCCGGTTCTTTAATGTATTTTTTGGACGATAGTATTTATGCTAATTCTAGCTATTCGGGATCGTATAGACCAGATCCACCTGTTCCCCGTTACTGAAGCGGTAAAACCGATAATAGTTGTGAGTATCATCGTTGTAATACACTTGCCATACATAGATTCCATTCACAACGCCTGGCATGATTCGTTTGATCTCCCCACCGGGAACTTCAGAGCTGAACCGATTTCGAATCTGAGCTTCATTCATGCCGTTCTTTAACAGTTCACCGTGTACTGCATTGGTTCCCGTCACGGGTTTGTTATTCTCATCAAACTTGATCCACACCATGACATCCTGGTTATCCTTATTTTTGCCGATCAGGGTCCAGTATATGTTGTCTCCGCCGTCTTTCTGCCCCCAGACATACTTACGCAGCTCTTCGTGGGACGTAATCCCCAGCTGTTCCTGGGCCGCCTGTATGGCCAACGCCTCTTCCTTGCGCTGATCCTGGGTAACATAGACATAATAACGCTGAAGTCCAAACAGAATCAGAACCAGGAGCAGCAGCGAAATCCATATCCACTTCTTTTTTTTCTTCAAAAGCCGAACTTCCTTTCCCTATGACGATGCTGTCCTTGTAATTAACGGGCAAGCAAACTGTCAAATGCCAGCTGAGACTCACGCAGAATGCGCTCTTCATCCATCGTAAGACATTCGCCATGTTTAACCACTTGTTTACCATCCACCCACACATGCTCCACATCTTTGGCCGATGCCGAGTAGACCGTATGGGAAATCAGATCCGTATGCGGATAGAAATGGGCCTGTTCGATGTTCAACGCGATGAAGTCAGCCTTCATGCCAACTTGCAGAGCGCCTGTATTGTTCAGAAATATGGATTTAGCACCATACGAAGTTCCAAGCAGAAGCGCTTCCCCTGCCGGCACTGCAGTAGGGTCACCGGACACACCTTTGTGAATCAACGCAGCCAATCTCATCTCTTCAAACATATCCAGGTTATTGTTACTTGCTGGTCCGTCTGTTCCCAGAGACACAGTCACGCCTGCTTTCAACAGATCAGGTACACGTGCAACACCCGAAGCCAATTTCAGGTTACTGCCTGGATTGTGGGAAACTGCTACATCATGCTTTGCGAGAATCTCGATCTCTTCATCATTCAGATGTACCGCATGTGCAACCAGAGATGGACGGGAGAAAAATCCTAGCTTCTCCAGATGTGCGACCGGACGCAGTCCGTAATCAGCCACGTTCTGTTCCACTTCTCGAATCGTTTCAGACATATGCGTATGCAAAGGCAGATTCAGATCATGAGCAACCTGTACCAGCTTCTCTATGTAATCCGGAGGGCAAGTGTAAGGGGCGTGTGGAGAGATTACGGTTGTAATTCTTCCGTCTGCTTGTCCATTCCATTGACGGGCAAATGCTGCGGACTCTTCGAGCTTGCGAAGTTGTTCTTCTTCTGAGCAAAGTCCGATTACCCCACGTGCCAGAGCAGCCCGAACGCCAGATTGTTCCACCACTTTCGCAACCTGATCCATATGATCATACATATCTAGGAAAGCTGTTGTTCCACCCTTCAACATTTCAAGCACGGAAAGTGATGTGCCCCAATATACGTCTTCAGACGTCATTTTGGCTTCCATTGGCCACATTTTCTCCTGCAACCATACTTGTAACGCCAGATCGTCTCCATGGCCTCTGAGGAGCGACATGGCCGCGTGACCATGCGTATTGATCAGACCCGGCAAGAAGAACAGTCCTTTTCCGTCCACCTTTGTCAGGCTTTCGTCTCCTTCCGGCAATGTCTCACCAATATGCACAATCTTGTCATTCTCAACAACCATAAAACCTTGAACCACGTTCCAATTCGTACCTTCACTCACGGCAAATTTGCCGTTGTGAATTACCCATCTATTTGTCGTCATCTTCCTCGTCGTCCTTTCCATTCTCCAAGTAATAAGCCAGGCTAAGTAGATCCGTCGTAAAATCAGCATGATGAATGCGAATATGCGGCGGGGTCTTCAGGATCGTTGGCGCAAAGTTCAGAATCGCTTCAATTCCTGACTCAATCAGCTGATCTGCAACATTTTGGGCTTCCGTATCCGGAACCGTGATAATACCTATACGAATGTTATCTTTTTTGACCGAATCCGTTAATTCATTCATCGGTTGTACCGTCAAACTGTTGATTTGACTCCCAATTTTCGGACCGTAGGCATCAAATACAGCGACGATCTTCATGTTGTCTTTGAGATAGGCATTGTAATTGGACAAGGCATGTCCCAAATTACCTGCTCCGACAAGAGCTACATTGATCTGCTGGTCTATTTTTAAAATATGGCGGATTTTCTCAATGAGATATGAAACGTCATATCCAATCCCTTTACGACCAAAGTCACCAAAGTAAGCCAAGTCTTTACGAATCTGGGCAGGATTCAAATCCAGCCTCAGTCCAAGTTCTTGTGAAGAGACCGTATTGACTTCGCGCTGATGCAGTTCATTCAAATAACGCAAGTAAACAGGCAATCTACGCACCACGGCTTCCGAAATTTTATCTGATTTCATTCATTGCTCCCCCTTACCAAGGCCACGATAGATAGATGAAAAGATGAGCACCCTGTCTAAAACGATGCAAAATGATTACTGAATTAAACAGGATGCTCCTTGTTATATAATGGATAATTGCTTTAATCGCTTTACTCGCATATCCATGAAACGAATACATGATATTAATCAATTTTACCGCCAATCACTGGCGTCTTGCAATAATGGAAGCTACAGAGCGTATCTGTTATTGTTGCTCTTCGGTTGGTCTCTCGAGCCATTCCGAAATGCGTGGAACCATCTGCTCTGTAAGCATGTGCTCCATTTTGGGACCAGGTAATGAATATAAAAAGTACTTGCCATAATACGCTTCAATAACGCGTGTATCGTATACAATCACAATGCCTCTGTCTTTGCCTGTACGAACCAGTCTGCCAAATCCCTGTTTGAAACGGATGACGGCTTGTGGCACGGATAGCTTCATAAACGGGTTTTTCTTTTGCTGCTGCAAAAGCTCGCTCTTCGCTTCCACTAACGGATGATTCGGTGGCTGGAACGGCAGTCTGACAATTGCAAGGCAGGTCAGAGCCTCTCCCGGAATGTCCACGCCTTCCCAAAAGCTGCTTGTGCCAAGTAGCACCGTTGCTTTAGCATCTTGGAACCGACGTGTAAGCTTGGAACGGCTGCCGCTGTCCACCCCTTGCCCAAGCAAAGAGATATCGTTGCCTGACAAAGCCTCCTTAAGCGGGTCATAGACCTGTCGCAGCATGCGGTAGGAGGTGAATAACACCATCATGCGTCCACGAGTCGCAATAGCCGTTTCCGCGAGCGAGTGCACGAGCATATCCACAAAGTGTGCATCGCCTACACTGCCCTTCACGCTTGGGAAATCACGCGGAATGACAAGCAGCGCTTGTTCTCGATAATTGAACGGTGAAGGTAGCATCGACGTTAACAGACGGTTATTGTCGGCAGCTTCCTGCAAACCCAGCTGTTCGATCATGAATTGAAATGACTTGTCAACGGAGAGCGTAGCCGATGTAAGCACAACGCTTTTCTTTTTATCAAAGAACATATCCTTCAATTGTGCACTGACATCGACAGGAACAGCATAGAGTTGCAGTGATTTACTGCGGAACTGGCCGCTGGCCTCCATCCAGTACACGGTATTGGCATCATCCATCCGCATGAAGAAACGCAGATTATCCTTAATCGTTGCCAAATCCTTGAGCAGACCTGAGATATCCGTAATCAGACTATCGGACTGATAATCGTCCTGATCTTCTTTCACTTCAAGCAGCAGCTTGTCGCCTTTACGAATCAAATCGCCTAGGGTGACATAAATTTGGTTTTCAGCGTCCTGCAATTCCTGCCATTTGGCTGGTTTTTGTGAAGACTTCAGTCTAAGTGAGAATTGTCCTGTCTCGCCTGGAGAAGCATCGCTGCGTTCAGGCAGCAGTCCGAACAATGCATCGCTTAGTCGATCCCACATCTCTTTAACTTCGACAGCAAGCGGGAACATCTGATCAATCATGGAGCCCCACTGTACCGAATTTTCATGACCCGACAATTGAGAACGCAGCATAGGCAGTTGGCCATTTCGGCTATCTTTAAACAGTCGGGTCAGTGTATGAACCAACGTGAAATATTTCATATGAAGACCAAGGTGCTTACCTGCTACGTCCTCCAGATGATGTGCTTCATCGATGACGAGACTTTCGTAGGCTGGCAGCAGCTGATGTGCTGCTTTGACATCCGTAAACAATTTCGAATGATTCGTAATGACGATATCCGAAAGCCCGGCTTCATGTTTGGCCCGGTGATAGAAACATTTGCGGAACCAAGGACAGGAACGTCCAAGACAGGACTCAGACTCACTCTGTACCGTCTCCCAGAAGTCTCCTCCGCGCCCGCTTAGATTAAGCTCCTCGTCGTCTCCAGTCTCCGTCTGAGTAAGCCAGACAATCATCTGAGCCGCTGTAAAGTAATCCTCTTTCGGTGTAGCAAATTCACGTTTATTGATTTTATGCTCAAACTTACGCAGACACAGATAATGCCCACGTCCTTTGAACACCGCTGCCTTGAACGGGAACGGAACCACTTGGGTCAGCATAGGAATATCCCGCTCTCTCAATTGCTCCTGCAGGTTGATGGTATGTGTGCTGACCATGACTTTCTGTTCCTGTTTCACACTTTCATAGATGGCAGGCAACAAATAACCAAGTGATTTGCCCGTACCTGTCCCAGCTTCGATTAAGAGATGTTTCTCCTCATCCAAAGCTTGTCGTACACTGCTGAACATCTGAGTTTGCGCCTCACGCTCCTCATAATGGTCCAGCGTCTCCTTCAGGTTATCTCTAACCTGATCCATAAACTGCTCAAAGCTTACGCCTTCCAGCGGATTACCCTCTCGCTCATCACGTGGTGAGCCTATATCGGTCCAGTCACTCACGTTCAGGGCAAGCTGGCGGTAATACGTATGACCATCCAGATCCTGAATAGGCTCTGCTTCCTTCTCAGAACGCATTCCATCGAAGAACCAACCCAAGTCACTGTCTTCCGGTGCAAACAGGTCACTGAGGCGCTGAATCGTGATCAGAGGCAATGCACGCAGCTCATCGAGACACTTCAGTAATACAAAAGCTGTTGCAAGAGCATCACTGTCTGCCTGATGAGGACGGTCATGCTGAAATCCGAATTCCGAAGACACATAACCGAGTTGATAAGAGCCCAGTGACGGGAACGAGATCTTCAGGAAATCAATCGTATCCAGGATCCGTCCGGTAAATGGCAGATAACCGCATCGATCGAGTGCATTTTGAAGAAAATGAAAATCAAAAGCAACATTGTGTCCAACAAGAACCACATCATCAAGCAGCGGAACCATCTCCATCATCATCTCTTCCAATGAGGGAGCATCCGCCACATCTTCATCGGTAATACCGGTTAACCCCGTAATAAACGGAGGAATCGGTACACCTGGGTTCACATAAGAACTATATATTTGAGTTATGCTGTAGTCATGATCTATGATGGCAAGTCCGGCCTGTATAATCTCACCGTCGGACTGCGTGCCGGTTGTTTCGAAATCCAATACGGCAAATTTCATTGCAATGTACGGTCCCTTCCATTCCAGTCTATGTTACAGCATAGCAAAAAAAAGGGCGTTTGAAAATTAACTGACAAAAAAGGCGGTGTCCCCGCCGCTATGCCAGAGGAGGGAACACCGTCTTAATGCCGCCGAATAGCCCTAATTTAAGGCAGTCAGCTGATTTGCATATTGCAATTTTCCGCTGTTTAACCGACAAGCTTCCATGTTATACAGCGGTTCGGTCAACGATGGGTCATACTGAAGCGCCTGCGCAAATAATGAACATGCACCTTCAGGATTCGCGAGCTTGGCCTCGATACAGCCCAGGACGTTACATACCAACCCTTTCAATCTCGGCGAACCGTTCAGATGCATGATCCGCTGCAAGTGTATTCCTGCTTCCTCGGTTTGTTCCAGGTTGAGATGAGCAAGAGCCAGGTAAAAACGAGTCAATGCACTTTCCGGATAGTCGGTCACAACCCTAGAAAATTGCATAATCGCCTGTGGGTACATTTGCAGTTTGAAATATCCCTGACCGCGACTGAAACACTCCAGATGCAGTTCTGGCAGTGCGGTAACAGCTTCCTGTTCAGGTTCGAGGGAAGCAGGCTTATCCAGTTCCCTTTCCCTCACCTGGCTCATTTTTTCTTCAAACATCAGCCACTCATCAATCATCCCGTCACTCATCCGCTTCAGCAAATTCCACTTTTGCAGCAATTCCTGTTTGCTTAGGCCTTCAGCAGAAGGGTAGCGCTTGATAATTTCATCTAACATGTCGTTCATTTCTGCGAAAACATGCTGGAACATCGATGCATCCCCACCCTTGAAAAAATGGATTAGTGCAGTGACCTGTACTCATTTTTTGTAGAATGGGTCGATTTCATCCCCCTTACCAGTCGATTACATAATCGTCGCATGAACTTCGTGCTTCATCGTTTGCACAGGTTTATTCTGTCCATCTACAAATACAACGGTAGGCTTGTGATTATTTGCCTCTTCTTGAGACATCATTGCATATGAAATGATAATGACGGTATCGCCAGGCTGTACCAGGCGAGCTGCTGCTCCATTCAAACAGATCACTCCACTTCCACGTGGACCTGGAATGACATAGGTTTCCAGACGTGCACCATTGTTGTTATTCACAATTTGTACTTTTTCATTTTCCATCAGATCGGAAGTTTCCATTAGATCTTCATCAATGGTAATGCTACCCACATAGTTCAGGTTTGCTTCCGTAACGGTTGCCCGGTGAATTTTGGATTTCATCAGTGTTCTATACATGGGACAGTACCTCCGATTTTTGCAGCCTTATATTGTCAATCAATCTTGTTTTGCCGAATTTTACTGCAAGTGCGATCAACAGATCGTCACGACCATGAACTTTTTCCTGATCCAAAAGTGGCTCAAGACTTGGAAAAGCCTGAATTTCAGCATAATCAATCACGGCCATTGGTGAACGTTCAATGTTCTCACGCAATATAACGCGGATATCCGCTGCTGTCATTGCCGTCCCTGCATCTACAGCTTCCTGTGCCTCACGCAGAGCCTTGGACAGAACAAGAGCTTCCTGACGCTGTTCTGTGCTGAGGTACACGTTGCGCGAACTAAGCGCCAAGCCATCACTTTCACGAACGATAGGACAAGGCACAATCTCAACCGCCATGTTCAAATCGTTAACCATCTGCTGGATCACAGCTACCTGCTGTGCGTCCTTCATGCCAAAAAATGCACGCTGCGGTTGTACAATGTTAAAGAGCTTTGACACGACCGTAGTCACTCCGTCAAAATGCCCTGGACGAGAAGCACCGCACAAGCGATCCGTTAAGCGGGAAACCGATACGGTCGTTTGTGTAGGCTGTGGATACATCTCTTCAACAGAGGGAATAAATACGATATCCACCCCTTTTGCTCGTGCAGTTTCCACATCTCTAGCTTCATCCCTAGGGTAACTGTCAAAGTCTTCATTCGGACCGAATTGAATTGGGTTTACAAATATGCTCAAAACCACGATATCACTCTGTTGTTTGGCCGCTTGCATCAAACTTGCATGGCCTTCATGAAGAAATCCCATCGTAGGCACGAGTCCTACAACGGACTGTCTGGACTGAATCGACTGACGTTTCAAGCTAAGCTCTTGTCTTAATTCTGCGATTGTCCGTATCACTTTCATACGTTGGTCTCCACCTTTTCTTTGCGATGTCCGTACAATTGATCCAGAACGCCGTCAGCAGCGGTAAATACATGCTCCTGTGCCGGGAACGAGCGATCCTTGACTTCTTTCACATAGGACTCGATGCTGTTGCGAATCAATGTACCTACGTCTCCATACGATTTGACAAAGCGTTTTGGCGTGTATGGGGAAGCATACTGAACCACATCATGGAATACCAGTACCTGACCATCACACCCTCTACCTGCGCCAATGCCAATCGTAGGAATAGACAATTCCTCCGAGATCGCTCTTGCCACTTCTTCCGTGACCAGTTCGAGTACAATGCCGAAAGCGCCAGCTGCTTCAAGCGCCTTGGCTTCGTCCATCAGCCGTTTGGCATCAGCAGCATCCTTGCCCTGAATACGATAACCGCCAATTTGATTCACGGATTGCGGTGTAAGTCCGATATGTCCAAGTACAGGCACACCGGCTTGCACAACCGCTTTTACCGTATCCGCGATTTCAAGACCGCCCTCCATCTTGACCGCTTGTGCATGACCTTCCTGCATCAGGCGACGGACACCTTTAAGCGTCTCATCCAAGCTACCATGATACGTCATGAAGGGCATATCAGCCACGATAAACGTATTTCCCGCACCACGTACTACAGAGCGTGTATGGTACACCATATCTTCGATCGTAACAGGCAAGGTGGAGTTATAACCCAATACCACGTTTCCCAGTGAATCACCAACCAGAATTAGATCGATACCCGCTTCCTCGGCCAATTGGGCTGTCGGATAATCGTAAGCTGTAATCATGCTAAGCGGCACGCCGTCCTGCTTATATTTTTTCATTTTCACAATATTCAATGCTTGTTTGTTTGCCATTTTCGTTATGGCTCCTCTCATCTTTTCAATTTAAACGCAACAAAAAAACCTTTTAGTTTCCACTAAAAAGTCCCGAAAAGTCAAAAAAGAGTCACTTGCGATCGTCCCTTCTGTCTCGGTCCTCTTCGGCTCAGAGCAGAATCCAACAACTCACTTTACTACCATTCCTGCCTTGTCACTGCAACATTTTGAAGCAGAACAAAGCATACTATTGCCGGAGTGCAATTCGGTCTGCATTAGCCGATATCGCCTCACGAACACAGTATACCAAAGTTCTGCCCAAAGTTCACGTCTTATGTTCATTTTTACGGTGTAAATTCGACAAATTGTTTAATTTACCAATGAAACTTCACCGGAGTAAACCGATACTCGCTCACCGTTTTTCTTCTCCAAAATCAATGCACCAGAAAGATCAAGGCCAATGGCAGTACCTTCGATGATACCCTGCGGATTAGCCACCTTAATTTCACGATTCATGGATACGGACAAAGCTTCCCAGAGCGAAGAGATCACACCGAACCCTTCCTTTTGATACAAAAAATACAAACGCTCCAATTCCGAGAGAATGGCCGCTGCAAGTTTGGTTCGGTCTATGGTTTGTCCAGTCTCCATCTTAAGCGAAGTTGCGATTGTTATCAGATCCTCGGGATAATCCTTAGGATCGAAGTTCACATCCACGCCTATGCCTGCGATACAGTAGCGTAATTCGTGGTCTTCGACGGTTGATTCAAGTAGAATTCCGCATACTTTACGACCATCAATCAAAAGATCGTTAGGCCATTTGATCCCAGCATCAGCACCTGTATATGATCGAATGGCACGACACACCGCCACACCCGTTAATAACGTAAGCTGTGGTGTATTTTGCAGGGCAAGCTCCGGACGCATTAGAACACTCATCCAGATGCCTCGTCCAGGTGGTGAGAACCATTTACGTCCAAAGCGGCCTCGTCCACCTGTTTGTTCTTCTGCCAGCACCACTGCCCCTTCGCCCTGCCCCTGTTCAGCCATGTGCTGAACATCACCTTGGGTGGACAACGTGGAATTCAGAATGATTGCCTTCCGACCAAACACCGTCGTTTCCAATGCCAGCTGAAGCGCTGTGGCATCGATACTGTTCGGTTTCGTGATCAAGCGATACCCTTTGCGAGATACGGCCTCAAACTCATAACCCATGTCACGCAGTTTGTTTACGTGCTTCCACACGGCCGTTCGGCTAATGGAAAGGTTGCGACTAATCTCTTCACCAGACACAAACTCTCCTTCGGCATTCAGTAACATATGTAACAGTTCCTCATGCTTTGTCATCTGCAGCCACCCGCTTTACTTCGTTGGTCAGCATGTCATGCTGATTCGCTATATTTCCGATCGCAGTCTCTCTTAAGAGATGCTTCATTAGTTGTCCCAGCCATGGTCCGCCCTTGCGCCCAAGTAACTGCAAAACGTTCTCACCCGTAATATGCAGATCTTTCAGTTCATGCACCTTCATGGATTGACTCCATGCTGCACCTCGTGATTGTATTAATACGATCTGTTCTTCGTGCAGAACCTCTTGATCCCTCCAACCAGTTGGTAGCAGTTGTTGAATGATGAGCCAGTCCTCTGTTGCCTGACGTCCTCCAGACAGCACAGTTACGATCCATTCTGATCGAAGTGTCTCTTCATCCTTCTGCTCTTGTACGACAGTCTGGATCAACTGTTCGACCTGGAGAACTCCATTAATGCGGGAACGATCGTCATTAGAAAACGTCCATTTTCGAAGTAAAGCATCTGCTTCATCCCTGGTATAATGGCCTGCAATCAGCACCATGGACCAGCGCAATAGAACGTTTTCTTGGTTCAATTGTTCCATATTGGACATGAGGGCTTTATTGAATCGCTCCATGGAGATTGGTGCCTTCACATGCTCCAGTGCCTGGCTGCGGAACAGCAATTCCAGACCGCGCAGTGGATGGGGGCCTGCCATCATTTTCACCATTTCGGTACGTACTCTTTCCATGGCGATATGTTGTAGCAGATCCTTTTGTCGAACTAACCCCTTCCAGGTGTTGTAGGCAATTTTGAAATCAAATACTGAAGCAAAACGAACACAGCGAAGCATCCGCAGTGCATCTTCTCCAAACCGTTCTGCCGCCGATCCCACACACCTGACCCGTCCATCCTGAATATCCGATTGTCCACCAAAAGGATCAACGATATTACCGTCACGATCCATAGCGAGAGCATTCATTGTGAAGTCACGCCGCTGCAAATCTTCTTTGACATCCTGCACAAATTGAACGGCAGTGGGTCTTCGATTATCCTTATATTCAGATTCAGTGCGAAAAGTTGTAACTTCAAAGTAAAAACCTCCTGAACGTACAGTAACCGTTCCATGCTGGAGGCCCGTAGGAATACAATCCGCGAACAGTTCCATGACTTGCTCAGGAGAAGCGGACGTGGTGACATCCATATCATCCACGCTACGTTCCAGCAGTTCATCACGCACACAACCACCGACCCAATAAGCTTCGTACCCTGTTTCATTTAATGTTCGCAGTACCTGTTCACTTTGTCTTGCCATTTCATGATCTACCTGTGTCCATTGAACCACTTACTCTCACCCCATAACTACGTGTTGCTTGGTGTGGCTTACACAGATATATTTCCAAGATGGAACAATCCTATCTGACAATCAGCCACAAACCGGCTTCAGATTCGGAACTTCACGTCCCAGCACCCGGTAGTATATTTGTTCATATTCATGCCGAATGGCATCATTACAGAAATCATGATGGGCCCGTCTCAAACATGCCTCTCTGAAGTCTGCTGTCAAACGGTCGTCAGTCAACAAACGAATCGTGTTCTCCGCCATCGATTGCGTGTCGCCAATTGGAGACAAAAATCCGGTCTTGCCGTGCAATACCAGTTCAGGAATACCCCCTGCCTGTGATCCAATAGTAGGTACACCACAAGCCATGGCTTCGAGTGCTACCAGTCCAAAGCTTTCCTTCTCAGACGGCAGCATAAGCACATCAGCCATCGAAATGACTTGAGCAATATCATCCTGCTTACCTAGGAAATGAACCTTGTCATTCAGTCCAAGCTCATTAATCTTCCATTGAATCTTCGGCAAGTCCGGTCCTTCTCCAACAAATAACAGCTTGGCTGGTACTTGCTCCTGTACTTGACGGAACACTTCTACCACATCCTGTGTTCTCTTCACAGGACGGAAGTTGGAGATATGCATCAGTATTTTTTCGTGAGGTGCTGCGAAGTCTCTACGCAGACTTGCTGCATCACGTGGATAATAAATTCTTTTATCAATAAAGTTATAGGTCAGATCGATTGGACGTCTTATATCCAGCAACTCAACCGTTTCACGAATCAAATCCTGGGATACGGCCGTAACCGCATCACTCTCGTTGATGGCAAGTCGAATCAAATCCTTCAACGACTCATCCTGCGCCAGCACAGTAATATCTGTTCCGTGTAACGTTGTAACCACCTTTAAGTCCTCACCAACCATTTGTTTTGCCAAAAAGGCACACACCGCATGTGGAACTGCATAATGTACATGTAGCAGATCCAGTTGCTGTGCTTTGGCTACTTGCGCCATTTTCGTGGCCAATGACAGGTCATACGGTGGATAACGGAAGACGTAGTAATCGTTGACCTCAACTTCATGATAAAAAATATTTTTCTGAAATTTACCCAGTCTAAACGGGATACTATTAGCAATAAAGTGAACCTGGTGACCCTGTTCGGCAAGCAATTTGCCCAGCTCCGTTGCGACAACGCCAGACCCTCCGAGGGACGGATAACAGGTAATACCAATTTTTAGCTTTTGATCCATCCGGTGGACGCTCCTTTAATCTCCCGCGTGTGCAGGTTGATGTAATGCAACGGAAATGCAATTGATAAATGATTTATACGAGCAAGTTCGATCGTTTTATGACTTGGCTGCTTGGCCAAATTGATGAACTACATAAGGTGTAATGCTAGCGAATCCTTCTGCAAATGGAATAAGGCTCCGCTGTCCGAGCAAAGAATCCCGAGCTTTCACACGTTCAATATATCCTTGAGTCAATGGAGTGGCAACTGCGCCTTCTCCCAATTCGAACTGAGATCGATAACTGAGCAATGAATTTTCCTTCTGCTCATAGTGTTCCGTAATATCCACAATCAAATCCGTTGGTCCGATATCGTTAATAAAGTAAAAATACAATTCTTTCACCTGAACTGCGGGCATGTCCGGCATATAGTTTCTAAGCTTGGCATTAAAGACAGCCTCCTGCACCAGTTTGCTGCACATCACATGATCCGGGTGACGATCCTCCCAATATGGCGCAAACACGATTCGAGGGGCATGACGCCGTATCTCGGCAGTCACAGCCTCGATGTGTTCTGGAGTAATATACAGCCCCCGATCAGGCAAACCGAGATTGCTTCGACACGAAAGACCGAGGACGCGGGAGGCTTGCTCCGCTTCCTCGGCTCTGCGCTCTACCGTCCCGTTGGAAGACATCTCCGCCCGGGTCAGATCACACACGCCTACTTTCAGTCCAGCTGCAGTATGTTTGGCAATCGTTCCTGCCATCCCAATCTCTGCATCATCCGCGTGTGCACCAAATATGAGAATGTCCAAACTCATTGAGCATCACCCGAATTCAATCCACCCTCAGGCTTGTATTTATGTACAAGCTCTCTCCAGCCAAAATCACCGCGATCGAGCGCTTTAACGAGAATCTCTGCAGTTGCAATATTCGTAGCAAGCGGAATCCCCTGTACATCGCACAAACGCAGCAAAGCGTTAATATCTGGTTCATGAGGCTGTGCCATCAATGGATCACGCAGAAAAATAATCAGATCCATCTCATTTTGTGCAACCAAGGCTCCGATCTGTTGATCCCCGCCCAGTGGACCGGATTCAAACCGATGGATCTGTAAAGAGGTTCCTTCCATAATGCGAAGACCTGTTGTACCTGTCGAGTACAGTTGATGGTCTGTAAATACATTTTCGTAGGCTGTCACGAAGTTAACCATCTCTTCTTTTTTGCGATCATGGGCAATAAATGCAATTTTCAACATGACAATCTCCTTTAGTCGATAAAGTGATCAAATCCGTAGATAAGTCCTGTATATTCCATAACCTTCTGTACACCAATCTTAACACCAGGCATATAACCTGCACGTTCATAGGAGTCATGACGAATTTTGAGGGATTGGCCAAAGTCTCCAAATACCACTTCCTGCTGGGCGAATACTCCCGGCAACCGTACGCTATGAATTCGGAATCCATTATAATATCCGCCACGCGATCCTTCGATCGTCTCTTCTTCATTCGGATTGCCCTGACGAAGTTCCTCACGGTTTGCTGCAATTAGCTCGGCTGTTTTGATTGCTGTACCCGAAGGAGCATCAAGCTTCTGATCCCCGTGATATTCGATGATCTCCACATTCGGCATATGTTTGGCAGCCTGTGCGGCAAATCTCATCATCAGAATAGCACCGATTGAGAAGTTAGGGGCAATCAACCCTCCAATGCCTTTGTCCTGACACTGCTTGTCCAGCTGTTCGATCTGCTCCGGCGTAAAGCCGGTAACACCCATAACAGGTCTTACTCCGTGACGAATGGCAATTTCTGTATGGGCAAAGGCATATTGAGGGACTGTGAAGTCCACCATAACCTGCGGTTTAGTCTCTGCAAAAGCCATCTCGATATCATCGGTCAAAAGCACCCCACATTCGGGTAGACCGACAAGTGTTCCGGCATCCGTGCCTACTCCGGAGCGGTTGACCGCTGCGGCGAGCTCCAGTTCAGGATCTTGAAGCACCAGTTTCACTACTTCACGGCCCATCCGGCCAGCCGCTCCGATTACGGCAACTCTTATTACTTCACTCATCTTGACTGCATCTCCTCACTATGTTGGTTCATTTGGTTGAATCCAGTTCAAACGATTTCCATCCCGTTATGAAATGGCATCTTATTGAATGGATTTCATACGCTGCTTAATTTCCTGTAACAATAGATGCAGTTGATCATTCTGCGGGTCCAGCAACAATGCGTCACGAACGGAACGGGTTGCAAGGTCGAACTCATTCAGATCGCTGTAAGCAAGAGCAAGCATGATATGCGCTTCCACATATAACGGGTCAAGTTTAACTGCCTGTTTCAGCAGATCGGCCGCCTGCACATATCGTTCATGCGTTCCGTCTCCTGCCTGCTCAAGCAACACCTTGGCCTGAAGGCTTATCTGTTTGGCTTCCAGGGTCTGTAAATGCAAAACATATTCCTCTATCCCCTGTGACAGTTCTACAGCCTTGCGCGCATATTCAAGCGCTGGAGCCAAGTGGTGACTGCGGGCATGTGTAATGGAACAACGATAATAGAGCTCCGCATGTTCCGGGTGAGCATCAATGGCAGATTCGAACCAACGAATCGCCTGCTCAAAATCATTTTGCAAAATACAGCGGTACGCATGCTGCATATACTCTTCCGGTTTCATCATCCAAGCTGTCCCTCCCTCATTGAGGTGATGGTACAGCATATGTAATCTACGCCTAATCGGTGTTTTTTGGCGTCCACCGATTTGCATCGCGTGTGTTAAATTTATGCATGACTTTGTCGTGCGCCTCTGCCAGGTCGATCCCGAGAGAATTAGCAAAACAAATCGTGATAAATAAAATGTCACCGAGCTCAAGCTCAATGGAATTGTCTGCTTCGGAAGATTTTTTCGGTTTTTCACCGAACTCGTGATTCACTTCCCTTGCAAGCTCTCCCACCTCTTCAGACATACGGGCGAGCATGGCCAGCGGGCTGAAGTATCCTTCTTTGAACTGGGAAATATACAGATCAACCTCACGCTGCATTTCTGCAATGCTTTTCTCCATGAGAACGGATTCTCCTTTTGAAATTGTGTCGTATTTGTTCCTAATATATCAGTTATTTAGATTCACTTCCACCATCATAAACGACAAATCATTTTTAAAGAATCGATAAACAGGTATACTAAGATGGGAATGATTGCTTTCTCATTCTAATTTGTAAAATGGAGAGGGAACTTATGAGCACTTCCAAAACCTGGGTTCAATTCAAATTGATTCTCCCCATCCTATTGGGTACGGCATTATATGCCTTTGGACTTCTGTACTTCATCATCCCCAACCAGCTCATGGAAGGCGGCGTAACCGGGATTACGGTCCTGCTAAATTATGCGTTCAACATCTCTCCTTCGCTTACAACCTTGGTTGTTAATATTCCACTCTTTCTGGTGGGGCTTAAGATTTTGGGCGGCAGACAGATGATCTATACAGGCGTGGGTATAGGAGCACTTACGGTGTTCCTGTGGTTATTTGAAAAAATGATTCATCTTGGTTGGATTGAACCGCTGCATACCCAGAATGATCTTTTACTTGCAGCACTTTACGCTGGAGTTACATTGGGAGCAGGGCTTGGCATCGTATTCCGCTGGGGTGGAACGACAGGTGGCTCTGACATCATTGCCCGCATTCTTAATCGAAAATATGGCTGGAGTATGGGACGTGTACTATTAGGTATCGATTTCATCATTATTGGTATCTCCCTCGTCTACATCCCCAAAGAAAAAATACTGTATACCCTTGTAGCTGTGTTTATCGCTTCTAAAGTGATCGACTTCATTCAGGAAGGAGCCTATTCGGCTCGCGCATTTATGATCATCAGTGACCATGCACCTGAGATTGCAGATTTGATTACCCGTGATATGGACCGCGGTGTAACGCTCATTCCCGCCATTGGTGCATATTCGAAGCAGGCCAAACATGTTGCTTACTGTGTCATCTCCAGGCAGGAATTCCGACGTTTGCAGACGATTGTGCGTTCGGTTGATCCTAGAGCATTTGTTATTATTAGCGATGTGCATGATGTACATGGAGAAGGGTTTAAGGAAAGTTGACCTTTTACTTCTACAAAAAAGAAAACCTCTCTCCCCAAGAGAAGAGCCACGGAATGGCCTGCCTTGTAGAAAGAGGTCTTTGTCATATCGTGATAACAGTAATGGCTTAACGCCGAAAAGGAAAAATCCCTTGTTGCTGTGCCCGATATTTACGATAACCCGCATAACTTAGCGTTGCTATGATTATGGAAGTAATGAGCAATCCGGCTGCCCTGCGATTGGGCCCCTGAACAAACGGTACGAAGGCACTTTCGTCCTTTTCCCGACCAAACAACTGGTTCACCAACTCTTCACCGTGGGTTACCATACTCTTCAATTGTGCGATGTCAGTCTGCTTGGCCGCAGTCAGACCCTTGGTATGAGACAACCAGGCGTCCAGTTGGGCGATCTCGTAAGGTTCACGGCGGATCATCGCCGCAGGCCGGATCGTCTCGTAATGCTCCTCCAGCAAGGCGTAGCGGCTTGCTATTATTGCTGAACTTAACTGTTGATCTGCCGCGGTTGATAGCGCATCAATATCATTTTTTACGATTTTATAATACTGGAGCCATAAAGGTTTGGCCGGGTTCGCGAGACTGTCTGCCGCAAGTCGAAGTTTGGCAGAGGCCTGCTGCAGAGATGCATCATCACTTTTCACCCTGACCGCAGCTTCTTTCACTTCAACAATGGTCTCGGATAGGGCATGAATGCCTTCTACTGTCGTCTGACCCTCAAAGGATATATGCTCCAGACCTTTACTGATTCGCAAAATACTGCCTCTAACCTCTTCAATATCATTCTCCAAGGCATGTCGATACAGCAGGGCCGCTTCTTCATTTAATTGCTGAATTGAATTTTTGGCTAATACTTGCTGATCTGTATTTCCGTTCGCACCTATACTTTCCGCTGATACGCTGTATGACAAGTTCGTCCAGAACAGTAGAGTCATGAACGACACCACCATAAATCCAGTTTTGATCCTGAACGTTCTCTTCATGGACATCCCTCCCACTATCAATGTATGGCGGGCCGGAGTTCCTTAGAACAAGCTTACATTAGGAAATCAGGTCCGTTTGGCCTGTCTCAATGCAAGCCATGCACAGAGAATGCTCACAAGCGTCAGTCCAACGGTGAAGTTGCGTACACCATCCAGATGGTCCATCAGCGATGCGGGCAGCCAAGGGAAGATGTCATAAGTATAATCCATCGTATCGTTTAACAGCGTCCATAATGCAGCGATTACTAGAGCACCCCAACGGAACCCAAAGAACCGCACATACAGCAGAGCCTCAATAGCCATGGCGCTATGCGACGCAATTAACATCCAATCCTGCCAGTTCTGTGCGCCCCCCTGCATCCAGCCTGCAAAAATGATGGAGACTGCCCAAACACCGTATTTTACCGAAGTAACCACAGCAAGCGCCTGTATGATATGTCCAATCCGATTCAGAAGCATCGATTTCGGCTTGTACAAAATCCACAACAAGGATAGTGTAAAAAACAGACTCGCCGTCGGACTGTCCGGCACAAACACAATTTGCCATAGTGGTTGCTGTGCCAGCGTATATTCCAATTGATCCCCGTACCATATGTATCCATATACTGTTCCTAATGCGTTACACCAAAAAAGAAGCCACAGGAAATAACGGTTCGTTAGAAATTCCCGGCTCCAAAAATACGATAAAGCCACAGGCTCTGCCCCTTCCATCATATGTGTTCTGCGTTCCAAAGATAGGTTTTGCGAAAAACGCCTCAAAAAAACCTGACCGCATAAACGATCAGGTTTCATTGCTTATTTCGATTTTACTGTTCTGCCTTCTGTTTCGCAAGCCATTCTGCCAGGTGATTGATGTCATCATCTGTCAGCCCTTGAGCAATGGCGTTGTCGTACTGAGCAGGCATACTGTTATATCCTTCTTTGATAATCGTCAGGATTTCTTCCTGGCTGTGTTTGTCGCCCACACCCCGAAGCGAAGGTCCTCCTGCTCCCTTCATATCAGCCGCATGACATCCGATACATCCGGCCTTTTTGAAGGTTTCCATTGCAGGGTCATCCTTCTCAACGATCGCCACTTCTTCTTTTTGACCTGCCGCATTGGAGGTAGGCAGACCCTGCGCGTGTTTCTCACGCGCTTCTTCTTCACGCTGAATATGTTCCGGCTTCTGGCCGCTTGCTTCCAACTCATGCGAGTAGTGTGTCCATGCAACATTGGTCAGGTAGAAAACGGCCATCACCGATAGAATCATAAGTGATGATGCAATCGGACGTTTGTAGAAACGCCGCTCCTTGCCTGTATCCAGAAAAGGGGCCAGTAACAAAGCGCCGAAAGCAACTCCGCTGACTCCAAGTACCCCGAGCAGGACATAATCACCTGAGGCATATGGGTATTTCAAATACTGATACAGAAAAAGGAAGTACCAGTCCGGCATCGGGATAACCGATGCACTTGGATTGGCCGGGTAGCCCAGTGGTGCAGGTTCTGAAATCGTTAATACCAGAATACCAACCAGTACAACGACACCAACCATCCATTCCTTCAGCAAGAAGTTAGGAATAAAAGCCTCTGATTTGCCGGGATACGCCGTGTAATCCGGTGGAGTTATAAACCCCGCGCCTTTACGGACGCGTGAGTCCCCGACGAAGATAATCTTTTCCTGGTCATCTGACTTGTGTCCGTGAGCCATGTCGATTCCTCCCTTCTCAGATTATAGTGGTCCCGAAATGCCCTGTCTGCGGATCATAATAAAGTGACCGACCAGAAGCACCAGAAGCACAGCCGGAAGGAAGAAGACGTGCAGGGCAAAGAACCGTGTTAACGTCTGCGCACCTACAATAGTTCCGCCTTGCAGGAATTCCTTAATGATCGGCCCCAGCCAAGGAACCGTGTTCGCAATCTCCAGAGTAACCTTGGTTGCAAAGTAAGCTTTGTTATCCCATGGTAACAGGTACCCGGTAAGCCCGAGACCCAGCATGACAAAAAAGATCAGCATGCCGACAACCCAGTTCATCTCACGTGGTGCTTTGTAAGAGCCGGTAAAGAATACACGCATCGTATGTAAGAACATCATAACGATAACCAAACTGGCTCCCCAATGGTGCATCCCGCGTACAATTTGGCCGAAGGCTACTTTGGTCTGCAAATACTCGACACTGGCGTAAGCATTAATAATATCAGGCACATAATACATGGTCAGGAACATCCCTGACAAAATTTGAATAACAGTGATAAAGAACGTCAATCCACCAAAGCAGTACACGAATGCGGAAAAGTGATGAGCCGGGTTTACGTGCTCTGGAACTTCATGATCCGCAACGTCCCTCCAAATTGGCGTGATATCGAGACGCTCGTCAATCCAGTCATAGACATTTTTAAACATCTGCGTTCACGCCTCCTATTTGACTCGGGTGTTCGGAACAATGTCGCCCAGATAAACCCAACCCTGATCTTCCTTAACCACATACTCATCCAGCGGCTTCGGGGCTACGGCAAGATTCTTGCCTTCTTTGGTATAATGCGCACCATGGCACGGACAATGATATTCGTCGGGATACTGCTTATCACTGTTCCAACCTACGGTACATCCCAAATGTTTACAAATGGGTGAAAGCGCATAGATTTTGCCCTGTTCATCTTTCCTGATCCAGGCGATTAACGAAGCATTGCTCAAATACCAACCGTCTTGCTGTTTCACTTCAAACGTAAATTCTTGAGGTTCATTCGTAATTTTGCTGATTTCCGCTACTTTGACAGAGGTGCCTTCTCCCTTGTGCTGCAAAATCGGGTCCACCGCAAAACGGACCATGGGAAGTATTGCACCGGCGGCCATGTAGGCTGTAGCTCCACCAAGCGTGTACGTCAAAAACTGCCTGCGTGACATTTCCATGCGGCTTGGCAATTTCATCGAAGCTTCGTGCTGGTCATGCTCACTGCTCATACTGTCTCCAACCCCCTTTTTCAGCCAACTCTCTTAATCGTTTTCATTATCAGAAATTCCACGACTTACTAGAACATACATAATCATATAGTAGCCCTAGAACACCGTCAAGAATTTGTCACACATTTTTAAGGTTCATTTGTAAGCGTTATTAAAAAAGTGTTGGTAAATTGTCACATTTGTCATAGGTAGATCATCTTTTCCATAACTCACGGATTTTTTCCCCGACAAAACGCGAAATCCCTTCTTCTCCAACCTCTTGAATTAAAACAGAACGACTTAATACCAAATCTGCAGAAGTAATTTGGGTCTGTTCCATCACACCATCAGATGACATTATAACCACATATTTGAAACCGGAAGATTTGAGTTGTTCGGATAAGGTATTTAATGCCATTGACATATCCGGACACGCATAATGGAATGCAGGGTAAGTCATGATACGCCCTTTAAACGGAATCTCCACCAGATCCAAAAAATCTCTAAGCCGCTCCAACGCCTCAGTTGCTTCAACCGGAGACTGCTTGCCCGTTAGGGCTGTATATGGAATAAGGCATGTATCCAGATAGAGTTGCAGTTCCGCCCAGCTGTCTTGAGTCATCTCACTGAATTTCAATTCCCTAATTCCCCTCTCTATCCATTTTATTCCCATATTATATATGAGCTTATATTATAAATCCAGAGATTCATACTTTTTCCGTGTAGGAATGGTCGTGAACGCAAAAAAGAAATGCGTGTTTCACGCATTTCCTGTGTTATATATTTATTTTTACATGCTCATCAGTTTATGGCCTTCAGTTCATCCGTCAGATTCCGGAAAGCTACTTCGTCTCCGGTAGCCAATGCATTATCGATTTCCATATACAGCTTCTCGCTGCGCTGTTTACGAAGCGCGTCGTCCCACACCATCTCAGCAGCCAGCCCCAACATGACTTCATACGTAACTTTCATTTTATCCAATAGGATGCACCTCCAAAACGGATTTAAGAGCTCCTATACTCCTTTCCTTTGGCAACATAACCTAGTGTAGTTCTCGACATCCGCTCAAGATCTGCATCAGTCAACTCACGTATCACTTTGGCTGGTGTGCCCAAAGCAAGGGTATAGGGCGGAATTTTAGTATTTTCAGTAACAACAGAACCGGCCCCGATCAGCGTATATTCACCAATTTCGGCTCCATTGAGAAGGATAGCGCCCATACCAATCAGCGAACCTGTTCCGATACGACATCCATGGATAATCGCAGAATGCCCTACCGATACATCGTCGTCCAAAATCAAAGGTTGATCCGTGTTGACGTGTCCAACAGCATTATCCTGTATATTACAGCGCCGTCCAATCACAATGGGTGCCAGATCGGCGCGCAGCACAGCATTGAACCAGATCGTAGATTCTTCACCCATTGTCAGATCACCTATTAGTTTGGCGCCTTCAGCCATATATACCGAAGGGTGTAACTGTGGTTGCATACCTTTGTATGGAATTATCATAAGTATCACTCCTTAATTTGGGAGTGATTTTAGCAACTTGTCCTTCACTTGTCAAACATAACGGGGGTAATATCCCCGGATAGCGAGCGACAGGATGATGCAAGACGTGAACCCCATGCTGTCATTTGTACTGTTCGCCCATCTGCATGCTCTCCAATGCGAAGCATGCCTAGGTGCAGCATCATTTTGAGTATCCTGTTGTCATAAATCGTCTCTGCAGTGTCATAATAGAACGGCTGAATGTAGGGACCAATCTGTCGGAACAAAGACTCTGCTGTGGACCAGCTAGCTGCACATTCCCCTGTCCAGTACACAATGGAGGACAGATTGGGAATAGCACCTTTATAAAGTCTTAACCAAAACCGAAATAGCTGTATCATCTCAGCTGTTTTCTCTGCCCCCAGCTTGTCTTCACCGGAAGGTGACAATTTCAGCGAGCCCTGCTCCTCTCGGACCAGACGATGATGAAAAGCGTAGTCATAGATGAACGCAAATCGGTCGGGGTAGTCTTTGAACGAACGACCGTAACCGAATCTCCATCCAGCCTTACCCACCAGCGCCTCACTTACATGCAAATGCTCCATGATCTGCTGCTGAGAACGACGATACATCATGCCTTCTGCGTTTAGTGCTATTTCATGCTGCTGGACAAATTGTAGAAACAGTTTCAGATCATCTGCGAGTAGATGGTATTCATCCCGGTAAACGGGAGGCTCGCTCGTCTGTGCAATGCCGGCTTTCAGGTGAGTGGATAACACATCCCGAAATCTCAATTGCAAATCCTGGGGTACCTGATACAGATACCTGGTCTGTTGAGTTGTGCCATTGAACAACCATCCACTCTTCGTGAAGCGTACGATAAGATCACGTGGACTGGCTCCAGCCTCGCTATCTTTTTTATCCATCGATTGACGAGCAATGGCGACAAGTTCCTCCATACCGTAGTATTGACGGGCATCAAACAGCAAGTTGTTCAAAAATCGCAGATCTACCTGGTTTAGTTCACGAACCTGCTGCTCAAAAAAAGGTCTGCTGCCCAATGTAGTGAGAATACTCTGGATGAGTTCATGTTTGGAATTGGGCTTACACTCGCACTGGTAATAGTCTGCTATTCGATTAAGCTGGCCGATATCGGCAAAAGTAAGCATATCCGCTAGATTCATGGGTCCATCGCCTCGCCCTTGACTACTTTTGGCTGTTGATTCGGGGCCTGGAGTAGTTTGGTTTTGTAAATATCGTTGACGGAATTCCTATGATCTAAACCTCTTTTTTGCAAATCTTTTATGTTTTAACCATACTATGCCCGAAGTTGCCTGCTCAGAAGATGAATGAGAGGTTCAAAATCATATAGAATGACAGTTATACATTGCTATAACGCAAAAAAACAACCTGAGTTAATTACTCAGGTTGTTTTGCCAGATCCAATGAAAGGTGTCTTGTACAGTTATAAAGCAGTGGACTCCAATCTTCACGTTCCTTCTCCAGGATCGTAAGCGACAGGTTTCCAATTCGTTCCGTATAGCGGTCTTTATACAAAGCTGATAGCAGATTGGCTAAAAAAGCGCCATGGGAGACAATCAGCACATTTTGGTCCTGATGAGCCTCCCATAAATCCTCCAGAAAGCCCAGTGCACGTGTCTGAATATCAGAAATCTGTTCCTGTCCCAAATCAAGCGTCTCCCAGGAAGCGCCCCAGCGAGCAACACGTTCTTCGGATGTCAGACCTTCAATTTGACCAAAGGCACGCTCCTTCAAGCGTGCATCTGGCTCCAGCAAAGGAACATTCAATAGCCCGGAGATAATCTCTCCCGTCTCCTGAGCCCTGGACAGCCCGCTCGTAATGATGTGGTCCCAGCGATACTCTTCGGTAAGCAAACGTCTACCCAGACGCTCAGCTTGCTCACGACCTTCTGCATTCAGAGGTATGTCTGTCTGTCCCTGAATACGTCCTGCCGCATTCCAGTCGGTTAGACCGTGACGAATAAGCCCGATCCGCATCTCATCCCTCATTTCTCTATACGGTGAACGAAAGCTTTACCTAAGCACGTGCACCTTGTTTGCGTTTGTTCGTTGTACGATGCATCCGTCCAAGAGAGAACAGAGCCATACCTATTGCAAGCAGCGACAACGCCATCCAGTACTGAGGATACGCTGGGCCCATGCTCACAACGAAGGGCTCAATAATACTACCTCTGTCCGCTCCCGTCATGTTGTACTTGTACAATCCGGAGGAAGAAGGCTCACTGCCCGCTACTCCTGTCTCCAAAATGCCCGTAGAGACCACGTTGGTCTGCTCAGCTTCTGATACGTCTGGCTTAAACATCGCCATGTACAGAAAGCTGCATAAAAAAATTGCCAGGAACGCAGCAATCCACAAAGACATATGCTTGCGGATTACAGCAGAGAAACGATTAACCTTTGCCTCTTCCGGCAGTAGCCATGGAGACTCCGCATAGATCCGGTCCATAACATTACGGTTCACTTTCTCTGCTTGTTGTTCTGTCACTGGGACCGGTATGCTGTGCATCAGAATTTGAGCTTCTTCCCACACCTCAAATTGCTGCGAGCAATCTTCACAACCAGCGAGATGAGCATGAAATGCAATTCGCTGAGGATGAGCTTCCGGCAAGTCCCAGACCAGTGCAAACAGTTCCTGGGCTTCATTGCAATTCATCTGTTCTTCATCCCTTCATATGGCTCGTAGACCGGTTCGAAGAAATAAGGTTCCAATTGAGTTTTTACGCTTGACCTTGCTCTGAACAATAACGATTTTACAGAACTGACGCTCTGCCCAAGAATATTTGCAATCTCCTGGTAATCTAGTTGATCATACTCTCGGAGTATAATGGCAGAACGCTGCTTCTCCGGTAAATTGTTAATTGCATCCCTAACCAGCATCACCCGCTCACTGCGCAATACAGCATGCTCTGGCGCATTCTCAGAAGGAGCAACAGGTACAATACCGCTCTCTTCAAGTGGAACACTCCCACTACGCTGTTTGCGAAGCTCACTCAGTACCGTATTTCTCGCAATGGTATATAACCAGGTTGAGAATGAGGCATCCACCTCTCGGAATGAGTGCAGACTGCGGAACGCCTTATAGAAAGTCTCAGAACAGAGATCTTCCGCAAGCAGCTCCATATTAGAACTTTTCAACATATGATATACGAAAGCCAGTATTTTACGCTGATAACGACTCATCAGCTCGGAATATAACTCCAGGTTACCTTCCTTGATCTCTCGAATCAACTGGGAATCCGTCATTTGAGTGCGACCCCTCCTCGCCCATCCATGTGCTTCTCCCCGTTCGACTCTATCCATGTATTACCGAACAGGCACAAAAAAGTTGCGGTTTTCACCGCATAAAACAGCGTTCAGCGCCAAAACAGGCCTTCCCGCCAAATTCCCCTATGTAATGGCAATTTCCCCAACGTTTCTACATTAACAGTATTTATTGTACAACGGTCTGCATCGTCCTGGCAAATCCATGGCTTCCATTGAAGCCCGACCAGTCATTATTATGCGGCCATTTTCTCGTCCATGACTTCAATTTGATCCCTTTTGTGAAGCCACTCTTATATTGGACGAACGAAGGCCTCAAAAAGTTTGTGTGAATAAAGAATTAATTCAAAATTTCAGTTCCTAATGAAGATCTATTCCACTTTGATGCAAGGATTATATTTCCTTAATTTACGAATGTTATAATTAATTCAAACAATTTTACTCAAAGTGTTGACAAAATGAAAACGGATACATATAATAAAAGTACAGTATGGTTTCTCTCCACTCCTATCCAATAACTGTATTGCTCCACGTGAGCAATGGCCGCTTATGTAAGCGGTCTTTTTTTTGTCCTTTTTTAGAACATGTCCTGTAACAGTTAGTTTTCAACACAAAGAAAGAGGGCTTTCGCCCCCTTCTAAAAACCTAAATCCACACTTGATACCCTAGGGAATCCAGCAACGTTTTGGCCCGTTCCATCTCTTCTTCTTGCCGGAATGACAAACGCATAATGCCCGGTACATCGACCCGGTTCTCAATAATCTCCATGTTGCTTAAGTTAATATCATTCGCCCCAAGCTCGGTGGCAATCTTGCCGATCATCCCCGGTGCATCCTGTACATCCGTATACAGATCAAACAACGACGAGATCATACCTTTCCGTCGTTCTGGCAGCACACTGCGGAACTCGCGTGCCTGACGAAACGCCTCCTCAATGCCCTCACCATTTTGTTGCTCCAGCATTTCGGTGAAAGCCGTCATCTGGCCGTTCCAGTCCTTCAGCAAGCCCAACAGCACCTCACGGTTGCTCAGCAAAATATCTCTCCATACAATGGCATCACTGGAGGCAATCCGAGTAATATCCCGGAAACCGCCTGCAGCTAGCATTTTATACAAAGGGTTCGATTCATTATATTCGCGCACCTGGTTCACCAGCGCAACTGCAATAACATGTGGCAAGTGACTAATCGCCCCCACAATGTCATCGTGCAGCAGCGGCTCTACACGTACAATCTGGGCACGTGTATACGCAAGAAGATCAGATAACCTGTCATAAGCTTCCTCAGGTACATATTCTGAAGGGGTCAAGACATAGTATGCATTCTCGAATAATACTGCCGAGGCTGCATCTACACCTGCACGCTCAGATCCGGCCATCGGATGCCCGCCGATAAAGTATGCGTCACTCATGCGGACATGCTCAGCACAGGCTGCGATGGACGCCTTTGTGCTTCCTACATCCGTAATAATACATCCCTTTTTCAAGGGAAGCTTGGCCAATTGTCCAAAATAGGATTCGAGCAGCCCAACAGGTACGCACAAAAAAATAAAGTCGGCATCCTGTACCGCTTCCTCCAGAGAGAGCGTAGCATCATCCACTACACCACTCGCTATGTACTTGTCCTTCAGTTCAGGCAGGTGGGCATAGCCCATCACCGTTACACCAGGCTTGCCTTTGAAGCAAAGCGCCAATGAACCGCCGATGAGCCCTACACCGATCATTGCAATTTTTAGTTTCATGGGTCCTCACTCTTTTCATCGCCAGATTTAAGGGCGTGCTACCGCCTTCTCAGCCAGCGTGTTCTCCAGTGCCGTGACAAACGCACGGTTCTGTTCTGATGTTCCTACGGACACACGAATGTATGTTGGATATACATGGAATCCAGGACGAACAATAATGCCTTGTTTCAATAGCGACTGAAATGCCGTTGCAGAAGGCATGTCCAGATCAACCATGATGAAGTTACCCTGCGAAGGGAAAAACGGCAGTTCTAGCCGTGTGAACTCATTTTGCAAATACGCTCGTTCTACTGCATTACGCTCCGCACATTCTTGGACAAAAGCCTGATCCTCAAGTGCAGCTTTCGCCGCAGCCTGACCGAATCGTGAAGTATTAAACGGCTCACGCACGCGGTTGATCAGATCGATCACTTCCGGGCGTGCAATACCGTATCCAATACGCAATGAAGCCAGGCCGTAGATTTTGGAGAATGTCCGCAAAATGACCAAGTTAGGATAACGCTCAATCATAGAGACACTTTGTGGATACGCCTCATCCGTTACGAATTCATAATAGGCTTCATCCAGCACAACCATGACGTGAGAAGGTACACGATCCATAAATGCCGTCAATTCCTGCTCAGAGATAATTGTACCCGTTGGATTATTGGGGTTACATACCCAAACTGCTTTGGTCTTATCATTGATTTGTCCCAGCATGGAAGTCAGGTCATGAGTTCCATCTTTAAGTGGCACTTCAATGCTGACAGCACCCTCGATGTCAGCGTTACTTTTGTATACAGAGAACGTCTGGTCAGCCATGATGTTCTCGTCTCCCGGGAGGAAGAATGCACGAGTGATCAACGCAATGATTTCATCCGATCCACAACCAAAGATCAGATTATCCCGTTCTACCCCCAGATGCTTCGCCAGCACTTCAGTCAGTTCCGTGGAACTGCCATCCGGATATATGCTTACATTGACCAGCTCTCTGGTGATCGCTTCAAGCGCAGCAGGCGAACTTCCATATGGATTTTCGTTGGAGGCCAGCTTGATCACTTGCTCCAAACCCAGTTCACGTTTCACTTCTTCAATCGGTTTGCCCGGTTTATATACAGGCAGATTGACAATCTGGGACTTCGGTTTCAACCCGACCGCCTCCTGTTATTGAAATAGTTATGGACATGCCTCAGCCTGTGCTGAGCATGCCCCGGGGATGTAACATCATTTAATCCCTATCCTTTTAATTGTGCCACAAAGTTGCGAATTTGCAACAGTCCCGCCTGACGCGTATCCGGGTTTCCAAGAAGAGGTATAGCTTCTTCCACCTGACGAACGATAGCACTACCAACAACAACACCATCACAGATGCGGGAGAAACGAGCTACCTGCTCGTGACTGGAAATGCCGAAGCCAACAGCGACAGGAATATCTGTCAGGCTCTTTACAGTTTCAATGAAGCTCTCTACCCCATCGAAAAAGGAAGCTCTCTCTCCCGTGACACCCAGAGAAGAGACACAATAGATGAAACCACGTGCTCCCGTGACAATACGCTCGATCCTCGCGTTGGACGTAGGGGCTACGAGCGGAACCAAATGCACACCTGCAGCATCTGCACGGCGTCGCATATCCTCGGCTTCCTCAATCGGAAGATCCGGAATGATCATGCCGCTGATCTCATGTTTGACCAACTCGTCAAAAAATACATCCAATCCCGTCTGTAATACTGGATTATAGTAGGTGAACAGGACAAAAGGCATTTTCACACCCTCCGCACGCGCTCTGGCTGCTGTCTCCATACAAGTCCGAATCGTGATCTGACTTTTCAATGCACGCTCGGAAGCTCGCTGGATTACCGGTCCATCTGCGAGCGGATCAGAATAGGGAACACCGAGTTCCAAAATGTCTGCCCCCGCCTGTTCCAATTCCTTAATGATTTCCACCGTGGTGTCCACATCTGGATCTCCAACCGTAAGGAATGGAATAAGTGCTGTCCGGTTCTGTTCTTTCAATTGTTGGAAGGTCTGGTCCATCAGGTTCATGCCAAGTCCCCTCCTGTGTATTTCATAATGGATTCAACGTCTTTGTCACCACGACCGGAAAGACAGATCACAACGATATCATCAGCGCTGAGTTCAGGCGCAAGCTTGACAACCTGCGCAACAGCATGGGCTGACTCCAAAGCGGGAATAATGCCTTCTGTTCGGCTCAGCAACTGCAAGGCATCCAATGCCTCCTGGTCCGTAATCGGAACATATTTTGCACGTTTAATATCTTTGAGATAGGAATGCTCGGGACCAACACCCGGATAATCAAGTCCCGCTGAAATGGAATGGGCTGGCCGAACCTGTCCATATTCATCTTGCAGTAAATAACTCATCGAACCCTGGAATACACCGTGTGTCCCTTTGCTCATCGTAGCCGCATGGAACTCGGTGTCCACCCCTTTACCTGCTGCTTCAACTCCAACAAGCTTCACATCCTGATCGCCAATAAACGGATAGAACATACCGATTGCATTACTTCCGCCGCCTACAGCTGCAACAATTACATCTGGCAACCGTCCTTCAATCTCCTGAATCTGGCGCCGTGTCTCATCACCGATCACTCGCTGGAAGTTACGTACCATCATTGGATACGGATGAGGACCGACTACCGATCCAAGCACGTAGAAGGTATCTTCCACATTACTAACCCAGTAGCGGAGCGCCTCGTTTCCTGCATCTTTCAATGTGCGCGTGCCAGATGTCACCGGAATGACTTCCGCCCCAAGCAGCTTCATCCGAAATACGTTCAACTGTTGCCGTTGCGTATCTTCTTCACCCATAAACACTTTACATTCAAGCCCCAGCAATGCAGCAACTGTTGCGGTGGCAACGCCATGCTGTCCTGCACCTGTTTCGGCGATGACTTTCTTTTTTCCCATCCGTTTAGCCAGCAATCCCTGTCCAATAGCGTTATTGATCTTGTGCGCTCCCGTATGGTTCAGGTCTTCACGTTTCAGATAAATTTTAGGTCCACCCAAGCGGCGGGATAATTGCTCTGCATGGTATAAAGGTGTTTCCCGGCCAGAATACTCGCTTAACAGGTAATTCAGTTCCTTGTTGAATTCCTCGTCTTCAGAGAAGTGGCTATACGCTTCCTCCAGTTCGATCAGAGCGTTCATTAGTGTCTCAGGTACAAAGCGGCCTCCGAAGGGACCGAAACGCCCGTGTTGATCCGGCAATTGATGTGTCATGCCTGCTTCACCCTTTCTACAAATGCTGTAATTTTCGCAATATCCTTCACACCTTCGGACTCTACGCCGCTGGATACATCGACGCCGTCCGGTGCATATGTCTGTATCAGTTGTTGCACATTATCCGGCTGTAAACCTCCTGCCACGAACAACGCGATTCCATGTTTTCTTGCCCACTCGGCGTAGAAAGGAATTCGTTCCCAGGCAAAGGTTTTACCGGAGCCCCCTCCATAGAGCGGGTCAAACGTATCGAGCAATATGGCGTCCACCACATTTTTATATGGATCAAGTGCCAATAAGGCAGTATCGTCAGCTAATGAACCTGTTTCATCCTTGGGAAAAGAGAAAGCCTTGAACACTTCGGTACCGAAGTGCTGCTTCACCTGTTCACAAAATTCCGGCGATTCCTGTCCATGCAGCTGAATGACATCCAGGCCTGAAATCTGCATGATGCTTTCCAGTTCTTCGAGCGTAGGATTCACGAAAACACCCGCCAGCTTCGGCCGATCAAACATCGTCCAGTCCAAGAGAACCGTTCTTAGCTCGGCACCCTGTTCAGGCGTAATACGGCGACGGGATGGGGCAAAAACAACACCAACGTAATCCACAGGCAAGTTTATCATCGATTTTAGCACTTCAACGTCCTGAAGTCCACATATTTTTACAGCCGCTGCCGGCCGGGTTCGCAGATCCACGTCTCTGCTGTTTGTGCCGTCATGATTGAATGCATTCATGCTTTTGGTCCCATCAGTTCATATACCGCTGCCTCAACATCGTCCTTACGCATCAGATGCTCCCCAACAAGGATACCATGCACACCTGCCTCAATAAGAGATTCCAGTGGCTGAGGGCCGTCAATTCCACTTTCACTGATTAATGTGACACCATCCGGAATCAAGTTCATCAAATCCAACGTGGTGTTGAGACTGGTTTCGAACGTTTTCAGATTGCGGTTGTTGATGCCCACAAGTGTTGCCTGCGGTATATCGAGTACTTGCTCCAGTTCAGCACGATCATGGACTTCAATTAATGCATCCAGGCCCAGACTTTTGGCAAACGTCAGATATTGACGCATCTGTTCGGGTGTCAGAATACTCGCAATCAGCAAAACGGCATCCGCGCCAAGCAGCCTTGCCTCGGCAATCTGTCGTTCATCTATAATAAAATCTTTGCGCAGTAGCGGTATGTTCACAGCTTCATGAATGGCCTGCAAGTATTCGCTATTTCCCTGGAAATAAGAAACGTCGGTCAATACGGATATACAATCCGCTCCAGCCCGTTCGTATGCGGAAGCAATTTCTACTGGATGAAAATCAGGACGAATCAGTCCTTTGGACGGAGAAGCCTTCTTCACTTCGGCAATGAGACCCAGTTTACGGTTACGTCTCTCTGATAGAGCACGTTCGAATCCACGAGTATTGGGTAATGCCTCTATCTTTTTCAGCGCATCGTCCATCTGAAATGTTTGTGCCAGAACTTCAACTTCTTTATGTTTGGTTGCTACGATTCGATCAAGATACATGACTGTACGCCTCCGTTGTATGAATTAACTGTTCCAGCTTCCCGGCAGCCTTGCCGGAGTCTACAGCGTCTGTCGCCATCAACACACCTTCTGCAATGGTATTTGCTAGACCGGATACATAGATGCACGCCCCGGCATTCAACAGAACGACATCGCGGTATGCGCTCCGTTCTCCCTGGAAGATCCTTTTAATAATTTCGGCGTTCTGAGCCGCATCTCCTCCAAGAACCGATTCCAGCGGATGTAACGATAATCCCATATCACGTGGATCAATGTCATACGTATGCACTTCACCATTACGCAGCTCGGATACCTGGGTAGGTGCGGAGATGCTGATTTCATCCAGTCCATCATGACTCGCTACAACCAAAGCTCTTTTCAGCCCCAGACGATTCAGCACTTCAGCGATCATCGGTGTCCGGCTGCGGTCATATAAACCAAGCAATTGTCGATCCGCTCCCGCAGGATTGGTTAGAGGTCCGAGCATGTTAAAGATCGTACGCACACCCAGCTCTTTTCTTGGCGCAGCAGCATGTTTCATAGAAGGGTGGTACACCTGAGCAAAACAAAAACAGATTCCGATCTCATCGAGACATTGTCTCGCCTGCTCTCCGTCCAGATGAATATTCACGCCCAATGCTTCAAGTACATCCGCACTGCCCGCCTTGCCTGAGGCAGAGCGATTTCCATGCTTCGCCACCCGGACAGAGACTGCTGAAGCAATGATCGCCGATGCTGTTGAAATGTTGAACTTATGAATACCTGAACCACCTGTTCCACAGGTGTCCAGCAGTCCATTGCCGTCGGTCAGGATCCGTCCGCCCTGTCCACGCATGGCTTCGGCAAACCCCGTGATTTCATCCACCGTTTCCCCCTTCATCCGCAAGCCCATAAGCAAACCTCCGATTTGAGCCGGAGTGGCCTCACCTCTCATGATGGAGTACATCAAGTCGCGCGCTTCCGCCTGCTCCAGATGGCAGCCCTCCAAAATTTTGGCAAGGCCATTCTTCATTCCTTCCGCATGACTAACTTTAGTTACAAATCGCTCTGATTCTTCATTCATGACTGGGTTCATATTCATTTCCGGTCTCTCCTCTCTCAGTTTTGTGCAGCCGTGGCTGGGGTAACAAAATAATCGGCGTTGGCAAGTTTCAATGTGTGATCCTTCTCTTTGGCAGGAAACATCGCTTCTGCTGTACGAATCGCCTTAAGTAACGCTTTGGCTTTATTTACTGTTTCTTCATATTCATTCTCAGGCACCGAATCCCATACGATTCCGGCTCCAGCCTGCACATAAGCTTTTCCCTTTTTGAAAATAATCGTTCGGATTGTAATACAGGAGTCCATGTTGCCCGAGAAACCAAGATAACCGATAGCACCTGCATAAGCACCCCGTGCTTCTTTTTCCAGTTCCGCGATAATCTCCATCGCACGTAGCTTCGGCGCACCGGATACCGTACCCGCCGGCAAACACGAAAGAAATGCATCAAAGAAATCCTTGTCTTCTCTAAGCTCACCTGTAACGTTGGACACCATGTGCATGACGTGGGAATATCGTTCAATTTCCATGAACATGTCACATTTCACACTTCCGAAGTTAGACACACGTCCCAGATCATTACGTCCCAGATCAACAAGCATCAGATGTTCCGCACGTTCCTTCTCGTCCTGCAGCAGATCTGCCGCCAATGCACGATCTTCTGATTCCGTAGCTCCTCTTGGACGAGTACCCGCAATCGGCCGTGTTTCTACGCGGTTTCCATCCACTTTTACCAACGCTTCCGGTGAAGTCCCCACAATAATTTCATCGTCCATCTTCAGATAATACATGTAAGGTGATGGATTCAACGTTCGAAGCACGCGGTATACATGCAGCGGAGATACTTCGGTATCAATGTGGAAACGTTGGGATAATACCACTTGAAAAATATCTCCTGCCCGAATGTACTCTTTGGCCTGCTCTACATTCCCGATAAACTGTTCCTTCGTGAGATTGGATCGAATATCCCCCAGTTCCACGTCTCCTGGGATGGAACGCGGGTTCAAGTTCTCCCCTGGTCCTTGCTGCTGCAAGCGTTCAGCCGCCTGTTCCAGCTTCTCAGAAGTTAAAGTATAAGCTTGACGGATATCATCATCCGTTGCACCGTCCTTCACGTGCACATTGCCCACAAGCAGCATCTGCTGCTTCACATGGTCAAACACGATAATCTGGTCGCAGAACATGAAGCGAATATCATCCATTTTCAGATCATCCAGCGCGTGGGCCGGTAGCTTCTCATAATATTGCAGCAGATCGTATCCAAAGAAACCGATGGCCCCGCCTGTAAATGGCGGAAGTTCATCATCTTTCGGACTGCGATACTTACGCAGCAGCGCTTTGAGCTCTTCAATCGGTTTGCCTGGCAGTTCTCGAATCTGGCCCGCTTCTTCTACCACGATCCGGCCTTTTTTGGCGGAGATCATCAGGAACGGATCTGTACCGATGAAGGAATATCTCGCCCATTGAATTCCACCCTCCACACTTTCCAGCAGAAATGCCCGGTCGTTGTCAGCATAACGGCGGAAAATCCGAATCGGGGTCTCCATGTCTGCCAGAATCCGTTTGACTACCGGAATCAGATTATATTCATTCGACATTTTCAGTACTTGATTAACGTTTGGCGTTAACATCAGATCACGTCCTTTCAGATTTATATAAGTTCAACTAAAGAGGTTTACACTGAGCACTCCGATGACAGAACAACCTTCCGATCGCTGTTATCCCCAGATTTTTTGATTCCCTTTCTTAAGGGAAAATCCGGTGATAAAGGCGAACGCTCCGCTTCTTCAGGTTATTTCTGTCCTCTCCGTTTTAGTGTAAAAAGTTTAGTTGAACCTATATGGGTAGAAGAAACAATTCAATATACAACAAAAAAACCTCTACCATCAGGTAGAGGTTTGGTTATAAGCTGTTTCAACAGGTTGGTGCTTCATAAATAACAAGTCCCTATACATGCATCCTTACCGAATTATCACACAGGCTGTTGTATGGATGTAATATCAATCCATCAAATACAAGGAAATGTACCGGCATACACTAATTCTCACCCATAGCACTCATTCTTTCATGAAATGCAAGAAGATATCGGTCGTGTTATACCTAAACAAAACGATGTCGCTAGACACGTTTGCATTCCTTCATCCTGTTTCTAATAATTCCGTAGCTCGACGTACCGCGAATCAGTTGACCGGCTTCTGTTGCTCCGGTTACCACCCGCTGGACTCTGCTATATACTCCACTCATCTCAGCTGCTCTCAGCTCAATCTCTACTCTACTCAACTGGTTCTCACTATACATCATTCAGAATGATTTGACAACCACTCTAATCTTACGAATTGGAAGGTGCCGCCAAATCGGGACGCAGAGACTGTGCACCGTTAAGATACACATGGTTGATTTCATTCTGACCTTTTGCAGTGTTAACATGTACCATAAAACGGATGCACTGTGGCAAGGCGCCTGCAACCGGAACTTCTAATGCACACATCAAAGGTACAAGCTCCCAGCCATCCAACTGGCGAATTGCCTTTGCTGGGAAAGCTGCATCCAGATCTCCAGTCATCGTAATCCAGACACTGCAAATATCTTCGGGTTGGATCTCGTTACGATCCACGATTTCCTGCAAAAGTACAGCCGTTTCTTTCAAAATATGTTCTTCGTTATTATGCGTGACCGTAGTAGCCCCGCGAATTCCCCGAGTAACCATCGCTTTTAATCTCCCTTCTTGAGCATTTCAATGACTTCGCGTACTGCCGTAACCGGTACATCCTTTACAATTCTGGCAGCGCCGATCCGGTCAGGAATAATGAAGACCATATGGCCCTCACGGAACTTTTTGTCGTGCATCATTGCATCCATTAATGCATCCGTATCCAGATGTTTTGGCATCGTCACCGGAAGGCGCAATGAACGCAACATGCGAACCGTGTCGTCATAGAGTCCTGCTGGAGCTCCCAACTTCTCGCCGAGCAATGCCGAGCCCGCCATACCAATCGAGATGGCTTCACCATGCAGAAATTCGCCGTAACCAGCAATCGCTTCAATAGCATGACCAATCGTATGACCCAGGTTTAACAATGCACGTTCTCCATTTTCACGTTCGTCACGCGATACAATCTCTGCCTTGATACCACAGCCTCGTTCCAAGCCATATCCCAAAGCCTCCGGATCAAGGGCAAGCAGTTCATCCGCATGCTCCTCACACCAGTATGCAAAAGCTTCGTCCCGAATCAGTCCGTGCTTCAGCATCTCTGACAAACCAGCAGAGACATCGCGTGGCGGCAAGGTTTGAAGAGTATCCACATCATAGAGCACCAGCTCTGGCTGATGGAATGCACCGATCATATTTTTAGCCAGCGGATGATTGACAGCTACTTTGCCGCCAACACTGCTGTCATGCGCCAGGATCGTCGTAGGCACCTGTACAAACTTGATTCCACGCATATATGTAGCAGCAACAAAACCAGCCAGATCCCCTACTACACCGCCGCCTAAAGCAACAATTGCCGAACTGCGATCCAGTTTACCTTCGATGGCGGCCGTCATCATATCCTGATATACCGAAAGGGATTTCGATGTTTCACCCGATGGAACAACTGCGGAGACGACTGTAAAACCAGCCGTACGCAGTGTTTGTTCCAGATCGGACAAGTATTTGGGTGCCACATGATCATCAGTAATAATGAGTAAGGGGCTTTTTTTGGTTAAGCCATATTGCTCAAAATATTGAGGCGCTTGAGCCAACAGGCCGCTGCCAATCAGGATTGGATATGAGCGCTCCTCCAACTGCACTGTCAGCTGGCGCATCTTAGTAATTCTCCAGTTGATTATTGTAGTTGGCAAAGTTCGCGCGGATTTCCTCCATGGAGTCTCCGCCAAATTTCTCAAGGAAAGCTTTTGCAATTTCCCAGGCTACCACATGCTCCATTACTACACTAGCTGCCGGAACAGCACATGCATCAGAACGCTCAACCTGAGCTGTAAATGCTTCTTTTGTATCGATATCCACACTTTGAAGCGGTTTGTACAACGTAGGAATAGGTTTCATAACCCCACGTACCACTACTGGCATACCGTTAGTCATTCCGCCCTCGAATCCGCCCAAACGGTTGGTAGCTCGGTGGTAACCACGCTCTTCACTATGCACGATTTCATCATGCACCTGAGAACCACGAATCGTTCCGGCTTCGAACCCGATACCAATTTCCACACCTTTGAATGCGTTAATGGACATCACGCCCTGAGCAATCCTTGCATCCAGTTTGCGGTCATACTGTACATGGCTACCAAGACCCACAGGCACACCTTCAACGATGCATTCCACGATTCCACCGATGGAGTCGCCTTCCTGCTTGATCTGGTCGATGTAAGCTTCCATCTTCTTCTCGGTTGCTGCATCAGTTACACGTACGGAAGAAGCTTCTGTCACTTCGATCAGTTCATCAATCGGCAGATCTTGATAAGGAGCTTCGATTTCTCCGATACGCAACACACGTCCAGCTACTTTGATTCCGAATTCAGCAAGGAATTGACGTGCAATAGCACCACATGCTACACGCACCGTTGTCTCACGCGCACTGGAACGCTCCAGCACATTACGCAAATCTTTTAGGTTATATTTGAGCCCGCCATTCAAATCAGCATGTCCCGGACGTGGACGATGAACGCGACGTTTCTCTTCGTCACTGCCTTCAATCGGCTCAATATTCATAATATTCTGCCAGTGTTTCCAGTCATTATTTTGAACAACCAACGCTACAGGAGCACCTGTTGTATATCCGTGACGAATACCACCAACGAAATTGGCCTGATCCTTCTCAATTTGCATGCGACGTCCACGGCCATATCCCTTTTGGCGGCGGTGAAGCTGAAAATTCAGCTCTTCAAAGTCAATATTCAGATTGCTTGGCAATCCTTCAATAATTGCGGTTAATTGGGGTCCGTGCGTCTCCCCTGCGGTTAAATAGCGTAAACTCATAATACGTTCCCCCTTTAAACTGTTAAACTTCACATTGCTAAAATCCCATAATTTCTTTGCTTATTATAGTATAGCTGACCGGCTTTGACAAGAAAGTCGGTCGTTTCTTGTCCTAAATTGGATTGGACTCGAATGGTGATTGATTGAGATTCCGACGTGTCTGAGAAATATCCATTCATCCATTATGCAAATAACCGCCTGGACACATATACATGTGCACGCCAGACGGTTATGAAATAATTGAAATTATTTTTTGCGATAAAAGAATGTTTCCGCTGTTTCCAGACCATATTGCCCCGGGGAAAAAATCTGTTCCGTACTGCCCACGAACAAAATACCACCTGGACGCAAACTTGTTGCAAACTTGTGATACAACAGGTTTTTGGCTTCCTCGGTAAAATAGATCATGACATTGCGGCACACAATCAGATCATATCCTTCGTCAAAACGATCGAGTAACAGATTCTGCTTCATGAACTTGACTGAACTTTTCAGTTGTTCATCAATACGGTACACCAAGCCATCCTGCTTGAAGTATCGATTTGCTGTTTCCTTCGGTACATCTTTGAGCGAGCGTTCCATATAACGCCCTTCCTTGGCTTTAGCGAGAGCTCCTTCGTCCAAGTCACTTGCCGTAATGGAGCTTCCCTTAAGAATGCCCATCGTGTCCAGAATCATCGCCAAAGTGTAAGGTTCTTCGCCTGTGGAACAAGCGGCACTCCACACTTTAACGCCACGCTTCGGACCCAGCAACTCAGGCAGGATTTCATCCCGCAGTACTTCCCAGCGATTGGGGTTACGCCAAAATTCCGAGACGTTAATGGTCATGCGATCCAGAAACTCATAAAACAGAGACTTGTCCTTCTGCATGGCATCAAAAAAGATAGAAAACGTATGAAATCCGTTTTTGTTACGAAGTGTGGTCAGCCTTCTTTTCATCTGGCCTTCCTTGTATTGAGCAAGATCAATGCCTGTGCTCTCTTTGATTTTCCGAATAAATCCGGTGTAATCCGGGTCTAGTAGTTGTTCCTGCTCCAGCATCGTATCACCCTTCTGGCTAAAAAAATTACAACCAGGCTGCGATGCTCTTGTCGTACGTTACCAGCTCATCCGGAGTAAAGAAGTTCGCTGCTTCACGAGTGGCGCTTTCCGGTGAATCCGCCCCATGAATCAGATTATGCGGTGTGTGGCTGGCGAAATCTCCGCGAATTGTACCCGGAGCCGCTTCCTTCACATTGGTTTTCCCGATTACGATGCGCGCAAGCGCCACGATGTCGTCACCTTCCCAGACCATAGCAAATACAGGTCCAGATGTGATAAAACGAACCAGATCATCGAAGAACGGTTTCCCCTCATGTTCAGCATAATGGCGCTTGGCCTGATCTTCAGACATCTGCACCAGCTTGCCTGCCACCAACTTAAATCCTTTGTCTTCCAGACGGCTAACGATACGCCCTATCAAACCACGCTGCACACCATCCGGCTTCACCATCAAAAATGTACGATCCATAGGCTCACTCCTCACTCACGGTTCAAAGTTATTTCATTATGTAAACGCAATCCCTTTGATTGTAACATACATGTCCAAATCCTCCCAATGAGGAATATCACATCAATGTTATTTTTTGAGTGAGACAGCTACACGAGGAACTGAATTCATGAAAAGATGCCCGTCCATAGCAGTCTATGTTCAAACATATTAATGCGTACGTTTGACCACAAAATGAGCGATATCACGCAAGTTTTTGGTGGTCTTGATGTTAGGCAGTTGATCCAGAGCATCGAGCGCTTTCTTCATATATCGGTCAGCCAGGGCTTCTGCTTTAGCAATTCCTTGACTTTGGCGAATCATTCCAATTGCATCGGATGCACTCGCCCGTCCCTCCTCGTGCTGAACGCGGGCTATCTCCTTCAGCAAAGGTTCACGCAAATTAGGTTCCTGCAATGCATACAGTACAGGCAGCGTAATATTCCCCTGCTTCATATCACTGCCTGGAGGCTTGCCGAGTTGCTTTTCGGTGCCAACCAGATCAAGTACATCGTCTTGAATCTGGAACGCCATACCCACGTTGTAACCGTAGGTGTACAGCAACGAAGATACAT
This sequence comes from Paenibacillus sp. RU5M, assembly GCF_900221055.1. NCBI lineage: Bacteria > Bacillati > Bacillota > Bacilli > Caryophanales > Paenibacillaceae > Paenibacillus > Paenibacillus sp. RU5M. Next base: position 415,985 of record NZ_OBQM01000001.1, on the reverse strand, counting down.
GTTCCGGCGCACGAGTAGCAAGCGCCCCCAGCTGGCAGCTGACAGCAATAAGAAGCGCCGTTTTGCGACGAATTCGCAAGAGATAGTTACGTACACTTTGTCCCGTGTTGAAAAAGTCCCGAATTTGCTCCATTTCACCAATGGACATCTGAACCATCGCTTTGGCCAGAATACGGTGTATAGCCGGATCGGACAGGCCCGCAGTCATTTCAAGCGCCTTGCCGTAAATGTAATCTCCGGTGTACATGGCAATCCGATTATCCCATTTGGACTTCACCGTTGGTTTACCTCTCCGTGTCGCCGCATTATCAATAACATCATCGTGAACCAGAGAAGCCGAATGAATCAGTTCCAACGGAACCGCTACCAGCTTCAGACGTTCAATGTCGTATGTACCAAATTTCCCACCGAGTAACACAAATACCGGACGCAAACGCTTACCCCCTGCCTTGAGCAGGTGAAGTGACGTTTCGCTTAGCAGTTTCTGTTCTCCCTGAACACTGCGATACAGCTCTTTTTCAATGTAGTCCATGTCTTTTTTTAACAACCCGAAAATATCCAATAGTTTCATTCGTTCACCCGTGTCAGCGTATTGTCAGTCCATAAATCCATGCTTACCTTCCCCTCCAGCAAGTCGGGCCTGCAGGCATAACGAAAAACCAGGGCTTGCCTTTCCTGCTTGTGTTCTTCTGAGACGTACTAATCTTCTTCGAATGTCAAGGCCGACATCCGGGAATTAAACTCTGCGACTTGTTCTGAAACATAAGTACAGAAGTTGCCGGAGCATGGGTCAAGGCTGTGGTTCCATCCAAACATCACCATCAGCGCTCACCAATACCCCGGGATTGGGGGACAGCAAATTGCCCCTGCAATTCGGTCAGCAGATTCAAAATTGCAGGAAGCTCAGAAGCTATCCCCGTTCATCCGGTTCTCCCCACCTGGTAAACAGTTGATGCGGGATGCGCAGACTATCGAGCACTTTACCCACTAGAAACAGAATCAACTCGTCCATCGTTTGGGGTTTGTAATAAAAAGCAGGCATGGCCGGTATCATGCGGACACCAAGCCGTGAGAGTTTCAGCATGTTTTCCAGATGAATTGCATGCAGTGGCGTCTCACGTGGCACCAGAATCAGCGTTCTTCCCTCTTTCATCATGACATCAGCAGCCCGGGACATCAGATTGTCCGATGACCCTTGTGCAATGGATGAAAGAGTACCCATGGAGCATGGCATTATAATCATGCCTTCTGCCAGGAAAGAACCACTCGCGATGGAGGCACCAATATCACTAACGGGATGATAGATTAGGGAACCCGCACGACCGCCAAATTTTTCTTCCAGCACACGGTCCCGATTCGTAACATCCCAGTCCATTTCTTCTTTTAATACACGCCACCCGGCATTGGAGATCACCAGATGCACAGTGTATTCCAGATCAAGCAGCGTTTCAATTAATCTGATGCCATATATACTTCCACTGGCCCCGGTAATTCCGACAACAAGTCGTTTATTGTCCGGCTGCTGCATCTTTATTTCACCGCCAAATCAATCAGGGTAAACGTAAATACCACTAAACTCAGCACACTGTTCATCGTAAAGAATGCTGTTTGTACACGGCTCATGTCATTTGGCGATACAATATAGTGTTCATAGAAGAGGATACCATAAGTTATCAGCATTCCGGCTCCATACCACCAGCTCAGATCGGTCAACAATAACAAAGCAAGAAAACCGATTGCTGTAATCACGTGGAAGAACTTTGCGATCTGCAATGATTTGTTAAGACCAAAACGGGAAGGTATGGAATGAAGGCCCTCGCCCTGATCAAAATCCAGATCCTGACATGCATAGATGATATCGAACCCTGCAGTCCAGAACACAATCGTAACGTACAGCACAATCGCTGTCCAATCCATCGTACCCGTTACTGCTACCCAACCCCCAAGTGGAGCCAGACCAATGGTCATACCGAGCACTACGTGGCACAACCAGGTGAAACGTTTGGTATATGAATACAAAACCAGCATAAATACAGCTATCGGCAACAGCTGCATGGATAACACGTTAAGGTTGGATGAGGCCCAGAACAAGAGCACAAATGATACTATGATAAAAATAACGACCTCACCGTTTTTCAACAAACCGGCCGGAATTGCTCTCATCGCGGTACGTGGATTTTTCTTGTCTATGGCCTGGTCAATCATGCGGTTCAAGCCAAAAGCAGCACTTCTTGCACCAATCATAGCCAGTAATACCCACATAATCTGCATCCAGGTCGGGAATGTATCATTCACTACCATGGAACCGAGGATGGCTCCCATAAATGCAAAAGGTAAAGCGAAAAGCGTGTGTTCAATTTTGATCATTTCTAAAAAGATGCGAATTTTCCTAAACATGCTGATTCTCCTTGGTTCCAATATGCAGTGCCGCGACGCCTCCGGTTAGAGGGTAGGCCTGCACTTGCTGCAATCCAGTTTCAGCGAAAATGTCGGCCAGTTCCTTCCTTCCTGGAAAAAGTGCAAGTGAGTCGGGCAGCCATTTATACTGCTCATAACGTTTGGCAAACAATTTGGCAAGATTGGGTAATACTTGTTCAAAATAAAAATAATAAATACCTTTAAACGGCTGCCATGTCGGCTTGGACAATTCCAGACACACCACCATGCCACCCGGTTTCACTACACGCTTCATCTCCGACAGAACCTGTCTAAGATCCGGTACATTGCGCAGTCCAAATCCAATCGTTACATAATCGAATGAATTGTCTTCAAAGGGAAGTGACATTGCATTGCCCTGTACCAACGTAATTTGTTTTTGGCGATTTACAGCGTCAACTTTGGTTTGTCCAACCTCCAACATGTTGCTGCTGAAATCCAGTCCATGCATGTGACCTGTTTCACTTGCTTCAGCCATCGCAAGCGTCCAATCACATGTGCCGCAGCACAAATCAAGACCGGTATCGCCTTTGGACATATTCATTTTCTTCATAGTAAATTTGCGCCAAGCCTTGTGTCTGCGGAAACTCAGGATATCATTCATGACGTCATATTTACCTGCTATACTCTGAAAAACAGAATGGACAAATTCTTCTTTAGGTTTGGTCTCTCCGCTCCCCATTCGTTGTCTCCCCCTCAATCTTCCCTTACTGCCGCATGTGAAGGCTGCAAATACGTCAAGTAAGGCTCCAGGATTGCATCAATTTCTTGCAGGCCCAGTTGATCTTCCTCGTCTTGCAGCAACAGTTGTATACGGTGTGTACACTCACGAAGCTTGTCCAGCAAAAACTCGCCGATCCGATACTTATGCACCATACCACTCCATGCTCTTGTATCAGGCTCCGGCTGACGCAGCGTATTGCGCTCGTCGTCATTGCCATACTCGTAAATATGCCAGAAAGCATAACTGTGATAAAAGTTCTGTTCGTCATTCATCCGATGCAGCTCTTCCATAATTGCCTCGCAGTAGCTGAATTCGGCCAACAGGTCGTTCCATAGTGATGCTTCGTTATCGCGGATCATGCCTGTAAAAGAAAGAAACAGCTGCATCTTCAGCTGTACTGTTTCACGCAAGTATTCTTCAGCCGAAACGAGAAGCTTTTTCATCCGTTCATACAGCGTCATCTTGCGTGCATTCACTTCGGATACAGCACCACTAAGTTTACCGATCATTTCAATTTTGCCTGCATGGGCAAGCAACTGATAGAAACGGCTACTGAAATAATCTCCGGCAAGCACGTTCAGCTGGCGTGAACGCATCTCCAGTTCTCTACGCTCTCCGGATATCGTATCGATTCGATCATGCGTATCCATGGCCAACTGAACGAGCGAGGTTGCGAGAGCGTATAGCTCATCATGAACCTTTTCGTCTGTGCGGCCCACAAATACCTGCAGCAGACGAGCCCGGCTATCCGGAAATGATGGGATTTCCGTATGTTGTCGAATCATGTCGTAATCCGTATATTTCTTTGCTAGTTGGGGTACGCGATATGAATTCATTCTCAGCCTCCGAGCCTTTGCATTGTTAAACCATTTCTGCACTACAATCTTATATATTATAGCATATGTTTATCGGGCACGCACTGAATCATGCTATTCTATTACCCCGGACTTGACATTTCGAATTGCTTCTTCCAAAGTTCGGTCTCCATCATGTGAAACCAGTCCTTCAATTCGTCCGAGAGGATCGGACTATTCCAGTCTCGAAGCGTTTCGATCGCGTACATTGGCCATTCCCCACGCCGAAAATCGGCAGCGAGCAACAAATGTCTTTTGTGAAGCCATTCATCCTCTGCCATAACACGCAGCATCACCTGTTCCACGTTATCCAGACTTCGAAATCCTAGATCTGCCACAGCAGCCATATTACCATAGATTTCGGTGTAACTTGTGCTGGTTCCGGTAACCTTTAGATCAAGCGTCAAAATGGATCGTTTCCACTCCACCCTGGCAATGGGTGTCGATAATTTCATGGTGCTCAGCACGTCCACCAGATTGTCTTCTGTTAGCTGTACGGGATGCTGCGCCGCAGAAACGGGTTGTACGTTTTCACCGCCCAAGGTACGCATATGTAAGGTTTGTATGGCAACAAGCAGAAGGACCGCCGCAACCGTTGCCAGCAGTGAAGCAGTCACGATCATCCGCGGTTTCATAAATGCCTCCCTGCCCTTACCTATTAGTGTAGTCTGTCCGGTAAAGGCTCATACCTCATTGTACAATGAAAAAAAGCAGGCTATGCCTGCAATTTTCATTATTCCGACTGAATTTGTCCATGCTTGGTGATCAGCGTGGCTTTTCCACGGATTTTAATGGCGGAAGTATGATTGGTAAATTGGGCAAACATGACTTCTCCCTTATCCAGCTTCTCCGTATGGTGGAAGCGGGTATCCTGACCTCGGGTTAAGCCGATCACCTGAACACCGTTCTCCTCCGCCTTAATTACGATATAATCACTGCCGGTTGGATGATCCATCACGCACATCCCCTCTCCTAGTTCAATAGCGTTAATGATGATAAATATTGTTTCATTTGTCAACCAGCCCTTATGTGAATGGGGCGCAATAATCTGTTACTCCCAGGTCATACTACAAGTGATCCAACCACAGAAAGGAGAGTCTCTATGAAGTACATTCCCGCAGCACTGACAGACGAGCATATTCACCAGTTAAAAGAAACTGAACAGCATCTGTCCGCAGCTGCTGGAGAAGAACTGATTCTGATTGCCTATGCGCAGCAACCGGATGAGCCGGAGTCGCTAGACGGCAGGAAGAAAAATAATTAAAGGACAAAAGAAAAGGCCGTGAACAAGTCACGGTCTTTTTGTCGACATATGGAATATGTAGAAATCTTATTTAATTCCGTCTTTGAGCGCTTTACCTGGTTTGAATGCAGGAATTTTGCTCGCAGGAATTTCGATTTCTTCACCTGTTTGCGGGTTGCGTCCTTTACGTGCAGAGCGCTCGCGAACTTCGAAGTTCCCAAAACCAACCAATTGTACTTTGTCTCCGCTTTGAAGAGCCTCAGAGATTGCTTCGAATACGGCATCAACCGCTTTCGTTACATCCTTTTTGGACAATTCAGTAGCTTCGGACACGTGTGTAATCAAGTCTGATTTGTTCATTTGTTTTTTCACCTCCTGAATCAATGTCCTGAATGTTATACTGTGTTTCCGTTTTATAGCGAAATATACGTTCATACACAAAAAATCTACGTACATCTTGAGCGTGATGAACAGAAATCTCGGCCTGCGGTCAACAGTCATTTCCGGCAGAATGTCGCCTGAAACAAAGGTTGTTTCAGACGCCGAACAAATTTTATACTAATACAGACAGCACACAATTTCAAGTGCGGTTGCGGTTTAACACGTAAAATGTAACCGCCAGGGCAAGCACGAGCACCCCACCTTTTACAATATCATGCGTGAAATATTGAACATTCATCATAGTCAAACCGTTCACCAGTACACCAATCAGAACCGAACCAATGAATGTTCCGATCACGTTTGGTTTACCTGCACCAAATACGGAGAATCCGACAAATACCGCGGCTACGGATTCCATTAACAACGGAGAACCCGCATCAATTTGCCCTGAACCTACTTTGGATGCATAGATAATACCGCCGATTGCAGCAAACACTCCAGCAGCTACATAAGCGAGTGTACGCACCTTTTTCACCTTGATACCGGATAGGCGTGCCGCTTCTTCATTGCCCCCCGTAACGTACATCTGGCGCCCATACTTCGTATACGTCAAAAAGATATGCACACCGATAACCGCAATGAGCAATAGAATGACCGAAATCGGCATTCCCAGCCATTTTCCCTGCCCAAGCTGCAGAAATGTGGGGTCCATCTCTCCGGCAGCCTTGCTTCCGTCAGGAAACTGCATATGGTTATAGATCGTGTACCCTTGAGCATACGTTTTGTGAATTCCACCGATAATGTACATCGTGGCAAGTGTAGCGAGTAGATCCGGGATACGCAGTTTCACAATTAGCAAGGAATTAAGCCAACCAATCACAGCACCAATAATCAGTGGGACGATAATGACAACTGCCAGCGGCTGCTGATACCAAATCATTAATGAAGCGGTAACGACAGTAGTCAGCGAGACGGTCGCCCCCACCGAAAGATCAAATCCATCAACAATGAGAGATAAGGTAACACCAATCGCCACAAATGTCACGATAGAGATTGAACCCAAAATATCGGTCAAGTTACTGTACGTGAAGAAATAAGGCAATTTAATACCGAAAAATGCTATAACACCAATAATAACGATAATTGCGCCATAACGGAACGCGAAATCTAATGATTTATCCTTCATGCTTCCACCTCTTGTCCACCGCTTGCGTAGTATAGCAGCTGTTCTTGATTGGTCTCGCCCCGTTTGAATTCCTTTACAATCGTCCCTTCACACATGACTGCAATCCGATCACCAATGCCCAATCCTTCATCCAGTTCACACGTGAAATAGATAACAGCTTTACCCGCCAAAGCCAGTTCGTTAATGATGCGAAAAATGTCACTTTTGGCGCCGATATCCACACCTTTTGTCGGCTCATCAAAGATAAAGACGTCTGCGTCAGCATTCAGCCATTTGCCAATGGCCACCTTTTGTTGATTGCCACCGCTTAAATACTTCACTTCCTGCCGCACTGACGATGTTTTGATACCGAGTTGCTGCACTAAAGATTCCGCATTCTCACGCTCTCGCTTTCGACTTACAAAACCTAATCTACTAAGACGTCCAAGCAAAGGCAGGCTCAAATTCCGCTCCACGTTTTCCTCAATCAAAATCCCCTGTTTCCGCCGTTCCTCAGGCACGGAGACAATTCCCAGAGCAGCAGCATCAGCAGGTTGCGAAAGACGAAGTTCACGATTGTTAAGCCGAATCTCTCCACTCTCCAGCCGATCTGCACCAATCAACAAGCGGGAACATTCCGTTTTCCCCGCACCTACAAGCCCTACTACAGCAAGCACTTCGCCTCGACGAACAGATAGGTCCACACCCTTGACTCGGACTCCGCGCCGAAGTCCTCTTGCTTCCAGCAACACTTCTCCTACCGGTGCTTCTGTCTTGGGAAACTCTTCCTCAAACGGTTTTCCAAGCATCTGCGTCACCAGATCATTGATCGTAAGCTCTTTTGCCTCACCCGTGAACACATGTTGTCCATCTCTCATCACGGTGACGCGATCACAGTGACTTGTAACTTCAGGAAGACGGTGAGTAATAAAAATACATGCCACTCCGCGTTCTTTCAACAAATGTACAATTCGGAAAAAAGCATCCGTTTCTTCCTGGCTCAGCGGTGCAGTTGGTTCATCAAAAATAATGACCTTGGCATCCTGAATCAGGATACGTGCGAGCAGAATCATCTGCTTCTCCGCGAGCGTCAGGTCGGCTACTTTTTTGTGAACGGATATAGCCGCTCCTAATTGCTGCAAAGCTTCAGCCGCACGCTGTTGCAGTTTCCGCGGGCTTTTCCACCAACCTCCACTCGGCGACGCTAATTGATCCAGCATAATGTTCTCGGCAGCTGTCAATTGGGGAACCAGCGCAGCATCCACCTCTTGATACACACAGTGAATACCACTCGCTTTGGCATCGCCTGGTGAATTCAGATGAAGCGTTTGCCCACTTAATTGGATAGTACCCTGATCCAGTTGATAGGCACCAGATAGAATTTTCATCAATGTGCTCTTGCCGGCACCATTCGCACCTAGCAGCGCATGAATTTCTCCACCTTTCACGGAGAACTCCACGTCTTTCAGTGCAGGAATGCCTGCAAACTGCTTGTGGATATGTTCCATTTGAAGCAGAATCGGTGCAGTACTCATGACGCCAACCTCCAATCGCTCCCCTCCGGGAGTGTCACTATTCTCATGTAGTTATATTCCATCATGGTTGGAAAAAGCGCGCCTTGCGGCGCGCCTCCGTTACGCTGTTTTATTTAGCAGTAACTCCGTATTCCGACATCCATTCCTTGATTCCCTGTGTACTACCTCCCCAACCCTCAACATACTCGGACAGCTCTGAAGTGGAGATTTGTTTGTCAGGCAGCGCATCGCGCTGTACATAAACCGGGTTGAGAACCACTTGATCCTCTGTATCATCCCCGTTCAGCTTCTGGTATGCATAACGGACTTGTACACGTCCAATGTCTGTTGGATCAACCGCTGCGGAAGCTACCCAAGGGTTTTTCGGATCTTGGATCATCTGTAAATCTTCATCACTCATATCAATACCATATACCTTGATCTCGTCACGTCCTGCTTGCTGAATGGCACGCGCTGCACCTTTGGCGAACTCATCCCATGCAGTCCATACCGCTGTGATTTCACCTTTTGGATATTGTTTCAGAATCGCTTCCATTTTGGCTTGTGTATCCAGCGCCGGGTTCTGAGCTGAACCAAACGTTGCAATCTCCTTAATTTCCGGGTTCTCTTTCAGGAACTTGCCATAAGCAACCTGACGACGTTCCATTGGTGCAAAGCCGGCAACCCATACTTTTACGATATTGCCTTGTCCGTTGATATCTTTTTTCATTTGCTCCAGCGTAAGTTCAGCCATCTTTTGATCATCCTGGGACAACACTGTTGCTCCCGGAACACTAATGTCTGCATCGAACACAACAACCGGAATGTTTTGTTTTACTGCCTTTTTCACGCCCGGCGTCAGCAAGGAATCCCCATGATCCGTTAGAATGGCATCGAATTTCTGGTTAATTGCGCTATCGAGCAACGATACCATTTTGGCTTTATCATTATCGGCGACAAACGTAGTCAATTGTCCACCGAATTTTTCGATTTCTTCTTTAACCCCTTGCACATATTGCTGTGAGAACGTACCTGTGTTAAATTCCATGATCAGTGCAATTCGTTTTCCACTGAGTGGGCCTGTTACTGCTTCGGTTTGAGGCTTGTCCTCTGCTGCGCCGGAAGCTGTAGTTGAAGCAGGTTCTTTTTTAATTCCGCAAGCGGACAGCGCCAATGTAAATACAAGCAGCACACTCAACCATACCCATTTTGTATTTTTACTTCTCATCTCTTTCTCCCCCTGTTCACACTCTCTCTGTGATCTCGATCACAATAGTTGAATATTAATATAACGGCTAATCCCTAGTATGTAAATGGGTTTTAGTAATTTAAAGCTAAAACTCGCTAAGTTTTTATTCGAAACTAAAGTATCTTATCCAGTTCATCCAGAATCATGAAAATAAAACAAGAAAAAGACCGCGAGGGGTACCCCTACGGCCTTTTGGACTTACAGAATTATAGCGATTAATCCACCGGAACCTTCGTTAATAATACGTCCCAGCGTCTCTTGCAATTTGTATCGTGCGTTGTCTGGCATCATCGCAATTTTACCCTGAATGCCTTCTCTCACGATGGAATGCAGTGAACGACCGAACATATCTGAATCCCATACCTTGATCGGATCGTTCTCGAAGTCCTGCATCAAGTACCTCACCAGTTCCTCACTCTGTTTTTCCGTTCCGATAATCGGTGCAAACTCCGATTCCACATCGACCCGGATCATGTGAATGGATGGTGCAGTTGCTTTCAGGCGGACGCCGAATTTGGTACCCTGCCGGATGAGTTCAGGTTCATCCAATGCCATTTCGGCGAGGGATGGAGCCGCGATGCCGTAGCCAGTCGTTTTGACCATCTCCAGCGCCTCAGCGAAGCGATCGTACTCCCTCTTCGCATGGGAGAATTCCTGCATCAATTGCAGCAGATGATCTTTGCCTCGAATTTCAATACCAACAACTTCCACGAGGATCTGATCATATAATTCATCCGGTGCATACAGATCGATTTCTGCTACACCCTGCCCCATGTTCATGCCGCTCAGACCGGCTCGGTCGATGAATTCGTATTCCATGAACTGAGCAACAACTCGATCCACATCACGCAGCCTGCGAATATCCTTAACCGTGTCGCGAACGGAATTTTCATAGTTGCTGCGCAGCCAGTGGTTTTCATTCAGCACCATCACCCAGCTCGGCAAATTCACATTCACTTCATGTACAGGGAACTCATACAGCACTTCGCGAAGCACACCTGTGACATCATCTTCTGTCATTGTAGCTGCACTGAGTGTCATAACCGGAATGTCATACTTGGCAGCAAGCTCACTGCGCAACTGCAGCGCTTCTTCACTGCGAGGGCGAGTCGAGTTGATCACCAGTACAAACGGTTTGCCTACTTCCTTCAGTTCGGCTATAACGCGTTCCTCTGATTCCACATAGGAACTCCGGGCAATCTCAGCGATCGTGCCGTCTGTTGTAACCACCACACCCAGTGTGGAATGCTCCTGAATGACTTTGCGTGTGCCAATTTCGGCGGCTTCCTGGAAAGGAATTGGTTCTTCAAACCAAGGCGTGGAGATCATGCGTGGTCCATTCTCATCCTCGTATCCCTTGGCTCCTTCCACTGCGTAGCCTACGCAATCCACAAGGCGCACATTGACATCAAGTCCCTCGGCGACCTTGATTTGAACCGCATTATTCGGTACGAATTTTGGCTCCGTAGTCATGATTGTTTTGCCAGCTGCGCTCTGTGGCAGTTCATCCACTGCCCGCGCACGGTCTGCCTCATTTGTAATGTTCGGCAAGACGATTGTTTCCATGAAACGTTTGATAAATGTTGATTTCCCCGTCCGGACTGCGCCGACAACCCCGAGATAAATATCCCCTCCGGTCCGCTCGGCAATGTCCTTAAAAATGTCCACTTTCTCCAATGAAATCCCTCCCTAAATTACTCCGAAGGAAAAATGCTAAAGAGCATCCGCTTCGTTTTTTCAATCAGAAGACTGAAATCCCTGCAACGGTAGAGCCGCCTTTGTGAGTGCCCGGAAGTCGTCCGCCGCCGAACGTTGCATTCTGATGAAATCGGCGAGAGCGGCGTTAACTCGTACATGCAATTGGACTAGTATCATCTTATGTATCCGTATGCAGCATTATGACGCGTATTTTTTGTTTTTTTCTCAAGGTAGTTGCCTTAAGAGAATTGCCCCGCTCTCGGACTGCGCGTCTTTATTACAATCTACTTTATGAGCGTGCCGAAGCTTTTATGCCGGTTCGTTCATTTGGTTCTCGTGGTACCGTTCAAGCCGTGCAGAAGGTATACTGTGAAGGTAAGGCATTTTTTAGCAGAGAAGAGCAGAGATAACGAGCTGAGAAAGGTGAGATGAGCGTGGCACAGATCAAAGTATATGGACTAGGTGAGCACTTGAACCCATTGAAAGAGCAGCTTTCACAAGTTATACACTCCGTTATGGTGGATGTTGTGGGATTACCGGAGAACAAGAAGTTTCAACGTTACTTTCCCATGAACACGGATGATTTTCTTTTTCCCTCTGATCGTTCAGCAGGGTATACCATTATTGAAATCAGCATGTTCGAAGGCCGAACAGATCAAGTCAAGAAAGAACTCATTCAGCAATTATTCACACGGATGAACGAACAGTTGAAATTGTCGCCCAATGATGTGGAGATTACTATATTTGAAACACCGCGCAGTCATTGGGGTATTCGGGGATTACCCGGTGATGAACTTGACTTGAGTTATAAAGTGGAGGTCTGAACAAAGTAATCTGAATATAGCTTATGGACCATATGATGTGACTATAAACCAACTTATAAGAAAGAGATATCCCGTGATGCGGAATATCTCTTTTTTTTACCTTAAGGACAATCAATGGATTGCGTGCATTCGAATCGAATTAACGCTAATTATTACTTTGTTGCAATCGGGGTGTTATTCTGCCAGGTATAGGCGACTGATTTTACAGGGACAAAGTAAGAATGCTCCAGCAAGAATTCACGCAAATCTTCCACTTTTGTTGGAGCATTATCTGACTTCTCTACAGCCTGCATAATGTCAAAAGCATAATCTACATAGACATTGCCCTCGTCATCCATCATGAAAGGCAGTTCCTGACCCGAATATACACTATTCAGTGTAACCGCTGGGGCACCAGCCTGTGCGGCTTGTTCCATATCTACAGCGTATAGCCCAGGATACAGTTCTTCCCCACTTGGTAGTTGATTGTTATGTACGGACTTGTACTGATTGACCATTCGTTGAACATCATTTACTTTCTGTACCGTTTGAAGATCCATGACTTTGACTGTCGGGTTCACTTCTTCATCCTGAATGAGAAAGTAAGCGCTCCCACCACTTTCAAACGCCGTGCCGGGTATTTCATCCAGATACCCCTGCTGTTTCAGCTTGGACAGATCAACTCTGAATTTTTCATATTTCGGTGTTTCCATATCTGCGTTGACCATGGGCAAAATCCCCTGATCCTGTTGGAATGCTTCTACCGCAGTTTGAATACGGCTTAAGCTTTCCCTATAAGCTATTTTGGGATCGGGATTACTCTGGGATTGATACATACACCCCGTTGCTGTAAAAGCAAACAATAGGAATAAGAGTAGACAGGACATCTTCTGCAAATGACGCCTCTGCCTTCTTGGTTTCACGTTCTTCGTCATATTCACGTTCATCCGTATCCTCCTTGAATCGTTCCACTCAGGTATTCTTAGAACCAATCGTCCTCTTCCTGCTGCTGACGCTCCAATTGTTTACGAATCGCTGCCTTCAGAGGGTCCTCCGGAACATGAACCGTCACCGATCCCCGCACCTTCGCCTGACATGACAGTCGAGTGCCTGCATCCAGCAGTGAACCTAGTTTACGCTTCTCCGCATCTGTTGGTGGATGCAGCGCTGCTAGATGTTCCGAATCTACTTTCACCTTACACATCAGGCAGGCTGCCTTTCCATCACATCGCGTTGCTATTTTAACCCCTGCACGGCGTGCAGCATTTAACAGCGTTACCCCTGGCTTTAGCCGAATCGTTTTATTTTGCGGTAAAAATGTAATATTGTAATCCATCATTCTTCCTCCTAACTTACTGAGGCCATTCGAAGCCAACAAGCTCTTCCACTTCTGCTCTGAATCGGCTTGTCCATATATTTTGCTTCCCCAATAAAGTCATTAGAGGTTGATGTGATTCAGGCATCTGCCGAATCTGCCTTGCAATGGGTTCGTAACGATCGGCACGGCCTCTCATTAGATTGAACAACAGCTCATGAGCAAGCGGCATTAGACGCAATGTGTAAGAACCTACTTTGGCTTCAGGTGCATACTCGGCCAATACATGCTCAATTTCAATGCGGTACCAACTCTTACGTGACCACACTTCGAAACCCCCAACCAGTTCCAAGGCACAAGTCCCTACCTGATAATGACTGAGTAGCGAGGCATAAGGTCCCGTCTTATCTACGACAGGCTCGTCCAGTACCATTCCAGGCGCAGATTTATGCAGCAACTTCGCGGCGGTGATATCAGCGTAAATATCAATATCTCTGGGAGCCTGCTGTAATTCCACCTGCTGGAGCAACAACCCACAGCTTCCCCCAAGCAGCCACGTATAAGGCTCTGCATCCCAAGCTTTCGCCGTTTCCAGCAAAGCCGCGTGTAATTCCGGATAGCGCTCTGTCCGATCCTCCGTTTCATGCGACCTCATCGGCTCACCTTCCCTTCATCCGTTTTCGTTGTGTCAGTTCTTATGATGTGTTTATGCGGATGTTATCTCTCAGGCGAGAAAGATCAGGTCAGAGAAGCTATTCCGCCGAAAAGGCCAATCAGCATAATGAGAAAAGCGATTAAAGAAAGAATGCCCCGTACAACGCCTTTCGTTTTGGAGCGAGCAAACGTAATTAGGAATACAGATAGTCCCATAATGAGGATTGCGACCAATGAAAGCCACATCTTGTCCATCGCGTTCATAATCCAGAGTTCTCCCCTTCAGTCCGTAATTCATCACTGACACTGTGACAATTGCAACTATTATAACACGAAACATTGCTCAGCTTTCCAAAAAAAAGACAAAAAGCAAGCCGGCAAATGCCGACTTGTCTTTTGTCTTGCTCGATCGCCTGCATGCAGGCGCGATCTATTATTTTTTCATCATCATTTTCATTAATGATTCCATACTGTTTGGGTTTAATCCGCTTTTTTTGACGGCACTCACGATATCCTGAACTGTATCCTCAGATACCGGCACTTTTGCCATGGCGGATACTTGCTTGATCAGTTGGCGCAACTGAGCTTCATTCTGCATGGTGGACGGTTTTACTGTACTCGCCAATTTCTTGACGGCACCTTCCGTAATCGATTTCCCTGTTTTTTTGTTGATCGCTTTCAGCGCTTCCTTGGAAATGTTGTTAGCCATTCGTCTCCCCTCCTCCGGCAATACTCATGTGTATAATATGAGTGCACCGCAAAAAAGGTGAATAAGCTTCTCATTTCAGGAAAGCTGCCTACGCTACCATCAGGAATGCCACTGCTCCCAGGTTTCAAGCGTCATGACTTCCATTTCGGTCTTGGGATCACGTCCCATTAAAGCTTCAACCGCATCCCGCGGCTGTCTCTCCTGAAAAAGAACGTGATAAAGCTGATCTGCAATCGGCATTTGCACACCATATTTCTGAGAAATGAAGTGGGCGGCTTGTGTGGTCCGAATTCCTTCCACAACCATGCCCATGGAATTCAATACATCGTCCAGCTTCTGTCCTTTGCCCAGCAAGGAACCTGCTCTCCAGTTACGACTGTGCTGACTAGTCGCGGTCACGACCAAATCACCAATCCCTGCAAGTCCGGAGAACGTAAGCGGATTCGCCCCCATCTCCACACCGATGCGTGTGATCTCGGCCAGCCCGCGTGTTAGCAACGCTGCTTTGGCATTATCACCAAAGTTAAGCCCGTCTGACATACCTGCTCCCAGCGCAATAATATTTTTAAACGCTCCCGCCAATTCTACACCGATCATATCTCGATTCGTGTACACACGGAAATAAGCATTCATAAATAAACCTTGGGCGGCCTCGGCAGAAGCTTTATCCAGTGATGCCACAACAACCGTCGTTGGGCAACGCTTAACCACTTCTTCCGCATGGCTTGGACCAGAAAGTACAACGATATGTCCTTCTTCACATTCAAGTTCTTCCGAAATGACTGTGGACATGCGTTTTAGACTTTCTGTCTCAAATCCCTTGGTTGCATGAATGATTAACATTTCCGGTTTGTAATAGGCCTTAAGCTGATGAGCAACCGAACGCATCGCCGATGAAGGAGCAACAATTAACACAGCAGAAGCCCCTTCAACTGCCGTCGCCATATCCGTGGTTGCCTGAATACGAGGTGACAGCTCTGCATCGGGAAGGAAGCGTTGGTTTGTATGTTTATTATTGATTTCTGTGGCCTGGTCTTCACCACGTGTCCACATGATCACATCCAGTTGATTGGCAGCTAATACACTGGCAAGTGCAGTACCCCAACTGCCCGCAACCAGAACAGCAACTTTTTTAGACAACGCGTTTTCCCCCTCCAGGGCTTTTCGATCCCAATTTATTTTCCTGTCCTTTGGCGAGCTTCGCAATATTGGTACGATGTCTCCAGAACGCAAACAGACAAATAATCAGACTTCCCCAGAAGATACTCATCGAATATCCGGGTAACACAAGGATAAAGAGCGGTGTCAAAGCTACAAAAATAAGGGAACCCAATGAAACATATCGTGTCAATACGATGGACAGGATGGCAAATACACCGGCGCATAGCGCAGGAATAAGTGCAAGAGTTACGAGCACACCGATCGCTGTCGCAATTCCTTTTCCTCCGCGAAAACGGAAGTACAGCGGCCAGTTATGTCCTGCAATGGCAGCTATACCACTGAGTGCAGGAATCCAATCGGAACCATTGCTGAACCAAACCCCAATCCAAACGGCCGCAATACCTTTGAGTACATCCAACAGCAGTACCAGAATTGCCGGTCCTTTACCCAATATCCGCAAAGTATTGGTAGCCCCTGCATTTCCGCTTCCGTGTTGACGGATATCGATCCCCCGTAGTGCTTTTGCAAGGAGGACACTAAAGCTGATTGAACCGAGCAGATAGCTCAGTACAATCGCTGCGATTTGTAAAATCACAAACTTCTCCCCTAACCTTCGTCGGACTTCCTCCGAGTAAATATGCGAATTGGCGTCCCTTCAAAATCAAACGCTGCACGAATTTTATTCTCCAGGTAACGTTCGTAAGAAAAGTGCATCAATTCAGGATCGTTCACAAAAATAACCATGGTCGGAGGTTTAACTGCAACCTGAGTCACATAGTTGATTCTCATTCTGCGTCCTTTATCTGTTGGTGGCGGATTAATAGCCACTGCATCAGATACTACATCGTTAAGCAGATGCGTCTGAACACGCATAGTATGCTGCTGTGCTACACGTTGCACAACAGGCAACAATTTTTGTAAGCGTTGTTTTGTCTTGGCTGACAAAAATACAACCGGAGCGTAAGTCATAAACAGGAAATGATCCCGAATTTTTTTCTCAAACTCATTCATTGTTTTATCAGACTTCTCTACAACGTCCCATTTGTTCACAACAAACATGGAAGCTTTACCTGCTTCGAATGCATAACCTGCAATATGCTTGTCCTGCTCAATAATGCCTTCTTCGCCATTAATTACAATCAGAACAACATCTGCACGCTCAATGGCACGCATCGCACGCATTACGCTGTATTTCTCCGTGGTTTCATAGACTTTACCACGTTTACGCATACCTGCTGTATCAATCAGCACATAGCGCTGACCGTCTTTTTCAAACGGTGTATCGATTGCATCCCGCGTCGTACCAGCAACATCACTGACAATAACACGTTCCTCGCCCAAAATGGCATTCACCAATGAAGATTTACCCACGTTAGGACGTCCGATCAGAGCTACACGAATGACATCGTCATCGTAAGTCTCTTCCTCAAGTTCAGGCAATTTCTCTACGATGGCATCGAGCAAATCACCTACACCTGTACCATGACTTCCCGATACTCCGATTGGATCACCAAATCCAAATCCATAAAACTCATAAATGAGCTCACTGCGCCCGATATTATCCACTTTGTTAACGGCTACAACGATAGGCTTACCTGAGCGGTACAACATCTCTGCGACTTCTTCATCAGATTGCGTAATCCCTGCTTTTGCATCACACATGAATACAATAACATCCGCTTCTTCAATGGCGAGCTCTGCCTGCATCCGGATTGATTTTAAAATGACGTCCTCGCCGTCGATTTCGATACCACCTGTATCGATAATGCTAAATGGTTTACCGTTCCATTCGCCGATTCCGTAGATACGGTCACGGGTAATGCCCGGCTTGTCTTCCACAATGGCCAATCTGTCGCCGATGATCCGATTAAAAATGGTGGATTTGCCCACATTCGGTCGCCCGACAATTGCCACAACGGGTCTTGCCATACATTCCACTCCTCCTGTCCATACTTACGATACTCATCATAGCAAAAAACGCCTGTCTTGGCTAACGTTTCATGCCGTTATACTCGCAATAAAAACAATCGGCGAACCCGCTGGGGCTCGCCGATCTTGCTTTTATTGTTCAGCAAAATATGCAGTATATAACTAAGAACCATGCATTTATAACTTATTTGAATTTGCTGAGTTTGTCACCGAAGCGCTCGCCGAGCGTGATGCTCAGACCTTGATTGCTCAAGGAAACGTTCGGGTTGTTGATTTCTTCACGTGGAGCATTGTTTCTTGCAGGTCTTTCTGATTTTGGCGCTTGAGCAGGAGCTTCTTCAGTTTCCTTGATGCTCAGGCTTACACGTTGCTCAGAAGGATTCATGTCCAAGATTTTAACTTGAACTTCTTGTCCTTCTTTCAATACTTCGTGCGGAGTGCCAATATGTTTGTGGGAGATTTGCGAAATATGCACAAGTCCCTCAACACCAGGAGCGATTTCAACAAAAGCACCGAAGTCAACCAGACGTTTTACAACACCTGTTACGATATCGCTAGAGTTGAATTTGTCGCCAGCTGTTTCCCAAGGACCTGGTTGAACAGCTTTCATGCTCAGGCTGATTTTACCTTTTTCAGGATCAACTTTCAGCACTTTTACGTTTACTTTATCGCCTTCAGACAGAACGTCCGATGGTTTGTCAACGTGTGTCCAAGCGAGCTCAGATACGTGAACCAATCCGTCTACTCCGCCTACATCAACGAAAGCACCGAATTGAGTCAAGCGTTGTACCGTACCTTCGATCACTTGACCTTCTTGCAAACCAGCCATAACAGTAGCTTTGTTTGCTTCGAATTCTTGCTCCAGTACGTCTTTTTGGGAAAGGATCACTTTGTTGTTCTCACGGTCGATCTCTTTCACTTTAACACGCAATGTGCGTCCTTTGTAATCGCTGAAATCTTCAACGAAATGGCGCTCTACCATGGAAGCAGGGATAAATCCGCGAACGCCCACGTCTGCTACCAGACCGCCTTTAACAACGTCACCTACAACAACTTCGAATACGTCTTGGTCTTCAAAATGCTTTTGCAATTGATCCCAAGCGTTTTCGCTGTCGATTGCACGTTTGGACAAAACGAGTTTTTCTTTCTCGTCGTCGATGCTAAGTACTTTAGCTTCAACTTCTTGTCCAACTTCAACTGCATCAGACGCGCTGTCTACGTGTAGGGAAGACAGTTCACGAATTGGAATTACACCGTCATATTTATATCCAATGCTCACATAGGCTTGGTTATCTTCCAATTTGACGATGGTTCCTTTTACGGTATCTCCTTTTTTCAAGGAAACGAATTGATCCAACTCATCTTGGGTTGCTTCTTGATTTTTCATTTCTTCCGACATGTCAAATACCCTCCTCAATTCAAAAACCCCATTATATTCAAACCTGCCTGTAGCAGAGTTCAAAACACTTTCATCGCTGAATGAACATCCTTAGCTTCCCTCAAAAATATGGAAACATGCACTCAGCAGTCTGACGATGCCGTTATTTGCTCGGCACGCCTGTTTGCACCATTTCGTTAATTTTGGACATAATCTTCTCCGTCGCTCTTTCCAGCGCATCGCCGGAAGGATCTTCCTTGAACTCGTCCAAATTCACTGGTGCTCCATAAACTACTTTCATCTTACGAAAAACCTTGTAGTTACCGATAATAGCAGTAGGAATAACTGTAGCACCACTTCGGAGAGCGAAGCTCGCTGCCCCTTTTTTGCCGATGCCTCCATCATTGTGTCGGCTTCCCGAAGGGAAAATGCCAAGCACTTCACCACCACGCAAAATGTTGAGTGAGGTCTTGATGGATTCCTTGCTGACGCCTCCACGTTTAACAGGGAAAGCGCCTACGGCTTTGATAATTCGGCCAAACACCGGAATATCAAACAATTCGCTTTTGGCCATGAAGCGCACCTGACGACGAATCTTGATACCAACCGTTGGAGGATCAAAGTTACTGATATGATTGGAACATAAAAGTACGCCGCCTTCTTTCGGGATGTTCTCCCGTCCAACTGCCTCTAGGCGGAAAAGAATGGTGTAAATGATCCGCAGTAATGTGCTGCAAAATGTGTAAATCATAGACCGATCTCTCCTCTGACCATTGTGCAATAAGACACGATTTTGTCAACCACTTCATGGATGCTCATCTCGGTTGTATCGAGCACTGTAGCGTCCTCAGCACAACGAAGCGGGGATATTTCCCGACTTTCATCCAATTTGTCACGGGTGGCAATGTCTCGCTCAAGTTGCTGCAACGTCAGTCCTTCTGAGGGGTCCAGTTCTTTGAAGCGGCGAAGTGCACGCTCTTCCACACTGGCAGTCATGAAGATTTTCACTTCCGCGTCGGGCAATACTGTCGTTCCGATATCGCGTCCATCCATGACGACGCCCTTGCGCAAAGCCATTTGCCGCTGTGTATCCACCAATTGCGTACGCAGCCCCTCGATTTGCGCATATCGGGACACGATTCCCGTCACTTCACGGGAGCGGATTTCCGAGGTTACATCTTCCCCATTACAGAACACTTTCTGTCCGTCGGGATCCGGTTGTAAATCAATGACCAGCTTTTGGGTTTCCTGAAGCACCTCTGGCACATCTTCCGGTGAAATACCTTTTCGAAGCATATGCAAGGTTACCGCACGGTACATCGCGCCAGTATCGACGTATATATACGCGAGCGCCTCTGCAACCAATCGGGCCACCGTGCTTTTCCCGGCACCGGCAGGTCCGTCAATTGCAACGTTCATCTTCCCGTTCTCTGATGTGTTCTGGCTTGCCAACGGGGCATTCCTCCTCAAACGATAAGCCTCAATAAAAAAACAGGCATTGCCTGCATCGTCAAAATTATACCACACTATACACATGGATGCAAAAACAGACAAATCAGTGATGCTATTGTTCGTGTACCGTTTGCATCTGAATTGGTGTTCCTTCCAGCCGATCAATGGAGGTCATATTCTTTTTCATATCAGGCACAAGAAGTAATAACTGATAGATCACAAGCAGAACAAGAAGAGCTGTAATCAGCATCAAAGCCCTTCTTTCCATTCGCTTGGATAAAACATAATATAGGCGCTCGTATCTGCGGGATGCATGGCGATTGTTCACAAGCTGAACCTCCGTTTTTCCATTACAGTGCCCACCACTGTCCCTTTCTATCCCAGACAATCACCATCTTTATTTCGTTCGATAATCCAATTGCCGTTCAAAACAAAACTTGATGATCTTTTGTCGTTCCGAATCTGTAATCTGCACAAACTTTAACATGCATAGCTGTCTGCCTGTTTCCAGTGTTTTGATCCGTACCACTTCAGCTTCAAAGTTCGCATGTTCAATCGCTGCATTCCGATAAGGAATAAGCAACCAGCATTTCAGCTTTTGCCCTTCCGCAATAGCAAAACTGGGTTCCCCATAAATGGACAATCCCCCGCCGCCAATATCTTCAGTCAAGCCCACGGCTCGGGTAAGATCTTCACCCTGAATAGCCATTTCAAGATTTGCATGAACACGCAGAAAACTGCGACGCTGGATTTTGGTGATGTCGTCCGGCAAGGGCTTGCGAATTCGTACAAGCCGAACTACATCTTCTTCAAATCCAGTCACATACGTGTTGAAATAATGACGAACCCCGTCTTCCGTAATATAAGAAATGGACAATTCCTCACCAAAAAACAACCTTTTCAACCGACTGCTTCCCTGTTGCATCGGGACTTCGATCAGAAAACTGTTTTCATCCACATCCGCTATGCGTGATTTATATTCTTTGCTTTCCTCTTTTTCATCTGCAGAGGCAATCTGGATGTATAAAACTTCATTTATTTTGGGAAACAAGCTGTTCACCGCCACCTTAAGCTTTTTATCTTCGTATCGTATGTACAAGGACTATTATACCATGACCTTTCTCATAGTGAACAACAAAAAACAGACCACCACGTGGTCTGCTCCGTAATCTATTTACACTTCAACAGGCTGCCGGCTTCTTAGTGTTATGTGGTCTCATTCACCGGTTTGATCTCCTCAACGGCTTCCTCCATACCTGTATCAGCGTTGATGTAAATTTTATATTTTGCACCATTGATGCGTCCACCGAATTCGTAACACAGAACTTCTTTGCTGTAATCATTCTTAATGAGTGATTTGCGAGCATAGCTCTCCTTGAATTCCGGATTCAGTTTTTTGCGGGCCTGTTCAACCGTGAGTGTGGCTTTTGGAATCTCCCGCTTTTTCTGATGCTCATATACAAAATCACTTGCCTGGAAGCCGGTAACATTCCCATTATCAAGGCCAACTCGAACAGACATTTTTTCTGGATAAATCAGTGTATCGCCTTGTTTGCGCACATAGGTCAGGTTACCGAGATTGCCAAACTCGTCATAATTGACTGCCTTCATATCTTTGTAACCCTTATTGGAAAGGAAATGATCTGCTTTGGCCATAGCTTCTTTACGTGTTACTTTCTTCGTCCCGATTGGGCGAGTATCACTGTAAGAGATGAGCAGACCGCCATTACGTGTGAAGTCCATACTTAATTTACTGTCTTTGGACTGATCAATCGTGGCTGTATACGATTCCCAATCTGTACCTTTACCATTTTCCTGTATTTGAATCTTACCGTGTTCTGCATCGGAAAACTTTGCAGCTTTAGTTTGGATCTGCTCTTTGGTCATCGGTAAGCCATCCAGCTTCTTCACCGAACGTTTGGCATAAATGCTGGAGACTGAAGGACCCCAGTCAAGTTCAGGATACTCCTGTACCTTTTTGTTGACTGTCCGGAATCCATCCACGATGGTGTTGTCCATCGTTTGCTCTTCCGTTGCCATAGCCGACTCGGCATCCATCCAGCGTAAACGGTCAGAAATGACTTTCTGCTGTACATCCTGCAGATTTTTAGTGATCTCGGATGAATTCGCATACAGTTTTTTCAAGTTGCCCATTTCTTTTTCACTTAATGGTTCATTGGTCAGATCACGCATGGACGCCTGATAAGCAAAGTTGGAGATGCGGGAGAGAAACTCCTCCGTTTCACTGAAAGGCAGCATTGTAAGCGGCAATTGATTAATCTCATTCTGGGCTTCACTAGTGAGTCGCCATACGTTCATTAGACCTTTGCGATGCATCCCTTGGGACGTAGCATGGACTGCCAGCGTGTTCCCAATCTCCGAGTGCAATTTGTCCATATGAAAAGATAAATCGTGAAAAGCACGCTGATATTGATTCTCTGCCTTGATCAGAATGGCATTTTTCTCCTGGTTCTCTTGGTAACCCCATACGAGAGCACCGATTAACAGAACTGCAAATATCGGAAACATAACTGAACTTAAACGTTTATACATCGGTAGAGTCTCCTTTCTTCTAAGCCACTACCTCTATTGTGGATCGAAGAAAGACCTCTTATGCATGCGATTTCCAGTCTGTCCAATGACGGGCTTGTCACGCATGGTCTCAAACGTTCTATTTAATTCAATTGTACCCAGGTTGTGCCGCCATCTTCCTCAATTTCGAACTGATCTCGATTATCACACAAACACTGTTTAAAACCGGTCTCAATTCTTCCTCGTTCTTTCTTACCTCGCAGCGTAAAACGTTCTCCACATTGCTTGCATCTGATTTTAATTTTGATTCTCATCACGCTTATCCCCGTTTCTATTGGTCTTCCCCGGGAATTTTTATTTTATTGCAACAAAAAACACACCGGGGCATCAGGCGCAGGTTGCGCTCCATGTCCACCAGTGTGTCCGTATTTTTATAATTTAATCTCTTCCTCACGCTTCACAAAACGAAAAGGAGAACGATTGTTGGCCCTTGTAATCTTGCCCATCGCACCGTACCATAATCCCGCCATCAATGGCGCAATGAACCATAACCAATGATTCACCATGGTATTCATAATGACATCATAAAGCGCATGCCAGAAGAACGGTAGAACCAGTGAGAGCATAAGAAACCAACGTTTTTTCTTGCCATCCGAAAACTTGGCCCGCCCCATGTAATAACCCATAATTACTGCAAACATGGCGTGACCTGATACAGGAAGCAATGCACGAATGAACATAGCTGAGACGGAAGCATTCCCCGCAAAGGCATACAACACATTCTCAACTGTAGCAAATCCGAGTGAAACAGCAACGGAGTATAGAATCCCATCATAAGGCTCGTCAAATTCGGTATGGTTATAAATAATATGGTATATCACAAACCATTTGACGAACTCTTCAACCCCACCTGAAATCAGGATGGATTCAACATAAGGATTATCTCCAAGCCAGATCATCATGCCACGCTGAATAATCATCACAGGCAGTACCATCAGAATCCCCATGAGAAAGACTCGAAATACCATGTGAAGAGGTTCAGAGTCATAACGGTCTTTCAGATAAAAGTATGTTAACAAGGCGAGACCCGGAGCTACTGCTGCCGCTAAAACCGAAAACAAAAGCACCGAAATTCCCTCCTCTGACTAAAGACGCGATTACAACTAGAGCTTACTCCTGACGCTTGAAGTGGGTGCAAATAACCTCAACCGCTTGTTCAGGCATAACAACCTTTCCGTACTCTTCCATGACGGCAGGGGTAACGGAAGATCCTTCACCGAATTCAGCAAGCAATGCAATCAATGCTGCATGTTTGGTCGAATCCAAGTCATCCGGTTCAAAATGCAAAAACCATTTGTCTTTATAGGAATAAAGTCTTCCAGCATCCGTTACGTGCTGATGCAACATATGTGCAGCCTCAATCAGTACTTCAAAATCTTTGAATGCATAGACGATGGAATCGCTTTGCTCAAGTGTAACTTCCATCTCATATACTTCTTCAGGCAAATCATCCTCATTACCTGAACCATATTGTTGCGGATCATATTTCCCCCGGGTGACAATGACAACCATCCCTTGAGCGGGAAGTGCGAATACTTCGACAGCAAGTGGACCTGTAGCATCAAATCCAAGTTCGGAATAGGCCTGGTCCATCATTTCAGTGAACAGTTCATGAACTTTAGGTATTTCCTGCCACATATCATCTTTTTGTATTCCGCGCTCGCTCAGATCGTCAAAGGTCAGGAAAATCCGTATCTTATCGTGACTTAATCGTTCTATTTTCATACAGGATCTCCCCTTTATAAGCAAGTCTTATAACAGATTATGAAGCACAAAACAATATGTGCTGAAAATAAATCTATGTAGTTATGTTATCATTTTATACCTGCAAATGCACGAAGTAAAATCGACAAAAAAAGAATCATTCCACATCAAAACAGGACTGTGGATGATTCTAATGGGAGGTTTGTGTTTATAAACCCGGTACTGTTGTGTTTGTTTGAGTTAAAATTTGCTCAACTTCATGTTTAACATCCGGATTGGTGCGAATAAAATCTTTGAGCATGTTCATGTTCTCTTCTTTTTCCTGCGGAGTGATCGGCTTTGCACTTTTTTTATGCGTGCTTTTGTGGGAATCTCCGCTCTGTTCGTTTGGCTTGGAGCTGAATCCGTCCATGCCTGGGAACGTCATCTCCATCATTTTGTGTTTGGCCTGATTCATCATGTTGCGGGATGAACCGGAAGACAGCATTGACATTTTACCTTTGGACAGCCAAGAACTGGCTGCTACGCCAATTACAACACCCCAGAAAAAGGATGACGCCTTCATTACACCAACCTCCTTTTAATGTTAAAATCACAACTAGTGTTTGCGGGAGTGCCTCATCTCATTCCGCATAAATACAGGAAAGCGAGTTGAAAGCATGATTAGACACACCACCGCCTTAATTATGATCGCATGCATGCTGTTGTCAGCTTGTGGAACCAAGGTCGAAACAACACCTGAATCCACAAAGTCCAGCAATGAATCGGTTACTTCAAGGCAGGAGCAGCAGAACGAGCCAACTTCCACTGGGACAAGCGAAAAGCAAACCACGGATTCTCCGTCCTCAACGGACTCAAATTCGGATCAAGAATCACCAAGTGATGACGAAACATCTTCGACAGAAAAAGAAGAAACTGATAATGCTCCCCGTACACAAGCAGCCGAAGTTAATATTGAAAAAACGTATCATATGAACGCCAATTACTACATTAAACCCAACGATAAAACGAACGAAAGCAAGGTTGTATTGTTAACATTTGATGATGGGCCCAAAGAAGAAAAAATGATAAACGGATTAATCGACACCTTGGATAAACATGACGCGAAAGCGATATTTTTTGTTAACGGATACCGAGTGAAAAGTCATCCCGAGTTGCTCAAGATCATTCATGAACGTGATCAAGTTGTAGGAAATCATGCGTGGGACCATGAGGATCTGAAAAAAATGTCCACTACGGCAGCTTCCAAACAAGTCACCGATGTGCAAAAGATTGTGAAAGAAACGATTGGCGTGGAACCCCAGTTCTTCCGTCCGCCGTTCGGTTCTGGAAATGATGCATTAAAGGCCACAGTCAAGAAAAACGGAATGTTATATATGACATGGTCCAATGGCTCACTGGATTGGGATAAGAGTACCAAAAATAAACCGGATAAAGTCATCCAGAATGTGCTGGATCAATTAAATCCCGGCAGTAATATTTTGATGCATGAGTTGCCATGGACGGTTGAAGCGTTGGATGAGTTGTTAACCAAACTTGAACAGAAAGGTTACACTTTTGTCGATCCTCGCTCCATTGAACTGGAAGCCCGCTGAGCTTCGATTATTTGCCCGGCATTCGGATTAATATCAATAATTGATGAGTTGGAATTGACATGAAGGAACTTACAAAGTTATAACAAACAGCCTTGGTCCTATGCGGATCAAGGCTGTTTGTTTGAGAGCATTCGCAAAGTAATGATATGCATTTCTGCGGGACAACAAAGTCTGAATGGCAAATGATTTGTTCCGTATCCTCTGCTAACCAGCATTTTACCTTCTTGCTCGGTATCATTACCATCCTTTTTCAAAGAGAACCACCCGTTAGACACGGAGCGGTACGCTTTGTTAAGAAAGACGGGGCCGAAGCCCGGAAATACCAATTGTCCACCGTGAGTGTGACCACTCAATATCAGATCAACAGCTCCATTCAAGTGAAGAGCCTCTAGGGGATCGTGCACGATGGCAATCTTGCATTCTTTGGAGTCCAATTCTGCAAGCAGCGAATCCCCTCGCTGTGAACGATAATCAACTCCGACCAGACACAGTTTGCTTCTGCCTTTACGAAGGTAAGTGGTAGAATCCTGTAAGAGTTGAACGCCCGTATCTCGGAATATACGTTCGAGATGCACAGTTCCTGCTCTTTTATCATGGTTCCCATAGACTGTAAAAACAGGGGCAATATAAGACAACAAGCTCATATTATGTCTGACAATGGGCCATGAAATTCCTTTTTCCGCCACATCTCCCCCAATAATAACCCAGTCCACCTGATTGCGAAGATGTTCCAGATCATTCTTTTTCAGCTTGCGTTTATGGATATCAGATAAATACAGGATTTTGCTGCCATCAAAAGAAGAGGGCAAATTCGGAACTTCAACCTCTTCTGAAACGATGTGATGAAGATGCGCCTCACGCCACATATGAACCAGCAAGGCAATCCCGGCCAAAATAACGGCAACGAACCATGCCAGTATTACCATGGCCATGGAAGGAAAGTATCCAAAGAAGGCGCTCCTTTTATCCCCCACCAAACCAGACTAATTGTGAGCAAAACAAATATAAATATGAGCGAGTTAACAAATCGCTTACTGAGACGTAAACGGCGAGATGGATGAAGCTCAGTCCGCGTAGGAAGTGTTCCCGCTTCGGAAACGGATTCTTCTTCTGATGGCTTTTCTGCTTTGTTGGCACGTGCTGGTGCCCGCCGGGGAAGAACCGGACTTTCCAGCGATGATGTATAAGACTTGCGTTGTGATCTTGGTATGGAGACCGAGGTAATGGGTGTGAGTCCTCCCACCTCTGAGGCAGCAGCTGGTTCAACAACCAGATTTACTTGAGAAGCTTCAGGCCGCTCAGATGTCTCTGTCTTATCCGAGTGACGATGGCGCTGACTGCCGTATGTCTTCATTCTACTTAATTGCTGATTCATGATCCCCTCCGAAAACGTATCGCTAATCCAGACACCAAATCAATAATAAAATGACATAGTATAGGCGCCCATAATGTGCCGGATTGCATATAAATCCAACCCAATCCATAGCTCGAAACAAATACCCAACCAGTTGGAATCCAATGCCGCAAATAGCGTATATGGATAACCGCAAATAAAATACTTGTCCAGTAAGGACCTAACGCATGTTGTATGGCTCCACGAAATAGCAATTCTTCACAAACAGCAACGATGGCTGCTATGCATACAATGTGCCAGATTGGACGCTTGCGGAACAGCATCTCGTTAATGCCGCCATCATCCATGCTTTCTTGAGGAATAACATAAGAAAGAACCAAGTCCATAACAAGCATAATGCCAGCAAGACCAAGCCCCCACCAAATAAACTGGTAACTATCAGGCCAAGCAAGTACATCAAAAAGATTTCTCTTCTGCAATAAAATCCATACAACCCCAATGATCAAAGTTAACCCTTGTGTAAAGTATAGATTGATCAGAAGCAAACGCTCGGTAAGTTGCTGTGGTTCAGCCTTCTGAATCTTGAACTTGGGAAACTTTAATTTTTTCATCGCCTGTGTCTGTCCTCTTGACTTATATTTGATGGATAACAAATTCGTTGTCCAATCGGATAGTATACTAAATGATAGCCAAAAAACCAAATAGGTTCAAGGCCTGCCCCAAGTCCCGGTTTTTCAGCGAAGCCATATCCATTGAATTAGTTCATTAATGTGTTAAAATCCGATTCACAAAACAGCTTGTAATCGAGCTATTTCGAGCGATCAAGGAAGTCAATTTTTTATATCTATACGCCTTCTCCTCCACTGAAGAAAATCACATTAGTAAATCGAATTAAAACATTTAAGCCTATTGACATGCTCATGTCAGCCATGATACATTATGAAAAAATTAGTCACGTTAAACACGATGATGGAAAAAAGACGTTGCTTTGTCTTACAGAGAGCCGATGGATGGTGTAAATCGGTGGCAGGCAGATGATCTTGAGCGCTCCTGAGTTATTGCATTGAAATTGGAGTAGGTGCAATCGGTTTAGACCCGTTATCCTCTTCGGTCTTCATTGACCGCTAAGACTGTCGTTGCGAAACGGCGGTGAATTAGGGTGGTACCACGACAACTCTCGTCCCTTATTGCGCAAGCAGTATGTGGATTGAGAGTTTTTTGATTTATTTTAGAGTACAGACGTGGGAATCGCCCTATTTGTTACACCCTCCTCCTCTGCTGCGACACCGCGTTGTTGGAAGGAAGAGTTTCAATGGTTTTAAGGAATGCCTCTTTCGTGAGGTGAGACCTTGACGATATAGATACACATACCTAAGGAGGAAGAAACCATGTACAAAGTGTTAGTGTCGGACCCCATTAGTGATCTGGGTATCCAGCAACTGGTGGATGCAAATGATGTTGTAGTTGAGAAGAAAACAGGTCTTAGCGAAGATGAGCTTGTTGCAATTATCGGCAATTATGATGCCCTTCTAGTTCGAAGTCAGACTCGTGTAACGGATCGTATTATGACAGCAGGTACAAACCTTAAAGTCATCGGACGTGCTGGCGTAGGTGTAGATAACATTGATTTGGAAGCTGCTACCCAACGCGGTATCATTGTTATTAACGCCCCTGACGGTAACACGATTACGACATGTGAGCATACATTTGCCATGATGATGGCACTGGCACGACATATTCCTCAGGCATATGCCAAAACCATTCAAGGTACTTGGGATCGTAAAACCTTCCTGGGTGTGGAGTTAAGAAATAAAACACTGGGTGTGCTCGGTATGGGACGAATCGGTAGCGAAGTAGCTAAACGTGCCAAAGCATTCGGAATGGATATTCTGGCTTACGACCCGTTCCTCACTCAAGATCGCGCAGAGAAACTTCAGGTTAAGCTGGCTAGTGTAGATGACATCATTCGTAATGCCGACTTCATGACCGTTCACACACCATTAACACCTGAGACCCGCCATATGATCTCCCGTCCACAATTCGAAGTGATGAAAAAAGGTATGCGTATTATCAACTGTGCCCGTGGTGGAGTCGTTGACGAAATGGCACTTGTAGAAGCAATTGATGAAGGTATCGTCGCTGGGGCAGCATTCGACGTATTCGAGAGCGAACCACCCGCTGCTGATCACCCGTTCCTGAATCATCCTAGCATTATTGTGACGCCTCATCTTGGTGCATCGACAGTAGAAGCACAAGAAAATGTAGCGATCGACGTATCCGAGCAAGTCCTGCATATTCTACGCAATGAACCGTTCAAAAACGCAGTTAACATGCCTGCAGTAGCCCCAACTGTAATGAATAAACTGCAGCCGTACTTTAAACTGGGTGAAACACTGGGTAGCTTTGCAGCTCAGATCACTCAAAATGCAGTTCAGGAAATTCGAATCGATTACGCTGGAGATCTGTCTGAAGTGGATACTTCTCCTTTGACTCGTTACATTGTAAAAGGGATTCTCGCAAGGCATTTAGGCGGAGAGGCCAATATTGTCAACTCCATGCATTTAGCTAAAGTGCGGGATCTCAACGTAGTGGTTAGCCAAACATCGGCCACTAAAGGATTTACAAATCTGATTACCGTCACACTCGTGACGACTCAGGATGCCGAGGAGCGTCGTGTTGCGGGCACACTGCTTGCAGGTTATGGAGAGCGGATCGTGCGTCTGGACAAATTCCCAGTGGATATCGCTCCAGAAAGTCACCAAATTCTGATTTCGCATAATGATAAACCGGGTATTATCGGACGTGTTGGAACTTTGCTTGGAGAGAACGAAGTTAACATCGCCTCCATGCAGGTCGGACGTAAAATCATTGGTGGGGCAGCTATCATGATTCTGACTGTAGATAAGGAAGTTCCAAAAGATGTGCTGGTGCAACTCGCAGCTCTTCAGGAAATCAATACTGCCGTTGAAATTGTACTCGGCTAGTATAATTTGAGGTTAACTAAGAAAGAGACGGAATCCTGGTAAGGGATCCGTCTCTTTCTGCATTCTTAAGAGATCAAATTAATATTCAATCAACATTCTGATATTAGCTTATCTGAATGATTGTTAATGTTGCACCTGGTGGAGAAAGGACAGCTGCTGCTAGAAGACCAAACAGTTGAAGTTGAATTGTAGAGCCAGCCGTAACGGCAACAATAAAGTTAGCTTGTAATTGGCTAAGAGAAAGTACTGGAGAAACCACACTGGCCGGAATTGCAGTTCCGTTAAGCAAAACACGAGATTGAATGGCAAGAGCTGCGGTTAAGTTAATTTGATAAGAGATATAATAATTTCCCGTATTAGGAAGAGTGAACGTATCGCTGGTTCCATTAACTGTTATTCCTGTTCCAATATTTTGGTTATTCGGTAATGGGACAAGAGTTCCACCCAAAATGACTGCAATCGTTCCACTCGTGTTTTCACCAAATGCAGATGTAGCCGTTACGGTAGTCCCTGTTGCGCCAGTGGCGCCAGTAGCGCCAGTACCTCCTGTAGCACCAGTACCTCCGGTAACTCCTGTAGCTCCGGTTCCTCCAGTACCTCCTGTAGCTCCGGTTCCTCCAGTACCTCCTGTAGCTCCGGTTCCTCCAGTACCTCCTGTAGCTCCGGTTCCTCCAGTACCTCCTGTGGCTCCGGTTCCTCCAGTACCTCCTGTGGCTCCTGTTGCCCCAGTTACTCCTGTAGCTCCGGTTGCTCCCGTAACACCTGTCGCTCCGGTTGCACCCGTAACACCTGTCGCTCCGGTCACACCCGTATCTCCGGTTGCTCCCGTACTTCCCGTTACACCAACGCCTGTAGCCCCAGTTACTCCTGTAGCTCCAGTGACCCCAGTGGCTCCGGTCACACCCGTATCTCCGGTTGCTCCGGTACTTCCCGTTATACCAACGCCTGTAGCCCCAGTTACTCCCGCAGCTCCTGTAGCTCCAGTAACCCCAGTCGCTCCGGTTACACCCGTATCACCTGTTGCCCCGGTACTTCCTGTTACTCCAACACCTGTAGCCCCAGTTACTCCCGCAGCTCCTGTAGCTCCGGTAACCCCAGTGGCTCCGGTTACACCCGTATCACCTGTTGCCCCGGTACTTCCTGTTACACCAACGCCTGTAGCCCCAGTTACTCCCGCAGCTCCTGTAGCTCCGGTAACCCCAGTGGCTCCGGTTACACCCGTATCACCTGTTGCCCCGGTACTTCCTGTTACTCCAACGCCTGTAGCCCCAGTTACTCCCGCAGCTCCTGTAGCTCCGGTAACCCCAGTCGCTCCGGTTACACCCGTATCACCTGTTGCCCCGGTACTTCCTGTTACACCAACGCCTGTAGCCCCAGTTACTCCCGCAGCTCCTGTAGCTCCGGTAACCCCAGTCGCTCCGGTCACACCCGTATCTCCGGTTGCTCCGGTACTTCCCGTTACACCAACGCCTGTAGCCCCAGTTACTCCCGCAGCTCCTGTAGCTCCAGTAACCCCAGTCGCTCCGGTTACACCCGTATCGCCTGTTGCCCCGGTACTTCCTGTAACACTTAC
The DNA here is from genome assembly GCF_900221055.1 of Paenibacillus sp. RU5M. Taxonomy (NCBI): domain Bacteria; kingdom Bacillati; phylum Bacillota; class Bacilli; order Caryophanales; family Paenibacillaceae; genus Paenibacillus; species Paenibacillus sp. RU5M. The sequence goes on along the minus strand of NZ_OBQM01000001.1, from coordinate 383,518 downwards.
ACCCGTGGCTCCCGTTACCCCCACAGCTCCGGTAGCTCCTGTAGCTCCAGTAACCCCAGTCGCTCCGGTTACACCCGTATCGCCTGTTGCCCCGGTACTTCCTGTTACACTGGCACCCGTGGCCCCCGTTACTCCCGCAGCTCCTGTATTTCCAGTGACCCCAGTGGCTCCGGTCACACCCGTATCTCCGGTTGCTCCGGTACTTCCCGTTACACTGGCACCCGTGGCTCCCGTTACCCCCACAGCTCCTGTAGCTCCGGTAACCCCAGTGGCTCCGGTTACACCCGTATCACCTGTTGCCCCGGTACTTCCTGTTACACTGGCACCCGTGGCTCCCGTTACTCCTGTAGCTCCAGTGACGCCAGTAACTCCTGTGTCTCCGGTGGCCCCGGTACTCCCCGTTACACCTACTCCGGTTGCCCCTGTCGCACCGGTGGCTCCTGCGCCAGCCAGCAACGTGTAATCCGGGGATGTGCCTGGTGTTCCCGTTGGTGACGCGACATTAGCAATATACGTGCTGCCATCGAACGTCACCACCTGACCCGCTGGATACGTTGGAGCTACCGCTGGATCGAATGGGACGACGCCGGTTAAGCCTGCGCCTGTGGCTCCCGTTGTACCTGTATCTCCTGTTGCGCCGGTTACACCAACTCCGGTCGCTCCGGTTGCACCTGTGGCTCCTGCGCCAGCCAGCAACGTGTAATCCGGGGATGTGCCTGGTGTTCCCGTTGGCGATGCCACATTTGCAATATACGTGCTACCATCGAACGTCACCACTTGACCAGCCGGATACGTTGGGGCCACTGCCGGATCAAACGCTACAATACCACTCAAACCTACACCGGTGGGTCCCGTTACACCCGCTACGCCGGTAGCTCCCGTGCTACCGGTTACACTTAATCCAGTCGCTCCGGTTGCACCTGTGGCTCCCGCGCCTGCCAATAACGTGTAATCCGGTGACGTACCCGGTGTTCCCGTTGGTGACGCGACATTAGCAATATACGTGCTGCCATCGAACGTCACCACCTGACCAGCTGGATACGTTGGGGCCACTGCCGGATCAAACGCTACAATGCCACTCAAACCTACACCGGTGGCTCCCGTTGCACCTGTAGGCCCTGTTGGTCCTGCGCCTGCAATCAACGTATAATCCGGTGATGTTCCCGGCGTTCCCGTTGGCGATGCCACATTTGTAATATAGGTGCTGCCATCGAAAGTTACGACTTGACCGGCCGGGTATGTTGGTGCCACTGCTGGGTCAAACGGAACTGCTCCATTCAAGCCCACGCCTGTTGCTCCGGTTGCACCGTTGGCTCCTGCGCCAGCAAGCAATGTGTAGTCTGGTGATGTACCTGGGGTTCCAGTTGGTGAAGCTACATTGGTAATATACGTACTACCGTCAAATGTCACGATTTGACCCACTGGATACGTTGGTGCTACAGCTGGATCAAACGGTAATATTCCACTTAAGCCTACGCCAGTGGCTCCCGTAGGTCCTGTTGGTCCTGCACCTGCCAAAAGTGTATAGTCCGGCGAACTACCTGGTGTTCCAGCTGGCGAAGCCACATTAGTAATGTAGGTGCTGCCGTCAAATGTTACGACCTGACCCGCTGGATACGTAGGTGCTACTGCGGGATCAAACGGAACAGAACCACCGAGTCCCACTCCTGTTGCCCCAGTGGCCCCAGTAGCTCCGGCCGATGCCAGCAAAGTATAATCCGGTGAACTACCCGGTGTTCCCGTTGGCGATGCCACATTAGTAATATAGGTACTACCGCCAAATGTTACAATTTGTCCTGCCGGATAACCTGGTGCGAGCGCCGGATCGAATGGAATAGAGCCTGTTAAGCCTGCCCCTGTTGCTCCCGTCGTTCCGCCTGACAAAAACAACGTGTAGTCTGGAGAACTTCCCGGTACTCCGGTTGGACCATTCACGTTAACAACATAAAGACTGCCGTTATACGAAACCACTTGACCTTGCACATAGCCAGGTGCCTGAGCTGGATCAAAAACGGAAATATCATTCAATCCAACTCCAGGAGCCCCCTGCGGACCTGGTACGCCTTGGGGTCCTAAAGGACCTACCGGACCTACTGGTCCTACTGAGCCTCCTGGCCCGGCTGGACCTGGCACTCCGGGAACACCCGGAACCCCTGGAACTCCCGGGGGACCTGGAGGACCTGGAGTTCCCGATGTTCCAAATGAACTGGTAGCACGAGTCAATGATACGGATATGGATCGAATCAAACCGACCAATTTATCTTTTTCCGCAGGCGGAACTTCCAGAAGCAACGTTACACTTAATAAATCATCAAGCAAGTTTTGCAAGTTGCCAGCCAGATTGATAACGGCTACAGGTACAACTTCAGAACCTGCTATGGTTAGTTCCAGAACGGATTGTAACTCAGCTTTCACCCCAGCTCGAAAACCAGAGGTATTAACAAAGGTGAGCAAACTCCGTAAACTATTTTGCAATGCGAGAATATTAGACGCTGTAGGCTGACTGACAGCTGCAGGAATAGTCACTGCCAATGCTTTCAAAATGGACTCAAACTGCTCCACTTCACTCGATGATATTGGAATAAACGGTGATCCCGCTCGAAACGATCTTCCTTCTATGAAAGCTTTAATATTCACCCTTTTTCTTTCATCAGACATGCCTAATCCACTCCTCCTTTAACTTCTTCGCTTTTAAAGCTTATGTTTCATAAGAGGCAAAATTATCTTGGACACATTTTTTGATGCAAAAAAAGTGAACATACTGTTCCACGTTGAACAAGATTAAACGGTACTGTTCAACAAAAAAGCACCCTCAGCATGAGGGTGCTTTCGCACTTTTTGTATGAAATCGGGCTATTTCGAAGAATCCACAGGAAATTGTAAAATAAACTCTGTTCCTTCACCAAGTACACTATTAACGATAATGGTACCGTGATGAGCATCCACAATATTTTTTACAATTGCGAGCCCCAGTCCTGTACCGACACTTTCACCCCGAACACGAGCCTTATCTGCTTTGTAGAATCGTTCAAAGATGAATGGCAAATCAGAAGATGGAATGCCTACGCCCTCATCTTTTACAGTCACTTTAGCTAGAGGTGTCCGGATATCCGATAACATCTCTGCCGATATGACAACATTTTTGCCAGAGGGCGTATGCCGAAACGCATTATCCAGCAAATTTGTGAATACCTGTTCAAGCCGATCCTCGTCAGCCTGGTGAAGTTCAATCGAAGTCTGTTTGCACTCAAACCGAAGATGGATATCCTGTTCTTTGGAACGTACCGAGAACTTTCTATATACACGCTCCAATAGTTCAACCAGATCCACTTCCTTCACGGCCATATCCGTATGACCCGCTTCCATTCGCGCAAGATCAAGCAGATCTTTAACCAACCTGCCCATACGTAAAGACTCATCATGAATCACTTGAATTAATTCTTCACTTTCTTCTGGAGAAGCCGCCATTCCATCCAAAAGAGCTTCACTATACCCTTGCATCATGGATAGCGGAGTACGTATTTCATGAGATACGTTGGCGACAAAATCACGGCGCATCTTCTCCAATCGTACTTCCTCCGTTACGTCACGAAGCACAGCAACAGCCCCCCGTACGACACTATCCGCATACAAAGGCGCCATCTGAACAGACCAGACACCCTGCTGCACATGCACGTTAGAGTTCTGATCGCCACCTTGCTCCATCACCATTTTGAACAAAGGAACGAGTGGTTCCGGCACCTCTCGTGAAGATTTCACAGCATTCTCCGAATCCTGTCCCTCACCCATTTGTGCCCAGTCCAAATCACACCAAGCCTGCATGATTTTCTCTCCAGGGGGGTTTGTCAAAATAACTTTCCCTTCACCATCGAATGTCACTACGGCATCGGTCATGCTTCGGAGCACGCTCGCCAGATGTTCTTTTTCATGGTTAAGGTTGCGAATGTTATCTTCCAGCTGTGCAGCCATATGGTTAAATGTATTACCTAATTCTCCAATCTCATCGCTCGTTACAAGGGAGAGACGTGTACCGTAATTTCCTTTCCGAATCGCATTAGCTGCCTGAATTAACTGCTGCATCGGCTGCGTAATTTTCGTGAAAAGAAACAGTGCAAAAAAGGTCGTCAAGCTGAATCCGATAATACAAACATACGTGAACAAACGTTTGATATCTCTCGACTCAGATTCCGCAAAATTCGTATCAATATACGGCAGCAAAAAGAGACCCAACGCTATGAGTACACAGCCCACAAGGCAAATAATCGTAATCCATAACTTCCCGACCAGCGATCTCCAGAAACTAAAACTACTTCGGTACTTCCAGTTTATAACCCACACCCCACACCGTCGTAATCATCGCCGCTGATTCTGGCGAAACCTTGTTTAACTTCTCGCGAAGACGCTTCACGTGCGTATCCACAGTACGAAGATCACCAAAGAATTCATAATTCCATACATCCTTCAGCAGCTCTTCTCTGGAAAAAACTTTATCTGGAGATGTCGCGAGATAATGCAACAGTTCATATTCTTTCGGTGTTAAACTGATCTCTTCCCCACCCGCGGTTACGCGGTGTGCATCATGTTCGATGACCAAATGAGGAAATACGATATTGTTACTTGAATTACTCTCCTTGGACAGATACGCTGTCGCAGAAGAACGACGCAGAATAGCCTTCACCCGGTAAATCACTTCACGTGGACTGAACGGTTTAACGACATAGTCATCTGCTCCAACCTCAAAGCCCTGAACGCGGTTAATTTCTTCACCTTTTGCAGTAAGCATCAAAACCGGAGTTGATTTTACCTGACGCAGACGGGTACATACTTCAACGCCGTCCATGCCCGGCAACATCACATCAAGCAAAATCAGACCATAGTCACCTGCAGTTGCTTTTCGCAACGCAGTTTCCCCATCCTCTGCTTCATCGATTTCATAGCCTTCTTTTTCGAGATACATTTTCAAAAGCCGTCGGATTCTTTCCTCGTCATCCACGACGAGTATACGGTTCTCATGTTCAGCCATTCCACTCCAGCCCCTTTGCAATAACTCCTCATCACTTCTATTATGTTCGATCTGGCGAACAATATTTGAATGCCCCATTGGACGTAGGGGCTTACGTATGTGTTTCATGGATTTCTCTCGGGAACTTCACGAAACTGCCTATCCTAGTCTGCCCCTGCGTACGAATGCAACCCGGCGATGATCAAATTCACACCAACAAGCGTAAACATAACGACCAAAAACCCAAGTACTGCAAGCCAGGCAGACTTGCGGCCCTGCCAGCCTCTGGACAAACGCAAATGCAGGTACACACTATAATATAACCATGTTATCAGTGCCCACACCTCTTTGGGGTCCCATCCCCAGAAACGGCTCCAGGCAATCTGGGCCCAGATCATGGCAAAAATTAATGCTCCCAATGTAAATATAGGGAATCCTATAGCAATTGCGCGATAACTAATCTCATCAAGATCATCCGCATCAATGCCATCCAGCATCGGTTGCAGAGCCTGTCCAAGCGGTCTTCTTACAATTAAACGAATAACTCCATATAAGATTAGCCCTACAATTAACGACCAGACTACCGTATTCAGTTTACGTCCAGCATTAACTCCGTTCATCCAGGAAGGCGTCTCAAGCAAAGGTTCCTTCATACCAAGAAACGGTTTTATGCTCTCCACTTCGCTATTATAAGGCGCAAATATTGGAGGCATGCGATAAATCACTTTCTCTATTGTACTATTTTCCTGTACCTCTGTGTCAATGCTAGTGGTTTTCTGAACAAAAACCGCCTCATATCCGGATGCACGGAAAGCAAATACCGACCCAATAAACCCAACGACAACGACGATAGTGATTAATGTAAATTCAACCCACCCGCGCTGGCGTCTGGATGACTTATCCTTGCCACTGAAATCGACTGTACGTAACAAGTACATGAATCCTGCCGCAAAGCCTACGGCAAAGAATGCCTCGCCAAGAGCTGCCAACGTCACGTGGATCTTGAGCCATATCGATTGTAAGGCAGGGATCAGCGGCTGTACTTCCTGAGGAAATACGGCTGCATATGCCATAATAATGATGGTTAGTGGCAATGCAAACAGTCCTAGCAACGACTTGCGATAGATAGCGTAAACTACAATAAATGCCACCATAATCATCATGGAAAGAAAACTCATAAACTCATACATATTACTTACGGGTATATGGCCTGCTCCAGCCCAGCGTGTACCAAAGAAGATGAGATGTGCAGCTAGTGCAACAGTTGATGCAATAAAGGCTCGTTTTCCCCATCGTTCTACATGGGCCTGCGGGTCACGATTACTCCATTTCTTGCCCATGATGGCAACACCATATAACATAAATGCAGCACAATATAGAAAAAAAGATACGATAAATGCGTCGCTGCTGAAATCCAATAAACTCATGTTTGGTTCCCCCCGTTATCCAACGACTTCTCATCCACTTCCACATTCATATGTTTTAACACGGCTGCAATTTCACGCCTGAAGCCAAACCAGTTTTTGTTTGTATGGCCGCCCAGGGTGAGCTGTCCATCATCAATCCGAATCCAAATGCGTCGGTGGTGCCAGTAAAAGCCCATAACCAGACCCAACATAACGATTCCTGCCCCAACCCACACAAAAGGCATAGCCTTATCAATACGGATATTGAGGTAACTTACGGATTGAATGATGTCTACCTTATCCATGCTGTCAACCTCTAGCTGCAGAGGAATTTCTCCTCCATTTAGCTGTTTGTTAATTGCGTCCTGCTGAAAACGCTGTTTATCGATCTGCTTCGCAAAATACAAATACTGCATTCCCGCTTCAGGTAAATTGGGTCCCTTGATGTTAAATAGAAAGGCAGGCGCATTCGGTGAAGGAGACTTTGATTTGGGCTCTCCATTTTCATCCAGCCCAAAATCCATATATTTTTCTTTTACAGTAAGACTATAGGGTCCAGCCTCAAACGATCGCTGCGTATCCACCATAGCAATTTGAATTGCTCCATACTTCTCACCCGTCTGGGCATTGACCAAATCAGGCGTTACCGATCGAATCGTTGGCGTCAAATCATAATCAAATTGATATGCCTTCAACCCGTTGTAATTCAGTGGATGGTTCACTCGAACATCATGTCGGTCCACTTCGGTCAATTTAGGTTTTTTGGAAGGATCCGAGCAATCTGCTGTACATTCGTACAATACCACTTTGGTTTCAAACAGTTTTGGAACGGTTTTGTTCAAATTACGGAACTGTTCCGGAACCTCATCTTCTTTGTAAAATTCAACATTAAACTGTTCATTTTTCAAATACATGGAGGTATTCGGTATTTTTTTGATTTCCCCTTGGGGAAAAGCAACATGCTCATCCAGATTCAGCCCGGGAAGTCCTCGAGCAAGTACTGCGAGCAGAAAGATAATCAATCCGATATGGATAACATAAGGCCCCCAGCGACTGAATCGATGTTTCTCAGCCAGCAAAGCAGTACCCTCGGTATGCACACGATAACCTTTCTTTTTAAGCGGCGTAACCGCTTTCTTAATCCAGTCTTCTGATTCCTCATTTATGGAACCTTGGTACACCAGTCGCTGGCGTGTAAGGAACTGCATGTGTTTGCGTATTTTCTGTTTATTCAGGGCTTTGTATAGTGGAAGTACACGGTCAAGACTGCATATGACCAGTGAGGCACCGATCAGCACCAGTAGCAAAATAAACCACCAGGATTCGTATGTATGGGACAGACCCAGCAGATAATAGATATGACCCAACTGACCGTATGTGTCCTTGTAATATACGGATGGATCAATATTCAGAAATGTACTTTCTTGTGGATAGATTGTGCCCAGCATGGAACCTACAAGCGTAAACACAATCATGTAAACAGCAATTTTGACCGATGAGAAAAAGTTCCATATGCGGTCAATGATTTTGGGATTTGTACGCTGCGAACGACGCGCCATGCCATCATAACGCATTTCCAATACTTCATCCGATTTGACCTCGGCCTCCAGCAGCGGCTTGCCACAGGCTTCACACAGCACAGTGCCCACCGGATTCTGGTGTCCGCACTCACATTTCGTATTTTGGAACACGACTAGACCTCCTGTCAGGGCTGTTTCGCCAGTTGTGAAATTTGAGCGTCAAGTGTGTCCAAATCAAGTTGACCGATATGAATGGTGGAGATTTTGCCCGTGTCGGAGACAAAAAATGTCGTTGGCATCGGCGAAATGCCAAAATCCCGGATTGAGTTTTTGTCACGGTCGAGCATAATCGGAAACGTAACGCCCACCTGTCGAACAAAATTTTCCACGGTCATCTGGTCTTCCCCAACATTGATACCAACAAATTGCACACCCTGGTCCTTCCATTTGTCCGCTTGCGCTTGCAGCGCAGGCATCTCTTTGACACAAGGCTCACACCATGTTCCCCAGAAGTTGATTACCATGGCTTTGCCTTTGTATTCCTCAGACGTATGAACTTGTCCATCCAGGCCCAGCAGTTCAAAAGAAGGAGCCTTGTCCCCTTCTTTTGGCTTGCCATTCGAGCCGGATACCGATGTCGTAATCGCATATCCGCCCAACACCAGGATCAATAACAAAATGACGATTTGCACCGCTCTTCTTGATTTCCCCATGTGCTGCTCCCCTTTTAAGTCAGCTTTTTGCATAATTTGAATTTAAACGCTCCCGGGTACAAGAATTAGACGAATAACACCATTTCGATCTAACTCTTGCTGATTGAAAGTCGCTCCGGGGATTTATGCAAAAAGCTTGAGTGACTAGCATTCGCATATAACGGTCTTGGACAACTGTGAACATCCTATGAACAATTATAGCGAATTTCGTCACAAAACTGCGGCGCTTTTATGAAAATTATGTGTCCTCACATTACCTTTTTTTCATTTTTTTGGCGGGTTCTGATTTTGCGAGTGTAATCAGGTTGTTGACTTCTTCTTTGGTTAGATTGCGTGTGAGTCCCCGTTTCAGGTTTTGAAGCAAAATACCACCAAACGAAATACGTTTCAGACGTGTTACCGGATGGTTAATCGCTTCGAACATACGTCTAACCTGACGGTTACGCCCTTCGTAAATCGTAATAGAGATAACAGATTCATTTGCTGCGGTATCCACATCTTTGTACTCAATCTCTGCCGGAGCTGTCATACCGTCGTCCAGCATAATGCCTGTCTTTAATTTCTCCAGAGCCGAACCATGTGGAACACCTTTAACGGTTGCATGATACGTTTTGGGTACATGATGCTTCGGATGCGTCAACAAATGCGCAAACTCGCCATCATTGGTCAGAATGAGCAATCCTTCTGTGTCATAATCCAGACGACCAACGGGATACACACGTTCTTTGACACCTTTAAGATAGTCGGAGACAATTTTCCGACCTTCCGGGTCTGAAGCACTTGTGATAACACCCTTCGGTTTGTTCAACATCATGTACACTTTCTTTTCACTGCGGATCGGTTTACCATTAACCGTAATCATATCCTCTTCGGGGTTCGCTTTCGTACCCAGTTCGGTTACGACCTCCCCGTTAACTTCTACTTTGCCGGACAGGATCAGTTCCTCGCTCTTGCGGCGGGATGCAATGCCTGCCTGTGCGATAATTTTTTGTAATCTTTCCATGTTTGTCATGTCACCTCACACTAATGATACCCATCAAGGCCGGAAATCACAAGGATAATCCATCGATTTTGTTAACGGATGGGTTGTAAACACCTTTTAAGCTGCATTTAGCTATGAATTTAGACCAAAAAAGCTCACCCTCTCACTGCCTGTATTCGTCAGGAGCGTTAAGGTGAGCCGTTCAATTCCAACCATATGTAACCACTGCAACATGAATAAGTTTAATTGGCTACTTTACCAGCAACAACGACCTGTTTTTTCGCAGGGGTTGCACTTTCTTTAATGAAGGATTGCAACGTTTTGGAAGTAATATAATAAGTACGTCCTCCGTATACAAAGGTCATCATGCCAATAACCCGATTGTTCTGATCCAGAACAGGGCCACCTGAATTGCCTTGTGCCACTGATTTGACGATACTGCCAATGCCCTTCTTGCCTGGAACGTCCGAATCTTGTGAATTAAATACTCGGCTCTTGGCGATTGTATTGTAAGTTGAAGGGAAATCTTCGTCCAACAGCACAAGTTCCCCGGCGGAATTTTTAGGAAATCCGATGGTATAGACGATTTGATTATCTTTCGCAGTTGCAAAAGTCACCGGTTGTGCGTCGATTTCTTTGTCCAGCTTCAGCAATGCCATATCTGTCACCGGATCTGTTTTGATGATTTTGGCTTTAACCGGCTTGTCCAGATGACCTGGGCTTGCTACAGTAAGTGTGCCTTCATCCCCATCAGACAGTTCAGCATAATCCTGAACGACATGATAGTTAGTTAGCACCTCATCCTTGGAGATCAGTATGGATGTACCTACATCATAATATACTGAATCGGGTTCATCCTGTTTGACCAGACGTACGTTCACAACTGGAAAAGAATCCGCTGTAACGGCCAACTGAGCACGTAGTTGTTTATCGAAGTAACCCGTAAAATGAATCGTATTAACGGCTTGAGCCGCAGCCAACCCCGTCTGTCCTGCAAGCAACGCAATGGCAAGCATACCTGACATCCCAAAGCGGAGCATTCGTTTCCAACTCTTTTGCATGGTTCTCACTCTCCTCCGCTATCATTCTAGCATAATTCGTATATCGGAAGGAGAGGCCATATTTTTAACCAAATACAATCAAACAAATGACCAAGGCAGCAATGAATCCAACCAGATCGGAAAACAACCCAACTTTGAGCGCATAGCGACCATTGCGTATACCTACCGCTCCAAAATAAACAGTCAATACATATAGTGTTGTATCCGTACTGCCTTGAATTGTGGAAGCCATGCGACCAATCATCGAGTCAGGTCCATAGGTTTTGATCAGGTCAGTCGTAAAGGCAAGCGAGCCTGTCCCGGTCAAAGGACGCAAAATACCGAGTGGCAATACTTCTCCCGGAACCCCCATCCAGGACACAAGGGGTGCGAATAGGCTGATCACATAATCCAATGCACCGGAAGCACGAAATACACTGATCGCAACCATCATGCCTACCAGATGGGGAATAATGCTGATTGCCGTAGAGAAGCCATCTTTGGCCCCATCAACAAAAGATTCGTAGACCGGGACCTTTTTGGTAAACGCATATAATGGAACAAACGCGATGATAACCGGAATGGCCCAGACGGAAATCCAGTTGATGAAGGTTAACAACGTTGCTCATCCTTTCATACCGGGATTGTCACTTTTATGTACACGTGGCGGCCTATGAAGTGCCCTATTTCGGTACCAGCGATCGGCTACGATGGCTGCAAATGTCGCAATAATGGTTGCCATTAGCGTGGTGCCTACAATTTCCGTGGCATTCGCGGAATGATAATTAAGTCGAATGGCTATCAGGGTTGTCGGAATAATGGTGATACTCGCTGTATTCAGAGCCAGCAAAGTACACATGGCAGGGGACGCAGTTTGTTTATCCGGATTCAGCTCTTGCAGTTGCTGCATGGCTTTGATCCCCATTGGGGTTGCCGCATTGCCTAGGCCGAGCAGATTGGCACTCATGTTGGATAAAATATAGCCCATGGCTGGATGATTCCGCGGAACATCCGGGAACAAAAAGCCAACAACCGGACCTAGCAGCTTCGCGATTCGTCCCAGCAGCCCTGCATCCTCAGCCATTTTCATCATGCCCATCCAGAACACGAGCACACTGATCAGTCCAAAACATACCGTTACTCCGGTGGCTGCTCCATCAAAAGCCGCCTGCGTAACGACTTCAATTTTGCCTTGTGCTGCTGCAAAAGCAAATCCGGTTACGATCATAAGAAGCCAGATTAAATTGATCAAAGGATAACCCTCCCCTCATTATGGAGATAACAAATGGCTTAATACCGCGCGCCATGCGGAAGCCCAGGTAGAAATTTCACCGATCCCTCCCAGAGTTGCATCCTCTGTCTTCGGCTCTGGCGGAATATAACTTCCTTTGCGATACACAGGAATTGAACCCACAAGTTTCCCGTCAAGCTGCATATCAATTCGGCCAGCCAGTCCAAAAGTAGGATCTGTCGTTTTTGAATCTCCCTCTGTACTCTCCTGTGCCCGGTTATCGAGTAAAATCAGCTTTTTCGTCAATGAGGACGTCTCACTCTTCGCTAGAGGATAGGTGAACCCGCGACCTGTGACCACATCCGTGTTTTGTACAGGCTGTTCTTTTTTTGCAATTTCCACCAAAGGGAAGTTTTCAAAACCGAAATCCAGCATACGTGCATGGTCATTCCAATCGTCGCCATCGTTCAGGGTTACCGCAGCAAGCTGTTGCCCATTGCGAGTAGCAGAGCTGACCAGACAACGGAACGCCTTTTTGGTATATCCGGTCTTTACGCCATCGGCCCCCTCGTACAACCGCAGCATTTTATTTTTGTTTTGCCAGGAGTACTCCCAGCTCTCATTCGGATTTGGAGCCGACTTGTTCTCCGTAGCTACAATACGTTTGAACACCGGATTCTTGAGCGCATACGCAGTTAAGCGTGCAAGGTCATTGGCGGTGGAGTAATGACCGTCTGCGTCAAGTCCATGGGGATTCATAAAATGGGAATGGGTCAGACCAATATGCTCTGCCTTTTTGTTCATTAACAGGACAAAGCCTTCTTCAGATCCACCGACATGTTCAGCAATCGCCGAGGCCGCATCGTTGCCTGATCGCAGCATCAGCCCATATAGCATGTTTTCAAGTGTCATTTCTTCACCCAGCTTGAGATAGATGGAAGACCCTTCTTTGGCAAAAGCCGAAGAAGTTACCTTTACTTTGTCATCCAGTTTACCGTGTTCAATCGCAACAATTGCCGTCATGATTTTGGTCAAGCTGGCAATTCTCAGTTCCTTATCCCCATCTTTGCTGTACAATATTCGGCCCGACGTCACATCAATGAGAGCAGCGCTTTGCGCATGGTTTGAGGGGCCGGGGATAGTTCCCTGGGCTTCAGCAAGCCCAAATGAGGGAAACAGAAACAAAGGTACAAGCATACATGCCATAAATTTCATTAATTTTCGCATCGATTCATTCCTCCGGGTCACTTGGAATCTTGTACTAGCTTATGTCTGGACAACCCGAAGTATGTCCCAGTGTTAGAAAACAGCAAAAATCCCTCTCGCACATGCTGCGGAAGGGATCTCATAGTTTTAGGATTAGTTGCTAGGAATGATTAAATTTAGTTATATTCCAGCATCTTTGCCACTTTTCGCATAATTCTGGAGACTCTCATCTGGCTAATATCCTCCATCTCTGCTGTCTGTGTCTGATTAAAGCCCTCTACCCGATGCTTCAGGACAGTGACTTCCTTCTCGCTTAACTTGCGTTTCACCGATTCTATAACTGCGTCAACATAAATTCTGTCGACCACTCCATCTTCAATATTTTCCCCGCTATAGATGGTATCCATCAATGTAACTGCTTGGGCTTGCTGATCATCTGCTCCGACAGGCTCATCCAGGTATTTAACTCCCTTGCCCACTTGGAGCGCCTTGTTGATTTTCTCCTCTTCCTCGTCAAGCAACAAAGCGATTTCATGAGCTGTCGGGAGATACCCCATATCGTGCTCCAGCCGATTGATTCGGTTAATTAATTCTGTAGCCGTGCGAGTGGGGCGAATAATACTTGCACTGTCTCTCAGAAAACATCGGATTTCCCTTACAATCGCAGTAACAGCAAATGAACTGAATTTCACCCCACGTCCTGTGTCAAATGCTTTGACTGCTTTAATAAATCCAAGGCGCCCCAATTGAAGAATATCGTCTTTTTCCACACAATGATTTTTGATAATGACTTCCGGTTTTCCAATGTATTTATGTACTGAATGCCAAATCAAGTTCTCATTAACCAAAATGCTATCTCCTAGAAAATGTTCATCGACTTGACATCGTTCAATATTTCCTACAAGGTCCATAGAGTAAAATTTCTTGTCCAACTTCAAATTCATGCTAATATGTTCTGAAAATTTATCCATCTTGATCTCCCTATGTAAATGTTGTGGAAGTTCACCAACAATCTAACGTTCTTTATTGATTTTCTTTAGCATCTGAACCATTGTGTTATGGTGTTTCTTCACTTGGTTGTAATACCATGGGCGAGCTTTGCCTTTGTCTACATTGCCCTCCCCTTGATTGTACGCAATCGTTGCTGTACGAAGGTTGCCGTCATACTTTTCCAACAGATATTCCATATATTCAATACCGGTTTTGATGTTAACTTCCGGCTTGTATAAGTCACTGCCGCTAATACCAAACGATTTGGCCGTACTTGGTAGTATTTGAAGCAGTCCAATGGCTCCATGAGATGATGTGCTATCCTCTAATAAGCGGCTCTCCTGCCACATCATGGCCAATATCCACACGGAATCCATATTGGATCCTTCAATATATTGGTCCACCCATTTCACATACTTCAACAGTTTAGCTCGGCTTACCGTCTTCTCCTGATAAGTTTCGATATAATGCTCTAGCATATCTACCATTTCTTTATGGGACGTAGCGTCCGGATCTAACTTCACTTGCTTTAGGGTTTGTTTTGTATTTTGTTCTCCAATCGGATTAGAAGCAGCTGGTACAATTAGCCCTCCATATATCGTTATCGATGCCAGTACCGCCGTAATGATAATCCCGATTTTTTCAAATGTGACCAACGGGATTGCTCACCTCCTTAGGTTAAGCCTTATATAATAGAAGGAAACCGTGGTTTTTCACTGCTTGTACGATCTTGTGGCCCAATTAATTAGAGGGTCTATTATCGAATCAAAGGCTTCCCTATTTCTATTAAGATGCATCTTGTTCACTAGTCTGATATGCCAAGATTGCTGCATACTCTATCCTGCTATTTGCCGAATCGTAAGAGGAAGTAACATCCAGTCCAATGACCAATACATTTGGTTTGTCACTCATCCAGGTATTAATCTGTTCTTCAAGATCCATTGGTGCTGGTGATGTAAACATCTTTACAGCGATATCTAAGGCATAATTTTTCATGTCCATTTATTCATGACCAATAAGAAGCTCAGGGTTTGTTTGTTCGTTTGATTCTTCGTTTGTTTCTTTATCGCTTTGTACAGCAGAAAGGGATTCAGTGGTGTTCTCCTCTTTTTTCTTCTCCTCGATCAATTGAGCAAACTCCTCTTGTGTCAACTCATGGATCTCAAGTTCAAATGCACTTGTGAGAATATATCCCATACCGTCCGTTAAATGAACGTTGTAGTAGGTTTGCGGTTCTTCGTGAAATTCACCCGCTTCGTAATTGAATCCAATAACGGCTTTTTCATAGCCAGCTACAATACCTGCAAACCATACATTGGCTTTTGTTGTTGCGCCTGTTGGCGTTTGAATCTCATGCACATTCGTTGGTGCGTGAACGCATTTTCCAATCAAACTTGCAACCAATTCTTCGGTTAATGTATCGTCTTTTGCTTTTATCATATGTGTCATACAATCATACCTCCATATATTTAAATTATCTTGGACCCGGCTATCCAGCTCTTCAATTTCTCTATACGCGTTATATTACTAGCAGTTAACGATTTACACAGGAGAGACATTTAGGGCGCCACTTATGAGCGTATAATGCGTTCGAATATGCTTTACAGCCCGCTCAAGATCATTTATTCGATTGGACAACATCTCTTCAATGACAGGCTCCCATACTCTGAGTCCTACACCCATGATTGGTTTGTTTTGAATATACGCATGATGCAAGATCACTATCTCAGTAGGAGTCAGCTTTTCCACATCAAGATTAACTAGCAACGCATCCGCTTGAAACACAACCTTCTCAATAATCAACGCATACTCCCGGTTACTTAGGTCGGAAGCTGTGGATGAATCATGGTGGGCCCAAGCAATATCAGAAAATCCCGACAGACTTTCCAACGTAAATCCCAACACAACAACACTGAGCATATTCTTCTGCCACCTTCCATTATTCAATCGATTAATTACTCTATACGATATAAAAAAGCACCCCGTTAAGGGTGCTCTTAGTTCTATGTAACGTTTTGATCGATCTGCAACAAACTTTGGCTATGAATTGCCACTTCATTTAAAACTACAGAGCTTCGTATTTCTCACGAATCGCTTTCCATAACTGTGATATGCGTGCCTTGGATACACCTAACATTGCTGCAATTTCTACAAACTCGTACCCCGAGGTTCGAAGTTTAAAAATCTCTTTTTCCCGGTCATTAAGCTTCATATTCTCCATGATGTCAGTTACGAATTCAAAATTCTCAAAGGCAAATCCGGCGTGCCCAAGCGTTAGCGCTGTATCTGTTCCATCACTTTCATCACTTGCACCAAGATCTGTACACACTAGCTGGACAGCGTTAACGACACTGAGGTTTTTCTCAGACATGCATTTGCGATACATATCCTTGATTTTATTTTCGATTAGGTGATCAACAAACGTCGACATTTTTGCTTTTTCTGCGTCATACTTGTCCAGCGCGTTATACAACTTAATCATGATCTCCTGCGTTACATCCTCTTTTTCCATCCCTGCAAACGTTTTGCCTCTAAGTTTATGGCGACATTTTTCCTGTGCTTTGTTCAAGAACGTATCTATATCCCCAATTTCAAATAAATCATCAAACCCCATAGCAGTTGTAGCAGACATTATCATTTTCCCCCAATGACTATTTAGTTGTTTGTTTAAACTCTATAACTTGCATTTCTATAGTTAAAATTTTGATCAATTCTTGATCACTCAACAATCTAGTATCTCGCACCTTAATCAAACTTCAAATATTCCTTGCCGATGTCCAAAAAACCATATCTAATATGTAGTGTTATCACTTCTTCGTAAATATGAAAACTTCATCTTCAGGCAAAGCGTAAAGCTAGATAAGTCTTTTGCATTACATATAAATTGCGCAGATGATGCACCTCCCCTTTCGATCCAGATCAAGATATAAACTATCTTTCAAAACTCAGCAATGGGACATTTTATCCAGAGACACTTTTCCAACCTATTACATTCAGAATAACAAATACGAACTAATGTTCGCAACATATTTTTATCAGCTTCTTTAGTACACCATTTACCCACTATATACGAAGCCAAATGCGAAACGTAAAGCCTGTTTTTTGCAAACAAAAAGACCAACACAGAGCGCACCACTAGGAAAATACCAAAATGGTGGAATGTGTCGGTCTTGGTCTGACATCTATTTCGTTCCAATTACCGAAGATATGGTCTTGAAGCCCTTTAATCCAATTACAGGCTTCGTCAAGATTATTAATTCTATCTGATCGCCATAAGGGTAGTATAAGGAAATATGTAGGATATTGTCAACATCAAAATTAGTTCCGAAGAACCTATCCAATAAAAAAATGAATTTTCATGAGTCTTAAGGCATGTTTATAGCATCATTTTTCAGCAGCCCCTCAACATCCTTGTTCATTTTAAAGACAGTTACCTGTTCCGCAAAATCAGTGCCAAAGAACATGGTTTCTATATCTTCAATTTTCAAACCCAGGTGAATATAGGAGAAAACAGGACTGAAATCTTCTCTCATCATTTGTGCAAGCTTCAGCTTGTATTCGGCAAAGATCTGACTGGAATGCGATTGCATGTGTTCAAGCATGAACGCTTCAGGTTTGGTGAATTTTGCTGTAAACTTTAGGATGATAAAATGATTCATGATGACGACTCTGGTATCTACTGGCCCGCGTTCAGTAAAATCTTTTCTTATTCTTGATGCCATTTTCGCGAGTTCTCTTTCCAAGTCTTTTATCTCAATGTTCACATCCCTCCCTACAATCATCCTTTTTCCTCCTATTGCCCCTGAATACAATAATCAAACCTAATTTAATCAAAACTCCTTATACAAGACAAGTTTCAATGCGTTTACGGACTAAAGTCCCCACGATCTTTTCATGAAAAAGGAATAGACCCCAGAAGTAGGCTTGGGGTATATCGCTGGTTTTACAATTATGCAAATAAAGCAGCACATTACACTTAGAACTATACTATTTCGTTTTAGCATCTATTTTTAAACTTATTGTTCATTAGGCACGTCAACTTTGAGCAGGCTGAACGCCACCAGATTCAAAACTACATTGGCACCATATTCCTTCTCAATTACATCGAACGCTTCTTCCGTTGCACCAACTAGATCGTCCTTCTCCGTGGTCATCTCCATCGTGATAATCTCCTCATGATTCAACGCAAAGGTCAGTCTGTAGAGCATCGATGTTTTCCTCCTTTGAAGTAAGTTCAATATTGCGAACATCGGTGAGATCAATGATGTGCACAACATCATCTGTATCTTCCAAAGTGATCGACTTCCCCTCATTTTTATGTTTGTTGAAAAGTCTTCGGTATTCTTGCTTGACTTCATCGGCAGTTAAAGGAATCTCGCGAACAACCTTATCGGAATCCTTCTCTTTCTGTTGCAGCCTGGGATTGTCCTCAATCCATGTTACTGTTTTCTTTTTGCCACTTCCCTTGAAATAGAAATTAGCGGTGAGTCCAATATTCATCTAGTAATACCTCCTGGCTAAATTAATGTTCTAACGTACTAGGAAATAAAGAATAAACTTCGAGTGTCAGCCATCATACCTTCACTATTCTCTCTATACGTCCTAATCGTCAGAATGTTAAATCTGTGCAGTCGCATTTCTCTTTTTTGGAACAAAAAAAGGACAGCATAAGCTATCCCTTAATATTTTTTAACCGCTATGCGATTGCCCAGAGAGTCATAGATGTATTTGAAGTTGGTCTGAATTGGAGTTGCTGCCATCCTGGTGATGGACTTTGAATCCAGTCTTCCTTCATCATCATATTGATATATTACATCGACCAAGGTCGGCAGCTGCACGAATACTTGACCATCCAACCGATGGACTTCACCAACAGATATCACCAAAAACGAATCATTTTGCGTATACCCATCTGTCGAAATCGGCATGGACAACAATGGCTCTGTGACTACCTGCTCTGTGTAATTGTCTGTGACGACTTGTCGAATGACCCGGCCTTGCATATCAAACGCAAAATAAGTAACTACGTCTGTGTAATCCACCAAATCACTGATTGCATCCCAAGGGTCTATCACGCTCAGGCGCTTGCGCTCGGACAAAGTCATACTCACATGGGTTGCACCATCGATAATCATATCTGCGCTATGTGTATCGGGATGGATATAATGATTCGCTTCAATCTCGATATTGAGTAGCTTTTCACGCTCTTGTGAGGTCATAATCACTTTAGTACTTCCATCTATTATAATGTCCGCACTGTGTGTGTCGGGGTGGGAGTAAATCATCGTTTTGGTACCATTGATATTCACGGCTCCGTTATCGGTATGATTAGAGACTCGGTCACCGCCAACCTTCACATATTCCCCACCACTGTATGTATACGTCGTTGAAGTGTTCTGATTGCTTGAGTCCTGGCGTACCAGATATAATCTTCCTGCTTCACCTATGGTCGGCAGCTCCGTCTTTAGTCTCACCGAAACGACATTACCAGTGGACACTGCGTCCAGTCTTCCATCAAGCGTGGCAAAGGAATCTCTGGCTTGTTTGACTTCACGTTCTACCTTGGCAGCTTTGCTGAATGAAACAATATCCATGGTATCCCTCCTACCTTGTAGTCAAACCAACGACCTCTATATCGAAGTTGGCCACATCTGTTCCTAAATTTTTCAACGACAAGTGAAGTGTGGAAGTCCCATCGATGTCCTCATAAGGCAAATCGATCATATCGTAAATGCCTTCCATAAAATTTCCCGTCGAGTATTGGGCATTGTTGAAATACAGAACCTCCGGATGAGGGCCTGCGCTATTCAGTACATGAACTTCCACATTCGTTTCTCTGGACGGAATGACCCTGATCGTTTTAATCATGAATCGAGGATGCTCCATCGGAATATCGATCAACGCCATTGCCCCACCGCCAACATACTCTACTCTTCGGGCAAATGAAACTGGCAACATCACTTTTCTCATCTCCTCCATCAGTTTCCATGTTCGATTCAAGGCTCTTCCCTCCTTCTAGGAATATGTGTATCAGGATATCTCCGTGGACGCAGATGAGCACCGGGCGTATTGCCACTTCCGCTGTAAGACCAATCTCCCCACGTTTTTCCTACCAAACCGGACTGGTTAACAGGAATTTTGACCTTGATACACCAATCGAGACCCGCATAATTCTGCTTCACTTTCAGTCCTCTGATGGTTTCTCGGATTAAGCCTACTCCACTAGATTGAGTCAAGAACTTGTGCTTCAGGATCATATTTTTTTCGTAAGGAATTCCAATCCTGGTTCTTGCTCCGTAAATATACTTGTCCGTAACGTATCCGATCAGATCATCACCATGGCTGTCCAGCAGCCTCCACGTTCCCCAACGATAGATGTCAATTAATTTAGCCGTAGTAGATAGTGCTCCTAGCGAATAGATCATTTCCTTGCCTTCAAAGGTTGACGGAACAGCTTCGAGATTGTATCCAACATGATGAGGAACTCCCGCCTTACTTTGGGTAAAAAGAGAACCGCTCGCGGCGGTTCCTACAACGTTTCCTTGATGCACAGTCATGTCCACTCACCACCTTAATTCATCAGAACAGCAACCGTAGCGCCTGATAAGAAGCTCTGTCCACCGATGGACAACGAGTACACCTTATATGTTTTGGTCCCTACTTTGATCTCATCTCCATGAGAAACACCGGCAGAAGGTACAGCATAAATATCAATAAGCTCACCTCTTGGTCCTTCCACACCATTGCACATAATAACCGGGGCAAGATGATAAAGAGAACCCCAACCTGGATTAACCGGAAGCATTGCAGAATAAGCATCATAGATGTTGTTGACCATCTGTTTGTCTTTATCCCTTAACGTTCGGATGCCGTTATCCCCGTTGTAACTGAGGCCGACACCCAAACTTGAGGAATCCGCCTCTGTGGCATACCTGTTCAAAATTCCGAAGTAACCTAGATTAGAGATCCCTGTAACCGAGTTCACATCACCCTGCAAATAAATAATGATTCGGTTCGCTTGGACGGAAACCTGATAATCAATCAATAGATTCGTGTCCACATTGCTGGTATGACATAGAAAGTCCTTTTTCACTTCGGTTCTGCCCACCGGGATGCTGCCGTCTGTTGCCATTACATCTTCGCATACGCTCACTGTGAGTTTATTCCCCGTAGTCCCCTTCGTATTTCCAACCTCGAGTCGGAAGAATAACTTGTCTGTACCTGTCGTACCAACTGATTTGAGCACGATCACACTGGCTGTTTCATAAAAGATCGACCAGGGCGAACCCGCAATCGTTTTAAACCCCTGCACCATATTTGCGAATAATTCATTCATTTTAACTCTACCTGAGAAATTGGCCATACCTCATAAGCACCTCCTAGATTTGGAAAAGTAATGCCCTTTGCCCGCCACCAAGCAGTCTGGCACCGTGAAAAAACTTAGGCCTGCCATACACAGCAACCTGATTCGTATTGTAGTAATACCGTCCATAATCCGTATTGGGATAATCTTGATCCACGACATGAAACACATAATACTTACCGTCATTACCAAGGTCGAGTATCGATCCGTCCGGGTGCTGCGCACTGTTTTTGAAAACAATGGACCGCATGCCTTTAAATTCGCCCCGCGCTCCTTCCAATGGGTGGTACACCATGAACGGAGTGACATAGTACCTTGAGCCGACACCTGGAGAAGGAATGGACTCCGTTCCAAAGTTGTATAGCGCATATTCTGTTCCATTCCGGGAAGTCATTACGACACCCCTTGGTGTATCATATTGATCTGCTGTGTTGTTATCTGAAGTATTGAAAGGCATATGCGGGAATATACCATAGAACTTATTGGCGATTGCGGGATCTTCTTGCTCTAATGACTGGCATTTACCTAGAAATATCCGTACTGGGTAAGCTCGTTCCGGGTAATTTAGACTCTCCCCGTGGATGAACAAGATATCTTCATTCGTAATCACAGACCACTTATAGTTCACATTATACTGTCCGTTATAACACAAAAAGGGAGTTTCCAACATGAATTTATCTGTGTCTACTGGGGGATTTACGAATAGATCTGGCGATGCTACATTGCTTCCAAGATTCTTCAGTCCCCAACGAATATTGACTCCTTTGGCGTGCGCCCATACACACATCGTAAAACGCATGGATGAATTTTTTTTATTAGTAAGCAGCGCATTCCCCCAGTTGGCATAGGTCGTTTCAGCCGTATATATCGTATCCCAATAAGGATCCAGCGCATCTTTTAACGTACTAACAAGTGTTGAAGCAAATACACTCAAGGTACTGGTAAACTCGTGTCTGCGTATCATTGTCATGTATTACACCTCCTTTTCAATCTCGAACAACAGCACTCGCTGTCCGCCACCGAGAAGTAAAGGGGAATCAAAGAAGTAGGGTTGGCCTGAGAAAAATCCACCTG
This sequence comes from Paenibacillus sp. RU5M, assembly GCF_900221055.1. Lineage (NCBI taxonomy): Bacteria > Bacillati > Bacillota > Bacilli > Caryophanales > Paenibacillaceae > Paenibacillus > Paenibacillus sp. RU5M. The sequence goes on along the minus strand of NZ_OBQM01000001.1, from coordinate 360,991 downwards.
CTGTAGAGGCCCAACCTTGATATGTTGGTGGATTCTGCTGAGACAAGGTATGAAAGACATAATACCTTTCATCTCCGAGATCGAGAATCGAACCATCTGGATACATACTTGAATCTCTAAGAACTGCTGTCTTCACTCCATAAAACTCGCCTCTTACACCTTCTATATCATGCCAAACATAAAATGGAGAAATAAAAAATCTTCCCCCTACTCCAGGTGACGGAACCTGAGAACTTGTAGCGAAATGGTATAAAGAGTTAGGCTTACCATTTCGTGAAGAACGCACATAACCTCGTCCTGCCCTATACATGAGCTCATCATCATCATTATTCAGGCCGAGAGGATAGTGACTAAAAACTCCAACAAAGTCATTTGCAATAAGTGGATCTTCATTCTCAAGAGCCATTAATCTTCCCATGTATAGTCTTACTGGATATGCCTGATTTCCTGCTTGAGGTTCTCCATAGAGGAAAATATACTGCTCCGTGATGAACAAATTCCACTTATAATAAGTGTTAACTGCATTGTGACTACGAGTTCCTCCATCCAGAATACAAGTATTCAAAGGTATCTCTGTCATGTGACCAACATCTGTATATAAGTCTGGCTTGATTTCAGTCCCATTGTTTCGTAAACCTACTCGCCAAACATAACTTCTGCTGTAATCTACATAATCGTAATTCGTGTAGAAACGCGAGAAATTCATGCTAATTGTAAAGAACATACTTGGGTCTTTTACATTCTTCGCGGTAATTGTCCCCTGATTAGTAGAAGTCCGCCCCGTAGAATTCCAACTTTTAGGTACAGCATACTCATTATTGTTATAATATGACCACTCCCAATGAATATCTCCATACAAATCTTGAGTTACTGTCTTGTGTAGCTCAGAAATAAAGTTGTTACAGTAAGAATAGAATTCATATCTTCGTAATGGTCCGAGTAATATATTTTCAGCCATGATTTCCCCCCCTTAACTACCGAATCGAATACTCATTTCTCGAAGAATGCTCTCTTTAATAACAGTTAGAAGAAGCGTTTTAACCATCGTGCTTCTTTCTTGAAGAAATAAAAAATCTCTACTTTCTGGTGATTGGTGCTCTTCATTATTCTTATTTGAATTTAAATCTGAAATTTCAACTATTCCTTTAAGCGAAGACAAAAACTTATGTGCTACATTATCAAACAGAATATGGCTTTCAAAAGCAAAAATCAGTACTTCAATTTCCTCTGTATTGAACGGCTCCGAATGATTACCCACTAACTTATCCATAATGGTATGGAGTGCAAATTTGACATCCTGTACAGTCCTCGTCACTTCAAATCACAACCTTTCTGATTTTTACTTGTTTGATATTACCGATTGGGTCATATTCAAACGCTTTCTGAACTGCCCGGCCGTCATAAATCATGGTTTCGGTCTTCACCGTACCGTCCGTATTGTAGGTAAATGATGTTCTTTTCAAAAGCTGCGGTGTCACGTTCACAGAGAACACTTCCTCGGACTCGATGTCACCATTTGAATAATAGTTATATACGACATCTAGTTCCAGCGCAGATCCTTCAAGAAAATCAATTCTTCTGCGGATGTCCGTATCATCGAAGGTATCTCCCCCTTGAAGCACGTAATACTCAGCTCCATTGTTAATTTCCCTCATTACCTTACCTGTAAGATCTCGCTGATACTCAATGGACTTGATCTGTCCGCTACTTTCAGTAATCTCTTGTCGTTCCAGGTTTCCATCCATGCTATAGAAGTACTCAATCGTGCGATTAATTCCTCCATTAATCTTTTCTCTATGTACTTTTCCATCGGGATAGTAGGTATAATCCGTTACCGAAGTCGTGTTAATGATAGACCCTCGACCAATGACAGTTACTCTAGCTTCCTTAGGCACATCAAATCTAAACCGAATAAGCGTATCGCTATATTCAATGTAATCGTCCCCTACATCCATGCGTATTCCGTCCAGAAATACCTCTGCGGAATTTGAACCAATCACGTATCGAGGTACCTGAAAATCCCTGGTAATCGACAATCTACTGTTAGGAGACGAAGTGAAGTGAAATACCGATTGATGTTCCATGGTACCTCGGCTTTCAGCTAATTCAAGTCGGCTCTGCATGTTATCGAGTCTGTCTTTAAGAGCATCATAGACGACTCCATTTTTATCTTCCCGTGAAACAACAACCTCTTTTGAAGTGGTCTCCAATTCGGTTTGCATGGCTTTGATCTCTGCATCATGTGTAACGATCGTTGTGGTATGCATGCCAACAGTTGTTTCCAGACTAGATACGCGTTCTCCTAGTGCAGACATGTCATTTTCGATAGAGCCCTTAGTTAAGAAATATCTAAAATCCATAGCCGTGAGTGAAGTCGTTGGTGATACACCAACATCAAGTCCACCAATAATTATGGCATCTTGCGGTTCCTCCTTTTTTATACTATAGGAGTACCTGCCATCCTCATGCAGAAAAATATAATAAGATGTATTTGCTGTGATGTCCGGAATGCTAAATGTTTGGGAAAATTGATCTACAATAACCTTGTTGATACTCGCTCTCCCGGCATTAATCGTAACTTGAACACTGTTATACATACTCAGATATGTGGGGTTCGTAATGGCGAAATCCTGAATGGGCTGCTTAGATACAACCTCAATGACCTTCTCCAAAGTATCAAACCGTTGATTTATCGATACCTCTTCTCCATGTGCTTCCTTAATTTCTATCTCTGCCAAACTTAATCTTTTCTCATGATCATCCTGATTCTTCGAAAGGACGTTGACATCTGCTCTTACCGTCAGAATATCCTGCTGAACATCATCAAGTCGTGAGTTGTTCGAAGTAACTATAGTCTCCACATCGCCTAGTCTCTGCTCATGATCATTTACCTTATCACGACTAACCTTTGCAGATTCTTCTACTAGGGTAATTCGATCACCCAGACTAACCTTAGAACCTCTGGCGTCATCCAATTCTGCAAGATAGGAATCAATTTCAGTATGCGTTCTAACCCCGATATCACTTAGTTCCTTATGACTCCTGGCGGATGATGTATGAGACTGGTTAATTCTTACTGACATTTGACCACCTCCATTCTTGCCTTACATAATCTATACGTAATGGTTCCATTAAAATTAAGCTAGATATATGTCGAATACATTTGGAGAGAAAATTTAACTTGGGAGGCATATCTGTCTTGTGATTCTTCCCTTTCCATTCGCAGCCAAAATGGATAGGAGGCTCCCGGCGAAATGCTAAAGGCCGTGTTTGAGTAACTGAAAGCACCCGGGATACCTCCAACGTCAGGCGCAATTTGTACTTTTTCCGTGCCTGTTGTAAGCGCAAAGGTTACATCCTTAAATTCTCCTGACAACATGGGATTTTTGGCGAACATTCGAACTTCTTGAGTTGCAGAACCACCTGCTGTTAAATAACCAAGGAAACGATCCGTATTTGGGTAAAGGAGGACATCGAAATCTTCCCCGGTTTCAGGATTTGACTCTTTATAATATAAATCTGGAGTAACCTCGAAATACATTTGGTCACCTCGAAAGAGCTTTATGGAATCCATGGCCTGAAAACGATTACCATCGGGAAGCTTAACCCCAAAATTCCCCTCAAAAGGATACGAATATTGCCCCATATCAAAATGCACAACCGTTTCCTCGGACCGACATACTCTTGATTCGAGCACAATCCCATTCTTGTCAATCAGATCTACCACAGTTCCTTTGGTCAGATTATCTACGGCAATAAACGTCCCCTTGTTGATTCGAATATACTGAACTTGCATTGGATGATCTCCATCCCCTTTTAAATAGAGACCAATCTTGGGCGCTCCCGCCAATTCAACGGAACCCATAATGTTCCACAGCAAGCCATCATCTGACCAATATGCCGTATAATAGTTGTAGTCTCGTACTAACCGAATCCATGGATAGGTTTTCAACAAAGGCGTTGGCAGAGACATATCTAGAAACTCTTCAATCTCCATGAAATTATGCTCGTCCACAAAAACGACAACGCCTCCATAACACCCCTCCGTATCGGGGTTGTAGCTGTTCCTCACATCCATCACGAATTGCTTCATATCCGTTAAAGGTTTGTAGAACATATACAGTGGATCGGAGCCATGTTTCAGCAATAAGCTACCTCTACCCGCTTCAAAGCGGGCAGGGTCGTTAGGCAGCACTTCCCATTTAAAATCAAGGCTGGAGTTGGAATTGGTGAAGTCTTCCTCGTAAATCCTGCCTGATTCTATCAATCTTGCAACACCCATAAAGATCCTCCTTTCATTACGTGAATAGCCAGATCCGCTTACCAATCACACACATCTTAGGCCTTGCTTTCCAAACTTCCAGCAAGCACTTGATGAGTGCTTCTACACACTGGTCTCCACCTCCACCTTCGCAGTAAGGAATGACATAGACGTCATCACAGATCCAGTTGGTCAGTTTCATCCAGTCCAGGTTCGCGTATTCGTAACTACGTGTACCTACTTCCTGAAGTGAGGTGAACACCCATTTGAACTCATGTTTGCCTTTGGGCACCGGATGTGAGAAGGAATAGTATCCACCCTCTTGAGTGAATGTTTTGATCAGTACATTATCGATGAAGAAATCCAGCTGACAATCAAACGGCTCAGGTACCCATACCCATCTTTCGTAAGCTTTGAAGTCATGAACCCGGAAGGTGGTCATGTATCGCTTTCCCGTCCAGTCGCTGATCTGCCCCTTCTGATCTGTGGTAATCTCTACTTTATACTTGCTATATGGCTTGGGAGCCAGATCATTCAGTTCGAAGCCCCGGTATCCATCCCCGTAATACGTTTCAACCCATAACACTTTTCCGTCTTCACGTGTAATTTTTACGCGCATATTACTGTTATCGCAGCCGCCCATCCAGATCGGTTTATTATTCCACACCTCAAAATGGGTCACTTCTGCCCATGATGGATCAAGTTTATCAATATCATCCAAGTGCAACGAACCACCCCAAATCATTGCACCGTCTCCTGCACATCCCTGCTCGAATCGAACGCGAACCTCGTATTTCTTCTTCTGATCTGAGGTGTTTTCAACTTCAATGGAGATAATCTGATCATCTTCATTCGTCACGTTCTGTGGTGGACCTAGTAATTGACCGTCCTCAAAGGTTTCAATGACAATTCTTGTGCCTGGACAAGCTCTGCTCGTATTTTTGTATAACCGAATGACATCAAGCCAAGCGTGACTCCCGCCATCCGGCGCAGTTGTACCTGGCCCAGGTGGATTCCATGAATCTTCCCCCGGGTGAGGGGACTCTCCTTCTCGATACAATAGTCCCTGAGCATCTTTACAGTAAGCATCCCATGTTTCTTTGAAGCGCCCTCCGCTGAGCGTGAACCCACCGGCATCTAAACCGCTGCCTCCTGAAGCACCTGAAGCTTTGTGTAAACTGTATTTTACCGTGTATGCCTTACCAGGTAATGTATAAGCAGAAAAGTCCATAGAGTACGTCTGTATCTCTCCATTACTTGCTGGGTAACGATAGGAGTAAGGCGTTGTACCTGTAGTTTTATCGATCAAATCAACCAATACATACGTCTCACTATCCGTTCTGTTAGGATAAACCAGATTGCCGCCGTTCAATCCAGCAGAGTCTTTTGTTTTAATGGATAGATTCTTAATAGAAGCATGGTAGAGAAAACCATCTTTATCTTGATCACTGTCACCAAAAGTATCCGTAATGCCAATGCAGATATAGTAATATCCTGCTTTCAAATTAGGAACTGTTTCAGAAAAGGTCGCTGCTGTATTCCAGTCAGTAGCACTTATATTCTTGTAATTCACTTTCCCGTTATTTTTCCCTCTGTTATTAATTTCGTTTAATAGTATTCGTTGTTTTGTACCAGATTCAGGATAAAAATACACCCTAAATCTCGCTTTTTGTTGATCCTTATCTCTCAGATAACAAATATATCTAAAATCAATGCTAAACTCGCCTTCACAGTAAAATCGTTGAAAAATCATTTTGGTATGTGGACTATCAAACTCCGTCTCCGGTATCCCAGGAGATAGATTTTTCACATTTAATCCGTAATAATTACTTTCTTTATTTTGATAAATGGTACCTGGTTCGGCATAATACTGTCTCATCATGTCCGAAGTTCGAATGGGTCTTAAACCCGTGTTGTTTAATTTCTTTATAGGATATACCTTTAGCGTCTCAACATAATCAATTTTACCAATCTCGGGAGCATAAAAATCCCGGGTAATATATTTTCCTTCATCCAAAAGTCTATGACTACCGTCATAGGTTGCTCCTTCATTTTTCCATCCCCACAAACTCGTTTGTTCAGACCGTCCTGAATAAGAACTTTGTCCATACTGAATTTCATGATTTTTCATTCCACTAGGAAAACATACTTCTCCAAACGGGCTTTGGGGTGGCTGATTGGACTGACCATTACCGTTGCCACCGACAGTTCCGCTTCCTGATCCCCCTGTGTTACCATCGCCAGGCACATACGACTTCCCATCTCTATATATCCAGCGGAAACGATGGCTGCCTGGGGGCAAAGGATACATGCAGTTTGTTCCATCGTTTCCATTGGACTGATTTCCTGTCCAGACGGAAATGCCATCTACCTGAAGCTCCAATTTTTCTCCAGGATCAAAAACGCCACCATATTGCCAGAATATGTAACCTGGCTTATCCAATTGCGCATCAAGTTCGCAGATGAATTCCTGATCATGTCCCTGCGCCCACATCACGCCATCACCATGAATCAATTCTTTCCAATCCCAGCTTCCTATAAATCTTAATCTTGAATCAATCTTATCTTCATCATTGAACAATTCATCAAACACCATTTCATCTCGATTTGCACCCGTTTCTGGATTATAATTGTAATCCATCCCGGGATAGATACGCATATGCTCTTTAATATTTAATTTGGCACCAGGATTCAGCTCTGCACTGTATGTAATCGTATCTCCGCTTGTTTGTGTAGACGCTCCAGCATCGGTTACATCCCATCCACGTGTCACATCAACATATGAACCTAGAGGAGATGTTGTCCGGTATGTATTGCCTGTGTTATTACCATAAGTAAACAACTTGTCCAACTTATATTTAAAGGGTTCTTCCGTTAAACTATCTCTGATTCGAAATTGGATTACGTTGTTTCCAGCTTGCAAAGGAATACGTATTTGTTCGCCGTTACCATGCATCGTTGTATAATGAACGGACATACCATTTACAGTTACCTCAAACGCTTCAGTAGGCCTTAACTGATGCTTATAACTAAATATGAACCACCCCTCATCCGCTAAAGGTACTGTGGTCTGGGCAATCATATCTCCCTGCTTCGGCTCCTCTAGACGCAATACATCTCCTTGATCAATCCAACTGGGACTTCCCGTTATGTACCATTCATATTTCCCGATTCCTTGTCCATAGTGAAACGGTTCCCAATGATCAATCTCTCTCGAAGGACAAGTTACTTCAAGTGCACCTCTCAAGTCCACCGTCGTATCCGGCCCTGCAACAATTTCATATTCGATTTTAACCTGGTTGGTCTCTGTTTCTGAATAGTCCCCATTCAGTATCCATTCCACGCCATGCACTGAGCGAGCATAGCTACCATGATCTCCATCTCCATGCTGGGTCCGCTGAACGAATTCATCATCAAAAAACAACTGATAATCATGATCCGGATACGGCTCTTCATCCACACCCATTTTGTAAGCAAATGAAATCGTACCATCACATTCGTTATCCAGGTCCATTGTCATGGTTTTCTTACGCAAATCATCCGTAATGAACTGTCCTTTAAAATGTGCCTGTGCCACACTTTGTGGTGATCTTACAACCCAGTTTCCATACTCATATACGTCCTCGCCATCCAGATCGTAATCCTTCGGCGCAGGCGGCTTGCGTGTATCCACAATCTCAACCACTTCAACATCCTTGATATAGATGCCATTGTTCTGCCATACTTCAGGTCGCATTTTGCGAATCAGCCAGTCGAACTTGTACATCTGGCCTGGCTGCAGTGTAAATGCAGCTTCCTGCCAACCGCTATTTTCACTCCATTCGCCTCCGACTTGCTGCCCGTTAATATAGAACAGCATGCCATTACCGCGTTTGGCACTAGCCAGATACTTGAACCTGATCTGTCCATAACGCTTCACACGCCAGTTAAATGTGATTTTGGATGAGTTGCCAATCTCCAGAAGCCCTAGATCCAGTTTCAAGATCATCTCTGAACCGGATTGTTCATTTCGGCCTACGGAGTGGACAGCTACCCATTCCTGATCCTCCGTCGATGAGACATATCTAAAGAAATCAGGAAATTTGTTGGTGAATGGTACGTCCTTTTTCATCGAAAAGAGCGGGATCTCATATACGGTTGCATCAAAATGATTGAAGTAATTCCCACTAAAATGATGGTAATAGGGTGCCGGACAGACTGGCAATGACACACCATGATGGCTGCCTCCAGGCTTCTGAGCATTTTCAAGAATCTTGTGAATACAATCTTTAATCATTTGCAGTACCCGCTGATATTGTGTTTTGTCTGGAGGCTGCTGCTGTTCCACCCACCATTCAATCCTGCGGTACATATTCCATAACGCTTCGCGACATCGCACACTCGCATACCATGACTTATCTCTCAGGTATTGCTCAATAATTTGATCGATACTGTTCTCCAGCGCATCCAATTGAACCGTCTGCCATCGTCCTATTTGGCCGTAACCTGGATCACCCAGAATAGGGTTATTTTCTTCACCATGCCGATCGGTTTCGCTCCTTGGTGCATTGGGACTCTGCGTTAAATACGCAGGGTTATTAGGGTTGCCGTAACTTTCGTCCGCAATCTTCGCCCTCATATTCGAGAACAATACACCTTTCTGTGACTTGGAGAACAAACCAAATGTATGACCCATACCAATCACCTCCCAATCTCTCTATACGACAAAAAGAGCACCGAGTTAATCGGTGCCCGTAAGATCATATTGTAATTTCGAGTCCGTGTAGATCTGGAGCTTGTTTTCCATGACCGATACGGACAATGTATACCATTTATTCTTCTCCCACTTAAAGGGTTGCATCGGAGAACCTACTGCAGTTGGATTGCCAGCTACGATTTTATATAGCTGCATCGGTGTTCTCATATCCAGGCTGTTATCACTGTCTCCTCCGTGAACCATAAACATCCAATAATTATTTTCATCAAAGTATTTGAATATAATTCCGGCACCGTCACCATCCGTGTCCGTATCAACCTTGAAATCAACAGAGAACTTGTAGGTCTCTGCCAGAAAGTTATTACGATACCATCCACTGATGTCCTTCGTATCCTCTTTGGAATAAAACTTTCCAATCAATCTGTCCCGATCCCAATCGCCCTTACCGAATTTGTTCCAGTCATCAGACTGAGATAGCTCCAGCGCATCCATATCCTTGGAGTAAGGGTAGTACACATTGAACGGATCATTCGGATCATAGTCCTCTGGAACGCCCAAACCTCCCTCCCAATCCTCAGGATCCATCCCCCTATCCAACAAATCATCTGAGTAATCGAATATGAGTCCCTGTGCCATCGTATCCATCATCGGTATATAAGCATCAGTGGATTCACGGTGCGCCACCGGATGATCAGTCAGTGTGAAGCTATCACGCGGTTCCATCTTGGCTTCATGATAAATCTCCATGAGATGAGTCGTTCTCTCAGGAAGAAACGCGTGTAACTGTTCCAAATATTCTGCTCTTTTCTCAGGCCTTTCAGCGAAAATAAAACCTGTGATGACTTGAGAACAACGTTTCTCAAATGAAGCCATGAGCCGATCAGGATCCTCAATTTCAGATAGTCTGGCATTGGCTATTCCTGTCGGTAACTCTCTCTCTATGCTAGTTTCACGTTCCTCAGTTATCCCTTCAAAATCATTCTTACTGAGATAACCTGGGTCTATTAACTTGCTGCCAAAAGTCTCGCCATCATTAACAATGTAGCTTGTATATGGAGAACTATGTCCATAACTTACCTCGTCATCTGAGAAAGCAAACCTTTGAAGTGTCATCCCATAGATACCATCGAATTGATCTCCGGCTCGTTGATCTGTAGCTCCACTTTCCACCTCATGTGAATGACCATGTCGATCGACTTTCCCTGCTGTGACATGCTCCCAATCGAGAGTCGTGCTTCTTAACAGGCTCATCCCAGAATCCAATTGATGGTTATAAGCCTCATAAGAAATTCTGGAACTGATGAACGAATCCTCCTCAATGTGACCATCTCTCGTTTTAAGATAAGCATATTCGCTTTGGATTAGGTCCAGCTGCTTATATTGGAATGCAACAAGTTCCATCTCCAAAATGGATTCTCTTAGCTCTTTGTTTCCGTAAAACATGTCCTGATCCAGCGATCCATTTCGCAGTTTCATTACATCATCGACCGTCTCATGGGTATATGCCCATCGTTCACCTTTCCTCCCGAAAAGGTTGTCATCCTGGAATGCTGATCTACCCTCTTTATTTAAATCAATAGTTTGGATCAAGTCAGCTTCTTTACCGTACTTCAAACCGAGAAGCTGTGAATGAAGAAATGAATCTTTAACATTTTTCATTCCGAAAATATTTTCTTCCAAATGTCCATATTGCGGTTTGTCAGCGAGCAGATTCTCTTCCATATTGCCATACTGGGGCTTATCTGCTGAGAGCAAATTCTCAATCTCTCCATACTTCAGGTTTGTCCCACCTACAATCTCAACCGGAACATCTCCGTATTTCAAATTCGTTCCGCCAACTATTTCTATAGGTATATCTCCATAGCTAAGTCCCGTGCCCCCCACGGATTCCACTGGGACATCACCATACTTCAGATTTGTACCGCCCAGTGGCAATACAGGATAAAGATAACCATATTGCGGTTTGTCCGCTACCAGTTGTTCTTCAAGATTAGAAATCTTTTCTATAACGCTCTCTGTTGTCTCATTAAGGTAAGAATCCTGAGTATTCTTGTAGGCAAAAACAACATCATTATCGAAATTTATAGCATCTCTATACAGATGAATGGAAAGTAGGGACTCCTCAATTAAGGCTATACGTGTACCCTTCGATCCTATAACCAAGATATCTTCCAGTTTCGAATCCTTTTTACCCTTTATCGATTCATAAATCAGTTCAATGAAGTCCGCATCCCTAATACCTTTGCCACCATACATAGCCTCATCATCCAACTGACTGAAGCGTAATTTGACCACTTCACTCTCAACCTCATGGACTGATGCATCTTTCATGATTCTTGTGGAATAGTTTTCTTCAAGCATGAAGGAAAATCTGTTCATGTTATCCGAAATGATTTCAACGCTCAATTGGCCCTTGCGTGTGATTGAATCAGCCAACAGGATATCATCAAGGTCAGCTGGTTTCATTTCTGTAAATGCCAGAGATAACTCATTTTGCACCAAACCATACTGATCTCCCCGGTTCCCAATAGGAGCGACACTTTCCAAATTCGATTCCCAAGTTTGGCGCATTCCTGCATTAAACTCCATATCCATCGCACTTTCCCTTGCCCACGAGGAACCGAGTGTATTTCTAATCTCTGCTTCTCCATCTCGAGGTTTTACACTGCTAATGGAATAATCCTTGCTAAGCAAAGACGGTCTCCATATCAATGTAGCCAGAGAGTAATCTATATCAATAGCTGCTTGACGTGATTCAATCCTTCCAATAGAATAACTCTCATTAAAATACAACTGTCTAATCTTGGCTGTACCTATGGAGTACTCATCAGTAAATAGAGCTTCTCTTGTTGGACTTGTTCCCATAGCCTCATGTTCTTTCAAATATCCCTCACGAAGCTTTGGCGTTCCAATGAGATATTCTGTGTTTAAAAGCATCTGGCGCAAGTTCGTGCCACCCAGTGTGTATTCTTCATTGATGGTTCCATAGCGGTCGCGGGAAGCTCCACCCATATTGAATTCAGTATGAAGTACACTTTCACGATTCCCGCTGGAACCCATGACACCATGATCAAGAATCGCTCCATCACGTTCAAATTTCGCTCCTGCCGTATACTCGGCAGAGGCTTGTCCTTTACGTTCAACCTCACTACCCTCATACGCCGGGTCGTCTGGAAATAATCCTCCGCCTGGAATGAGGTATCCTAATGGATCTTCAGCCTCAATAATAGCCGGCCTTGTATTAAAATCTGCCCCATAAATTACTTCCGTAATTTCGCCATGCAGATTCTCCTTCACCTTTAATCCCTCGAAACCGTCTGCCTCTAAAGTGGACCTACGTCTGTTCATTTCAGCCGATATGGATTCATCTTCAAGTATTGTTTCACCCAAATCTTTGGATGCTTCTGCAAGTTCCGTCCCAATAATACCAATCCGAGATTCCTTCGCACCTTCGAAATTAAAAGAAATAATACCTGACCTTGCTCCTTCTTTGTCAGCTTTCAAGATCCCACAGTCGATTAACGCATCTATCCGTTCCCTAACCCCACCCAGGAAGTTTTCGTCAAAGTAACTAGAAGCACGATCATCATTCACAGCCTCCATCATCATTTCCAGAATGACAGCAGGACTGTTCTGCAATATCTCCCCAACGATGAATTCCTCGTCCAGATATCCAGGGTACGCTTTATTCCCCAACCAGCCTCCACCAACCAATTTGTCCAAGAGTTCGTCTCGAATCATGGTCGGCCGACCCATATCTCGAATAGACTGAAGAATGGCTTCCATATCCATCTTCTTACGATCGCGGTGCGATATAAGTGGTTTATCAGTTAGATGCAATTGCTTCTGATTATCGTTCTTTTCAAACGTTTTTAAATTTTCGAACAGGGAAGGACGCATCACTTCTTTCTCAGCCAGATGCTCCTCAAACTCAGGTAACCATAAATCATGGGCCAGCGCTCTCTCTGCCGTTGTTAATTCTGTCGTATAACCATTAAAGGATTTTTTTCTGTCTGCACTTTCCTCAATGTTGGGAATGAAAAGTTTCCTGTTTTCTAATTTTGCAGTATGGAATCTTTCCTCAATATAGGTTTCGAGCTTACTCTGCCTTTCACCTAGAGAAAGATGGCTAAGTAATTCAAGAGCCTCTACGGATACTCGTTTACCTATTTTACTTTCCCTTTCTACATACCCTGGGATTTTGCTGATCCGTCTGCTTTCTTGCAGATCTCTGAAAACGAAACCAAACTCTGTACTTTCCCGGTAAGCCTGATCCTCATCACGATCAACAGTACTTTGCACCACATAAATCCGTCGAGCCTCAGGACGCTCATATTCAATATACATTCTCTCCAGATAAACTCTCTGAGCCGTAGTCAGATCATGTATGATGTTCATCTCTTCAGCATGATCTCGAACAGCCCATGGAAAATGCCTTTCCACATCCGTAATTGACTCTATATCCCTTTTGGCTATGATAATATCCGATTCTATAGTTGAAGGATGTTTGTCTATAATTCTGTGAGCTTGCATCGGATGCCAGAGAATCTCACTTGGACGAAGTACTAGCTCGGATCGATATCGATCACGGCTGCTTTGAACAAGATCATCTTGGAGGTGCAGTCTCTTATCGACTTGGCGTACACCTCTTATATCCGTATGGAGAACTGTGGGGTACTGACGCTCCTTCAGTTTGGCAAGTACATTCTCATGAGTCATGATCTCATACTCAATGTCACGAGTAGCTTGATTCAATTGGGACAGGAACATACTCTCTTCAATGTCCCTGAACGCTTGAGCAATTTTCCCCGTTGTCATACCACTAAATGTAGTTTCTCGTAAAGCACCACCCAGCTTTCGCATGAGAGCCAGTTGGGAAGTGTTATACACTCTGGTACCTTGAGGGCTCGTCCGATCAATATGCATATACTTTACTTCCTGAAATCGGCGAATAAAAGCTGTAGACATTTCTGAAAAAATAGATAACTGCTGGTCATTGTAAATCCTCGCCCCGATAATGGTAGCTTCCTCGGTATATGTCTCCTTACCGCTCTCCCTTGACCCGAGCAGGTCCTGATACAGCAGTTCTACATCTTGTCTGCTTACCTTCTGAGACTGAATACTTTCTCCGAGTACTGTAGTCCTAAGATTATCTTGAAGTGCTTGCAACAGAAAATTGTTCTCCGTTGATCGTCCGATAATCTTCTTCACTTCCTCGAAAACCTCTGCCACATCCATATCCGGTTTATCATTTCTGACGGAGTACACTAATTGCTTAATCACCAATTCAGATTGACTGTCTTCCTCTGCGCTATCTGCATAGTCGGCAATCATCCCAAAATCACTGACCCTGAAACTGATTTTGCCGGGCTCTAGCTTGTCCAAATTCTTAACAAAGTTACGTGTAAGACCCAAATTTCGCACAATCTTCAGCTCTTTGTCGTTATCCACCCGCCAGCCTTCTGTCATGTCTTCATCGACGGCTGATGCTTTCTCATCATTTAGTCTATGACCTTCTTGCCGATGCTCCATCTCCAAAGCTTCAATTAACGCAGATCTCTCCATCTCAAATGAAAAATCCATAATATTGCCTTGCTTAGTGGTCGAGCCCGATCCTTCTGAGGATCTAGGTAGAATGCCTTCTTTACCCTGTTTGGCATCACCCAGCACAATAAACCGTTCTTCTCCTTCAAGATCCTTGCGAATCGCTTCCACAAGTTGATGATTGAACCCGTGAGAAATCGATCTTGCCATATAGAAATCAAGCATCAGGACACTTGGATAACGGCTGTAAGGCATATATATAAATCGATAATCCTCAGGCCTGCTTCCTGTAGTTCCAACAGTGAACAGGTAGCCGTACTGAGTTGTCGTATAATCTATAACGGTAAAATCGTACTGGTTAACTACTTGACTCACGTCACTGCCCCCTTCCAATGAAAAAAAGGGAACCCCTGAGTGGAGTCTCAGAAAGTTCCCTCTCACTGAATCTATACGATTCAGCTTTCATTCAGTTCAACTTACAAGTAGCGTACTTCCTTCAGAATGGCCACGCCCATGCGTTGGTTGGCAGAAAGATTCATAAAGTTCTGTGCCGTATCTGTATCGAAGTAACGATACACTTCTTGGTTCCAAGACTTACCTTCCACATCAATGATCAACTCATCGAGGTGAAGGATATTATGCTTCGTCACTGCGATGCAGTTATCGAATTGACCGCGGTAGCCCTCATAAGGATGGACCACATAGATTGGAGACAAGTGATATTTGGAAGTCCATTTCGATGCCTGGAAGCCTTGTGGTTCCAATTCCAGACCTGTATCCCCCAATTCCGGATCAAGATAAGCTTTACCTTTTGGTGGAGCTTGTGTAATAAAGGAAGGGTAATGCTGCTGGAATTCAATACCTGATTTGGTTTTCAGCATCTGAAGTGTGTTGTTACCTGCAGAAGTATATTGACCATAATAGTATGTTCCTGTTTTGGCAATCTGAGAAATATCGGGTTCCTCAATCACGGCACCGGCTGTCAGCATCACGTTACCGTCTACATCATTCAGGTTGTATTTGAACGGTTTCAAGGCACCTGCATACAAGAAGGATTTTTTGTAATCAAGGAAGTTCACCGCAGGGTCTGCAACAAGAACCATTGCCAAGCGGTTGTTCATGACATTGACATACATATATACGGGTTTCTCTTTATTCCGATCCGTTGGTGTATAGTTTTCCAATGCCCATTGGTAAAGTACCGGATGACCTGTCAGCTTGAAGGTAGGTCGGGTTGTAACCGGTAATGTAGTTGGCTCACTGCCCTCGAGTCCTTCAAGCAACTGTACAGTTAGCGTACTATGCTCTTCATAAGCCGGAACAGGTGCAACAACTCGCGGTACCAAAGCGTGATTGATGAAGCTAACATAGAATTTTTTGGTGATTGGAGTTGTTTGAGTACCGATCGTCATAACTCCACGAAGGATGAGTTCCTGAACGCGATCGTTGCTGTCTTTTTCCTCATAGAATACTTCCCACAGATTTTGTTCCTGGGTCTCACTCGCAGTTGACTCAAAAGGGAAACTCTTAAAGCCAGTAACTTCCTCTTTCAGTTTTGTCAACAAGTCCTGGGAAGTGGTGATTGTCTCTACATATTTAAAGTTTGCCATTGTGTAGTAGTCCTCCTTATTTTATCTCTTTCAAAAATGCAATGGTGATGACATCTGGTGATGGTGAATGCTTGAACAGGTTCAACGGGCTCTTGATACTGAAAAATTTATAAACTTCTGTCCATGTACCCAGAGAAGGGTTAGACTTATCTTTCATAATCTCTGTATCTACGATTAATTCATCACGATTGACCAGGTTATGATCGTAAATCGCGACCACACCATCCATATATCCCCGATACCCCTCAGCCTGATGAACAAGGTAGATTGGACTGGCGTGATACTTTCCTGTCCAGAGGGACTTTTGGAAACCGTCCGTATCGACAACAAGTTTGGAAAGCCCCGGAGGAAGCGTACCAACAGAAGGATAATTCGGAAGATGCGAAATAAAGGCCGGGTAATAACGTTGGAACAGAACATTACTGCGTGTCTTCAACATGGACATGGAATCCATGCCATTTGAAGTGTACTCACCATACTTGGCGTACAGATCCGGATTAAGGTCGGTTAGAATATCTTTTTTCGTATAACCTGTCATATCCGTCCGCAAATCACCCATACCTACCGTAACCCCGAAGTTTCCTCCATGGTCAAAGTCATTGAACGGAACAATTTTGCCTATGTATCCAAAACTTCGATAATAGCTATGGATATTTGGTGAAGGATCACCTTCAAGAACAACGATAACCCGATCATTGTTTACCGATAGCGTATAGGCTACCAGGTAGTCTGGTCTGCGTTTTTTGTTAGGCAGCCAAGACGTTGTAGAATCTCGCCCATGGAAAAAGCGAGCTGCCGGGCTGACAATTTCTGTTTTCCCGTCGTAGTCCAACTTCCACTTCGTGGACGGTGGGATGAAAGTTTTGATAGCAGTTGGATCATTCCATGTTAAATACATATAATGAGCCTTCAACTGGTCGATGACTGTAGGAGACTTTCCAATCGCTAAGGTTGCAGGATCACAGATCCCATCATATGTTGCGCTCTGGCTGCCTTGAGCGAGTCTCCCTTCAAAACCTTCACCATAGTAGACATTGATATAATTCCAGTCATGAGCAGGCTGCTCAAACATGACGTAATAATCTCGAACCTGAATTCCAGCGGGTACAGTAGGGGTCCCTTTAATAACTACCTTCGCAGGTACATAGTTCAGTACATCTGCCACATAGAATAGTTCATCAAACTTGTAAAGTTGCTTCACAGGTTCATAGAAACTGTCAACAATGCTTGCCCAGTTCCAGTAGGGGGACGAAGACTGTGAATTTACTTTTCTAGAAAAGTTATACTGAAACTTCCCTTTTGGTGATAATTTGATTGCGTATGCCCAATCCGTAGGCATCTCGGTAACAATCTCAAACTGATTCCATTCTTTCGATGGTTTTGTTGTTCCATCAAGGTTTCCAATCACCTGTCGTACCAAATATGCTCTGTACCCATCTGGAACTGAATTATCAACAACTACGGTAACCAAACATCCAGGAACATCAACATATTTTGTTTCATTGGTTTGAGCATCCTGATAACTGAACTGCACGACCTGAATTTTACGCTCTGTCTTGTAGTTACCGTAAGTGGTCCCAATATTAGATGAATTTGGTCCTGTCTTTCCTTCCACGACTTCATCAAAGTAAGTTTGCCTTACTTCCCAAAGGCAGCCATTAGCATCCAAGGCAGAATCACCCGAATGGCTTTTCGCTTCGGTCCAATCCGGAATTTTGTAAACTTCGTACTGATTCCCGTCAGAATGCGCGTACATTCCGATAATGCTCTTGTTATAACTTTTGCTGTAGGTTACCCATTCAGCTCCATCAGATTCATAGACTTTTTCCCAACGATTTGCATCAATTCCGCCTTCTACTCTGGGAATGTCAGCACTCACAATCTCATCGGCCAACGTGTTGATCAGATTTTGTGCTTCCGACTCTCCGTCAATAAAGGCGGCAAAGTTCGTCTGCGGTTTTTGCAGTGCCATCGTCACCCTCCTTATCTCAAAAATTTGATGTTGTACCAGACCGACTTGGCTTCAGCCACCGCGTTGAAGAAGTCAAACTTAATGGTCGTTCCCGCCGGAATCGGGTAGACAATTCCGAAACTATTACCCATGGATACCGACTCGGGAAGCTCCTTCGCATAAATGGTGCGGCACACCTTTTCAGTCCCGATCGTCAGTTCCCAGTAATCGCCGACACAGTAGTGACTCGCAGCAAACGCAATGCTCAGGAACTCCGTGTCATACGCCAGGGTGAACGTATCGGACTTGATGGTCTTGGCCGCCGGAATGTCCAACATCTGTCCCCGTATGAATGGGATCGTCTTTTTACTGAAGTGTGGGTACGGCAGCTCGCGCACTTTGTCGATGACGCCACCCGCGATGTAAGAAACATTAAATGCCATGGAACCACCTCCTAAATGCTATATACGATTTACGCTCGTTCCAGTTAAGCGTCCTTCGTCATCATAATTTAGACCAATATTGTAGGTGAACATCGACTCTCCACTTGGATCAAATGTGCGGGCGGTCACCTGTGTTAACCTGAAATACTTGTAGTATTCATAATCCGGGTGGGAATAGCCCACCCCGGAAGGAAAGTCTTCTTCTTCCTCTGTGCCGAACTTCATCCAGATCGAAACCTTCCATTCGGATTCATAGAAGAGGTCTGCTCCCGTCACTCTATCCGGGTCCTGCATATGTTCCCGATATAATGTTACGGAAGGTTCACCCTCAAGAGGAGAACTGTTCGAATTTGAAGTACTGCTATACTTGCGTAATTCCCGGTGGATCAAATCCAGCACAGGAAAAACAATATTTTCATTCACAATACCGGCCATTACACCATCACTCCCTTTCTTGCCCACATCATATCAATGACCTGAAGCATACCCCGATCCACAGAATAGCTTGTTTTGATACTTTTAATCGTGTATACGGCGCGGGTGGTAGTCGTTTTATCCGTCACGATAACGTTGTCAAGCAGATCAAGAGCAGGATTCGCAGGAATGGATACCTGCAGCGTACGGCACATACGTTTCATATCAAAAAAAGCTCGCTCTGCAACCTGTCTCTTGGCTTCAACCGTCTTGGCCCAAGGAACCGCAAGCACCATGGTTCGGATCTCTCCTTTGAGTTCCAGCAAGATCTCCTTGTCCACAAAACTGCTTTGTTTTTGATTCGAGTCTATAACAACGATGTGACTTCTTCCTCTGGACCAATCCGTGGATTTGGTAATGGAGATCAGATTGTCGTTCTCGGAAAACTCCGCAACGACCGATTTGTCATAATTCAAGCGCTCCAATCGGTATGTACCATAACGGTCACAGTAGCTTCGATACGGAATCTCCGAGATAATTTCCTGAACGGCTTCTGTAACTTTGGCGGACCATTGCTCAAACGTTTTTCCATACTCCTCGATGAATGGATTAAGCCATCCATTGGGCGTAAGCACCGTACTTGCATCCTTGACTTCAAACTCACCCTCCTGCCCCGGTACCGGAACAATGACTCTGCCCGTCTTCTGATTCACCTCAATCAGATAGGTCTCGTCGATCACATAGTCAGGATAAGAGCGATCCTCACTGGTTGCCCTCCAACCCACCATACCTGCATGTTTAACCAGATCTAGGACAACCGTGGATTTGACCCAGGCCGGCTTTTCAAGTTCCACTGGCTGAGCTGGTGTAGGTGTAACTGCCGGAGTGGAGGTTGCTGTAATGGTCCAGCTTGCCGGGTCTGCGAGCATCTCCTGATAAAAGGTCCATACCTTGTTCACCCAATTATCCCGATCTTCACTCCAGGTCATTGGAGCAATGTCTCCTCCATTATGAAAATAAAGTACATCGGCCTTTGAAGTCACTTTCTTTCCCCTGGAAGCCAGTGCTTTGGACATCCGTTCCGCTCCGCGCTTCATCTGCTCCTGAATGCCTTCGTATTCCTTTTTAGGGATTCCGTATCCAAGAATAAAGCTGCCGTTCTCCTCCCTGCCCATACCTTGTGTGCCAAGTACGGTCTCATGCTTGCATATCGCAAGCAAAAATTTGTGATCCGGTACGCCATAGGCTGCAGCTTGAGCTTGGGCAGCCTGAATAATGGATGATGTCCGGTCCGTCCCTACTGCTGCAGGGGGCACCGGATCTGGCACATTATCAATCTCATCTACCTCCGGATAAGCTTTTTTCTCCGAAATGACTTTCTCGATAATGCGCTTATACATATCTCGAGCTGTGATCTCCAGCGTGGAACCCTCACCATTGATGTCCACCTTGTCAATCAGTCCTGTAAATACCCGCATCATATGCTGACCATAGCCCATGTAGATACGTATCGGTGTGTTTTCACTCAGAACCCCAACATGGAATCCGTTGGCAAAATAAGACCATGGAGATGGCACGCCCCCAAGCTCGGGAAAATGGGCAGGATTATAATCCGGGGAGAAGAATCCTCTGGGATTAGAGATGGTCAGCCGTGCTTCCCTGGCTTCAGAGTCAAACTGATCATCGATTTCGGCACTAATGATATTGGGAAGAACCTGCGTATCCATATAGACAAAAGATCCAACCTGAATAACATCCGACTCTGGCCTATTGTTCATGACAAAACCTTCATAGCTGTTCGTTTGATAATAGCCTTTGGACGGATCAAGTCCTTCTTCACTCTTTTGATTCTTCAATGGAGCAGGCAACAACTCTTGTATACGAATATAATCAATGGCGAATTTTTTATATTTCACCTTCGAAGCAGGAACCGATCCGGGTGGAACAGTGGTATTTTGTTTACCCCCATAAGTCACCTTAATTTTGATGCTTTTGGCTTTTGCGGGGATTACAATATTGTTCAATTCCGTTAGTTTGGTCAGGTCA
This sequence comes from Paenibacillus sp. RU5M, assembly GCF_900221055.1. NCBI lineage: Bacteria > Bacillati > Bacillota > Bacilli > Caryophanales > Paenibacillaceae > Paenibacillus > Paenibacillus sp. RU5M. The sequence goes on along the minus strand of NZ_OBQM01000001.1, from coordinate 340,026 downwards.
TATGCCCCGTTGAACTTATTGACATAGGCATACGTTTTACCATCAATCACCACAGCGAAAGAATCCCCTTCCGCTTCACTAAAATTAGTTCCCATTCCAATACTAAGAAGTCCTTGAGTAGGCATGCTCAGTTTAGTCACGTTAATCTCAAATTCGACTACGGCGGCTTTGCCATCAAACGTATACAGCAACTTGCCTCCCGAATCAAACAAAGTCCAACCCGATTCAATCTTGGCATACTCCGAAAACTTCAAACCGGTTGTATAAACGCTTTTTTCATGCCAGTTGCGTTTGTCGAACTTCTCATTCAGTTTAATTTCTCCTGGATATCCTTCGACCTGAACCGGCTCTACATCAGTAAACTTTGTTTTCGCATTTCCGTGCAGTTTGCGCTGCCCACTCAGATATAATCTGGGATTAACTGCCTCACCACCTTCTCCAGTTTTCGATGTCGGATTAACCCCTTCCCAAATTTCAAAGTGTAGATGTCGCCCTTTACCCACTGCACGTTCAGCAGCAGAAACCTTATGGCCATTGGTATATACGCCACCCGTATTGCCTAGTGTTCCAATGACAGCTCCTTGAGCTACTTCATCATCCACCGAACAGAGAATTTCTTTCAGATGAAAATATTTGGTAATCACACCATTATCATGTCTTATATTTACGGCATTACCGGCACCTTCTGTTTTATTCTGGGATATGCGGACTACTTTACCCGCCCATGCAGCCAGAATTGGCGTTCCGATCTGCTCCCATAAATCGATGCCTCGGTGAATTTTTGACGCGCTTTTACGAGGAGCACCAAATTCATCTGTAACCTCAGTGGTAATCAACGTTTTACCCTTGATCGGAAAACAAATGTCTTGGGCGGTAGCTTCGGTCGAACCATTATATATTCCGTTACTCGACTCATCCACCCAAACGGATTGTGTACTGATGATGGGTACTTGCTCGGAAACCATATGCCTGAACTCTTCTGTCCGTCCCGGGATAAATGCCAGCCTGTCAACTTCGACCCGAATATTGGGAAGTGCTCCTTCCCCCAGCTTCAGACGCTGAGAGAGCACATTCATAACCTCATCCGAAATTGGAATCATATTGTATCTCCCCCTACTTAAATCGCTCGATGGTCCACTTCATGAATCGGTCCAAGAAAGCTACGGCTTCAGCCCGTGTCATAGCAGAGTTACCCAAAAACCATGTCTCATCCGGTTCTGTACCCCCTACAGGTCTGCCCATATTAGTTACCACAGCTGCACCATCCAGCTTTTTCTTGATATTGATGCCTGCAATCAGCGGGTCATTATTGGCAAATGTTTCATCTTCCATCTCCGAAACAGCTATTTTCCAGAAAGCATCCTTGGACTGTTCTACCCGCTCACCCTTGGTTTGATAATAAATGGCCGAATCTTTTCCGACGTCTGCGAACCTCTCGCTCACATCTTTGAGATAATAGAAAGTCACTTCGTCGCCTTCTGAGAAAGGTTGATTGAAGACAACCGTATGGTTGTCAATTTCTGAATAAGGCGGAGTTTCTTGGACTTTATCTTTTTTCTCTTCTTTGAATTTCACTGTAACTTTAAGTTTATTTTTACCTGCTGGATAATTGCCGTTAAGTCTAAACACCCGTTGTCCCTGAAATGCCTTAATAGGCTCATTAATCCCCGTCGTTGGCGCTTCCTTGTCCGTAAATCTGGCATAGAACACCTTGCGTAGCTTGTTAATCAGATGAAAGGCTTCTCCCCGCTGTATAATCGCATTAGGAAAAAAACAGTTGTTGTATGCCGGTTTGAGTGTTGTTGCTTTGATGTCTTCACTCTTGAATTTGAATGCTCCACCGTTATTCTTCGTCCAATAGTTGAACTTGCAAGTGACACCGTTCAGATTAAAGGGAAGAAACACTGATCCCCCAGGACTGACACAATATACATCTGTCCGGTAACCAATTGCCTTTGTTGCAATTTTGGTTACCGCTGCCGCATCTCCCATGGTGTCTGCCCATACCTCGGAAGGAATACTGAGTCTGCGAAGCGGTTGGCCTGCTGCATACAAATATTCTTGATGATTACGACTGAATGGATCGTAGAAATAGGTCGTCGCTGCACTAAGTGCAGCTCTGGGCAGATCTCCAGTCCAGGACACGGGTGGCCTTTTCCAATCACTATCCAGCAACGGTTCTCCATAACTACAGAAGGACACCACCTGACCTGCTTTCACACCGGTATACAACTCTACATCGGTTAACCCCTTGCTATTGGTTTCAGCCGTTTCGTAGATCGTTTGAACCCCATCAATAAACACATACAGTGGATTGTTATCTGTCGGCTTAATCAGAAGAGGCAGACTAAATGAGGTTTGCCCCGCTTGCCCCTTGATTTCCTCATATACAAAAGGCTTGCCTTCCTCAAACTTGTTATAGTTGATCCCGGCAACAAAGACTTCACCATCTTCCAGAACCATATTTGTGGCTTCCATAACATCGTTATAGAACCAGTCCCCTTCGTTTACATCAACCCATTTTCGTATGATAAACACCCCCTATATTTAGAATAGACAGAAAAGAGAGTAGGTCACCCTACTCTCGAATTGTTCGTTCCAGCAGACGTTTGGTGCGCATCAGGAAAGTAACAAACTCTGCTCTAGTTATAAAATCTTCCGGCCTGAAGTATAGAATTGGTGTACCATCCAATTCTGTTACAACAGTAAGTCCCAAATCAGCCATGCGTTCAATGGAATCTCTTGCCCAGTGATTCTTACCTTCCGTCGTCTGTAAATCCTGGAACTGTACTGCACTCTTGCGGTCATATCCATCTTTCTTGATTAGGGTCATAGTCAATTCGACCTTGTAGCCCTTCTGATCTTTATCCATAGTATCCTGATGATAGAAAATAGGGTCTACTTTGATGGACTCTACAACACCAACATAAATATTGCCCTTCTCATCATAAAATTTGTGCGTCCAGCCTACGTACATGGCGTAGTCATGATAGGATTGCTTGTCTTTAAACAGGATGTTAATGATGGACTTGTACGAAGACACGCCCATCTGATGAAAATGCGAGGGAGCATTAATCATTTTGATCTCCCTCACTTGCGGATTGGGGGAAGGTGAAGAGTAGGGATCAATAATCCGACCCATCACAGGCTCAAACTTCATGCCTGTATCCACATACAACTTTCTTTTATACCGGTCATTAACTGAGCCAAACGGGTCTTGCTGAGACATATCAGAAGCCCTCCTTACCTAATAAAAGATACGGGGTAATTACTCCCCATTCTTGCACCGACATTGCTCGCCATCCTGTTTACAAGACCCGGATTGTTCTGCCGTAGTGTCTTATCCAGTGACGACGTCAGTTTCTCCACATCTTTTGTGCTGCCTGTCATATTGTCGATATTCACATGCACCGTGACATCGCCCGCCCCAACCATCACACTTTTATGTGTATTGTTTGTCGTCATATAATCAAAGTAATCCATGACTTTAAGTCCTGCTGGAATGTTGAATGTAGATATGGGTTTATCCATTTTTTTGCTGATTTCGGCCAAATTTTTGGACTGTTCCACACCCAATGATTGGATTTGTTTAAAAATATCCATATATTCATCCGAGCCCGGTTTAAATAATCCACTATTCAGCAAATTCTTCCAATCTTGCTTGATCGAACTCATTTTTGAGTTCAGCTCAGATGCACGGGATTTGTTCAATGCAATCAATTCTGGTGCATCTTCCTTACCCCCATTGGCCGCCAAGAGATCGTACATTCGTTTGTCATAGTCCAACTGTGTCAGCTCAAGTTGATCGTTCATCTTGCGTCTGAGTTCGTCAATTTTACTGTTTTTAACACCGTTCAGTTCAAGCTCTGATTGTGCCTTTTGCTGCTTCTTCTCGTTAATCTCCAGACCGAGTTCATCTTTTTCCTTGCCCTCAGCCATCTTGTCGTACGTTTTCTGCAAACTAGCAATCGCCTTATCAAAGAACTTGATATTTTCTTGCAAATATTTCTCCATCAAAGCGCGCATCTGGCCAGAATCCTCGCGGACACCGCTAATCAACAGACGGGATCGAGCGACTTGGTAATTCGTTTCGTTGTCACTTGTCGATTTGTTAAGCTGCCGATTAATCTTGGCGATCATTTCATCAATACCATTGCTTTGTGGCTGAGGTGTATATCCGTTTGCAACGGTACCCATTCCGGCAGCACCAGGGACGTACTGAATCTGAGGCTGCACATATTGTACTTGTGGCTGAGTGTTCTCCTCGGGCGTCTTGCCGGACTCCTTGTCCATTCGAAGCTGGGACTCTTTTTTCTCTTGCTCATAGTTATACTCTTTGGCCAGCTTTTTCTCGACCGCATCTCCGCCATCTTCGGACCACACCGCTTTAAAACCCTTCCAATAATCGCCAAACTTATTATTGGTGGCATTGTTACCGAACAGGGAACTTATACCACCTTTTACCACAGCATCCATTCCCAGATTGACGCCTTTCCAAACTTTACCCACAAATGAGGATTGCTCCATATCTTTGAAATCCTTAGCCAGCTCCTCTTTGTTTGCAGCACGAATACTCTGTTTTTCTGCTTCCGACTTGCCCATGTTGCTCAGTGGATCAACTACACCGGATACTATATCCATAGCAGTCATAGCCATGCCCAGATAAGGGACGGCTTTTAGCGGTTTCAGTATCGACTTACCGAATTTGCCGAGCTTTGCTAGCTTGCCTGGAATATCTCCTTTTTTCTTACGCTCGCTAGTAACATCTCGCTGGGTAATGATATCTCCAAGGGTACCATCAGGTTTATCCGGAGCTCTGAGTACCTTGCCGTCCTTGTCACGAATAGGCGCATGACCATTAAAAAATGCTTTTTTATTACCAGTTTCTTTTATATCTTCGAATCTCTGTTTTATCCCTCGTCGCTTGGGTTTATCCTTTTTCTTACCTGAACCAAAATCCATAACTTCTTCAATCTTTGATTGCGCCATATCCTTGATTGCGTCATTGATAAACTCTTGATGTCTCTCGAGAAACGGCTTGTTTGCCGAGTCATCCTTTTCTTTATCATCTTTTGCAGCTGATCCGGCACCGGCACTACCTGTCCCTGGAACCACCAAGAATCCTCCAGAAGAGTTCATCATTGTAGCCAATTGTGCCTGTTCAAGCTCCTTCAATTTGGAGATGTATGCTGCGGCATCGATTGAACCCTGTCTGAATGAGGAATTCAGAGCATTCACTTCACTCCTTAATTTGGCTAGCACATCATTTAACAGAATCGATTGTTTGCGCAATTTCTGAATCTCGGATTCGTAACGCTGAACATCGGTTGAGCCATAAAGGAACTCGGCATTCAGAAAATACAACTTATTTCGAAGCTCCACTGCATCCAGATCCATATCATCCATCGCCAACATCAATATTCTCGCTTGATGCTCAAGCTGCATGATCGCTTTTCCGTTCTCATCCAACTCACGGTTTAGAAATTCAAGACTCCGTTTAGTCTTCGCCATCTGTTCATCGAGTGAATCCAATTCCTCACGCAACAGACGAAGTTCCCTGCTTTTGGCCTTGGCTTCCTTCTCCGCTTGGTCACGTTCTCCTGCGTGAAAGGAGGAAGCTGCTGAATTACCATCCTGGATTGCCTGCTCATAGAGTGATTGTTGTTCACCTCGTCTAGTATGTAGCTTGAGCACTTCTTCTTGCTTGGCAGTTGCCCTTGTCTGTGTCTCTGCTTTACGGGTACCTTGAGCACGAAGACGGTTTTGCTGTCTTGCCCTTTCCTGGGTTACACCTGCACGGTGCACATCAGCAAATCCGATTGAGTTAGAAGTGTTTCCACCTGAGCTTTCGCCCTTGCCTGTACCTGTATCACCCTTACCATAACGTGTCTGTTCTCCGTCGTTCATCACATCGGCGAACTTGTCCCAGGCTACTTGAACTCCTGCTTCTTCCATAATCCGATTAATCAGTTCCATATGATCTGCAATTCCGCTGGATTGGTCTCCAATTAATCGCAAGAATGAAATAAGATAGGTCTGGAGTCCAGAAAACTCCTCTTTTAACCCTTTCATGGCTTCATATGTAGAGATTTGGAACGCAGTACGGAACTGGCTTTGACGAAATTGCAAGTTGTCTCTTGAGTCTGTCCGCGGAACCACGGAAGCTGTATTCTCGCCAACTGTCTTAAGTTGATCCACAAGAGTGCCAACTGACGCCTGATCCTGGGTTAAACCACCACTCAGGCCTGAATGTCCTTTCTCCTGAAGAAACAATGAAGACGTAGCCATGAGACGGGCAAGTGCATCTTCTTTTGTTGCTTCATCCTCACGCTCAGTCGATGCAGGCACGGTTCGTTGCATGGACTTGATCAGATCGTGAATGCTTACCTGTGAGATAGTTGCAGCCTTAAGCATCATGTCCGTCACTTTGGATAGATCATAACCACTCACTCCCCAAGCAGAAGAAACACCTTCCAAGCCCGTAGCAGTCTGCTCTACATCCACATTGTCAAACGAACGCAACTTGGCGACTTCTTTAGCAAAAGCTGTGGCTTCCTGAGGATTATCATAGGAGCGGGAACCAATGCGATATGCGAGACCCACATCCTCCTGGTCCATACCATGTTGCAATGCAATCCGTTGTAGTTCCTTGACGTTCCCGTCTGTTTGACCTGTTTGACCTGATGATCTGATCTCGAAATTGTGATTTGCCCTGGTCATCTGGTCATCCATTTGACGTGACGACTCAAGTGATTCCTTCAGCATAGTAGGTGAGTACCCTCTGGCTTCGCCTGAGGAGATATATTTCATCATGTTGCTCATAGAGTCCACTAACTCCTGTGAACCGGCTTCCGGCAGATCTTGCATTGCGTTGAAGGCCCCACGATAAAATGTCTCCAAATCCTTGGTTAACGTTGCAATCATTTGGGACTGCATTTCGTCCCTCATCTCTTCAAGACGGTTAACGAGCGATTGAAAGCCTGATTGGTTCCCCCCTTTCAAGTCGGGGGTTGGGATACCAGACTGCTCTACCTCCGTTAATATCTCTTTCGTTAAAGAGTGTTTTTGTTCTTCTGTGTCAGCCAAATTCATCACCACCTTTATACATAAATCCCGTTCTACCTTAGTGTAGGCAAAACGGGACGTCTCTCACTTATCCTCCAAGCGCTTGTGCAAGCAAACCGATGTCTTCCTCGGATATTTCTGTATAGTCCGCGTCATCAAAAGTCCGTTTACGTCTAATACTTCCATCTTCCCCGACTTCTTCTTCCCCTCTGCCGCCACCGAACATGCGAAGAGGTGCTGTCATTAATTCAACCTCAAACTGAATATATTTCTCGGCTGACTTGCACAGCTCCGCGACCTGAGGGAGCGTGTACTCCCAGATCTCCCACTTGTTCAGCCCACAGTGCTTGTGAAGGGTAAAGAAGATTTCTCCCCAGTGAATTGGCTCTTGCGTTTCCTCATCACGGATTTCGGTTCCCTCCAGAGGCTCACCCTCGGCGCGTTCTACTTTTTTAGACCATTTAGACCAATGAGCATATCAATGACTTTACGAGCTGTATTTAAATCAAGGTACTCATCCAGATATTCTCGATTGATGATATACTCACCCTGTTCATCTTTGGTCACAATGTGCGGATAGTTTTTAAACGCCATAGCCAACACATCAAATAAATCCTGTTGTCGTTTTGCATCCAGTTCATCATTCTCTGTTGGAATAAAGTTAAGAATAATGGCGTCGATATTCACCGTTTTTAGCAGTTTCATTAATCGACGTGCATCCTTCAGGTTACATGGTGGGATGCGGTATTTCCGCCGATCACGAAGTGTTATAATCTCATCATCTTCGAAGAATGCCCGTTCAGCAGCTTCGGCTTCCTCCGGGGTTACCCGTTTATTAGCCGGATCATTTTTGATTCGTTCGGCAGCTTCCTCGTTCAATTTTTCCGCCAGCTCACGCTCAGCCTTTTCCTGTTCTGTTTCCACCATCAGTAGAGCCTCCCCTGAACATTCTCTCCCCTGTAAAATAAAGAACCTGGCAAGGCAAGGGTCTGTGCAGGGGAGGACACAGACGCCGTAAAATACCTTGCCAGGAGCAATGGAACATCGTATGAGATCTTAGATTTTGCTTGGTGCACTAAAGCGTTTGATGCTTCCCAATTTGCCGTCTGCACGTTCAGGATCAAGAATCTGCAAGGAAATCGCAGATGCCGATGCTGCAGCACGCTGAGCATTGATACTGAAAGTGCCTTTGGCACGGCACATGTACAGTTCGGTTTCAACTCCTGCGAAAGAGCCATCTTTTTGCTGGAATGTACCATGATGAATTACAGAGATTGGGAAAGGCACTTCGTCAACTAGCAAATCAACCATATCTACCAATTCTTCGCGTTTGTAGTTGAGCACAATTTCCTTGCTGATATGTGCAGCGTTCAGTACAACAACATCATTGGCTTCATCATAGAAGAATTCATCTGGTGCCACAGCTGCAGCCTTCGAACTGAGTTGTTTCAGCAACTTGTTGGAATCTTTGAGACGAACCGTAATATCTCCGTTATTTCCATAGATCTTACTTGCGAATTTTGGTTTCACTTCAGCAAATCCGGAATTAGCTGCACCAGTAGCGGCAGTATCCTGCTCATTCAAAACCCATACGTAGGACTTCACTTGTTCCTGTACGGTTGAACCCATCATCAGCTGAATCGCATCCAGATCGAATTTGGCATCTGTAGCAGATACCTCAATGGACTTCGACTTCACCAGTACATCGATGGCAAACAGGCCATCACCACCAAAGATGTCCTCCAGCTCTACATTGAGGTCAATTTTCAGATCTTGCAGGGTACCCAGTGTAATTACTTCAATTGCACCCAGCGGGTCTGTAGGATAACGCTTCGCCATGAATGTACCTACACCTTTGATAATCATTTTTTTAGCCATTGAACAGTCCACTCCTTAGATTTGTAATATCATTATTTAGCTACCGAGACTTACATGAGCCTGCTGCAGGTCGAAGGATTGAAAAGATCAGAATTTCATTCCTCCAAGCTGCTTGGCTGGTGGCTGTCTCTGCTTTTCATAGTGTAGAACGCTAATCTTATTCCCTAACACATATCACTGAATACGTTGAACGAAAGTTTAAACGGGATTTCTCTGCAAGCTGAACAGCTTCTAATAAGGGTAAAAAAAGACCCCTACATAAGAGGGGCCGGTCTATTGGGCAATTCATCTATAATTTGGGCGACCTGTTCTGCTCGTTCCTTTATTTCATATTCATCGGCAGTTATCAGATGAACATGAGAGCAGTATTTTCCATGCTCATAAATTCGCTCTGGTGTAATAAACACAACGTCAGCAACAGCTTCCATCCTGTGTTTGTCTTTTTCAAATAGGTCGGGATCTGTAAGTGAATCGAATACAACCAAGTTAGGATATGCTGTCTCGACCGAATTTGCCAATCGGCTGTCATTCACCCAATAGATGACTCTTTCCCCCTGAAACAACGGACGAACGTTCTGACCAACACGAGCCACGACAAAATTCGGAAGCTCAGGGTGAGGATACTCCAACGCATCCACCTGATAAAACTCATCACTGGAATTTATATAAATCACATGATAACCAATCTCCGCAAGTTCTCTTAACAATCGTTGTGGTCGACGCCCAAATCGTTCACTATGAAAATCTATAGCAGGCAGATATACAATGGTTGTGTTGGTTTTGGGCACATATTTTTCAAAATTGAACTCACTCATTTGGACCTCTATTTTTTCAACTTCCATTGGCGGCTTGGCCACCTGGCTACCGAAAATTCGTTTGAATATCTGTTTCATCCACGTTGCCTCCCATCACCTGATTTATCATTTTGACAGCATCCATGGCCCTACTGTCCCAGCTATTAGCTCTAGCAACCATTGCACGGGCTGCGATTTTGGCCTCGTTGTTCTCACTGATTGCTTTCTGAAGCACCTGCCCACAATTATGACGATCCATAAAGTAGGTCACGTTACTGTATTTATTGACGATTTCCTCCATACGAGTCGTTATAACAGGCTTACCCGCAGACAAATATTCGTAATATTTAATCGGATCACATCCACGGATCATTTCTGTCAGTTTGAATGGCACGATGCAAACATCGAATTGGGCAATATAGGCTGGAAGAACTCTATAATCCTTATGTGGAAGACAAGTTATATTGGGATGCACAATGTTTTTTTGATACAGGGCATTGTTTCCAATCAGAACTACACGATACCCTTTATCTGCAATGTCGGTAATAAGTGAATAGTCCACCCAGGAAGCCATAGCCCCATGGAATCCCACAACCTTTTGTCCCTCCTTAACATCGGGGAAGTCAGCCGGTACTGGGAGAGATACACGTGCTTTCTTAAAGTGATCATAGTCCGCCCCATTCGGGCACATAAAGATCGGTTTGCCGTCATTTTTATGAGCTTCGTACATCACCTTAGCCGTTGTAGCAATAAGATCTGCTCGTTCAAAACATTTCGGAATGTAATCCTTCCAAACCGCAAATTCATCGGCCGAATTGTCCAAGTAGTCAAATACGGTAAAATCAAAATTACGACCATCCCCATAGTTATACTGACCCGGACTGGAGAACCAGAGAACCTTTTTTCCTTTGACCAGATGGTCATAGTTAATCCCCTTTTGCACAAGGAAGAGGTCGTCATTCAACTTCTCGATCGGACGGCTCTGTTTCTTATACGTTTCTTCGTTAATAAAAATAGCACGGACCCCTGGAATCTTGGAGAATGCGGTCATTAATTGCTGTGGACGTTGAAACAACAAATTCCAATCGAGTGCAGGTGGATATATGATCGTCATTTCAATGCTTTCAAAACATCCTTTTTTCCGCCTACTTCTATCTACCAGCCAATTTAGCAACCAACTCCACTCCTTCCTCATAGGCATGAACCGGACGAAGCCGTGTATCCACATACAGTTCATAACCAAGTTGCTGAGCCTGCTCACAGAAGGGGGCATCTTCACCAATCGGATGTGAACTATATCGAACTCCAGCTTCAATGACTTCACGTTTAATGAGATACACTGCACCTGTCAAATCCACAGGGATTACACCCTCGCTGAATTCTGGAACGTGCTTTCCACCAATCATTGCATTATGAGCCTTAATTCTTGGGTGATTTCGAATCAGCATGGCACAGATGTCCTTATCATTTTCAATAAGCTGTTCCAGGCTATGTTCAGGAATAATGATATCTGTATCAATGGAGAACAGATAATCACAATCGGATTTTAGAAACTCATCTACAAGTATATTTCTTAGTAGCGCCAGATTGTGATAGGCGTATTGACCACGCAAATGACCGAATGTCTTGCCCAAGTTATGAGTCAAGTACGAAATCTGATGATCATTCAAAATTTGTTCTGTCTGATCTTCGCTATCGTTCAAAATGTAAAAAAAATGCTTGTTTACTGTCTGTTGTTTGAGCGACTGCAAGTGCCGCTCCATAATCCATGCCCGGTTTCTCACAGGAGCACCTATGAATACGTTAGCCACCGTTCATCCCTCCCCTTTCACATAGTGTAGACCGATCTTCGCCAATCTTCAGCGTGTCCAACAAAAAAGATCTTTTCACTGGAAAGAGGAGAGAGAATGAATCGTTTCTTCTATTCTATAAAAGAAGGAGATGATGCAGATGTACAACAAGGACTTAAATTATTTCAATCCGAAAGAGGGTGGAGAGCGTGCTTGGCAGTGTTGAATTAATTCATAACTGGTTCCAAAAGGCTACGGATGGAGAAGCACATGCTTCCGTTCGATTCGGGGATGCTTCCAATACAATTCTGGCCCATGGAACCGTCCTAACAATGGACTTCATCAAATCCCATTACGGGTGGGTGAATGATCCCACATACTGTGGCATTACATTACCCAATGCAGGTGCGAGAGAAATCATTGTACACTGCCTGAGAAAAGCCGATTATGTTGGTCACTTGACCCAGACGGATCACTGGTATTTCAGACCCTTGTTTGATATGTGTCTCTCGTATTACAAGATTAAGCCCAAGAAGACATTCTACGCGTTTGAAAATAATTACATTGCCCGGTTCAAACTGTTCTATGAAACGTTCAAGACCATGCCCATACTGATCTGTGGAGCCAAAGCCGAACAATATAAAGAAGTGCTGGAACGCCGTTACGGTTGGACAGGCATCGTGGCAACAGTGGACTGCCCCTCTTGGTCTCATGTGAGCGCAGCCTCTAAAGAAATAGAAAATATCTACAAAAAAACACCATGGAAACTGGCTCTCGTATGTGCAGGGGCACCTGGCAAGGTATTAGCCATTAAAGCAAAAGAACTTGGCTCTGTAGGTGTTGATTTTGGCTCAGGAGCAGATGTTGCCATTCAGGCGGACAACGAAAACCTATATGCTTGGGATTACGAGGGATTTCCGGATTATTGGGAAGGAAGACCAAAAAAATGACCCGTCCAGGGTCTTTTTTGTTGAGTAAAGACGGGATTCAAGTGAAATTTCATTGCTGTAGTAGTTATTGATAATTTGAACTAACTGACTTATTATTGTTAAGATAACTCCTAATCTAACCTGGTTTAGACTTGCATAAAAGAGGAGCACTACTTAGATTATTCAATCGTTGGAGGGAATGTAATGGCGTACTCGCAGTCAAAGACCGAAGCAGTCGCAACTCACTTAAGAAATAGATTCATGGAAGGCAATGTAGAAGGCCACGAGATCGTTGTTGCTCTGATTAGTATGGTTAAAGCCCAGAAAATTAATATAGACGACGTCGCTCCCGTCCTGTTTAACGTTTTTTTTGATAATCCAGAAGGCATTTTATCCGCTCTTGAAAAAGCGAGTACATTAGTTGATGATGAGTTAATTGATTCAATTATCAATGAAGTGAACGAGAACGCTTAATCTTACATACTAGGGGAGTTTCATTGAAGATCTTATACTGTTTTTTCACGTCTTTGTTCTCCCCTCATTTCAGATTTATTTAGTTTATATGGGGTCACTTATGTGCTTCGCGTTATTTTCCATCTCACCCTGCTTATTCTAAGAATGTACCTTGGCAGAATGACAGGAGAAAAGGAAATAACGAAGGGAGCAACACGTATGGATCAAGTAAATAAAGCAATTCTATTTTTAGCAGTCATTGAAACCATGCTTGAAGCACTGCACCATATCGAAGTGGACCAGACAGAACTTGTGGATTCACTAGTTATGCTAGGTTTCGATCCCATCAACATTTTATACGAGACCAATACCATTAGATCCTTCCAGAAAGTGTGCAGGGCCTTCGCAGAACTCGACCTTGCAGATGATGCCCTCTCCACTTTTTCACAAGAGTAGCTACACCGTTTTAGTAATTACGAATTAGATTGACCGGATACATGTTTCTTTGGCAAAGGAAGTGCAAAAAAAGTAGAGCCTCAAGTCCTTGGACTTGGGGCTCTACTTTTTTCAATTTTAATATCTGACTCCTTAACACCTTTTATCTGAAATCGTATAGAACATGTAGGAGACATCAAGAATTTCTCCTTCTTCAACATGACCCATTTAACGAAAGGACAGTTATATGAGCCAAGAAATTTCAGAACATGTTATAGTCGACTTACATCACCCTGTAATTGGAACCGTGGATTCATCCTTGTTTCACTCACAATATGAGCATGAACATCCTAACAAAATTGTGATCATACAAAATTATTATTTTTTGAAAGACGCAGCTCATTTTAATGATTGGTTAAAAAGACGTACCGAATAGCCCCTTTTTCAGTTCGTGGCTTATCTCATCCTTTTTTGCGTCTTCGTTCATCAATCAGAACCTTCAACATGAGCAATTCCCCGTAGGTCAGCTTCTTCTTGCGTACTTTCTCCACCCATGCCCATTCGTCAATGATTTTGTCGTTATAGGCATCTCCTATGTATTTATCAAGTTCATTCCATGTCCATTGAGCATAATCCAGCACTTTATTCATATCATCTTCATCCTCCGTGACCACTTCTTCCTTCAGTGGATTCAATTTAGAATTGACTGCTTGCTTAAACCTTTCATATTCCCCAGGGGTTTTGATCCAAGGTAGTGGGCATTCCTTCCACCCGACAACTTCTTTATGCGTAAAAAACACATTGGGAAAGCCACGTTCTCTAATCAGATATACTGCCAGGTCTACAACGTTATTAAATGTATCCTCATGAATGCTACCATCCTTCTCAATGCACATTTCAATACCCACCGTACTATTGTTGGGATACGTTCCAAGACGGGCCACAGCTTCCTTTGTGTAAGTCTCGCTACCGCAATGGTATGCAAGTTCATCATCTGGCAGACTGTTATAAATGGAGGTTCGATCTACAGAGTAATGTGCACTTGCATAACGACCTTTTCCACCTTGCTGTGCTAAACTTGCGAAATATGTACTGATGTTTTTGGCTGAGGCTCCTGGGGAAGCGGTATAATGCATAACAATTCCTCGTTTAGCTTTCAGTTTCATTCCCGCTCGACTGTACTTATTAACAGGTATGTAGTCCGTTGTGATTGGAAGCATTATATCTTCTCCTTGCTTTCAGCTTGATTATCTTCCTCACCCCGAAGCTTGAAAAGAGCAGAAGTGATAAATTTCGGGACGGGAAGTCCCAATTTCCCCATATTCTCAAGAATGCTTATTCCTTCAGTACCGATGATAAACATCAGCATGGCATCTCTCATAAAGTCATTCGAATTGCCAGCAACAATATCCAGTTGATGAGCAATAATAACGAATACAAATGTTAATGACTTACGGGCAAGTCCCCACCATCCGACCCTGCTGGAAAGTTCTTTTTTGTACCATGCAGATAACACACCTGTGATGTAATCGAGCCCGACAAAAATCGTTACTGCAATAAACAGGTGATCCATCCCTCCAACCAAGTACACCATGGCAGACAATAGCCATCCACATAAAACGGTAAAAATCGTATCTCTTTGCAATTTACCTTCCCCCTTCAACATCTTTTTCATGTTTAGGTTAGGCGGAACAAGGAGATAAGTCTCATTAGATATTGATCCCTTTGGATATACTCCCCCTGCATTCCACAAAGCAAACAGCAAAAATCCCTCTCGCACATGCTGCGGAAGGGATCTTAACCGAATCATTATTTAGCTGTACGTAGAAGGATCAGGTGTGACAGGAATGCCGGACTCTGCCGGTTGTGCTGTATTACGATTGCGGAACATGTCCTGGATTCTATCCATCACATATGGTGTGGAATCGATCAATTTCTCGAACAGATGCGTTGAGTTGTCAAGCGGCACGATGTGTACGCCCTGTTTGCCAACTACTAGGAACGCGATAGGACGAATGGATACGCCACCCCCGCTTCCGCCTCCAAAAGGTGAGGCAACCGATGCGGAGCTGGCATGTTCAGTGGTACTACTTCCGCTGCTCCCGCCGCTTCCACCTTTGCTGTTTCCATCATTTACATGAAAATCACTGCCACCCGCAGCGAATCCAAATCCTACTTTACTGATCGGCAAAATTACGGTACCATCAGGTGTTTCGACCGCATCGCCCACGATTGTATTGACATCCACCATGGCCTTGATATTTTCCATTGCGGTTTCCATTAAGCCTTGAATTGGATGATCTGACATTTCAATTCCCTCCAGTTTCAATTTAAGCTAGGTTTGATCTAACCATATCATCCCCAAACTTGAAGGGACTTATGTAAGCCAGCCATTTAACTAAACCTCAATACTACAAACCGCTGACTGGGCAAAATAAAACCCGGCAGTTGCAAGCAAACTATAGGAAATTTTCTCATACTCGGTTTCTTCTTAACTACCGAATAGACCCAGCCAAGACGCATAGTTCCACCCCCGCCACCCCGCAATCATTTTAAATGAAAGCTGTATAACACAGGAACAGTACATACACTTAAATTTGCGATTTACTGTGTTGTTTCTTCAGCTTCAGCTTGCGTCTGCGCCGTTGTTCTTGTAAGAGTTTGAACCACATCCGCCATCCTCCCTCTACTTGAAGCACTCGGGTTAAGAGCGTAAGTCCTGCGATCATGACTGCTGAAATCCGGATCTTTAGTTTCCAATCCAGCTCGGTTTGGAACTCCATCTCGTCTTCCCACACCGGCACAACTTGTAACTTTGGCGTTTTTTCAAAACGGATTTGATAAGAGAGGTATCCAATGATGATCGACTTGATACTCCACACCCAACCGATGAGAACAGCCGTATATGCTGCATCGCCGACGCCAATGCGAGTGGACCAGGACAAATGAGTCATATGTACACGAGTGAGCGTTTGCTTGATCCAGAGCTTTAATGCTTCCGTTGCCCTGAGCATGATTTTTACATCCTTAGCCCATTTTTTGACTTTACGTTTGTTAACACGCTCGCTGCTCTGGGCTTCCCCCCTCGAATGATTCATTCGCTGCTCCGTCTTCACCAGAAAACCTTCCTTCATATTACGAAAGACAATACTAGGAATTTCATAGTTAATACGCACAATGCCATATAACAGACGAACCGTAATCTTGGCATAATCATCATGATTGTGTTTCCTGAATGTAAAATGCACATGAACATACGAGATGAGGACTGCGACAAGAAGCAGTGCGATCAACAAGCCGATTCCTCCAAGCCAAATCCACACAGGCCTTACCTCCAAGCCCTCAATTCTTTTCTCGTCTAGTATGACACTCTATATAGGAAAAAATTCACGTCTGACCTGAAAATTCCATTTAATCTTTGGACGCTACCTTACAATTCATTCCACATACCACGCCAAAAAAACCGGCACCCCGAAAGGGCACCGGTTTTGGATCGATCCAGACTGCAAAGTTATGAGTTCGAAGGATCATCTTCGTTATTAATATCGTTTGCATTTGGATCATCTTCGAAATTTGCACTATCCAGGTCCAGGTCCACATGCTGCACATCCAATTTTTCAAAAAGCAGCTGTGTTTCTTCCTCCAGGTTCTCGGAATCTTCAAACAACCCTGGCTCCGGTAGATCTTTGAGCGAAGCCAAACCAAAGTAGTCCAGGAAAGACTTGGTAGTACCATATAGAATTGGGCGTCCAATTGCCTCAGCCCGTCCCACTTCCTGAATGAGATCCTTGTTCACAAGTGTATGGATAGCACGTTCGGATTTCACCCCACGGATCTCCTCAATCTCTACCCGTGTGATAGGCTGACGGTACGCCACAATAGCGAGCGTCTCCAACGCCGCCTGGGATAAAGAGGTACGTGCAGGTGAATAAGCCAATTTCTCAAAATAAGCCGCATGTTCCGGCAAGGTACCCAGTTGGACTACCCCTGCAATTTTAAGAATTTGTACGCCTCGTCCCTGCTTGGAAAATTCAGCGATCATTTCCTCAATCGCATCCGACACCAGTTCGGTTCGCTGATCTAC
Source organism: Paenibacillus sp. RU5M (assembly GCF_900221055.1). NCBI lineage: Bacteria > Bacillati > Bacillota > Bacilli > Caryophanales > Paenibacillaceae > Paenibacillus > Paenibacillus sp. RU5M. The sequence continues at coordinate 322,598 of NZ_OBQM01000001.1, read as the reverse complement.
GATTTCGGCGATTTGTTTGATGCTCAGACCTTCTTCTCCGGACAAAAACAGCAGGCCTTCAATAATCGATTTCAATTTCGGAAAATCCATGATTCTTTGTTTCCCCTCTCCACTCCATAACGATATCCTCAAACATCCGCTCCTGATAACAGACGATCTGCTTCATCTTCATCAGTTCCAGCACCGCCAGAAAAGTTACGACAATCTCGTGCCGATAAATTTGGTTATCCAGCAACTTGGAGAATAACAGCCTGCCTCCCGGTCCCATACTTTCCAACGCACCGATGACATCGCGAATACGATCCTTAACCGAGATTTCATCCCGATGGATCCGAGTTACGGTTGTCCGCTTCTCCGCCTTGCGCAGCGCCTTCTGGAAGGCCGCAATCAGATCCGAGGGATGCAAACCCTCGACCGGATTCGATTGTGCTTCTACAGGCATATACGGTCGCAAATCCTCAGGCTCTTTGGAGAAAATAAGGCTGCGTTCCCACTCCCGTTCGTGCAAGTGACGCGCAATTCCCTTGTATTTGCGATATTCAATCAGACGCGCAATCAGTTCTGCACGTGGATCATAATCTTCATCTTCCATATATGCATAATCCTCAAAGTCCTCGATTACCGGTGGTTTGGGCAATAATAGTTTGCTCTTGATCGACAGCAGTGTTGCCGCCATTACCAGAAATTCACTCGTAATATCCAGCTCCAGCTCCTGCATCGAATGCAGATACGCCATATATTGATCGGTAATATCGCTGATGGGAATATCCTGGATATGAATCTCTGCCTTATCGATCAGATGAAGCAGCAGATCCAAAGGCCCTTCAAAAGTCTCCAGTTTGTATGTAACTACCGTCACTAGACGAATCCTCCCGCCAGAAAATAAAAACCCCGCTAGCCGCCGAATCCGGTCTCCCGTTTTCGTCTGCGCAGAGCAGGGCACTATATTAAATAAGCACTATTTTAGCTGTTTCGTCAAGTTCGCCATTTCAATAGCGGCAGTAGCTGAATCCCAGCCTTTGTTTCCTGCCTTTGTTCCAGCACGCTCAATGGCCTGTTCAATATTCTCTGTTGTAACCAAGCCGAAGATTGTAGGTACGCCTGTTTTCAGGTTAATTGCGGCTACACCCTTAGCCATCTCATTGCACACATAATCATAATGTGTTGTTGAACCACGGATAACCGTCCCCAACGTAATGACAGCATCATATTTGCCACTTTCGGCCATTTTTTGGGCAATCAACGGGATTTCAAAGGCTCCTGGAACCCAAGCTACATCCACTTCATCATCTTGTACACCGTGACGTTTGAACGCATCCAGTGCTCCACTAAGCAATTTGCTTGTAATGAACTCGTTAAAACGTCCTACGACCACTCCATATTTTAATCCTTCTGATACCAAATGTCCTTCAAAAAAGTGTGGCATTCAAGTCATCTCCCTAATTGTATTATATGATGTACGCAGCTGATCTTTGGAAACTAGTTCACCCTGTTTAACCTCAGAAAAGCTACTCAGTTTTTTTCTTCATTCTGCTCGATATCGTCGAACTTTAGCATATGGCCGAGCTTCGCCTGCTTCGTGTGCAAGTAGACCGTATTGTCCTCGTTCTCTTCCATCTGAATGGCAACACGTTCCAGCACTTCAAGTCCGTACCCTTCAAGCCCTTTAATTTTGCGTGGATTGTTAGTTAACAACCGAATTTGACGAACCCCTAGATCTTTGAGAATTTGGGCACCAATGCCGTAATCTCGAAGATCGGCAGCAAACCCAAGCTTCAGATTGGCATCCACGGTGTCCAAACCTTCCTCTTGCAGTTTGTAGGCTTTGAGCTTGTTGATCAGTCCAATGCCTCGTCCTTCCTGTCTCATATAGAGCAGGACGCCATTGCCTTCGTCATGGATCTGTTTCAATGCTGCATCGAATTGTGGACCACAGTCGCATCGATGAGAATGGAATACATCCCCTGTGAGACATTCGGAGTGTACGCGGACCAATACAGGCTTCGATCCGTCAATTTCGCCTTTAACCAAAGCGACATGCTCCTTATTGTCCACCGCATTGGTGTACGCCACCGCCTGGAATTCACCAAAGTCTGTTGGCATGCGTACAGCTACTTCGCGTTTAACCAACTGTTCCTTCTCATTCCGGTACCGAATCATGTCCTGAATGCTGATTAGCTTCAGATCATGCTTGCGGGCAATCTCCTGCAGATCCGGAAGTCTGGCCATCGTGCCATCTTCCTTAATCACTTCACAGATTACACCTGCCGGATAAGAACCGCACATAATGGCGAGATCTACAGCCGCTTCCGTGTGTCCAGCGCGTCGTAGCACACCGCCATCTTTGGCGATAAGTGGGAACATGTGGCCCGGCTTGCGGAAATCTCCGCTTTTCGCTTCGGGATCGATTAGACCCTTAACTGTAATGGAGCGTTCATGAGCCGAGATGCCCGTTGTGGTATCTTTATGATCTACAGAGACGGTGAAAGCCGTCCCATGAAAGTCTGTATTTTGCTGAACCATAGGCTTTAGGTTGAGTTCATCGGCACGTTGCTGCGTAATGGGAACACACACCAAACCTCTGCCTTCGGTAATCATGAAATTGATCACTTCAGGTGTAGCCTTTTCCGCCAAAGCGATAAAGTCGCCTTCATTCTCCCGATCCTCATCATCCACCACAATAACCGGTTTACCCTGCATGAGATCGTAGATGGCTTCCTCAATAGAATTCAGAATGGATTTCTCTGACATAGGTCCCCCTCCAGTTTCTATTTCAATTTATATTTGTAGTTAATCAATTACGATTTGTTAAGCAAAGCCGTGATTAGCCAGGAAATCCTCACTGATACTTCGCGGCTTGCCAGCACCGGTCTCCTGATGTCCCTTACCATAGTGCAGCAGATGATCCACATATTTGCCCAAAATATCACACTCAATATTGATGGTATCTCCCGTCTTTTTCACATTCAATACAGTCTCACCAATGGTATGTGGAATAATGGATACAGTGAATGCGGTCTGTGAAGTATGCACAACGGTCAGACTAATTCCGTCCAGGGTTACAGACCCTTTGGGTATCAGATATTTGAACAGCTGCGTATCATCAGGTTTGATCTCGAAAACAATTGCATTCTGGTCACGTGTAATGCTGCCAATGACCCCAGTGCCATCGACATGGCCCTGAACGATATGCCCGCCAAAACGTCCACCTGACAGCATGGCTCGCTCCAGATTAACTTTGCTGCCTGATTGCAATTGACTAAGATTGGTATGTCGATATGTCTCGGGCATCACATCGGCAGTAAATCCGCCACCCTCCAGGGTTGTCGCAGTTAAGCATACCCCGTTTACAGCTACACTATCGCCAATCTTCAAGTCATTCATGATGGCGGAAGCTCCGATATTCAGGACCATCGCTTCGCCTTTCCGACCTATCCGCCGGATCTGACCGACTTCTTCCACCAAACCGGTAAACATGCTACCGCCTCCTTTATTTATTTCGTTATCGTTAATTCATTTATTCAGGCCAAACCGGAATTCCGCCAATGCTGATATTATCTCCAACTTGCTCAACTTCCAGCTGATGTAATTGAATCGCCTGACTCATGCGCTCTACACCCTCAAAGCGGAAACTGCCTGGTGTTTCGTATCCTCCGACAATTTTCGGAGCAATGAACATGAGCAGTCGATCTACCAACCGTGCTTCCAGCATGGACCCATTCAGTGTGCCCCCGCCTTCAAGCAGAATCGAACCAATCTCACGCTCACCGAGCTTGCTGAGTGCACTCAGCAGATCAACACGTGGTCCTGGACCACAACGTATAATCTCCACCCCATAGGCTTCCAGCCGCTCAGCCGATTCAGGGCTCGCCTCATCTGTTGTAAGCACCCAGGTTGGTGCAAGGCCATCCTTGACCATTTTGGAGCCTACAGGCAGACGTAACTTGGAATCGACCACGATTCGTACCGGGCTGATCCCTTCCACTTGCAAGCGAGTCGTTAGTTCGGGATTGTCTGCAATGACCGTTTCCACACCAACCATAATTCCTTGATGGCGATGGCGAAGCGCGTGTACAATCTCGCGAGCTGACTCGTTAGAGATCCATTTGCTGTCACCGCTACGCGTAGCAATTTTGCCATCCAGTGTAGAGGCCGTCTTCAAAGTTACAAAGGGGAGACCTGTTGTAATGTATTTGATAAATTTCTCGTTCATACGTCTTCCGCGCTCACGCAGCACTCCAACTTCAACTTCGATCCCTTGTTGACGCAGCATGCTGATCCCTCTGCCGGAGACTTGCGGATTCGGATCTTCGCAGCATACAACGACACGTTTCACTTTCTCATGAATGAGACGTTCGCTGCATGGTGGAGTCTTGCCATAATGGCTACAGGGTTCGAGCGTAACGTACACTGTACTGCCTTCAGCATCACTGCCCGCCATGTTCAGCGCATGAACCTCTGCATGACCCGTTCCCCGTTTGAGATGACTTCCGAGGCCCACGATACGTCCTTCTTTTACCACGACACAACCTACTACCGGATTGATTCCGGTCTGTCCTTGTGCCCGCTCTGCCATATCCAGCGCCAGCGCCATATAAAATTCATCATTAATCATTTCCAAGTCCGTTCACCCCACGGTTAAAATCTTAAGTTTAGACCTCCCTTCCAACAGAGAGGCATGTTCCATATCCAATAAGAAAAACGTCTATCGAAGTACTTCAAGGAAGCCAGACCGCGTTTAGCGGAAATTTTTCTTGCAATATCAGGAACATCATGCTTCGAAGTTTTTACTTTACTGATATTATAAAAAATCCCCGTCGAACAAACCGTTCGATGGGGATGATGAGAGACATGTGTCACCAGCAGTACTATTGATACATTGCCAACTACACATCGCCCAAAACTTCATTTTAGGCAAGTGAAAGCAGACACATACCTTAATGAACTTCAATTACAGGTAAAGAGCTTCTATGATGTGGCATATGTATGAAGATTGCCGGAAATAACCGGATTTCTCCCTGCACAGGAAATGAATTCGTCAAAAACTGTACAGCAACACTCCTGCGGAATGCGGCCCCTAAGGACTGCACCCTCTCCTTCTCCCATCCAGACTATACTGTCGGTTCTGGAATTACACCAGATCAGCCATCTGCCACAGGCAGACGGGTCACGGACTTTGCATCAATGCTGGATAGATATCCTCACATACTGCATCACCGCCGGTAGGGAATTACACCCTGCCCTGAAGGATTCGTTGCGTTATTAATTGGATGTTAGCACTTTAACGCCAAAAAATCAATTGTTTTTTGTTCCTTTTTGTCACATACTAACTTTTAATAAGCTTAAGTGTAAACAAAAACCGCTTCGCTCATTGCGAAACGGTTTACATACGTTTATTGATTAAGCTTCTACTACTTCAACTGTTTCCATTTTGTCGCGACCTTCGAAAGCGTCCACGAATTCCATACCTTTGGTTACTTTACCAAATACAGTATGTTGTCCATCCAAATGTGGTTGCGGTTGGTAGCAGATGTAGAACTGGCTTCCCCCTGTGTTACGGCCTGCATGAGCCATAGCCAAAGTTCCACGCTCATGTTTGTTCGGGTTGATTTCACAGTTAATTGTGTAACCTGGGCCGCCTGCACCGGAACCGTTAGGGCATCCGCCTTGAGCTACAAAGCCCGGAATAACACGGTGGAATACAAGACCGTTGTAGAAACCGGAGTTAGCCAGTTTCTCAAAGTTTGCTACTGTGTTTGGAGCTTCTTGATCGAACAAATCGATTACAACTTCTCCGCCGTTTGCCATTTTGATTTTCGCTTGTTTCGCCATATGTAAATGACTCCTTTCGTATTGACCATCGTTAATGGTGCCAGAACGCATGACCCTGGGCCAAGCTTTATAGCACTTTTCTTAGTGTACACCGAAAATGGATTGATCGCAAAATAATAAGCAAGATTTTTTCGGAATTTAGCCCTAAAGATGCAAAAGAAGACAAAAAAGGAGTGTCCTTTTTTGCCTTCTTCATATAGCGCTCCGCTATTTCTTCTTTAATTAACGGGTAACGGGCTGTTTTGCAATACGCTCAGGTACCAGATCATTCTGGATGATGTCTTGATACGTCTCACGGCGTACGACAACATCCCCTTGACCGTCTTTGACAAACACAACTGCCGGACGACGAATCCGGTTATAGTTGCTTGCCATAGAGTAGTTGTACGCGCCTGTGCAAGCTACTGCCAGCAGATCGCCGCTTTGCACTTTAGGCAGGTCCAGATCCCAGATCAGCATATCGCCGCTCTCACAGCATTTACCAGCAACAGATACCGTTTCCTGAGAAGCCTCATTTGCACGGTTTGCCAATACAGCTTCATATTTGGACTCATACAGCGCTGGACGTGGGTTGTCTGTCATTCCACCATCCACAGCTACGTATTTACGGACTCCTGGAATATCTTTGCTTGTTCCAACGGTGTAGAGTGTTGTTCCCGCTTCACCTACAATGCTGCGGCCTGGTTCAACCCAGATCTCAGGCACGGCATAGCCGATTTGAGCAAAATAATTTTTCACCGCATCCGTGATAGCTTTCACGTATTGTGAAACTTCAAGCGGTGTGTCTCCATCAATATAGCGGATACCGAAGCCACCGCCCAGATTAACCACTTTGAATGCCACGTTAAGACGCTCATACACATCTGCTGCAAACTCAGCAACGCGTTGAACGGCCATTTGGAAGCCTTCAACTTCGAAAATTTGGGATCCGATGTGTGAATGCACACCGAGCAATACCAGATTTGACTGCTTGGAAGCCAATTCAATGGCTTCAAATGCCGTTCCGTTCCCGATATCGAATCCAAATTTGGAATCCGTTTGTCCTGTCGAGATATATTCATGCGTATGCGCTTCAACACCAGGCGTCACACGCAGCAAAATGTTAACTTTGCGATTTTTGTCTGCGGCTACAGCTTGCAGCAAGTGCAGTTCATTGAAGTTATCCACAACGAAGCAGCCAATCTCTGCATCAAGCGCCATTTCGATCTCTTCCAACGTTTTGTTGTTACCGTGGAAATGAATGCGCTCTGCCGGGAAACCGGCTTGCAGTGCCGTGAACAATTCACCATCGGATACTACATCCAAGGAAAGTCCTTCTTCCGCAGCAAGGGCACACATGGCCATTACGCAGAATGCTTTACTTGCATAAGCAACTTGGAAACCCAGGCCTGAAGCACGGAACGCTTCCATGTACTCTCTGCAACGCTCACGAACTAATTGCTCGTCCACAACATACAGGGGAGTTCCAAATTGTTCTTTCAAGTCGGTTGTATCGACTCCACCAATTTCCAGATGTCCCTGTGCATTTATTTTACTTGTACCATGTAAATACATAATCTGCATTCCTCACTTTTTTATATACTGGAACAGCTGTTATTCCAATGATTTTACATCAGTATATCAAATTAGAAAATGAGAAGAATGGATTTTTCGGCAGATCATTTGTGTTTTTTACTTTTTTGCAGTTCCCCGTCTGGATCACTGTCCATTTTGGTATTGTCACGCGTTTTGTTGATCGAAGGACGTTTTTTATTTTCCAACAGCGGCAAACGGAACAAAAAGTTACCCAAAGCCTTTGCATTAAACGGTATGAACGGCCAGAGATAAGAAGAGTTGTAGGAGCGATGCAAAGTGAGCGCCACGATAATGAACGTCGTCCCGACAACGAATCCGGGAACCTTGAATATCGCCACAGCAACGAGCAAAAACAATCTGACCAACCGGTTTGCCAAACCAAGCTCATAACTGGGTGTTGCAAACATACCAATCGCGGCAATCGCCATGTAAAGTACCACTTCATTGACAAAATATCCTGTTTTTACGGCGATATCCCCGACTAAAATGGCCGCAATCAAACCCATGGCCGAAGCGAGTGGCGTCGGGGTATGGACTGCTGCCATCCGTAATAAATCCACCCCGAATTCAATAAGCAGGAACTGCAGAATCAGCGGGAGCTGGGCATTTTCATGAGGACCGATGAACTCCATTCCTGCTGGCTTAATGGCAGGGTCAATAACCATCAACAGCCATAGCGGCAACAGGAAAAGCGAAATCAGAATACCCCCAAATCGTACCCAGCGCAGATAGGTTCCCATAAAGGCGGTCTGTCTGTTCTCTTCCGCATGCTCACACAGGTCAAAAAAGGTCGTGGGCAGAATCATCACACTGGGTGAAGTATCTACAAAAACAACAACTCTTCCGTCCATCAAATGAGAAGCTGTCACATCCGGTCGTTCCGAATACCGAACTAACGGATACGGGTGCCAACCCTTGTTAATAATCGCTTCTTCAAGCTGTTTATCGGCAGCAGGGATGCCGTCGATATTCACTCGTTTGATTTTTTCACGAACGGAATCCACCTGAACCTTGTCCACGATATCGTCAATATATACAACACAGACATCCGTTTGCGATCTTCGTCCGACCTGCATAATTTCAAATTTTAATCCTGGGTCCCGTATTCTTCGGCGCACTAACGCCACGTTGGTCAGAAGTGTCTCCGTGAATCCGTCTCTTGAACCCCGCACCACTCTCTCCAGCGAAGGTTCCTCTGGTGAACGTACCGGATAGCTACGGGTATCCATAATAATAACGGAACGGTCCCCTTCGACAAACATGGCACTCATGCCTGTGAGGACCTTGTTGATAACGGCACTCATTTTCTCCACTCGCTCAACTTGAATATGAGGAATGTAACATTCGAAATACGACTTCAGCGCATGTCCGGACACTTGCTCCGGTGTAAGATAGGTTAGCCTTTTTAACACTTCAAGCAGAATCTCATCCTTCGCAAATCCAGTCAGCAGCAACAATCCAACGTGTTTGCCGCCTAAGACCATTTCCCTCATATTCACATCAAAGGACTCCCCAAGTCCCAACACTTGCTGAAGCGTGTATTTGTTATCACTCATGCGAGGGGATATATCGTCGTTTTCCTGCCAATATTCTACCGATTCCTCGATACTGTCAGACATTTCATTTTGCTTCTTCTTTTCGTAAGCCTTCTTTTCTTCTTCCTCCTGAATCTCATAAGGAGATTTATGCATCATCTCTTCGGATGTTGCTTCGCTGGATTCATGCCCGTCGTTGTCCGATCTTACGTCCATTTCCCATCCTCCTTAGGCCTAACGTTTTAACGCTGGTATACAAAAAAGTCAAACAGGGAGCCCGTCATCTTCCCCAAAATCATAGCAAGCAACAATCCAAACAAATACGATTTCATGCCCAGTCGTTTTGCCAGCACTGGCAGTACATTCAGCACTTCAGTCAGTGCCGCAGCAAGCAGACCGATGAACACACCGCAAAACAGTCCGATGATCGGGCTCAGCAACAGCGCTCCGTGTACCTTCCAGTGCCAAAAATCCGCAACAGTACCGAGCAGCGAACCTCCGATCAAGGCCCCTTCATACCAATGGGTTTTGTCATAGGATCGCGTAAGCTGAGCTAGTCTGGGGATCATATCAAGCACGAGAATAAGCGCAATCACACCGCTTCCTACCGCGATTCCCCCCGCAATGCCCAGTACAATGCTGATTGCTCCGTTAAGAACGCTCATCCGCATTCATCTCCCTGCGTTCCTCTTCATGCATACGTTCGGTTTCTTCAATCACAACATACTTGTCTACATTTTGCTGATATAGGAACATTTCCACTTCCAAAGGGGTAGGTTCTTCATTCCACTTTTTCTTGAATAAATGATTGAAGAACACAGCCATACCAAACCCGATCCCGAGGGAATACGCCACCTGAAACAGATATGGATGCTCATCCCGGCGGCCCGTAATCATCTCTACAATTCGAATTTGGACTTCCTGCATGTTTACGTCCGCATGAAAATTCATAATGGTCAATGCTGATCCAAAGAAAAGCAGCAGCCACACCAGGATGAACAGAGATTTGGAAGGTTTGCCACTTCCCACAACCACCTCAACAAGGGTATGACCCGATCCGATTAATTCAACGGTGACATCTGGCAAGGCACGACGGATCTCGGGGATGATCTGCAATATATCAATGAGGATCAGATTGCCGTCCTCCGGTCCGGGGCGCAGCAATTCAAGCTCAAGCAGCCTTCCTTCCTGTTCTTCGGGAGAGGTGAGCAAGTGAGCTACATCTCCAAGCTTGACACTTCGGCCCCTTTGGATGCGAATACGGCTGCGCAAACGAACATAGACCGTTGGAGTGGGTGTCAGGGACATCCGGAACACTCCTTTACTGCGTAATTTAGGTTAGTATTTGAAGAATGTGCAAATTTATTACATTCTGGTTGGAAAAAGGTTGGTTGGACCCTGCGGGCGCTTCGGGATGGATCGGCCATCGGTCGCTGTTATCCCCGGATTTCTTGAATCTCCTTTATCAAGGAGGAAATCCGGTGCTAAAGGCGAACGCTTCGCTCCTTTGTCCGATTCCATCCCTCCGCTGCTTGGGTCCCTTTTTTCCAAAGGCTGCAATAAACTCTCAGGGGTGAGGTATGAGGAGAAGCATCCAGACACTCCCACGTCAGACTAACCTTCCGATCTCTGTTGTCTCCAAATTTTCTTGATTGATTTCTACTAGTGTAGAAATTCAGAGACAAAGGCGAACGCTTCGCTTCTTCAGGTTTATTCTGCCGCTTCCGTTGCTAGTGTATTAAAATATACCTTCGAGGCTTCGCTCCTTTTGTCCGATTCCATCCCTCCGCTGCACGGGTCCCTTTTTTCCAAAGGCCTGCAATAAATGTGCAGTGAGGCGGTAATAGGAGATTTAATAGCTGGCTTAATTACAGCTTTTTCTCTATTACATTTCTTTTGTGGCTAATGCCACAAAAACAAAAAAAGCCGCTAATATAGCGACTTATTTAGAAGAGAAAATCTTATGGATTGTCTGATCAGGTATCTTTGGGAAAGCCTTACGCATCGTTGTTAGGACTTCCTGTGAAGATGTTATATTTGAAGAAGGAGTGATTTGGATTACTTCAATATCTTTGGGGAACGGATGGAAATAGCGCATGTACACAAAAACAAGAGCTGTGATCATCAGCAGGACGGATAACAATACTTTCATTTTTTTGTTCAATGTTCAATACCCTCCTTAATTCTCAACTCCACTTCTCTTCTGAACTTTAACGGGGTGATTTGCATGGTTTTGCGAAACTGATTGATAAAATAGCTCGTGCTATTAAAACCCACTTCATAAGCAATCTCGGTATGCTGTGTTCCTGGAGTTGCAACAACTCCACACTCTTTTGGTTGCGATAATCGATAACATACTGCACGGGTGTTGTCTTCAACATTTGTTTGAAATAACGACATGTTTCCGAGCGGCTTAACTGACCGGCCCTCGCAATGTCCTCCAATTGGATTGGTTCGGCGAAGTGCAGGTGAATCCATTCGACCATATCCTTCATTCGCCTGCTTCTGATGATTTCGGATGGATCATATTCCAGCGCGTATCCACTTGTAATCAGATGTTTCCATATCGTCAAAAGGCTTGAAGCCACATTCATTTCGTAAAATGGAGGCTGCTCATCCAAATCCTTTTTAACATGCCGGATGGCGTCGAGGACTTGAGCTCCCCAGGAAATTTCCCTTTTGATATGAAGATAAGGTAAATTGGTTGCTGAGATATAAGGATGAACATACTTCAAATATAACTCGGATGGCACAACAAAATGCGGAGATACATTATAATGATATTTATCTGTGCGATATTGATATTATTATAGGCTATTTCATTTGAATATAGCACTATTCTTATATTTAAGGTGAAGGTGCTTTCCATGAAAATATCTATTCAAAGATCTAGAAAATCAGGCCTATTCTTCGTTCTTACAGGTGCGATATGCTGGGGCATTGGCGGAACAGTTTCACAAAAACTGTTTCAACAATACGGAATTGAAGTCAACTGGTTTGTAACGGTTCGACTGCTGATTGCGGGTATACTGCTTCTGACGGTTCAATCCTTTACAACAAGGCGCTCGCAAATTTTCGATATGTGGAAGCAGAAAAAAACAGCCTTGCAGCTAATCATTTTCGGATTATTCGGGATGCTCGCTGTTCAATATACGTACATGGCGTCTATTCAACATGGCAACTCCGCAGTGGCGACACTACTTCAATATCTATCACCAGTCATGATCATAGTCTATATGATCTGGCGAAAACAGGCTGCTCTAAGCAGAAAGGATGTTGCATCAGCGATTCTGGCTCTGAGCGGGTGTTTTCTCCTGCTCACCAATGGTTCTCTCTCCCAATTGTCTGTGCCTTTACCCGCAGTATTGTGGGGGTTGTTATCCGGAGTTGCCGCTGCCTTCTATACCCTCTACGCCGTGAAACTGATTGAAAAGTTTGATTCACTCGTTGTGGTAGGCTGGGCAATGATTATCGGAGGCGCTGCACTAAGTCTCATCCACCCACCATGGAAAATGGACTTTGCCAGCTTGCGTTTGGAAACCTACGGATATTTGGCCTTTACCATTATTTTAGGGACGATGATTGCATTCTGGTTCTATATCGAAAGTTTAAAAAGCCTGACAGCCAAAGAAACAAGTCTTATAGGAAGCGCGGAGCCGCTTGCTGCCGTTGGCACCACTGTTATCTGGTTGCATGTACCCTTTGGGTTATTTCAATGGCTGGGAACCGTATGTATCATTGGATTAATATTATTGTTGCAGTCGAATCGCCCCAAACCCATTCAGGTCAACGACAAATAACCTTCTTCGCATATTAACGCGCGATAGAAGGTTGTTAGTTGTCGCATATTGGTAGTTTAACACCCATATTGTTGTCAGCAATCCAAAATCACTGTGCGATCTGGTCGCGGATGGATTGAAGTATTTTTTTCTCCAGTCGTGACACTTGCACCTGGGATATACCCAGCCTGCTAGCGACCTCGGACTGGGTCTGATCCCGGTAATACCGGAGGTATACAATCAGCCGTTCCCTTTCGCTGAGACCGCCAATCGCTTCGTTTAGCGCAAGTTTGTCAAACCACCGTTCCTGAGACTCATCGGCAATCTGGTCCATTAGTGTAATCGGATCGCCGTCATTCTCAAACACCGTCTCATGTATGGAGGTCGGCGGTTTGTTGGCTTCCTGAGCAAATACAACTTCCTCTGGGGTTACCCCCAACTCCGCGGCTACTTCCTTAATCGTTGGAAGACGGTCGAGGTGTTTGGAGAGTTCATCCCTTTTTTTGCGGACTTTATTCGCCATTTCCTTGAGCGAACGACTGACCTTAAGCGTGCCGTCATCCCGCAGGAAGCGCTGAATTTCTCCGATAATCATCGGGACAGCATAGGTGGAGAATTTCACATCATAACTGAGATCGAATTTATCCACCGATTTGAGCAGCCCGATACAACCAATCTGGAACAGATCTTCCGGCTCATATCCCCTGTTCATAAAACGTTGTACGACGGACCAGACGAGTCTGATGTTGCAGTTCACCAGCGTATCCCGTGCGACATGGTCACCCGACTGACTGAGCGCAATCAGCCGTTTGACCTCGGCATCGTCCAAATAGGTCTGTGAAGACTGTTTCACTTCAGCATCCATAAGACTACCAACCCCTAATTATACAATGCTTTCTTGGATTCAATCCTTTTCTTCATCTTGATGGAGGTGCCTCTGCCGGGCTCACTGCTGACTTCGAATTCATCCATGAAGTTTTCCATAATGGTGAAGCCCATGCCCGAGCGCTCAAGTTCGGGTTTGGACGTATACAGCGGCTGTTTGGCCAGTTCAAGATCTTCGATGCCTTCACCACGGTCTTCCACAATGATGGTAATCATGTCATCCCGAATCTCGGCTTGAATGGACACGACACCTTCCGCATTGTTGTTGTATCCGTGGATGATGCTATTCGTTACGGCTTCCGAAATGACCGTCTTCAGATCGCTAAGCTCGTCCATCGTAGGATCAAGCTGGGAGATGAAGGCAGCAACCGTCACCCGTGCGAACGATTCGTTCTCCGACTTGGCCGCGAATTGCAGATTCATGAAATTTGTCCCCGTTCCTTCATTCATGAGACGACCTCCAGACCCGAGAGAGCAGTTCCCTCATTTTCGTAAATCGGCATAATCTTGAACAAACCTGACATTTCCAGCAAACGATACACTGGCGGATTGACATCACAGACAACCATCTTGCCGCCTTTATTCTTAATGAGCTTGTATCTTCCCAAAATGACACCCAGACCCGAACTATCCATGAATTGCAGATCTTTCAGGCTAAGTACCAGATGCTCGCATTGTCTGCGCTGGATAGCTTCATCCATCTGCATCCGTACCATGTCAGCTGTATGGTGATCCAGCTCCCCGGATAATCGCACAATCAGAATCCCGCGGTGATGTTCCATTTCCACATGCAAGTTCACGTTTGCTCACTCTCCTCCCTGTCTTGAACAAGGATTTCTACGTTCCCGAAGGCTTTTCCTGCCCCCCGACAAAACTAGAAGAAAACCCCTAATTAACTACAAAATACGTTCAAAGGATGCACGCATCCTGCATAAATCGCCGTTTAATCGAACAGTTTGGAGGTTGTGCGTTTGAACAGCTTCCACCAGCCAGCCTTGTCCACATCCTGCGGAGCCTGAATGTCGAACTCCTTGATGACTTCATTGCCCTGGTAGACAACTAGCTTACCTACACTCTGACCCGCTTTGACCGGAGCTTTCACTTCTTTTGCCATCAGCAATTCATGACGGATCTCATCCGATTTCGCACCTTTGCGCATCAGCACACTATAATTTTGTGTTGCATTCAGCGGCAATTCGGCAACTTCACCTTTTTCAATTTTCAGACTACCCAGCAGGTCCCCTGACTTGTACAGGGCTTTCATCGTGTATTGCCCAAAAGCATAGTCAAACATCGAGGAAACTTCACTGTTCCGTGTTTTGGTATTGGGTTCTCCGAGCACTACCGCGACCGTACGCAGCCCATCCTTCATCGCTGTAGCCGAGAGACAAAACTTGGCTTCGGAAGTGTATCCTGTTTTCAACCCATCGGCACCGGAGTAGAAACGAACCAACTTGTTCGTATTCACCAGCCAGAATGGCTTCTCGCTATCTTTACGAAGGTAGTCCTGGTATGCACCGGTATATTTCGTAATCCCCGGATGCTTCAGCAGTTCACGGCTCATGACCGCAATGTCATGGGCCGAAGAATAATGGTTATCCACCGGCAGGCCGTTACAGTTGGAAAAATGAGTATCCTTCATTCCGAGTTCCTTCGCCCGCTCATTCATCAGTTGTACAAAGGCTTCCTCCGAACCGGCAATTTTCTCAGCCATCGCTACAGAGGCATCATTACCGGAAGCCATAGCAATACCTTTTAACATATCGTCGACCGTCATCTCTTCCCCAGGTTCCAGAAAAATCTGTGATCCACCCATGGATGCGGCATATTCACTCGTTCTAACTTTATCCGTCAGCTTCAGCTTGCCAGAGTCGACCGCTTCAATGGTGAGTAGCATGGTCATAATCTTCGTAATGCTCGCCGGAGGCAGCTGATCATGACTGTTTTTTTCAAAAATGACAGTGCCCGTATCAGCATCCATCAAAATGGCGGAGCGTGCCGACGGGGCCAAATCTGTTCCCCCCGCTGCTTTGGGAGTTTCTTCAGCCAGCGCGGTTGATGCCATCAGGGGCAGCAGGATACAAAGGGTCATGAACGATGCCATTATTCGTTTCTTCACTAGGGTTACCTCCTCAAATGACTTGCTTACTGCATGTTCCATGCATGTACTGCTAATCATTGTCGGCCCGATTGAAGTAAATTATTCCATGTAAAGAATGATTTCCCGAACTTTTTATGTAATCCGTGTGAAACACAAAAAACGAGCCTGACACTCAATGGATGAGAAAGCTGCCCGTTAAGGAAATAAAAAAAGACAATCTGCCCCAATGAATCACATTAGGGTAGATCGTCTTCTTATTGATCAGTTACATTTGTGGAATAACAGCCAGCACAAGGGCCAGGAACGATTCACGAACACGTTCTGTCGTCTCCATAACCTCATCATGCGACAACGGCTGGTCCAGAATGCCGGCAGCCATGTTGCTGATACAGGAGATGCCGAGTACTTCTATGCCGGCGTGGCGTGCCACGATGACTTCAGAAACGGTAGACATGCCGACAGCATCCGCACCCAGCGTACGCAGCATCACGATCTCAGCTGGTGTCTCATAGTTTGGACCAAGCATACCTGCGTATACACCTTCACGTACATCAAAACCTTGTGACGCGGCTGTATCCTTCGCCAGCGCACGCAGACGGCGGCTGTACGCTTCGGACAGATCCGGGAAGCGCACACCCAGTGCGGAGTCATTCGGTCCGATTAATGGATTCTTGCCTGTGAGATTCAGATGATCCGAGATCAGCATCAGGTCACCCGCCTCATAAGAGGTATTCACGCCACCTGCAGCGTTCGTTACGAGCAGCGAAGTTACGCCCAGTTCTTTCATAACACGTACCGGGAAGGCAGTCAGTTCCGGACCATATCCTTCGTACATGTGGAAACGACCTTTCATCATAACGACCGGACGGCCTTTGATGGTTCCCACCAGCAATTCGCCCTCGTGTCCCTCTACTGTGGACACCGGAAAATGCGGAATATCCTGATAGGCGATGCTTACGCCATCTTCAATCAATTCTGCCAAAATGCCAAGTCCTGAACCTAAAATCAAACCGACTTCCGGTTTAATGGAACTTTTGCTTTGGATGTAAGATGCCGCTTCCAAAATCATCTGTTGGTTTAATGCTGTCATAAGATGTTCCCCCTTGAGTTGAAACGATCCGTCTGTATCCGCAAATGACATCAATGGAAACTACACGCTGAAATGATGCATTCGCTTATGTATAACGGCGTTTAAATGTGTTCAATTTATTTTATCCTAGTTCGGACTATTGTTCCGCATTTTTTTGCAAATTTGTATCCAAGTACAAACTATTTTGCCCGCGGATGATGAGATTCATATATCTCTTTCATCGTTTTGCGACCATGATGCCCATACTGTTGCCCAGGCTGCTCCACATGACCGAGCATGTCCTGTACCGCACGGGTATCTGCCCCACTGGCAATCAGGTGAGCAGCAAAGGAATGACGCAGCGTATGTGGTGTGATTTCACCCGAGATTCCTGCATCCATCGCTGCTTTTTTGAGCAGCTTCCAGAAGCCTTGCCGGGTTAATCGTCTACCGGATACGTTGACAAAGAGAGCCTGCTCGTCCGTCTCATTTTTGATTAGCAGGTTACGGTACTCGTTCACATAAACACTTGCCCACTCTGCTGCAGGCGCACCGATTGGCAAAATTCGTTCTTTACCGGCACCTCCACAGCGGATAAAGCGCATGCCTGGCTGTACGTCCCGCACATCCAGTGCAATCAGTTCGGATACACGAATGCCTGTCGCATATAATAACTCCAGCATGGCCCGGTCACGCACCCCTTGCGGTGACCGGGTATCGGGGGACGCGAGCAGCAATTCGATCTCTTGGATGGTTAACACCTGCGGTGGTGTCTTGTCTGCTTTTGGAGCCTCCACATCAAACGTGGGGTCCTGTAATATCTCACCACGCCGCATCAAAAAATGAAAATAGGAGCGCAGGGATACAACGCTGCGGGCAATGGTTGCATTCGCACGTCCTGCCTGTTTCTGCTGACCTACAAACAGGATAACATGCGTCCGGCGCACCTGCTCCGCTTCCCGGATACCGTATTCTTTATCCGCAAATTCGATGAACTTGTCCACGTCCCGAAGATACGATTCCAGCGTGCTGCTCGACATCCCTTTATCCTCTTCCAAGTATAAGGCATAGGCGTGTATCGTCTGCTTCATGCACAACGCTCCTCATCTGACAGGACTGCCACACGGGCAACCTGCTTCCGTATTTGCATCCCTGGCTGTCCAGCTACTCTCCGTACCAATAGAATAAACGGAGACGCTCTGCCATTGTAGGACGTCCTTCCCCGTTACTTGGCCAAACCGTTTCCTGAAATACTTTAACCGCATTTCCTGTTGGCATCTGATATTGGTCCACAGGTGAGATCCATCCGTTGAACAAATCCAGGACATGATAGAACAGATAAACTAATGCAGCAAAAAATACGATAAATCGAATAAAACGGAGCCCTCTCCGCAGCGATATAATCATGGGTTGTACCCCTTTCTGGTTCGAATCCGACTCGTCTAGAATCAGGGTATGTTAACGAACACAGGAATATGACATTCAGGGTAAACCTCACATCACACGCTGGACCAAAAAAGCTCTCCCGTCAAAACCGCCGGTGAGAGCTTGAAGATATGCTATGTTATTCTTCATCTTTGGGCTTCTGGTCATTTTTAGCTTTGCAACGGTAACAAATCCCATGGAAATCCAGTCGGTGATCTACTACCGAAAAGTTAAATTCCCGCTCCAGTCGCTCTTCAAGCGGTCCAAGCCAGTCTTCACGTATTTCATCCATACTTCCGCATTGAACACAGATTAAGTGATGATGGTGATGCTTGGATGTATCTCCGCGTAGATCATAACGCGCTACACCGTCGCCGAAGTTGATTTTCTCTACAACATGCAGCTCACTCAGCAGTTCGAGGGTACGGTACACGGTTGCGAGACCGATTTCGGGAGCCTTTTCTTTCACGAGCATGAATACGTCTTCTGCGCTCAGATGATCTTCTTCATTCTCAAGAAGTACTCTTAAGGTGGCTTCCCGCTGGGGCGTTAATTTATATCCTTGGGACTGTAGTTGCTGCTTAATTTTATCGATCCGTGCTTCCATTTTCTCCCTCCCCCTAGGAAATCACTGCACACTGCAACTTAACCCACTTCTTTCATTATAGGGGGAGTACATAATTAAAGTCAACATTTTACACTATCACGCGCAAAGCTAAGCGGGTAGTAGCATCGGTGTGACCCAGCGCATCATCGCAGGTGTAACCCATGTTTCAAATGACGCAACCCCTAACAGCAGCGCTGCCATAACGAGAGTTAACACCATATATGAAGCAAAAGGCTTCTGACGGCCTGGCGTCCGCTGCATCAGAACACGGTTCCGAATAATATATAAGGAAAAGGTCATGGCTGACACACTGCAAATGAGCAGTACCGGAATCACGAATAAATTATGAGGCGCAACGGAAACCAGGGCAAATAACAGCCCTTTCCATGAATACTGTCCGACAAGGTAACCCACTGTAAAACCAATGAGCACCCCTTTCAGAAAATCTAGAACCAATATGCCCGGCAGGCCGATGACCGATAAACCCAGAATGAAGATCAGGCCAACCCACTTTAGATGAAGCATAGCAATGTCCCAATAGGTTCCGGTCTCAGTCACCTGTCCGCTGTGCTGTACCGTCATGAAGAAGTTACCGAGGTAGCCCTCCAGATCCTGGCGTTGTTCAAGGGATAGGGCATTAACCATCAGGGCGCCAAAAATGACACCCACCAGAAACAAGACAGCCACGAATACATATAAAGAGGTTTGGCCTTTGAATGTGAAGTAGGCAGAACGCATACAGGTACAAGTCCCCTTTCCGGTTATCATGCTGCAAGGATGTCAAGTGAAATCCTCATAGTCATTCTTATGAACCGGAATGCACACGTATGACTTCTTGTCCAGATTCAGATCTCTTCTCCATGACAAAATGTCATTCCCGTACCAATGATGCTAACTCACTTTATTCGCATACCGCAAACTGATCTACTCTGATCTTTCCTTGCTGGACACCTTTCCGTAAGTGCCCCCACCACCAGATGACAATTCGAGTTGACCATCCCGCGCTGCAACGATAAGACCTGCTAGAACCGGTCCAACAACCTCTGAAAGTTCATCCTCGCTTGTACGATGTAATACGTTCATTTCCGTACCAAAGCGGTCCAGCAGCTGGCGCAGTTTGGCTTTCCCCAAACCCGGGATGAATTCCAACGGTACCTGATAGTGATAAGCAGGTCGGTTTGCTGGAACATGCGGACTCTCTCGGTCAGCGATTGCCAGTATACGATCCAGTACACCCTGTACAAGCTTCACACTGCCACAGTGTGGACAGCGTTCTGCCGACATCGCATGCTCGTCCATAATGCTCCCACAGGAGGCACAGTAGGTACGGTGGTATTTGCCAAGTTTTGGATCCAAACCGTAGTTGGCTGAAATGCTTCTGCCTGCCTGTCCTTTAAGTGCCAAGCTGAATTCGTCAAAAGAAGGCTTCGCGAGTTGCAACTCGTTGTACTCTCGTCCAATCTTGCCCAGAGAATGAGCATCCGAATTGGTCAGAAAGGGAACCTGATCCAGTTCCCGAATATAACTGGCCATGGATGAATCAGAGCTTAGTCCAAGCTCAACCGCATCGATCAGGCTAGTATCCAGCACATCAGCCATACGAGGGGCTGTGCTGCCATATATGCCTTTATGCGGGGTAAACGCATGCGCTGGCACAATAAGCCCGCCACGTGCCTTTATCTCGGCCTGCATCTCAAACGCGGGTACATATACCCGCTGTGAACTCAAGTTCACATTTTTCATATAACGTTTCATCCAGTCCGTGAAAGACTTCATGGTTTTCAGATCACGGAAGTAGGCCAGCATATGGAACTCCCGCATCCCTGGCTCGCGCAGCTCCAATTCCGTACCCAGCAGGATGGTTGTGTCCTGATACGCAATGCCCCCTCCCTCAAGCTCGGACATCGTGCCGTTCTCAAGCAGCTGTTCGATGTCCATCTGTACAACCGGAGAGTGACAATCAATGACACCGAGTAGATGGATTCCTTTGCGATCCGAGGCTTCTCTAGCAATGTTCTCGAATGTCAGATCACGGCTGCCACTGATTTTAACAGCTTCACCGCGCGAAGTTCGTCCAATGTGAATATGGAGGTCTGCATAACAAGGCTCCCACCCTGCAGACGCTGCCTGTTGCTCATTCATCATTAAAACCGTCCTGTCGTTCTGTAAAGATCCCATGCATATACAGCCATCATCGTTTTGGCATCACTGATGCGATTCTGATCCATCAACTGATAAGCCTCTTCAATTGTAATCTCGGACACTTCAAGAAATTCATCTTCGTCCAAAGCCATGTCACCTGCTTCGAGCTCCTCGGCGATGTACAGATGGATGATCTCATCCGCAAATCCTGGCGAAGTATAAAACGAACGCAGATGCCGCAATGATTTAGCTACATAACCAGTCTCTTCGCGCAATTCACGCGCTGCTGCCACTTCAGGTTCTTCTCCCGGGTCCAGTTTGCCTGCTGGAATCTCGACTTCCGTACGTCCCATGGCCTGACGATACTGATCAACGACCAGCATACGATCGCCATTCAGAGCGAGGACAGCTACTGCTCCAGGGTGACGGATGATCTCACGTGTAGCAGTCTGACCGTTAGGCAGCTTGACCGTGTCGACCTGAAGAGAAATGACTTTGCCCTCGAAGATGGGCTTTGTCGATATCGTCTCTTCGTCAAGTTTTGGATTGGCAGAATGCTTATGATTGGTTGGGTTCATCTGTTCTTCAACTCCACTTCTTCGAATTTTGGTTCTCTTTATACGTATAAACCTCTGTTTTTTGGCATATGGTGAGCTTATAGCGATTTCAAACAAATATAGCAAATCAGGGGGACAACCAATGAACAGTTATTTAACACCGCAATCCGTACACGTGGTCGGACAAGCCAGACAAGTCCAGCTCATACTCAAACAATGGGTGCGTGAGTGGGGTCCAGATGCCAAATTAATCGATATGCTCGCTGGACGTAAATGATACTGTTCTTGGTCTGCAATACCCATGAAATATAACATGGTTTTGCCAAAAAGTCCGAACTCGGTTTGTACCGGATTCGGACTTTTCAGTTGAAGCACGGGGGGTTTCACCCTCAGTCTCTTTGGATTACTTTTTATTTGCAGCCGTTTCCTGAATAATAGCCACAACCACTTCAGATAGTTTCACAATATCCTCGGCGCGGATGCGTTCTTTCGTCGTATGGATGTCCTCATAGCCTACAGCCAGGTTGACCGTGGGTATGTTTAACCCATTGAAGATGTTGGCATCACTGCCACCCCCGGATGCAAACGTGCTAGTCTCCAGCCCCAGGCTCCGAATGGCACGCTGTGCAAGCTGAACAACCTCGTGTTCATCATGGAAGCCAAAAGCAGGATACAGGATCTCACTGCGGAACTCAGCGGTTGCACCATATTTGCGGCATGTCGTTTCCAGTGCTTCACGCATCTGGGCCACTTGAAGTTCTACCTTCTCCTGCACAATACTGCGGGCCTCAGCCTCAATCTGCACAAAATCGCAAACGACATTCAGTGCTGATCCGCCCTGGAATTTGCCGATGTTCGCCGTAGTCTCATCATCAATTCGTCCCAGCTTCATCGCTGCAATTGCTTTGGCCGCCACTTGGATGGCACTGATGCCGTCTTCCGGATTCACGCCCGCATGTGCGGATTTCCCATAGATCTTCATCTGAATTTCCGCTCTGGCCGGAGCAGCCACACAGATTGTGCCCACAGCTCCGTTGGAATCCAGGGCATAACCGAACTCGGCTTCAATATCCTTCGGATTCATTGCACGTGCACCAACCAGACCCGACTCTTCACCTACGGTAATCACGAATTGAATTTTCCCATGAGGTATATTGTTCTCTTGAATAGCTCGAATCGCTTCAAACAAAGCGGCAATCCCCGCCTTGTCATCTGCACCCAGAATTGTCGTGCCATCACTTCGAATCCAACCGTCTTCACCCAGCTCAGGTTTAATTCCTTGTCCAGGCGTTACGGTATCCATATGACATGTGAAAAAGATTGGGGCTGCTTCTTCCGCACCCTCCGCTTCCCAGGTAATCACGAGATTACCAGCGCCATGT
This sequence comes from Paenibacillus sp. RU5M, assembly GCF_900221055.1. Taxonomy (NCBI): domain Bacteria; kingdom Bacillati; phylum Bacillota; class Bacilli; order Caryophanales; family Paenibacillaceae; genus Paenibacillus; species Paenibacillus sp. RU5M. The sequence continues at coordinate 299,709 of NZ_OBQM01000001.1, read as the reverse complement.
CCGGTTTTCTCCATGGTGTCGTCCTCATACACGCTGAGGCCCAGCTGAGTAAACTGTTCTTTTAACACTTTTGATATATTCTGTTCATGAGTTGTTTCACTATCAATCTGCACTAGTTCCATAAAATGATCAATAACACGCTGCTGTTTTATCATAGGACTTTCCTACCTTTCTTCGATACGGTACAATACAATTACTATGGTCTGTTTATTCTTTTGTTGAAAGGAGTTCTCTCATCATGCAAAAAAAGAAATGGTTCCGCATCATTATCTATCTCATGCTGCTCGCCATGATTGGGTCCACCCTTTTCATTGCGCTCGAACCTTTATTGTTCGGATAGAAACCTGAAGCCTTTTGACTGTCTGATTTACAGACGGGGAAGGGCTTCTTTTTCTGTAATCCAGGTAATCTCATACGGGAAAATCCGATTAAAGTATGGAACGATCTCCTGCGCAACCTGTTCCACAGTATAGGTCTTGCCTGTAATATCCTCCAACGAGGTCACACCATACTGCTCAATCCCGCAAGGAACAATACCCTGAAAGCCTGCGTGCTGAATGCCGGAGGTGATATTAAAAGCAAATCCGTGACTCGTCACGAAGCCACGCCGATGTTTACAGCGATTGAACTTTACGCCGATGGCGGCAATTTTCAAATCTCCGATCCATACACCTGTGTAAGCCTCTTTACGCCCTGCTTCAATACCCTGATCAGCCAGGTAATCAATAATCATCTGCTCTAGGCGACGTAAATAGCCATGTAAATCCAAGGCTTCATCCCGTCCAAGAACAAGTAACGGGTAACCTACCAACTGCCCAGGGCCATGATAAGTAATATCACCGCCGCGGTCAATTTGAAACAAGGAGATACCTTGCTCCCGCAGTTCGTCTTCACTGAGAAGCAGGTGCTCCGGGTGATTCTGTGAACCGATCGTATACGTCGGCGGATGCTGGAGCAACAGCATCTGCTCCGCGCCTTCTCCCTCATCCAGTTGCTGCACAATCGCTTTCTGGCGGTTCCAAGCCTCTTCATAATCAAGCATCGGTATGTACATAACATCCAGCGGCTTGCTCATGATTCCCCCACACCCTTCTGTTTCAATGTTCATTGTATAATGATGAGCATTCTATTGAAGAAAACGGGAAAAGTGCACGGCCATTGGCACATACACTTTCCCATTATCCATCTATTCAGCGCTTGGCATCATTAGTAACTCATTGAAATGATGCACTTGCTCTCTCTTAATACACTTTCGATTCCATCGTGTATCCTTCAAGATTCTCTTTTACACGTTGCAGGAAACGTCCGCTGATGACTCCATCCAGAATACGATGATCCAGGGAAAGACAGAGGTTCGCCATGGAACGGACAGCAATCATGTCATTGATGACCACGGGTTTCTTAACGATCGACTCAAATGTAAGAATTGCCGCCTGCGGGTAGTTAATAATAGGTTGCGACAGAATCGAACCAAATGATCCGGTATTGTTAACCGTGAACGTACCGCCCTGCATATGGTCCAGCTTCAGAGTGCCTTCACGTGTTTTACGTGCCAGCTCATCAATTTCACGAGCTAGGCCAGCGATGTTGCGCTGATCCGCATGTTTAATTACCGGTGTCAGTACAGAGTCTTCTGTACCCACTGCCATCGACAGGTTGATATCCCGTTTGACAATAATTTTGTCAACAGCCCAGACGGAGTTCATGATCGGGTAGTCTTTAATGGCATTGACGACACCCTTCATCATGAAGGAAAGGTACGTCAGGTTGATGCCTTCTTTGCGCTTGAACTCATCCTTGAGTTTGTTACGCAGCATCACCAGATTCGTCACGTCCACTTCAATCATCGTCCACGCGTGCGGGATTTCTGATACGCTTTGACGCATATTACGAGCAATGGCATTACGAACTGGAGTAACGTCGATGAAGTATTCGGATCTTCCCTGTCCGCCACCCTCTACTTCGATTTGCGGGATTTTCGGACTTTCGGTCAGATGTATGCCAGAATGTCTTACAGGAACGCCTGCGTCGGCTGCTGGAACTGTTTCTCCCGTAGATGCGACCAAGTCTACATTCCCCCGATTCAATCCGCTGAAAGGAGAACCTGAAGGTACTCCCGAAGAGGCCTGCTGTCCAGCTACAGTAGAAGACTGTGCAGACGTTACACCCGCGTTTCCCCCCTGTGCAATGACTGCCAGTACATCCTTACGTGTAATCCGTCCACCTGCTCCAGTGCCCTGAATGCTCTGCAAGTTCAGACCATGTTCGGCTGCAAGGGATTGAACTGCAGGAGAATAGCGGTTACGCATCGGCTGATTGGGATCATGGCCTGTTGTACTCGCTGCACCAGCGGTAGGTACGTAATTCCCACTTTGTTGTACATGAACATGATCACCATTCTGTTGCTGCGAAGCATGCGTTACTTGCTCTGCTGCTTCTTCATCAGAAGCAGCTACCTGCATGCGGCAGATGGCTTCGCCAACCGCAATGGTCGTACCTTCTTCGACAAACAGATCACCCATAATTCCATCAACGGTTGATGGAATCTCTGCGTTGACTTTATCCGTAATTACTTCACAGATCGGTTCGTATTGTTCAACCCGGTCACCCGGTTTTTTCAACCATTTGGCAATGGTAGCCGAGACCAGCGATTCCGCCAGCTGCGGCATAATGACCTCGATCCATTTCATACTCATTGGTTATATCACTCCAAACTTTGCTTTTAAACTATCTCACTACACGAATTAATACTCGGCGAGCGTACGCATCGCTTCCTTGGCTTTATCCTTGCTCAGCATATAGAATTTCTCCAATGTTGGGCTAATTGGCATTGCCGGTACATCCGGTCCACAGAGACGCTGAATCGGCGCATCCAGTTCGAACAGACACTCTTCACTGATGATAGCCGCCACTTCGGCTCCTACACCACCGGTTTTATTGTCTTCATGCACGATCAGCACTTTGCCTGTCAGACGAGCGGATGCAATGATGGCTTCGCGATCAAGTGGCTGCAATGTGCGCAGATCCAATACGTGGGCAGTAATGCCTTCCTCACGCTCCAGCTCTTCGGCAGCCTGCATGACAAAATGAAGTGGTTGGCTATAGCCGATAACGGTAATATCTGCTCCTTCACGAAGCACGTTAGCTTTACCGATTGGAACGATGTAATCATCCTCTGGCACATCTTCCTTGATCAGCTTGTAGCATTTTTTGTTTTCAAAAAAGAGAACCGGGTCCGGGTCGCGAATAGCTGCTTTGAGCAGTCCCTTTGCATCGTATGCCGAGTACGGAGCTATAATTTTCAGACCTGGTGTACCAAAAAAGATCGATTCCGGACATTGGGAGTGATACAGCCCACCAAAAATACCGCCGCCAATCGGCGCACGAATAACAATCGGGCAACTCCAGTCATTGTTGGAGCGATAGCGAATTTTGGCCGCTTCACTAATAATCTGATTTGTTGCAGGCAACATAAAATCCGAATATTGCATCTCGGCAATAGGTTTCATGCCATACATCGCTGCACCAATGGCTACACCTGCAATGGCTGATTCGGACAATGGTGTGTCCATGACACGCATTTCGCCGAACTGATCCTGCAATCCTTTGGTTGTAGTAAACACGCCGCCTTTGACCCCGACATCTTCACCAAGGATAAAGACATTTTCATCCCGCTCCATCTCTTCTTTCATCGCGAGACGGATTGCATCAATATATTCCATAACCGCCATACTTACCGTCCCCCTTCTTCGCTGTCCGCATAAACGTGCGTCAGAGTGTCCTCAGGTTTCGGATATGGCGCGTTGTCTGCGTATTCAGTCGCTTCTTTCATTTCCAGCGCAAGCTGGGAAGCCAGATCCGCATCCCGGGCTTCATCCCAGATGCCGCAATCGATCAGATAGTTCTTCATGCGAAGCACGCCGTCCTTCTTCCAGTTCTCTTCAACCTCTTCCTTGGTCCGGTATGCCAGATCATTGTCAGAAGTGGAGTGTGGAGATAAACGATACATCATTGCTTCAATAAGTGTTGGTCCTTCACCAGCAATTGCGCGGCGACGAGCTTCTTTGACTGCACCGTATACTTCCAGCGCATCGTTTCCATCTACACGTAGTCCAGGGAATCCATACCCAAGTGCACGATCCGATATTTTACCACTCAGCTGCTTATGAATTGGCACCGAGATGGCATACTGATTGTTCTCACACATAATGATCACAGGAAGTTTATGAACACCTGCGAAATTGGCACCTTCGTGGAAATCTCCCTGGTTGCTTGACCCTTCACCAAAAGTTACAAAAGAAACGAATTCTTGCTTCTTCATTTTGGCAGCCAGCGCAAACCCTACAGCGTGCGGAACCTGTGTGGTAACCGGACTGGAGCCCGTTACAATCCGCAGCTTTTTGTGACCGAAGTGACCCGGCATTTGCCGTCCGCCACTATTCGGATCTTCCGCCTTCGCAAAAGCAGACAGCATCAGCTCACGTGGAGTCATGCCAACTGCCAGTACAAAGCCATAATCGCGGTAATACGGTAAATAATAATCGTGATCCCGGTCCAGACCGAATGCAGCGCCTACTTGCGCAGCTTCCTGTCCTACACCAGATACGTGAAAGTTAATTTTGCCGGCCCGCTGTAAGAGCAAGCAACGCTCGTCAAACTTACGTGCGAGCAGCATGTATTTGTACATATCCAATACTTCACCATCGCTAAGTCCCAGCTGTTCATGCCGATGGACCGCGTCTGCAGTACCTTTTGAACTCATATGAGGTACCTCCTTTTAATCAGAGCCTTTGCCTGTCTTACTACCCGATCTTATAACCTGGTACTAAGACTTGGCTTAACCTTATTATAATCCCATTTGCCCAAAAAAGGAAAGGACCTTTCTCATAAGCCTGTCTGGCTTACATTCCAATCGATTTTCCGTCTACTGCCAACATGGCTTCACCCATGATTTCCGATAATGTTGGGTGAGGATGGATCGTCTGTCCCACTTCCCAAGGTGTGGCATCCAGCATCTGAGCCAAAGAGGCCTCTGCGATCAGTTCCGTCACATGGGTACCGATCATATGTACACCCAATATATCATTCGTCTTGGCATCCGCGATTACCTTCACGAATCCATCCCGACTTCCATGAACCAAAGATTTTCCAATCGCCTGGAACGGGAACTTGCCTGTCTTCACTTCATAACCACGCTCTTTGGCCTCACGCTCCGTGAATCCGATACTCGCTGCTTCCGGACGAGTATAGACACAGCGCGGGATTCGATGTGATTCAACGGCATGTACCGTTTCACCCGCCAGATGATTCACTGCCAAAATGCCTTCATGACTCGCTGCATGCGCCAGCTGCAATCCGCCGATGACATCGCCGATTGCATAAATATGTCCCTCACCCGTTTGCAGATGTTGATTCACAGCAATAAATCCGCGTTCGAGTTTGATATCCGTATTTTCGAGTCCGATATTTTCGACATTGGCCTGACGACCAACCGACACCAGCATCTTGTCCGCTTTCAGAGTCTCTTGCTTCTCATCCCCCAGCTTGACATCAATCTGAATACCGTCTTCCTGTATGCTATATGTCTCTGTCAGAACGCTAGCGCCTGTTAGGAAGCGAACACCACGTTTCCCAAGCAATCTCTGCATTTCCTTGGCTACATCTTCGTCCTCTGCTGGCAATACATGAGTAGCGGCTTCAACAACTGTAATTTCAACGCCAAAATCATTCAGCATCGAGGCCCATTCGAGGCCAATCACCCCACCACCAACAATGATCAGGGATGCAGGTAATTCGTCCATTCGCAAAGCCTCATCACTGCTCATGATGTACCGGCCGTCTGGCTCAAGACCTGGCAGCACCCGTGGACGAGACCCGGTAGCAACAATGAGGTTGGTTGGCACAACCGTATCCATCTCGCCATCTTCAAACTCGACAGCCACTGCACCGCTCTGAGGGGAGAAAATGGAAGGTCCGATCACGCGCCCTTTGGCGTGTACGACCTGAATTTTATTTTTTTTCATTAAATACTGCACACCTTGATGAAGCTGCTCCACAATTGCATCCTTGCGCGCCTGAACCTTCGGAAATACAAGTGTTGCTCCAGCTGTTTCAATCCCATACATTTCGCTCTCTTGTATCTCAGCGTACACTTCCGCACTTCGCAGCAATGCCTTGCTCGGAATACAGCCACGATGCAGACAAGTGCCCCCCAACTTATCCTTCTCGATAATAACAACCTGTTTTCCTAACTGTGCGGCACGGATGGCAGCAACGTACCCTCCCGTTCCTCCTCCAAGAATGGCAACATCACATGTAATTGGCATCTTTTCTGTTCTCCTCTATCCATATAATTTCAATACAATTTCAATATATTTGTAAGATGTTGATTCGAATGATTCTCTTTTTCATAGACGTTATCTATATTCCATTGTACTCCCCTTGAGCAGTCAACTCAAAATTTGACCCTGAAACGCATGGACAGCTTCTGAAAACCAAGCTATGATGGAATCAGGTATGACCTGTAAGCGCAACCTTTATTTTACGTCAACCTCAGGCAGAAGGAGTTTAATGGTGATGAATACTAGACTGGTCTTTGCACGATTCGTGGCGATTATTGTTCTGGTCATTCCCGGGTTAATGGCAATGAAGGGTTTTCTAATGATGAAGGACGCCCTTTTCCTGTATTATGCCGAGCATGGTAACGAGCAGATCTCACCAGGTTTTCAATGGCTCTCCTTTGGTGGAGGACTTGTCCTGTTCGCCGCAGGCATGAGTTTTCTGGGAGGCTGGATTCTGTTCCGTGACCGCAAGCGTAATTATGTAGGACCCCGTTTTCGTTCAAAAAGCGCACCCTCAGCCGACAAAGCAGAGACGCCCGGTACGACTTCCTGAGTCCGGGCTTTTTGTCATTTTTTCTGGCTCCGCAACATTTCAACATCCCAACCTTACATATGCCTTTATATGCGTTACTTGATCAGGTATAATGCTTATTTATTCAAACAGGTGTTTTGCATAAATTCAGTGTTAGCATCTTGAATATGCACAATGCCCACTCTTCTATAGACAGGATGGTTCAAGATGGTCTCGTTTATCATTACGCTAAAAAGATTGCTTAAAGGCATTTTCCATGCCTTCAAGGACCAGAAGTTCCTGGCTCTGTTTGTATTAACTGCGGCGACACTTCTCTCGGGCACGTTATTCTATACTCGCGTTGAAGGTCTGCACTGGATTGATGCCCTCTATTTCTGCGCAGTAACTCTAACGACGGTGGGACATCCGGATTTTGTACCATCGACCGGATTCGGCAAGGCTTTTACCGTCATCTATATGTTCGCAGGTATCGGCCTCACCTTCGCCATGATTGCCAGAATTACAGCAGGTATTCTATTTCCCCGCAAATTGCAGACAGAAGAGAACCCGGAGTAGTCTCCGGGTTATTCGTATAATGCATCCCGCAGCTTGGTAGACATGCGCGACTCTTTGGAAGAGGACTTCAGAATCGTTCTGCGCAACGTCAGATTACTGGCTTGCAGCCGCTCCGCTTCAGCGAACAAGTCTGCAAACAACGCCTGCGCAGCTTCGTCAAGGACTGACTGTCCTTTCAAACGTTCATATCGCTCTTGTAATTCGGATAATGCTTCACTCATCGTTAACACCTCTTTTAAATCGATCCTGGCTTACGCGTTACACTACCGTAACCAACAGCTTAACAATCCATATAGTAACACAAAGCTGCTCAGATTAGTTCTGGCTCTTACTAAAGATTTTGTGGTACTCTGTAATGGTCGCTTTTTTTTGTTGAATCCCGTATGTGAGAGGAGTAGCAGAACTGTGCAAACAGGACGAATTACCGTAATTACAGGACCTATGTTTAGTGAAAAATCCGGTGAACTCATTCGCCGTTGTCAGAAATTAATTCAATTTGGCCGTAAAAAGGTCGTTGCTTACAAACCTGCCGAAGATGATCGGTTTGCTCAAGACGAGATCGTTAGCCGTATCGGCTATCGTCTGCCTGCCCATTCCATTCCCCGGCAATTGACCCCGGAATCCGTAGAGATGATCCTGACTCAGACCAAAGATGCTGATGTTGTTGCATTTGATGAAGTACAATTCTTCAGCAGTTCCATCATGGAACTGGTCTCCGAGCTTGCCTACTGTGGCAAACACGTCATTGTGGATGGACTAAATATGGATTATCGTGGCAAGGAATTTGGATATGTAGGCGGTCTGCTCGCTATGGCGGATGATATTGAGAAACTGTCAGCATTCTGTGCCGTATGCGGAAGCCCGGATGCGGCTTTCACCCAGCGTATCGTTAATGGAGAGCCTGTAACGCTTGGACCTGTCGTCATGATTGGCGATTCTGAAGCTTATGAGCCGCGCTGTCGCTGCTGCTTCATTCCTCCTCACAAAGTTGAATGCTGAGCTGACTCAGCTTTTCCATGATCAATCTATAGGTTCTGATCGGCGGTATCTGCTGCTACAGGTTTCCTGAGATTTCAAAAAAAGCCCCCGAGGGCTTTTTTTATTATAACTCCTTTTTACCAGCATACCCTTAATATACCTCTGCTTAACTCGGTCATTTGCTCTTTCTTTGCACACAAAAAAGCACCGCCTCACAGCGATGCTTCCCATTCGTCATCTCCCGCTAGTCCCGGGAAACAAAATATTTGTTGGTCATGTAGTAAGCGTCGCCACGCGACGTTTCTACCATTCCTTTTTTGGCATCCAAAAATACAATCTCTTTGCACTTGGTGCAGTACCATTTGGTGCGCTTATATGGAGACTCCGTAACATATGCCGTGCCACATTTACAATCAATCTTCATTAATAACTCGGTTGATTTATATGCGCTGGACAAACGTTCCATGTTATCCTGCTGCTGTGTAGGCATAATTGTCTGCTGATAATCCGATAAATGATTCTGAACTTTAAAATCTGCTACCAATCCTGCATTCAATCCAAAAAACTCCTTGCCGATTTCGGTCACGAAGCGCTTCTCATTTCTGTAGCAATCCAGCCACTCAATAATCTGCTTATTTGACAGTGGAACCGTACCCTTGATACCGCTGTTTAAGGTGTAGGTCATGATGTATAAAGTATCGTCTTGTCTACCTGAGTACATTAGAATCCTCCTTCGAATACATTTGCTAATGTACTACAAAAACGCTCATAAATCAAAGCAATGTTATTTCCTGAGCGTATCTCTTCCTTATTAAATGGGTAACATTCCTCGATGTTCCGCCACTGATTTACAAGAACTGCATACACCTGCAACATTTCCCTGGGAAGTCGCATAATACACGATGGACTTCACTTTTTTACTACAGATGGAACAATATTGCCTCCTTTCCTTCCTGGGAGTGTAATCGGATAGGTTTACTACGTTTGAGTTTGATTTGAACCTGCGCACAAAGTTCAGCCATTTCATCTCTTTCTCTCTCTTCCTTGTTTGCCTTCTAAGGGGTGAATTGCTTATGCTTGGGCAAAAATTGATCCTGCATTGGTTATGTATACGATTCCAAGTTGTGCATGCCTATCTCATAATCTATTCGACGTTTTGAGCCTTTTTCCTGTTTTTGATCTCTACGCATACAAAAAAAACCGACAGAACCTGCCCCACCCTCTTGTATGAGAAAGGAACTTCCATCGGTTAACTTGCCTTATTTATAAAACGTTCCAAGAACCTCAAGCGCGGGTGAGCGCTCAATTCGAAACGGATAGATGTATCCCTGATTCAGCTTCACAAACTTGCGACTCCACAGATCAAGTCCAGTTGTAAATTGGTACGCCTGATATATAAATTTGGAACAATAGTTCCGTTCAATGCTGCGCAGATTCGTCTGCAATCGATAGAATTTTACCTGCTTGTAATGATCCTGTACCCACTGCGCTGCCTTCACACCAGCCTGATTCAGACGGGAACGAAATACAATGAAACGATCCCCCTCATAAAAGCGAGTAATGTACCAATCCAAGGAATCGGCAAACACAGGTCCATAAGGGTGTACGTGGTACACTTTACCGTCGAGTCCAATAATCCCCATATGCCCGGCGTAATAAGTCGATTCCGAACTTGGCGTATATAAAATATCTCCTGGCTCCAGGTTCATTTGGCCCAAAGCGGTAATAGGCAAATCCTGATGCAGCCTTCTGGACGCTGAACGTGCGCGCCGGCCTTCCACCAGTAGTCGATGCATTTTTCCAGCAACAGCGAGATAGACTTCCGACCATTTGATGCGTTTTTTCTCACGGCCTTTGAACCACCGATGAATGAATGTGGATATACGTTGAAATTTTTTTTCCATATTGTGCACTCCACTCTAATCTGTTTGACGTTTCTTGCTGTTATTCCTAACTTCTAAGGCTCATTATAGACAGTTGGTGATGTATGTTCAATTCCGGTGCCTGTTCTATGTTGTGCAGTTCGTGGAGGTTCATACCGAAAATGGAAACAAAAAAAAGCAGTTCTGGCATTAGCCAGAACTACTTCGTTTGATTTGATCTATTGGAGTTGAAGTTATATAAAGAGATTCTATTCTTCCACAACACCAAGTTCTTTATTTTTCTCCTTAAAACGGCTGTTATGGGAAGACACATAGGCAACTTTCTCCGCCTCAGGGTCCATATACAGTTTTGCACTGTTTACTGCGAGAGCCGCATCCGTAAATGTACCGGCAATCAGATACAGTTTACTTCCATAATCTACAAAGTCTCCTGCAGCGAAGACGCCTGGAATATTCGTTTGCAGCTTCTCTGTTGTTTTGACATGCCATTCACCAAGATCAAGTCCCCAATCCCGGAGCGGGCCAAAATCACTCTTCATGCCGTGGTTGACGATAATCGCATCCACATCAAGGACTTCACTCTCACCAGTTTCAACATGGGATATCGTCACTTGTTCGATGATCTCCCCACTTTGACTATGTAGGGTATCAACGGCGTATGGTGTACGAATATCCACTGAGGATTCTCTCATCCGCAGTACATTGCGCTCCAAACCGCCAAAGCGGTCACGACGATGGACAACCGTCACTTGCTCTGCCAGTGCTTCAAGCTCATTGGCCCAATCCACCGCGGAGTCACCTCCACCAGAGATCAGTACCCGTTTACCACGGAAAGGCTCCAGCTCCTGTACTGTATAGTGAAGATTGGTAACCTCATAACGGTCAGCACCTTCAAGCTCCAGCTTGGCCATTTTATATATACCATACCCGATCGCCAATATGACGGTACGTGTCCAGTGTTGTTCTCCTGTATTCGATGTCAGCAGAATCGTGCCATCAGGCTGACGCTCAAATCCTTCAATTTGCTGTTCAAACACAATCGTTGGCTCAAATGTTCTAGCCTGTTCTTCCAGCTGTTTAATCAAATTTTCACATAGAATCGGGGTGACGCCGCCCACGTCCCAGATCATTTTTTCTGGATAAAAGAGCATGCGACCACCCAATTTATCCCGCGCCTCAATCAACTTGGTCTTCATATCACGCATCCCGCTGTAAAATGCAGAATACATGCCGGCAGGTCCCCCGCCGATAATTGTTACATCATATAATTCCAAATGCTGATCCATGTAGTTACCTCCATCAGTTCGATCCAAAGCGCTCGACTATTTGATATCGATTCTCATTATCACTCTTTCCCTAGTCTAATGGGAAACTTATCAAATTACAATGGCTAAAATTCAAACATTTCTTATACAAAACTACATCGTTATTTATTTGTTGATTACTTAACTTTGGGAGCTGCCAGTAGATGCTCGACAACGAAATCGATTTGCTTGTTGATGGAATAGATATCCGAGTAATAGAAGAAATCAAAATCAATCTCGATTAGACGGCCTTCTTTGATAGCAGGTATGCTATTCCAAATTGGATTATCGTTAAGGTTATCTGCCCCTTCATATACCGAACGAAACACGTAGTCTCCCATATACTCAGGAAGAACTTCCATGGACAAGGTCGAACCTGCCGCGTCGGAAACTACGTCAATTTTTTTCTGGACCGCTTCAGGTGCTTTCATTTCCAAGTACTCGTATATAGCCTGAGATCCACGGCCGTATTGCTTACTTTCTACAATGACCATCTCTTTCAGCCCACCCTCGACGATGGAGGCCGTTTTGTCCAGTATGCCTGCATCAGCAAGTTTTTTCTTGCTCTCTTCGACTTTGCTGTTAAGATTGTCGATTAAAACGTCTGCTTCCTGTTCTTTGCCGAAAATGCTAGCTATGCTATGAAGTCTTTCTTCCGTTGTCAATTTCTCATATGGGACATAAACAGTTGGTGCAATATCTTTCAATAACGTGTAAGTCTCTTCTGAAGGAACAATGATCAAATCCGGGTCAAGATCAATAACAGCCTCAGGATTTGGTTCAAACCAGGTGCCCAGTGAATTTACACCTTCAAGCTCATTCTTATATGCAGCCCCATCAAATACGTCAGACGTCGCAATAGGCTTAATTCCAAGCGCTACAACATCTCCTTGAAGATAAAGTACAACAACCCGTTTAGGATTTGCCGGGACAACAACATCACCTTTAACCGTGGAAACCGTGCGTGTTCCATTTTCGTTGTTCGTTTGACTACCTGCATCTGATGATGAAGATCCGGCTGTGCTCGTAGATGAGTTCGTATTCGTGCCTTCCCCCGTAACTGTTGTTGTTGCAGAGCCAGCGGAGCATGCCGATAAAAGCATTGTGATGCTTAAAAGTGCAACCAAAATCATGCTGGAACTTGTTTTTCTTCTTTTCATTGATGTAGACCCTCCGTCTATATATTGATAATGATTCTCATAATCAATATATCCTCGCTTCCATCTCCAGCCAATGGACGATTCGGAGAATTGTAATGGACGATCCTCTGCCAGGGTCTGGTTCCTTATTTTCTGCTGATAGAGTGTGGGGGACAGGCCCACATGTTTTTTAAAAATACGGCTGAAATAATACACATCCGTGTATCCCACTTCTGCCGCGATTTCGCGCAGGGTGGCATCGGATCGCACAAGCAGATTCCGGGCCTTGGTCAGTCTCGTTTGAATGAGATAATCAATCGGACTGTGTCCTGTCTTTCTTTTAAATTGCATAGATAAATGACGGGAGCTGTAGTTGAATTGTTCAGCCAGAAAATCCAGAGTCACCTGTTCCCTATAATGCTCCTGTATGTAGCGAAGTGTTTGCTCAATAGGGTCTGGAAGCACTGTTCTGACTTCCTGCTCTGCCAATTGAAATAACAGCTCATGAATAAATTGGTAGAACAAACTTTTTACTTGTAGCAAGTCCAGTCTGCTCGCCTGATCCCACGCTTTCTCCAGTTCATCAAAATAGCGCAATATAGCAAGAGGATTGCTCGGCGTAAATCCATATTGCAAAGAGAACGGAGCAACCTGAGGAGGTTGTGACAACCGCCATGTTTTACGACGAGTTGGGAACGCGAGAAATGCCCTGTAGAACAGCAAGTAATATTCAAACTTTTCGCTCACCCGAATATCCAGTGATGATCCTTTACCACCATGCAGAATACAGAATCGCTGTGCTTCGTGTGTTTTCCCATCCAATTTAAGTTGAGCTGCACCCCGAATGCTGTATATAAAAGCGTTTGCCGGAAGCAAATAGGATTCCTGTATCTCCCCTACCTCCATAACGATCCGGCGTATATCCAGAATTTTAACAGCCGCGTGATTCCAGCATTGCATTTGTTCGTTTAATTGCATCGATTACTCTCCAATCCCAGTCTCACCAGGAACAAGACCTTGTGCAGGTCATTATTCTTCAAACCATCCTCTAACCGAAGCGTTATAGTGGTTCACTATTATTCCTTCATTATAGATGATAATAATTTTCATTATCAACTGAATTTTGACCAGGATTCAATTTCATCAACCAATGATCCGAAAGATTTACTTTTGATCCGCTGTCTTCGTGAACCAAGCTGCCAATTCCTCGGTCTGATCTAACGTTGCAATAGGGTCAAAGTACCATGAACGATCCGGACTCCAGATAAACACACGATCATTCTTGACGGCATCAAGCGAACTCCATACTGGCTTGGATTTCAATTCCTCCAAAGTTAGGTTGTCTGCCGTTAGAATAATGTAATCACCGGCAAATTCGGGTATGGATTCGGACGAGACTTCAACAAGCTGATCTTTCATTAATATCTCTTTTTTGTCTGCCGGAGGATTCAATCCGAGAGCACTGTACACAGCTTGACCTCCACGCCCAAAATTATCACCAAAGGCTAACGGTCCTTTATCGTAAAATTGCATAACGGATACTTCTGCATCTGCATCGATTGCTTCACTTACACGCTTCTTGGCATCCGCAATTCGTCCGTCGTAATCGGCCAACCATGACTCAGCCTCTTTTTCTTTGTTCAACGCTTTACCGAAATAAGTGATCTCTTCATGGGTATTTTTCAACTCTCCATAAGGAACAACAAGCGTAGGCGCAATTTTGCTAAAAGAATCAAACAAATCAGGATCACCTGTGACAATCAGATCTGGTTGAAGTTCCAACACCTTTTCAAGAGAAATGGTTTCGTATTCACCAATATTCTCTACTCCCTCAAGTGATTTGATAAAATAGGGGTTCTTCAAGTTCATTTCCGGTGTACCGACTGGCTTGATTCCCAAAGCAATCAGGCTTCCTAAATATAAATCCACCACAATTCGCTTGGGTTCAGCCGGGACCGTGATATCTCCCTTAACCGTCGAGATGATCCGAGGCTCGGAATTGTTCGATTGGCTATCAGCCGTTACTGTGCTGGTAACACTCGAAGTCCCTTTGCTTCCGGCTGTTTCTCCCCCAGAATTACTAGTTGCCCCTGGCGAGCAGGCACTCAGCAGTAAAGTGAGACTTAATAAAATACTAAGCAGCATTCCCGTTCTTGTCTGTCTATTCATGTACAATGACCCTCCGTGTTTATATTGATAATGATTATCATCATCGTTATAAACATACCTTCCAGCTCTTCCACTGGAAATGTCATTTCGCGCCAGGGCCGATGTCAGATCAGGCCATTTTAGGGGTACAGATGTTTTCTCCTTGAACTGAAGCGGAGAAACACCTGTATGTTTTTTGAACATACGTCCCAGATAATATCCGTCCGGATAACCGATGCCTGCTGCAATCTCATCCAATGTAGCGTCGGTATGCAGCAGCATCTCCTTGGCCTTGAACAAACGGAACTGAATCAAATAGTCGATTGGACTATAACCCGTGGCCTGTTTGAACTTGCGGGACAGACTTCTGGGACTGCTGCCGACCTTCTCCGCCAAAACATGCAAAGTTAGGGGCTCAGCATAAGAGGATTCCACTATTTTGATGACTTTGCTGACCTGATCCGTAATGGAATAAGGAGCTGCAGCATGAGGAATTTGTGCTGATACTTGCTCTACAAAAGGATAAAAAAGACTTTTTGCCTGAAAATGATGTATGGGGTTCTTTTGATTCCATAAAGCGTGTATCTGTTTTACTTGCTCATACAGCACAACAGGTGACTCAGGGGCAAAACCATAGGTTAGCTGAAATGGATTCATGTGCTCCATCATGTTGCCCAAATCGGTTCTTCCTCCACTTGGCAAGCTTGATTTGTACATAAGGTAAAACAGGTTTAATCCAGATTGTCCAGCTTCAATATGCAGCACGCTCCCTTTTCCACCATGAAGAACATAAAAACGACTCACTTCATGCTTCTGGTCGTTTATGGTCACATAGGCTTTACCCTGGATGGTGAACACAAACGTGCTCGCAGGAAATTTATATGTTAGCTCCTCGGTTGGCCCTAACTCCATATAACGTATATCCGCAATACTCACAGCAGCATAGTTCCAGAGTATGTAATAATTATTCCACATTTCATTAACCCAACTCCGTTTAAATAGATTGACTAAACAGTCCTTCACTCATTGATAACCATTATCAATCATTATTAGCAAGTAAGCAACACACAAGTGAAAGTGAACTTATTACCAGCGTATCTTCATTTGCTTCTCGTAACATCCGATATATGTAAGTAGATCCACGATATAACGAAGAAGGGGAAAAGACCATGAATTCAATTTCACCTGCCTCCAAAAGCAGCTTCACCCCCGGGAGCCAAGTCTCCAGTAGAGATAAGGAAATTCAGGGACTTATGCAGCAGAAGGTTAGGCTTAATGAAGAAGTACAAGCTGTAAAATCCAATGATGAACTGGACACTAAAACCAAAGCAGCACGAATCAAATCATTAACGAGCTCCATTACGCAAATCGACACGCAGATCGCCCAGATCAAAGCAGAGGAAATGGAGGAAAAGAACAAATTAAAACAGCCTGAGAAGACCAAAGAACAACAGCCTCAGCGCAATGACGAAGCTCAACCCCCATCCATGGACCATCTAATTATGCACAGTCAGACTTACGATCAGTTAGGTAAACTGGTCGGTTTGCGAGATCGCATGAACAGCTCCATTCAGACCATTGAAGGGGAAACCAAGTTTGACCGACTGGTTCTGGAGATTAATGCTGGAGCTGGCAAATCGATGATGCTTGAGAATGCTGAACGTACGGTATTCCAGAAAAAAAGAGAAATCGTGCAGAACATCAGCTCCCAAATGAGTAAAGTAGGTCAGAAAATTGGAGAGTTGATGAAAGAGATACATCAGCCTGAACCAAAAGAATCCGTTTCGTCTCCTACACCTTCATCCTCTGTGGAAAAGGAAAATCAGGAAGTTGTTGAGGGAAATAAGGCTGAAAATAAATCGAAGATTTCCAATGCTACGCAGAATGATAAAGACCCAGGAAAAGTTCAAGATACGCAATCAAATGCATCCCCTGCCCCATCCTATACATCGCTCGACATTCGGGTTTGAACAGGTGACAGAGGTGATATGTTTCAGACCATATTAAAAAATGGATGTTGATTCACCATATATTTTTTTATAGTAGGCATATGTCTGAGCATAATCTAAAAAAGCTCCCGACAGCTTTCGAAGCACATAACGATCATTCTGCAACAAATAATGAGCACTGGCTGCGTTCTTGAACAAAAATACGAGCTCATTGTCGGAAACAAACTGGTTCACATTTATTCCACTGCTAAGAATGAAGCGCTGCAGATCTTCATAAAGTCCAATAGTATACTTATTAGCATCATTTGTAGAAAAGAAGAAATCTAAGCTGTCACTATGATAAGAACCGTTTTTAGTAAAAGTGACATTGGCTGACCAGCCATCAAAATCAAAAGTTAGTACTTCTTCACTCTTACTTAACCATTGCTCATCTGAATATTTTTTTAAATTATCAATATGAACTATTTCTTGACCAAAATAACTCATCAAATTACCTGCTTCGAGATACTTAGAAAAGATTAGTTGTGAAATTTCAGTTTTATTCAGTAGATTCATCTCCTTTGCACTTCTTTTAAAGCATTAAAATTTATTTCATTATAACAAGAGTAGAGGGATAAACGCCTCCTACATGTATAAAAAACCGTTACAAAAAGGCTATTTAAGCCCGATTGTAACGGTTTTTTAGGTTTCATTATTTATGTTAAATCATAAATTTCAATCTGCTCATACATAAGTAATCAAGAATTATTATATATCATTCCTGATCCTTTCAGGACACCTTATTCTCAATTCTAAGCTTGTCAGCGACCATCGCGATGAACTCGGAGTTCGTCGGTTTCGACTTGCTGATATTGATGGTATAACCAAACAGGTGGCTGATGCTGTCGATGTTACCACGTGTCCAAGCCACTTCGATAGCATGACGAATGGCTCGTTCGACGCGAGACGGCGTTGTTTTGAACTTTTCGGCAATCGCTGGGTACAAGGTTTTCGTGATAGCACCCAAAATTTCGATATTGTTATACACCATAGTGATGGCTTCGCGTAAATACTGATATCCTTTAATATGCGCAGGAACGCCGATTTCATGTATGATGGACGTAATGCTTGCATCCAAATTTTTGTGCTTACCCATCGGCACCACGTTGGACTTGTTCATAAACATCGATGAACCGCCACCACCGCCTGTGGAGATCGTGGTTTGCGTGCCAACCAGTTGACGTACACGATTCGCGAGTACTTCCATGTCAAACGGTTTCAGGATGTAATAAGAAGCTCCGAGTTGCACGGCACGCTGCGTGATATTCTCTTGTCCGAAAGCCGTAAGCATAATGACTTTGGGCTGTGGAGACAGATTCAGGTTGCGCAGGCGCTCCAGTACACCCAGTCCATCCAGGTGAGGCATAATAATATCCAGAATGAGTACATCCGGTACATCGCGAGTCTGCTCCAGCAACTGCAGCACTTCTTCTCCATTGTAAGCAATACCGGTTACTTCCATATCTTCCTGTTCGGATATATATTCGGCAAGCAAATTCGTAAATTCACGATTATCATCGGCCAGCAATACCTCAATTTTTTGCAAAACGGTATCCTCCTTTAATTTAAACATCGTTTCGTACATTTCCTTACAGGTTAAATTTTCGACACAGGGGAGGAAATTCCTTCTGTCGAAAATTATTTTTCTTTATTTTTTTTTCTCATTGCTATATAATAAATAATTTATTTCATTATCCGATATTATATGTTTCCATTCGACAAAAAAACCTTAAGGAGGTTAACCCGCCTTAAGGTTTTTTGCATTATCCTTTTTCATCATGACTCCTGCATCTTGTAACATCCACTCAATGAAGCACCCATAACCTGATTTCGGATCATTAACAAACACATGTGTCACGGCACCAATCAGTTTTCCGTTTTGCACAATGGGGCTGCCACTCATGCCTTGTACAATGCCTCCGGTCTTATCCAGCAGCTTCGGATCTGTGATTCGAAGCACCAGACCTTTGGTCGCCGGTTCGGATTGGTCTGCTACGTGAACAATATCAATCGAGAAACGCTCCACCTGCTGACCCTCAACAACTGTGAGAATTTCTGCAGGACCTTCTTTTACTTCATGGGAGAAAGCAACAGGAATTCCTTTTGAATACAAACTATGTTCAGGATTTCCGGACATTTTACCAAAGATACCAAAAGCCGTATTACGTTCAATATTGCCCAAAATTTTGCTTTCTTTCAGGAAATGAGCTCGTTTTTCACCCGGATCACCGGATTCACTCTTAGAGATTGACGTTACATTGGACTGAACAATCTGACCACTACCGACAACGATGGAGGTCTGCGTGTTCATATCCGTGATGACATGTCCTAGAGCGCCATAAACGCCTTGATCCGGAGCGTAAAAGGTTAATGTTCCTACACCTGCGGCGGAGTCACGAATGTACAAGCCAAGCCTCCAGGCTTTGTCTTCCGCGTCATAAGCCGGTGTCAAACGGGTTTTAACCGTTTCTTTACCGCGTTTTAAAACGACATCAATTCCTTTTTTGCTCTTGCCTGCAAGCTCAACAGCTTCAGCTACACCCGATACACCATCAAGGCGTTTACCGTCCATATGGGTAATCAGATCTCCAAGCTTGATGCCTGCTGATTCTCCAGGGGATACACGTTCATCTTGTCCAGAACGGACCAGATGGTGCCCTACAACCAGAATACCTGCAGATTTTACTTTGACGCCAATGGTTTGTCCCCCGGGTACTACACGCAAATCCGGAATCACATTTACGTTAACTGTTTTTACCGGAATTTTTCCCCACAACTTCAACGTTAATTTGGCATGTCCCGTTTGTTGGGGATGAAGATGCAAAGGTTGTTGCTTCGTTACGTGAACTGCAGTTTCCTTTCCATCAAAACCGACGATGTCAGGACGATCCACAACAGCGCTTGAAGCAGCCGGTACAGCGAGATGAACGTCAGCCTGCCTGCCTGCAAATACCTGAAGTTCATCAGGCAATGAAGCATAACTTTGCACAGGCTGAATGGCCTGGCTGATCACACATAGAAAGAAGGCAAATAAAAGACCTAGCAATTTCTTCCTGAGGGGGGAATTCAATGGCTGTCACACTCCCTTTGCTTCTTTCGCTTGACGAAAGGTGGTCGCCAATTGCGTACCTATAAGATAACCTCGCCCCCAGGCTTTTATTACTGTCAATCATTACGCCAGCCGCTCGTTTCACCCTTTTTTGGCTTCCGCCAAATTCAGCATTTCCTGTGCATGATGCAGAGTTTTTTCTGTAATTTCCACACCGCCGAGCATACGTGCCAATTCCTTCACTCTGCCTTCGTCTGACAGCGATTCCACTTGTGTCATCGTGCGTCCGTCATACACATGCTTTTCGATGAGATACTGATGATCGGCCATACAAGCGACCTGTGGCAAGTGAGTAATAGAGAAAACTTGGCAAGTGGAGGACAGACGGTATAATTTCTCCGCTATGGATTGTGCTGCTCTTCCGCTCACACCTGTATCCACCTCGTCAAAGATCAACACCGGAATCCGGTCATGACGTGCGAAAATACTCTTCATCGCCAGCATCATTCGGGACAACTCACCACCGGAAGCAATCTTGCCGAGCGGACGTAAAGGCTCACCTGGATTCGGAGAGATCAGGAATTCCGCATTATCTGCACCCTGACGCGTAAGGCGAATGCGACGCCCATTCCATTCAATCCCTTTTGCGTCTTCAAAAGGAGTAATTTGAACTCGTAACGTCGTTCTCTCCATCTGCAAATCCTTCAGTTCACTTTCCACCTGCGCTGCAAGTTCCTCTGCACATTGTTTACGAACCCGGCTGAGTTCCTCCGCAGACTCCATGACTAATTTGAGCAATTTGTCACGTTCATTACGCAGCTTCTCCAAACGTTCATCCTTGTTCTCCAACTGGTCGGTTTCATGGCTAATTTGTTCATAATAATTCAAAATAAGTTCCACACTGTCACCGTATTTCCGTCTGAGGCCAGAAATCAGATTCAGTCGCTGTTCCACTTCTTCCAATCTACCCGGGTTAAATTCGATCTTCTCCCGATAATCACGCAACTGAAACGTCGCGTCTTCCAGCTGATAAAATGCAGACTGGAGCTGTTCAACAACAGGCTGCAAGCCTTTGCTGTCATATCCTGATATATCTTCAATTCGTGACAATGCGATACTTACAGCTTCTAACCCACGTTGACCGCTAAGCAGATCATATGCACCAGCAACACTGTCCATCATTTTCTCACTATGGGATAGTTTGACCCGTTCTTCTCCGAGTAATTCATCCTCACCCTGCGTTAGAGAAGCAGCTGCAATCTCTTCAAGTTGAAAACGGTACATGTCCAGCAATTGATACGCACGTTGACTGGATTCCTGAAGTGCACGCAGTTCTTTTTCCGCCGTAATAAATTTACTGTAGCGTTCTTGATATTCCGTTTTGACTGGACCGATG
This sequence comes from Paenibacillus sp. RU5M, assembly GCF_900221055.1. Taxonomy (NCBI): domain Bacteria; kingdom Bacillati; phylum Bacillota; class Bacilli; order Caryophanales; family Paenibacillaceae; genus Paenibacillus; species Paenibacillus sp. RU5M. The sequence continues at coordinate 278,396 of NZ_OBQM01000001.1, read as the reverse complement.
ATTGCTGCCCCGTATGTATCCAGAAGCCCCAGATGACTTTCTGCGCGCAACAAACTTTGATGTTCATGCTGTCCATGAATATTAATTAATTTTTCTCCGACTTCACGGAGCATCGTTAAATTGACCAATTGGCCGTTAATACGAGATGTACTTTTGCCTTGGGTATTCAGTTCCCGGCGAATCACCAGATGCTCCTCCGGTTCACAATGGATGCCAAGCTTCTCTAACGTTACCCATACCGGATGGCTTGGCTCCATTTCAAACAGAGCCTCCATCTCGGCCTTCTCACATCCATAACGGATCAGATCGGCAGAGCTTCGTCCACCAGCAATCAGACCCAAGGCATCAATAATGATCGATTTACCCGCTCCTGTTTCACCAGACAAGACATGGAATCCCGGGTGGAAAACAACATCAACTTCTTCTACTACAGCCAAATTACGAATCGATAATGTAACTAACATCTGCAAAAACACCTCCGGATGACTCACTCAGAAATTATGTTTTTGAACCATTATATTCTAGGAAATATAACCCATAATCCGCTCGATTACGGTCACGCTGTTACTTTCCGTCCGGCAAATGATGAGTATGGTATCATCTCCACAGATGGTCCCCATCACTTCAGTCCACTCAATATTATCGAGCAAGGCAGCAATGGAGTTAGCTGTGCCAGGCAAACACTTCATTACAACCAGATTGTTTGTATGATCAATGTGTAAGAAGTTGTCCACAAGGGCACGTTTCAGTTTCTGAATCGGATTATATCGTTGGTCTGTAGGTAGCGAATACTTATATCGTCCATCGTCCATGGGAATCTTGATTAAAAGAAGCTCCTTAATATCCCGTGATACAGTGGCTTGAGTCACCTGGAATCCGGATTTACGCAAAGCTTCAACCAGATCATCCTGGGTTTCAATTTCGTTTTGACTAATGATTTCACGTATCTTAATGTGTCGTTGTCCTTTCATACATGCCTCCAGTTAAAAGTTCAATGTATTGCAATAAAACGGCTAATTCTAATTTCCATAACGTTTGCCATCCTGCAATTCGTTCATTCGTTATATAAAAAACAAAAACCTTCAGGTTCCATAACTACCCTTAGTCCAGATCATCTCCATCGTACACGTCTTCCTGATAGTCCATGAGCCTGATTACCTTGATATCCGATTCCTCCAAGTCCACATACAACAACCCTTCACAGCCGGGATATAACAATAAATAATACAGGAAGCGGTCTCGCAGGGATGGCCCAGTAAGTTCAAGAGGTTGCCTGCGACGGGACGTCTTCACCAGATATCTCTCATCATCACGCTCTGCTACATAATCAATGAAGAGCCTGCTGTAATAAATGGATTCATCCGCTTTAAAGGCTAAAGGAATCTTCATTTTACCTCCGATGACTTCATATCCTTCCGCTTCAAGCAGATCCACTGCGGGTGAATCCTGAATTTCTAAATTCAGTTGCATACCCGACAAGCTTACTGGAATCGGACGATTAACCCAATTCCGAAAGCCAGAGAACAGCCATAAAATTAAGCAGACAGCAAGTACACCAATAACAATTGTGTCATATTGCCCATCCATCATCGCTCACCTCGAAGACATATTCGAGATTCGACAACCGATTTCCTTTTAGAATGTCACCTTTCCAGCGAAAAGAAACCCATCCTATGATGAGTTTCCTGTAAAAGTATGGGCAGCTTCCCTTGCAACTTGATCTGCAAGTGCATCAAGTGAAGCCTGAACGTTCTCTTGTTGTGTTGCCTCTGGTTCTTCCAGACGCCAGTGAGCGAGAAATTCAATATTTCCTTCTCCGCCTGTAATCGGCGAGAATGTTAAACCTTTTAGCTTTAATCCAAGCTCATTTGCGAAACGAAGCATCGTCTGCAAAACGTCCTTGTGAACTTTAGTATCACGAACGACGCCGGACTTGCCGACTTTCTCACGGCCTGCTTCGAACTGAGGTTTAATTAACGCCACAATGTCTGCCGGTTGCTTTAGAAGTGCCAGCAACGGCGGCAAAATAATTCTCAGCGAAATAAAGGATACATCAATACTAGCAAAATTCGGCACAGGTCCATTTAGATCTGCGGGAGTCACATAACGGAAATTGGTTCTTTCCATTACAGTAACCCGTTCATCATTACGGAGTGACCAATCCAGCTGGTTATAACCTACATCGATGGCATATACATGAGATGCACCATGTTGCAGGGCACAATCGGTAAATCCACCAGTGGATGAACCGATATCGAGCATTACAAGTCCATTCATATCGAGATCGAAGTGACGGATCGCTTTTTCAAGCTTTAATCCGCCTCTACCGACATAGGGATGTACTGAACCCTTTACTTTAAGTTCGGCTTCCCGTGGAATCTTCATGCCCGCTTTTTCAATCCGCTCATTGTTGGCATATACCAGTCCAGCCATGATTGCAGCTTTTGCCTTCTCACGACTTTCGTAGTATCCCTGCTCAACCAGCAGAACATCAATTCGTTCTTTCGGGAGTGACATGTCTTTCTCCTATCATGTAGTAATCCTAATTAATTAATAATGTGTTTAGTTTCTCTGATTGTTCCAGTTATGAAGGGAACCGAGTTCTGGACATACCATATGAAGATTGGGCTGCCATACTGCGCAGCTCCGAACTCACATTCTCGACCGTGAGTCCCACTTCAGCTCTTTGATCCTCAATACTGCCATGTTCAATGAATCGATCCGGAATGCCCATCAGCTGTACATGAACATCATGCAGCCCTTGTTCTGCGTAAAACTCCAGAACTGCACTGCCCATACTGCCTGCTTGTGATGCTTCTTCAAGCACAATTAACTTCGTGCCTCGAACTGCTAGATCACGCAGCATCTGCTCATCAAGCGGCTTAAGGAAGCGGGCGTTTATTACGCCAACCGTAATACCTTCTCTTTTAACCGTCTCTGCAGCTTCTTCAGCAAGCTGTACCATTGACCCCGAAGCGATGATAGCATAACCTTCAGATGGACGAAGCTGTTCCCATGTACCGATTGGAATCGGAATGAGTTCATCATCAAGAGGCACGCCTACAACATTGTTTCGTGGATAACGATAAGCAATCGGGCCTTCATTATATTCAAGCGCCGTCTTCATCATATGGCGCAGTTCATTCTCATCCTTAGGCATCATCAGGACGATATTCGGAATATGACGCATAAACGCCACATCGTACACACCTTGATGCGTTTCACCATCTGGACCGACAAATCCAGCACGGTCAATGGCGAACATGACATTGGCATTATGACGACAAATATCATGTACAATCTGATCATACGCACGCTGCATAAACGTCGAATAGACGGCAAATACCGGCTTCAACCCTTCCATTGCCAGTGCTGCACACATGGTTGCTGCATGCTGTTCGGCAATACCCACGTCAATCATGCGATCAGGGAATTCCTTACTGAAAGGAATGAGACCTGAACCTGTTGGCATGGCTGGTGTTACCGCAACAATTCGTTTATCCTGCTTGGCAAGATCAATCAACGTTTTACCGAACACTTCCGTATACATCGGTTTGCCTACAGCCTTAAGCACTTGACCTGATTCAATTTTGTACGGAGAAATTCCATGCCATTTGTGTGAATCGGCCTCAGCTGGCTGATAGCCTTTACCTTTGGTTGTCAGTACATGAACCATTACAGGACCATCAACGTTATCCGCCTGTTTGAACGTTTCAATCAATTTCGGAATGTCGTGTCCATCAATGGGTCCCAAATAGGTGAAGCCCAGCTCTTCGAACAGAACTCCTGGAACCATCATGTATTTGACACTATCTTTAATCCAGCTCGCCGATTTGGCCAAACGATCCCCTATGGCAGGAATTTTTTTGAGCATTCCTTCCACGTCATCCTTGGCTTTCAAATAATGGCGATCCGAACGAATTTTGCTCAAATATTTATGCATAGCCCCGACATTCGGAGCAATGGACATTTCATTATCATTGAGGATAACCATCAGCTTTTTCTGCTCATGACCAATGTGATTGAGAGCTTCAAAGGCCATACCACCTGTAAGCGCTCCATCCCCGATCATCGCGATAACCTGATTGTCTTCACCCTTAAGATCACGGGCAAGCGCCATGCCCATCGCAGCAGATAACGATGTGCTGCTGTGGCCCGCTTCCCATACATCATGTTCACTCTCGTTACGTTTAACAAATCCACACAAGCCATTATGCTGACGAAGTGTATCGAAGCGATCCATCCGTCCCGTTAGAACTTTGTGCACATAAGCCTGATGCCCTACATCGAAAATCATTTTGTCCACTGGACTGTTATAGCAGTAATGCAGGGCTACCGTGAGCTCAACCACTCCTAAGTTGGGTGCGAGATGGCCCCCTGTAACGGACAGCTTCTCAATCAGAAACTGCCGGATCTCTGCCGACAAAAGAACGAGATCATCCTGAGACATCGACTTTAGATCACTGGGTTGTTTAATTTGTGGAAGCAGCACGAGAATCTCCCCGCTTTCCTAGATTGTTTGATTTGGTGTAATCCATATATACACAGTTTATTAAATGACATTAAAACATTATAACATAAAAGAACAAGAATCATAATTTACGGCACTATACTCCTGATAACGAGCATTTTCGCCAGCAAGGTTTCGTATGATCTTCCTCAATATGTATTCCCAAACCCACTTGGAACAGACTCTCTTCATGAAGCCCAGAAAAAGCACATTAAATTGATTACACGATTCTGGGTGATTTGAAACAGTGACGCTCAACCAAAACTAATGATCTCGACTCATCAGATAATCTGCAATCTCCATCAGTCTCGAAGGGTCAGGTAACTCCGCTCTGCCAAGTGCATCTTTCGCAGATTGCGTGAGGGACTTCACCTCTTGAAGAGAGGCATCCATACCAATAAAATAAGGGTATGTAACCTTTTGCTGATTCACATCACTTTGCGTCTTCTTGCCCATTTTCTGCTCGTCACCCGTCAGATCTAGAATATCGTCCTGAATCTGGAAAGCCAGCCCCAGGTCTCTGCCAAATACGCGCAGCGCCTCCAACTGTCCGTCTGTCGCACCACCAATACGTGCGCCCGCAATGAGAGAAAACACAATTAAATCTCCGGTCTTGTGCAGATGAATATATTGCAATTGGGCAAGATCTGTCATGCCCTGTTCGCCTTCCATATCAGCCACTTGTCCGCCAACCATGCCTCTTGCGCCAGCCAATTCCGACAATTCCTCCACAATGGATAACAATGCGTCTGCTGACACACCACTGCGACGACCTGCCTGAACAATACTATAAAAAGCGTGCGTTAAAAGTGCATCGCCAGCCAATATAGCTGTCGCTTCACCAAATACTTTGTGATTCGTTAATTTTCCCCTGCGATAGTCGTCATTATCCATGGCAGGCAGGTCATCGTGGATCAACGAATACGTATGAACCATCTCCACGGCGCAGGCTACCGGCAATGCAGCTGTACGCTGTGCACCGAAGGCTTCCGCCGCAGCAACGACCAGAAGTGGACGAAGGCGTTTGCCCCCGGCCATAAGTGAATACTGCATCGCGTCAGCCAGTGACTGAGGCACATCCCAGTGAACAGGAAGAGTCTGCTTCAACTCTCCCGTCACCTCAGCTGTGACTTCCTCAAGATACGTTTCAAACGAAGGACGATTACTCATTGACTTCACCACTTTCGTCGACGGCAGCGCCGAACGGTTTCTTGCGAAGTTCCCCATCCTCTTCTACGATCATCTCGATCTTACGTTCCACTTGTTCCAACTTCAAACCACAAAGTTGGGAAAGTTTCATTCCGCGCTGAAACAAATCGATGGCCTGTTCCAGTGGAACATCACCATGCTCAAGCTGACCTACGATGTCTTCCAATGCCGCCATTGCCTCTTCAAAATTCAATTCCGGTTCATTCGCCATGGGTATTGTCGTCCTCCTTCATTCCCCAAACCTGACAGTCCAACTGTCCGTCTGTTAATTTAATCTTTATCGAATCTCCAGGCTGTACATCCTTCATCGATTTGATCAATCGTTGCTCCTGTTCGTCATAGACAAGGCTGTATCCGCGTGACATAACTTTGAGCGGGCTAAGCGCATCCAAATGACGTACAGATGATTTCCACTGCTGCTGCTTCGCTCTCGCAATGGATCGGATTGCAACCTCCAGTTGACGCCGGGCTGATGCATTCTCCCGTCTTGCTGCATTCACCTGTTCACGAGGATTGAATCGCTGCAGCGCTGCACGCAAACGCTCCTGTTTCTCGGTTGTCCATTTCATACGTGTATCTACAGTTCGCAGAAGACGTTGTTGCAGCATATCCAGTCGCTCCGTATGCTGCATTAAGGTACGTCTGGGATGCACAAGCACAGGTGAGCGTTGCAATCTGGCCAGTCGCTCGCGATTATGAACAGCACGCTGACGTAAACTGTGCTGCAGCTGACGCTGGCGCTGAGCGATCTGATCAAGCAGCTCAGCTCGATTGGGTACTGCCAGTTCGGCAGCAGCCGTAGGTGTTGCCGCACGTAGATCAGCAGCAAAATCGGCAATCGTAAAATCCGTTTCATGCCCAACGGCTGATATCACTGGAATGGCCGAACCCACAATCGCTCTTGCCACGATCTCCTCATTGAAAGCCCACAGCTCTTCCAGTGATCCGCCGCCTCGTCCGACAATCAGCACATCGGCTTCACCCATTCGGTTCAGGTTATTGATGGCCTTCACAATGGAAGGAGCTGCACCTTTACCTTGAACGAGTACAGGATACAGAATCACTTGGGCAGAAGGATATCTGCGTTGCAATGTAATCATGATATCCCTTACCGCTGCACCTGTAGGTGAGGTTACCACACCAATCGTCTGTGGAAAACGGGGAATCGGCCTTTTCCGTGATGTAGAGAACAGTCCCTCGTCCTCCAGCTTTTTTTTCAGCTGCTCATAGGCCAAGTACAGACTTCCAATACCGTCCGGTTGCATGTGTGTAGCGTAGAATTGATATTGTCCATCCCGCTCATACACCGAGACATTACCACGAGCAATAACCCTTGCACCCTCCTTCGGTACAAAGGGCAATCGTTGATTATGGGAAGCAAACATAATGGACTTAATTCGGCTGTCCTTGTCCTTCAATGTAAAATACATATGACCGCTGGAGTGATGTGTAAAATTGGAGATCTCTCCGCGTAGCCATACATCCGACAGTACCTGATCCGATTCTAGCTTCATCCGGATGTATCGGTTCAGGTCTTTGATGGAATAGATCTTTTGATCTGCCACAGATTCGACCTAGGCCAATCCGTGAGCGCGTTTGGCCGCGATCAGTGTATTTTGCATTAACATAGTGATTGTCATTGGGCCAACGCCTCCAGGAACCGGAGTAATTGGGCCAGATACCGTCTTCACGCTCTCGAAATCTACATCTCCTGCCAGTTTTCCGTTATCCAGACGGTTCATCCCCACATCGATCACAACGGCACCCGGTTTGACGAAATCGGCATCCACAAAGTTTGCACGTCCGATAGCAACCACAAGAATATCTGCCTGACGCGTAATCTCTTTCATGTTCGCTGTACGGGAATGACACATCGTTACCGTTGCGTTCTCACGTTGAAGCAGCAAGGATACCGGTTTGCCGACAATGTTGCTGCGTCCGATGACTACGGCATGTTTGCCTGACATTTCAAGACCGGTACGCTTGATCAGCTCGATCACGCCCGCAGGGGTGCATGGCAACAGACTATCGTCACCAATGACGAGGTTCCCCACATTAACCGGATGGAATCCATCCACATCTTTGTCCACGGCGATCGCATCGATAACCGCTTTCTCTTCGATATGCTTCGGCAATGGGAGTTGAACCAAAATTCCGTTAATGGATTCCTGTTTGTTCAGCTTGTCCACCAGCGCGAGCAGATCCTCTTGGGAGGTGCTTGCATCCAGACGATGAACTTCGGAATAGAAACCGAGGTCGTGACATGCTTTTTCTTTATTACGCACATATACTTGGGATGCCGGATCTTCCCCGACGAGCACAACAGCCAGACCAGGTACTACTCCCTGTTCGCTAAGCTGTTTTACTTCTGTCGTCATGCTTGCGCGGATCTCTTGGGATACTTCTTTACCGTTAATAATAGATGCTGTCATTGTACTCTCTCTCTCCCTTATGTGAACATATAATTAAGTGACTCACAAAATTAAGACAGTTTTGCTTTAATCGTGCTGACTTCCTGAATCATACGCCCAAGTACGCCGTTAACGAACTTACCGGATTCATCTGTACCAAAATACTTGGACAATTCAATCGCTTCATTGACGGATACTTTTGCCGGAATATCATCACGGAACACCATTTCATACGTTGAAAGCCGTAGGATCTGGCGGTCTACACGTGACAGACGGCTAATCTGCCAGCCTTTCAAATAATCGACCAGTAATCCGTCAATCGCTTCTTTATTGTTCCATGCGCCCTGTACCATTTCGGTCACGTAGGTACGCATTACATCTGCATCATGAATAACCACTTCGGTTTCATTGTCTTCAGCGGCTTCATTAATCAACATATTCACGGCTTCAGCTGCGCCCACTTCATTCATTTCCATCTGATACAGACTTTGTACTGCAATTTCCCTTGCCAAACGTCTTTTCATGTCCTGCCTCCTGCAGCGCTCCCTGTGGAGCGTCATCATGCTTATTTTAAAATATAAAATCTTTGATGGAATCAGAGATCTTATTATATTGTTATCCCTTTTCACAAAAAAACCTGCAATCGTTTCCTCCAAAAAACGGGCAACCTAAACTACAGCTCTATTTTCGGAAGAAACATATTGCAGGGTTCAGGTGGCTCACTTAAAGGGACGCCAGCGATCGCCGAGCCATTGCCCCCATTCCCTCCAGGGAATGAACGAGCCCAGCTTCGAGTCGCTTCGTCTGCCTAACGTATAACCTATGAACACCAAGAGTGCAAAGAACAACATATCCCAAAAACCGATCCATACATAAAGAAATCCAAAAAAGATGCCGCCGACAATTCCGGTAATTCGGCCTCTGTGACTATCCCAAATCTCTCTCCACAGCATCAGTGAAACTCACCTCATTCCACTCGACTCTTGTAGTTAGGCGACTGGGTAACGTTGGCAATATACACGGTGACAAAAGAAACCGGGATACCCGTAATCTCATGTACATGATCATGTATTGCCTTCTGCAAATCGGCTGTCAGCGTCGGGATTGGCGTCTCGCCATCCACTACAGCGCGAATCATAATTTCCAATCCAGATTCAACCACACGAATACGAGCTTTGACATCACGTACTCCCCGGAAACGGGAAGTCGCTTTGAGACAGAGATTTTCTATCGTTTCCATCGAAATCTGCACATCACCATACTCGGTACGTTGATCTACAGACGGCAATGAAGCACGATCACGCCGAACCGAGATGTAGAAAAATCGCAAACTCAGGATAAACAAAATCGCTGCGGCAACAACCGCCGCAATAATGACGTTTTGTTCCTGCTGGTAATTCAATTCGTAAGGCAGCACACCACTGATAAGAAGTATGACTGCTGCCGATATTGCTCCAACGCTTATGCTGTATATAAACAACAGAAGCCGATCCAGTATTTTAGCCACGAACTGCACAGCCTCCCTTGCTCACTAACATGGCTTAACCTGCCCTTTGGCAAAAGGATGATCCTCCGGTGCAAGCTTCCGCTTTTTATGAAGACCTGTCCAAGACGGGATAACCCCCGGCAGTGATGCCGGGGGAATCTGTCTTCTTTTATTTTACGCGCTGACTGTTCAGGTCAATTTCTTCAACTTTCTCGGTGCTCTTGAACTGAACGTCATGAATGTGCACATTAACTTCATTCACATTCAATCCTGTCATGTTCTCGATGGAGCGCTTCACGTTCTGTTGAATTTCAGTAGCCACCTGTGGCAGACGGTAACCATATTCAATAATAACGGAAACATCCACAGCAGCTTCACGCTGACCTACTTCAACCTTAACGCCTTTGGAAAGGTTTTTGCGACCAAGCAATTCAGCAAATCCACCAGCGAATCCGCCGCTCATGCCTGCAACACCTTTGACTTCAACTGTAGCCAGTCCAGCAATCACTTCAATAACTTCAGGTGCGATCTGGATTTCACCGATATCCGTTCGTTCAAATTCTGTCGGCAGTGTACTCATAACTGTTCAACACACCTTTCGCGAAATAAGTTTGCGGCCATCCGTCAGGGCGCTGGTACTCAGGCCAATCTGGCCTTCAGAACCCTTCCGGTCCGGCTTTACCGGAACTCCTGCAACCCTTCATCCGCGTATGTGCGGCGGCTTATCCTCTGCAGGAGACATGCGCTCTTATTATTACATACTATATCATTTGGGCTACATTATGACAAACAAGCCCAATATACCTTTTAAATCTCATTTTCCTCAAGAAATTTGATATCAAAGTCACCCCGAACGAACGTTGGATGCTCCAGCAATTTCTGATGAAAAGGAATCGTTGTGGAGATGCCTTCAATCGCAAACTCAGCCAATGCACGCTTCATCTTCGCGATGGCCTCTTCCCGGTTTGCTCCCCATACGATCAATTTAGCGATCATGGAGTCGTAATAAGGAGAGATCGTGTAGCCCGGATAAGCTGCACTATCTACACGTACACCCGGTCCTCCTGGTGCAAGGTAGAAACCAATTTTGCCTGGTGACGGCATAAAGTTACGGTCTGGATCTTCTGCGTTGATACGGCACTCAATGGACCAGCCATTGATCACAACATCTTCCTGACGGAAAGAAAGCGGATTGCCTTCAGCTACCGAGATCATTTCGCGGATCAGATCCACTCCTGTAACCATTTCCGTTACAGGGTGTTCTACCTGAATACGTGTATTCATTTCCATGAAATAGAATTCACCGTTAGGGCTGAGCAAGAACTCAAGTGTACCTGCTCCCGAGTAATTCACGGCAAGCGCTGCCCGTACTGCGGCATCTCCCATCAATGTACGCACTTCTTCAGAGATGATAGGACAAGGTGCTTCTTCCACGAGCTTTTGACGTCGACGCTGAACGGAACAATCACGCTCGCCCAGATGCACTGCATTTCCATGTTTGTCTGCAATGATCTGAATCTCCACGTGCTTCATGCCTGTCAGGAATTTCTCCAGATATACTCCGGCATTGCCGAAAGCTTTCTGTGCTTCCTGCTGGGCAGCTGTAATTTGTTTGATCAACGTCTCTTCATCTTCAGCAATACGAATCCCTTTACCTCCACCACCAGCAGTAGCTTTGATAATGACAGGATATCCAATATCTCTAGCAATCATAATGGCTTCATTCATATTTTCAACCAAACCGTCGGATCCCGGAATTACAGGTACACCTGCATCCTTCATCGTTTGCTTGGCAACAGCCTTGTCACCCATTTTGGTAATGGCTTCCGGAGATGGGCCGATGAACGTAATATTGCAGGAACCACAGATTTCTGCAAAATCAGCGTTCTCTGCCAGGAATCCGTAGCCTGGGTGGATCGCATCACATTCCGTCAGTGTGGCTACACTCATCAGGTTTGTGAAGTTTAGATAACTGTCTTTCGAAAGTGTAGGCCCGATACAATACGCTTCATCTGCAAGACGTACATGCAGCGAGTCTTTATCCGCTTCCGAATAGACTGCTACCGTCGAAATGCCGATTTCACGACAGGCACGAATAATACGTACCGCAATTTCGCCACGGTTCGCAATCAGTATTTTTTGAAATTTCATTTCGTTATTGTCCTCCTTCGAAGCTCATGCAGTTGCCGTTAATGCGGCTATAACCGTTATTCCGGTTTCACCAGGAACAGGGGTTGTCCATACTCAACCAGCTGTCCGTTCTCAACCAGCACTTCAACGATTTCTCCCTTGATGTCAGCATCAAGCTCGTTCATCAGCTTCATCGCCTCAATGATACATACCGTTGTTTTCTCAACAACTTTATCACCAGCGCTTACAAAAGGACCTGCTTCCGGCGAGGAAGCTCTGTAAAAAGTACCCACCATCGGAGATACAATTTTATGTAAATGACTTGTAGTATCGACTTGCGGAGCAGCCTCAGCTACAACTGCAGCCGGTTGCACCTGTGGTGCAGCAATCATTTGCGGTTGAATAGCAGCTGCCTGAACATATTCGGTTTTACCCGGTTTGCGAATCGACAACCGTGATCCTTCGTTTTCAATTTCCAACTCTTGAACGGAACTTTCATCTACCAGTTTGATCAGCTCTTTGATCTCACTCAATTTAAACATTTCCATTATTCACTCCTTCGGCATCATGCCAGTCTCACTAGGACGGTCATATGGCTTTATGTATTATATCATAATCATTAAAAATGGAAAGAGCCCGAGATCTAATCCAGCTCTCGGGGCTACTTTTCCATATTTTAGATTACTGTTCTGTCACATATTGCACGCTGATTTTATTTTGGGATACAGCCAGTTCTTTCATAACCAGATCCACAATGGAAACCGCCTGTTTTACATCCAATTTGTCACTGAGAACAACGACTTTATACTTGTCGGATTCCTCTTGAACGATGGCATTGGCAAACTGCTGCGACAGGGTTTCTTCAATACCATTGATTTTGGCTTCTTTTTCTTCCAGCGTACGAAGCTGCTCTGTTGCTTTGGCATTTTCTTCTGGAGTTTTGCTCAGATCGCCTGCAACGGTCATGAGTTCTTCATACTTGCGATTGTTACTTTCCTCACGCTGCCACTGGTAGTTCTGGAACTGGCTGCTCGCGGACGCCGCCGTATTCTGCTCCTCCATCTCCTTGAGGACGTCCTCATCTGTTTTCGTCGCACTGCCTTCTGTTCCGGTATTTGTCTCAGGAGTGGTTGCTGCGCCTTTGTCTGTCCCTTTCTCGCTGCCTTTACCCGCTTCACCTTGTTTCTCTCCCGATTCCGCAGCTGGTGATTTCTCGGTGTCTCCAGCTTCTTTACCGTCTACAACCGCAGGATTATCAACAGATTCAGTTGCCGCTTGCTCTCCTTCAGTTCCTGTAACTTCGCCGCCATTCACCACTTCATTCACAACCAAACCTTCTGTTGGATCAAGGATTCCAGCCGTTTCCTTCGCTTCTCCCTGCTTCATACCATCCACCTGCGTGCTGTCAGCTACAGGCGTATTAACCGGACCGGAATCTTCAGTGAACAGGTAGTAGGCGGACAAAATGACCATCAGACTCAGCATGGATACGAGCCATACCGTTTGACGTTTGTTATTCATTAGAACTTCCTCCTCGAATTGGCTTCATTCTTATGACAATCAAATCTTGTGATTCATGGTTCGGACTAATCCTGCTTGCGCGGAACAACCGAAATTCGGTAGGCCGCAACATTCAGTCCTTTTTCCACAGCATCTGTAATCAGGTCCTTCACAACCTTGTTCTCTGCACCTCTGGCAACGACAAGCACGCCCCGGATCTGCGGTTTGAGCTTTTTCGTGACAATCGGTGTCTGATCCCCTGATATTTCATACGTAATAATCTCACCATCCCGGGTATATTGCGTCATATGTCGCTTGCCCCCGCTTGCATCCGTTTCTTCCGTGAGCTGCTGCGAATCCTTCACATTACGCTGTACAACAAGCTCCTCTGTAGAATCCACCGTAACCATCACATCAACAGTCCCCACTCCAACGATATTTTCCAGCACACCCTTGATCTTGTCCTCAAATGCGATCTCTATCGCCTGAAATGGATTCTGATCCGTCGGATCCGTCTGTATGGATGCCATGGATGTAGCCGGATCAGGAGGCTCGCGACCGATATTTTCGGAATCAATCTTTTTGACATTGACGAAAGAGTTGAACAGCATAATTCCGACTCCGATCAAACCAAGAATAATCAGCCAGCGAAAGGTTTGACTACGCCGTTGCCCACCTTCTCCTCCGCCGAACCAGCTTTCCATCTTTTTGAGCCATTGCCTCATCGGATACCCTCCTTCTTACAGCGCCGAAGCACTTTTCTTTTCTTTCACCTGTACTTTGTTTGCATCAATATCCCACTTCTCTGTCAACAGCGTAATAATTTGTACCGCTCGTTCAGATCGGGAGGACGTCTGTCCTTGCTGAGAGTTTGTCTCTCCCAACTCACCCGACACAGGTGTGGAGTCAGCTTCCTGTCCATTTTGCGGCTCGTCAGAGTTACCATTGCCCACGCTACTTTCACGATTGCTGCCACTTTCCACTTCGATCTGTACTTCCGGGACCTCAATCTGACCAATCTCGATTGGCTCCTTTACTGGAGGTGATTCAGTGGCTTCGGATTCCGGGTCAGAGCCGAATATCGGTTTTGTAGCTGCCCCCGCTTCCTGTTGAAATGTATTGGAGTTGACTTTCCCGGCTGCTGTCTCACCCGACATCTCCACCAAAACATACTGGATCACTGGAAGTTCCACCGAAGAGGCCAAATCCGTCTCCGGCTTGCTTGTATCCATGGCGAGCTTTACCTCGACAGACTGCACTCTCTCCCCGGTTGTTTCTTCAATTTGCCCTTTCATTACGTTAGCCAGTTCTTTGGCTGTCCATTGCAGCGATTGTTCCTGTTCATTGGATTGCAGCCGCTTGCCCTGAGCCAAAATCTGTTCAAGTGTTACATTTCCATCCGATGGCGAATCCATGGCGGTCATCGCTCGCTTAAGCTCGCCAACCGGATCACTTTTCAAGAGCTTCGTTATGGGCGATAACAGGGTCAGCAGGATAAGAAGGCTCAGCACAAGCTTGACATAGCGTTCCATGGATCGATTGGGCAACAGCATATCCACGAAAGTCGCCAGCAGAACGATCATGATCAATTCCCGGAGCCAGCTGCTCAGCCACCCCATCCTTCCAGCCCCTTTCTCTCGAGCATCCCCTCATCTCATCATGACGGTCAGATTGCCTGCGGTTAGCAAGATTGTGATTGCCAGAAAAAACATCAGTCCGACGGCTGCTAGTGCCGCAAATACGTAAATCATGCTTTTACCTATCGCCTGCAGACATCCTACAATCGGCGTATCCCCTAGCGGTTGCATGATCGCGCCAGTTATGTTGTAGATCAGGGCTAGCGTCAGAATTTTAATTGCAGGAAACGCGCATAAAAACAAGATGATGATGACACCCGTTAGTCCGATTGCATTTTTCACCAGCAGTGACGCTGTGATAACTGTGTCCGTTGCATCCGCAAACGTTCTGCCGACAATGGGGACAAAGTTGCCTGCGATGTACTTCGCTGCTTTCAGACTGACACCATCTGCCACGGAGCCCGATGCCCCCTGCACCGAAATTACGCCCAGGAACATCGTGAGCAGTATTCCGAGTAGAGCCACACTAATGTTCCGTAACAGGTCTGCCAGCTGTGTAAGCTTGTACTTGTCGGACAAGGAACTGACGAGATGTAATACGGCTGAGAAAAAGAGTAATGGAAACACCAGCATATGAATCAATGTACCAACCAGATGAATCATGAAAATGATAAGCGGATGGGTCACAGAAACGGTAATGACATTTCCCATTGAAGCCAGCAGTGTAAACAACAGGGGCACCATGGCCATCATAAAGTTGATCATGCTCGCTATGGCATCCTTGGCGTATCCAATCGCAACACTGAAGCTGTTTATGGCGATGATAATAATGACCATGTAACAGATGGAGTAAGCGATTTTGCTAATATTGTTTTTCTCAAAAGCGGTCTGTAACGTCTCCAAAATCATACTCAGCACACTCAGCATCACAATCGTGACCAGAAGTTTGCCGTTATATAAAATCTCATGCAGCATGAAGGTCCCAATCGCTATAAACACCGATTTCAGGCTGAACCCTTCATTGCCAGGCATTAACATATCCATAAAGGAAGGCGTTTTTCCTTCCGGGAAAAAACCACCGTATTGTTGCATGAGTTGGTCCCAATATTTTTCCACCTGATCTTTGGGAAGCTGATCAGCCTGCTGCTGCATCCACTCTCCCGAGGGAGAACCAGCGAATACCTGTCCCATGATTCCAAACAGAAAACACAGCGTCAGCACGAAGGTAAGGCGCCACTGCGGCTTGTGATGCATCATTTTCATATGAAGTCCGCACGCCTCCCTCTACACCGGCATCAGCTTCATGACGGTTTCGATAATAATGCTGATGATCGGTATCGCGAGTACAAGGATCAGCACCTTGCCAGCAAGTTCAATTTTGGAAGCAATGCTCTCCTGGCCTGCATCCCTGACAATCTGTGCTCCGAATTCAGCAATGTACGCTATGCCTATAATTTTCAGTACAGTTTTCAGATAAATGCTCTCCATGCCTGAATTCTCGGCAAGCCGTTTCAACACTTCGATCACCGCGCCAATCTTGCCAATCAGTAGCATGAAGATCACGATGCCTGTGGCAGCAGCAATCAGAAAAGCGAACATGGGCTTCTGTTCTTTGATAACTAGAATGAGAACCGTTGCGATGAGCGCCAGACCTACAACTTGGATAATTTCCACAGGTCACCACCATCCCGGCTTCATGACCGTTTTCATTGAAAAAGAAATATCGATTTGATCTCTTGCAGCAGGCTGTCCAGCATTCGGACCACCATGAACAATACAACGACAAATCCGATCACGGTCACCCAGTGAGCCATATCTTCCTTTCCCATTTGTTTCAGCACCGTATGAATCATTGCAATGATGATTCCGATGCCCGCAATTTGAAAGATTGCGTTCACTTCTAAATTCATGACCTTGGCACCTCACTATCCCGGCTATTTCAGAAGATCAGAATGACGATTAACGCTCCGACAAGCATCCCGAGACTGCGGCACATTCGTTCATATTTCATTTGATCGGCTTGGGCACGGGATTCCTCATGCATAAGTTGCTGAATGGCTAACGAGATGTGCTTGGTCTGATCCTGACGATCGCTGGTGCCAAGGCTGAAGCTCAATTGCAGCATGACTTCCCGCTCGTCCGCCTTCATGGCTGATCTTCCCCACGCTTCTTCTATACCAGACTGAAGACTCTCACGAGCAGTATGTCCATGAGGTGGTTCCATTTGCCTGGCTGCGTGGAGAAACAGCGTCCGAACAGGCTCTTTTGTCTGGGCTCCCATTTTTCCCATGGCATCAGGTAACGGGGTCAGCCCGTAGTTAATCTCTGTCATCAACCGCTGGAGAGCCGCGATTAACTCTCGCAGTTGTCTTGGCCTCAAGGCATACTGCCTTGCCTTGTAGAATCCGGCGAGGGTACTGGCCAGCAGAATGATGACTGCACCGAGCATGTTAACCAAAGGCCTCACCTCCCACTTCTGTCTGCTGGAGACCACGCATTTTGCCATCGGCCAATCGAAAGGTCATGCCCCGGCTCGTCCGTTGCAGCTGTACATAGCGTTGGAACATCTGCTCGACAATCAGGGTTCTCAGCGCAGGTCTGGAAGAAAGCTCAGCCAGATCACGACCATGCGCAGTAGCGATGACAGATACGCCTGCGTGAAGTGCTTCCATCACCGCCTCCGCATCTTCCGGTCGGCCTATCTCGTCCACGATCAGGACATCGGGAGACATGGAGCGAAGCATCATCATCATTCCCTCAGCCTTTGGACAACCGTCCATGACATCGGTGCGAGGTCCCACATCAAATCCAGGTACGCCCTTGTAACTTCCAGCGATTTCGGACCGCTCATCAACGATGCCAACCTTTAGACGTGGACGTATGCCCTGAACAAGTTCATTGACACCCGAAAGTTTGGTTCCACTACTAATCTGTCTTGCCAGATCCCTCAGTAATGTGGTCTTGCCTTGCTGCGGAGGTGAAAGAATTAAGGTGTGCATGACCTGTCCACTTTTCATGTCCAGCAGATAAGGCAGGATGCGATCAGCGACTCCGTGAATCTCTCTGGCTACCCTGACATTAAATCCATTAATGTCGCGCAAGTATTCGACGCGGCCTCCACTTAACACCGTCCGGCCAGCCAGTCCGATTCGATGCCCGCCAGGAATGGTGATGAACCCTTTACGCAGTTCCTCTTCCAATGTATAAAGCGAATGATTGCTGATCAGATCCAGCAGCCTGTGTGTTACCTCTTTTAAGGGAATATAGGCTTCATCAGGCTTCGAAGTCGGACTGCCCTGGGGTGTGAGGAAGTGATAGGTGTCTCCTGCATTGATTTCCAGCGGTCTTCCTTCACGGATACGTACTTCCTCCACTTTATCTAATAAAGCGGGCGGCATTCTTCCCAGAATGGTTCGAATCGGTTCCGGAAAGATATCCTTCCAGTTCACCATCATGAATAGGCCCCTCCAACCTTGAATTCGGTTTTGTTGCGTTCCTGGTGCTTGTTCATATCTCAAGTTTATGTGTGTACATTGATTTTATGACGCTGAAATCTATCATTTTCTTCAAAATAGGGATGAGAGTTAAAAATCATAGATCAGCCAACTGTTCCAGTTCTAGGCACCCGTCTATATCCAAGTGCATATAGTGCTTGCAGACAGGTGATATTCATTTCGGGATAAAAAAGGACAGAAACAACTATCCTCAAATATAGAAAGGAGTTGTAGGGAGTGCGAGTCGATGTGGTAGGCAATGTGAATGAAGTTCGAAGAATGGATATTGCAGGACGATGTGTGGTTGTAATCGATGTGTTGCGAACAACCAGTACGATTGTTACGGCACTGGCATACGATGCAGCAGACGTCATTGCTGTAGAAACTGTTCCTCAAGCGAAACAATTGAACATGAAGGATGCCATTCGTGGCGGGGAGCGTTTTGATAAAAAAATCACAGGATTCGAGGTGGGCAATTCCCCCTATGAATATATGACTCCGAATATTGCGGGTAAAACCATTATTCTGACAACAACAGATGGAACACGCGCCCTGATTAAGGCATCCAAGGCTAGACATGTGTTTGCAGGCTCATTCCTTAATGTGAAAGCTGTGGCGGCTGTTCTGTGCGAGCTGCGCCGGGATATCTTATTGTTATGCGCCGGGGATCAGGATGAGTTCGCGCTGGAAGATGGTTTATGTGCAGGCAGCATTATCGAGGAGCTATACCGACAATCCCCTTTCCCAATTATGCTGAACGATCTGGGCCTGGCGCTCCATCAGGCTGCCACTCATGCCGAGGACAAATTACCCGATCTGGTTAGAGTATCCGCTGGTGGCCGAAGGCTGGAGAGGTTAGGGAGGATGCATGACGTAACGTATTGTACCCAATTGAACTTGCTGGACTGCGTTCCGGAGATGGGTGAAGGGAACCGGATGCAACCATTCAGAGGAACGCGTAAGGAACCGCTGTTTAAATTGCTGTGAACAATCTAAAAAGGTGTACTGCGATCCCGAATGGGAATACACAGTACACCTTTGGTGTGTCTTAACAATTTCCGCTTTTTATCTGCGAACTTGCGGTCCGCCAATTACGGCCTGCTCAGCCGTATCCAAATCATATGCTGTATGCAGCGCCTTGATTACGTCATGAAGCTTCTCTCCATCAATTACACAAGATACCTTGATTTCGGAAGTGCTGACCATCTTAATGCTAACGCCTTCGCCCGAGATGACTTTGAACATCTTCGCAGCAACACCCGGATGGCTAACCATGCCTGCACCAACGATCGAGACTTTAACAAGGTTTTCTTCGGAAGTAACTTCACGGTAAGGCAGGCGGCTATGAAGTGCTTCAATGACACGCAGTGCGTTCTCCCGATCAGTCAGCGCAACAGAGAACGAGAAGTCTGCTTTACCGTCCATCACACCGCTCTGAACGATAATGTCAACATCCAGCTGTTCTGATGCAAGGGCACCAAATACTTCAGCGAGAACCCCCGGTACGTCTGGTACACCCAGAATACTGATGCGAGCCACATTTTTGTCATAGGCAATTCCACTAACTACCACGCCTTGTTCCATTGTTGCTTCCTCCTTCACAACCGTTCCTTCATTATGGTTAAAGCTGGATCTTACAATCAAAGGCACACCGGAATGCTTCGCGTATTCAACTGCACGCGGATGCAATACCGCTGCTCCCAGATTGGCTAGTTCCAGCATCTCGTCGTACGAAATTTCCTTAAGCTTGCGTGCAACCTTCACGATACGCGGATCGGTGGAATAGATCCCGTCTACATCCGTGTAAATCTCGCAAGCGTCAGCCTTGATGGCTGCTGCCAAGGCTACTGCCGTTGTATCAGATCCGCCGCGGCCAAGCGTCGTAATCTCGCCTTCTTCCGTCATTCCCTGGAAGCCAGCAACGATTACAATGTTGCCTTCTGCCAACGCCTGATTCACCCGTTCCGGATGAATATCGTTAATCCGCGCTTTGCCGTGTACCGCCTCTGTCCGGAATCCCGCTTGCCAGCCTGTAAATGAGATGGCTTTGCGTCCCAGCGCCTGAATCGCCATGGATAACAATGAAATCGAGATCTGTTCTCCCGTAGTCAAAAGCATATCCATCTCACGTGCAGGCAGTTCACTGTTCAGCTGTTTCGCCTGATCAATCAGATCATCCGTGGTATCCCCCATGGCCGAAACCACGACTACACACTGATGTCCTTCATCCGCTTTTTCTACAACACGTCCGGCTACACGCTTCATGCGCTCTGTGTCTCCGACCGAGCTGCCCCCAAATTTCATGACGTACAATGACAACGCAAATCCACTCCCTACCTTGTGCAGTATGCATAATTGATGTCCACCGTCATTATTCTCTCCGAAAAATGACTTTAACCCAGTATATTACGAAAGCGTCTGATAGGCTAATCTTTTTTCGAAAAAACCCTTTGCCATAGAAATGGCAAAGGGTTGAATTAACGCATTATTTAGCTTACACCATGTGAACGTTACGCACGGGAAGAGTATTTACCTTCACGAGTATCGATCAGCAGAACATCGCCTTCGTTGATGAACAATGGCACTTGTACATTCAAGCCTGTTTCAACTTTTGCGTTTTTAGTAGCACCTTGTGCTGTGTTACCTTTTACGCTTGGCTCTGTCTCGATAACTTTCAACTCAACGCTTGTAGGCAAGTCAATTCCGAGGATTTCACCTTGGTAGCTAACGATTTTTACGTTCATGTTTTCTTTGAGGAAGTTCAATTCCCATTCCAACTGATCGCTTGTCAGTGTGAACTGATCATATGTTTCGTTGTCCATGAAGGTGTGCTCTGTACCACTTGCATACAGGTAGGAAACGCCACGGTTTTCGATGATGGCACGGCCAATGGTTTCACCTGCACGGAATGTTTTCTCAACGGTGTTACCGTTGCGCAGGTTTTTCAGTTTGGAACGTACGAAGGCAGCGCCTTTACCTGGTTTAACATGTTGGAAATCAATTACAGTGAAAATGTCGTTGTCCACTTGTACGGTTAAGCCTGTTTTAAAATCGTTTACTGAAATCACAAAAAATCCCTCCTGATATGGTTGAAAAGTAGGTGATATAAGACGATGGGTTAATTTAAGTTTGAACAAGTCAAACTGTCATATTACACAGACCACTACGATGGCAGAACAACCTTCCGATCGCTGTTATCCCCAGATTTCTTTTAATCCCTATCCTAATAGGGAGAAATCCGGGATAAAGGCGAGCGCTTCGCTTCTTCAGGTTTTTTCTGCCCTCTTCGTTATTGTATAATTCCATGTTTACTTCATTCAAAAGCATAAATTAAAAATCGTCTTATATCACCGTTGGCTGTAATTTAGCCAATTACGGTGAACTTCTTGTCCGAATTCGTCAAAATGTGAATACCTGTCTCGGTAATCACCACGTCATCCTCGATACGCACGCCGCCAAGGCCGTCAATGTAGATACCCGGTTCAACGGTTACCACCATGCCCGGTTTCAATACATCGTCGCTAAGCTTGGACAAACGAGGAGCCTCATGGACTTCCATACCCAGACCGTGACCCGTGCTGTGTCCGAATTGCTCTCCGTATCCGTGCCCTGCAATGATATCACGTGCCAATGCATCTGCTTCCCGTCCGGTCATGCCCGGTTTCAGGTTCGCCAGCGTATGTAACTGGGCTTCCAGTACGATATCGTAAATTTTACGCAGTTCAGGTACAGGTGTGCCCGTTGCGATGGTACGTGTCAGATCTGAACAGTATCCATCCAAAAGCGCACCAAAGTCAAATGTAATTAACTCATTTTGTCCGATGACTTTGCCACTTGCTACACCGTGAGGCATAGCAGAACGTTCACCCGATGCCACAATGGTATCGAACGAAGAGGAAGTTGCTCCATGTTTGCGCATGAAAAACTCCATCTCCAAATCCACTTCACGTTCAGTCATACCCGGTTTTGCAAATTGCAAAACGTGACTGAATGTTGCATCTGCCAGATCCGCAGCTCTTTGCATTACAGCGATCTCATCTTCGTCCTTGAACATGCGAAGTTGCTCCACTATACCGGATACAGCTTTCAATTCAATAGACTGAAGTGCTTCAGCATAAGCAGTATGTGTGCCATAAGTGACATGATCCTGCTCAAAGCCAACCTGTTTGATATTCGCCGATGCAAGCAATTCACGTACGGATTCCAACGGTTTGGGTCCATGTTCCACAACGGTGAATCCTTTGGCTTGTTGCGGCGCCTGTGTCATGTAACGGAAATCGGTAAGCAAATAAGCTTCCTGTTCCGTAATCAGCACATATCCTGCTGAACCTGTAAAGCCCGTCATGTAACGACGGTTAATCGGATTTGTAATCAGCATAGCCGTGAGTTCATGTTCATGCATGGCCTCACGCAACTTATTTACTCGTTTGTTTTCCATCGGTAACCCTTCTTTCTCTCACATTCCCGGGTCCCCGGCTCAGGTTTGTTTGTTCAGATGACGCACAAGAGCCAGCAGCCCCAGTTCGTAGCTTACTTCGCCAAATCCGGCAATCTGTCCGATTGTTTCGGCAGCAATTACTGAATGATGTCTGAACGCTTCGCGTGCATGAATGTTGGATAGATGTACTTCTACTGTAGGAACTTTTACGGCATTGATGGCATCACGCACAGCATAGCTGTAATGGGTCAGCGCTCCGGCATTCAGCATGATTCCGTCTGCATCGCCCATCGCTGCATGAATTCGATCAATGATGTCCCCTTCGTGATTGGATTGATAAAAAGCGATGGAGACGCCCAGCTCCTCCGCCTGTCTGCGAATTTTATCCTCAATATCCTTCAGACTAAGCGTTCCATAGATGCCGGGTTCACGTACTCCGAGCATGTTCAGGTTCGGGCCATTGATTACAACAATCCGTTTCATAGCTGCTCCACCCTTTCTGCAAATAACCATCTGCTATTTTAACACAGCCATTGCCGGATTGAGAAGCTTTTTTGCGGCTATGCTCCCGCTTGCTCTGGCTCACGTTTCCGTTCATCGGTGAACTCCATGGCTACTGTGTAGCCAATAAACAGTCCCCACAGCAAAAAGAAACAAATTTCTGTAATGATTGAATCCCATGTTAAACGGTTTAAGGGCTTCACCATATCCAGTTTTGGACCTACTAGGACAAAGATAATGAGCCACCAAAAAATCCCGTAACCCATGCCTGGAAGCGGGCCTTCCCATTTTTTCAAAGTGAACGTGTAAATCAGGGAAGCGAGAACCGAAAAAACAATAAAAAACAGCCAGCCGGTCAAATGCCCTGCTGCAGTATAGATAAAATTATGTTTAAAAAACGGTTCAGCCAAAAATCCCAATGGCACAATCGTAAAATGAAGCAGATAGAACAGCCAATGCAAACCTCCCCAGATAAAACCTGCGAAAAAACCTAGCTCCACTGCAAAAGGGAACGGCTTGGTAAAATAATGTGCCTGGTCTTGTCGCTGGGTAGGACGTCTACCCCGGTCCTTCTGCTCTCCTTTGTCAGCACGCTGATTTTCCTTATGGGATGTGCGTTCACTCGTATGCTCTGTCATCGATATTCTCCTTCACGTTCAGTTTGCAAAACTGCGAATAAATCTCCATTTTCGTCCTAACTCTACCGGGTAGTATGTACAAATCAGGACAAAGTTAACAACATCGCCCTTAGATCGACTCGTAAACTAGAAATTGCTCTCAAAATTCGATACAATAGGGTTATTAAACTGCCTTCGACCATGAAGGTATAGAACAGAATAGGAAGGTGAATAATTTGCCTCAACAATCCAAGCCTGTCAGCTACGGGGGGCAAGCTGTCATTGAGGGCGTAATGTTCGGCGGTAAACATGTCAACGTTACAGCTGTGCGAAGAAAAGACGGCGAAATTACGTATCTGGAAGTTCCCAAGCAAGACAAGTCCTGGGTCATGAAATTGCGGCGGATTCCACTACTGCGCGGGATTGTCAGCATTATAGATTCGAGCGTCAAAGGAAGCAAACATCTCAATTATTCTGCTGACGCATACGCTGATGATGAACTGGAACCTGAAGAAAAAGCAAAGCAAAAAGAAAAAGAAGGCTCAGGTTGGAGCCTTAGCATGATTATCGGCGTCACCGCAGTAGCTATCCTTTCTTTCCTTTTTGGTAAAATTGTGCTTACATTGTTGCCGGTTGTTATTGAGAATTTTCTGTTCAAAAATGCATTCGACAATCAGTTTTTGCATAATTTACTGGAAGGCGGAATTAAGCTGATTCTGTTGCTTGCCTATCTGTGGCTGATCTCCCAGACACCGATGATTAAACGTCTGTTCCAATACCATGGTGCAGAACATAAAGTCATTAGTGCTCATGAAGCCGGAGAAGAGCTTACACCAGAGAATGTGCAGAAGTATAGCCGTCTGCATTATCGTTGCGGAAGCAGTTTTATTATGTTGACTGTCATTATCGGCATATTTTTGTACTCGCTCTTCACATACGATAACCTTTGGGAACGTATGGGTCAGCGGTTGCTGTTGTTGCCAGTAGTACTCGGTATTTCATTCGAATTGTTGAAGATGACCAACTCCGTACGTGACATCCCTGTACTTCGTTATCTCGGATATCCGGGGCTGTGGCTGCAATTGCTGACAACTAAAGAGCCAACGAATGAACAGGTAGAAGTATCCATCGCTTCGTTTAACCGTATGCGTGAATTGGATGCCAAACTCGCAAACGTATCGGCTACGTCGGAAGTTCCTGTTGCAACACTTGATCCTGTGAAAGGGTGAATGATATGAAGAAGCAGGCAATCATATTTTGGACGTTCATCGCACTCGCTGCTATTGGAATCTTGACTAGGCTGGGAAGTGGAGGTTTATCCCAAATTGTCATCCCCCTCGTCGTGTTCGGAGTTGTGTTCCTGCTCTATAAATATCCGCCCCGCCGTTGGGCACGCAAGACATCATCACCGAAGATTAAACCATCGGCTAAAACCATGGCTAAAGTTAATGCACGGTCTGGTGCCCGAAAAAGTAGCGGTTCTTCCAAAAAACGCAAGGATTATCCTTTCCAAGTGATTCAGGGTCAAAAGGGTAAAAGTGATGAAGACGTACCTAAGTATCACTAAAGCGCTGATATCGGCGAAACACACAGAAAAGCAATTCTCCAAACATGCGGAGAATTGCTTTTTCATTTTTATACAGGAGTCAGCGGTGGTGTTTCCGCTTGTTTTTTTCTCAGTTCTCGTCTTTGTTTATCCAGCTGCTCACCATATATCTTGGTATTCCATCCACTGAAAAATTCAGTCCCGGCGGTGACCCCAGATTGATATAATGCTGTACTGTCCTGTACAGAAAGGTGAAATTCTGTCGGTTTAATCCCAAGGGTAGGAATTTTCACAGTACGGAATCGATTAACCTGTTCGATATATCGCTCATCATGAGCAGTTAGCATTGTTTCAACCAATGCCTGAAGCATACTTAGAGGTCCTCTGATTCTAGCTGGCTCTCCTTCGGTTTTGCCAACCATTTTAAAACCGACTACAGGGATGAGATCTCCTCCACGTTCTGTACGCTCTCCATCAAACAGCCAGAGCGGAAAATTGCTCAGCAATGCTCCATCGACGATGTAAACAAACTGGTCCGCAAAACGTAATCCTTTGGACAGGATCGGGGATCTGCGAATGGCAACCGGGTCGAAGAAATAGGGGATACTGCAGCTCATACGTACAGCCTTGGCTACTTCCAGTTTCGAAGGTTCAATTCCGAATCGTTTGATATCGTCTGGAAGCACCAAAATAGTGCCGTTGGAAATGTCGGATGCAATGATTAGCAACTTACCTGGAGGCAGATCAGCAAACGTCCGAACTCCCTTTTTTTTCAGCATATCCCGAATCCAGCATTCCAGCGCTTCCCCAGAATATAGACCTTTCTTCAAAAACAGCCTTGCTGCGGGTCCGATCCACTTGGTATCAAATATGGGGGAACGTCGCAGTAACGAAGCAAACGGCGTATTCTCGATAATGCCTTTCATCTCTTCCGCCGAATAGCCAGCCGCCAGCAAAGCAGCTACGATGGAACCCGAGGACGTGCCCGCTACGCGATTGAATTCAACACCGTGATCTTCTGCACCCTTTACGGCGCCGGCAAGCGAAATTCCCTTTACGCCGCCACCTTCAAATACTCCATTAATCAACACAATAAAACCCCCGTTCTCCAGGCAGTCCATGCTACTACTGCCACTGTATGAGAACAGGGGTTGGTCATATTACGTTAAAATGTTTTACAGTCCATAATAGGCTTTTAATTTGGCGATCAAGCCGAGCGGATTTTTCGTCAGGTACTGTGAACTGAAGAAAATATCTCCTTTCACCGTATCATATTTCTCATTATATATAAGCTGATCAATGATCTCCTGGGATGTCTGCCACCCGATTTCCGGTGTGCCCAGCTTATAAGGAGAGTGACCAATATACAATTTCACATCGGTATTTGCCACTTCATTGGCCCACCAGTCAACCACCTTGTCATATCGTGCTGCACTTAGTGTCATGCTCCAGTACACTTGGGGTGCAACATAGTCAATCCACTCCTGCTTGATCCAAGTCCGCACATCCGCATTCATGCTGTCATAAGCGGTTACTCCGGCTTTTGTATCAGAACCTGTCATATCAACTGATTTGTTACGCCATACACCAAATGGGCTAATGCCATATTCAACGCCAGCTTTCACCTTGTGGATGCTCTCTCCGAGCTGCTTGACGAATTGATTGATATTTTCCCGGCGCCATTCTGCACGGTCACTCGTATTCAATGTGTTGTATGCTTTGAAAGTCGCATCATCATTAAACGTTACATTGGAAGGATAGAAATAATCGTCCAAATGTACGCCATCAACATCATACTGATTAACCACTTCCATGATGGAATCAATAATGTGCTGTCTCGCTTCCGGAATGCCTGGATTAATATACAGTTTGCCTGATGCATTAACAATCCAGTCCGGATGAAGCTTGGATACATGATTGGCTGCAAGCCCAGTTGTCGTTGCCGAATTGGTAGCCCGGAACGGGTTGAACCAGGCATGGAACTCAAGGCCACGTTTGTGGGCTTCCTCGATCATAAATGCAAGTGGATCATACCCAGGATCTTTCCCCTGTGTACCTGTCAGCACGCTATTCCACGGTACAAGACCTGATGGATAGATCGCATCCCCATTGGCTCGCACTTGAACAAATACGGCATTGATACCCATATCCTTCAACGTATCAAGCTGCTGAATGAACTCCAACTTTTGTTTTTCTACATTTCCTTTGGCACTAGATGAAGGCCAGTCTCCATTTACAGTCGAAATCCAGGCTCCTCGCATCTCATCCGTATTTGGCGTAGTTCCCGTCCCTCCAGGCTCTGCTGGTGTTACTGGAGTAGGATTGGGAGCATTGCCTGTAGCCAGATTAATCGTCTGCTCAGACTGGTTCCAGGTGACCTGAATTCCCAAGTTCTCACTGACAAATCGAATCGGTACCATGACGCGGCCTTGTTTCAGTTCTACTGATGCATCAAGATCAACCACGGCACTATCCACCGTTGCTTGCTGGCGTCCACTTGTCATCGTAATGACTGAATCGGACTTCTTGATTGTTACTGTGCGGGTAGCCTGTGACCAAAGTACAGATGCACCCAGTCCTTCGCTAATAACACGCAGAGGGACCATCGTTACATTTACTTTGGGCAAAATGTAAGGTGATACATCCGACTCCAAACGCTGACCATCCAAATAAATAACAATTTCCTTTTGACTAGCTGCCTGCGCCGTCAGTCCTGATGTTTGTAAACCCAGAACAAAAATGAGCAGCAGGATCAATCCTTTACGAAGCTTCATCAGTGCAATCCTCCAAAATAATTATAAATTCGCGGCAAATTCTGCTAGTTTAATAGACGCTCCTAATGATTGTTAAGTTGCGAATAAACGCCAAATTTTGGTCAAAAAAAAGCAAAAGGACGCTTCCAACCGTTTTAGCGGCAGGTGCATCCTCTGATTTTGAATAGATATTCATTGTAATTTTTCAGGTGATTCTGGCTTTAAAACCTTAAGATTCTGTATTGCTCATGACATCCTGAATACTTTTAAGATCACGCAGTCGATTCTCATCCTGGCGGAAATATTCAACCAAAGATTCGATGCAGGTAATGGAATCCCAGCTCAGATGGTGTTCAATCCCTTCAACATCCTGGTAAATATTTTCTTCCTGAACACCAATCGTCGTCAAAAATTGTTCAAGCAGATGATGGCGTTCCATCAACCGTTTGCCCATCTTTTTGCCTTTTGGCGTAAGCACCAGCCCGCGGTACTTCTCATAGATCAGATACTCGTCTTTGTCCAGCTTTTGGATCATCTTCGTCACCGATGAAGGATGTACTTCCAAACCTTCAGCTATATCAGACACACGAGCATAGCCCTTTTCATCAATTAATTTGTATATACGCTCCAAATAATCTTCCATACTGGGCGTTGGCATCTGCTTCCCTCTCTTCTCTCTGACCGGCAATATTCTTGCCTGGTCACTATCTTATAATGATACATGTTATCAATACGCATTGGCAAGTCCTGCACAATTCATTCACTATTTACAGTCCATAAAACACTCCTCAGGGCTCGATTTCCTTCACCATTACGCAAGTATTGGCAAGGGTGACTTATCCCGAAACGAGGCAAACTAAGCAAGGTTCCGTATTGAAAGGAGTGATTTCGTGAGTACAAGTGTAGCGCATCCACCCGTTCGCAAAGCAAAAGGCACTAAACCCTTTATTCCCGATTTGGTGTATTTTGAACCCGGTGCGCTGGAATATGAGAAAGGTAAACGAATTATGGAATGGGTTACCTCTAGGGATATCCCATATCAGATGACGACATCCCATAATCGAATTACCAATCTCCCTGGTGAAACGGAACAGGAAAAGTACCGAATGGCGAAGCGTACCCTTGTCGTCGGCGTGCGTAAAACACTCAAGTTTGACCAATCGAAGCCTTCGGCGGAATATGCCATTCCCATCTCCACAGGTTGTATGGGCCACTGCCATTATTGTTATCTTCAAACGACACTTGGGGCCAAGCCCTATGTGCGTGTCTATGTAAACACCGAAGAAATCATTCAGGCCGCCAAGGGATACATTGAGGAGCGCGCACCTGAACTTACCCGTTTTGAAGCAGCATGTACATCTGATCCCGTAGGTCTGGAGCATATTACAGGAAATCTCGGTGACCTAATTCGTTTTATGGCGGATGAGGAACACGGGCGACTTCGCTTTGTAACCAAATACCATCATGTTGATCCTTTATTAAACATCAAGCATAATGGACACACTCGAATCCGTTTCAGCGTGAATTCGGATTATGTGATCAAAAATTTTGAGCCAGCCACCTCACGGTTTGAAGAGCGAATTGAAGCCGCAGGCAAAATAGCTCATGCGGGATATCCGCTTGGATTCATTATTGCCCCAATTATGTGGTACGACGGATGGGAAGAAGGATATAGCGAGCTTTTACAAAAACTTGCCGATACACTTCCCGAAGAAGCAACCAAGGATCTAACGTTTGAGATGATCCAGCACCGTTTTACCAAAACGGCAAAAGCCACCATTGAGAAGCGATACCCCAAAACCAAGCTGGAGATGGATATCGAAAAGCGGAAAATGAAATGGGGCCGCTGGGGCCAGTACAAATATTTGTATAAGGATGATCAGCAGGATGCCCTGCGCGAGTTTATTACCGAGCGCATTTTTGAGCATTTCCCACTGGCCAACATTGATTATTTCACCTAAGCGTTGACCAGACACTTTTATTAAAGAGCTATTGATTAAAAAAGCAGGTTACATGAGTCCAGAATCGTTCTGGTTTCCATGTAGCCTGCTTTGTTCTTATTTAAAATAACCTTCGAGTAAAACAAACACCCTCGTTGCTGCGCTAGATAATCATCCAGTCTGGTGTAATTTGCTGTAGCCAGATCGTAATTTTCGTCATCTGATCCGTAAATAACAGCACCCCGAGGAACAACATTAATGCGCCCCCGGCTTTCATCATGATATTGGAATAACGCAAGATCCATCGTGTAGAACCGATGAAGAAGGCCAGAATGAAAAACGGTAACGCAAATCCGGCCGTATAACCCGTAATCAAAGCCAACCAGGTTGTTGGTTCGCTCGCAGCCATCGCGATGATGGCAGTCAAAATTGGTCCAATACAAGGCGACCAACCTGCCGAAAAACCAATGCCAAAAATAAAGGAGCCCAAGTAACCCGCTGGTTTCCATTTCATGTCCATCTTACGCTCTTTCATCAGAAACTGAGGTTTGAACAAACCAAGCAAAAATAAACCCATTAACATAATCAAGATCGCGGATAATTGACGAATGAGATCACGGTTATCATTGAAAAATTGGCCAAACAATCCAGCTCCCAGCCCGAGCGAATAAAACACAGCCGAGAAGCCCAAAATAAACGCCAGCGTATGAGTCAATGTCTTGAAGCGAACTTCACGCTGATTGCGCTCATCCTTCAACCGTTGTACCGTCATCCCCGTAATATAGGAAAGATACGATGGATACAGCGGAAGACAGCATGGCGATATAAACGAAGCTAATCCTGCTACAAAAGCCAGCCACACATTAACATCAGGCATGAAGCGGATATCTCCCTTCCCTGGGGGCTCACTTGCTCACGTTCAGACTCAGGCTCGGAACCCTTTTTTTCCAATCATCGTAAGAATCAGCATCATGATAAGCAAAAGTACAATTGTTGCTCCTGGTGCAAGGTTCCAGATCCCGGCCACAACCAGTCCAATGACCACGGCAATTTCGCCAATGACCACGGATAATATAATCGCCGATTTGAAACTTCGTGCCATCAGCAAGCTTACAGCTACCGGAATGGTAAGCAATGCCGATACCAGCAATGCGCCCACGATTTTGATCGCCGTACTAATGACAAGGGCTGTCATCACCGTAATCAGCATGTTAAGCAATTTCACAGGCAATCCGGTAACCGCTGCGGCATCCTCTTCAAAGCTGAGTAGGAAAAACTCCTTATGTAACAGTGCTACAACGACGACCACGATCAACGTTACCACACCAACCAGCTTCAAATCCGTGGAGTCCAGTGTATAAATACTGCCGAACAGGTAACTCATAACATCTGTATTATAACCTTTGCCCAGCGTGAAGAACAACGAAGCCAGCGCTACTCCACCGGACATGATGATCGCGATCGATAACTCGGCGTAACTCTTGTACGCCTTACGCAGTTTCTCTATTGCAAATGATGCGAGCACGGCGAAAATAAGCCCCACCGCAATCGGATACACTTCAATCAGGAATCCGAGTGCAACCCCGGCAATAGTAACATGAGACAGGGTATCCCCGATCATGGATAAACGGCGCAGCACCAAAAACAATCCGATCAACGGAGCGGTGATGCCGATCAGCAATCCCCCCGCCAGCGCCCGCTGAAAAAAATCACTCATTAAAATTTCCAAAACACACACGACTCCTTCGGCCTTGCTCTAATCTGGTTGCACTCGCTTCTAACGTACCTGGGTGGTGGTATGCTGCAAATTAGTCTCGGCACAATCTTCCACCTCATGGGAATGACGGACATGGAAATGAATTTTTCCGTTCGTCACCGCAGCTTTGGAACCGAGATAACTCTCCATCCGGTCCATATCATGTGAAACCATCAGGAATGTCATCCGGTGATGTTCATGCATATGGGTAATGAGTTCAAAAAAGCTGGCCTGGGATTCGGCATCGATACCTACCGTCGGTTCATCCAGAATCAGCAGATCAGGATGATTAATAAGCGCACGTGCCAAAAACACACGCTGTTGCTGTCCACCGGACAGTTGTCCGATCCGTTTGTTCGCCAAATCCTCAATCCGCATCACTTGCATAGCATCTGTGCACTGCTGCTGACATTTACGGGACATTCGGCGGAACATATTCTTGTTGTTGTACAATCCAGACATCACGACTTCCCGTACCGTTGCAGGGAACAATGGGTTAAATGCATTCTTCTGCGGAACATAACCAATCCGTTCCCAATCCTTGAATCGGCGGATCGACTGTCCGAATAGCTTGATATCTCCCTCAGCTGGAGGCAAGAGTCCAACCAGCATTCGCAGCAATGTCGTTTTGCCCGCCCCGTTTGAACCGATAATACCGACAAAATCCCTTTCCTGGACCATAAAATCGAGATTTTCGATCACTCGCTGGTCGCCGTAGGAAAATGATAATTTATCGATCTCTATAATTGGATCATGACACAATGGCATGATTTGCTGCATGGCAAAGCCGCCCTTCATTATATATAAGGATTGCAAACGAATCCTTCAGTCTATCTTATTTTAATGCGATCAGCAGATTTTGCAAATTTTTCTCCATCAGGGTGAAATAATCATCCCCGTTGGTAGCCTGTTCTTTGGTTAAACCTTCTACCGGATTCAGGACCATTGTCTCTACACCCGCTTCATTGGCGAGGGTTTTCGCCAGTTTATCAGATACCAGCTCTTCGAAGAAAATGTATTTAATCCCTTCATCCTTCACCAACTTGGCCAACTTCACAATATCTTGACCTGTGGGTTCCGCATCTGGAGAAAGTCCCATAATAGCATGCTGGGTCAACCCATAATCACGTGCAAGATACCCAAAGGCTTGGTGTGATACGACAATTTCCTTATTGGGTACGTTGGACAATTCATCCGTAAAGTGCTGATCCAACGTTTCCAGCTTGGTCCGCAGCTCTTCGTAGCGTTGTTCATATCCTTCTTTATGTGCAGGGTCTACTTCAACCAGGCTGTTTTTAATATTCTCAGCCATTACCATTGCCGATTTTGGACTTACCCACGTATGAGGGTCCACATGATGGTTCGTAATGTCCTCTGCGTTAGCTTCATCTGCATGTTCGTCGCTATGTTCATCCACCTGTTCTTCACCATGACCGTGTCCATCATCACCTTCAGCAGTCAATAGAGTAACCCCTTCACTTACTGCAACTGACTTCACCTTGGTATCGCTATTCAATGACTTCAGGAAGTTGGGTACCCATCCTTCCAGACCTGCACCATTGTATAGAAACAACTGTGCTTTGGATGTATTCACAATATCTTGACTCTTCGGCGTCCAGTCATGTGGTTCAACACCTGTTGGCAGCAAATTAATGACATTTGCATCTTCCCCACCAATTGTCGAAGTAAACGCATAGACAGGATAGAAGCTTGTAATCACATTCACTTTGCCTTCCACCAGCTTGGCACTCTCCGAATTATTCTGACCGCATGCCGACAATATGAGCAAACTAAGAACAAGCAGACCGCTTAGCAACAATTTCATATGCCTTCTTCTACCTGTCGCTAGAGTCCGGTTTACCTGGTCTAGATTTCTTCCATTATAAAGTTTCACTAGTATTCACTCCGCATCTCTTAATCGTAAACATTACTGAAAGAATTATAGGTAACCTGCTCGAACTTGTCAAGCCGCTCTGTCCTATTCATTCTTTCCTTGAGCACGGAGTTCATAACAGTATATGCTTGTTTTCTTTCATCAGATCCGATTTCATCCCAAAATAAAAAGTGACCCGATTCTCATCGAGCCACCTTCTATTACAACTATATAAATCAAATCCTTGGTTACACGGTCAAAGTCCTATTTCACTTGTGCGCCATTAGGCATATTATCCGGTACCGTTGCCAGTGTAAGCTGGTCGCCATGGGATGCTGCCAGGATCATGCCCTGGGACAGTTCACCGCGCAATTTCACAGGCTTGAGGTTCGTAACACAGATGACTTTGCGTCCAACCATATCTTCAGGTGAATAAAACTTCGCGATTCCCGATACAACCTGACGTTGCTCATAGCCCAGATCCAGCTGCAACTTCAGCAATTTATCGGCTTTCTTGACCGGTTCACAGGCAATAACTTGAGCGACACGCAATTCCACTTTGGCGAAATCATCAATACCGATCTCTTCTTTGCCTTCTGGTGCTGAGACGGGTTGAGCGGCTTCAGAAGAGCCTCCAGCATCAGCTTGAGCTGCCTCAGGCTGCGCTTCAGCTTTTTTGCCTCCAGTCATCGCTTCAGCAATATAAGCAATCTCCTGTTCAGAGTCCAGACGTGGGAAGATCGGATCACCCTTCTGCAAAGCGTTGCCAGCCGGAATAACGCCCCATTGCTTCGCTGAATCCCAAGTCGTCAGTTCACCTTCCTGAATGCCGAGTTGTTCCCAGATTTTGCGCGGAGCACGTGTTAGGAACGGTTGCAAGAGGATGGAAGCAATCCGCAAGCTTTCAATCAGATGCGACATTACCGATGTCAGTTCATTGCGTTTCGCTTCATCACGAGCCAGAGCCCAAGGCTGAGTCTCGTCAATGTATTTGTTACTGCGGCTAACAAACTGACTGATCGCTGTCAACGCTACGGAAAATTGCAGATTTTCCATTGCCTGCTCCACTTTCTCCACAGCAGCAAGACCCGCTTCTTCAAGAGATGCATCAAATTCGGTCACACCAGAAGTAAACTCAGGGGCTTTGCCTTCGAAATATTTGTCCACCATGGCTACCGTACGGTTCAACAGGTTTCCAAGGTCATTTGCCAGGTCGGAGTTCACACGTTCTACAAAGCTTTCTGGAGTAAATGTACCATCTGAACCAAATGGAACTTCACGGAGCAGGTAATAACGCAGTGCATCCAGACCATAACGGTCAATCAAGGTTACCGGGTCAACGACATTACCCTTTGATTTGGACATTTTGCCGTCTTTCATCAACAGCCAACCGTGAGCGAATACTTTCTTCGGTAAAGGTAGGTCCAACGCCATCAGCATAATCGGCCAGTAAATCGTATGGAATCGAACAATTTCTTTTCCTACCAGATGCACGTCCGCAGGCCAGAATTTGTTGTAAAG
Source organism: Paenibacillus sp. RU5M (assembly GCF_900221055.1). NCBI lineage: Bacteria > Bacillati > Bacillota > Bacilli > Caryophanales > Paenibacillaceae > Paenibacillus > Paenibacillus sp. RU5M. Next base: position 243,134 of record NZ_OBQM01000001.1, on the reverse strand, counting down.
CGATTCGTCGGATGATCCATAGCCCAGAGCTGTAATATAGTTAGACAACGCATCAATCCATACGTATACAACGTGTTTCGGATCGCCTTTAACTTTGACGCCCCATTCGAAAGTAGTCCGAGATACGGCCAAGTCTTCCAGACCTGGCTTGATGAAGTTGTTGATCATTTCATTTTTGCGGGACTCCGGCTGAATAAAACCCGGATTCTCTTCGTAATATTTCAGCAAACGATCAGCATACTTACTCATCCGGAAGAAATAGGATTCTTCTTTTACCAGCTCCACCGGATGCCCGCTATCCGGACTTTTAGCCGAGATAATCTCGCCTTTGTCATTCTTCTCCACATCAACCAGCTGGGTTTCCGTGTAATAGGTCTCATCCGGGATACTGTACCAGCCTTCGTACTCACCCTTGTAGATATCCCCTTGTTTCAACAAACGGTCAAAGATATCCTGAACCACTGTTTTGTGGCGCTCTTCCGTCGTACGAATGAAGTCGTCATTGGAAATGTCCAGTTTGTTCCACAGATCCTTGATGCCAACAACGATGTCGTCTATAAAAGCCTGCGGTGACTGCCCTTTCTCTTGTGCCTTGCGCTCAATCTTCTGCCCATGTTCATCGGTTCCTGTCAGATAGTGAGCAGCATAACCACGCAGACGTTTGTATCGAACCATGGCATCACCCGCCACAGTCGTGTACGCGTGCCCGATATGCAGTTTGTCACTCGGATAATAAATCGGTGTTGTCAGATAAAATGTTTTTTGATCAGCCATAGATGACTTCTCCTCCTTCATATAGTCGTGCTTTTTCATTGCATTTGTCTAAAAAAGAACACAAAAAACTCCCGTCCCTGTATGGGACGAGAGTTGCTCTCACGTGTTACCACCCAAATTCCCCGTGCTTTTCACAAACCACAGGCTCTGCCGGTCCTTCGACCGCCCATTAACGCTGGATCACGCCTCAGCCTTACGACAGCCGTTCTAATCAACGTCTGCACGCTCGAAAGAGGTTCCTCCGGGACCATATTCCATCCTCCTCCCAGACCGGTTCTCAGCTCATCCGGCTCTCTGCACTGGGGGTGTGTCTGTACTTATCCCTTCACTGGAAATCATTATACCAAAAATATACTGAAATACTGCCTCCTTTGTCAAGTGGACAGCAATCTTAAATCAACTCAAACCGGCAAAAAACGACCATTAGATCGTTAATCGGATACCATGACAGACTTTTCAGCCTTCGGTGGCACCAGATCCACTCCGCCTGGATGAAACGGATGGCATTTCGCAATACGTTTTGCCGCAAGCAGCGATCCTTTGAACGCACCATGCACCTCAATCGCCTCCATCGCGTAAGCCGAGCATGTAGGATAGAAACGACACGTTGGCGGCTTCAATGGAGAGATATAGCTGCGATACACCCGAATGGGAGCCTGAACCAGTCTGCGAGATAACTTCATCGTCAGTGCTTCCCGTGAGTGTGCTGATGTCCGGATGACACTTTGGCTGGCACATGTTCGGCACAGTCCTTACAGTACCCGAAAACTTCAAATTTATGATCGACGACCTGGAATTGCTCAGGCGCATCTGCAAGCTGCATTGGGCAAAAAACGATTGGATATGTTTTCTGGCATTTCAGACAAATCATATGATGGTGATGGTGATCCTCGCTGCAATGTGCTCTGAACTTCACCCCATCTTCAAAGATGACCTGCTCCAGCACACCCAATTCTTGCATGACACGCAAATTCCGGTACACCGTGTCAAAACTCAGTCCGCTGTAAGTCTTACCCATATATTCATAGACGTCCTTGGGTGTCAAATACCCAGGGGATTCAGCAAATAACCGGGCCAGTGTCTTCCGCTGATCCGTAATGCGGAGCCCCTGCGAGGACATGGTAGTAATAATCTGTTCTGTCGACAGCATGATCTAAAGCACCTCCTGTCATTCGAGCATTCTGCATAAATCCAAAGAGCGAATTCATTTCAGCAATGCTTAGTTCGAAATGGTTTGATTCGTCTAGGTATTGTACCCGTTAGCCTGTGGAATCAAATTATGCAAATGCTGATACTTATGCTTGATTTATATACTACTAATAATGCCTTAAATGAAGTTCATAGTCAACGAAAGCGCTTGGATACCGCTAATTACAAGCGAACCTAAAAAAAAGAGCTGTCCCGGTCAATTGCATGACTTGGGGACAACTCCATCTTCTGACGGTTCAGATGATCAATCCTTCGGGCGACTTTGGGGGTGACAGGATAATACCATATAACTTCACCCAAACCGTCCGTCCTAGGTAACAGGTGAAAAAATTACTTCTCTGTCGGAAGCGGTGTGAAAAGCAAGTTGACAGGAAGATTGCTTCCTGGTGCAGCCGAGAACACAATCGTTACAGCTTCGCCGTACGAACCTGTGCGATAGAGTACACTTTGTTCATTTGGTGCACTTAACGATTTGGTGCCATTCGAAATCTGCACAACCTGACCATTAACGAGTACCACACCCGAGTATCTACCCCCACGAGGGTTGAATGAGATCAGCGTGCGCGGAGCCACATTGTTCAGTGTAATTTTGTACAGCACGCCGAAGTTACCCGCGTTAGAAGCTTCCGTATAGGCCATAGGGTCTTTACCGACCAGATTCGGGTCACTTGCATTATCCCCAAGCGGCAGACGAGCGGGCTTCGAACCTACTTCTTGGTCATACGTAATGACACGTGTTGCATTCGGATACGTACCACGGTTGTGTACACCATCACGATCCAGAACAGGCAGTGTGGACCATACAGCCATCGGATCTTTATTTTCTTCGATCATGATAATGTTGTAATCCAGCCTGTAGTCGCTGAAAACATCAGAATACAGTGAAATTACTTGCCCTTGCTTCATAGGAAGAGCATTGAGTTCAGTAAGAATCAATTTGCTCTCTCCTGGCTGCAACACAACATTCAATTTTCCAGTGCCATCTTGCATGGACTGGAACCAACGCTCAATCGATAACCTTCCGGCTACTGTTGCGAATGGCGAAGGACCAGCGAAGCCCATATTTTGCTGCTCTAATGTTGCTGCGTACATATTATTATTCGTAGCAACAACGTACATTTTCACGTTTTTACCGGTGTTATTTACATGGTGAATCATGAAACGGGTCTGACCGATTGAAGACTCTTTGTACACAATCCCTTCCGAATTAACGGTTTCCGGGCTGTTACTACGAATCAGCACACTTTGCTCATCGTAATAAGTGTACGGAACTTTCTCCATGGCAGGAACTTCACTGCCGTTGAAGCTGAACTTATCACCTACCGGCGTGAACAACTGATTAAAATCAGAGATAGTATAGAGTGTTTCATTTGTGATATTGACATTCTTGGTATAGCTGTTACTTGCACCATGTTTGTCCGTAACAGTAATCGTTACTGTTTTCGGTCCCGGAACAAAGAATGCCAGAGCATTGTTTTCCCATTCAGTTTTCACAATGGCATTTTCATCATCGGTGCTTTGATCAATGTACGTGATCTTTTCACCCATTTTGTACTCTTCCTTGTCTGTCGTAAACATCGCTACAGGAGGAAGATTTAGTTTTTGTACCTGAATCGTTACAGCGTACGGGGCACTCCATTGTCCGCTCGAATCCTGGACAGCATACGTTACCGTATATGTACCTGGTTGGTCAAACGAATCCTGACGGCCAGTCCAACGCTCATCCACGATGTCCAGTCCCTTGGGAGAGCTCGATTTAGTGTTGTATGTTACCGTGTCTCCTGCAAAAATCTCTTTTTGTACCGTGAAGCTGGCTACCGGTTTGGAATTCAGATTCAGTATAACAGTCTTGGCAGACTGATTAACTTTATAAGTAATGTTAAGTGCCTGAGTAATCGACGTCAGTGGCACCATGAACGTATTTTTTTGTTGATAGGCAGGGCCTTTCATCGTTCTCGATTCACCGTTAACGGTGTAAACGCTACTATTCGTTTTGAAGCGAAGTTCATCTTCGCCGCTAATAATAATGGTTTCTTTGGTTGTATTGTCATATTTCACTTCATAACCAACCCGATCAACCAGTGCGCGGATCGCTACATAAGATACTCCATTTTTAACAGCCATCGGCTGTCCGGCAAGATATGTTTTGCCGTCTTGCACCATTTTGTTGCTGTTCATATAAAGTGTCAGATCTCCGCCCTTACTTCCGGCTATAGATTGACCGCTTGTAGATGGTTGCTCAACTTCAACTGGAGCCGTTGGAACTGTTGTTTCCTCGCCTGCATCCTCTTCATCAGCAGGGTCTGTATTAGGGTCAACCGGAGTAACATCTGTACCTGTAGGTTCATCTGTTACCGGGTTTGTTCCTTCGACTGCATTATTATCAGACTGTTTTGAATCTGACCCGGACTTTACATCCGATTCCGCGATCGTTTGTTCTTTCTTCACAACCTCCACGGATTTAACATTGGCTGTATTTGTTGTTGTTGTATCACTTTGATCGGCTGCTAGTGCATTCGCTGGAATCGCTGCAAACGCTTGGAATACAGCTAAAGCGGTAAGTATGGATAATTTCTTCTTCAAATTCATTCTTTGTCTTTGGCTCCTTCTGCTCCCATTTTATAAATATCCCCCTCAAAAAGTCATACTATTAGACGCTTACTACCGGGAAAAGTTGCTAAAAATATTTGATAAGAATTGTAAACATTTAATAGAGCGAAAATACTATGAAAATAGTTATCTATTACACGTTCGACTTGGAGTGCAATCTGTATTAAAATCTGCCGCAAATCACAATAAAAAATCCCTCCAAGACATGGTTGAATAAGCACCATGCCACAGAGAGATTTAGAGATTTAGAATTTGCTAACGCAAACTGACAGGCAAGCGTCCTGTTGGCTGCAATTCACCTGTTAAGACGAGAGACAAAGCACGAACCACTGCAGGAGTGTTCTCGTACGTACATATATAACTTCCCGGCGTCGGAATCTCCAATAGATCATATGGATTACGCAGAGCAACTACAATCAGGGAGTACTTTTCACTAAGTTTTTGAACCAAATGATGTTGCCCTTTCGGAAGATGGCCTGCGGAAGTGTAAGTACATACGATGATTTGATCTTCCTCCGTCACATTCTTCAGTATCTCGTCCGCTTCATCATAAGACGGCTGTGTCGTTATTTTGTGCTCCCGAACTCCGGCTCTAAGCTGCGATAACGCCACGCCAAGTGAATCTGTGTGAGACCATGGTTCATCCACTTCTGTCCGTTGCACAACTTCAGGCCAGACGACATAGACATTCTTCTCAGGGTCTAAGGGAAGCAACCCATCATTCTGAACCACAGTAATGCTATTGGAGGCAATCTCATCCAACGTGGATTCGATGGAGGCCAACGATCTTGATGATTCATCTTTCTCTTTTGTTGAGAACATGATCCCATCCTCATCAGATCCATCCGATACAGCATCATCCTTTTCCATGGAGACAAACGTATGCTCCCACTGACCACAACGCGCTGCCTTCCATGAAATAATACGTTCCAATGCCTGGTTAATGGTGGCTTCATCCACTCGTCCAGTACGAACGGCTTCCACAACAGCTTCCACAGCAGAGATTTGATCTTGCAGTGTGTGACTGACCAGAATTAGATCAGCACCTGCCTCCACAGCACGAATGGCTGCTTCGGCCACACCATATGGCTTGGATATCGCATGCATTTCCAGACAGTCTGTAATAATAATGCCGTCAAAGCCCATTTCCTCGCGTAACAGCCCCGTCAACACTTTACGGGACAATGTAGCTGGAATCGGCTCCGGTTCAATCGCCGGGAAGATGACGTGAGCAGTCATGATGGCATCCACTCCGGCCTCAATAGCGCGATGAAACGGCAGAAGTTCCACCTGATCCAGCCTGTTACGTTCATGAGGTACAGTGACCATACCGAGATGTGAATCCACCGCTGTATCTCCATGTCCGGGAAAATGTTTGGCTGTTGCAGCAACGCCTCGGGATTGATATCCTTTGATGGCTGCTGCACCGTGAGAAGCTACGCTCTCCGCATTCTCGCCATAGGAGCGCACACCGATGACCGGGTTAAGAACGTTATTATTCACATCCAATACTGGGGCGAGGTTCATATCGATACCGATGCTTTTTAACTCTTGACCTAGAATCTGTGCGCATTCAAGGGTATAGTCCGGATTACCCGTTGCTCCAAGCGCCATGTTTCCAGGTACCTGGGTCACTCCCTCTTTATCAATCCGGGCCACCATCCCGCCCTCCTGATCCACGGAGATCATCAGAGGTAAATCCCCGGCTTCAGCGGCAATTGCTTGCAAGTCGGCAGACAGTCGATTGATTTGGTCTACACTTTCAACATTCCGTCTGAAATAAATGACGCCTCCGACATGATAATCACGGATCAGTCGATTGACCTGTTCATCCGCATGCTGTCCATGGAATCCACACATAAACATCTGTCCTACCCGCTGTTCCAACGAAAGCTGATCGATCGAATTCATACGCATGCTTTCCTCCCCATTATGAACCTGCTCTTTGGTTTGACCTGAATTCTGATGGTTTCATGTGAAAATGTTTATGGAACACTTTGGAGAAATATCGCCGCTCCTTATACCCCGTTGCTTCTCCAATGGCTGTAATACTCCATTCCGTTGTACTTAATAATAAGGCTGCGCTCTCCATCCGCTTATGGGTCATATATTCAACAAAGGTTACGCCCATCTGGTTTTTGAAAAGCTGACAAAAGTAACCCGGACTGATGCCCAGCCAATCAGCTACCTCATCAATACCCAGATCACATTCCAGTCTGGCGTTCATATACTCGCACGCAGAACTGATCAGCTCAGAAACAGAAGGGCGAGGTACGCTTTTCTTATCATGACAAACATAAGCAAGTGCCTCAGCCAATTCGATTAATTCCTTGATGGAGGTTGCTGAATGCAATGCACTCCAGAAATGCATTTCGTCTTGTTCAGCCATGACATGTACTTCGCGCAATTCACGAAGCATATGTACAAGCAGAAAACGCAGGCTGTTTTCGGCTACGCCATCCAGCGCACTCTTATGCTCGCTCATCCGATGTTTCAGCATAACGAGCAGGTCAATCAATCCCTGTTTATTTCCCTGTCTGATCCAGCGAGTGATCAAGTCCAAATCCTCTTTTGTAATCCACATCGTTGCTCTTCTGGAAGGTTCTTTAGATGACTCTATTAAGTAATCAGCAGAATCTTTTCCCAACTCATCGCTGCGCTGATTAGAATCATTCATGATCAGCAAACGCTGACAGTGCCGGTATCGCTCAGCCATCTGATCATCCAGTTTCACAGGCATAACATCCTGAATGACCCTTGTCTTCATACCTGAACCGGGCTCAAATATCGCATCTAATTCCATCTGAACCTGTTGAGCCAATGCATCTACCCGCATTCTCCATTCATCTGATGCCTCCACCAACATACACCATTCTCCCTTACGGGCAGAAATCAGCAGAGTTCCTTCACAGATCCGGTCTGTAATTTCCCTAAGCCTAGAACGGATCATTCCATGCCAGCTTTGGTGCCGGGTCCCAGACCATCCGATCGAATGCTTAAAATACCCCGAAACATCGATAAGTAGCAGGATATACCGTAACGAGGATGCATGTTGTTCAGGGGAAGAAGGAGGAAAAGAAAATAACGAATCTTCCTCTTTTCGCATCAGGTCAATGATATGTTTGTGCTTTACCCATACTTCCATCTCAGATTTGCGGTGACGTTCAGCCTCCACTTCCAACCGTTTCTTCTGAATCTGACTAGCAAGCTCACGCAATTTATGTTCCAGATCCAGGTAATCGATTGGCTTGCATATGTATTCATGGACATTGTAACGGATGGCCGTACGGGCATACTCGAACTGCTGATATCCTGTCAGCAAAATAATCTCACAAGTTTCACCTTGTTCCCTCAATATTCGAATCAGTTCCAGACCATCCATGGAGGGCATACGAATATCACATAACATGATGTCAGGGTGGCATTCTGCAACTTTGTCCAGTGCTTCTGACCCGCTTCTAGCCGTACCCACAATTTCAATGCCCATGTCTTCCCATGGCAAAATAAAACTCAAATTCTCCAAAATCGGCAGCTCATCGTCAACCAGCAACGCGGTTAGATTCATTCATCTTCCCCCTGCTCATATTGTGGAATAATACATTGAATGATGGTACCATGTCCCGGAGATGAACATATAAACACCCCGTATCCGGCCCCATATTGAATCCTTATCCGATCTGCAACACTTCTTAAACCCAGCCCTCGACGCTCTGCCATTGAAGACAGTGGCTTCGTTCCCTCAGCCATGATGTATTCAGGTGGGTCTTCTGCCATGTATTCGAATCGGGCCAACATTTCCTGGGGAATACCGATCCCATTATCCTCAACTCGCAGCACCAGGTTATTTCGTTCCACAAATGCACTGATCCGAAGTACACCCTGATATTCAATTCCCTCGAACCCGTGCTGAATACTATTTTCCACAAGAGGTTGGAGGGTAAGTTTGAGCACAGATGAGGTGTATAGATGAGATGGAATATCGATTTCATACCGGAACAAATCACTGAACCTGTAATGCTGGATCTCAAGATAACTCTGCAAGTGCCTTAACTCCTCACTGAGCGAAATCTCCTCCTGATCCTGAATACTGATGCGCAGCATATTGCCAAGACGTGTCACCATTTCACTTACTTTACGCCCTTCTCCCCTCATGGCTAGTCCGTTAATGGATTCCAGCGTATTAAATAGAAAATGAGGTTTGATCTGGGCTTGAAGCACACGCAGTTCTGCCTTGGCCTTCTGTTCCTGCTCAGCACGCACACGTCGGAACAGACCTCCGATCCGATCCAGCAATTCATTGAACCCTTGGGCGAGTAATTGCATCTCGTCAAAGCCACTTCCTTCGACTCGGGCATTAAAATCCCCGTCATCTACACGCCTCATGAATCGCACGAGTACCGCAATATTGCCGGTAATCCGGTTCATGAAGAACACATTGAAAACCATCGCAGCAAGCAGACACAGCAGAATGATAATAATCGACCAGCCTGCGAACACATTCGTCTCTGCCGATAATGCTTCCCATGAAGCGACACTGACCAGGCTCCAGTTATAGTTTTTCAGATGATATTGTGAAATGATGCTTTCACTGCCATCGAACACTGCTCTGGTGCTGCTGAACCCCGGTCCGTAAATTCCAGATCGCACACCCAAATTTTCCATCTTCTCTCCGCTGTAACGTCCGGAAGGATCGTATACGATCAGACCCTCTTCGTTGATCAGTAGGAACGAAGTTTCCTGTGCAGGATCACTTACTTGCAAATGGCGGAAGATGCGGTCCATCTCCCCTTTTTTAATCTGAACGACAAGGACCCCAATATTCTGAAAATAACTGAGTTCCTTGACTAACCGAATCTGAGTAAAGACAGGCTCTACGCCCGTCAGTTCAGGATATTCCAGAGGGGCCAGCCATTTGGGCACGCCGTTGAGTTCCTGGATTTCTTTGAATATTGGATGAACTTTAAATTGTTGAAAAGGAAGAGCTTGAAAATTTTCTTTCGTAAATATAGAAACTATCTGGTTATCCTGAGACGAACGCGGACGCAAATCATACAAGAAGGCATAACTAATGAACGGGTAGTTGTATAAAAGGGAACGGAAATTACGCTGGCTGGCATTCAGCGACAATTGATTACCGATTCCAAGATCCTGTTTGCTCGGATCTTTGGCGTTCAAAGCCATCTGGAATACCGAAGTGGCAATGCCATTGTCCGTGACATTGTTGATCTGCTGAAAAACATTCTCGATATTATAGCTAATCGCCTGGAGTGCATATTCAGACTGCTGATTGTATTTTTTCTCAATCGTATGTGATGTGACCAAGAACATGCCGATTCCAAGCGTGCACATCGGTACAATGATGAGCAACAGAAATGCCATGGCCAGCTTCATCCGCAAGTTCATTTCCCGTTCTCCCTATATAACGCATCGTTAATTAACCTTTAACACTACCTGCTGTTACGCCTTCAATGATTTTCTCCTGCAATATGGCGTAGATTACAACAACCGGTACAACACTGTATACAATGCCTGCTGACATCTGGGCATAGTTCATTTGATACTGATCACGAAACTGGACCATGCCGACAGGCAGTGTACGCAGTTTATCGGTGGATAAGAAATAGTTGGCGAGTAAAAATTCGTTCCAGTTGCCGAGGAAATTCACGATAAACACCGTAACAATGGCTGGAACTGTAAGGGGTATCACTATTCTAGCAAAGATACCCGGAGCCCTCAACCCATCCATAACCGCGGCTTCCTCAATTTCTCCAGGGAGCGACCGCATAAAAGCAGCCAAAATAATAATCGTGAACGGAATTGCATTCGCAACATAAGGAATGATCAGCGCCAAATGAGTATCCAAAATGCCGAGCTTGCGGACAAGCAAATAAATCGGCAGCATGAGCGCATTGTTTGGAATCAGCATGCCCGCCAGAATGAGACTGTACAGTAACATGCTCCATTTGCGGTGTCTCATCCGCGTTATAGCAAAAGCAAACATGGCACCAAGCACAATCGTTCCGACTGAGGACAAGACCGAAATGTACATACTGTTCCAGAAATACGTACCAATCTTGGCATTTACCCAAGCCTCTACGTAGTTATTAAACACCCAAGTGGAGGGCAGACCGAACGGATTCAGTGCAATTTCGTTGTTATCCTGCTTGAATGAAGAAAAGATTACGAATAAAAAGGGAAACAGAATCGCAAGTAGATACAACATCAACAAAACATGAGGTATACTGCCTTTTATGTTCTTTACCATCAATATTCCACCCTTTCGTTGCGTCTCGCCACCAGCAACTGATATACCGCGGTGAGCACAAGCGTCAGAGCAAAGATCAGAACCGCAATCGTATTGCCATAACCGTATTTAAAATTGGTAATCGCGTATTTGATCATATACGTGGCAAGCACTTCGGTAGAGCCTGCGGGTCCACCTTTGGTCATAACCAGAACAATATCTGCTGCCTTCATCGCCCCGGCAATGGACAACATAATGACGACGGAAATGATAGGTCTGATAAGTGGCAATGTAATTTTGAATGCTCTTTGTACGGCTGTTGCTCCATCGATGGCTGCCGCTTCATCCAGATCCTTGGGAATAGCCAGAATGGCCGCCAAAACCATGACAATATAGAATCCCGTCCACTGCCAAGCATTGGTTACGAGAATGGATATCATTGCGAACCGATTATCGGAAAGCCAATAGACCGGGGAAATACCTACGGTTTCAAGTAACTGATTCAACAGGCCGATGTTAGGCTCATAGATGAATCCCCACAGAATACCGATGACTGCCGTTGACATAATGGACGGCAAAAAGACGGCTGTTTTGTACAATCCCTTCAATTTCTTTACATTCGCAATGAGCAGGGAAAACAGCACAATGAGAGGCACCTGGATCAAAACAGAAAATGCGATAAAGAAACCGTTATTGCGAGTTGAAATCCAAAAACGTTCATCTGTCAATGCTTTTGCATAGTTGGACAGTCCCACAAAACGCGGCTCTGCGGATACACCGTTCCAACTGGTCAGACTGTAATAGAGTGAACTGCCGATAGGATACAGGAAAAACATGATAAACAAGATCAGTGCCGGCAACACAAACAACGTATAGATCAGCGGGCTGCGGAGTGAAGTATTCATGATCTACCTCCTTCAGTGACTTCAACTTCTTATGCTCATATATAGAGCAGATTCCTCAGCAGTGTAATTCTTTAGATAGGACCAAGGGTTTTACCCCGGCAGTGTTCCAACCGGGGTAAACCAGCATGGTGTTAGCAGGTACGTTTCTTTGCTTGATAGATCGCTTATTCTACTGAAGCATTAGCCTCTTCCTGAACCTTTTGCAATTCTTCGGCCATTTTCTCTGGCGTAGTCTGTCCACCAACCAGCTTCTGAATTTGCAGGTTGCCGATCTCTGTCGTAACATCAGCTTGAACGAGTGCATCAAACGCCGGGAAAGAAGTCTGCGATGCATTCAGAACAGCTACGATTTCTTTCATTAAATCGTCGGTGATGCTGTCAGTCAGCACTTTTTCATCCAGTTTCATCGCTGGTAACACACCGTCTTCTACGAGCCCACGTACTTGCATATCTTCGTTGTAGAAGTTTTTGATAAAGGCTTTAACAGCCGCCAACTTCTGCGGGTCATCCGCAGCCGCTGCAGAGAAACCGTATCCATTATTGACGTCACGCATCAGGGCTGTCTGATCTCCTACACCGTTCTCTACCGGAGGCATATTGAAGAAACCAACTTTGCCAATGAGCGACTCCCCGCTCTGTCCTTCCTTGAATACAGACGATTTCCACGTTCCGTCATACATCAGAATCGCTTCACCGCTCGTAAATTGAGTTGTATATTCAGCATATTCATAACCAAGCTCGCCTTTTTTGAAGTAACCTTTATCCACCCATTCCTTATGCTTCGCGAATCCTGCGACAACGCCTGGATCAGTCCACTTGGCTTCGCCTGTAGCAAACTTCGCCGTAATATCAGGTCCAGCGTAACGGGACCACAGATGGTTCGTTAACATGAGTGGAACCCAGCCTGCTTTGGAAGCAGAAGCAAGTGGCACCTTGCCATCAGCCTTGATCTCAGCGAGCATATTATCCAGCTCAGCCATTGTTGAAGGCGCTTTCCAACCTTTTTGCGTAAAATACTCTTTATTGTAGAAGAATCCTTCACCCGATCCCCCAATAGGCAGTCCGTACACTTTGCCTTCATAGGTGAATGGTTCAAGCGATGAAAATTGGTCCTGAATGCCCAGCTCTTGCAAGATCGGCGTGAGATCCAACAACATGCCTTCTTTAGCATATACTTTGGAGTCTGGACTACCGAACAATTCGAAGATATCCGGCGGATTGCCTGCTGCCATCTCACCACGAAGTTTCTCCTTGCGGTTTACATCGGATTCAACTCCGTCCAGTGTAAAGGTCAGGTTGGGTACTTCGCTCTCCACTTTGGCCACAACGTCCTGCAGAATGGCCAGCCTTTTTTGTTTGTCGGCACCCACCTGAGTGTGACGGAGAAGCATCTCAACCGGTTCCTTGCTTGGCTCCGCAGGCGTATTGCCTGCTCCCTGTTGTGGTTCGTTAGTTGAGCTCGAACAACCTGCCAATGTCCATGATGTGATAAGCAATAATGAAAGCAGTAATGTCATTCCTTTTTTCATTCGTATGACCCCCCTCAAAATATTGAGCATTTGGCTTTACACTCTGATTATAAAAAGTTGTAGCTTACATCGTAAGGATGACAATTCATCAATGGAGGGATAAAATCCTTCACTGGACAAATAATCTTGCATTTACAATTGATAACAGCAAAAAAACAGCCCCTGCGAAACATGTTCGCAAAGACTGCTTGGTTGGAAGATCTGTATATAAATGTTTACTTAATGGAGCAAGTCATGCCCGCTGTTTCCGTACGACCTTGTTCAATCAAACGATACGCCCGCTCTACTTCCTCATCACTTGGAGAAGGAACTCCATCGAGCGGATAGACTTTCCCCAGTGCCTGCCATTTGTAAATACCCATCTGATGATAAGGCAGAATTTCGAACTTCTCGACTCCATTTAGCGTTCCAATAAACCGCCCCAGATTGAGCAAGTCTTCTTCCTCATTGTGAATCCCTGGCACATACACGTGGCGAATCCACATTTTTCGTCCATTGTCCGATAACCATTGTGCGGTGCGCAATGTTCTCTCGTTGGATTTGCCTGTCAGCTTGATATGTTTCTCATCATTGATGTGCTTCAGATCCAACAAAACCAGGTCCGTGTTATCTAACAAATCATGAATTCGATCCGGTTCATTGAAACCGTTGCTGTCCAGCGTAGTATGCAATCCCCAGCGGCGTTTTGCTTCTTTGAAAACTTCGGCTACAAAATGAGCCTGTAATGTTGGCTCTCCGCCGGATACCGTAAGTCCTCCGCCGGAACTGCGATAGTAGGACAGGTATGGCTCGATTTCAGCCAATACCTCCTCCACGCTCATTTCCCTGCCACCATCCAGTGCCCATGTATCCGGATTGTGACAATACTGGCATTTGAGCAGACATCCCTGCATAAAAAGCACGAAGCGGATGCCTGGGCCGTCAACCGTCCCGAAAGTTTCGAGTGAATGAATATGTCCATTAACCATGCTGCCTCTTCCTTTCTTTATCGCATCCGCTGTGCGTTTAATATAGAGGTTCTATTCCTTTGAACCGTTGAGTTAAGCCCAAGTTACATCGAACCGTGGAAGGTCCGGTTAATGACATCGAGTTGTTGCTCACGTGTCAGTTTGATGAAGTTAACCGCGTAACCGGATACCCGTACTGTCAGCTGCGGATAGTTTTCCGGGTGATCCATCGCGTCAATCAACTGCTGGCGATCAAATACGTTCACGTTCAGATGGTGTGCCCCTTGACCAAAATAACCGTCCATCATGGCAACCAGATTGGATTTACGTGTGTCTGACTCTTTTCCGAGTGCTTTAGGCACGATGGAGAATGTGTTAGAGATCCCGTCAAGGCTGTGTTCGTACGGCAATTTGGCTACTGAGCCAAGGGATGCCAGTGCACCTTTTTTGTCCCGACCATGCATTGGATTCGCTCCTGGTGCAAACGGTTCGCCTGCTTTACGGCCATCCGGTGTTGTACCTGTTTTCTTGCCGTACACTACGTTCGATGTGATCGTCAGTACAGACTGTGTTGGGATCGCATTACGATACGCTTTGTGTTTACGAATCATGCCCATGAAGCTTTCCACCAGTTCAACTGCGATGCTATCGACACTGTCTTCATTATTACCGTAACAAGGGAAGTCGCCTTCAATTTCAAAATCAATTGCGATGCCTTGTTCGTTGCGGATCGGTTTGACTTTCGCATACTTGATTGCGCTCAGAGAGTCTGCTGCAACCGAGAGTCCAGCAATACCACAAGCCATCGTACGTACGATGTCGCGGTCATGCAGGGCCATTTCAATACGCTCATAGCTGTATTTGTCATGCATGTAGTGAATGACGTTGAGTGAGTTCATATACAGTTTGGCAAGCCATTCCATCATCGGTTTGAAACGTTTCATAACTTCATTGTACTCCAGCACTTCGCTTGTGATCGCCGGATATTCAGGTCCAACTTGTGCACCCGATTTCTCGTCACGACCGCCGTTGATTGCATACAGCAATGCTTTTGCCAGGTTGGCACGAGCACCGAAGAACTGCATTTGTTTCCCGATCTTCATCGCAGATACACAGCAAGCAATACCATAATCGTCTCCATAGATCGGACGCATCAGATCATCATTTTCATACTGGATGGAGCTCGTTTCGATGGATACTTTCGTACAGTATTGTTTGAACGCTTCCGGAAGCTTGGTGGACCAAAGTACAGTAAGGTTCGGCTCAGGTGCAGGACCAAGGTTGTTCAGGGTGTGCAGGAAACGGAAGCTGCTTTTCGTAACACGGGTTTCTCCATTTACGGACATGCCACCGATGGATTCAGTTACCCATGTTGGGTCACCACTGAACAATTCATTATAATCCGGCGTACGCAGAAACTTGACGATCCGCAGTTTCATAACAAAATGGTCAACCAGTTCTTGAGCCTGTTCTTCAGTTAGCAAGCCTTCTTGCAAGTCACGTTCAATGTAAATATCAAGAAAAGAAGAAACACGTCCGAGGGACATCGCAGCACCATTTTGCTCTTTAATCGCAGCCAGGTAACCGAAGTAGAGCCATTGGAACGCTTCTTTTGCGGTTGTGGCTGGCAAAGAAATATCGAAACCATGCATTTCACCCAGTTGTTTCAACTCTTGCAATGCACGAATCTGTTCGGACAGTTCTTCACGGAGGCGAATGACATCTTCATCAATCACATCGACTTCAAGTGCATTCAGTTCGCCTTTTTTATTTCGAATCAGGAAGTCCACGCCATACAGAGCTACCCGGCGATAGTCACCGATGATCCGGCCACGGCCGTAAGCATCAGGCAGACCGGTAATAATCCCTGCTTTACGTGCTGCACGCATTTCAGATGTGTAAGCATCAAATACGCCCTGGTTATGTGTTTTACGGATGTTCGTAAATATATCAATGACGCCTTGAGGCATTTCAAAACCATAAGCTTCACAAGCATCAATCATCATGCGAATTCCACCGAATGGCTGAATGGAACGTTTGAATGGAGCATCCGTTTGAACACCAACAATCTGTTCTTTGGATTTATCCAGATAACCTGGTTGGTGAGAAACAATCGTTGCTGGCGTGTTTACGTCAACATCAAGTACCCCGCCGTTATCGCGCTCTTTTTTGGTAAGATCAGATACGATATCCCATAACTCTTTCGTATTCTGAGTTGCGCCTGCAAGAAATGCTTCGTCGCCATAGTAAGGTGATAAGTTGCGTGCCAGAAAATCATTCACATCTACGGATTTCGTCCATGTTCCTTTGGTAAAGTTTCTCCAGCCTGTT
Source organism: Paenibacillus sp. RU5M (assembly GCF_900221055.1). Lineage (NCBI taxonomy): Bacteria > Bacillati > Bacillota > Bacilli > Caryophanales > Paenibacillaceae > Paenibacillus > Paenibacillus sp. RU5M. The sequence goes on along the minus strand of NZ_OBQM01000001.1, from coordinate 226,585 downwards.
TGTTGTTTGACATCTTTTTCGATCACCGACATAGTAATCCCTCCACAAATTTGGATTTCCGGACACATGACAGGATGCTTCACTCGTCTCATCTGTGCCCAGAGCCGCGATTAATGTGACAAATTTCACATGTAAGCCGGAACATGTTCTCTCTACTTGGGAACCGGAACCGCGGATGAATGTTTTTCTTACATTTTCAGTATACGTCTTCGTTCTTTCATCATCTGTGATTTTTATCACAAAGTTTGTGACCATCCTCACTCCACCTGTGCTGTGCCATGGTGAACCCCTGCAAATTCACACTTAGCCACTGCGCGGGCAGAACAACTTCCGATCAATGTTCAAACCCGATTTCCCCGATTGAACAATATAATTTGAACGAAAGGATATGTACACTGGCCACTCCGAGGATAGAACAACCTTCCGATCGCTGTTACCCCCAGATTTTTTTGATTCCCTTTTAAAAAGGTGAAATCCGAGGATAAAGGCGAGCGCTATCGCTTCTTCAGGTTTTTTCTCTCCTCTCCGTTATCGTGTACATTTATGATTCAAACTATATAGCATAGAAGGTTGAAATCGTGCTTGAAAGAGAACGCTTCGCTTCTTCAGTTTTTTTCTTCCCTCTTCGTTATGGTGTGAATACCTGGTTCAAAAAGTAACATCACGGATTCCGTGTAACCTCTTTTAAAAAAGACAACTGCAAAGATTACGTTTTACCTTTTTTTACTGGAAAGACGGCAATCGGGGCTCCCCTTTCGGGGAACCCTGACTATCTGCCTGAATCCTGCTGTTGCTTTAGTTATTACTCAAACTTGCCGTAGAATGCGTTGCGATATACATCAGCCAGTTCAGTCACTAACGGCAGTTTTGGATTAGCTGTGGTACATTGGTCCTCGAATGCGCGGTCTGCCAGATAATCCACATGTGCTTCAAAGTCTTTGGCGTCGAATCCAATTTCCTGGAACGATTCTTCAATACCCAATGTTTTGTTGAGTTTGCGAATCGCATTGATGAGGCTGGTAACCCCTTCTTCTGTTGTACGTGCAGGCAATCCCAGAATGCGAGCAATTTCGGCATAACGCTCATCTGCCACAAAGTGCGAATATTTCGGGAACGATGCAAACTTCGTCGGTTTTTTCGCATTGTAGCGAATGACGTGCGGCATCAGAATCGCATTGGTACGTCCATGTGCGGTGTGGTACTGACCGCCCCATTTGTGTGCCAAGCTGTGGTTAATGCCCAGGAATGCGTTGGCAAAAGCCATACCGGCAATCGTCGAAGCGTTATGCATTTTCTCACGAGCCAATTTGTCACCTTGCAGCGCAGATTGCTCAAGATATTGGAATACCAGTTGAATCGCTTTGATCGCGAGTCCATCCGTGTAATCATTCGCCATGACGGATACATATGCTTCAATGGCGTGAGTCAATACGTCCATACCTGTATCCGCAACAGCGGTTTTAGGTAGAGAGTAGACGAATTCCGGGTCTACAATGGCTACATCTGGTGTTAATTCGTAGTCTGCCAGTGGATATTTCGTATTGCCTTGATTTTTATCTGTAATAACTGCGAACGATGTTACTTCCGAACCTGTGCCCGAAGTTGTCGGGATCGCTACGAATTTCGCTTTCACGCCAAGACGTGGATATTTGTAGATCCGTTTGCGGATATCCATGAATTTTTGCTTCAAATCATTGAAATCCGTGTCAGGATATTCATAGAACAGCCACATCGCTTTGGCAGCATCCATCGGTGATCCCCCGCCGAGAGCGATAATGCAGTCTGGCTGGAAGCGGCGCATCATTTCCGTACCGCGGTCTACCGTTGTTGTGGATGGATCGGGTTCAACATCAGAGAACACTTCAATAGCTACCGGCATTTGACGTTGACGCAGATAGTGCTCTACTTTTTCCACATAACCAAGTTTGACCATCATGGCATCCGTAATAATGGCTACGCGTGTGATGTCCGGCATTTTGGCAAGATACTGTGTTGCACCCTTTTCGAAGTAAACTTTATTCGGCACTTTGAACCACTGCATATTCACGGTACGGCGAGCCACCCTTTTCACGTTGATTAAGTTTACAGCGGTTACGTTGGAAGAAGTCGAGTTACGTCCATACGATCCGCAGCCCAATGTCAGTGACGGCATGTTGGTGTTATAGATGTCACCGATGGCGCCGTGTGTGGATGGCGAATTCACGATAATCCGTCCGGTTTGCAGGCGATCTGCGAATTTGCTAATGACTTCTTCGTTTGTCGAATGAATAACAGAGGAGTGACCCATGCCGCCAAAAGCAACCACTTCTGCTGCACGCTCAATCCCTTCAGCTGCCGTTTTCACTTTGTAACAAGCCAGTACCGGGCTTAGTTTTTCAGCAGACAACGGGAATTTTGTACCTACGCCTTCAATCTCGGCTACAAGAATTTTGGTGTTAGCAGGGACCTCGATGCCGCACATTTGCGCAATGCTGACTGCAGATTGACCAACAATCGCCGGGTTCACCGCACATTTCTCAGCATTAATCGCACCTGCGGTCAGTTTCGCTGCCTCATCCTTGTTGACGAAGTAACAGCCGTTCGCGATCATTTTCTTTTTCACCTGATCGAAGATCGGTTCTTCGATGATGACTGCTTGCTCGGAAGCACAAATCATACCGTTATCGAACGATTTGGACAAAATCAGATCCGTTACTGCTTGATTGATATCTGCGCTTTTCTCAATAAAGCAAGGTACGTTCCCTGGCCCTACGCCCAGTGCTGGTTTACCACAGCTGTATGCCGCCCGTACCATACCTGATCCACCTGTTGCCAGAATGAGCGCCACATCATTATGATTCATCAGTGCGTTTGTGCGATCCATGGAAGGATCATCAATCCACTGGATACAATCCGCTGGAGCACCATGCTTCACTGCAGCATCTAGCAGGATTTTGGCGGCTTCCCGGCTACAGTTCTGTGCAGATGGGTGGAAACCGAAGATGATCGGGTTACGCGTTTTGATGGAAATCAGTGCTTTGAACATCGTGGTGGATGTCGGATTCGTTACCGGGGTAATCCCCATGATGATGCCGACAGGCTCCGCAATTTTCTGGAAGCTTTCGTACTCGTTATCTTCGATAACCCCTACTGTTTTGTCATATTTTATGCTATGATACACATATTCTGTTGCAAATATATTTTTGGTGATTTTATCCTCATACACACCCCGACCTGTTTCTTCCACGGCCATTTTGGCGAGCATCATATGTTTGTCCAGACCTGCCAGCGCCATCGCTTGCACGATGCGGTCAATCTGTTTCTGATCCATGGACATGAATGCTGCATGTGCTTTATTCGCTTTGTCAATTAACGTTTGAATATACTGACCTGCTGTCGGTTCTTTTACTGGGGCGACTTCGTTCTTTACAGCCATCTCCCTCATCCTCCTAAAGGTTCGTATTGGTTTGTCTCTCTTCTTTACATTCACATCGTACCATGGGGAAAGAGTTAATTATGTGATTTTTTTCACAAAGTATAACAAATTTAATTTAAGTTTTTTAGTGTCTCTCACTTAGCCATTTACACTTCCTATTTAAACTATAGGGCTGTCAGATTCATCCTCTCCTTTCGAAAGTGAATTTAATCACAATGTTTGAAATTTCGCCATTTTTGCCCCCTTTCCACGCCCCTCAAACGGCAAGATAAGGTATATACTGAACTTAAAAATTGAACCACCGCAATTTGTACCGTCCTTCCCGGCCGAGAGATGACCCTGATCAGGACGGCAACGGTTTGCGGCGAACCACGGGGGCCAATCCAAGCTGCAGAAGGCCGTCCGATGGACACAAAGGGGAGATAGACTTATGAGAGAACAACTGAGTGTACTGGAAAAACGCGGAAATACCAACTGTTTCTCGGAAGCGAATTTCAACCATCTGCTCGTAACGATGAAGGACAGAACCTATCCGGAAGGAACCCATCTGTATTGGGAGGGAGATGTCTCTGACAAACTTTATTATATGAAACGAGGCCGTGCTCAGATCACCAAATCCACGGATGAAGGCAAGGAATTGATTATGTACATGTATCAAGCCGGTGATATGATTGGGCAGGCTGATCCGTTCTTCGGATCGAAACACAGCTTTTCGGCGGAAGTGCTGGAGGATAGTGAGATCGGCGTACTGGAGCATAAAGACCTGGAAATGCTGATCTGCCAACACTGTGACTTTGCGATCGACTTTATGAAATGGATGGGTATCCATCACCGGTTAACCCAAACCAAATTCCGTGATCTGATGTTATATGGCAAACCGGGCGCACTCTGCTCCACGCTGATTCGATTGTCCAATTCCTACGGCGAGCCCCATGGAGAGCATGTCATGATTCATAAAAAAATAACACACACGGATCTGTCCAATATGATTGGAGCGACCCGTGAAAGTGTCAACCGCATGTTAAGCGATTTGCGTAAAAAAGACGCCATTGAATACGATAACGGCATGATTGTCATCAAGGATCTGCACATGCTCCAGGGCATCTGTCACTGTGAATTATGTCCTAACGAGATTTGCCGAATCTGAAGCTTTTCCCATCTTGTAAAACATTTGATACGCAAATGAAAAAAGCCCATCTTCTATAACGAAGATTGGGCTTTTGTTATGCTTAAGATACAGTAGTCAACTCGAGCTTTACTGCATCACGTGGATTCAATTTCATGTCCAAACCGTTTTCCATCAGTTCCTTATCATTCACCATGATCATCCAGCGTTGGTTCATCCGGGGAATTACATTTTCAACGGAAACAACGAATTTGTTGTTCTCCGACATTCTTACAATCCCACTGGACTTCAATACATCACGCACAGTACATTCCTGAACATACACCCCGGCATATTGACGATTGAGATTTGGCATAATATTTCCACCGCTCACCTTGAGTAATGTTGTTTGGTAAACAACATCGTCTCCCCCACTGTCAGCGGCTTTTACATATATGATCACTTCATCTTTGACATGAAGCTCCATGTCCCAATTTTCCGGGTCAATATCCTTGCCATTCAGTTTGACCGCCCAGCTAAGTGAGGAGTCCAGAGAAACTTCCCCCACGGATTGGATCCGCTTGCCATCTGCTGTAAAATCGACAAGTCCACTGTTCAATAGTGCTTTCTTGAGCGTCAGACCTTCACTAAAATCTCTCTTAATGGACTTCGTTGCGTCAGGCAAAAAAGTACTGCCATCCACTGCCACAGTAATAGTATTCTGCGATTCGGTCTCTTTGACGATTGGCTGTTCGGAAGGCTGTGTCTCGCTACACCCGGCTAATATAACCAGAATAAGCAGACATATACCTATGTAACCGGGGATTCTCTTCTTCATGTAGGTAACACCACCCTGCGTAAAATCATTCACCCTGTTGTCCATAACCTCTATTATGGCACAAAATTCATGCAAAAAAAGTGTCAATGCCGTTACTTTTCATCCAGCAGCGTCCATAACTGGTTTGTACAACACAAAGAGCCTGCAAGCAGGCCCTTTGGCTCCTAATTATTATTAAGGTCTATTAAGTAGCATGTTTACTGAACACAAGCCTGCATGTAGGTACGGCCTCCGTCTCCATCCTTCAGATACGGGTTGAGCCCAAAGAACTGTTCCTCCGACACATAGACGCCTGTCAGCAAACGCCCTTCAAGTAATCCACCATCCACCTGTACACAGAACGAAGGTGCATCCACATATTCCTGATAGAGCGGAATCTGACCCGATGATTGGTGTACCTTGGATACCTTGCCTTGCTCGTGCAGCGGCCGTTCAGAGAAATAGGTAGGTACAATATAACGGGCAATCACATCCAGCTCTTGTACAGTGTAGAAGGTGTCATCACCCAGCCAAGGCGCAAGCATGCGGATCTTCTCATATTGTGACCATACAATCGCCTGAATCAGCATCTCCGCTTTAACAAAACGCCCTTCGCCCACATCCAGATACACACGTTCTTCATGAACGTTGGCTTCGGCCTGAACCCCGATGGAATCGGGTTGTCTCAGTTCACATCCAATACATTTCCAGCCTCTTGCTGTCTGAATCCATTTTTGCAGTACCGCCGGAGCCATTACCTGACCATTGCTATTCGTGGAATGAGTCTTCTCTCCTGCAACATCATCCTTAACCGACGGGGAATATGAGGTTCGTTTAAATAGCTCCGCAGCTTTTTTGTAGATTAAATGTACCTGGATGGATGCGCTCTCAAGTTCTGCAATATCTTGCTTGCCGTAGCGTACTTCACGGGATAAGCTTTCTTCTCTCATGACAAGTGGCCTCCTCGCTCCGGCCGCCTGCGGCCATTTTATTTACAATTATACTACAACTCGCGACAACATGTGCAGGACCCTTAAGACAAAAACTCCTGATTTCCACTGGAAATCAAGAGCCTTTATCCCATCAGTTCACTTAGTTTGAGCCGGGGAAGCTGTTACTACTCAACCCACTGCTCTGCCCAGTCTTGAATTTGATTCATAACGGGCTGTAGAGCCTTGCCTTTCTCTGTCAGTTCATATTCAATACGAACTGGCGTCTCCGGATAGACATGACGGATCAGAATTCCTTCGCTTTCCAGATCTTTCATCCGTTCTGACAACATCTTATCACTCATCGATGGAATCAGGTTGGAGATATCCTTAAACCGCTTCGAACCACTCATCAACGTTTGAATAATCAAACCGTTCCAGCGCTTACCCAAGAAAGAAAACGCCGTCTCAAAGCGCGGACACATCCGCAGATCTTGGCCTTCCACATTAATCACCTCTTTAGAGATCACTCAACTTACGTTTAGTTAGTATATTTCATAATAACATATTTAAGTCTCAAAGAAAACGTCTGCCGCTAAAAAGTTAAAATTTTAGGGGCATAACTCAACTTCGATGATACAACTCAGTATACATCACATGGGACAACGGAACCATGGGAAAATATCGTCTAACTCCCATGTAGCTATCTTACCCAAAAAGAACCCAGCTGCCACAGTCATACTTGACTTGGAGAAGGGTTCTTTGGTATATCGTTTATTTTATCCGTTCATACAGCCAATTTGCAGCTTAAACCAGCACGTTACCAAGTGATCTTACAGGCTCGCTGAAGCCAAATTCCGGCTTAACGTTGCGCGTAGGATATGCCCACTTCACTCCATTGCTGATCACTTTTAAAATTTCCGGATTGTAGAAGGTCGGGTATGTTTCATGACCTGGACGGAAATAGAAGATTTTTCCTGAACCGCGGAGGAACGTGCATCCGCTTCGGAATACCTCTCCGCCTTGGAAATTACTTACAAACACCAGTTCATCCGGTACTGGAATATCGAAGAATTCTCCGTACATTTCTTCTTTTTCCAGAATGATCTTGCTATTGATTCCCTCGGCAATCGGATGGGACGGATTCACACACCAGATAATCTCCTGCTCATTAGCTTCACGCCATTTCAGATCACAACTTGTGCCCATCAGCGCTTTGAATGGCTTGGAGAAGTGACCAGAGTGCAGCACAATCAACCCCATACCATCCAGGACTCGCTGTGCAACCTTCTGTGTAATCTCGTCGCTCACACGCTCATGCGCCATATGTCCCCACCATATAAGCACATCTGTCGAATTCAGCACCTCATCACTTAATCCATGCTCAGGCTGATCCAGTGTTGCAGTGCGAATGGCAAAGCCTTCGCCTCCCAGCCCGTTTGCCAACGCCATGTGCAAACCGTCAGGGTAGACTTCTTTTACTTCATCATGAATTTTCTCATGGACAAATTCATTCCAAATGGTGACGTTAATCATATTCAATTTCCCCCTAGTGTAACTCTAAACCCACCACATATCTCCCAGCGGCTCTTCAATCAATACTTGTTGGAGATTTTGCACAGCTTTAGAGAATCCTTCTTCTACCGACATCAGACCATCTTCGTGTTCAATACTTACGACATAATCATATCCAACCAGACGCAGAGCACTAATAATATCAGCCCAAGTCTTGTTATCGTGACCATAACCGACCGAGCGGAATTGCCAAGCACGATCAAGCATGTTTGTATAATCCTGCATATCCGTTACACCATATTTGTTCACGTTAATTGGATCAATAGTTGTATCTTTCGCATGGAAGTGATGAATCGCGCCTTCACGTCCCAGAATGTGGATCGCTTGCACCGGATCAATACCTTGCCACCACATGTGGCTCGGGTCCAAGTTAGCGCCAATCACTTCGCCTGCTGCTTCACGCAATCTCAGCAAGGTAGCTGGTGTATGCACCGAGAATCCACCGTGCAGTTCCAGTCCCACTTTCACATTGTGATCTGCAGCGAATTTGCCCCACTCTGTCCAGTAAGGGATAACTTTGTTGTCCCATTGCCATTTAAGAACTTCCTGGAAGTCATTCGGCCATGGTGCAACAGGCCAGTTCGGATATTTGGCATCCTCATGGTCTCCCGGACAACCGGAGAATGTGTTTACAACAGGCACTTCCAGTTTCTCAGCCAGTTCTACCGTCTTAACGAAATCATCGTGGAATCCTTTCGCAATATCCTTTTGTGGATGAAGCGGGTTACCGTGACAGCTCAGTGCGCTGATGGTCAGACCGCGAGATTCTACTGCATTTTTGAAGTTTTTCAATGCTGTCGGGTTGCTCAGAAGCTCATCCGGTTTACAATGAGCATTCCCTGGATGTCCACCAGTTCCGATTTCTACTGCTTTCAAGCCTTTGGATGCAACATAGTCGAGTGCATCCTCCAATTTACGTCCTCCGAATAGTACCAAAAATACGCCGAGTTTCAAGTGCGATTCCTCCCTAGATTAAATATCATATTAATTGCTGGTTTTATGAACCATGAACTGCATAAATATACCGTTCAGATCACATGATTGTATCGTTATTGTGGAAAATCAAGAGCTTTTCTATCCTGAAAATAAACGTAAGAATACTGGTTATTTCATTGGAAATGACATCCGGTCGGTTTAGTCGAAATAAACCGCTTTGCCTGTCTGAGCAGACTCGTAGATCGCTTCAAGAATCTGAGTAACCACGATGGCTTGTTCAGGTTTTACAACTGGATCTTTGTCTTCTATGATCGCTTCAAGCCACATTCTAGCTTCACGATCCGCTTCATTTTCTGCACTACCGGAATAAAAAGCAACCCCGCCTGCATCCAGATCTACCTTAGTTTCAAACAGACGGCTGCGTTTCTCGCCATTGATACGCAGACCATCTTTCATATCCGCGCCACCTTCTGTTCCGCAAAGCAGTGATTTCGCTTCGCCGAACTCAGCTACGTTCAGCGCCCAGCTGGACTCGACGATAATTGTAGCCCCATTCTCCATCGTCACAAAGCCGAATGCAGAATCCTCTACCTTAAATTGTTCCGGGTCCCACGGACCAAAAGCATTGGCCGCATTCTCACGTTGACCCAGCTTGTGGAAAGTTGAGCCCATAACACTCTTCGGCTTGTAATTATCCATCAGCCAAAGAGTCAGGTCCAATGCATGCGTACCGATATCAATTAGCGGTCCTCCACCCTGCTTTTCCTCATCAAGGAACACACCCCAGGTAGGTACAGCACGGCGGCGAAGTGCAATCGCCTTACCGAAATAAATATCGCCCAGCTCGCCTTCTTCACACATTTGTTTCAGATATTGGCTGTCATTGCGGAATCGGTTCTGATACGCAATGGACAACTTTTTGCCTGTACGTTGTGCGGCTTCCAGCATAGCCTGCGCTTGTGCAGACGTTTTCGCCATTGGCTTTTCACACATTACATGTTTGCCCGCCTCAAGGGAAGCGACCGTGATAACGGAGTGGGAGTCGTTTGGTGTACACACATGTACCACATCAATACTCTCATCCTTCAGCATCTCGTGATAATCCGTATATACTTTAGCTCCCTCAGCACCGAATTCGGCTGCTGCCTCCTCCGCACGTTCTTTCACAATGTCACAGAAAGCGACCATACGGCCCTGAGATTGCTTGGACAGGCTGGGCATATGTTTACCTTTGGCGATTCCGCCACAACCTACGATGGCGATATTAAGTACTTTAGACATGAACAAGTCCTCCATTAGCGGCATATTTTCTAATCCAGTTCATACTGCTCTCGATGCTTTGCAGTGGAGGATTCTGACATACATCCTGTTCCACAACAAGCCACTCGGCTCCCGCCTGATCTGACGCTGTAGCTACAGCTCCCAGATCTACCTCACCTTGGCCGAATTCCACTGTCAGGACTTGGCCTTCTGAACGGCGCATGTCTTTCCAGTGGACAAGTGGCAGACGTCCCGCATACTTCGCGATGACTTCCGTTGGCGGGTATCCTGCGGCGTGAGCCCAACACGAATCCAGCTCCACTTGCAGGTGGGAAGCGGTTACGGTATCATACATCGCGTATAACGCCGGCTGACCCTCAACCTGCTCTGTAAATTCAAAATCATGATTGTGATACATTAACACCATGTCCTGCGCTGCACATTTCTCACCAATCTCATTCAGGGAAGCAAATACGTTATCCCATTGCCGTTGTTCTTCCGACAGATAAGGGACAATCAGGTTTTTGTTTCCGATGGCTTTGTGATAAGCGATCACGCCATCAAGATCCTCAATCAGACTATTGTACTGAACATGGGTACCCACGATCTCCAGACCGAATTCATCCAAAATGGCCTTTACTTCTTCCGGGCTATGCCCGTAAAAGTTGTGAAACTCTACGCCTTGATATCCAAGCTCTGCAACCTTGGCGAGTGTACCTTTGAAATCTTGCTCCAGTTCATCCCGTACCGTATATAGCTGTAATCCAACCTTCAACATTTACCGGTTCACCTCATCCGAGATCAATTAGTGTGACTGTACAGCCTCTGACTGATTTTCATCTGTATTGTTTTCTGCTCCTGCTTGATAAGTGCTTTCCAGCTGGATGTGTTTGCCCTCAAGCGAGGAGCGTTGGAACGCATGCATAGCTTCAAGAACATGATAGGCAAGCTTACCACTGGCCTTGTGTTCGCGTCCGGCTCGAATGGATTCAACCATTTCGGTAACGCCGATTCCACGCTCGTTCTGTCTGCTCTCAAAAGCAGGCGTCACAGTCTCCCATGTGTCCTGACCAAATCTGCGGAGCTTCACTTCCCCGTTAAAAAAGTTAGGATCCGGTATGCTCATCGTACCTTCGGTACCGTAGATTTCAATCCGTGGCAAATCCGAAGCACCCCGGATATCGAAGCTGGTGATCATTGTTGCAATGGCACCTTCCTCAAAATCAATCGTTCCTGCCAAGTGTGTTGGCGTCTGTACCTCAAGAGATGTACCTTCCTTCGGACCGGAACCAATAACGCGGTCCGTGATCTGTACACCTGCCGATGAACTGATTCTGCGAATCGGTCCAAGGAGAGTAATCAGAGCGGTCAAATAGTAAGGCCCCATATCGAACATCGGTCCGCCACCAGCGACATAAAAGAACTCCGGATTCGGATGCCAAGCCTCCGGCCCTCCACCCATGAAGAATGATGTTGCCGCAATCGGTTTACCGATCAGTCCTTCTTCAATAGCCTTGCGGGCAGTCTGAATACCTGAGCCAAGGAACGTATCCGGTGCTGAACCAACATACAATCCTTTTTCCTCAGCCAGTTCGATTACCTTGCGACCATCCTCAAGAGAGATTGCCAGTGGTTTCTCGGCATACACATGTTTGCCTGCTTCAAGCACAGCCAGATCAGTCATGGCATGACTTCCAGGAACCGTGAGGTTTAGCACAAGCTCAATTTCATTATCTTGCAGCAACTCATCTACATTGTAAACGCTTGCGATATTGAATTCATCAGCTCGTTCTTGTGCCCGTTCACGGATCAAATCCGCAACAGCCACCACTTCAATGAGAGGATTATCTTTAAAATTTTCAAGATAAATGGCGCTAATGTTACCGCAACCAATAATACCCGCTTTCATTTTCTCCACAGTGATGTTCATCTCCTTATGAATGGTGAGAACCTGTAAATTTGCATATTTGGAATTGAAGGTTTTACGCTTAAGTGTTGTACTTGAATTTAATACTATGGTATTCCGTTTCGGCTTCAATTAAAATGAATAATATGATCGAAACATGAACTATCTGGTCATAATTTTCAAATTGCAAGGAGTATGCCAATGCCGACTGATTATTCCTGCCAGGTTCTTACAGCAGGCTTCTCGTTTCATCGCAAACCTTATATAGGCTTGCATCCTGAGGGAGTAAAGAATTACTTGTTGAGACTCCAGACGGACGGACGTTGCCGAGCACGTGTAGACGGCACCATGTCGCTTGTTGATGCGGGTGATCTGCTTCTGTTTAGTCCAGATGAGCCGTATGAACTGAGAATAGACAAAGAACAAAATCCGATGGGTGAACGACTTGTGGAGAGTGGTGATTACCATATTTTCTTCAATGGGGACTGGGTGGATGAGTGGTGGAAACATCACAAGCGGCCGAACCGGATCAAGGTGCAGCTGACCGAAAGCCTGCTTACCCTTTTTCGACAGCTCGTACTGGAGCAGCGCCGTATTTCCAATCCGTACCCTGAAATCGCCAGTTATTATATGCGAATTCTTTGTCTTGAAGTGGATCGTATGCTCTCGGAGCATCCGACGATTACCAACACCAATTATGTGGCATATGAGATTAAAAGTTACATCGAGGAGAACGCTTCTTCTCTATTCAAGCTTGAAGATATAGCTACCCATATTGGAATCAGTGTTTCAAGGGGAGTTCATCTCTTCAAAGAAGCGTTTGGTAAAAGTATTATGCAATATACACTGGATGTACGGCTGAACATGGCCAGGGAACGGATCATTTTCAGTCCAATGACACTCGAACATGTAGCCGAATCTTCCGGCTTTAACAATTATACGTATTTCCACCGGGTATTCCGCTCCCGGTTCGGCATGTCGCCCAAAGAATTCCGCGTCATTCACCGGGAACAGATGTAATCGCTTCATTAATACGTATACGTATTATCCGTAACCGAAACTTATTTGCGCGCGGCAATCGCCTCGGATACAACCATAGCCAGATCTTCATTGCCAAACATGGATAGCACGCCCAATACGGTGTCGTCCGGAATGTCACCGGCTTCCTCCTTGGATACAACTAGCTTCAGCACCTGCTGCAAACGCTCGTTGCTCCGTTGTTCCGGGTAGGCTTGCCGGTACATCTCTTCCGGATCCAGTCCCTGATTGACACACCACTGGGCAAATACCAGAATCATCATTTCCTCTTCCTGTTTATACGTCTCAATTACAGCTTCCTCAATCTGTTTGTTGCGTTCTTTTTCATATTCATCCATGGTGTTATTCTTCCTCCATTATCGTTTAATGAATCATTGGTGCGGAAGGCTTCATTTATACTCCCGCACAACCTTCTGCAAGATTAACCGCGGATAAGCTGTTCAGCCAGGTCATGACTGTCCATGACGTGACTGGCACTGATGGCACAGTCATCCGGGGTTTCAAGATTTGCCAAAAATTGGTCAATGGCTCCCGTAAATCCTCTTCGGGTCAAAATACTTTCCCAGCTGCCAAAGGTTTCCTTGCGTTCCTGTGCACCGCGTTCCTCATACTTCGCTATTTCCATGTTCAGCACTTCTACCGATCTTCCCCCGCCATATAGCTCAAGCTTCTCCAGATCCGCTCCTGCTTGGCGTACCATATCGAATCTGCCATATGCCGTTCTACCCAACTTGGCTGATCCTGCGGCGTGCAGCAGTCGGTCCAAGTCATTTTTACGTATCCACTGATGGAGCATCTGCACATTGTGATCCGAATACCATAACATCAGGTCAAGAATATGAATCAGATCATCATAGATAGTTTCCGCAGCAGGACGATCCTGAATGCCTGTCCGATGTTTAGTAACTGTCAACGATTCAAAGCCTTGTCCAGCCTGCATCCATTCCTTCGCGTTTTGATACAAAGGTGCAAATCTCCGGTTAAAACCTACCGCCAAAAGAAGACCCTGTGCTTCCGCAAATGCGGTCATTTCTTCCGACTCCCGTAACGTATAGGACAGCGGTTTGTCCACATATACTGCCAGCCCCCGCTCCAAACATTGCATAACGATGTCAAAATGAGCTTCTGTCGCTGTATGTACAAACACCGCATCCAGATCCCAGGACAACAATTCTTTCATATCCGTTGTTCCATTGTTCAATCTATAGGTATGCTGTATTTCCTTCACCGGCTCGAGAGAACGGTTCATAATCCCCGCAATTTCCACGTCCGAGTGGGCAGTCAACAGCGGCAAATATACTTTACGTGCAATGTCCCCGAGTCCGATGATCGCAGCACGGGTTCGCTTGGTTGTTTCCATTATGATCATTCCACCTTCAGATGAGTTCTATATTTCTACGTCCTATAGTGTAACCCTTCAGGCAGCAACATGCCAGTGATTGCAGCTAGAACCGCCATGAATTGTCCATCCTTTGGTTGAACGTGGTAAACTTTAGAGAGAAAGCAATACGGATTGGGATACAGTAATACCTTCCTGGTCTGAAAGGAGCGTTTGGGATTTTGCGAAAATGGTTATGGCTCCTCTTATATGTTTTACTTGCCGGAGTCACGTTTATTTACAGATATGAACTGCTGGCCTGGACCGATCTGCATCAGTCCATTCCACTTTTACTAGCCATGGCGACATTGTTTGCTCTTGTACCCGTAATTCCGTACAAAATCGTCATTATTGCCTTTGGCTATAGTTACGGTACTGCAACAGCAGCCTGGATATGCTGGCTTGGGACCACATTTGCTGCACTGCTGGTATACACCGGAGCGAGGACGATATTCCGAAATCAGGCCAGATCCTATCTCGAACGCATTCGGGGTTTGAATCGATTTACAACATGGATGGAGGCTCATCCCTTCATGGGTATCGTGTCTATGCGACTGCTGCCCATCGTGCCCCAAATGGCGGTTAATATCTACGCGGGCATTACCTATACCCCATTCTGGGTCTTCATGGTTGCGACGGCAATTGGCAAACTGCCTGCGATTTTTGTTTTTGCCTATGCAGGTGCACAAGCAGAAACATCAATCTGGGTGAGCCTGCTAATCCTTGCCGGTTATCTGGTGTTCATGACGATAATATTGCTCTTGTTTCGCTTACGCTCTCGTAAAAAAGCCTAAGTGGGAACAGTCAGAAACATTTCAGATTCATCCTCTTTACGATCCTGCTTGGTTGGCTTGCCAATTCGGGATATAATAGAAGAGTAAGCCAAAATATCATTCTTCATCAGAAATGGAGTGACTATAGCATGGAACAACATACTAGTGAAAAAGCAACTTTTGCAGGCGGGTGCTTCTGGTGTATGGTATCCCCCTTCGAGGAACTACCCGGCATTCATAAGATTGTATCGGGTTATACAGGAGGACATACGGAGAACCCCACATATGAGGAGGTCTGCTCGGAAACGACTGGTCACGTAGAGGCCGTTCAAATTACATTCGACCCGGCCATCTTCCCATATGAGAAGCTCGTTGAATTGTTCTGGCAACAGATCGACCCAACGGATACGGGTGGACAATTCCATGACCGTGGATCATCTTACCAGACGGCCATCTTCTATCACAGTGAAGAACAACGCCAGATCGCAGAAGCTTCCAAAGCAGCTTTGGCACAAAGCGGACGTTTTGACAAACCAATTTTCACACCGATTTTGCCAGCGAAAACGTTCTATGAAGCAGAGGAGCATCACCAAGGGTACCATCACAAAAATCCTGCGCACTACAAACGGTACCGTAAAGGTTCTGGACGTGAAGACTTTATCGAAAGCAACTGGTCCGGCAAAGTGGATAAAGACGGCCTGAAAGAGCGTCTGACGCCGCTGCAGTTCGAAGTTACCCAGAACAACGCAACCGAACCAGCATTTCAGAACGAGTTCTGGGACCACCATGGTGACGGAATTTACGTGGACATCGTATCCGGTGAGCCACTGTTCAGTTCCACCGACAAATACGATTCCGGCTGCGGCTGGCCAAGTTTCACCCGTCCACTGCGGGACTACAATGTGAAGGAAAAAACGGATCTCAGCCATTTCATGATTCGTACCGAAGTGAGAAGTCGTGAAGGGGATTCCCATTTGGGTCACCTATTCAATGACGGCCCTGCCGAAGCTGGTGGAATGCGTTATTGCATCAATTCCGCAGCCCTTCGTTTTGTACCCAAAGAAGACCTTGAAAAAGAAGGATATGCCGAGTACGCCGTACTGTTTAATTAAGTAATGGTTCGTAGATGCACGGAAATAATGCCTCTACGATTCGTTAATCCACAGACTTGAGGGAATTGGAGTATTAACTTGTGCTCAGTTCGTTAGACATTAATTAAGACTAAAAGGGGCTTCCCGTCATCTTTATGACATATGGGAAGCCCCTTTTTAGTTTGCTTTTTTTTGTATATAGATTGAAATTGGCTTACATCATACTCACAATCCAGCCGATCCAGTAAGCAAATGGAATCAATAACAACTGCGCCAACAATGTACCAAATAAACGGGATACAAGCATACAGCCATAGATCTGATTCATTCGATCCAGCCGAATTTCACCACGCAGAGATTTGTCGCTGAGTAACGAAATACGAGGATCAATCAGGATGGTTAACAAAATGGTCGCTACTCCATTAATGAGTCCGGTGGATTGCGAAGCAGCTACAGCCTGACCCGGATAAAGATACGCAGCGTACAGACTGGACAGGACCCCAGTCGTATAGATTGCTGTCACCGCTATGTTCAACGTCATTAGACGTCTGGGCATTCCGTTTTGTACCAATAGTTTTGCCATTTTCCATGATGGCGGGGTAATATAATACATCGCGTTTTTGAGCTTGCTGCGTTTCATCAGTCCTCGAACCATGGAAGGAATCGATCCTGCCGCCTCAAAATGAACGACCATTCGGGAAGCGAGCTTGACCATCGTTGGAAAACTTAGAATAGCCAAGGCCGTTCCTATCGTAGCCGCACCCATCAGCCAGTGCAGTTGCGCTGCAAAGTGTGGGTTCCCTCCATGCGCCGCAGTATCCACCAGATTGCCTACCATCGGCCCTTGGGCCATATTGGAGGTGCGCGACACCAGCAACAAAATTCCGGACAGGGACAAGGCCAGCGCTATTCGGCGAGTGCGTAATCCCCCAAGGCGCAGTGCATAGGACAGGCTGTCAGCCGCATGAATAAGCATGGTAAATAACATAGGAATGGCTAGGCTCAAACTAAACATATGTAAATCTCCTTATCTTTTTCCTAATGTGCTTCTATTGTAATTTCAAGTATGGAAGCATTATACTCCTCATCCACATAAAAGTATAGAAAAGCACTAAGAAGTTGAACAGTAGAATGCACAAAAATACAGCACACGCTTCGAAGTTCTCCACAATAATCGTTTATTCATCCGGGTGCAGGGTAATATACAAATAACTTATATTGTACAGGAGGGAATCAATATGCCGTGGAACAAACAGGATTATCCCGTTTCCATGAAAAATCTGGAGCCTCGTGTCAGACATAAGGCCATTGAGATTGCCAATGCATTGCTGGATGACGGTTATGAGGAAGGACGCTCCATTGCAATCGCGACTGCCAAAGCGGAAGAATGGGATGAGAATCATCCCACATCGAAGCATTCGAAGCAGGCTACAAAACATACTTCATCAGACAGCAAATCGGAGCATGGAAAATCTTCATCTCCACGCCGTCATTCCGAACCTGTCTCTTCTTCCAAAAGCCATGATAATATTCATGTCGTTCCTACCGACTCTGGCTGGGCCATCAAGGAAGAAGGTCAATCCAAATCTCTGGCTACGTTCCGAACCAAAGCCGAAGCTGTGGATGCTGCCAAAGAAAAGAGTGAAAAACAAAACATTCGGGCTATTATCCATAATGAAGATGGGCAAATTGCCTCTTCCATCAAGCCTTGAGTGAATCTGTTCTAAAATAGAAATATCGTGAATGTATTACGTCTATTTGTTTTAATAAAGGTAAGCAAAAAAGCCCTTTCGCCGCTAATGGAATGATTCCCATCAAGCATGCAAAAGGGCTTTGTGTTTGGTATGAGGCAAGCCCACCTTACTTGAACAACATTCATTTCGAATAGGGTGGCCGTTACGTTTAATGCGAAACCCCTCTAGCCACAGGAGCTCGTTGTGAAGCACCGCTGACTACTTTGGCAGCAGTCGACACGGGCAGCTTCACAGCTGAGGTCGTAACCGTCCGGCGAGCCGGGAAACTGACCATATACGTAATCACTTTACTGGCAATCCATACGGCCAGAATGGTATATAAAGTTTCTTTTACCGGTAGAAAGAAAAGCGACAATCCGAGTACAAACGCATCGCTGACAAAGAAAACCGTTCCCAGCTTCCAGCCCTTCCAACGGCTAATGAGCACCGCCAGAATGTCGTCTCCACCTGTTGCTCCTCCGAATCGAAGCACCATACCAGCACCCACGCCGGTGATAACACCGGACAAGACTGCCGGAATCCACAAATTACCGTGAAACGGAATAACCAGGGTGGAGTACCGCTCAAACCCGTCATAGAACAATGAGAATGCGGCAACACCCAGCAGCGCCTGAATCATGAACTTCCAGCCCTTGAGGAACCAGGCCAGAATCATGACTGGAATATCCAGCAGCAGCATGCCAATAGCAGGTGATAAGCCTGTCGCGTACTTTCCAAGCAGGGCCAGACCGACAAATCCGCCCTCCGATAAATGATTCTGAAAATTAATGTGATAGTAGGCAAATGCCAAAATAAATGTTCCGAGCAGCATAATGGCGAACTTTACCGCCTCTGTCTTAACTTGTTGTAAGGTTAACGATGTTCTCTTCATTCAGGTTCCCTCGCAGTTTGTAAAGGTTGGTTTGCACCGACCGTACCCTGCAAAAGGCAAGCCTGGAAGAAATCATCGTATTTGTCCTTCGAATATTATTCATTCCAATCCCCTCTTTCGCAGAGTCAGCCGTTTTTTTCTTTACGGTGGTGTACTCTACAAGGGGCGCTAAGTGTAAGAGAGATCGTAACGTTTCCAGATCGTCCTTGGGGAAATTATCCTTCGGGAACTCATGGTATCCTGATCCTTTCTGTCTGTTGGTGGTTAGCTGTGCCAATTAAACTGATGAATATTACACCATGCATAAGACCATATAAACTTTACACTTAACCACTTCGATTGCAGTACCCTCTTTCGATCGCTGTTATCCCCGGATTTTTTGATTCCCTTTTCCTAAGGGAAAAATCCTGTGATAAAGGCGAGCGCTTCGCTTCTCCAGACGGGTTCTGCACTCTACGTTCTCGTGTAAAAAATTTAGTGAACCTTATATAGACATGTGTAATATTTAATTCAGTTTAAAAATCTAAGCTAACTTGCTTGTTCTTCTATTATATAACACCGATGTGATTGGGTCGAAACAGCAGACCCTTCAAATATGCGCAAAAAGCACACTCTGACCTGCTTGAGCCGTCAAACAGCCACACCAGGACAAGCTTCTCTAGCTAATGGTGCTACCTGCTCCTTCATTCTATGACTGAAGCTTCCAAATATAACTGTCCAGTCACCCAACTGTGACAATTTGGGTCCATTTTTTATTTTTCCGCGGATTTTAAAGGAATCATTTCCCTCTTGCACATACACTATAGCAAATGTAATCGGCTTATCTTGGGTCCAGTTAAACGTTTCCAGACTTACTCTGCTGTTTATGGTATAATATAACAATTGAATCCCCACTACCGTTTAAGCGAGGCGGATTATGAAAACGTTAAAGCCAAGAGTCTTTATTGGCTGCTCGCTGGAAGCGAAGCCGATTGCAGCCGCAGTACACGAAAACTTGCGTTTCTCGGCCGAAGTTACCCCTTGGTACTCCGGAGTTTTTAATCCAAGCAGCTATACCATGGACGATTTGGAAGCAGAAGTGCGTACAACAGACTTTGCCATTTTTATTTTTCATCCGGATGATATATCGAAAATTCGTGGGAAGTACTATGCCTCTGTCCGTGATAATACAATGCTGGAAATGGGTTTGTTTATGGGTCGGTTAGGACGAAAGCGTATTTTTTTCATTCTTCCAGAGGATATTACTGACATCAAAGACGCCAGCAAGATCGAAGGTTTACGTATGCCCACAGATCTGCTGGGGTTAAATCCACTGGTTTATGAAATTCGTTCAGACGGGAAATGGGCGCCAGCCGTCTCGGTGGCCTGTTCCAAAATCGCAGACAGCATCGAAGAGCAGGGACGTTGGAGCGATCCTGAAGTAGAGAAAATCATTGAGAAGCATAAACTGTCTGAGGGGGAAGCACGGTTGCAGCTGCTTAAGCTGCTGCGATTCTTCAGGGAATTACTGCGTACCCGTAAACCAGATGCGGCAATGCTGAACCGAATGAGCGATGCACTTCGCAGTGCCTTTGTCTCCCATCCTCCATTCGCTGTACGCGGGACTGCCATATACCGTACAGATGACAGTGGTCATATTGAGCAATTATGTGGTAACGTTGGGGAACCGGGAAGAAAATATAACTTGTCCGCCAATGACGACAAGCAGCCCGATGATCCGAAGCGCATTCTGGTCATTGATTCTTACCTGGAGAACAAAATCAAGATCAACCTCTATGACGATTATCTTGAGAAAGAGTATCTGCTATGCTATCCTGTAGCCAAGAGATATGTAATTACAGTTCACATTATTGGACATATTGAAGCGGATGAGGCGATATTTCAGCAGATGGATTTAGAGAATCGTCATCTGTTCAACGCCATCAACGATTTGTTAGGAGGCGAACCGGAATGAAACCGGAAACGAAAAAAATAAGCAAGCGCTGGGGCAGCGACAAAAAGGTACGCCTCAGTTCTGCGCCCGAATCATCACGACCGGTTCCGGAACCCAAGGAAGAAGATCGTTTCCACAAACCGGCCGTACCGCTGACTACGATTGGCCCTTCCCTGAAGGGTAAAGAAAGACCTTACAAAGTGATTCTGGAAAAAGAGGCTCTTTACGAGAAGCCTCAGTATCTGGCTTAACCGCTTTATGCTCATATACAACTCTGCCGTCTGGTTCGGCAGATCATCTGGCCCCGCCGCCCAAGGCAGGGGCTTTTTTGTTGCAATCACTTTCGCAATTCTTCATAACCTTCGCCGATCAACGAACCAAAAGCTCTTCATCTCTTACTCTGATGCATTAAGTCGTTTTCTTTATGTCCTTAGGTTTCCTGCAAAACCCAAAAATTATACCTTATTTTGGAGAAGGCTTGTCCCTATTTCACCGCCTACAACCTCAGCATAAATCGCATATGTACTACTTCCAATATTTCTCGGTTGTATTGTGTATCATCATTGCATATATTGATTATAATATAAGAACATACGTTCTGTAAATAAGAACATGTCCGAATTCAAGGTTAAGGAAGTGAAAGTATGTCATCATCCCCTTCCGCCCCATCCCCTGCGGATGAAGACCACCGATTGATTAAAAGCATGGTAGTACGCACCCTGCTGCTGGATGTGCTTGAACGGGATATTCGCACTTTGGATACGTTGCAGCTGAAAATGCCAGAGGTCTACATTCTGTCTCTAACCCGCATTCAGAATGATGTACTTAAGGAAATGCTGACGCTTCGCAAACAGATGAGAACTCGTGGCGTCAAGGTTCTGGAGGAAAAACGGCAAGTTGATGGAATCGAAACCCAGTATCTGTGCAGAGGATATTTGCAGCGGTTCTATATGCTGTGGACGTTCGCGCGGAATGAAGTCAAAAAAGAGCTTAGTCGGCATCTGGATATGGACTTGACCCAGCCGTTATAGCTGATTCATCTGCTAAATGTACCCGTCATAGTTTGAAATTCACATTTCTTCGTCCACTTAGTTCACTTACTCCTTAGACTCCTCACCCTTCTGCCTAATCGAAACAGGTTGACCCCGGGAGGCTGCGTTCATTAAGATGGAATAGACAAGTCTGTACATTCTGTTCAGACTTGTAGTGAAAATGAATTCCTATAAGCAAACAAGCCTGCCAGCCATTAACGGCAGACAGACTTGTTCATTGGAATTGCTTTCAACGTCTATCAATCAAGGAGCTGTACTTCATGGACTTGAATTCGCATTTAATTAAAAATCAAACACCCGCACATACAGGCATTGCCGCAGATGTTACTGAGCTGATCGGCCAGACACCTGCCGTTAAACTGAACAGACTTACAGGTAGCGATTCCGCTGACATATACGTCAAGCTGGAATATTTCAATCCGAGCGGCAGCGTCAAAGACCGCGCCGCCTATAACCTGATCGTTCAGGCTGAACGGGCAGGACTACTGCTTCCCGGCGCAACCATTATCGAACCGACCAGCGGCAATACCGGCATCGGTCTTGCGATGAATGCTGCTGCCAAAGGATATAAGGCCATTCTGATCATGCCGGACAACATGTCCAAGGAACGCATCAACATTCTGAAAGCCTATGGCGCAGATGTCGTACTTACCCCTGCTGCGGAACGGATGCCTGGTGCGATTCGCAAGGCCAAAGAACTTCAGGCCGACATTCCAGGTAGTTTCATTCCCCAGCAATTTGAAAATCAGGCGAACCCGGACATCCACCGGATCACCACGGCTCCCGAAATTATGCAGCAGATGGAAGGCAAGCTGGACGCCTTTATCGCCACGGCGGGAACAGGCGGTACGATCACCGGAACGGGAGAAGAACTGCGCAAACAGCTGCCGGACATTAGTATCTATGCGGTAGAGCCGAAAGGTTCACCTGTGCTGTCCGGCGGCGAGCCCGGACCCCACAAGCTCGTCGGTACAAGTCCGGGGTTCATTCCGGACATTCTGAATACCGACGTGTGGGATGCCATTATCCAGGTGTCCGATGAGGATGCACTGGATACGATGCGGCAGCTTGCTGCCCGGGAAGGGCTGCTACTCGGCCCTTCCTCTGGCGCTTCGGTGTGGGCCTCCCTGCGCATCGCGCGGGAACTGGGGCCGGGTCACCGAGTGCTCTGCATTGCGCCCGATACCGGGGAACGGTATTTGAGCATGGGTATTTTTTAACAAAGAAAAACTCTTACACAAGTTAAAGACTCCCCTCCAAAATGAGCGCTTGATCACAGCTGGACGTTGAATCCGTAGCGTACAAGTACTTATTCTGGAAAGGAGCCAGTTAAGATAAATATTCTAAATATAAATGTGAACTAGTGAGTCAGGGTTGTCCATTCTACACCTTCGGGAAGCAGAGCCGCAATGCGGTCTTTGGCTTCCTTTTTGCTGTATAACGATTCATCGAGAATCGCGGCGGTACCCGAATCACTGCTGGTCCGAATCAAACGTCCCAGACCTTGCTTCACGCGCAGCAACATGTATGGAAGATCGATCTCTTCATAAGGTGCCGCTGACGCTGTACGTTTTGCATTAAATACAGGGTCCTGTGGTGGATACGGGAGCGACCAGATCATGACATTGGATAATGACGGTCCTGGAACATCCAGACCTTCCCACAGATTGACGGAGCACAGCACGCTCTCCTCATCCTCCTGGAAAGCGGCAATCAGGTCACTAATCTCCCGATCTCCCTCATACATAAAGCGTAACCCTTGAGCCTCAGGTACATGAACGATGTCCTGCTTGAATGCACGCAGCTCTTCCATCGTACGGAACAGAATCAGCGCACGGCCCCCACTCTCCTGAAGCAGCGTCACGGCGTCACGCAACCGATTTTCGTTTTCCGGGCGACCAGGTACGGTTTCATCTGTAATCTTCATCTGCATTTTGTCTGCATAGTCATATGGAGAAGCCACTGAGAACGATACAAAATCATCTATCCCCAGACTGTCTGCCACATAACGGAATGAATTATCCACAGATAACGTTGCGGACGAGAAGACAATCGGAATGCCTGTATTAAATACACGCTCGTTCAGAATTTCCTTCACGGTACGCGGCATGATCGATAAGGTTGTCTCGTCTTCGCTCTCTTCAGCCCAGCAGATGTACCCATCTTCCTTACGGAACAACGCAAGTGCAGACTGAATCATGTCCAAATGTTCTTCCACTACACGCATCTGATAGCCATCCAGTGAGAACAATCCGCTCTCAAATACCAATTCTTCGCCGATCGCATCCAATACGCTGGTCAGTCGTTCAATCTCACGAAGCAACGGCGGTTCTACCCGCACTTCTTTCCGTTCCGATCCCGGAATCGCCACCGTATACGTATCCAGCAGCGCAAACAATCGCTCACTGCTCTCAATCGCTTCATCCACACGCTCCGCGAGGGATTCACGAATCTCCCCTTCAAGCAGACGGGTAACCAGTTCCTCGAAGATGCGGTGTTTCAATTTGTAGCTCAGTGCGTTCAGGGCCGCTTCTTCCAGCAAATGTCCTTCATCAAATACAACCGAGCTGTGATCAGGCAGCAATGGCAATTGTCCCTCGCGTTTGCGCGCTTCATAGGTCCACACATGCTCCATATAGTAATCATGGGAACAGATGATGATGTCCTTGGAACGGCGGTAGTGGTCACGTGATAACGTCAGACCACAGCGTTGACGTTTGGGACAAACGAAGCAATCCTGGAACGGGTCCCAGTTGATTTTATTCCACTGGCGATCATTCAGATGTGGATACTGTTTGCGGTCACCATACGGATGGAATGCCTGAAGCGTACCCGGCGTATTCACAAAATCCGGAAGGCTCTCATGCACCTCTTCGATCACCTGCGCGTCCTCGTCCGCAAATCGCACCGCACTTAATTTGTTCAGACAGACGTATTGGTCCGGTGACTTGCCCAGACGTGCGTCTACTTCCAAGTCCAGATGTGCAGCCAGCTTCGCAATATCTCCGCCCGGCTTCACGAGCTGTTCAATCAAGGACTCATCCGCACAGGCAATCACCGCCGGTTTCCCCGTATAACGTGCATAACAGACCGCATAGAGCAGATAGACTAATGTCTTTCCTGTTCCCACACCAGCCTCAGCCATAATGGTCTTTTTATCTCCATAGGCCCGTTCGAGCTGGTACGCCATAAAAATCTGTTCATCCCGTACCTCGAAGCCGGATTCAGGCAAAATATCGTAAAAAACATCGGCAACCCATTCCCCTAAACGGGATACAAAGGGCTCTGCCGGATCATATGCAAAAGGATAACGTTGTGTAGACAATCCTAGGTCAGCCTCCATTCTTAGACAAGCGGTCCAAATTTCATTTCCGTTCAAAAAAGGCCGCTGGGCAAAAGTTAATTATCCCACGCCATGAGGCGGGTGACAAGCTTTTTTTAATGAAAACGATGTATAGAACCGACTTGCAGGGAAAATATATATTCGAATCCATCAAAAGGAAAGGCGGTGCTCCATGAATCATCAGTCTTCACAACCTGAGCATTCCTCAGACAAGGCACCTGAGACATTAACGGATCGGCAAGGCCATCCCATCACGGACAATCAGAATGTTCGAACCGTTGGCAGCCGGGGACCGACTACACTGGAGAATTATCACTTTCTCGAAAAGATCACCCATTTTGACCGCGAACGCATTCCGGAACGGGTGGTCCATGCCCGCGGCGCTGGCGCTCATGGCGTATTTCAGGCGTATGGAACGGCCGGGGATGAACCGGTATCGAAGTATACACGCGCACGTCTATTTCAGGAAAAAGGCAAAGAAACGCCCGTATTTGTTCGGTTCTCTACGGTTATTCACGGTGGACATTCACCGGAGACGCTTCGGGACCCGCGCGGATTTGCTGTGAAATTCTATACCGAGGACGGCAACTGGGATCTGGTGGGCAACAATCTGAAAATCTTTTTCATTCGTGACCCGCTCAAGTTCCCGGATATGGTGCATGCCTTCAAGCCAGACCCGTTGACCAATGCACAAGATATGGAACGGTTTTTCGATTTTGTCTCGCTCAGTCCTGAAGCCACCCATATGATTACGTTTCTCTTCTCCCCTTGGGGAATTCCGGCCAACTATCGACAAATGCAGGGGTCGGGCGTCAATACATACAAATGGGTGAACCAGGAAGGCACAGGCGTGCTCATTAAATATCACTGGGAACCGCTCAATCAAGGCATACGCAACCTGCTCCAAAAAGACGCTAGCGATATTCAGGGGCAGAACTTTAACCACGCTACACTCGACCTGTATCACGCCATTGAACAAGGAGATTACCCGGAATGGGAATTGTGCGTTCAGGTTATGGAGGACGGCGAGCATCCAGAACTGGATTTTGATCCGCTGGACCCGACCAAACTGTGGCCGCCAGAGCAGTTTCCGTTTTTGCCGGTTGGGAAAATGACGCTAAACCGCAATCCCGAAGACTACTTTAATGAAGTGGAACAAGCAGCGTTTGGCACAGGTGTACTGGTGGATGGACTGGATTTCTCGGATGATAAACTGCTGCAAGGCCGCACCTTCTCCTACTCGGATACCCAGCGTCACCGGGTCGGTGCCAACTATCTGCAACTGCCAGTTAATGCACCCAAAAATCGGGTTGCCACCAATCAGAGCGGCGGGCAGATGCAATATCAGGTCGACCGTGCACCAGGTCAGAATCCACACGTCAACTATGAACCTTCCTCGTTGGGCGGCTTAAAAGAAGCAACCCCACGTGGCAAGGAGCATGAACCTCTTATTGAGGGTCATCTTGTTCGCGAGAAAATTGAGCGTACCAATGACTTCGGACAAGCCGGGGATACCTACCGTTCGTTTGAAGATTGGGAGCGAGACGAGCTGATCAGCAATCTGGTAGATGCTTTAGCCACATGCAAACCGGATATCCGCGAGCGCATGATCTCCCATTTCACACAAGCGGATGCCGATTATGGACGCCGGGTAGCGGAAGGATTATCCGCCGTCTCAACGGATGACAGTGCCACGGTCCAGCCCAAGCATGAGCCCACAGTGGAACAGGCCGCCAAGCGCAGCCATGAAGCAGATCCATATTAAGCACTGGCTGGTTTAGTTAAGGCGTATTTTAAGGTAAAGGACATGTTATATAGAAACGTATAGGTTCGTTAATTAACCCTCGGTAGCAAAGACTGCTTAAGCAGCTGCTATCGGGGGTATTTGGCGTTTCAACCTGAGCAACCTGTGAGCTGATCATGTGGGGCCCTTCTATTTTAAATATTTATAAGGTTGATTTCGGTTGATTGGAGGTATGGATCATGCCGTTTGCTGCGAAAAGGGGCTCTTTCTACGTTAATTTCAGATGATCCCCTGTTAAATGAGGGACATGAACTGAGCGCAGGATTATACGCTACTCATATGAATTTCCATTTCCGACCAGTTATACGAGGCTTATCAGTAGGTTGTGTCCATCTGATCAAATGATTATTGATGATAACGTTCACAACATTTACCATGAATCTGTGTCCTCTAGGACTTCATTTCCCAATTACTAAGGAGGTTTGCTTAATGAAATTATTCCCTATTACTTCTGCTCATGCATCATCTCAACGTTCGCTGAAATCGAAAATGACTCACATCTGCCTAAGTGCCGCGTTCCCTCTATTATTGCTCGGCGGTGGATCGGCTGGTGCGGCGGAACTGATCGATAGCGGACTGCAAAATTCTTCTGATTCTGTGGCTACCTCCAGTATCGCACTCGCTGCAGGTGATCTATATGTCGCTCCTGGCGGCTCGGCTAGCAATCCCGGAACCCTCGCGAGTCCTACGTCACTGGCTAACGCGTTGACCCAGATCGCACCGGGCAAAACGATATATCTGCGCGGCGGTACCTACAGCTTCTCGGAAACGGTTACGATTGAGCGAGGCAACAGTGGTTCATCAGGACAGCGCAAAAATCTGGTGGCGTACGGATCGGAAAAGCCTATCTTTGATTTCTCGGCCCAAACCTTCGCCTCCACCAATCGCGGGCTGCAAATGTTCGGAGACTACTGGCTCGTCAAAGGACTTGAAGTGAAGGGCGCGGGCGACAACGGTATCTTTATCGGGGGCAGTTACAACCGTCTGGAACAGATCGAAGCTCATCATAACCGGGATACTGGCATCCAACTCGGACGTTATGCTTCGACTGCGGCAAACAGCGAATGGCCTGCCTATAACGAGATTATTCGCTCCTATTCCCATGATAACTATGATCCGGATGACGGAGAAGATGCGGACGGCTTTGCCGCCAAATTGACGGTTGGCCCGGGCAACCTGTTCGACGGTTGTATCGCTGCCTATAATGTGGACGATGGCTGGGATCTGTACAGCAAAACAGATACGGGCGCCATTGGCGTCGTAACGATCCGCAACAGCATCTCCCATCACAATGGGCAGACTTCGGATGGTACATCCACCTCCAATAGTGACGGTAACGGCTTCAAGCTGGGCGGCGAGAAAATCGCGGTGAATCACATCGTGGAGAACAGCATTGCTTTTCAAAATAAAAAGCACGGCTTCACCTATAACAGCAATCCCGGTTCAATCCAGATGAAAAACAATACGTCCTGGCAAAATGGCCAAAGCAACTTTGCCTTTGATGTAGGCACACATATCTTCACCAACAACCTGTCCTTCGAAGGCGGCGCCAGCGACAAAACCAGCGGAACCGACGTCAGCAGCACCAACGTCTGGTGGAAAAACAAGAAGAGCGTGAACGACAAAGGCCTGCTCGCCAGCGCAGCCGACTTTGTCTCCCTCGTACCTTCGGTGACACGCAGCGCGGATGGAACGCCTGTCCTGGGCGACTTCCTGAAGCTTGCCACTGGCAGTGATCTGATTGGATCGGGTACGCCATCGGGTACGAATATTGGGGCGCGGTAAGTTGGTTGGTTAGTTTAGAGTAAACATGTGTGTTGAGTGCACATGTGGAGTAAAAGATGCTACAGAATAAACATAAAATCCCCTTCTCCATGCCAGCCGAATTGCTGGTATTGGTGAAGGGGATTTTTGAGTTGCTGTGTATACCCTGCTGACTTATGGATTGATAGTTACTCACGGTTTGCATAAAACCTCAATGATGAGTTTACCGCCTGTGCGAAAACCTTGCTCAAACGCTGCTTCAACAACATAGATGTGGACTGTCCGATCAGGTCTACTAATTGCTCCAAAGCATCATATTCGTTCTCGGTAAACTTTGTTTTGTAGCCTTGCATGAGGTCCAATATTTGGCGATTGATCTCTTGATATTCGACATGCTCAGGATGAATCGACTCGTCCAACCGCAGGTTCCCGTGAAATAAATCCTCGATCAGATTTGACATGTTATCCTTCATGGTAAGGTCACCTCAGGTAGATTGTAACTCAAAGAATGAGGTAGGATGGGGATTTAGCGGGAAATACGCTAGAATTGTATTTTTTTTGTGAGATTAAGTCGAAGTAAAAGTTAACTCATCTCCCTAACACCAGATGGCCAATTATCTTGGCTTATGTCAATGTGATTTTAGTAACTATGAGCGTGACGAGTTGGACACCCCAACCGCTATTTTGCTTAAAACAGTATGATTACCATCTGAACAGAATGAATTATCTTTTTATATCGGAAAGGATGAAAGAAAACCTTATCCTTCAGTTAAATAAGAATTGTTTTTTCAAATATAAACTGAGGCTAAGCAAACTACTGAATACTTAGCCTCAACTTATATTTGAAGAATAATTATGCAAATTGATTGAAATATCTCATCAATGATAGGTAAGTGTGGGTCAATAAGTAGCCATTTAATAATACTTTTTAATTTCTTGTATTAGACTATCTATATCTTTATTCTCATGCACATAGTCCATATACATTTTTTTTCCCGAATCCAAGTACATTAACCACCCTTGTAAAGATGATATGTAAACATCATCTAATGTCGAAAGTTTAGAATATTTTCCAACATATATATTTCCAGCATTCCATGATTCATGTCTTACTGGATATAATATCCCCTTGCTTATATCTTGGATAACTTTAGCATATCCATTCTCATCAATTACTAGCATGTTATTGTTACGGTCATCAGATATTCGCATAGCTTCTTCTATTTCAAATTTTGTAAATAAATGAGTTGGTTTTCCAAACTTTTTTAGAGTTATTGAAAAATATTGTTCATACTCAAGTAAATCAAACCCATTTTTAAAAAGAATATTATTAATATAATCAGTACATTGTTCAAGTAAGTGCAATGCCTCTTCTCTCTTATAAATACAGTATGCCTCTGTTAAATTTTCCTCGTTTAAACTTTTTATATAGCCATCTTTACAAAGGTACAACTTTTCCCTTGAATACAAAGGCAAATACGAGTCACTATTTGCTCTAAATGTAATATTAAAAACGATATTCTCTTCATTAGTCTTTTCACTTACCATATAATCCACAAAACACCATTTTTGGTGATTATTATTTATGAATTCCCTTGTATTTTTACCATTTTCTTTTTTAGTAGTCCTTTCAATCTTTTTCGTTATTTTGAATGGATTTTCAGTAAAAATTGAGCTATTCAAAATGTGATCTTCATCAAATCCTCTACACTTCAGGGTATTAACTGTTTGGATAATTTTGCTAATATACTCTCTAAACCTATCGTTATTACAGTCACCATGTCTACCATCATATGTAGCAGAGATCGCATTATACGGACCATTTTTTAAGACTATTAAAAATTTCCCTCTTATATATCTGCTCACAAGTTTATAGTTATCTGGAAGTGGCTTGCCGCTATCATAATCATAAACACCATACTGTGAATAATCTGCAGAAACATAACTTCCTGGATAGTCTTCCACAAGATACTCATAGGATGAGGCATAATCAAAAATAATTGGTACCAATTCGTCTAATTCAAGCAAAAAATAATTCCAAGTATTATCCTCATTAAACCCCTCATATCGTAAACAACTTGGCTTTACAACAAAACAAAATCCAATTGAATCATATAAATATATACACCCAATTTCATTAGCTTGCTCTGCCCTACTAAAATCAAGTCCGCCACCGTCAGAGAATAGGATGTGATTATATGCCGGCAGTGTACCAATTACATTTAAGACATTCACTATTTTCTCCACATTTCTCCATACAGTAGATTCTGGAGGGTTATTTCCAAATAGGTATTTATTCAAAAAATTCCAATCACTAGCTTGTGATTTCTCATAATCATTAAACACATCTGACCAAAATTCCAATTTCTTCATGAATAAATCAATACTAGGTCTATTTTCGGGACTGTTATCAGTAGATTTTTCCATCAATTCTTCTAATTCCACAAGATGGTCATTTTTAAATCGATCCATAAAACGCAGACTATGGCTTTTATCAAGGAAATCATACACTCCATCAAATCCTCGGTCATCTTCTGTAAGTAACATCCACATTGTTTTAGCTAGTGAAAAGACATCTGCTTTTTTCCCATCGGCATTTTTAGGATCACGTTTCATTTCTGGGGCAATTGTAAAGATAGCTCCTAGACCTTTATCCGACTTTGTGAAATCATTTGGATTATCTGGAAATTCAACTAATCCAAAATCTCCAAAGCAGTATCTTCCACTATAAAAATATATATTAGATGGCTTTATATCTCTGTGAGAAATTCCTTTGGAATGTAATTTATGTAGCGTTGCAGAAAGCTGAATGACTCCATCTATAATATCTTCTAAAGTTTCCTTTGAGGCTTTTATATATTCTAATATAGGTACAGCAATTGGCATAGTATACCAAAACTCTTCTTCAGAATGTTCTTCAATTGGAATGATTCCATCTATACTTTTCCAATTATTTATTATTACTCGAATTTCATCAATAAATCTACATTTCTTCTCTTCATTTTTATTATATAGATGCTTTAATGCGAATTCAGATTTGTCCAATTTTCTTATAACATGGTATACTTTGGCATTTCCACCCATCCCCAATTCCCTAATAACATCGAAACGATCTTCCCAATCTTTCTTTTGATCTCTGCGTTTTTTATTTTTAGACATAATAAACACCTCTCGTATCATCTCAAACCACTTAATGAAATATTTAATTAAGGTTATGTAGCTTATCAATTCTGTATAATCTCATATTTATACTTTCTGCAAAATAAGACTATTTCCTCTTTTCTAACCCCTCTAGTTTTAGGAACTTTGAACTATTAGTAATATAAGTTTCTTAATAGATCGACTATCTATAACAAACCGTCAACTCCACCCGATTCCCTTCCCGATCATAAACAATCTGCTTCACCAGCTTCTTCAACGCCCGATTCTTCTCTTCACTTGTCACCGCGACGCTCCACAACTCCCTAAACTCCCCTATCCGCTCATATATCTGCTCCACAGTCGGATAATTCCCTTCATCTACTACAACCTTCCGCCAATCCTTCAACTCTTCCTCCAGCTTCTGTATCTGCCTTGAACGAACAGTCTTGCGCTCTAAAAACACTTGTTTCGTTATCATGTCCTCTTCATACGATTCATTCAGCTTGTCTAGCGCCCGCTTCTGCTTCTTTCAATTCCTGCGCTTTGACCTATATTCACGAAGTTTCGTCAATCTACAGAATACAATCAAATAAACGAATAAATCGAAACTTGAAACCTATAGTCTATCTTCTTATTATACTATAATTTGGAATAATATTACAAATATTATTCTGATACGTCAAACAAAAAACTTCCGCCAAAACACCAGCAGAAGCTTCTTTAAATAATTGATTCACGCGAACATCCCATCAATTACAGGTACGTGTGTGTTACTAAAATCATCTATACCCAATATTTAAGAAGATAGGCTTGTTGTTGCGCCTAGCGACTTCAAAGTCCTCTTCCGACCATGGAAACCAGTTCACCGGGTTATGCGCGTGTTGCAGCAAATACGCGACTTATTCGTGACTAATCTATTGGGTACTTTATGAGTTGTCATGGAGTATCGCATCGTTGGGTTTGGATAAAATATTGCTTAAGCTCAGTTTAGCTAAAAAGGTGAGGTAGGACTTGAGTTGGAAGTTTTCAACTAGTAATCATTCAATATTCCATGTATCTCATGAGGGTATTCAATTTCCTGTAACAAACATTTCAGCAAATCACGATAATCCGAATAATTTGTTTCAATTATAAATGCTACTTGTTGAGATATTAAAGTAAAACTGTTCATTGACACTAGGACACCAACAAGTAATGATTGCGCCATAAGATTATGAAATTTCAATGCAATATTCATTAATATCCTTGTAACATTTATTTGTAATGCTATATTTTGTGTCTCATAGTAAATACAATCTATAAGTAAAGATACTTGGTCCCAGTCCGCTTCATTATTATTTGATATATTGGATATATTTTCTTCAGTCATCTGTACAAAAGGAATCATTAGTGCGTCATATTTGGCACACTCCACAAATACATTTATCGGAATTGATTTGAATGGTACTATAAACTTTTCAATAACCCTATCAGAATCCTCAACTTGAACTGATGCAATACACTTTAAAACAAAATTAACATCGGTGGAGAAATCTTTAAATTCATAATTTTCCAAACTGTAAAAAGGAAAATTTTCTTTTCTCATACTTTTTCTATCCATAAGATTAATGTCGTCAATAAGTTCTTTAGTTGTCTGATACCGTTTAGTACGCTCCTCCTCCATAGCCTTCATAACAATTAGCTGATATTTTACTGTCTTCCTGTATCGTTCTTCTGGTGATCTCCCACTGAATAAATAATAGAGCATTGCACCTAATGAATAAATATCAGATAAATGATCGGCACTCTTCAAACTGTTTAATTGTTCTGGAGCGGTATAACCTGCTCTTCCATAACCATAAACAAAGAGTCCTGTTGATTTCGATTGTGATCGCTTATCTTTTGCTAGCCCAAAATCAGCAACTTTTACTACTATAGTCCCGTCACTCTCTTTAAATAACAAAATATTATGAGGAGCTAAATCTCGATGACTAATTTTGCGGTCATGAAGATAAGCTATACCACTTAAAATATCTTTAAAAATACTTATTCTTATATCTTCCGATATATTGGAATTCAGTCCCAACCATTCATCTAATGAAGCATCTGCCAGAGGCATTGTGAAAAGGAATGGCTCATTCACTAGTTGTATTTTGCTAATTTCAATTATATTTCTATGAGAAGCTTTCTCTTTTAGAAACTTCACTTCTCTTTTGAATCGGAGATAATGATCGTCTCCTTCTACTTCATTATTATTAAACATACGGGATCTTTCAAAAAGAACTTTACATGCTAATTCTTTTTTTAATATAGGATCAAACACTCTATATACTTCTGCAAAGGATCCTTCACCAATCTTTTTTAAGGGAATTAATTGATAATCTCTTTCCTCTTCATTATCTAAAATCCATAATCGATTTGTTTTTTTAGTAGCATCTGGACAGAACAAAATATTATTCCCTTTTAAAATATCTTCAATCTGTTCTTCATTTGGGTTTGGAATGACTTCAGTTCCTAATGTCAAATGATTTAATACTTGTAATGCAAACAACAACATTTTACCGCCATCAGATTTAGGACTGAAGTAGTCATAATCACCAGTAAACTCATAAGCAAGCATTGGTAAATAGAAGTTACTCCTTAAAGGGAGGTAATTAAATATTTTATTAATTAATTCGAGCAAATGTTTTAAGGAGTCCGGCCTCTTTTTGTGCATAATATGAATAAATGGTGCATTTTTATAAGTCTTGATAAATAAAATGAATTGGTAGAATGAACTTTCCATCGGATAATCACTCAAAAGTGTTTGGAAAAATTTCTTCTTTTCCGTATCATAAAGCTGCTTGTCTTCACTTTTTGAAGTTAGTTCCCCCCCGTAGTACATTTTTAATAAATCATTTAGATCATATCCATTGAATAATTCTCGATATTTACTATTCCGAATTTCCTTTTCAATTTTGTCAGCGGCAATTGGGATTACCTTCTCATTTCTATAAACCGAACCAAAAAAACCGTTTAATACCCGCAATTCATCAGATGTTGGATCTTCAAGATTAACTATCGTACTTCTGGTAATTCTTCCATAACTTCTATATTTTTGACGAAAAAGCAAGAACACTCTGTTAAAGCCATCGATGTTCCGGAAAATCTCGACTAATTGCTGTAATGATGATTTCATCTATCCAGTTTCCTCCGTTATTTTTCTATAAGCTTTTAGCAAGCATATTATGCTAAGTTCTTTCATCTTTTTAAGAGAACATAAGGGTAATAGAAAACCCATCATCTTGTCACATTATTCCTCATAATTAGTCCTATTTGTCACCTTCATGAAGAATTTCATTCACCTCCGCTGCACGTGGTGAACACTAAATAACTCAAAACAATGTAACCTGAGCAACTGAAGATTGAATGTCCTCGTTTGCTTCATAAGGCTCTTCTACACGTGTCTTCTTAATGCCATTCCAAGAGTAAGAAATTGAATTAACAAGATTTGAATTCCCCATTCGATTGAGAACATAAATCGAAAGATCAGGCACTACATCGAAACATCCCCATAAGGATTGAGAGTTTAACGTGTAATCAAAGTCGTACATCTCAATAACTTTGAACGCTTCTTTGATATTGTTATCATCTACGCCTGCAAACGCTTCGTCTAATGCAAATATACGAGGAGCTTCACAATGAGCATTTTGCAAACGTGCATCAACAGCAGCTAGAAGTGGAGTATACATCGCCATTGCTCGCTCACCACCAGAGAATGTGTTGTAATTGCTTTTCTTCATTTCTTTGCGCTTTTCACCTGTTTTTTCGTAGTAAATAATGAACTCATACCATTCACGGTAATCCAAGACTGACTTAATATCTTCCATGAAGGTCGACGTACCGCTCAACTCTGCTTTGCGTTTCGCCTCATATACCTTGGAACGAAAATGATGAGCTATCCTTTTCCTATCGGGATCCGCAAGCCACATAGGATCCTTCTCTAGAAATCGAACCAATTCTAGCGTATCGAGTTCTTGTTCACTGTCAGTCTTTTTGGGTGACCACTCGACATCAAACTTTAGTCCACTGGAGTTCTGCGTCTTTTCCATTATTGTATTGATACGTGCTACCCAATCTTTTGAATTTTGAATTTTGTTTTTTATGGTTTCTCCCACATGATTAATCAGGATATCTTCGTAAATCTCACGATCCTTTTCATCCATTACCTCTGCAAGCGTTTTATCTTGCTCGGCCAGTTTGATTTTGGCAAACGAGGGCGAAACTCGACGCGACTGATACTCTAATGTAATTTTTTCACGTCTGGCTATCATTTTAAGCATTTCCACACGACTTTCATCTTCAATAGACATATGAGAAAAATCGACTCTAAATTCTAACGGTTCCATCGTCAAATTGTATTCTGGTAAGCCCTTATCCGCATATGAGAAAACATTGCCTAACTCGCTTTTATTTTTTACTCTATCCTTTTTCGAGAGGAGCTGCCCGAACTTGGACATGATACTCTCAGCAAGCGATACCGTTTCTGATTCGATTTCAAGCTCAAATTTTCCGCTGAATTCTTTTACATCTTGAAACAAAGCAATTTCCCATGCCAAAACAAGCTCTTGCATAAAAAGTTCTTTCTGAGCACCAGTCGAAAGACGTTCACGAAGATTTTCCAATTCGTTTTTCAAATCACTAAGTTCCCTGTCCAGAGCCCTTTGGTCTATCGGAAATTGTTCCAGCTTATCGTTAATACTTTGGGCAAGCTTTCGAATATTATCCGCGCCAATATCTTGTAACTGCTTTTCATAGCTTTCTATTCGTGTATCTATGCTTTTGATTCTCCCATCAAGTGATAGAACATCGGCCCTTGCCACATCCATAACATCTTTAAAAGTACTTATCTTGTCATCCTGATTCTTTAGAAGACTTTGTTTATCCCCTCGGGAACGGTAAGAACTCTTCAGATTTGATAATGCTCGCTCAAAATTTCGTAAGCCATCACACGCATCATTTACGGCTTGCTCATTCTTCTCAATAGTGATATCTACGAACTCTACATTTAGGTTCCTAATTTGTATCTCCACGCTGGTGTTTTGTTCCTTGAATTTTTCATTTAACGACGAGATCTCAGGCTCTAACAATTCTGCAATGCGTTTTGCAACGACTTCAAATTTTTCTTTGGCATCCTTTAGAGCCGGAAATTTTGGGAATGACCGGTACTCAACTTCAATTTTTCTTTGTCGCGTTTTACTTTCATTAGAAAGTACTTCTAGCTCATCAATTTCAAGCTTAAGAGCAGCAACCTTTTCTTTTAACATTGCAATTATACGAAGTCTCTCTTGTTCCCGCGCATGCTTTCCAATATATTTGGCTACACCATACTGTGAAGCAGTTCCGGCTATAAAAGAACCTTTAAATGTTCCATCAGCTGTTACAAAATGAACGTCCTCATTAGAAACCGAAATCCCCTTCAGAACTGCTAGCACATCATCATGACTCACATCACCAGTATCCGAAACCGAAACATCTAAGTACTTTGTTAGATTGTTTGGTACCTGAGCCTGATGAGTACTTAGAACCGTTCCAGACAATGCTTCGTTATAACGGTTAGCGGGTACAATCAGCGAGGTTAGTATACCAGTTTCAGTAAGTACCGATTCCAAACGTGACTTCTGCTCCTCAGTAAGATTCTTTTTAAAATCAACCACAGCGTAAAAAGGTACATATGGTATTCCTTTTTCTTTGAACTTCCGTATCTGGTTCTCCTTGGCTATCAGAAGTTCAGGTTCAATTTCATCAGTTCTCTCAAGAACAACAACTTCTTCTTTAGTAATATCTCTTTCTTCAACCTTTAATCGAATTTGTGCTTCTAGCCATGCTTGCTTTTTAATGCATTGGGACACTTGTTCTTCCCACTCACCCGAGATTGGCAACATCAATTGCTCCTCAGTCACATTTTCCAGATATCCATTAAACATCCGTTTCACACTCGTACTACTATTAACGCTAAGCACAAGAACTGTTAATTCATTCATCCAATTTTCAAGCTCTATATAAGCGTTGTTTCGTTCCAAATCATAGATATTCGCAAGAGAAGTGCGCCTTTTTCTTTCGTTTTCAAGAACTTCTTGTCTCACTTCAATTTGGTGTCTCATACCATCTAGATCGCGCTTCTTTTGGTCCAGCTCTTTAATTTGTTTGAGAAGTCCTCCAAGTCTTTGAAGCCTGATTCTTATTTCAGAATCCCAATTCAAAAAAAGATAATCCCCATTTTTTTCATTCCGTTTGAAATGGTCAGAGAATGCCAGATAGATGTCTTCAAATGCCGAATCTATCCCCAGTTCCTCCAGACTCTCCAACGCGACTTTAAGTTCTTTATCAATTGCCCACAATTCATTCTCAATATTACGCCGTTCGTTATTAGCATCCATTAATGATTTCTCATTTAACTCATATCGATTCTTTTTGGCGGATATCTCATTCAATATCCGCGCTAGCTCTTTTCTGGCAGTTTGAAGAGCGTCATCCAAATCCACTATTTTTTCATGCCCCAATTCCTGTCTTGCTTGCTTCAATCCTTCAATTTCACTTTCAAGGTTTCGGAGTTTTTGCTCGGTCACATCATAGTCAACACTTTTGGTTTCGATATCTTTTTGTACTCTCTGATGTTCCAAAACAATGGTATCCCACGCATTTTTGCTTTCCAAATAATACTTAGCCTTCTCCGCAAATACGTATGAAACATAATCGTCAAAACCTTTATCCAGTTTCGTTGCAAAACCAAGGTCGTTTTGCGTCTTTAGAATTTCCCGCTGTGTTTGGTCTTGTGCTTCCACGGTAGTAGTTAAAGCGGACAATTCATAATCGGATAATGGCGGTAATGATTCGTTCAAGGTTTCTTTTAAATCGTCCGGCCCTCCTCCTTTAGTTAATTTAGGACTCTTAAGCCGTACGAGTACATCAGTAAAAAGCTTAAGTCCTGTTACATCCGGAAACTTGAACAGTTGCTTATTAATCAGTTCCGCGTAATCTTTACTATCAACGACCGTACCACTCTCGCCGATTTCTGTTGTTATTTGTTTTCTATCTAAGGGAATTTGCTCTGGTGAATCATCTAGTACTTCTACCTTATAGAGTGGGATCGGATTTGGTCCACGCCCAATACGCCGATGACGGTCATGAATCACAAACCCCCAGGCATCTTCCAACCTTCTGTTTTTCCGTTTTGAATGTAGTCCAAATCCCGTCGTGATATACTGCTCCGTGTTCGTCAACTTATATTCAATCACAACATAACCAATGCGTTCGATAATGTCCTTGTTTAACGACTCTTCTCCAAGCAAGATGTCATAAAACTTGCGGTCACTTGACTCAAATGGATCCAACCGCTTAGGGTCTTTATTTCCATCTAGCATGAATGTAAAAAGCGTATTCATGGCAATCGATTTTCCCGCACCATTATGACCACGTAGTAACAGTCTTCCGTTCTTGAAGTAATATTCTTCATAATTAAAATACCAATAATTAAATAGGATGAAGCGATGAGGCTTCCAACGCTGTGTATGATTAGTCATCATCATACTCCTTTATTATTTTCTTCTTTAGGTTTTTCAAAAAATCTTCCGATTACAT
Organism: Paenibacillus sp. RU5M; assembly: GCF_900221055.1. Taxonomy (NCBI): domain Bacteria; kingdom Bacillati; phylum Bacillota; class Bacilli; order Caryophanales; family Paenibacillaceae; genus Paenibacillus; species Paenibacillus sp. RU5M. Next base: position 187,101 of record NZ_OBQM01000001.1, on the reverse strand, counting down.
CATATAGTTTTAAATCACCTTCATGCGTTGTCTCCGCTAATTTCCATTCAAATAGCATATTCTTAATTTTATTCTTTATTTCAGTGATACTCATGCTTTTTAGACCTGTCGTCCATCCGTGGCTATTCTCATCTATAAGCTGTCGACACATAATATCCAAATCAATATTTGTTAAAATTACTGTCCCATCTTTTTGTTCAACGAGACTGTCATTATCGTCGATGATTTTAAGTCGCAACAACGTTGCAAACTGAACAAGTAGGTTCGATTCAGCATTACTTGCTGGAAAGAACCTACGAAACGTGCTTACGTTTTCTTTTACTAAAAAAGCACTGCTTCCGTAGACATCCAGATTCATATCGTAATATTTTTCGGCATGTTCATTTAAGTGGCGACTATACTGTTTTAAGTAATCAAAATCTGACGCCGATACTTCATGTCGATACAAGGCTGGCTCTAAAAATAGTTTCCGGTACAGTAAGTGCTTTCTTTCTAGACCTAATTCCTGTTCCTGAGTTTCTTGAATCAACATAATATCATTTAGCGTCAATTCTCCTTCAATATTAAAACCGATATTACGCATAAAATATTTCACAAGCCCAGTTGAACGCAGCAGTGCATCATTCGTTTCTCTGTCTTGGAAGTCTTCTATGTTTTTATCAATCACTTCTATCAGACACCGTTGAACAGCTTCTTTCAATACACGAACAAGTGATAGTCGGTTTCTATAGCCTTCGTTACCCTTCCATGTTAATGGTAGGGGGGATCCATTGACCGATCTCTTGGAACTTCTTGGGTAGTACGAAACGACCGCTTGGCAGACATCTGACAGAGTAAATTGCTTTGATGCCTTTCCATCCAAAAAAGCAAGTACACAGTAAAAAATGATGTAATCTTTCAATTCTTTGAAATCTAATATGCCTGTTGACGGTTGAGGCGTTACTTGAAACTTCTCAACTTTTGCAAAATTTGTCCCAACTACCAATTTAAAACGGAAGTAGTCCTTAAAATAATCCCGCAGAAACCCTTCATTTTGTTTAATTTCATAAAAAAGCTCTGGATTCTCCTTGCGCACAACCCAAAAATTATCGAGTAGTTGATGAATGCAATTAAGAGACTCCTGAGACAACTTTTTCACGCGTTTTCACCTCGGTAAAAGTCATTTGGAAATCAGGTAAGAAGAGGATTCCATCTAAACAATGCAATTCAATAATATCGTTACTAACCTTATGAAGTTTAAAGTTCACGCCCAGTTCTGTGGTACCTTCATAAATACCGTAGCCAACTGGATTCAACAGCGCCGCACTTATCCAATCCAATAATGCCTTTCGAACAAACGGCTCAATCCTCGTTTCCAAATCTTTCAAGATTAAGCAAGGCTGCTCCACGATCGCTTTTAATACAGTTTCTTCGTATGTCAGCCGCTCCGCGAGCAACCGTTGCTGCTCGAGTGCCTCCTGACTCACTTTCGAAACCTTCAAATTTTGTTTTATGGTTCTCTCGGATGGTGGTCGAATACGATACGTCACCTCTAGCTCATCCGGGTCAAAATCCCATACCGTACCATCATTCTTTTCCGACGGTTTCCGTGCGATTTTGAAATGCTGAATACCTTCGAACCCAAATAGGTAAGAAAAAACTTGATGGGCTTCTTCCAAGTTGCCGGACTTATGCATCATGTCTGCAAGTCGTAAAAATTCTGTTACTCGACTTTTTTTCACAAATTGTCGCTCTGCATAAAAATGCGCAAGCTTAGACATTTTACTGATGGCATCCCGAGTACGAACTTCAAGTTGAAACGCTTTGCTCGATTTAGTATCGCTTGCCAAAAACCAGTTGCGGATGCCTGTCCATACATCAAAAAAGGTATCGGAATACTCTTTATCCGACACAACCGAAGTGGTCGGCATATTTTTTTTATGACGGACGAGTTGCATTACGATGTTCTGAATTTTCTTCTCCGAAATGTGTGTAATAATATTAATTATCGCAGGCGAATTGCGGTTAAGTTCAACCATAAAATCCGTTAAATAAGAACAAAACTGATTTTTAAATACGATGAAGGCATCCGTTTCCATTTTGCTATCCAATTTATCACCGCTGATATGATTCAAATAATCCGAAGCATCATTATCAAGCTTTGTAAACCGTTCGAACAGTTCCTCCCACGCTTCATATAGTTGAACAAGCGAAGACGAATCCAACTCGGTTTGCATGGAAAATCCGTTTAATTTTACAAGCGCGTTATGTAGGTGCTCAGTGAGTTTTTTATCCAAAGAACCACCACGTATACGATGAAGTTTTTTCTCCATAAAAATAAGCATTTTTTCAAATTCAATCGTATATTCCGTTAGTGAATATGTTTTTCGATTCCTAATAAGTTCTTCCAATGTAACAGCATCTGTATTATCTTGGTTCAACACTAAGTTATTGTTTCCAACTAAGACCGATAAATCAGCATCTTGCTCTTCGAGTGTATAATCCCCAAATTCCGGAAATTGTTTAAGATGCGTGAAAATTTCTATTGGTAAAACTTCATTATTAAATATACGATGTTGCTCATACATGTATCTTAATATTGGACGATACCGGTGCGTTTTTTGTGTTGACAAATAACTTGCTTCTTCTATAGCACGCGTCAATGACAAATCCAAGCGAAACACTCCTTTTCTAAGTTATGTTTTACATAATTAGGTAAACAGAGTCTCATTTTTATATGAAAATACCGATATTGGAGATTGGTCGAATCCTCTCCGCTCCCATTACCTTTGCCGGACTGAGGGGTGAATGCCCCAATGCTTGAACCAGAAGTTAACTGAAGTTCAGACTTCCTGATAAACTTTCAACAATATTTCTTCAAGTTAAATTCAAAGTATTGGACTCTATTGTTTTTTTATAACTGCTTCTTCGAGCTCAAAAAATCAAAGTTGCTCTAGATATGCCACCTACTTTACTGCATTCATATATTGCGTAATTATTTTCAATTAGAAAATTATGATAACGGTCTAGTAAGCAAATATCCTTTCTTAATTATTCTTTAAAAAGTAATGTTAAAACTAGGATAATCAACAGTGCTGAATTCTAGTGATTTATCCTCGTAGTCATCAAAGAAAAATATCATAAACGTGCTCGCATCAATATACCAATAATGGGAGCTTTAGCAAGAGTCCGATTCTCAAAAAAAATCTCCCCCTGACAGCTAATATTGACGCAAGGCGGAGCCGTTGCGTATCTAGTGATATGTGATGCATCTGACTTCTTTGAATAGCATTCATACTGCTATATGTTGTCTTTAAATATTCCGCAATTTGGATGAGTTGTGTGGGTAATATGCTTATTTCTTTTTTACTTCTTCCATGATGTAGTTCATAGTTGGATCTCTTACTGATGCAACTCATGAGGTGAGTAGATAATGATTAGTATCATTCACACTTTTGATCCTCTGTTTAATCATATATCGTCTAGTAATTTTGCACATATGCGTATACTTGTATGGTTACCTTCTTCTCTTTTTAAACCAGTCCACATATTTCACATATCGTAATAACGAAGTTTTTAAGTATAAGAAAAACAATAAATTAAACGAACACATCGTATTTGAAATATTCCTTTTAAATCATGTTTATATTGTATCATCAAATGGAAGACTGTTAAGATTGCTAACTATACTTTAAAACAAAAAACTCCCATCAATGACAGGGCTGTGTAGATCAATATTTCCTAATTACCTGTTGGTTCAGTGTAGACGTGACAACAAACTCCCTTGCAAGATGTACATCAAATCCATCGCTGTAAAACTGGCTATTGCCCCTCTGAATATATAAATACATAATTACTCTCATCCGACTTCTCTTCTGAGAAAACAAATCCTAACCGATCAAAGTTTCTAATATCCTCCACATCTGCAATTTTCCGCTCTGCCATATACCGTACCATCTCGCCTCTCGCCATTTTGGCGCGGGTTGCCTTTTCAACCAGCTTCCCATCGACCATTTGTCCAAATACACAAGTGATCAACCGGGTTTCGTCCTTCAGGAAAGGTGTGATGTTTTTGCTGTACTCTTTGGAAGCCAGATTCAAAATACAGTCGCTTTCCGCTTGAAGTTGATCTGCCAATTTGCTGCCCCAGAACTGATAAAGGGATTTGAACCCCGGACCTTGCAGTTTGCCCTGCATCTCCAACCGATAAGGGGTAACCCCATCCAAAGGCCGTAACATGCCATAAAAACCGGATAATATGCGTAAATGCTGCTGAAGATACGCCAGTTCCTCATTTTGAAAAACACCCGGAGCCATATACTGATACTGAATACCCTCATAGGCGTAGATGGCTGGCGTAAGATTAGCTTTTAAATTCATATTCCGAATGCGCTCCACGTTCTGTTCGGCGATTGCATCGTTACACTTCCACATTGTTTTGAGCTCGTCATAGGATAACTGTTGAAGCAGACTTAATAGCTGTTCTGACTCATTTATAAATTGCGGCATCTGTGCGATAGCCATAAGCTCGGTGTCGATCTTCATCTTTTTCGCTGGTGATATGATAATTCTCATCATGCTGATCCATCCTTAATCTACCGTTGTTATTGTCGTTATTCATTGTACAGGATTGGCTAGGTGAATCCAATATCTAGGCTTAACTAAATCCATTCATGGTGCCTTTGAAATGACTCAAAAATGAACAAGTCAGCCCACGATTGGACCGGCTTGTTCATTAGAATTCAACACATTAACTTGTTGAAAAAGTACGGCGTGCATTTCAAACTGCTATTAGGGAGATACGCTCCCCGCGCCGCTATTTTGCTCTGTTTTTGTAGTCGGCAATTGAATCATTGGCGTATTTGACCCACTTACATATGGAAGGGCTCCATCCCATTTCTTGATGGTTTCATATTCAACGAGTTGACTCGATAATGATTGTTGAAGCTCTTTATTTGCTTTAGCTTGACCTTCTGCTTCGATCAATAGTTTGTCTGCATTACCTTGTGCTTCCACGCGCTTACGATCTGCTTCTTTTTTGGCGATCTCAAGTTCAGTCGTTTTACGTTCCAGTTCTTGAGAAGCTTCGACACGCTTATCGATTGCTTCCTGAGTCTTAGCATCAGGTTGAGGAACACCTACAGTAACGTTTGATACAATAAAGCCTAACTCTTTAACGTCATCAGAAAAACGTTGTTGAACATCCACTCCTGCTTCGGATGACTTTTCACCATAAACATCAATTACTGTAAACTTGGAAATACCTTTACGAGCTGCGTCACGGAAACGTGTTTTGAGATATGTATCCTCAATTTCTTGAATGCTAATTGGCCCAAATGTATTGAATATAGAAGATACTTTACTTGGTTCTACTTGGTAGTTGTAAGCAAAATCGATTGTGATGTTTTTCCCGTCAGAAGTAGCAATCTGAATATCTCTGTATTCAACCGTTTGAATTCGGATCGGATATTTGGTTACTTTATCAAACGCTCCAACGAGTTTCCACCCTTGACTCAGTGTACTATCTTTTACGCCTCCATTTGGTGAATAAACAACCCCAACATATCCATTAGGAATTCGTGTTAAAAAGAAGGTCAACAGTAACACTCCCACAATAATAACCAAGGCAACCGTGATCGCCCCTACCCTAAACGTCTTTGAATTTTTCATCATCATTCTCCTCTTGTTTGAATTTATTATATTTCTTCAGAATTCTACTACCTATTTTATTGAATAGCGGGATCATTAATGCCCACAGAATAAATGCTAGGATCAAGATTAAAATGATTCCCCCAATAAATGGCATATTCGTCCTCCCCTCTATGGATGTAACCGAGTACAAATTTATAAATAGCAACTAATTATATCCTCCTTTATATATACTTTGTAAAATCGTATTCGGTTTCAAGGATATTCAGACACCATTCCAATATCCTTCTTTGCTGTCAATTGAAAAGAGGGACATAATAATACGGAAGATTTCCCCAATCCCCTCGCCTGCACAATCAAAATATAAAAGAAACCCCGGTAGCACGTCTGCATTCAGCAGCGCACAACCGGGGTTCACTATTATTTTAATTATTACTTATATCCTTAACCTAACTCATCTTGTAAAATCATGCTGCCCAATCGTCAGTAATGTTGGTCTGCTCTTACTCCACAACGAAGTCGCAATTTTCGGATTGTAATAATAGAGCGCTCCGTGTGTTGGATCAGTGCCATTCAAAGCTTTACGAGCTGCCTGATAGGAAGTCTGGGTTGGCTTCGTATTAAACTGTCCATCGTCTATGGCTGTGAACTGCCCTTTTTGGAAAATTACTTTCGGAATTGATGATGGGAATGCATTCGAATGCACTCGATTCAGGACGACCGCGCCTACAGCAACCTGTCCTTCAAAGGACTCTCCGCGTGCTTCCCCATGAATCAGCTTCGCAAGCTGGCGCAGCGTGTTACCTTGGGCTGCTGCCTTCTTGTTCAGTCTGTTCAGTGTTGCCGGGCCTGCAATCCCATCCGCACTCAGCCCCTGAGCCTGCTGGAACTTACGGACAGCGCCTTTGGTAATAGAACCGTAATATCCGGTCAATCCAGCTTTGAAATACCCCAGTTCGTTTAATTGCTCCTGCAATTGCAGTACATGTTCACCGCGAACGCCCTGTTCCAGCTTCTGTGCTCCGGCAGGCGGAGCTGCCATCGTGAGACCGAGAGCCATTGCGAAGGCACCGAGAAGCACACTGACTCGTCCTGCTCTTTTGCCAGCCTTTCTCCCTCTGCGATGGGTGATTTTCCGGCTGATGGTAATAGGTTCCATGTGGCCAGTGCTTGTGTGCAAATCATGCAGATCAAGCCTCTCATCCCCGTTATCTAATCTAAACTCTTCATCTAGGCTGTAGATATAGCTCGTCATCTTCATCTGTTTCATTTCTTTCATCTCTTTAACAGGAGTAAGATCAATCACATCATATCTCCCGTTTATCTCACTTATCTTATCGTTGCCATTATAGCTGTACATTACATTCATACCGACATTATCAGTCACACGTACTACTTCACACACGCCATTCTGTCCACTCATCATATGCTTTTCATTCATTTTATTCTTCTCATTCATCATATTCTTTTCAATCATTTCACACGTTTGATCCATTTCAATTTTGTTCTTCATCATTCCATTAACCTCCACTTTTCTGAATCCAGATCCCACTTCTTCCCCCTGAATCCTCACGGCCCTACATCCCGAGTGTCATTATAGGATATAGAAAAAGTGACGTCTATCGGACCGATGGCGCAGGCGAAAATCCACTCTAAACACAGCAAAAAGAGACATGAGCCCATGGTCACGCCATAGTCATGCCTCTTCTTGTATCAACCTTCTGCCGCTTATCCAGCCCGTTATAGGCGTAGGCAGGCAGACCCGCACAAAAGTTGCGTTGTATTTATTGACATTTATTCAGCCAGTTCCAGACCCTTGGTTTCCCGGCCCAGGAACAGCACAGCCGCTGCCCCAATAAGGATGGTCACGAAGAAAATCGTGAAAATCAGGCTGATTGCAACCTCACGCTGAACCAACATACCAACCATTAATGGAGCAAGCACGCCCCCAATCCGGCCTACCGATGTGGCAAGACCCACACCTGTTGAACGAACGGAAGTGGGGTATAATTCCGGACTATACGCGTACAGACCGCCCCAAGCTCCCAGATTGAAGAAGGAAAGACAGATACCTGCGGTCAGAATCGTCGCTTCCGTTGTTGCCAGTCCAAAAGCAATCGCACTTACTGCTGTCAATGTAAGATAAACGACAAGTACAAATTTGCGTCCAAACCGCTCAATGAAATACGCCGCCGTAAAGTAACCTGGCAGCTGCGCGATCGTCATAATCAGCACGTACTGGAAGCTTTTGACCAGCGTAAAACCTTTTGCCATAACAACCGACGGCAGCCACAGGAACATTCCATAATAGGAGAAAATGACGGTAAACCACAAGATCCAGAGCATCAACGTTGTACGGCGATGAGGTGCTGACCATACCGTCGCAACCTTCTCGCGGAACGTGATTTTCTTAATCTTGGTATTGTTCTTGTAACGAGGCGGGTCCTGAATGGCACGGCGCAGATACAGCGCGTAGAACGCCGGAACGGCGCCAATGGCAAAAGCAATTCTCCAGCCATATTCCGGGATAACAAAGTTGGCAATGAGTGCCGATACAATCCAGCCACCTGCCCAGAAACTCTCCAGCAATACAACTGCACGTCCACGTTCTGCCGTAGGCATCGACTCCGATACCAACGTAGATGCAACGGGCAGTTCCCCGCCGAGGCCGATACCTGCAATCAGACGCAGTACACACAATACGGCGAATCCGGTCGCCAATGCTGACAGGCCACTAGCAATCGTAAAGATCAGTAGGGTCCACATCAAAATGGCTTTACGCCCGAAACGATCCGCAAGTGCCCCCGCAAGCAATGCACCTAGCGCCATACCGATGGAGTTGATACTCGTAAGCACCCCGACTTGTCCGGGACTGAGACTCCATTCCTTGGCAAGTGCAGCCACGATGAAGGAAATCATACCCACTTCCATGGCATCAAACAGCCAGCTCATGCCGGCACTGAACAGCAGCTTGCGCTGCTTGGGATTCCGCAATACTTCCAGTTTGCTCATGTCTTATAGCTCCCTTGATCTCTATGTAGTCATTCTGACACTAAACCATTATTATGCAGAATGATCCAGAAATCAATGTAAAATACGCATATCCGTTGATCTTCTTCCTATACCTTACCCCTTGAGTGAACCCGCTGTCAGACCTGCTACAAAATAACGCTGGAGCAGAATGAACAGCACGATCATCGGAATGGCTGTTACCAGTACACCGGTGAGCATCATCGGATAGTTGGTCACGTATTCCCCGCGGAACTGCATGAGTGCGAGTGGTAACGTCAGCTTGGACTTACTGCTGAGCATCAGCATCGGAATGAGCAGATCATTCCACACCATAACGAGCAGGAACGTGGCTGTAGCTGCCAGAGAAGGTGCGGCGAGTGGTAGGGCAATACGTGTATAGAGCCTCCACTCGCTTGCTCCATCCATACTGCCCGCTTCCAGTATTTCCGCATTCAGCATACGCATGAAGCCCGTCAGCATAAATACGGAGACCGGCATCAGCATCGCGGCTGAAACTACAATGAGTCCTGTCAGACTGTCCGACCATCCGAGCGTACGTGTCAGGGAATAGATCGGCAGCATGCTCACTTGGGAAGGAACGATCAGACCTGCAACGAACAAAGCAAACACAATTTTGCCCACGCTGCCACCCCAGCGAACAATGGCATAAGCAATCATGCTGCTGAGCAACAACTCAATCGCAACGGTACCCAGCGTTACGACCAGACTGTTCCCGAAATACTGCCACATCGGCTGGTTGCGGAACATGCCAGTGAGATTGTCCCATGTAAACGGGTCCGGCCAGCTAAATGGACTGATGAAGAAATTGCTGCTCGTTTTGAACGATGACACAAATACAAAGTACAGCGGCACAAGAATTAACAGGGCGTACACCAATAGGATCAGTCGATTGAACCATTTTAAAACCATAGGAACCCCCTCCCTTCTTCTTTAAGTCTTTTAGGTCTGCTCAGGCATCGTCGTTCTCATTCAAGTTTTCTGCCCTAAAGTCATTTCAACGTAATGAAATCCAGAACTCGTTCAATAATTCGTTTAACAATTAGAATACTCACGACTCACCTATTCACGAACATATCAATCCGTCCAATCGTTAATAGCTTACCCGGTCGGCACGCAGCGCTTTGAACTGCAATAACGTCAGCAAAGCGAGCAGAACCAGGAAAATCATCGAACCCGCAGAAGCGAGGCCAAATGAATAGCTACCAAAGGCGGTATGATAGATGTATGTCGTCAAAATTTCAGTAGCGTAGTTCGGTCCTCCGTCTGTCATCGTGAAAATGAGATCAAAAGCCTTGAAGGATTGAATCGTGGTATAGGCCACGACAATTGTTGCCGAAGGTGCAAGCAGTGGCCAGGTCACAGTACGGAATACCTGCCATTTGCTGCCGCCATCCATACGTGCTGCTTCATACAACTCCGCCGGAATGCCTTGCAGACCTGCGATAAACACAATCATCATCTGCCCGGCATGTGCCCAGACCTGTACCGCAGCAATTGAGTAAATTGCGATCTTCGGATCACCAATCCAGTTGTGGGCAATGCTCCCCATACCTGCCTCGTTCAATCCATAGTTAATCAACCCGATCGAAGGATCGTACATAAAGGCCCAGATCAGACCCACCGATACGGAGGACAGAATCGCAGGCAGAAAATAGAGCGCCCGGAGCGCGATGCGTGTCTTTGTGTTACGTACCAAAAGCAGCGCCAGAACAAGTGAAATAAAGGTTTGCGCAATGACAACCGTTAACATGAACTCGACGTTGTTGCCAAAGGCTTTGCGAAATACGATGCTGCTGAGACTGTCCTTGTAATTATCCAGCCCTACAAATGCATACGACGGGGATACCCCGTCCCAATCCGTAAAGGAGTAGAACAGCCCCGTCAATGTAGGAAATACGAACAGTGCAACGTACAGCAGCAACCCGGGTAACAAAAACAGGGATAGCTGAATACGGTTCTTCATCGTTTATTTCCCGATATGCTGATCAATGATCGCCTGTGCCTGCTGCGCTGCTTCTTCAGGAGAAGTTCCGCTCAGTACAGCCTGAATGGAGTTGGTTACTGCTTTCTGATTATCTCCGTTCAGGATAGTGAACCGTGGCTGGAACACGGTTTTTTTGCTCGCCCAATCTCCGGCAACCTGGAGCTCAGGTGTATCGTACTTCACATCATTCACCGTTACATTCTGTCCCGTCTGGTTGGCATATTCGCCAGCCACTTCCGGATTGCTCAGGAATTCGATGAACTTCTTCGCTTCTTCGGGGTGTTTGGACTTGCTGTTCACCGCAAGCATAAATGTCGTCGTATGAACGCCTTCATACTTCGCCTGATCGGCACTCACCGTAATCGGTGCAAGCAGCTTCTGCTCCAGATTCGGATTTTGAAGCTTGTTCTGTGCCAACTGATACGATCCGCTCGCCAGCATGGCTGCTTTCTCCTGGATAAAGAGTGCTCCCGCTGCCGGGTCTTTCGTTCCCAGTGCGTCCTGCTGGAAGTATCCTTTGTCGTTCAGTTCTTTGATCTGAGTTAAGGTTTTCACCCAAAACTCATCCGTCAGTTTGGCCTCTCCGGCTTCCACTTTGGTAAAAATGTCGTCACTCGGTGCATTGTTCATCACCATCGTATTCATGAATTGGCCTGGACCAATATCCGCTCCAGCAAATGCAATCGGAATGATGCCGTTGTCTTTCAGCGTCTGGCATAGTGCCAGGAAGCCTTCCCAATCCGTTGGCGGGGTCAATCCATATTTTTCGAACAACTTCACATTGTAGATTGGATCGTTATATACGAGTTGATAAGGAATTGCATATTGCTTGCCATCGTGCTGGCCTGCTTCAATTAGCTTAGGATTGTATGCAGACAGAAACGACGATCCAGTCAGATCAGTGAACAATCCGGCTTTAGTGAAGGCTTCGAACTGTGCACCAGGGAAGGAAGCAAATACATCCCCAACTGAACCATCACTGATTTTGGATTGTACAGTGGATTGATATTGGTCCGAAGGAAGAGTCTGCATTTCCACATGGATGTTCGGATTTTCCTTTTCAAACGCATCAATCGTTTTGTTCAGCGCTTCCACATCCTCTCCACGCCAGTGCATGAAGCTGATCGTTACTTTGCCCGAACCGGAGGAATCGTTCCCTCCTGATGCCGCGTTATCCCCGCCGCCGCAGGCAGACAGCAGGATGGACATCACCAGCATACTGACAAGGGTCAGGATATATTTTTGTTTTTTTCTCATGAAAGAAGACCTCCTGAAGGATGATTAATGTGAGTTGCATGAATGTTTTTACACTGGGCACTCCGAGTGCAGTACCATCTTCCGATCGCTGTTATCCCCGGATTTTTTGAATTATTCCTTTCAATGGGAAAATCCGGTGATAAAGGCGAGCGCTTCGCTTCTTCAGATCGGCTCTGCTCTCTCCGTTAAAGTGTAAAAAAAGGGTTAACTCACTTAGTTGGTAGTAACTGATTGCTGTATTTGTCTTGTTTTCCACTTCTCACGAATAATGGGCATAACCGTGCGGCCGAAGATTTCGGCTTCTTCCAGATGCGGATAACCGGACAGAATGAAAGTCGTCACGCCCAGATCTCCATATTCCATCAATCGTTCTGCGACCTGTTCTGCTGTACCCAAAATGAGGATTGCTCCGCCGGAACGTACAACTGACAAACCTGTCCACAGGTTGGGACCTACGACAAACTGCTGCTTCTCGGACAGCTCCCGCAACTCATTCTGTCTGCGTTGGTTAGTCGCATCCGTCTCCGCAAAGATAGCCTTGGCTTTCTCGATGGCCTCTGGTGGGACTTTGCTAATAATCTCCCAAGCCGCCGCCCATGCTTCTTCTTCCGTATCCCGGATGAGTACTTGTGCCCGCATGCCGTAACGCAACTGGCGATCTTGTCCTGTTTCCTCTTTGATCTGTCCACGAATGACTTCAATTTCTTCGATCTGCTCCTGAATCCAGTCATGCGGCTCGCCCCACATGAGGAATGTATCTGCGTGTTCAACAGCGACCCGTTTCGCAATCGGTGAACTTCCACCCAAGTAGAACGGCGGATACGGATTTTGCACCGTTTCAGGCATGCCTACCGGACCTTTGAAATTATAATACTTACCGTTAAACTCCGAATTGTCTTCGGATGCTTCCTGATTCGATATGGCACCACTTCCAGCAAACTCGGTCAGATTGAGCCCGGCCGATTGTGTCCATGAACGCTTCATCACTTCCATGTACTCGCTCGCCCGTTCATAACGTTCATCATGGGCATGAGCCAGTGGATCTCCCAGTTCCTCCAAATCCCGAACCGAACTGCCTGTCACCACATTGATCATGGCACGACCGCCAGACAGTTGATCCAGTGCCGCTCCCATACGCGCCGCCAATACAGGGGTGACCAGACCCGGTCGAATGGCCACAAGTGGACGCAGTGTTTTCGTGTGACTCATGACAGCCGAACCCACAACCCACGCATCCAGACAGGCTCCCCCTGTCGGAATCAATACAAATTCAAAACCTGCCGTCTCCGCTGTCTGCGCTACTTGAACCAAATAATCCAGACTCGGTTCCCGCTCCGGGGCAACTCCTACATATTTTCCGTCTCCTGCTGTAGGCAAAAACCAACCAAATTTCATCTCTTCCTGTTCGCTCACGCAAGTCAATCCCTTCTGGTCATAAATTGATCTAATGAATAGTTTCACTCAGCACTTCGGTTACAGAAAACCTTTCGATCACTCTTGTCCCCAGATTTCTTTTAATTCCCTTTTCAAGGGAAAATCCGGTGACAAAGGCGCACGCTTCGCTTCTTCAGGTCTTTTCTGTCCCCTACGTTGCCGTGTAATTCTTAAAGTTGAATTTATAGAGTAGTTACACTTTCAAATGCCGATTAATTAACTTGGTTTAATAGGTATGGACATCATAACAATTGATTTGTCTGTGAGCAATGTCATTTCGCGGCCATTTCATTTTGTCATTTTGTGGTGAATTCACAGGAATAGGTCTTCTCGATCTTGAATATTTACAAAACCCACCTGTATAATGGGTTATAAGAGAAAATTTCAGAGATTACAAACTATACTTATATTAAAGAGGTGTTCCTGATGATCGAGAGCATGAAGGAGGACCACCACGAGTTTTTGGATATTATTTTTTTTACTCCGTCTGAATTCGAGAAAGCCGGTGGAGCATGGCCGATTCGAATCGGTCGTAATATAGCCAAGAGCAATTATCATATTGGCCCTCGAACGACGCCTTTTCATTATTTAATTTTTGTTCTGGAGGGCGAGGGAACTTTCATACAGAACGGACATCGTTATTCCCTGCGTGCCCGCGATGCATTCTGCCTGTATCCACAGGTTACCCATGAGTACTGGTCCGACCCAAAGGAGTCTTTGCACAAAATTTTCATTGCCTTTGATGGAAAACATGCAGCTGAACTTTTGGCACGAATCGGGCTTACTCCAGACGCGCCGCATCGTTCAGGTGTACTCACGCCGGAGACGGCAAGTGGCATGCGTGCTTTTATGGAAGAGGTTCGCAAACCTCAGGGAGGCGCAAGCGACCTGGGACGACTTACCCGTTTTCTCGGATTGTTTGACCGGATTGCCAAATCCCCTGCTACCCGAGTGCTTCAACCAGACTCTGCCACACCCTGGCTGCAAAAGGGCAAGGAGTACATGGATATTCACTTTGCCGGCGGCATTACCGTGGAAGGTGTATCTTCTCACGCTGGCGTGGATCGGACCCATTTTGCCAAACAATTCCGTAAAGCCTACGGCCTGTCTCCTGTCCAGTATATTCAACGTCTCAAAATGAATCAGGCCAAACGGCTGCTTGTTCAGACCCCGTTAACGTTAACTGAAGTAGCGCATTCGGTGGGTTACCCTGATCTGTTTTCTTTCTCCAAAGCGTTCAAAAAGCAGGTGGGTCTGCCACCCAACAGATATCGAACGGCCGAGAACAATAAAAGCTGATTTGTCGCCATCCGCATGCTAACGAATAGCAAAAAAGGCAAGCCTCCTTGATCGGAGACTTGCCTTTTCCTCATTACATATTACAGTGCTCTTTCTTAAACTGCATATACCTAATATATACACCCGCTACTTCTTCTCCTCGCTCTTTCGAGCCAGCGGAATTCCGTTTTCCTTTGCATACCATGCTTCATAATGATGCACCGCAACACCTGCAAAAGATGAATGAGAAGCGCCGAGATCAAACACTTTCTTCATTTCTTCATCCATATTGGTGATAGATTTGCTGAAAAAGGTTAGATGATCGCCCTCATGCGTATCAGCCAGTTCGGCTCCAACCCATACCTTCTTGCCAAGCTCATCCGCTTCATCCAGCTCTTCCTTGGACAGATCATACATCTGCTGACCACGATCCCGATAGGCCATGATGGCTACCGCATCAAAGTGATCAATCACCCAGCGGCTGAATGTACCTCCGCCTTCTGCCGACTCGCGAGCATCCAGCCAGAAAGGGATTGCGGCACTCATGTAGAGTCCGGCATCATTACCAGCTTTGGTCCAGGCCTTCATGTTGTCGCTCCACTCCGCAATAACGCTATTCTGCTCGTTCTCCCAGCGTTTTAGCTGATAAGGCTCAACATCCAGCTGAATTCCCTCAAAGCGTTCATTTTTGGCCGAAGCTGCATTATATGCTCGTACTTTTTCAATAAACGCAAGTCCCTCTTCCCGCTTCTCCGTATAGGCCCAGTCTGCATGACCGTTAAGGGCATGTACTTCGATCTCAGCCTGCCTCGCAGCCGCGATGAATTTGCGGTATGTCGCATCGGGTACCTCATCCTGAATTTGCAGGAAAATGGTATTCACGCCCTGCGCCTTGGAGAAGGAGATAATTTCAGGCGTCTGCTCTGCAATAATGGAAGCGTCCCACAGCCAGGTCGCTTTGTGTTCCTCATGTGAAAACCATTTGAGTAGCCAGGGCAGAAGAAGCAGGCAGAACAGCAGGGCCAAGATGGCCCATTTTGCCTTCACCGACAGTTTGCCCCACTTGTTCGTTATATTCCTCAGACGAGCAACGCTTCACTTGGCTCAAGCACAGGGTGCTGTACCGAATGACCAATCTTGTAAATGTGCGGATGTGGATACGTTTTGAACGCATTACGTGTATCCAGAATCGGCACGCCCATCTCGGCAATATCAAAGTAAGGCAAATCGCTGTGGTTGGTGATCAGCACGATGCAGTCGTACTTCTTGAACTGTTCCAAGTTGAACACTTCGCTATATACCGTCTCGCCATGCTTGTCCAGGAACGATTCAGCATGTGGATCATAATAGCTGACATTGGCTCCACCTTCCTTGAACTGTTCATAGATTTCCAGTCCTGGAGATTCACGCAAATCGGCAATATTCGGTTTGTACGACATACCAAGCAACAGAATGTTGGATTTACGTACCGATTTCGCGTACTCATTCAGAATGGTTGATGTTTTGTTCAGTACATAATATGGCATATTGTCATTGGTGGATTGCGCCAGCTCAATGAACTTGCTGTAGAAACGGAATCCTTTAGCCTTCCAGGACAGGTACATCGGATCAAGCGGGATGCAGTGACCGCCGATGCCAGGGCCCGGATAGAAAGGCATGAATCCAAACGGCTTCGTCGCAGCTGCGTCGATAACTTCCCAGATATCGATTCCCATACGGTCACACATCATTGCCATTTCATTAACAAAGGCAATGTTTACGCTGCGGAATGTATTTTCCAACAGTTTGGACATTTCAGCCACTTTTGGTGAAGATACAGGTACAACCGTTTCAACGTATTTGCTATACAACGCTGTTCCCAGTTTGAGGCAAGCTTCAGTTGTGCCCCCGATTACTTTCGGTGTATTAAAAGTAGTGAATCGTCCGTTGGACGGGTCCACACGTTCAGGCGAGAAGCACAGGAAGTAGTCTTTGCCTGCTTCATGTCCGATTTTGTCCAGCTCATCCTGGATCAGTTCTTCGGTAGTACCCGGATAAGTCGTGCTTTCCAGCGTAATCAGCATGCCTGGTTTCATATGCAGTTTAATCTGATCCACAACCGTCTCGATATAAGACGTATCCGGGTCCTGATTTTCACTGAGCGGTGTAGGTACGCAGATGCTCAACGCATCGATCACGCGCAGCATGCTGTAATCCGTTGTAGGCTGGAAGCGGCCGCTTTGCATCACTTTTTTCAATTCCTCGGACGAAATATCGTGAATATAGGAATCTCCCTGATAGATGCTCTCCACTTTGGATGCATCCAGATCAATCCCGATTACCGTGAAACCCTGATTGACCATTTCCACCGCAAGTGGTAATCCTACGTAACCGAGCCCGACCACGCCGAGCACCGCTTCTTTATTTTCGATCGCATTCAGTAATGTGTGGAATTGTTGATTCTCCATGATATTCCCTCCGGGCAGTGTATTTGTTTGGTTGATTGACGAATCCATTTGATAGATGTTTGTCTGTAGATGTACTTATTTGTCTGATAAAAATTAATGAAGGCTATTTGTTTCTCTTGGCTTTACTTGTGGTGCTTTTAATGCAGGCAACGCCTGATTCGGGCATCCAGCTCCACAGGTGAGAACGGTTTGGTCATATAATCATCGACTCCGCTGCGGAAGCATTGACTGATCGTTTGTTCCACACGCTGTTCCGTTAATACGACGATTTTGGGCGGCTGAGCCACATCCAGGTTCTGGATATGTTGAATGAACGGCAGGCCATCAATGCCATACAGGTTCAATTCGGTCAGCACCAGATCAGGTGTGATTTTCTCAATCAGTTCCAGTGCAGCCAGTCCATCCACCGCTTCATAGGTTTCATACCCCTGCATCTTCAGACGCAATTGCAGAAACTCGCGTACCGTCGGATCGTTATCCACAATCAAAATTCGTTCCGGCTCGTCTGCCGTCTTGTCCAGCGTGTAGATATGAATCTCCGACGGATCTACCAGCTTGGCGGACTCAGCCATATGTTGAATGGTTGCCTTTGAAGGACGCTCACCTGCCGGGAAACTTGCCAGCGTGATTTGCGGATCGGCACCAGGTACCGTCTCCTGCAATTCATGCTTGATGCGAAGCCCCTCATAATGAACCTCATCCAGTGTCAACCCTGGCAGCAGGACAGCAAGTGCCTGTGTGGCTCCATCCTGCCAGACCTGGTAGGCAGACTCACTGGTCTGCTCCAGATGTGTCCTGACCTGCTGCTCCGGCTGAGACTGCCCTGCACAATGGATGAACATTAAGCCGCATGTTTCGGCACCCGTTTCTTTCAATCCCTGTTCTACACTGCGGTACACATTAACGGCAGCCTCACGCTGCAATGTCGCCGTATTTGGCATGTTCTTTTCCACCCTTCTCCCTCGGTTATCTATATTGTTTCTGCTGTATTACTTTGATTACGCTGTGCTTAAGCCGCCTCGCTTGTCTTCTCTTCCTCGGACCAGCTCTGGCGTGTCATGGTACCCCATGAGTTGTTGTTTTGCATGAACTGGATATGCCCCTGCAATCTCCACAGCACGCCGAGCTGATGATAGCCGACGAATTTCAGAGCGGAGTAGAACAGCATTTTGACCAGATCGGACAGCTTGTTATACCGTTTGAATGCAATTTCCTCAAGCACAAGGGCTCCCACACTGAGCAGATAACCACTCACAATGTTGAGCGATCCAAAGAGCACAAGTATCGGCCACTGGGTCATATCCATCAGTACATATCCCGTGAGAGCGAGAAGTCCGGTAATTCGGAAATACGGATTCAACGCTTCAAAGAGGATGTTGTACGGCATGGTCAGCATGCCCATGACTTTATATTTCGGGTTGAACAACATGCCGCGATTCTCGATCATGTTCTTCAGATTTCCACGTCCCCAGCGTTTGCGCTGACTGGACAAGATCCGGTAGGAATCCGGCGCCTGTGTCCAGCACACGGCTTCAGGGCAGAAGGCTACGCGGTATTTCAATTTATTCTCCAACATATAACGGTGAAGTTTGATGATAATGTTCATGTCTTCACCCGGATAACCGTCCCGGTATCCCCCAACCGCAATAACCGCATCCTTGCGGAACATGCCAAAGGCACCTGAGACGATGATCAGACCATTCATGTGACTCCAACCGATCCGTCCGCCGAGAAAGGCTTTGAGATACTCGATGGACTGGAACATCGGCCAAATCTTGCGAGGCAGTGAAACGTCCTGCACTGCCCCATTCTCGATTTTGCAGCCGTTGGCTATCCGTACATCCCCGCCAATAGCCACCGTCTCTTCCGGATTCTCCATATACATGCGAGCCATACGAATCAGGGCATCCTTCTCCAGCAAAGAGTCAGCATCGATGGAAGAAATCAATGGATAATGAGACAGGTTGATTCCGGCATTGAGGGAATCGGCCTTCCCGCCGTTTTCCTTGTCAATGACATACAGGTCGGGGAATTCCGGATTGTGGTAGATCCCGCGAATTTTCTGACAGGAAATCTTGCCCCTAATCATCGTGTTGGGTACCGGCTTCAGACGATATTCTTCCAGCAACACCTTCAGGGTGGTATCGCTTGAACCATCATTCACCACGATGACTTCATACGTTGGATAATTCAGCGTCATCAGACAGTTCACATTTTCAATAATCGTCAGTTCCTCGTTATATGCGGGCACCAGCAAGGAAACCGAGGGTACCAGCTCCGAGCCTGACAACGTATTGTATTTGGAATAATGCGATCGCCTGAAGATCGTCCAAATATTACGGAATGATAAGGCCAGAATGGAAAAGTAAAGCGTATTTACGGCAACGACATAATAGATTGCGACCATGCCGTAGATTAATAGTAGATCTCTA
The DNA here is from genome assembly GCF_900221055.1 of Paenibacillus sp. RU5M. NCBI lineage: Bacteria > Bacillati > Bacillota > Bacilli > Caryophanales > Paenibacillaceae > Paenibacillus > Paenibacillus sp. RU5M. The sequence continues at coordinate 167,608 of NZ_OBQM01000001.1, read as the reverse complement.
AGCAGTGTAATCCCCTCCTACCGCAGCCACACCTGTACGTTTCTTGCTTGTTATCCGGTTCCCACGTACGGGACCGAAGTACCGATCATACAGCAGCCTTTTTTTGTTATGTGCAATCATCTGGTCAACGGCTTTGTGGTCTGTTCCTGAGTGCTGCATCGTACTCTCAATCTGCTGCATTGCAATTTCCCGTTCAGCACCTGTGCCCTCCACAGCGGCCTGACACAAGGCTTCAAATCCCGGTTCACCCAGCTTGCCAAGGCTCTCCGCACTGTTATAGCGTACTCCCCAATCTTCATCACGCAGCGCTTTGCGCAGCAGTGGAATGCTGCCTGCCGCATGTTTCGAACCGAGCGCCTGCACCACTTCGGCACGCACCTCCGGGTCCGAATCCTGCATGAGCTTCAGAATGGTCTCGTCCTGAAGTGCCGGACTTGCGCTAAGATACAGCTTCACGGCTTCTGCCCGTACATCCTGATGTTCTGCGCCAACGAGTCTGTCGAGTGCAGGCATCACTTCTGGTACAGCTTGTCCCCACATCGCAACCAATCCCACTTTGACAAAGTCAGGATTGCGATCTTCCAGCAACTCAATCAGAATTCTGCTTGTATCCAGACTGGTTTCTAGCAAAATATCTGCTGCCAGATGATGAATCGATTTTCCTTTGGTTAACAGCAACGCGAGCATATCTTTCAGTTCACCCTGACGGATGGTACATCTTGCGATCGAACGACCAATCATAATTGCCATCGGACCAGGTTTTTCATCCTTAAGCAATTCCATCAAGCCTGGAACGGCCTCTGGACAACGCATGCCGCCCAATCGATAAGCTGCATCAATCTGGCGTCCGTAACGAATACGACTCAGTTCCTTCAGATCATGCTCTACAAATCCGGCTTCACGGCAGAGTACAATTAATTTGTTGCGATACTCGCCCTTGAACTGATCAATCCATTCAATAAGTTTGCTCTGGATGACCCGACGCTCGAGTGGGGCCAACTTCCCAGGTGGCAATCTCAGGGGACTGTCCTCTGTCAGCGCCGTCTGCAGATACGTAAAGTAGTCACGCTGCTTTAATTTATAAAACTCAATCTTGCGCCGTTTGCCGTTGTGGGACATTTTCATGGCAAACAGCAGGATTACACCCACAGCGACGAGCGCCGTACAGATGTATAGAAATAGATAAGCCAAAGCCAAATTCGGAAACATGTGAAAAGGTCCTCCTTTATACTCATTTATTCGGTCTGAAAACTTGGAATTTGTTCATACCGTTTCTTCATTTCCTCGTAGCTCAGTTTCAGTCGTTCACTGTACTGTACCTGCTCCCAGGGCTGCCAGCTGTATATAGGCAATGTCTTCACATCCAGTGTCTTCTGGTCACCACCAGGCCAAGAGATATTTCCAGTAGAACGATCCATTAGCCACGGAATCAGGGTCACACCTTTGACTGCGACGGTTTCGAATTCCCGCCCACCTTTCAGCGCTCCATACTTGATCGCTTGCAGTGAACTTGGGTCACCGAATCCAAGCAGCATCCATGGAATACGCATCTCGACCTGATTACCGTTATATTGCCAGGCGGTTAACGAATCGGTATCGGATTGATCTGGAGCTGTCGTTCCCCGTTTCAATGTACCCACCTTCTCATTCATGAACGGTTGGGCGGAACGGGTATCCGGTGGGGTCATCCGCAGGCTGACCGCCAGGTTCCATGGATGGAATGGATCTGCCGCATTCTCTTGCTCCTCGGGCAGCATCCCGTAACCGTCCTTGCCATAGAGGCGCTGGTTAAAGTCATAGCCCTTGGCGATCTCCACTTGTGATTCATCATCCTGCCCCAATGTAATCACTGTTTCGAGTCCATCACTCAGCGTTCGATCCGGAAGTCTCGTACCCGGCTGATTGCCGCCATCCAGCGTATCCGTTCCGATGCGCAGCAAGGTCTGGTCCGGGTCAAAAGGTTGATCCAGCGTCATGCCAATGTATAGATAGGCTTCATCATGGGTCATTTTCATTTCCTTGATGCCATCTACCTTGCCTTGCCAGACGGTGACCTCTTCCTTCTTCAGCGTATTCCAGTCATCCAGTTTCCCGTCGATGGTCAGCTGTTCCTGCTTACCGGGGTCCATGGCGAGCAGACCGAACATCTTCTCATTTGTCAGCACGTTCAGCCAGTAGGCACGCCGATCAGCTGGAATTTCAAGCGGCATCGTGTTCCAGGTTTTTTTGAACCACTCATCCTGCCACATGAACAAAATCGCTCCCGCATACCCTTCATCATAAATATCCTGAGTCAGCGATGCGTCGATCTCGCCCTGCTCGACCTCGTTATGTCCGCCCTGATCCCGACCTCCCATACCGAGATGGGAGATTCCAAGCGAAGACGGTACACCGTACTCTGTAATCATTACAGGCATATCGGAAAACTCGGCTTTGAGCTTGCGCAGATAACTTTTGTACGTGTTGTACTCGCCGTTCTCATCCTTGATCGTCTGGAGTGTCTGGTCCGTATGGAACAAGTCCGGGTAATAAGGGTACACATGGTATGCTGCAAAATATCCGCCCTGCCACTCTTCCGGTTGAATATGTCGCGCATCCACACTCACCAAATCCTCTTCGAACAGCGGCTCGCCCGGATGATCCAACACGTCGGTTGTTACCCAGTTCGTGAAGGTCATTGGATGCTCCCACCCGTATTTCTTCTCCAATACGGCGGTATAGTCCAGCAGCTCAGCCAGCCAATTTTCGAACGGTGATGCATCCTGCGTCCCGGAAAAATGAACGCCTTTGTACTGCGGCACGTCAAGATGGCTCTCATTCGTGTTGTTCACCATCGAAGGGTCCCACTCGGTCCCCACATGCCAAGCCATCAGATATTTCCCGGCATTCGTCTTGTATTTGCCGCTTGACTCTCCCGGTTTATCGGGAATGTCTGCATCCCCATATACAGCCGATACCGCCTTTTCAATCTCCTGCTTGAACGTCTGCTCAATATGGTCAGCATAGGCATCCTGCTTTTCGATCAACTCTTCTTCCGGCGACCATATGCCCTGTATAAAATATAACGGTTGCTCCCGGCCACGGTTATACTCAACCAATGCGGTATAAAAAATCGGCTCATGTACCGTGTACACCCGGATTACATTGGCCCCCAGATCCTCAATCTGCTGGAACCACTTCAAGTAATCCTCTTTGGTCAACGGAAATTCGCCCGGGTAATGTCCTGGTGATGTAGCACCCAGGTTCACACCTTTCACGAACATCTCCCGCCATGCGCCATCGGGTCCATATTCCATGAACCGGTCTCCATCGGTCTTGAATTTCATCTCCGTGCCATTATCAGCTGTGTACGTAACGAGCTGGGGTTGCATATAGTGCCAGCCGGCAAATATTCCGCCTGTCACTACGGCCGCTCCTGTCAGCATCGTTAGCAACCAGCGTCTTCGTCTTCGTCTGCTCATGGCTCTTGATTGCTCACCTCTCTAGTATGCATCCTGCTTCATCTGCGGATCTTAAATGACATGAAGGTCTGCGGGAAATCCCGCATCGGATGTCCGCTTTGGGTAGAGATGTCAGCGGTGTAGTTCTCACTATAGCTCTAAGACTCTGCATTTGTAACTAGGCTGTTGGAAGCAAACGTGAACTGCAACATTCTGCCCATAATTCGTAAAATGCGCCATCAACTAGCATCCATGAGCCCTTCTTGCTCTTATGTCCCATGGACACGAATATATGCCACTTTAACCGTCCGTTTGAGGTTCTTCCAGGCTTGCACATCTCTACCCGTTATTGTTATATGCAACGCGGATTGCGAGATCTGTTTCCGCTTGAACGCTTACCCCATTAAACGCTAATGATATTTTAAAGTTGCGGACATTTTTACAGTATTAACCATAAAGATTACAAAATTGATACTATAGTCCGATAACGTATCCTTGAAAACCCGCGTCCTATCAAGGTTTTCTGAAAAGTGCAGAAAATGAAAAAAGGACATCAGTCCCCCCCTATAGGACTGTGCCCATTTATATTACTTTTACATAAAGCCCAATGAACACCCGGTCATCACCCGGAAGTCACGGATCTCTTACACGAAATGTAAAAAAATACATCTTTTTTCCTAAATTTTGACTCTAATAGGTCCATCCAATAATTGTGTCCAATTTGCAAAATAATTCCGGTTGCCGCATCTGGCATTGTCGGATAAGCTTATAAAACAGGAACACTTGTTCCATACTGTAAATAAACTGTAAAATAACGTTGGCTGAATGAATCCCATCACTGCACAGAAGCAGCCGAATCATGAATAAAAGGAGAGAAGTACTATGCCCCGCAAAGACGGACGTGTCATTATGCTGGCCGATTGCCAGTCATTTTATGCCAGTGTGGAGAAGTCTGCACATCCTGAATACAGAGACCGTCCGCTTGTTGTTGCGGGAGATCCTGCACGCCGTTCAGGCATTATTCTGGCAGCCTGTCCACTCGCTAAGTCCTATGGGATTACTACAGCAGAACGGCTGGGTGAGGCTCTTGCCAAATGCCCCGATGTTGTCGTCATTCGTCCCCGGATGGCCGAATATATTCGTGTTTCCCTACACATTACCCGTATCCTTCAGTCCTATACCGATCTGGTTGAACCGTACAGCATTGACGAACAGTTTCTCGATGTCACCGGAAGTTTAGATCTGTTCGGCAGTCCCGAAACGATTGCCCGCAGCATTCAGGACAGGGTTATGGAAGAGACTGGCGTCTATATCCGCGTCGGCATCAGCGACACTAAGGTTGTCAGCAAGATGGCCTGTGACCTGTATGCCAAAAAAGTCCCCGGAGGCATCTATACATTGCCCCGCAAGGACGTGCAGACAACATTGTGGAAAAAGCCTGTTCGAGACATGTTTATGGTCGGTTCCCGGATGGGACAGCATCTCTATAAGATGGGGATTCATACGATTGGGGATCTAGCGCAGACTCCATTGTCCCGGCTGAGAGAGCGTTGGGGTGTAAATGGTGAGGTACTGTGGCGTATTGCCCGCGGGATCGATGATTCTCCGGTAAAACCCGGGACATATGCTCACCAGCAGCAGGGCATTGGACATCAGATGACATTGCCTCGGGACTATGAATCGTGGGAAGACATCAAAGTGGTGCTGCTCGAACTGGCGGAGCTGGTCAGCCGGCGTTCCCGGGACAAATCGCTCATGGGCAATGTCGTCTCTGTAGGATGTCGGGGGCAGGATTACGATCGTCCAACCGGCTTCTCCCGCCAGATGAAGGTGAATGAACCTACCAACATCACCGATGAAGTATACGATGCGGCGGCAGCTCTGTTTCTGCGCCATTGGGACGGATTACCCATTCGCCGCATCAGCGTGTCATTGACTGGACTTGTGCCCGATTCCGAGGTACAGCTATCCTGGTTCGATGACCGCGAACGCAAAAGAGAACTAGAACGTGCCACGGATGACATCAAGCGCAAGTTCGGAGAAACCGCGATTATGCGTGCCTCCTCGCTCTGCTCGTCTGCGCAGGCACAAGACCGTTCTCATAAAATTGGAGGTCACTATAAATGAGTAAAAAATTACAGCAAAACGGGATTTTTGAGTCGTCGCGCATGATGCTTCCCGAACACCGGGAAGCCTACATCATTCATCAGGAACAACTTGCTCCCCGTACCCGTCCATCTCTGGATGCCCAGGCAGCGGAAGAAATGTCACGTTTGCTTAGTAACTCCATGCTGCTCGGGGATACAGTCACCATCACCCTGTTCCATGAACATGATGATATCCGCTTTACCGGACAGGTGCTCCGATTGGACTCCCCTGCCCGTACCCTTAAGCTGCTGATGGAGAGTGGGACTCGGGACATTCAGATGAATCTTATTACGGATGTGGTACTCGCGAATGAATGATGCGCGCCAAAGACCCAGACGTCAGACAGCCTTACTTTTCTGGGTGTTTGACTCGTCAATATGAACCATATCTTGAGAAAAGCTTTTTTTGGGTTCACCATATTTCGCTCCCGAGGCGAATGAACTTGATATAAACGGAGCATCCCGAATTCACCTCAGCGTTGCCGGTGTACCGGAATAGATGAAGCATGGCCATTGCTATGCAGGACCCTTTTCCTACGGGATCTGAACCAGACTGAAGCAGCCAACAAGCCACATTCCTATCGGACCATTTCGTTCCAAAGAAGCAAAAGGACGAATTGGTGATTCATCGGCTACTCAGGAGGGTAAGGGGATGACTTCGTTAGAACAAACTCCAGTCAAATTCTCTGGAAAGACGCTCAAGCAGATGCACGCCTGCAATGCTGTTTCCTTTCCGATTCAGAGCCGGACCTACAAGACCGATGCCAAACTGGCCTGGAACCAGAGTCAGAATTCCACCCGACACTCCACTCTTGGCAGGCAACCCGACCTGAATCGCGAATTCGCCTGATGCATTATACATACCGCAGGTAGTCATGAACGTTTTGGCGATCTGCACATAACGACGAGGAATAAGCTCAATCCCGGTGATCGGATCTGTCCCGTCATAAGCAAGCACCAGTGACATACGGGCCAGGTCTGCACAAGTCACTTCGATGGAGCAATGGCGGAAATAGACGGCAAGCACATCTTCGACGTCATCCTTGAGCACACCATTGTGCTTCAGAAAATAACCAAGCGAGCGGTTCAGATGGCCTGTCTCCGATTCGGACCGATATACCGCCTCGTTATAGTCCAGCCGATCATTATTTGCCAGCTTGCGGAAAAATTCCAAAATGCGCCGTGACTTCTCCTCTTTGCAATCTCCGGCAATCAATGACGATACCGTGATAGCGCCCGCATTGATTAATGGATTAAACGGAATGCCCGGTTCGACCAGTTCAAGCTTGATCATGGAGTCATAATCATCCCCGGTAGGTTCTTTTCCTACATTAAAAAAGACCGCTTCCTCCCCATGATCCATCAGGGCCAGAATGAGCGTAAATACCTTGGAGATACTTTGCATCGTAAACGGGACACCACAATCTCCGGCTGACACATGATTCCCTTCGGCGTTCATGATATGTATACCCAGTTCGTCCTGTGAGGCCTTGAATAACTCGGGAATATAAGAGGCTACTTTCCCCTGGCCGGTGTGCAGACGGCTGGTCTCCAGCCATTCCGGCAACAACTGGTTCAGACGTTCCATTGCAGCATTGCTCATCTCCATCTCCTCCAAATCTCTGTATGAGCATTTCACACGCATCCGAATGACAGATTCCCATCGAAGTGATGCAAAATGCCCGATATAGTATGTATTACCCGCAAGCCTGATCCCTTACCGCTTCACCTGAAGATTCAGCTCCAGAATCTCGCCGGGTAACCCATGATAATCTCCAACCCATGTGGATACAAAGTTCTGTCTGAGCAATATTCGACGTGATGCCGCATTGGACGGATCGATAACCGCATAAAGTACACCAATTCCCGCCGCCTGTGCCTGAATAATCAGCCGAGCTGCGATGGAAGTCCCGTGTCCTCTCCCCCAATGCTCCGGCAGAATCATGTAACCCATTTCTGCCCGGGACGGATCGGATTCATCCGGGATCAGTTTGGCGTAGGCCATTCCTACCCCGTCTTCACCAGATATTCGATAATAGCCACAATTGTTGCCGAGATTATAATTCAGCATGGATTCAAATTCCGCAGTAGCTTCATGCTCAGGCAGAGCACGTTCGGTAATCTGTTGCATGACTTCAATATTGGACACAAGAGCATAATAATCAGCAAAATCAGATGGTGCATATTTCAAGAAATTCATGACGAACATACCTCCTCCAAATGGCTAACAAGGACTTGCTCTTTTTATTTCACCTAGAGTATACCAGAAGCCAAGTATGCATTGCACACAACCACTTCATGTACAGAATTCTCATTCCTATCAGGTCCAGCAGGTACCAAAAAAGCGGCCTCCGTAGGAGACCGCCCAGCTTGCTTTTTATAAGAACTTCGTCCCCACTACGATCAGCTTGCCCGGGATGAAGGGTTAAGATTCATCTGCTGTTCACGTTGACGTGTACGACGTCCTTGACCCGGAGGCGTAATCATCAACGCCAGCAAGAGCGAGACGGCACACAGTACAGCGATCACAATAAAGGTAAGATGGAATCCGCCCAGCATGGCGCTGATAAACGATCCAGCCAAGGCACCAAATCCAAATCCCTGATAGATGACGCCGTAGTTTTTGCTCTGATTTTTCAGTCCAAAGTAATCTGCCACAATCGCCGGGAAGACCGTGATATTGCCACCGAAACAGAATGCGATAGCGGCTACACAGGCGAAGAAGATGCCAAAGCTCAGCGGTACCAGGCTCAGCGTCATTACGGCAACAGCCGTAACCAACAGTGCTCCGGCAATAACTTTCATCCGTCCTACTTTATCCGACAGCGCCCCCAGAATGATACGTCCAGCGGTGTTAAAGATCGCAACCATCGCCACCGCATTGGCCGCCGTAGCCACATTAAGACCTGCCAACTGCACACCGATGTCTTTCACAATACCGATCAGATACAGTCCACTCATACAGGCCGTGAAGAAAATAACGAACAGCATATACGCTTCTTTCGTGCGCAGCATTTCTTTGACCGTATAATCATGACGTGTTTCTGGTTGCTTCGCACCGTCCGTGCTACTTGCTGGAGCTTGTTCACGAACAACCGCTTCACGGATCAGGAACGAGCCGCCCACGATCAATACCAACACAATAATGCCCCAGTACATAAAAGCTTGAGCAGGACCAACAGCACCAATTAATGCCGAGTTCACGTATTTGAACAACAGACTGCCTGTACCAAAGGCCCCGACCGAAATACCTGAGATCAGACCTTTTCGCTCAGGAAACCACTTGATCAGGTTGGACAGGGAAGTAATGTACGCCGTACCATCCGCGAATCCAACCACAAATCCGGCCAGGATGTAGAGCAGTGTCAACGAACTCACTTGAGAACTGAGCACGAGTCCCAGACCAAGCACAACTCCGGCTACCCGAATCAGGCGACGAAGCCCCCATCGTTCTTGCAGTCGGCCGGCAAATAGTGTGGCAAATGCCAAAGCAAAGCTGGTAATCGAAAATGTTATCGCGACCGAGCTGACGTCCCATCCGAAACGATCAGACAACGGTTGATTAAATAAACTCCAGGTGTAGATGGTTCCGAGACCCATTTGTACAATGATGGTTCCCAGTACAATAAGCCAGCGGTTCATTTTCATAGTTGTAGATGCTGAATTAGGTGCGGATGAAATAGCTGCTTTCATCGTGATCTCCCCTTTGCCGATGTCATATATATGAATGCGTTCACAAGCTAATCATACATGAAAGGGGATTCATTACACCGATTTGAGCATGAGTTGCATCAGATGTGGAATGAAATGCCTCTAGATGCGCATGAGCTGCCTGAATTCTTTGACTTTGCCCCGGCTAACCGGTACTTCAGCCTCCAGATCACGCAAACGAAGCAGGTACGTATTGTTAAACCAAGGCACAATTTCACGGATTTGAGACAAATTCACGACGTAAGAACGATGGCAGCGGAAAAAGGTTTCCTGCGGCAATCGCCCGTGAAAATCCGAAATACTGACCGGCATCGTAAACTCACCGTTTTTGGTATACACCTTCGTTACTTTCTCTTGAGCTTCCGCATAATAAATATCGGCGGTGTCTGTCACAATAATATTGTCATTGCGCAGCAGGTTAATGCGTCGTTCCGTCTGGATATTGGATTCCCGTGCCTGCATATTTGATGCAGACCATTCATCGTTGGCTTGAGCCGCATTGTGAGCCTGCCCATCGTCACTGCTGTGTTCACGTTTCTCCTGCTCATGATCCCGTTTGAACGCCGTTTCGAGTTTATTCAGCATCGCGGCAATTCGTTTCTCATCATAGGGCTTCAGAATATAGTCAAACGCCTCCAGCTCAAACGCTTCAGCCGCATGCTCCTTATAAGCCGTTGTGAATACGATATATGGCTTGCTCGCAAACTTTCCAATATGATGTGCCAGCATCATGCCGTCCAGCGAAGGGATATTTATATCAAGAAAAATAACGTCGACTTCCTGCTCCTGCAGAAACTTCAGCACATCCAGTCCATCTTCCAGACAATCTACCACTTCGATTTGGCTATGTTCCTGTATCAAGTAATTCAGTTCTTCACTTGCCGGAATTTCATCTTCAACAATAAGAGCTCTCATCGACAGTTCATCACCTTGTTACTACATCTCCTTTGGGTACATCAAATAAAATATCGGTTCCTTGCTCCAGCCGTGTAATCGTTAACCCTTGTCCATAAATGAGCTTCACCCGACGATGCACGTTGTACAACCCGATCTGATTGGCAGGCATCCGGTCATGGTATACACGCTCAATAATGTCGGCTCCAATGCCTGCTCCTGTATCACTGACCCCAATTCGCACAAAGTCAGGATAGTCCTGTACCCGAATCCGTACGGTCCCGGGTCCTTTTACCTTGAGAATACCGTGGATAATGGCATTTTCCACAAGTGGCTGGATGACCAGACTTGGAATATGCACAGCCACCTCATCAATATCATAGATGACGTTAAGCCTGCTGCCGAAGCGCGCCTTCTCGATTTCCACATAATTGCGGACCTGCTCCAGCTCTTTGTGAATATCAATAAGCTCATCCGATAGCTCCAGGTTATAACGCATATATCCGGACAGATTCACAATCAGTTCGCGCGCCCGATCCGGCTTGGTGCGAATGGATGAGGCAATGGCGTTCAGCGCATTAAATAGAAAATGAGGATGAATTGTGGTCTGCAATGCACGCAGCTCCGCTTTATTGGCCGCAGCCTTGATCTCCTCCACACGTGATACTTCCATCTGGGTGGAAATAATCTGGGACAGGCCCACAGCCATCGTTTGCAACGGATACGTAATCTTGTACGCTTTGCGGTAATAGATTTTCAAGGCACCCGTTACTTCGCCCCGCTCTTTGAGTGGAATGATGAGGAGGGAGTGGATATCCGGCGTTTTTTCGTCAATGACATCATTGCTGATCGTAATCTCTCCGCTGGAGATCGTCTTCTTCGTCATCTCACTAATAATTTCATTACCGATGTGATATCGTTCCTCACCAAATCCCACATAAGCCAGTACATTTCGGGTATCCGTAATCGCAACCGCATCAGCCTGAATATCCTCCTGAATAATCCGGCAGATCGTACGCAGGGAGTCTTCATCAATGGAACGGAAGTACGGCAAGGTTTTGTTGGCAATCTCCAGCGCCAGCTTGGCCTGACGAGCTGCAATCATTTCCTTTTCCCCTTCCACACTCTGCACCAGCAGTACGATTAGCCCAATATTCACCTCACCTAATATCATCGGCAGCGCAATCTTCGAGACAATGTCGGCCCCCAGTGGATCGGGATAGGAATACAGCAGGATGAGCAGCATCGTAAGCGCCTCACAGATCATTCCGGCCGCAATACCGATCATCCAGCGCTTCGACTTAGGCGTATACTTATGTATATACCCGGAGACCAGACCTGCAAGGATACTCGTGATCAGGCACGGGATCGCCGTAACTCCATCCATATCGATTAAATATCGATGCACCCCGGACACAATCCCGGTAATGATGCCCACAGGCCCCCCGAACAGAATACCGCCAGACATAACAGCAATAATGCGCACATTCACCAGCGAGCCTTCCACATTAATACCGGTATAGGTACCGAAGATAGCAAATGCACAAAATAACAACGTAACCGCAATGTACTCCTGCCATCTCAATTTTCCCTTTTGCAATATCTGTCTAAACCGCGGTATCCTCGACAGAAAGAATAAAAATATAATCAGCAGTGCCGCACGTTCAAACAAACCCAGCAGCATCGTAAACATCTCCGTCAATCTGACTTCCTCCACATCCGTCAAAAATAAACGCCCATTATCGCAGCAGCGTTTTCCTCACCTTGAAATCCATGTATGCTCGTATGCAACAGTTTACCGCTCCCCCAGAAGGAAAGCAAAGTCGATCCTGTGAAAATGGAAGTAGCCGAAAGTCGCTAACCTAATGAACAGACGATACGGAATTCATTTTGCTCCAAACCATTCTCTTCCCTACCAACAAAGCTTCACTTACCTACACATATAACTCCACTTCCAGAAATCCACTGTGTTATAATTAATTGGAACATTATGCTAATTAATTAAACTGAAATTTATTTAAGAAAGGTGTATTTAAATGTTTGTAATGCTACTGATAGGCTCACTCCTGCTTTTTAGTGGTTTGTGGTACATCATTTACTTTATCTCGAAACGTACCAAAAACCCTAATCGCTCGTCTGCTCATGTGCTGAGAGTGATTTTAAGTATTTCGATCCTCGTACTAATAGTTGAAAACTACATATACGAAACAGTACCTTCTAATGCCATTTTAATTTTAGTATTTATTGCATCTTTAATAGCCACTAGCCCTTTTTTTGTTAAGAATAAAGAGTGATGGGATGATACTAAAGGACCTACAAAGAATTTTGTTAAGGATTATTTATAACTAGTTCAGTAATCAACGGAGGATAAAATGATAACACCAATCCAGCAGGTTTTGAAAGTTTTCTCTGACCGGGTTTCAGTTTATACAGATCTGAATTGGAGTATAGCTGGTTCAACAGCTTCTTTGATTCAAGGTTGTAACAATATCGGGCCGAATGATATTGATATCTTGGTCAAACAAAACGGTGATGTTGATAAAATCGTCAACTTATGGGCTTTTGCCCGACTGAACATTCATGGAATCATTATTGAAATGGCCAACACCGTGTCGGACGAATACCTTGAATTAAGCCCTGTAGTGTGGGAGTTGAAAAGATATGAGGAGCTTTTTGGAATGCTGATTCCCGTGGTCCCCTTAGGATTGCAGCTGTATTCCAGCTATGAACAACAGAAACCGGATCGTGATAAAGCAATCTGTGAGGTCATAAAGTTAAAAAATTTGGATCTTCAATTCATGGAGAACTATTTATCGAGCAGCTCCTATCGACAGCTCATAGAACAATTTAGATGATAATTCAAATAAAATCCGTTTAGAATCTGCAAATAGGTGTTTCATAAGCAACTTTTCCCCGGCAAATATAAAGAAGAAACCACTCCTCACAAAATGGAGTGGTTTTCTGAAAGTTAGAACTAAACCTTTGGTTCGAACAGTCAATTTAACTCTGCTATGATACGATGTAAAACCTTTTTGCTTTCTACGTCTTTTGGCCGTGGTATCCTGCCAATCTGTTCGTAAACCTCTTTCTCTTCCAAGAGCTGCCTAGGGTTCAAGACATAAGCTGATAATTCGTTCAACATAAAACGTTGTGGTAACAAGGAATCAAACCGCCAGACCCACTCAGGTAAGCCGTTCATAATAATACTTCTATCCTCCGCTCTGGTTATATAGCAAAAAGTGATGTCTACGCTATCCTTCTGAAAATCAGATTGCCTACCTCGAAATTCTTCTTTGACGGGAACCTGTTCATATCCAGCTTCGATAAGAGCAGATTCTAATTGATCTCGGTATTGTATCCAAGTTATCAAGTCTATATCGTCGTGTAGACGGGTAACCTTTCCAAGTATAAAATCAATTGCCCATCCGCCACGTAACCAAAAATCAATTTCCATTGTTGCAGATATTGCACTGATTTCACTTAATAAATTTAATTGTGACTCCGTTTGAGTTTGGAAAAGCGGATCTATCATATTAAACCTCCTGTAAAGCAGTTCATCACTTCTCTATGTAATCACCTGTTTAATACTTTCCATTTTTAAAGGAGCAAAGCTCATGCTACCATATGTTGGCATATATTTCTATATCGTCAATTATCCTCTAAGTACTTCGACACGCCTCAGTACTCCATATTCATATACGATTGACGGACGAGTTCAAGCACTCCATTTCTGCATAAATCCAGCTCGATTCATTTACATATATATTCTTCTTTATTCATAGGACTGGCACTCGCTTAAAAATCAAAAGGGCGGTTCATAAGTCATCTTGCTGACTTATGAACCGCCCCATCCATTAAAATTACTTCATACACATTCGATGTAATTTGGTTTTTATAAAATGAACTTCCAGTTACACTGTAACGGAGAGTGCAGAACCAATCTGGAGAAGCGAAGCGCTCGCCTTTATCACCGGATTTTACCCTTTCAAAGGGTAATTCAAAAAAATCCGGGGATAACAGCGATCGGAAGATGGTACTGCACTCGGAGTGGCCCCGTGTAAATGAAACTGTTTCATTTTATACCACCCAACATTCTATCGAATCCCTACCTAAACATGCCCCACAACTTAATCAAATGAAACGTATTGTTCGGATCGATCTTCTGCGCAAGAACAAAAGCAACAAATTGTTCCTCCTGAGTCGCAGAAAAATTCTCGTTCAAAATGACCGCTGACGACTTGACCAACCTTCTCACCTTCGCCTTATCCTGCAAATCGGACTTGGTAACCCCATCTATCAACTTTTTGATACGCTCTTTGACAGCGGGATTTTTCATCTTTGTTTTGATCCGCTCCACCAGCTGCGGACTGATTCCATATTGTTGGTAACCCAAAACGAACAGCACCTCCTGAATAATGAACTCACTTCTTATTCATATGACAGGAGGGCCTGTACACTTGACATTTTCCCACGGAAAATGTGGAAAACCACACATTCATAGCCCGATCAATCGATCAGATCACCCTGGAATACTTGCTGCTGTTGTAAAAAGTCACGTAAAGGAGCGTAGTCAACAGACGTCCAGAAGCTCGCATCCGCAATCAGGCTGGAGACGTCATCTCGCGCCTGCTCCAATACCTCAAAATCTGCAACCATGTCGGCAAGACGGAACTCCGGTAATCCACTTTGCTTGGTGCCAAAGAAATCGCCCGGTCCCCGCAGATCCAGATCTCGACGGGATACCTCGAATCCATCTTCGGTTTCCGTCATGACCTTCATGCGCTCCTGCCCCACCTCTGTCTTGGGGTCTGCAATGAGTACACAATAGGATGCATGAGCGCCCCGACCGACCCGACCACGAAGCTGATGCAGCTGCGACAGACCGAAGCGGTCCGCATCCATAATGACCATCAGCGTTGCGTTAGGCACATCGACCCCGACCTCCACAACTGTTGTGGAGACCAGAAGCTGAATTTCGTTGCTGTAAAAGTCACGCATCATCTCTTCCTTCTCGCCAGCCGTCATCCGTCCATGCAGCAGACCTACACGGTACTTCGGAAAGTTCTGTTGCATCTGGATATGCAGGTCAATGGCATTCTGTACATCCAGCTTCTCCGACTCTTCAATGAGCGGGCAGATCAGATAAGCCTGACGTCCCTGGTCCACTTCTCGCGAAATAAAACCAAGAACCCGGTCCATCATGTCATGCTTGACCCAGTACGTCGAGATAGGAATCCGCCCCTTTGGACGTTCCGAGATGGTCGATACTTCAATATCACCAAAAGCTGTAATGGCAAGCGTTCGCGGTATCGGCGTCGCCGTCATCGTTAACACATCCGGGTTATAGCCTTTACGCCGCAAAATGCTGCGCTGGTTCACACCGAAGCGATGCTGTTCATCTGTAACAACAAGACCCAAGTCACGGAAAAATACATCCTCCTGAATCAAAGCGTGTGTACCCACAACGATATCGATCATACCCATCTGCAAGGATGCAATCAGATCTTTGCGCTTCCGTCCATTCACACTGCCCGTTAACAGCCACACCGTTACGCCAAAAGGTTCAAACAGCTTTTGCAGTGAGCGCATATGCTGTTCTGCCAGAATCTCCGTAGGGACCATCAGAGCCCCCTGAAAACCGGAACGAACGGTCGTATACAGCGCAATCGCCGCAATAACCGTTTTACCTGAGCCTACATCTCCTTGCAGCAATCGATTCATCGAATACGGTGAACGCATATCATGCAGAATTTCAAGCTCTACCTTCTTCTGCGCATCCGTCAGTTCAAATGGCAAACTGCGAACAAACTCCCGAATCGTCGTATTATCCGTTGTGTGCACTACACCATCCATACGATCCCGGTTCAATGCACGATACGCCTGCATCTTGAGTTGAAACAAAAATAGCTCCTCATACACCATCCGCTGTCTGGCCTGCTGGCCTTCCCGGTTATCCTGCGGACGGTGAATCCCGGCAATCGCCTGTTTGCGAGGCATGAATCCATATTTGTTCATGAGTGATTGAGGCAGAATTTCGGGGATCATTTCCCCGAATTGGACTAACCCCTGATTAATCGTTTTGCGCATCCATGACTGCGTTAGCTTGCCGGTTACCGAATACACTGGCTGCAGCGTGCCCGATCGTCCTTCCCCTTTATCCGGGAATTCCGAGTCCGTTACGGTCATCTGCATACGCTTCTGTTCCCATTTCCCCGTAATAACAATCTCCCGATTGGGCGTAAGCTGTTCTTTCAGAAAATGCCGATTGAACCAGGTGGCTGAAATCATCCATTCTTCCGTCATCACCTTACAGGTAAGGCGTGACTTTTTGCCATAACGCTGCAACACTGGGATGCCCATCACTTTACCCTGTACCGTAATTTTGTCCCCGTCCTTCACTTCACTGAGCGAACGCAGCCGATAATCCTCATAACGGAACGGATAATATTCAAGCAAGTCTTTTACAGTAGAGATGCCAAAGGCGTGAAGCTCTCCCTCTTTGAGAGCACTCACGCCGCTAATTTGTTTAACCGATATTTCTTCCCATTTCATGTCTAATCCCTCATTCCGGAACAGGCCACATAAAGATGGCAATTACGCCAGGCCCAACATGGCTGCCAACGACAGCTCCAATATTGGTATACACCACTTCATTCAGTGTAAAATGTCCACGTAATTGCTCTGCACAAGCGATTGCTGATCCGGGGTCTGCGGTATGACCTACCGCCAGATTAACACGTTGACCCGCCAGATCCTGCTGAAACAGCTCAATAATGCGTGCCATGGCTTTTTTGTGACCTCTGACTTTCTCCACTGCGTAAATAACGCCTTCCTCATCAATGGACAAGATCGGTTTAATATTCAGCAATGTTCCCAAGATGGCCGCAGCTTTGCCAATCCGACCGCCTTTCTGCAAATACTCCAATGTATCTACGAGAAAGAACAGCTTGCGGCTCTGCTGCATGGCGGCTACAGCCGCAGCGATCTCCGCAGCGGATTTGCCTTGTTCGGCAAGCTCGGCAGCCTGTACGACCAATAAACCATATCCATAGGATGCAGACTTCGAATCCAGTACCGTTATATCGCCCTCACGTTCCAGCAACGATTTGCCAAGCAGTGCCGATTGATAGGTACCACTCATGCCGGAAGACAAATGAATCGATACAATGGGCCGTTCCGGGTCATCATCCAACAGTGTATTATAGATATTCATAAAATCGGTGGGAGAAGGCTGTGAGGTTGTAGGCAGCACAGATACCTTCTCCAATTTTGCATAGAACTGTTCCGAAGTCAGATCAACGCCGTCTGCATAAGCTTCTTCCCCGAACAAAACACGCAGCGGAACAACTTGAATCCCATATTTACGGATCAGTTCTTCCGGTATATCTGCCGTGCTATCGGTTACGATCGCAACTTTGTGGCTCATGAGATCCCCTCCTCTTTGCTTAAGTTCTTCAGGACTCTACAGAGAACAAATAATAATAAACCGGCTGTCCTCCAAGATGCACCTCTACCTCAGCATCAGGATATTGTTCTTCAAGCCATGTGACAAGCGCAGCGGTAATCTCAGGGGTAGCCTCGTCCCCTTCAAGGATGGTCACCACTTCATCTCCGCTCTCCATCATCTGTTGCAGCAGACCTTCACATGCGTGCAGCATGCTTTCGTCCGTTGCCACGATCTTGGAATTATGGATACCGATGTAGTGTCCAGCTTTGATATCAAGCTCATCATATTGTGTATCTCTGACCGCATGAGTCACTTGACCGGACTGTACCCGGCTAATCGCCTCAAGCATATGGTCACGGTTGGTTTCTGCAGACTCATCCTCCTGGAAAGCAAAAGCCGCTGCCATACCCTGAGGGATCGTCTTGCTCGGAATCACAATAATTCGACGCTCATCTTCAAGCAACTCCCTAGCCTGCTCGGCAGCAAGTACAATATTGGAGTTGTTCGGCAAAATAAATACCTGTTCTGCCGCGATCGAACGCACCGCTTTCACAAAATCTTCAGTGCTCGGATTCATCGTCTGTCCACCAGACAGAACAACATCCACGCCAAGACTCTGGAAAATCTCTGCAATGCCGTCACCGGAAGATACCGCGATGAAACCATATGGTGCCATCTCATCTGCTGGGAGCACAGCTTTTTCCACGCTACGCGCCGCTTCAGGCGGAATCTCTGCGAACAGCTCAGGCGAAGGCGCAATGTCCATGCCTGCTGTCAGCAGATCACGATGCTGCTCACGCATATTGAGAATATGAATTTGTGTGATTTCTCCATAACGGAGAGCCAGGTTTAATACATCCCCAGGTGTCTTGGAATGCACGTGAACCTTAATCACTTCATCGTCAGCAATAATAATGATGGAATCCCCGTTAACTGACAACGCTTTCCGGAATGCTTCGTCATCAAATGCAACACCTGCGTTCTCTCCAAGCTCGCGGTTTATAAAGAACTCCATGTCATACAGGAACTCAATATCTTCCGTTTCCAGTCGCGCCTGGGCAGACATTGGCATCTCTGGCACGATTACCTGCTGTGCAGGCTTCGCAGAAACCACTTCTGACGGTGCAGCCGGTTTCAATGCAGATGCCGCTACGGTTGGTTGTACGTCTCTCTGGAAGGATGTACGACTTGCCCCGTCCGTTTGCAACAGAACGTCCATAAAGCCTTCGTAAATATATACAAGCCCCTGGCCGCCTGAATCCACAACACCAACCTGTTTCAATACAGGCAGCAATTCCGGAGTCATTGCCAGTGCTTCTTTTGCTTTTAACAATACTTCATTCATTAATTCAGTTATATCATTCGTCCGTCTTGCGTAGTAGCTGGCATGTTTCGCCGCTTCCTTGGCTACGGTAAGAATGGTCCCTTCAACGGGTTTCACTACGGCTTTATAAGCTGCGTCCACACCGTTCTGCAGGGCTGCGGCGAACTGGAGTGTATTCAGTTCCTCATAAGGAGCAGCTGAACGACTGAATCCGCGGAACAATTGCGATAATATTACTCCGGAATTCCCCCGTGCGCCCATAAGCAGGCCTTTTGATAAAATACCGGCAGCTTCTCCGATGGAGGCAGAACTCTTGCGTTTAATCTCTGCGACTCCTGCACTCATTGTCAAATTCATGTTCGTTCCCGTGTCACCATCCGGCACAGGGAAAACATTCAGGGAATTGACGTGCTCTGCATGCTGTCCAAGTTGTTCCGCTCCGGCAAGTACCATTGCGGTGAAATCTGTTCCATTTAAAGAACGTATACTCAAGTGAGAATTCCCCTTCCTAGCTTGATACACGAACATCTTGCACCAAGATGTTATCTGGTCTGTTCATGCGCAAACGCTTATCGCGTTATTCTTCGTCCATACCTTGTCCGGCACAGGCATAATAATACATAATGTCAGCCGGATTAACGGTCTGGGCGGCCGGGCAACCGATATCCTGCAATTGCTCTGTTACCCCTAATTCGGGGCATACGGATATGCACCGGTATCAAGAGCCGGCATGAATGCCGCATGGAGACTGGTGCCAATGATGGAATGCCGCAGCTCACAGCGTTGCCAAAAAAGCAGACCACCGACCCTTTAAGGCCGGTTTTTTCTCCGGCTTCCCCGCGGCAACAGCCTGTTCAACGCTGTATTATGGACTATTCAACATTGTACTATATTAGACAGGAGAAATAAATAAAGTTTTTGGATCAGTTGACGAAGCTTTTTTCAATATGATATTATATTCAAGTATTGTTTTATGCAGGTTTAGTAATGGAAATGATCCGGCTATGCCGGCTTGAACAACGCCATTAGCTACTGGAACCTGACCATTGTGGTCAGGAAGAACAATTTAGCCCGTCTGGAATGGCATTCGTGTCTCCTTAGGGCAACTGGTTATTTTAGGATAGGAGGTGTAATCTATGTCTCGCAAATGTTATGTGACAGGTAAGAAACCGGGCACCGGTAACCACGTATCCCACGCTAACAACCGTAACCGTCGTTCTTGGGGCGTAAACGTTCAGAAGGTCCGCATTCTCGTGAACGGTAAACCAAAACGTGTATACGTAAGCACCCGTGCACTGAAAGCCGGTAAAGTGACTCGCGTATAATCACGCAAAGCTACTATAAATCGGGTAAGCAAAAAGCACCTTGTTCCTTGCAGGTGCTTTTTTGGTATTCAGAAATAGAAATAAAATCATGAATACACACATCAGCATGTGAATGTCCGCCGCATGGCGCTTCGCAGGTCCGAATTCCAGATGATCCTGAAGCCAAAGCGGCGGTATTCGCCAATGGAACCTTTTAATCATGTCAGTTCTTTTGAAACGTATTAAGAATCGCCTTTACAAACCCTCCCAAAAACTTCGGCAGTTTGAATGTGTAAAATTTCATACTTCACCCTCCCCATCATGCTCATGCATCCGCCGTATCCTATGCTCCAGGCCTTCTTTGCCTTAAACACGACAAAAAAGGCTACATGAGAAACCTGCTCATGTAACCATATTTATGCGGAACCCTTTGTCCCTATTCCACAATGACGAGCCTGGTTATCAGGTCATTTAGGTTTGAGTAGGGATATATTGATAAGCAGCGATCATGAATACACTCAATAAGTAATACAGTATGCTGAAAATCACAAAAGTAACCCGAAGTCCTGTACGGTCAAATTTGCGGAAGTACATAATGACAACACCAACCCCGATCAATGACGTAATCGCATTGTATGGGGATTGAATAACCGCAAACATAGCAAGCACCAGTCCCGTAACGAGACTCGCAGCCATGGTCCACAGCGTCTCCTTGAGGTTCATGCTCAGCCTCCGTAACTACTGCGAATTTCGGCAATCGCGGCAGCGCGATCTTCACGTCCAAATACAGCACTTCCCGCAACGAGCACATCCGCTCCAGCTTCAACTACAAGCGGAGCCGTGTCGGCAGCAATACCGCCATCCACTTCAATATGCACGTCATGACGTCCTTTTTCGTTCAACCAGCTACGAATTTGCTTGATTTTGTTCATGGTGCCAGAGATGAAAGCCTGTCCACCAAAACCTGGATTTACGGTCATGACAAGCACCATATCCACATCGTCCAGCACTTCCTGAATAGCACTCGCCGGAGTTCCCGGATTAAGAGCAACCCCTGCTTTAACTCCCTGTTCCTTAATCAGATGAATAACCCGGTGCAGATGCACACAAGCCTCAGCATGAACCGTAATGACAGCCGCGCCAGCTTTTGCAAATTCCTCAACATAACGCTCTGGGTTCTCAATCATCAAATGCACATCAAGCGGCAAGCTTGTATGTGGAGCGATCGCTTTTACAATCGCAGGTCCAAGCGTAATATTAGGGACGAAATGACCGTCCATGACATCAACATGAATCCAGTCTCCGCCAGCAGCTTGGGCTTCCGCCACTTCCGCGCCGAGACGGGCAAAATCCGCAGATAAAATAGATGGGGCAATTTTAATCATATTAATACCTCCGCTTTTTGTCTTTCATTTCTGTAAGGAATTGTTCGTAATGCTTATAACGGCTTTCGGAAATCATTCCCTCCGCCTTGGCTGCAAGCACCCGGCAACCTGGTTCGTGCGTATGGGTACAGCCTCGGAACTTACACTGATCGGCATATTGAGCGAACTCCCGGAAGCAAGTGGATAGCTCCTCCACACCAATCTCCAGGAAGTCCAGTTGGCTGAATCCCGGCGTATCCGCGACAAAGCCACCATTATCCAGAGGTATGAGCTCCACGTGCCTGGTGGTGTGTTTCCCTCGGCCAAGGCGCATGCTGATTGCACTGGTCTCCAGGCTTAGACCTGGCATCAAGGCATTCAGCATCGAAGATTTACCTACACCGGATTGCCCGGAGAATACGCTAATCTTGCCGGCAAGACGCTCCTTGAGCAGTTCATTGCCTTCACCGGTTCGTGAACTGGTAGAGATAACTTCATATCCAATTCGCTCATACATAGCTTTTACTTCAGCCACTGTATCACGGGCATCGTTTTCTGGATCAGCTAGGTCCTGCTTCGTGAGCACAATCAGTGCATCCAGTCCAGCTTGTTCGATATGTACCAGGAATTTATCCAACAGATTGAGATTCATGTCCGGTTCCTTAACGGAAAATAACAGAACAGCCAGACTTACATTGGCAACAGGTGGACGAATTAACTCCGTCTCACGTTTGCGAATCTCATCTACTGTTCCTTCCCCGTTCTCTGTCAGCATATAGCTAACTCGGTCACCCACAAGTGGTGAAGTACCCCGTTTTCTGAAGATACCTCTGGCCCGGCATTGAACGGCGGAGCCTTCAACCGAAGGCACCCCGCTGTCTTCCAGTGGCATGACATAATAGTAACCGCTTAGCGCTTTAACGATGATACCTTCTGGCATAGCTCCGTCGCCCTCCTTTAATTTACAGTACATTTACCCTGAACGTCGGCAATAAGCCGCCCTTATGGACGGCTTGATGCGTTAACGACTTCCTTTTTCTTATCTTTTCCCTTGGCGAGACCATTTCCGTTCTTCATCGCAGAAGTATCTGCCTCGCCATTTTCCCCTTCACCCTCAACAGGTGTATCCGGTTCACCTTCCTGATTCGTATCCACGGTGCCTTCATCATCACCACCACCGCCTTGTTCAGGCTCCTCCGTTGTTGGAGGGGGGTCTGCACCCTTCTCAGGCTCAATGGTAGGCATAACTACCGTTCCGTTTTTGGCATCACTATAGGACACCAGATACGTATCCAAGAATTGGCCATCCCGGTAGACAGAGACAACACCGTCGACGTTTGGAGCCAGAATAAGCGGAATTGTCAGCGTTTGAGCAGACTTGATTGTCCGGGTCCCCCATTCTTGACTTTTGCCACGAGCATCTTCGAAAGTAATTCGAATTTTGCTGCTCTTTCCTATTTCTTTTGGCGAAACGTTAATGTTATAGGCGTAGTTCAATGCCTCTGGCGGATATCCAGTACTAATGAAAATGGTAATTTTGTCACCAGGATTCACGTCTGCACCGGCTTCCACAGGCCATTGCTGTGTCACGTTGCCTTTATCTACAGTGTAGCTCGACTCTTCCTGAACTTGAGCAAGGATTAACCCAGCGGATTTGAGCATACTCTCCGCCTCACTTCGAGTATGGTTTTTCAAATCCGGCATTTTTATCGTTTCGGAGCCTTTGCTAACGGTTAGAACAATTTCTGTCGCTTCAGGATCAAATTCTTCATTGACTCCAGGGGTCTGGGAGATCACATTCCCGGATGCAATGTCATTCGAGAAATCATCCTTGCGTTTGATCTGATCCCCGTTGATGCCAAGAGCGATCAACTTCTTGACAGCCTCATCATAGGTATTGCCTTCGACGTTGATCATTTTGGTCAGTTCTTTTTCCGCCCCAACACTCAACTGGACCTCGGAGCCTTCCTTGACCACATCGCCTTCATTTCGGGTCTGTTCAAATACAATACCGGGCTCCACATCCTCCTTGTATTGACGGATGACATTATCACTGACAACAAGCCCGTTATCCTGCAACATTTGACGAGCCTTTTCCTCGGTTTGGCCAATCACATTGGGTACAGTCACGTCAGGCACAACAAGCATGCCTTTTACGTACCATACAACCCCAACCATCGCGATAAGAATAAGCACGGTCAACGAGATCAGCAGCGCTGGCTTCTTCCAGTTCTTTGTTTTGGATTTGCCCTTGTTGTTATCTTGGTCAGACTCCATCACGGGTATAGCACCTGTGGATGTAACTCCACGCGGCTCCGGCTTGATCGCCGGCATAACACGGGTCTGATCGATATCATCCTCATCCGGAAAATCAATCTTCGTTTCATTACGTCTTTCCGGCATCAGGCAGGTTTCCAGATCCGTCTGCATTTCTTTAGCGGATTGGTAACGCTCCTGCGGATTTTTGCGCATGGATTTCAGAATAACGTTCTCCACGCTTTGCGGGATAAGCGGATTGAATTTGCGCGGTTCATCAAACTCTTCCTGCAAATGCTTCAAAGCAACGCTAATTGGACTCTCTCCCAGGAACGGAAGCTGCCCAGTCAGCATTTGATAGAGTACTATACCAAGAGAATATAAGTCCGACTTCTCGCCAGTCACGATGCCTTTGGCATGCTCAGGTGAGAAGTAATGTACGGAACCGACCACTGAGCCGGTCTGAGTAATCGTTGTGGACGTAACCGCACGGGCAATCCCGAAATCCGTTACTTTCACACGGCCATTACGACCAATCAATATATTATGGGGTTTGATATCCCGATGAATGATCTGATTATGATGTGCATGATCGAGAGCATCTGCAATCTGGGAGGCGATTCGAACGGCCTCGTCCACCTGCAGAGGCGCCCGTTCTTTAATAATTTCATTCAGGTTTTTGCCTTCAACATATTCCATGACAATATAATGAACGTCATCTTCCTGCCCTACATCATAAACACTAACTACGTTAGGATGTGACAGCGAAGCTGCTGATTGTGCTTCTCTGCGGAAACGGCGGATAAACTCTTCGTCATGAACAAATTGCTGCCGTAACACTTTGATGGCAACGTTCCGGTTGAGCAACAGGTCCTGGGCCTTATACACAAGAGCCATGCCGCCACCGCCGACACGCTCGATCACTTCATAGCGTCCGCCTAGCTGGTGCCCAATCATGACTCACACCCCGTTTCCGATATCACGGAACCTTCCTTTTGCAGTTCGAATAATGCCACCGTGATATTGTCATCTCCTCCAGCAAGCAAAGCCAGCTGAAGCAAGCGATCCGCACGATCTTCCAATGCCAGTTCCAGATTACCTGCGACCTGAATGATCTGCTCATTGCTGACCAGATTACTAAGCCCGTCACTGCACAGGAGAAGAACTTCGCCTTCTTCCAATTTGACGGTATCCAGATCCACCTTCACTTCCGCGTCTGTCCCAAGTGCACGTGTCAGCACATTGCGACGCGGATGATGAGAGACATCTTCTTTGCTGATCTGACCATTTTTGAACAATTCATTGACCAGTGTATGGTCCTCGGTCAACTGGATGACATTCTTGTTTGCAATTTTGTATGCTCTGCTGTCACCGATGTGACCAATAACACCTTCCGTATCATTCAATAATGCCGCAACCACGGTAGTCCCCATGTTGTGGTAATTATCATCCGAGGAGGCAGTACGGAAGATCACTTCGTTGGCATGCAAAATAGCATCGCTCAATGCGGCTGACAAAGACGCATGTGAAAGACCCGGCTCAAGCGTTCCCAGATCCTGCACCAACGTCTCTACCGCCAGGCGGCTCGCAGTATCTCCTGCAAGATGTCCGCCCATACCATCGGCAACAATACCCAGAATATAACCTGTATCGAGATTTCGAATCCAGGCTGAATCTTCATTCACCGAACGCACCCGTCCGATATGGCTCACATGAACTGTTTTGATCAAAACGTTCTCACCTCAACTCCATATGCTTTGCACGAAGCTGACCGCAAGCGGCAGCAATATCATGTCCCTGTTCACGACGAATGGTTACATTAACACCCTGCTCCGAGAGAATCTTCTGAAAATTGAAAATGTCGCTTCTGGATGTTCTTACGTACTTGCGCTCAGGTACATGGTTGACTGGAATCAGGTTCACGTGGCACAGCATGTTCTTAAGCACGCTTGCCAGTTCTGCCGCATGTTCCGGCTGATCATTCACACCACCGATAAGTGCGTACTCAAACGTAATTCTGCGACCCGTTTTCGCCAAGTAATAACGCAACGACTCCATTACATCCTCAAAAGGAAAACGGCGGTTTACTGGCATCAATTTGGAACGCAATGCATCATTTGGCGCATGGATGGAGATCGCCAGGTTAATCTGTGTATCTTCATCTGCAAACTTGTAAATGTTTGGTACGATTCCACTTGTGGACACCGTAATATGGCGCTGACCGATATTCAGCCCTTTTTCGTGAATCATGATACGCAGGAACGTCATTGTTGCTTCATAGTTCTCAAAAGGTTCACCTGAACCCATGATTACGATGCTGCTGACCCGCTCACCGCGTTCGTCCAAAATTTTCTGGGCTTGCACAACCTGAGCGACAATTTCCCCAGCCGTAAGGTTACGTTTCAGTCCGCCCAGCGTGGATGCACAGAACGTGCAACCAATCCGGCAGCCAACCTGTGTTGTTACACAGATGCTGTTACCATAGTTGTGCTTCATGATAACTGTTTCGATCGCATGATCATCATGCAGACCGAACAGGAATTTCACCGTTCCATCCTTGGATTCAAATTTCGTAATTTCAGTAAGTGTAACGAATTCAAATTGTTCAGTCAGCTTTTCACGCAGCGCTTTGGACAGGTTCGTCATTTCACTGAAATCATTCACACGTTTCACATAAATCCAGTCGAAGATCTGACCACCGCGAAAAGCCGGCTCCCCGTTCTCAACAGCCCACTGTTGCAGCTCCTCCAGGGAATAATCATATATAAAAGGTTTCATTTTGTTGTCAACACCTATTCCTTCTTTTCTTTTCATTCTTCCTATTCTATCACAAAGACCACTTTACATCCATGTATACCCTTGATGCCTGTACTTCATGCATTATAACACCTCAGTGCCTGCATCGCACCCTATCATCACTTTTTACTGATGTTAAACCTTGAGGCTAATCACAAAGAAATCCGCCGAAGTTCCCCTCGGCGGCTATCCTTCAGTGCTCTATTAAACTGTTAATCCGCTATCCTTGTCAACCTGGCAATGAAAAATCCGTCACTGTGAGCGTACTGTGGCAGGATCTGCACGCCACCGTTCACAACCTTCCACTCGGCTGTTTCCAGACCAGACCAGGCAGACTCTTCAGCCGCCTTGTATTCCGGATGCCGGTCCAAAAAGTCAGCAACTCTATGCTCGTTCTCCGCAGGCTCGATTGTACACGTACTATACACCAGAATACCACCTGGCTTTAATAGCGGTGCAACCCGATCCAACAGTTCACGTTGCAGATTGGAGATATCGTGGATATCTTCCACAGTTTTGGTCCATTTGACATCCGGCTTGCGGCGAATAACACCTAGACCGGAACATGGCGCATCCAGCAGAATGCGGTCAAACGATGCCTCCGGATAACGCGCATCCAGATCAAGCGCATCACCTGTCACAGCATCAATGCAGCTGAGTCCCAGACGATCTGCCTGATCCATGATCAACTGACGTTTGTGAGCATGTACATCATTGGCCACAATCCGTCCACGGTCCTGCATTTTCTCAGCCATATGGGCTGTCTTTCCGCCGGGAGCTGCACAGCAGTCCAATACAGTCTGACCTTCTTCAGGCCCAACTGCCTCGGCTACAAGCATGGAACTTTCATCTTGAACGGACAGCAAGCCATCCCGATACCAGGACGTAAGAGCCATGTTGCCACCACTACGAACGAGAATACCGTCTGGACTAAGTCGGGAAGGTTCCACGATCGCACCCGTGCTCACCATCTCTTGCATCAGTTTCTCACGTGTAGTCATTGTCGTGTTCACACGAACACTAACCGCAGGCGGTTCATTATTTGCACGACAGATCGCTTCCGCTGTCTCTTCGCCATATTGACTGATCCAGCGTTCGACCATCCACAGCGGGTGAGAATGTTCCAGTGAGATACGTTCAGCAGCGGGCAGATGTTCAGGGATGCGCAGCTCATCACGATTGCGAATCATGTTCCGCAGAACGCCATTCACCATACCGGAGATGCCCTGATGACCCAATTTCTTAGCCAAATTGACGGCTTCACTCACTACCGCGTGTTCTGGAATACGGTCCAGATATAACATCTGGTACACGCTGATGCGCAGCAGGCTGCGAACCCAAGGTTGCAGCTTGGATACACCTTTGGCTACATAGCGTTCCAGATAATAATCAAGGGTATTCCGTCTCGCGATCGTACCATAGACTAATTCTGTAGCCAGTCCAGCATCTGCCGGACTTAGCTCGGCCTCTTTCAGACGCCGGTTCAGCTCAAGGTTGCTGTAAGCTCCTTCTTGCTCAACGGCGCTCAGTACCTTTACGGCGAGTGTACGAGCAGATATTTTGGGCCGTTCGGAACGTGAGGAACCATTTGCCGAAGATGGGGATGCAGATGAATTTCCTGCACGACCCGGTTTTCCTGTGTTCGGACGACGTTGGTTTCCTCCGCGCCCGGATGCATCTCCTGCGACTTTATGACCATTTCCTGATGGACGGCCCGGTGTATTTCCGCTCATTGCAGCACCGTTCCTGGTTTCAGGGTACCACCACGGGCAAAGTCAGCAGCTTGCATTACTTTTTTGCCCGCGGGCTGAACCTCAGTAAGCCAGAGAGAACCGTCACCTGTGCGAACTTCAATCCCGTTTTTGCCCAATTGTAACACCGTTCCCGGCTCAGCTTGTCCAGCATCCGACGACGAGAGTACATCCGCCTGCTTCGGATTTGCTGCTGCCCAGACCTTGAAGACCTGATCATCCCACATCGTAAATGCACCCGAGAACGGCACAAGACCGCGAATCTGATTGAACAATTCACGCGACGTGCGATTCCAGTCCATCTTCTCGTCATCCCGAGTCAGATTACGTGCATACGAAGCCTCGGCTTCATCCTGTGGGACAGCCGTTGTTTCGCCAGCAACCAGCCGCGGCATTTCTTCCTGAAGCAATTTGGAACCCGCTTCGCTGAGCTTTACAAACATGGATCCTGATGTATCTTCATCCGTAATCGCCACTTCCACACGTGAGATCATATCTCCCGTATCCAAGCCTTCCGCCATAAACATCAGCGTAACTCCCGTCACTGGCTCTCCATTAATAATGGAGCGTTGAATCGGGGCACCACCGCGATATTTTGGCAAAAGAGAGCCATGCACGTTCACACAACCACGAACAGGCATATCCAGCACAGCCTTGGGCAGAATCTGCCCAAAAGCCGCCGTCACAATCAGATCCGGTTTCCATTCAGCCAATCGGGCTACAGCTTCTGGAGCACGCAGTTTCACTGGTTGAAATACAGGCAGGCCGTGGCGTTCTGCCGCAGCCTTGACTGGTGTTGGTGTAAGCACCTTTTTACGTCCCTGTGGTTTATCCGGCTGTGTCACTACCCCAACCACGTTATATCCCTCGGCAATAAGCATATCGAGAGATGGAACTGCAAATTCAGGCGTTCCCATAAAAACAATATTCAAATCGATCACTCCTTAGTTACGACGCGGCCCAGTTTGATCGGCTGCAATTTCGTACACTTTTTCAGCAATATCCGTAAAGAGCACGCCATCCAAATGGTCAATCTCATGTTGGAATGCGCGTGACAACAGCCCGCTGCCCGTAATAATCAGTTCCTTGCCTTCGCGGTCCAGCCCTTTGACTGTAACCGTCTCAAAACGACGCACATCACCGTTAATGCCAGGGATACTCAAGCAGCCTTCGGGTCCAAATTGCTCTCCCTCACTCGAAATAATCTCCGGATTGATCATCTTGATCAGCCCCTGCTCATCTCCGCAATCGATCACAATAAGCCGTTTCAAAATACCAACCTGTGGTGCAGCCAGACCTACGCCTTCAGCGTCATACATTGTATCTGCCATATCATCCAGCAGTTTCTGTACATTAGGTGTAACTTTAGTTACTTCTTTAGCTCTTTTGTGTAGTACCTCATCCGGTTCTTTCACGATAATACGAATCGACATGTTGTAAGCACCTTCCTAATCCTCATCATAATTTCAGGACATCAGGCTCATTTCAAAAATAGTACTGATTTTCTGCTATGTAGCAGGTATCAAAAACTGATTTTAAGATCGAGCCATCATTCATGTTGTTTTTAATCTATGTTTATACCGCTTGTTTACATCCGCATTTTAATACAAATGCTCACATTAACATTTGCGGGTCTACATCCAGACTAATTTGCAGTTTTTGCGCCTGAACATCGTCGTCCATGCGCTGGGCCGTCGCGAGCGCCAGTCCAATGGCGTCGACATCCCCCCGCCATTTTATCATACATTGGAATCTGTATCTATTCTTGATCCGAGGAATTGGTGAGGCTACCGGGCCAAGCACGTCAAAGGCATCATTGCTGAAACGATCCAAACTGCCTAACCAGCCAGCAGCATTTGCCTTTTCTTTCAGTATTCGTGTGTAGTTCTCAGCCAGCCGGATCAGTACCGGAAGCTGCTCATGTGAGAAGGTCACCAAAATCAGGCGACAGTAAGGCGGGTACTGCAAATTGCGCCGATGCAATAATTCCTCCCGGACAAACGAAACATAGTCATGCTGGCTCGCATGCCCAATCGAATAGTGCTCTGGTGTATAGGACTGTACGAACACCTCGCCCGGCAGTTGATGTCGACCTGCACGGCCCGCCACCTGGGTGAGCAGCTGAAATGTTTTTTCGGCAGCCCGAAAATCTGGCAAATTAAGTGCCGAGTCTGCTGTGATGACTCCAACCAAGGTGACATCAGGAAAATCAAGCCCTTTGGCAACCATCTGGGTACCCAACAATACGTCTGCCTTTTTCTCACGAAACTGCTTCAACAACTTCTCATGCGAACCTTTTTCGCTCGTTGTATCCACGTCCATCCGAATGACGCGAATACCCGGGAACAGCTTCGCCAATTCTTCCTCTACCCGCTGCGTACCTGTACCGAAATATCGAATATGCTCACTGCCGCAATCCGGGCACACTTCTGGTGCTGCTTCCGCATATCCACAATAGTGACAACGAAGATTATTGGAGCGCTGATGATAGGTTAATGAGATATCACACTCGGGACAGCCTGCAACGTATCCACAACTGCGACACATCACAAAGGTGGAATAGCCACGTCGATTCAGCAGAAGCACGGTCTGTTCCCCGCGTTCCATCCGCTCTTCCAATCCTTTGTGCAAGGCGCGGCTGAACATCGAGCGATTTCCGTCCTTCAACTCTTCGCGCATATCAACAATCCGTACCTCCGGCAGCTTATTACCAAGTGCGCGGGTAGGCATCTCCAACAAAAGTGGTGCAAAATCATCATTGCTCTGTGAACGAGCAGCATAATAACTTTCCAACGAAGGTGTCGCTGAACCCAGGACAACGACCGCCTGATGCTGCTGTGCTCTTTTTACCGCTACATCACGGGCATGATATTTCGGGGTTTCTTCCTGTTTATATGAAGTCTCGTGCTCCTCGTCCATAATGATCAGACCAAGACGACTAAACGGAGCAAAGACTGCTGAACGGGCGCCAATGGCAACTTTCACCTGACCTTCCCGAATTTTGCGCCACTCATCATAACGCTCTCCACCAGACAGACGACTATGCATCACAGCAACCTGATCACCAAAACGTCCTTTAAAACGCTCAACCATCTGCGGTGTCAATGCAATCTCAGGTACAAGCACAATTGCCTGTCGATCCTGTTCAATACAGCGCTGAATGGTCTGGAGGTATACTTCCGTCTTACCACTGCCTGTTACACCATGAAGCAAAAAGACGCCATGGCGCCTTTCCTGCAATCGACCATTAATATTGTTATAGACATGCTGCTGCTCTTCGGTCAGATTCAATGGCTCGGTCGCACGGAACTTACGGCCTTGATAGGGGTCACGAAAGACTTCGACGTCCTCCGTTACAACCAGCCCTTTCTCCTCCAGACCTTTGACTGTAGCCGCTGATACCTGAAGTGTGGACAGTAATTCTTTCATCGCCATCGGCAACAGTTCTTTCATTTCCAGCAAGAAAGCCAAAACTTCCTTCTGCCGTTGTGCCTTTGCCGGGAATGAATTCAATGCCTCTTCCGCAGCCGCTACATCAACAGCAAGGTCAATGGATTTCATCGTTTTTTTATTCAGCTTGTCCTTAATTGCCTGGCTTTCCAGCAGGACACCACTGAGTAATAACTTCTTGATCAGCACAGCATGATTGGGGTATTTACGACTCAGTTGTTGTAAGGGAACCTGCCCACGACTCTTCACAAAACGAATAATGTCTTGCTGCACCTTTTCTGAAGTCGACTCTTCTCCCCACACAAAAAGAACTTCTTCGCCTGACGCCGAACCTGCCATTTGTCCATCCAGCGCATCTCCAAGGGAGATATACCGTTCTGCTTTCCCTTTCAGCGCAGTCGGTACCATCACCTGCAAAGACAAAATGCGGTTGCTGGCATAACGTTCACTCATCCATTCGGCCAATTCAACCAAATCTTCTGACAACGGCGGAACGATATCCAGCAATTCCTGAATCGGTTTGAGTTTGAATTTCTCCGTACCCGTGCGAGGCACCAGATCAATCACGAAACCCTGCACCGTCCGATGACCAAAAGGTACACCTACCCTGCTGCCAATCTCAATCCATTCACGCATGGATTCCGGCACCAAATAATCAAACGGCCGGTCCGTTTCCTTCACAGGAACATCGACAATAACCTTGGCGATCTCCATATTAATTCCTCCCGGCAATGCGCTCCGCCGCAATCGAAAGCAACCGGCGAGCCACCTCTTCCTTGGCCACCACCTGAAGCTCTTCCACCAAACCTTCACGGTCATAGATGTGCACCGCGTTGGTATCTGTTCCAAATCCGGCACCCGCCTGGGTGACATCATTGGCTACGATCAGATCACAGTTTTTCCGTTCCAGTTTCTCACGTGCATACATTTCTAATGAATTTGTTTCCGCAGCAAAACCAATCAAAAATTGATGGCTCTTCTGCTTACCCAGCGTTTCAAGAATATCTATATTTTTAATAAGTTCAAGCGATAATGTATCGCCTTTCTTCTTGATTTTCTCTGTGTACACTTCCTTGGGGCGATAATCCGCAACAGCTGCGGCCTTAACCACGATATCTGCATTATCCCATTGGCTTACTACCGCATCATACATATCCTGCGCTGACTGCACCGGGATCACCTGTACATTCGCCGGTGGCTGAACCTGGGTATTCCCCATAACCAAAGTCACATCTGCCCCCAGATCACGCGCTGCCGCTGCAATGGCAAAACCCATTTTTCCTGAGGAATCATTGGTAATGTACCTTACCGGATCAATGCGTTCTATGGTACCTCCTGCAGTGACCACAACCTTCTTCCCGCTCAACAAAGAAAGCTGTTCATTACGTTCCCGTTTAACAGATTCCTGCTGTTCAAAAAAACGTTCCACCACATCGACAATCGTCTCTGGTTCTTCCAACCGTCCTTTACCCACATACCCACATGCCAGTTGACCTTCACCCGGTTCAATCATCATGGTTCCGCGCTCGGTTAACAGGCACATATTATGCTGTACCGCCGGATGATCATACATATGTACATTCATCGCTGGCGCAATCATCACCGGAGCAGTGGTTGCAAGCAAGGTTGTTGAGAGCATATCATCTGCCATCCCATGTGCCATTTTGGCAATCACATTGGCTGTTGCCGGAGCAACCAACACAAGATCGGCCATATCAGCCAGATGAATATGCGAGACGACCGAAGGCTCCCGCTCATCAAATGTATCACTATATACTACATTTCGGGTCAAGGTTTGCAGCGTTAATTCGGTAATAAACTGTTTCGCGGAATTCGTCATAATGACATGAACGTCCGCTCCTTTTTGCACCAGCCTGCTGCATAATGTAGCCGCCTTGTATGCGGCTATGCCGCCAGTCACACCAAGCACGATTTTTTTACCGTTCAACATGGTTATCCCCCCGATATATACGACCTTTATAAGGATGAATAGAGAAAAAAATAACAACCTCGCGGTTGTCAAATAAATCCGGCTTGCGCCGTATGCAGTTGAAGAGCAGCCGCAGGCGGCTTACTCTTCTTCCTCTTCGTCCTGTCCTTTGATGACAACGAGCAGATCACCATAAATTTCTTCAAGTGCAACGCCAACCTGTTTATGGGATCTGGCATTTCTCAAATCCGTTTTCTCACCTTCACGAAGCTGTCTTGCCCGGCGGGAAGCGGCAACAACAAGGGAATACTTGCTGTCGACTTTGTTCATCATTTCATCAATAGAAGGATACAGCATATTTACAAAACACCTCTTTGCATTAGTATAATCACAATTCGCCGCCTGACGGAATCATGGTGCACCGCTGGATACGTTAACCAGACTGGGGCTACTCTCATATATCCTATGACAGCAGCTCCACTGATTATCGCATTTTGCGGCGGCAAATGGATTATTTATTGATCTTACAATGTTCGGCGATAATGATGCTTTCTATTCGTTTACACGCCAAATCAATTTCATCATTAACGACAGCGTAATCGTACTGCTCCAGCAGACTGATCTCATCTACCGCGACGGACATCCGGTGATCAATCGTCGCCTGACTTTCCGTACCACGGCCCTGAATGCGATCTTTAAGCTCGTCCAATGAAGGAGGCAACAGAAATACAAAGATCCCTTCCGGGAACTTTTCTTTCACTTTCAACGCGCCTTGAACTTCAATCTCAAGAATGATGTCCCGGCCTTCGTTAATCGTTTTCTCCACAAAATCACGCGGTGTTCCGTAATAGTTCCCTACATATTCTGCGTGTTCCAACAATTGATCTTCAGCAATCATGTTCAGGAATTCTTCATGGCTTCTGAAGAAATAATTGACGCCATGTTCCTCACCCAGACGTGGCTGACGAGTCGTTGCCGATACAGAATAAATCAATTCCGGCACCCGTTTGCGCAAAGCGCTGCATACTGTACCCTTCCCGACCCCTGATGGGCCGGACAACACTACCAGTAATCCCTTAGACATATTACACTCCATTTTATTCGTCGTTGTCATCATCTTTCGAAGAAAGACGATGGGCGACCGTTTCTGGCTGAACCGCAGACAGAATGACATGATCGCTATCCGTAATAATAACGGCACGAGTACGTCTTCCGTATGTTGCGTCTATCAGCATATGACGGTCTCTTGCCTCTTGTATAATTCTCTTGATCGGCGCCGATTCCGGACTCACGATGGATATAATCCGGTTCGCCGATACGATGTTACCGAATCCAATGTTAATGAGTTTGATTGCCATAATCAGGTTCTTCCCCCTATACATGCGACTCTTTTGCCGAAATATGACCGTTCATTCGATATTCGCCGCTTGCTCACGAATTTTCTCCAGTTCCGCCTTCATCTCGACAACACGGTTCACCAGAGCCAAATGGTTGGCTTTTGATCCAATCGTATTGACTTCCCTATTCATCTCCTGAATAAGAAAGTCCAACTTGCGGCCTACTGGCTCATCACTTTTCAGCAGTTCCCTGCTCTGTCCAAAGTGACTCTGTAGACGCGTAAGCTCTTCCTCTATGTTAGAACGATCGGCAAACATAGCAATTTCCATACCTAATTTATGCTCGTCAAAAGGGAAAGAGCCTTCTTCCTGCATTTCCGTAAGCCTTTGTCTTAACTTGTTGCGATGATCACTCACCACAGTCGGCGCAAGAGCAAGCATCTCGGTATGCAGTGATTCCAGACGACTGACACGTCGTTCCAGATCACTGGCCAGATGAAGACCCTCGCGGGCGCGCATCTGCTCCAGACCGGATAAAGCCTCTTCCAACCCCTGCTGCAGGACACGCTCCCATTCGTCCTTCTGCTCTTCCGGAAGCGAACTCGTCCCATCCGAATGAACCATGACATCTGGAAGTGCCAGCATATCCATAATACTCGGTTTGCCCTGCATACCATAGCGGCTCTCCAATTGCTCTGCGGCCTGAAGATAGGCCCTGACCGCCTGCTCATTCAGAACAGCGGGAAGAGCCTGGTCTTCATCTTTTTCTTTCATTACATAAACATCAATCCGCCCACGTTTTAAGCGGCTCTGTACCTTTTTCCTCAATCCGTCTTCATAACACGTCCACTCTCTCGGGAGACGCATCATCACTTCGCAATAACGATGGTTGACAGACTTGATTTCCAATTGTACCTTATAGCCTCCAAAATGAAAGGCGGATTGACCGTATCCGGTCATACTGAATGACATCGGCATCACATCCGTTACACTATTGTAATTGATTATTAGGGTTGAAACAAGTAGGACATTGATGCTCCGACTTCTCCCACACATATTGGGTCAGTTCGGCCGTCATACTATAGAACATAAATGGAGTCATTAAATAGATTCCTTTGAAATGTTTTGTTGCTACATCCAGAAGCTCCTTGGCGATCTTCACACCCATTGCTCGACCTTCTTCACCTTCGAGACCAGCCATCCGGGAACGCACTTCATCCGACAGCTGAATACCCGGAACCTCATTATGCAGATATTCTGCATTTCGGCCGCTGGCTAACGGCATTACCCCTACAAAGATCGGCACATCCAGATGCTTGGTCGCTTCATGCATGGCTACGATTAGTTCAGGATCGTATATCGGCTGCGTCATAATATAATCGGCTCCGGAAGCAATCTTTTTCTCAAGCCGCTGTACAGCCTTATCCAGATGTTTCACATTCGGGTTGAATGCGGCACCGATAACAAAGCCTGCCTTCTGCTTGAGCGGTTTACCGGAGAAGGATACTCCATCGTTCAACTGCTTGATCATACGTATAATTTCAAAAGAAGTCAGATCGTATACCGAGCTTGATCCGGGCAAGTCTCCAAATCGTGCAGGGTCACCTGTTACAGCGAGTACATGATTAATGCCTAGAGCATCAAATCCCATCATGTGCGATTGTGTCCCGATCAGATTCCGGTCACGACATGCAATATGCACCAGTGGGCGCAATCCTGTACGGTCCTGAACAAGATGGCCGAGAGCCATATTACTCATCCGGGTAACCGCTAGGGAATTATCAGCCAATGTTAACGCATCTGCACCTGCTGCTTTCAATGTCTCCGCACCTTTCATAAACTTCGCAATGTCGAGATCACGCGGTGGGTCAAGTTCGACGATGACCGTATGACGTTGTTTGACCAGATCCACAATCGTAGGCTGCCCACCCCGTCCAGACCGTTCATCTACATTCTCATGCAGGTTAATACGCGGTTTCGACTCGGATGGATCAGGTTCCAGTATTGGAACAGGTGTGTATTCAACAAGAGCCTGGGCGATTGCGGCGATATGATCAGGTGTTGTACCACAGCAACCTCCGATGATACGTGCGCCCAGATCAGCGAATTGCACTGCCGTCTGTCCGAAGTATTCCGGGGACGCTCCATAACGGAACTGACCATCGACGTAATCCGCTGCACCCGCATTCGGGTAAACAGACATTGGGACACCGATACGGCCTGACACCGTCTCCATCGCCCGCATAATTCCGTTTGGACCGGAACGGCAGTTGAAACCAATGACGTCAGCCCCTTGCTCACGCATGATTCGGAAAGCTTCTGGCATCGTATATCCATCCAGTGTGTGCCCTACATCCTCAACAGCGAACTGTCCAATTACCGGGAGATCACTCAGCTTGCGAGCCTGCAGGAGGGCGATATCCATTTCCTCGATATCATAGAAGGTTTCGAGCAGAATGCCGTCCACTCCTTCTTCGAGCAGTGCAAAAATCTGTTGCTGATAGAAACGCTTCAATTCACTTGTTGATACGTTCGTCCGCTTTCCTCCACGAATGGAGCCAACCGCACCCAGAACATAACCGTTTGCGCCAGCTACTTCTTTGGCGATACGTACACCGGCACGGTTGACATCCTCGACCTTGGACTCCAGACCAAACTTGGACAACTTATCGTAATTGGCAGAGTACGTATTGGTTTCATGAATTTCCGTACCTGCATCGCGGTAACGACGATGCACATCTGCCACCACTTCAGGTGATATCAAGTTCAACTCTTCATAAGAAATCCCTACCGGGAATCCCATCTGATACAGGAAAGTTCCCATCGCCCCATCCCCTATGAGGACCCGTTCCTGCATTACACTGCGTAAATCCGCCTTCATCCCTTTTCCCCCCGCCTGACTGATCATTTCATACTAATGTAACACAAAAAACATCTGAAAACGAAGAAAAACACAGGTTTTTCGTGAAATTCAGTTTCTATAACCCTCTGGACTAGTAGGAATTCATATAACTGCAAAAAAAGAGGCCCTAAGGCCTCCTCATTTAAACGTATTCTTTACGAAGTGACTCCCTTGAAAACAACTTCAGCAGGTCCAGTCATGTACACGTGGTTGTCGGCTTCGTTCCACTCAATATGAAGATCGCCACCCTTGAGACTGATCACCGCTGTGCGATCCGTATGTCCGTTCAGAACGGATGATACCAGTGTTGCGCAAGCTCCGGTTCCACAGGCAAGTGTTGGTCCAGCACCGCGTTCCCACACACGCATGTCCACATAGCCGCGATCGCGAACCGTTGCGAACTCTACATTGATTTTTTTCGGGAACATGGGATGAACCTCAAGTAGTGGCCCCCATGTCGATAGATCAAAATTCACAGTATCATCCACATAGATGACAGCATGAGGATTACCCATGGAGACGGCCGTAAATTTGAACTCCTGTCCATTGGCTTCAATGGAATGATCCACCACCGGATTGGCATCCACGGTCGTTGGAACCTGAAGTCCATTCAGGATAGGCTCTCCCATATCCACACGAACGGTTTGCACTTTACCATCACGAATGTTCAAGCTTACTGGTTGTACACCCGCGCCAATGGTTTCAATCGTAATCTGTTCTTGGGTCACATGACCATGATCATATACATATTTGGATACACATCGTATGGCATTGCCACATTGCTCTGCTTCCGAACCGTCCGAGTTCATGATGCGCATCTGAAAATCCGCCTTCTCTGAAGGCAGTATATAAACCAGGCCATCCGCACCGATACCGAAGAAACGGTTGCACCATTTTACAGCCAATTCTGCTGCATCAGCCGGAAGCTGTTGTTCTCCAAACACAACAATAAAATCGTTGCCGAGTCCATGCATTTTTGTAAATTCCATAACCTTGCCCACTCCTTTTGGCAGTCTGCTGCCAAAGCGTTATTCTTGCTTCTCTACAGGATACCCTGGATATTCATATCCA
This sequence comes from Paenibacillus sp. RU5M, assembly GCF_900221055.1. Lineage (NCBI taxonomy): Bacteria > Bacillati > Bacillota > Bacilli > Caryophanales > Paenibacillaceae > Paenibacillus > Paenibacillus sp. RU5M. The sequence goes on along the minus strand of NZ_OBQM01000001.1, from coordinate 128,484 downwards.
ACATTTCCCAATAAAAAAAGCTATCCTGCAAATGCCGAGGAATCTCGCCTCGAATCATTTTGAGGATAGCATAACGAAAACGATAAGCAATTGCTATTGATTTTATGCCGAAAACTTTGTACTTTTCGGTACGAAGCGGCCTGGGCCCATGCGGCGACGGTTGCGACGACCTCCCCACACGCTGCCCACTCCCATCAGGAAGGTTGGAATACCTGCGGCAACGATGGAAATGGCCCATTCACGCATACCCAGTGGTACTGTTTTGAAGATAGGCTGCAACGGCTCTACATACATGACCGCCAGCATCAGCACGATGGATGAAATAACTGCAAATACCAGGTACTTGTTCTGCAATGGATTGCGGTGGAAAATGGAGCGTGAACTACGGCAGTCAAATACATGAATGAGCTGTGCCAAAACGAGAGTAGCAAAGGCAACAGATTGAGCTTTAATGAGCTGACCCGGTTCATCTGGCGCGGCCTGTAGGGTAAGCCAGAACGCCCCGAGTGTACAAAGCCCGATCAATACACCCCGACTGACAATTTTCCAACCCAATCGTCTGGCAAAAATATTTTCCTTGGCGCCACGCGGCTTGTGTTCCATCAGATCTTTTTCCGGCTGATCCACACCAAGTGCCATCGCTGGCAATCCATCCGTCACCAGGTTGACCCACAGAATCTGGATCGGCACGAGTGGCAAAGGCAGTCCCATCATCATCGCGAAAAACATCGTTAAAATCTCGCCAACATTGGATGCTAGCAAATACCGGATAAACTTGCGGATGTTCTCATAAATATTACGCCCTTCTTCAATTGCAGCTACTATAGTAGAGAAATTATCATCACTCAGGATTAACGCCGATGCTTCCTTCGTCACATCCGTGCCGGTAATTCCCATCGCAATACCGATGTCTGCTGCTTTAATGGCTGGTGCGTCGTTCACGCCATCTCCAGTCATCGCTACGACATGCCCTTTACGCTGCAATGATTTTACAATCCGCAGTTTGTGCTCAGGTGATACTCGTGAAAATACGTAAATGCCCTCTACCTGTTTATCCAGCTGCTCGTCCGTCATACCCGCCAATTGTTGTCCGCTAAGTGAAGCCCCACCCCGTGGAAGAATACCTAACTGTTGGGCGATAGCCTCTGCCGTCGTCCCATGATCGCCCGTAATCATAACGGTACGTATGCCTGCTCTGCGACAAGTCGCAATTGCATCCCGTGCCTCACGCCGCGGTGGGTCAATCATGCCTGCAAGCCCGACAAAGACGAGCTGGCTCTCGGCAGCATGTTCATTCTCTACTTTTTCATTCGGCCGTACATCGCGGTAAGCCATCCCCAGAACCCGCAGTGCAGAACCCGCCATATTCTCGTTCGCCGCCATGACTTTCTGCCGCAGCGTTCCTGTGAAAGGTACAACATTGCCTTCCCACAAAATGTAGCTGCATTGCCCAATCAGCACATCTGGTGCACCCTTGGTGTAGACCATCCGCCCACCCTGATGGTGAACCAAGACAGACATCCGCTTCCGGTCAGAGTCAAACGGGAACTCCTGCTCACGTGCATATAACTCTTTGAGGCCAGCGGGGGTAAGTCCCATTTTGGAGGCCAGTGTTACAAGCGCCCCTTCCGTAGGGTCGCCTTTCAGCTCCCATACCACGCTGTTTTCCTTGACCGTTTCATTAACATGATCTTTCTTTGTACCTTTCTTCGCTTCTTTCTTACTATCCTTATTTGTCTCTTTACCTTTCTTTTTATTCCGCATCTCATCTCCAACACTCTCGATAATACTGGCATTATTACATAGTGCGCTGATCTGAAGCATTCTCCGCAATGTCTGGTCACTCTTCAGTTCCAAGGTACGACCATTCTCTAGCAACTGTCCTTCTGGTGCATAACCATCCCCGGTGACCTTGATGCTGCGTCCCTCCAGCCACACGTCCGTAACCGTCATCTTGTTCTGTGTCAACGTACCCGTTTTATCCGAACAGATGACCGAGGCACAACCAAGGGTTTCGACGGAGGGAAGCTTGCGCACAATCGCTTTTCGCTTGATCATACGCTGTACGCCCAGAGCTAGCGCAATCGTTACAATCGCTGGCAAGCCTTCTGGTATGGCGGCTACTGCAAGGCTGACGCCTGCCAGAAACATGCCTACTGCCGGTTGTCCATGCAAAATACCTGCAACAACAACCATAACGGTTAATCCGAGCGCCACAAAAATCAAAATTTTACCCAGCTGTTCCAGCCTGTGTTGCAGCGGTGTTTCCTGTTCCTCCGTATTCTGGATCAGGTCGGCGATTTTGCCCATCTCGGTATCCATGCCCGTCCGGACCACAACGCCCTTGGCGGTACCACGAGTGACCATTGTTCCCATGAATCCAATATTCTTCTGATCTCCTAGCGGCACATCCTCCGCAGCTATGGGATGGCAATGTTTGCTTACAGGAACCGATTCCCCAGTAAGTGCAGATTCCTCCACATCGAGGCTGTTCGTGGACAGCCAGCGTACATCGGCAGGTATGCGATCACCGCTCTCCACAAGCACGATATCCCCTGGCACCAGAAGTTTGGCCTCAAGATGTAATTCCTGACCTGACCTTAGCACTTTGGCCAGTGGGGCAGACAATTGTTTCAATGCACGAAGGGAACGCTCCGCCCGGAATTCCTGTACAAAACCAAGAATGGCATTAAGCACAATGATGGCAACAATCGTTACAGCATCCAAGTATTCTCCAAGCAATCCGGACACCAGTGTGGCCCCCATCAACACCAGAACCATGAAATCCTTAAATTGATTAAGCAATAATGTAATTGGAGATATGCGCTTTCCTTCGCTCAGCTCATTCGAACCGGCGGTCTTCCTCTTTTCGGTTGCAGTCTCTTCGGTTAATCCTTCCTCAAGACTGACGCCAAGAGTGTTACGAAGCTCTTCAACGCTAAGTTGGTGCCACTTGGTATGTTCCATGCTTCAAAATTCCCTCCCAGTCTGTATTTCCTCTGTAAAACGTCACACATACTACACCGGCTATGCTAATCAACAGGTTGTACGCGATGCCGGACAAACTACCTGCTCTATATGTATTCGGACAGGACCCTAATTAGCACCCGATGGCGAATCCTTTCCCTGATGGGCAGAATAAGCTAAAATAAAGGTCTGTGGTTATATACACAGTGGCAATCCGATTTATTGCTATACAAACGAATACGAATCTGCAACGGGTTCTTTTTTACATATCCCGGTGTTCATTTCAGTTATAGATAGAGAGGACGTTGAAAAAAATGGCATTGGACGGCATCGTAACACGAGCTATCGTACATGAACTGCAAGGCTGCAAGGGCGGACGCATCAGTAAAATACATCAACCTAACGGCCATGATGTTGTACTGACCCTCCGTGCTCAGCGTGGAAATAGCAAATTGCTTATTTCGGCAAGCCCGACATATCCGCGTGTGCATTTTACCGAAAAAACGTTTGTTAACCCTACTGAAGCTCCCATGTTCTGCATGCTGCTGCGTAAGCACTGCGAGGGTGCGATCATTGAGGAAATTCGTCAGATTGGTATGGAGCGGATTATTCATATCGACGTGCGTCAGCGCGATGAACTGGGTGATGTTTCGGTCAAACGGATCATCATTGAACTGATGGGGCGTCACAGTAATATTGTTTTGGTAGATCCGATCACGGGAACGATTCTGGATGGGATTCATCACGTAACCCCGTCCATCAGTAGTTACCGGGTCATTATGCCTGGATTTTCGTACACCGAGCCACCAGAGCAGCATAAAAGCAATCCGCTGGAAGTGAGTAGCACTGAATTTCAAAATAGCTATACTGCTGCTGAAGAAGAGGCCTCTCGCTGGCTGGTGAATTCATTCAGCGGTCTTAGTCCGCTGATCGCAGGAGAGATTAGCTCTCGGGTATCTGCTAATCAAGGTGACGATCAAGCTGCAAGTGAAGGTGAGGCTCGAATCGAAGCCGATGCGCTGTGGAATGCTTTTGAGTCCATCATGGGGCCAGTAAGAGATAATAGTTATACGCCTGTGACCGGGCTGAACGCCAAAGGCAAAATGATTTTCTCAGCCGTTCAGCTTCAGAGCATTCAGGACGCAGAGAAAACCTATGATACGATGAGCAAGTGTATGGAAGATTATTACGGAGACAAGGCCGAGCGGGATACGGTCAAGCAAAGAGTGAGCGATCTGCTACGTTTTCTGCAAAATGAGCGCAGCAAAAACATCAAAAAGCTGGACAACCTGAACAAGGATCTACTGGAAGCCGACGACGCGGATAAATTCAGATTATGGGGTGAGCTGCTGTTTGCCTCCCTGCATCAGGTTAGTAAAGGGGACAAAAGTGTGGAGCTTGTGAACTTCTATGATGAAGATCAAGCGAACATTACCATTCAGCTTGACCCATTACTTACACCGTCTGACAACGCACAACGTTATTTCAAACGATATAACAAATATAAGAACAGTCTGGCTGTTATTCATGAGCAGCTTGGAAAAACGAAAGACGAGATCGACTATCTCGACAATCTGCTCCAGCAACTGTCTATCGCATCCATGAACGACATCGAGGAAATTCGCGATGAGCTTGTGCAACAGGGTTATCTTCGCGACCGCAACAAAAAAGGCAAAAAGAAAAAGAAAAACGACCGCCCTACAGTGCATCAGTTTACTTCTTCGGAGGGAATTGAACTTCTCGTAGGCAAAAATAACCTGCAAAATGAGTACGTCACCAACCGTTTGGCTTCTTCCAATGACACTTGGTTGCACACCAAAGACATCCCGGGTTCACATGTCGTCATTCGCAGCACCGACTTTGGCGAAGCAACCCTGGAGGAAGCTGCACAACTCGCGGCTTACTTCAGTCAGGCCAAAGAATCCAGCAGTGTGCCCGTGGATTACACCTTTATCCGACATGTACGCAAGCCGAGTGGCTCCAAACCAGGTTTTGTCATTTATGACCACCAGAAGACCTTATTTGTGACGCCAAACGAAGAGCTGGTTAAAAGTTTGCCATCCACGATCAAAAATGGATAAGAGGCTTGCTTTTCAACCCTGTTAGGCAACGTAAAATCCCCCGGAACAAAAGACTGTTCGGGGGATTTTTTGTTTCTCAAATTACCATGGACTTAAGTTGGTGATTCAGTGTATTGTTTTATTTTGAATATAAATTCATTTTAATGTATAATAATTCAAATATTAAATCTATAAATAAATTTCTAAGGATGTGTCCCATGACGCTAAATATCAGACCAACTCACCCTAATGATGTACTACCGCTGAGTGCATTAATGCACGAGTATGTCGTCGGCTTTTATAACAACCCCTGGCCTGGTGATCAGGCAATCGAGCTTTTAATCAAAAACCTGCTTGATCAGCAGATAGGTGTTCAATTCGTTGCAGAGCAGGACGGTGAACTCATCGGATTCGCTACACTCTATTTTACCTACAGCACGATGAAGGCAAACCGCGTTGCCATTATGAATGACTTGTTTGTGACGGAAGCTTGCAGAGAAGGCGAAGCCGAGGCCAAACTGTTTGAACATTGTCAGCAGTATACACGTGAACACGGATGTGCTTACATGTCCTGGATCACAGCAGCAACCAACGAGCGGGCACAGCAGTTATTTGAACGCCTTGGAGCTGCTCGCGGCACATGGGTGAATTATTCCATCACCTAGCTTAATTATAGGCAATCAAAAAGGACATAGAGACATGGCTAGCGACTAACGCTCACCCCATCTCTATGTCCTTTCTTTTTTTCATAATCAATTTTAGCACGATGACAACCGTTCCCTTATATCCCAGTCTCATACAACATATGAAGAAAGTTTCCCAATCAAGACTTTCCGGCTGCAGCCCGGAGTTTATCGAGCACATCAATGGTTACGGTTTTGCTACCCAGATCCCCATGAAATACTACCCCTTGTCTTACACCATGGTAATCCGAACCACCTGTTTGAATGAGCCCAAATTCCCGTGCCAACTCCGCATATCTGCGCTCCTCTTCTGGTCCATGATCCGAATGAACCACTTCAATACCGTCAGGATGGGCGTCCACCAGAATGCGACGAACCAATTCGTCGTCTCTGTATAAACCAGGATGGGCAATAACAGCAGCACCACCCGCATCTTTAATCCACTGGCATGCATCTTCCGGTGCAACTCGGGGAACCGATACATAGCCCGGTTGGCCTTCAGCCAGATAACGATTGAATGCATCCCTCATATCAGCGGCATATCCTTTTCGTACCAACACATCGGCCATATGAGGTCTACCGATGCTTTCATCCGGCTCCAGCGGTCGGCCAAGGCCATCAATGACCTCCTGCCAGCTAATTTCGAGTCCAAGCTCCTGCAGTTTGGCAATGATCAGATGATTGCGTTCTTCTCTCGCCTCCCGAAGCCCGCGCAGTCGCTCCAGAAATTTCTCATCTTCTGTATTCACATAATACCCCAGCACATGAATATCCTTGCCGCCCGCGCGGGTACTGATCTCTACCCCTGCCACAACGTCAATTCCATACTCACGGCCAGCCCGCTGTGCCTCGGCTACACCAGCTACTGTATCGTGATCTGTCAGCGCCACCGCAGACAGTCCTCTTTGTTTGGCGAGCTTCACATTCTCGGCAGGTGGCTGCATTCCGTCCGACGCTTGGCTATGAGTATGAAGATCACAACGTCCATTAAATTGATTCATGAACAACAGCTCCTTCTTATATCTAGTGAGTAACAGAATGGATTTTAAATTAATATGACCCTCTTATTCCGCTCGCCCTTCTGATGTTGTCTGCTCATGCTGACGCAAATAATTCAGGAAAGCTACTGCTGACAAGGGAAGCAATGAAGATTTCAGATGTATGGCGTAGAATTGTCGTTTGAACTCAAGCCCACGAATATCCACGATATGAACCAGTCCAAGGGCCAGCTCATGCTGAACGGACGACGGGGATAACATGGTGATACCCACACCCGCTTCTACGGCGGATTTCACAGCACCTGTACTGCCAAGTTCCATCACCACATTCATGTCCTGTGGATCTATATTTCTCTTCTGCAACTGATCTTCCATCACCTGACGGGTACCCGAGCCTTTTTCCCGCAACACAAACGCGTAGTTCAGCACATCTTCAAGCTCTACTTCCCCACGATCTGCCAGAGCATGCCCTGCCGGAACAATCAGCTTCAATTCATCCTGCATGACCGGCTCTACAATCATATCCGGGTGGTTTACTGGCGCTTCAATCAGTCCAAAGTTAAGCTGATGTTTCAAGATATCGTCCATAATTTGCGTCGTATTCATCACTTTCATAACGATCGAGATATCCGGGTATTGGCGAGCAAAAGGGCCCAGCATTCGTGGCAACACATACTCACCAATCGTCAAACTTGCACCGAGCTGCAATCTGCCTTGCAGCATCTGTGTAAACGCGGACATCGCCTCATCTGTCTGTCTGACCAACTCTACACTGCGTTTGGCGTGAGGCAGTAATGTCCGACCCGCCTCGGATAATTCTATTTTCTTAGTAGAACGATGCAGCAGCTTGGTCCCAAAATAATCCTCAAGCGATTGAATCTGCATCGTCACCGCAGGTTGTGTCATATGTAGTGCTTGCGCAGCCGCTGAAAAACTTCCCTTCTCTGCTACGGTATAAAAAATATGCAATTGATGAAAATTCATATCTTCGCCCCTCTTCTGTACGCTTTCCTCATTGTAGCCGATTTCCTGAATTCCAACAAAAAAAGCATGCAGCTTGTCTGCATGCGATGTAACCTGAATCTATCAATTCGAAAATATGGATTATTCCAAACTTACTTATGCTTGCGACTGTTCTTGACAAGAGTCATTCGTCTTGAATGTCTTAGCCAAGAATAATACGATTTTAAATCCCGCAGTTCAATCGTCTCGGACATTTTCCCCAGAAACGTAACAACAATCATCTTATGAAGCGGATTGCCAGCAATATCATATTCCCCTTCAAGTTCGGAAAATTCAGCAACCACGACCAGATCTTCGTCGATCAGGTAAACATCCTGCTCATTACGGTAGTATGGTGTAATACGGTCCTGCTTCAGACACTCCCATAACCATGCCGCAATATGGTCATCATCATTACGTGCCGGCTCAATACGGTCTGCATACCGCATCTTGGCATGATTGGTAATGACGATGTCGGCCACTTTTTTGTCTCCAAGAGCCACGAAAAAAGGCTCGTACGTGCTCCAACGTTGCATCACCTTATCACGCATGGGAATCACTCTCCACCAGATAGGACTTTCTATCTATTTATTTACCCAATATATTACAACATAAGTCCCGCAACCTCAAGGCGTAACTTCAGATTTTTTCACAAAATCCAGTTTATGCCTAATTCAATAAAAGAGCGGCCCCGCAGGGCCCCTCTGGTTAATCGTTTCGAAATGTTCAATGGCAACAAGTTCACTGTACATTCCCAAACCATTTTTTGTTATATCCCGTAAAAACTCGTTTTGTCCATCGTTTTACTAGCATACTCTGTTTTAATCTCATTCCGGTAGGAACGTTCAACCTTGCGCACATAGGAAAGTCTGTTCACATTTTTCATCGTATCTTCAGCCCGCTCTGCATTAACATACATGACGACATAATGCATACGGCGGGAGATGTAATGAACGGTACCATACTTTTCGAGATTACGAGCCGCTTTCAAATCACTGACCCATATAATGAATCCTGTCCTTTCCGCAAACATCATTTTCCCCGCCTTTCTATAATGGAGACCGGATCCTCGGAAAGGTCCGGTCTGTCATAAATTTATGTTCTTATCAAACTTTAGCTACAACCACACTTGCCTCCGCTACCGCAGCCGCCCTTCGGATTCGGATCATTGCTCGGTACCTTAATGGTCGTTGACACGGCGAATGCAATCGTCTCCGACATCTGGAACAACATATCGTCCAATGCTTTCTCCGCCTGTTTAAAGCGGGCTACCGCCTCGAAATGTTCCAATTCAAGCTCTAAAGCCTGAACCTGATCTTTTGCGGCGTGATAGTCCGGGTGAAAATGCCCAAAACGCTGGGTTTCTTCGAATAGTTCCTTTTTGGCTTCCAGCTTGCGTATCCCCGCCTGAATTTCAGGGCTCGTCTCCACTTGCTGCTTCCAATATAAATAATCCGATACTTCGGCTGATTGGTTAATCATGTCGCCCAGTTCATATGCGCCCGTTAACACTTGGGCCATATCGACCGTGTTCATTTCCGCTACGCTCATGAAATTCATCCTATCTATATATAAAGTTCTACTTAACGTAGACTACTTCATCATATCATATCCCCGAAAAGTTAAGAAGAGTTTTTCCTGCAAATAGAAATAAAGGGAACAGGCGATCTGCTTTGGCAAAGTCGATCAAGTTTATGCATGGTCCGGAATAATCAGGCGTATCTGGTTCCATTCGTTAGGCGAAAAAGTACGACGTTCTGCTGGATCTGTTCCTCCATCCGATACGGACCAGCCCGTTAGTGTCCAGTCTTCATGACCTTGAATCTGATCGGGGATAACATAAACGATATGGCTGTCCAGCTTCAGACCCAGTTTTGTCTGCCATTCAATGGCTTTCGCAGCAATCTGACGAGCTGTGGATACATGATATCCTCGCCACTCGTTATGCCACATCTCAGGGATCTCTCCGTATCCGGGAAACAGACCTGACTGCTCCGTGATGGAATGATCGTGTTCATACGTGTGCAGATTGGAGTCACACTGAATGAGCCCCACTCTTCCACGAATATAAAAGAGTTCCTTTTGCACCTCAAGTCCGACTTTGAACTCTTCTGCTCCGACAATGGACTCATCTTCAATGGCTTTCGCCTCTGGCCTGTTCAACTTTTCAAGTAATTCACTTCTCGATTCATATATCCATGTATCCTTATTCTTAACTTTATCCACCGATTCATCCTGATTAACGTTCTGCCTAGCATCCATGTGAAGTCCGTCTGCATCCTGTCCCCACTGCTGGATCGCTAGCTCCACATGCTCAGGCACTCCCGAGACAGCATACAGTCTAAGGAAGTTTATCATTACATCCGCCGTAAGACCGATCTCTGATGCAGCGATGATCCGTTCCTTTGTTATCCGATATATGGACATTCGATCTCGACTCACAAGCTCTGCACCAAGGTCCAGATTCCAGCGGACCTGTGGGGCTACATCTGGAGGAACCATAATTTCAAAGTCAGGCTGAACAAAAATCGTATTCTTTTCCGGTTTTTCTGCCTCGTCATTCGCAAAGTTCAATAAAATTCTCGGATCAATCTGCCAACGATATAAAAGCTCTCCCGCTGCTGACTCACCTACCTCCCCATATCCCAGACCTGCCAGAACATCAAGCCAACCCCGGATATGTGTTAAGAAGGTTAATCCTGAAGAATTTCCACTCTCTCTAATTTCAATTGCTTCTTTCAGCTCAACGTTGTCTAAAGTCCCTGCTGAAATACTCAACCATTCATTTTCCCGTGAAGCAAACATCATCAATTGATAACGAAAATGCTGAAGTTTAGGCTCAGCTACACCATATCGGTCCATACATACGCTATAGATTTCTCGGTGCATTGAAGACCACGACAACGTTAACCAGTGATAAAGACGGTCAGGTGACACATGCATTCGGTTATGCGCTTTTTCAATCAAACCCAGACTGAGCAGCAAATCAATAATAAGGGCAACATGGACTGGATACACATCCGCATGATCATAGTGAATACCTAGTTCGGCAAAATCTTCAGGGCCCAGAACCGTCATCCGACTTAATCGCTGCACCATTTTCTTGTGGATCGTTCCCTTACTTGTTAATAGGAGTCCTCCTTGGGCTTGACCTTCTCTTACCATCCAAGCCAGTACATGAAGAAGCTCTGCGGCAATATCCGGTTTTCCCTCTCGAACAATCTTCACCTTCTGGACTTCATTACTGGATATGGACTTATCTTGTGTCATTTGATCCTGTATTACATTCGTCTTCAGCTGAGCGAACTGTCCAACTCGTGCCGCATAGGCGATAGTTAACAAAGAAAGTAGTGATTCTGGTATGTAATACAGGCGTTCGCCCCAAGACTTGCGCACAGCTTTGATCCAGCCTTTATGCCGAAGCGCTATAAACTCCGTCACTGCTTCAGCTCTGCTAAGACCATCCACAGCCCACTCTGCTGATGTCAGCATGTTGGAAAAGGGTTGTCCGGCATATTTGCAAAAAATCACACCAAGTACCGTTCTTTCAACGCATGAAAGCTCTTTTAATGAATTCACATCCAGATTACCTTGTGTACACATTGCTAATCATGCCTTTCTCTTATTTTTAAGTAGAGATGTAAACAGCATTTTCATTGCAATTCATGAACGATTTTGTACTCATATCCTTGTTCGACCAGAAACATCTGGCGGCGTAATGCAAACTCCTGTTCCTTACTGTCCTCCGATACAAGGGCATAGAAATAAGCTTTATTTTCTCCGGACTTAGGCCTTAGAATCCGACCCAATCGCTGGGCTTCTTCCTGCCTTGAACCGAAACTGCCGGATATTTCAAGGGCAACGGCAGCATCCGGAAGATCCACGGCAAAATTGGCAACCTTGGATACGACAATCGTTTTGATCTCACCACGCCGGAACGCTGCAAACCATTTCACTCGCTCTTGCTGGGACATCGTACCCGATATGAGCGGTGCTTCAATTTCCCGGGCAATGCTCTCAAGCTGATCCAGATACTGTCCGATAACAAGCGCTGGCATCCCCTCATGATGGTCCAATATCCGTCTGATCACAGCTAATTTGGCCGGATTTTCGGCTGCAAGGCGAAATTGGTGCTTCACCTCTGCTTCCAAATAGTTTGATCGTAGTTCAGGAGTAAACGGAATGCGTATTTCCTGGCACTGTACATTCGCAATCCACCCTTGCTGCTCTAATTCTTTCCACGGCATGTCATATAGTTTCGGACCAATTAGCGAAAATACATCCTGTTCACAGCCATCCTCACGCACCAATGTTGCTGTCAATCCCAGTCTTCTTGTAGCCTGAATATCTGCTGTAGCACGAAATACAGGTGCTGGAAGCAGATGGACCTCATCATAAATGATGAGCCCCCACTGACGTTCACTGAGCAATTTGATATGAGTAAAATCAGCATCTTTGGATTTTCGATGTGTAAGAATCTGATAAGTAGCCACAGTCACAGGTTTCACCTGTTTTTTCTGACCGGAATACTCCCCAATCTGTTCACTCGTTATCGTTGTTTTATCCTGTAATTCCTGAATCCATTGCCGCACGGATGTGGTGTTCGATGTTAAGATAAGGCACTCACATTGCAAACGTTCCAACACGGCCATCCCAATAACCGTTTTGCCTGCACCGCAGGGAAGAACAAGCAGACCACTTCCTCCCATGCCTTCGCTACCTTCAAATGCATCCACTGCATCTCGCTGGTAAGGGCGTAACCTGAATCCTTCTGAACTGTCACTTTGAGTATTCGCTTGCCATTCAAACGGCAGACTTGTTCCTTCTCGATATCCCGCATAATCCAGCACCGGATAACCCAAACGAGTTAGTTCACGCTTCAGCAATCCGCGTTGCTCACCGCCAAGTATGAGCTCATGGGGATCGACACGTTCCATCCGAAAAGCCGAAATAGTCTTCATACTGCTTAATTCATCCAGCAATCGTTCATCTTCACTCACAAGACGCATTCTCCCGTGATCTGCCTGTGGCTTCAATTGCAACTTCCCATATTGATGGATAATTCTTTGGATATCTTGAATCAGGGCGGCAGGAACATTCCAACGAGACACTGATTCCAGACTTTCTATCACTTGATCAGCGCTCCAGCCGAGTGCAGCGGCATTCCACAGTGATAATGCAGTGATGCGATATGTATGAAAAGCCGCAGGTGTCTTCACCAGTTCGGCATACATCCCTAGTTGAGCTCTGGCCTGATCAAATCCAGGATGACCCACTTCAAGCAATACTGTAAAATCACGCTGGACAATGCAGGCGTCCGTTTTCTCCATTCCGCTTCCTCCCCAATTTGAAAATGAGTTATATGTTTTTTCGAATAACAGGCATCACAAAAAGTCCAGTTCCGGTTTCTTCCGAAATTGAACCTGTATCGTACAACAGTTCGACCTTAACTTAAGCTTGATAAAGACCTAACAAAAAAAAGCACCCTGCTCATACCTTGGTATGAATAGGATGCCCAACTATACTCAAATCATTCGGCTGTATATCCTTTAGCCATTGCTATAAATAGTTTCACAGCATTTTGCATGGCATCCTCATCAAAGTCAAACTTGGGATGATGATGCGGATAGATGGCATTCTTCTCCGGGTTACCTGCTCCAACAAACATAAAGCAGCCAGGAATCTGCTGTAAGTAATAAGCGAAATCTTCAGCTGGCATCAACATCGGTGACTTCTGTACATGTTCTGCACCAAATACATCTACCGCTTCCTTGAAGAAACGTGCCGTTTCCTGCTCATCATTCACGACAGGAGGATATCCCATAATATAGTTCAACTTCGTCTCGGCACCGTAGATCTCTCCGGTCTGAGCCACGATCGTATGCACACGTTCCTTCATGATACTGCGCGTCTCTTCATCAAAGGTTCTCACCGTACCCGTCATTTTGCATAACTCGGCGATGATATTCTGTGCTGAGCCCGCCTGCATTGTACCAATCGTCAATACTGCGGGACGCAAGGGATCCACCGAGCGACTGACAACCGTCTGCAATTGCATCACAAGGGCTGAACCAGCCACGAGGCTGTCCACCGTGGATTGCGGCATGCCGCCATGTCCACCTTTTCCTTTGATCTCAATATAAAAGTCATCTGCCGCTGCCATCATCGGCCCCGGAGTACTTGCTGCCACGCCTACAGGAAGCGGAGTCCACAGATGAATTCCATAGATGACATCTACCCCTTCCAGTCCGCCGTCTGCTATGACCTTGAGCGCACCACCTGGAAGCAACTCTTCTGCAGGTTGGAACAAAAAGCGAATCTCACCCTTGATCTCATGTTTATGGCGACTGAAATACAGTGCCGTGCCTAGCAAAATGGATATGTGACCATCATGACCACAGGCATGCATAGCTCCTGCTTGTTGTGATGCATATTCAACGTCCTTCTCGTCCTGAATCGGAAGTGCATCCATATCTGCACGAAGCATTACGACAGGCCCTGGCTTGTCCCCACGAAGGGTACCTATAACCCCGTGTCCACCAACGTGTCGTCTCACTTCAACACCAAAGCTCTCCAGCATACCCGCTACAAAAGAGGATGTCTTCTCCTCATGAAAGGAAACCTCAGGATTCCGATGAAGATGACGACGCCATTCTACCATGTGGATTTGCAGGTCATTCCACCATATATTATTTGTCATGTCTCTCCATCCTTTCGCTCTCTATACGGGACTTTCATCAAGCCCGAACCTTCCTCTTGAAACCTATTGCTGTATATTGTAGCAGAATTGGAAGAAAACCGATACGAATGACCGCTTGAAAGCTTGCACGGAAAGGGGAAACATACTATCATAAACTAGAGAAAAGAACGAGATTTATACTCTCGGAAGCTTATGAGGAGGATCAGACGCTTATGATTTTTGAGAATACAGGCTTGGATGGCTTGAAGAGCGACTTGGCATACCTGGATGAGAGCGCCGAGAAAGTCGGATTTGTCCGGTGGCAATGGGAATATTATCGTGCTACATATGACTACAAAATTGAAGATGAACAAACCAAATCGGAATACTTTGTACGTATCAATACCCGTGCGGTAGATGGCAAACTCGAGAAACCGGATACGGTTCTCGCTGTTGAAGCGGTTTATCTTGGAAAAGCAACCTTCCCGCATGGTCTGGATTATGACTCTACCATACCGCAGCCAGTCGTGAAGCTGGCGGCCCAAAAACTACAGCAGCTTAAAGAACTGCTGGAAGCATAGGCTGGGCCGAACCATGAAACAACAAACGGCCCAAACGAAAACGAAGAGAGGCACGCCGGATTTTCAACTGCTAATCCTCACTTTATTGTTGGTGGGCTTCGGACTGGTGATGGTGTTCAGCTCCAGTTCCAGCATTGCAATTGCAAACAAAAATTTTAACAATGATGCCCTGTTCTTCACGAAAAAACAACTTATGTGGGCGGTTATCGGTTTAGTGGGCATGTTTTTCGCCATGAATATCCGATTTAACAAATACAAAAAACTTTATGCACCATTTTTCTTACTCACCACGGTATTGCTACTAATTGTATTGGTTGCAGGCAAGAAGGTAAACGGTGCCCGAAGCTGGATTGAAATTATCGGCTTCAGTATTCAACCTGCGGAATTTGCCAAAATTGCCATTGTTTTGTACCTCGCTGCACTGATTACCAAAAAAGGGGAACGGTTCAGGGATCTTAGGACAGGATATATTCCCGTGCTGGTCATTGTCGGATTCATTGCAGGACTGATTATGTTGCAACCGGATTTTGGTACCTGCTTTATTCTGGTTACGACGTGCGGACTGGTCATTTATGCGGGTGGAGCAAGTATGAAACACATTATGGGTTCTATTTTGCTGGTAGTGTTGGGAGCAGCATTGGCGCTTGGAGCGAATGCCTTGTTTTCTTCCATGTCTTCTTCAGATACTGCAGATAGCACCACAACTACGGAAGCTACGCAGAACTATAAAATCGGCCGCATTCAGGCATTCCTTGATCCTTTATCCGACAAAACAGGCGGAAGCCTTAACCTCTATCGCTCCCTTGTCGCCATCGGGGATGGAGGCATTACTGGCTCCGGGATCGGACAAGGCACGATGAAGCTGCATTATTTGCCCAATGCCTATAACGACTTTATTTTCTCCGTAATTGGAGAAGAGCTCGGCTTTGTTGGAACTGCTCTGTTTCTGTTGGTCTACCTCTACTTCATCTGGCGAGGCATTATTGTCTCCCTTCGCTGTCCCGATCCATTTGGGACGCTGGTAGGTATCGGTATTATGGGATTAATTGCGATCCAGGCCTTTATCAACATTGGGGGCGTAACCCAGACCATTCCGGTGACAGGGGTTACCCTTCCGTTCATCAGTTATGGCGGTACCTCACTCTTTGTGATGATGGTGGCTATGGGTATACTGCTCAGCATCTCGCGTACCAATAATTTGGACGTCATCAAGGAAGAGAAAACGAAGTCGGTGACGGTTCAGACATCCCGTACCTCTCCCGCACTTCGTTCACGTGAATCCATTCGCCGAATTCGGTAATGCGAAGGAAACGTCATACGAATGGTTTCGGAACAAAATGTATTGAAAACAGAAAAAGACTTCGCATCGAATTTTGATGCGAAGTCTTTTTGGTGTTGTTTATCTAGATGAAGAACCAGGTCAATATACTGCTGTTCTTCCATCACGGATTGCTCAAGTTTACAGATCGTCGCCTCTGAAAGATACGCCTTCTACCTTTACATTGACTTCAACAACACGTAACCCGGTCATGGTCTCTACCGCTTCTCTTACATTCTGCTGGAGCATGCGGGAAACTTCATGAATAGGTGTCTCGTACAGGACGATGATGCGCAGATCAATGGCTGCTTCCAGCTGGCCGACCTCCACGCCCACGCCTTTCTGTACGTTTTTACCGCTCAGGCGCTTGGCCCAGCCCTCTGACAATCCTCCAGACATTGCGGCAATTCCGGGTGTCTCCATCGCAGCCATTCCGGCAATTTTCGCCACTACGTCATCGGCAATCCGGATGTTTCCGCCCTCTAGTTGAAGTTGTTCTGCCATGCCACATCCTCCTTCACTTCGTTACTCGTATTTTAAATCCTTTCGACCCCAAAAAGCAAATTAAACTCAAAAAGATGCGTTTACAACCTACCATGATTTGGTTATATTGAAATATGAAAATAATCTCATAAGTATTTAGTCATATCGTTTAAAACAAAATAATATGTTACCGAGGTGTTTGTTGTGAGAAACCGAATTTCATCCATTTTGCTGATTGCCACCTTTGCACTCAGCGCCGTCGCCCACTACTTGAAATGGGATTCGATTCTGCAATTCGTCATTTCAGCCATTTCGGTTATTTTTGTGGCCGGTTTTTTAGGCAAAGCCACCGAAAATGTAGCCCACTATGCCGGACAGCGGTTAGGCGGATTTTTGAATGCTACATTCGGCAATGCCGCCGAATTGATTATCGCCATTTTCCTCGTCAAAGAAGGATTGTTCGACATGGTTAAGGCCAGTTTGACAGGCTCCATTATCGGTAACCTGCTGCTGGTGCTTGGTCTAAGTATCTTTGCCGGAGGACTCAAGTTCAAAATTCAGAATTATAACGTATCCCTTGCCGGTCTAAACGGCTCCCTGATGATTGTAGCCATCATTGCTCTGTTTATTCCAGCCGTCTTCCTGAATACCCATTCCATCACACAGAAGGATACGAACACACTCAGTCTCATTGTCGCAGGCCTGCTGATCCTTGCCTACATAGCGTGGTTAGTGTTCTCCATGGTCACACACAAGAACTATCTCGCAGATGTCACTGTGGATGAAGATGAAGAATTGCCGCATGAACATGCGCCCGAGTGGTCTAAGAAAAAATCAATTCTCTATCTTGTTCTTGCAACCGTCATGGTTGCCTTCGTCAGTGAATGGCTCGTTGGCACCCTTGAGGTGTTTACTGAACAATTTGGACTCAGCGAACTGTTCGTCGGTGCGTTTCTCGTTGCCATTATCGGTAACGCCGCGGAACATAGTGCAGCCATCATGCTTGCCATGAAAAACAAAATCGGTGCCGCCGTTGAGATCGCAGTCGGCAGCAGTTTACAAATCGCACTCTTTGTAGCTCCTGTGCTCGTTTTTGTCAGCTACTTCACAGGCAGAACGATGGACATTGTGTTTACAACGATTGAGCTGGTCGCCATTGGCGTAGCCGTATTTATTGCCAAGTCCATCACCCAGGACGGTTCAACGAACTGGTACGAAGGTCTACTCCTAATGGTTGTATATGTTATTTTGGGTGTATCGTTCTTCCTGGTATAACAGTACTCCCATCATCCTAAATAATAGACAAAAAATTAGCGCATAAAAGGCAGCCTGGAAATCGCATTTCCAGGCTGTTTTTTCTTTTCTCCCTCGCCTAAACCACATCAG
This sequence comes from Paenibacillus sp. RU5M, assembly GCF_900221055.1. Lineage (NCBI taxonomy): Bacteria > Bacillati > Bacillota > Bacilli > Caryophanales > Paenibacillaceae > Paenibacillus > Paenibacillus sp. RU5M. Next base: position 110,327 of record NZ_OBQM01000001.1, on the reverse strand, counting down.
ACGAGCTGTTTCAATTCAGGCGCACAAAAAAAGCATGCAAACACCTGCATGCCTTCTATTCTGACCCACGCTATTGCAGGCTATTGCTCATTCTTCTTGTTCAAAGCTTCATATAGAATCGCCAGATTCCGCTCAAGCGCGCTTACCAGCTGCTTACCAGCACCTTCTGGAAGAAGCCCTGCACGAACAGCAAAATCGACTTCCTTGGAGAACCCATACATCTGTGTATCCAATACTTCCTCATAGAGAGGGCAGTAGCGGGTAGCCAGATTCTCCATCTGTACTTCAATAAGCTTCTGTATTTTATCTGCATCTTCTTGAAGAAGACTGATCGCTTTCAAGTGCAACTGGTCCTGCAGATCAGATGAAGTCATGCATTTTTCCCCCCTATGTCCCAAAAATCGCGTAAAGACGTTCTACCTCTAATATTAGACGAAATCAGGAGCTAATACAAGAACCTGACCAAAATAACCATAGATTATGGAGAGCTTTATTCCTGCCTAATCCCCCTATTTTACGGAGGTCTTGCCGTACACCTGAAATATCTCATGCAAAAAAAGCACCTCTGCCATAATAGGCAGAGATGCTTCTTAGTGCCATTACTCGGATGCGATACTTACATTCAGTCCATGTTTGGCAAATACTTCTGACATAGCTGCTTTGGCTTCAGCTGCATCCGGGCCATGAACGTGCAGTTCATAGCTGTGCGTGCTGATCAGCGTTGTAAACAGTCCGAGAATACTTTTCACATCGATATACTTGTTCTCTGAATGAAGCACGATTGAAGAAGTAAACTTGCTCGCTGTTTGAGCAATTTCCACTACCGCTGCGTTATTACTCGACATAGGAATCCCTCCGTCTTTTCACTTTTGGTATCATCTATTAATTACCACTACATGATACCGTGAATCCGCTTTCCTAGCAACAGCAAAATACTGTTCCTATTTCAGACGATCCGGATTGAGGCATTCCAGCTCAGGAATAACGAAAATCCCGTCTTTACGGATCAATACATCATCAAAATAAATTTCGCCACCACCGTAGTCTGGACGCTGGATCAACACCAGATCCCAGTGAATGGAGGAACGGTTTCCGTTATCTGTTTCTTCATATGCCTGGCCTGGCGTAAAGTGCAAGCTGCCTGCAATTTTTTCATCAAACAGAATGTCCTTCATTGGGTGCAGGATATGTGGATTAAATCCAATTGCGAATTCTCCGATATGACGAGCGCCATCATCTGAATTCAGAATTTCATTGATGCGGTCTGTATCGTTGCTCGTTGCTTCAACGATTTTACCGTCTTTGAAGGTGAATTTAATATTTTCAAAAGTAATGCCGTTATACAGCGTTGGCGCGTTATAACTAATCGTTCCGTTCACTGAATTACGTACAGGGGCACTGTACACTTCGCCATCCGGAATATTTTTTTGGCCAGAACATTTCTCTGCACCGATATCTTTAATGGAGAAGCTCAGGTCTGTTCCCGGTCCAGTGATACGCACTTTGTCCGTGCGTTTCATCAAATTAGCCAATGAATCCTGTGCTTTGTCCATTTTAGCGTAATCCAGGTTACATACGTCGAAGTAGAAATCTTCAAACGCTTCTGTGCTTGTATTCGCCAGCTGTGCCATACTTGCATTCGGGTAACGAAGCACAACCCATTTTGTATGTTTTACCCGTTGCTCGCTATGTACCGGATGGGAATACAGTGAATTGTACATTTTCATTTTCTCTTCCGGTACATCGGACAGATCGTTCACATTCTCCCCTGCACGGATACCAATGTAACAATCCATTTGTTTCATCCGGTTCAGATCGATCTCTGCCCAGGTTTTCATCATTTCTTCTGTCGCATTTTTGAGCATGGCACGCTGTACTGTTTTGTCAGTCAGCTGTACAAAGACGTTACCGCCTTTTTTGCCTACTTCTTCAATAATTGCATTAATCAGATCACGTTCCGTGCCGATCATCTCAACCAGCACATTCTCGCCGGGCTGTACATCTACAGAGTAGCCCACCAGATTGGCTGCGAGCTTCTGAATTCTTGGGTCCTTCATCGTGTAAACTCCTCCTGTCATCCGCCATTCCCTGAATTGAACAACGGTAAATTACGATACTATTGTAGCACGCTACAACGATCTCGTCAGCAGGCAGCCCCACAACTTATCTATTCATAAGCCCTGAAGTTTACATCTGTGACAAGAGCTTCTTTATTCCTTTTGCTGTTCATGTCCTTATAGCTCACCTGGCTTTCCGAAGAAAGTCGCAAGGGCAAGCTAGTTTTCCGATCTACGGTTAGATGATACACCGTCTGTACCTCGGCCTGCTTCATCATCTCTTGCATCGATGTTTCCCCTTGTTCCCACACTTTGTTCAAATCCTTCTCAAGCTTCTCCTGACTGCCTCCCTTAACCGCAGTTGCCTTGTGCATATACTCTGCCCGAATCGCATTCATCTCGTCGTTAAGCTGCGCGAGTGCCCACGTTTTGGCGTCTTTTGGTGCGAGTTCAATTCGCAGTATTTTCGTTCGACGACCTGAACCGTACTCGGACTTTATCGTTTTGTTCAACCGATCGATACTTTCCATTTGAGCGATGGGATTAAAACGGGACAGCGATCCGCGCAGGGGCTCATGTTGGGCAGTTAAAGCCATCCACTGTCCTTGTTTGCGTTCAAAAGATGCACTGAATCCACTCGGTTGTCCGTTATTGTTAACAGCGGCGGCATTTACTCCTTTTACTCCTGTTCCGGCAGCAGTCACAGCTCCAGGCAGCCTCGTTTGCAAGGTCAAGCGGTCATGATCCTCCAGCTTGCCCTCAAATTTAAACTGATTTTCGAACAGCCCGTTGCTTTCGCGTCGCAATCCTGCTTCCCCATCAAAACTCAGCTTTTCTTTACCTGCTATTCCGGATAAAGCCAGTGAAAATAACTCCTCAGGAGTTCGATCTCGCTCTAACAATCCACAACCAGGAGCACACAACACAACAATGCTCAGAATCAACAATAGCCCACGTATATACCGACGGTTCAACATGTTCTATTCCACCTTTCCATCAAACTTTCTCCATAGCCTGCCCCTCCCTTATTTGCTTATACTTCCTTCCTTTGGCATCGCCTCTTCAAAAAAATAAAGAGAGGACGACTCCGCAATCGGAATAGTCCTCTCTTAACGTGTAACTTCCTGTTCTTCCATGACGATCCGATTTCGACCACCATGCTTCGCATCGTACAATGCCATATCAGCTCGGTAAAATAACGATTCCACACTAACCTTCTCATCCATCCAGTTCCATTCGGCAATACCGCTGGATACGGTCACGGAAGGCCTTGTTTCTTCAGCAACCCTGGTGCGAATGATTTCCGCATATTCCAGTGCCTGACGAGCACCAATCTGAGGCATATAGATGGCCAGCTCTTCCCCGCCCCATCTGGCGCAGATGTCCTCAGGCCGGACGGAACTTGTTACAATGTCGCTTACCTGTTTCAATACCTGATCACCTGTTTGGTGCCCAAACGTGTCATTCACCTGCTTAAACTGGTCAATATCCACAACAACCAGTGAACCACAGAATTCATGAGCCTGACGTTCATGGATCACACTATCCAGGTAATGCCTCACATACAGTCCTGTCAGCATATCCAGGTTAGCCAAACGTCGTACCTCGGCGTGAAGCGTTGCGTTGGAGAGAGCAAGTCCAATATGAATGGACAACATCTGCAGCAGGCGGTAATTGTCGTACGAAAAATACTGCTTTTTGGGATGTCCCAGCAAAATGGCACCCTTCACTTCACCATTCACCCGAACGGGTGAAGCAATCAATGACATTGAGCCGGTAAGATCCATGAAGACCGATGACACTCTATCGTATTTCGCATAATTGGATAGGATGAGCGGTTCTTCGGTTTGATACAGCAAACCAGCGATTCCATAATCCATTGGAAACGATTTGCGACCTAACTCACTCACATTGGATGACATTACTTCGAAGTGATCCGTACTGTCATTCAGTTGAAGAATACAACATGATTCAGCCTGAAAAATGTCCTTCAACTCCTGTTCAGAGAATTGATAGATCTCCATGAGCTGCAGGCTTTTGTTCAAACGTTGTGTCAGATCGTTGATTAGACGAAGTTCCTGGATCAACATATTCGATTGCTCGTGCAGTTTGGCATTTTCAAAGGCAGTTCCTGCTGTATCCGCCATCATCGTAATGAGTTGGAGATCGGAATCTTCCATTAACTCCTCATTCATCTCAATATGAAATACACCATAGATCCCTTGTTTACCTTTTAGAGGAAGACCAACCTCCAGTATGCGATGTTCACCTTGATCCGATCGAACAACAATGAGCTTGCCTTCCATAAACGATTGTACACAGATGTCTTCTCCACGTTCATGAACAAGCAACGGTTTGATACGTGGGTTGAGGCTGCTCTGATCCTGAGACATATACAATGTCATACGGGTCGTTGGATATAAGTAGTCAATGCTGTCAAAGACTTCATCCAATATGGCATCCACATCCATTTTGTCATGCATCCGTTGAACGATTTGGAACAGAATTGACCTGCGGTGCTCTTCACGAGCCGTTTGTTCATGAGCATGTAATAGATCCGTCATAAATATGTATTCAAATCTTCGGTAAAAGCAGGTACGATAATGCAATGCCTCCGATCGAACAACGGCTTCAGACGTGTCATCTCGATTTTGCTCGTAGGTTACAGCAGTGAAGACAGCAAACATATCCTTATTTGTTCTGGAGAAAAGAGGTTCAGCCATTAGATGGTACTCTCCATTTTCAGTGGTTCCACGTAACGACTGGGCCTGTCCCGTTTCAAGGCATTGCATCACAGTCGAATGTACATCGAGCAATGGAGCCCCTTCATTTCCTTGCCCCATACAGATCCCTTCTGTATTCCATACGTTGTATATTATCGATGATCTGTCGGAGTGCGGCCGCCGTTGGATATGCCAGTCGGTGTATGCTTGTTGCAGCAGGCTTCCCAAATATGAAAAATCAAAAGGTGTGATGTCCATTTTTTGCATCCAGAATACATGCGCTTCGTGAGGAGCGGCAGAAGATGCGGAATCGCCCGAACTTCGCGAATTCAAGCTGGCTGGTTTACTTCTTAGATGTTCTAACATGTCAGGCGCTCCTTTGCACCGTTTTTGCATCCACTCGGATGCATTAATCTGCAGACGTTATCGCAAACCTGCAAATTCTATGCGATAACCTTAATGTACAAGATCATTTAAAGTTAAGATACAATCTATTTTACTCTCTTTAAAGCATTTTTGCATCCATATTTCAGAAAATTGTCCCATTATTTTGGGCCTAAGGACCTATCGACAAATTTAGACGTTTTTTTGCTTTTATCACAGGCTTGACTTTGGTTCTAGTAAACTGTAAAATAAATTGTTGATGAAGACTACTAATGGGTCTTTAAATTTGGGCATTACCGGTTGTGTCACCCTCATTCTTTTTGTTGCTTTCAGGACAGCGGCTGAACTTTCCTGATCGTTCTATGCGTGGCTTAGCCCGCATCAACAAATTGGAGCGCAAACAGAGCCCTATATGAACTTTAACTAAAAAGGAGCTACTTTAAACATGGCACGTTACACTGGTCCTAAATTTAAATTGAGCCGTCGCCTCGGCATTTCCCTGAGCGGAACAGGCAAAGAATTGAAACGTCCTTTCCCTCCAGGTCAGCACGGAGCTAACCAACGGAGAAAAATCAGCAACTACGGTATGCAATTGCAAGAAAAACAAAAATTGCGTCACATGTACGGTTTGGGCGAGAAGCAATTCCGCACTCTCTTTGCTAAAGCGCAAAAAATGCAAGGTATCGCAGGTGAAAACTTCATGTTCTTGCTTGAGAGCCGCCTTGATAACCTCGTATACCGCCTTGGATTCGCTAACTCCCGCGCTGGTTCGCGTCAGTTGGTATCCCACGGTCACGTAACTGTAAACGGCAAAAAAGTTGACATCGCTTCTTACCAAGTAAGCACTGGCGACGTTATCAGCCTGCGTGAAAGAAGCCGCGGTCTTTCTTCCGTTAAGGAAGCTTTGGAAAACCGTTCGCATCTTCCGGCATACGTAGAATTCAACGATACTGCTCTGGAAGGTAAATTTATCCGTTTGCCTGAGCGTTCGGAATTGTCCCAAGACATCGACGAAAAACAAATCGTCGAGTTCTACAACCGTTAATCGTTGGAATTTCATTAAGCTTCACACCAAACAGCTGTCCGAGATTTTCTCGGCAGCTGTTTTTTTTATTTCGAGAGAAACAAAGAGCAAAAAAAAGAGGTCGTACCTGCACCTAATACAAGGATATGGCCTCTTTCCTATACATAGTCGTCTATTTTCATCCACACTCGGACGCTCAATACTTCCACGTTTTATTGAAATTCTCCATGACTTCTCATGATATGTAATTCAATTCCGCATGATATATATCATAATCCAAGAAAGAATGGCAATTTTCGACCATTGCTTGTATTTCTCAGGCATGCAAACCAGCCTTTTTATGCTATAATAAGTGCTGTTAAAAGGAGGAAGACACTGAATGGTTGATGTTAATAAGAAAAAGCCCGATGAACAGCCTGCCCGCAAGCGCAGTTTTGCCCGCAGACTGGGTAGTTTCGTCAAATGGATGGTTGTCCTTGGATTCATGGGGGTACTATTTGTAGGCGGTGCTCTAATGGGATACGTCAGTTCCATTGTGAAAGACGAACCCGTCCGTTCAAGGGCGCTGATTGAACAAAAAGTCAGCGAAAACTCCATCACAGGCTTTGCTTACTTTGCCGACGGCAGCCCGATCGGTCAATTACGAACAGAAGAAGACAGGCGTCCGGTCACCTTTGACCAGATCCCACAGAACGTTATTGATGCAGTCATTTCGATTGAAGACAATCATTTTTACGAACATAAAGGTGTAGACATGAGCGGAACGCTCCGTGCCGTGAAACAGAAAGTGCTGAAAGAATCTGTTCAAACAGGCGGTAGCACACTGACTCAACAATTGGCCCGGCGTGTATTCCTCAATCTGGATCGAACCGAAGACCGGAAAGTGAAAGAAATATTACTTTCGCTTCGACTCGAACGTTTCCTGACCAAAGACGAAATTATGACAGCGTATCTGAACAAGGTTCCTTTTGGTAACGGCTCCAGTGGATATAATGTATATGGAGTCAAGGCAGCTGCCAAAGGACTGTTCAATATTAATGATTTGAGCAAAATAAACACAGCTCAGGCTGCTTATCTTGCCGGATTGCCTCAGCTCCCCTCCTCTTACTCTGCCTTTAATGGAAAAGGCGACTTTGTTGAGGACAATTTTGAGCGTGCAATCAATCGTCAGCATCTGGTCTTGCGCCGTATGCTGGAACTGGGCAAAATTAATCAGTCCGAGTATGACGAAGCTCTTGCTTTTGACATCAAGAGTTCACTCGCACCCAAAACCATCAAAGCTTACAATACTTATCCATACCTTATGATGGAAACAGAGCGACAAGCTGCACAGATTTTAATGAAGAAACTGAATTCGGATAAGGCTGAAGGCACTGATGCCAATGCGGATACAGCCAAGGATACGGATACCGATACACCGCAAAAAGAAAGCAGTGCTCTGCTGGAAGAAGCTCAGCAGCAATTGCGTACAGGCGGATATCGTATCTACACGACGATCAACAAAAGTATCTACAAAACAATGCGTACCATTGCCGAAGATGACAGTAATTTCGCTGCTGACGATCCCGTGAAGGGAAAAGAACAGACTGCTGCCATGTTGATCAATCACAAAACAGGAGCCATTCTCGGCATGATTGAAGGCCGTAATTTCCAGGATGAGCAGATGAACTATGCAACTCAAATGGTGCGTCAGCCAGGTTCAACTATGAAACCTATTGCCGCTTATCTGCCTGCACTGGATGAAGGGCTTGTTCAACCGGCTTCCATTATTGACGATTCACCGATAATTCTGAAAGACGGCCAGACCGGATTCCATATTCCGAAAAATGCCAACAATCGCTACCAGGGACTTGTGACTGCCCGTAGAGCACTCAACTACTCGCTAAATGTGCCTGCGCTTAAGCTATTCAACGAAGAAGTTGGTATCGACAAATCATGGGCTTTTGCCAAGAAGCTGGGGATTACCACCATCCAGCCGGCAGATTACCAAGCTCAGACCGGTGTTCTTGGAGGACTTCAGTACGGTGTTACCGTTGAAGAGCTTACCAATGCCTATGGAGCCATTGCTAACAATGGTGTGTACAATGATTCCTATATGATTAGCAAAATCGTAGACTCAAAAGGGAATATCGTATATAAACACGATGCAGAGCCTGTTCAAGCTTTCTCAGAACAGACGGCATACCTGATGACAGATATGCTACGTACCGTTATTACAGAAGGTACAGCCGATAAAGTTCGTGAAAATTACAAGTACTCCAAGAGTGTGCCTATCGTAGGCAAAACGGGTTCAACCCAAAACTATGCGGATGTCTGGTTTGAAGGCTATACGCCGGATGTCACATTGGGTGTATGGGTTGGATACAAACAGCCGATAAACACGCTCGAGACCAAATCACAGAAGAAACGTGCACAGCAGCTGTGGACGCAAATCATGAATCAAGTCATCGCTACAGACAAAGAGATGTTCGTTACCGATTCGTTCAAGAAACCATCCGGGATCGAGACACGAACTGTATCGGCTTATAGCGGCAAATTGCCAACATCTCTGACTGACCGATTTGTCACTGATATTTTCAATAGCAAATTTGTGCCGAAGGACAGCGATGATGGTGTCGCAAAAGCCAAATATATCACTTACAATGGTGTCAACTACATTCCGCGTGATGAAACACCTGGAGATATGACGAAAGAGAAAACCGTCGTCAAACGCAAGAAACCGATCTCTGATCTCATCAAGGAACTGCAAAGTGCATTCTCACGCATGAGTCGTCACGAATCACTTGCATATTACCTGCCGGAAGATGCCGATGCAGACATGCCGACACAGATCGATCCAAGAACGGATAACGGCAAAGCACCAGATGCACCAGGCAATGTGAGAATTTCCGTTGCCAACGGGAACGCTGTGATTACGTTTAACGCAACACCGGAAAGTGACGTCGTTGGTTATCGCCTGTATCGCTCAGTAAATGGCGCCGGATTCCAGAATCAGGGGCAGGTTGTCCTGACAGGTGAGTCCAGATCATTCACCGCATATGCACAAGGTGGAAACTTTGCGTTCTACGTGACAGCAGTGGATGTAGCTGGTCGTGAGTCTGCTCCTAGCGCAGCAGTTAGCAGTGCGGGAATGGTAGAGCCTCCTGCAGATGAAGAAATAAATGAACCGATTAATGTTCCGGGAACAGTCGTTACACCGGAAGACTCTCAGAATGAGAACGCCGCTACTACGGCTCCGGCTACACCGGGCCAAGTGAGCGTGTCGGCGCTCTCCCAAGGACTGCGCATTCAGTGGGCCTCCAATCCGGAATCAGATGGTGTTCAAAGTTATGCTGTATATTTTAGTGAGACAGGGTCAGCCCCTTACACCAAAATTGGCACAACTTCAGGGACCTCCATGGACTACGGAGTACCTGCATCCACCAGTGGATGGTTCAAGGTATCCGCCAGCAACAGCATAGGCGAATCCGAGCCGTCCGGAGCCGTGCATTTCCAACCGTAATACAGAGTTATCATAACTCCCCTCTCAACCCCATTCTCGCATCATGAGGATGGGGTTTTGTTATTCATTGATATCCAAAAGTAAAAGCCTGATCCGCAATGAGACACGGATCAGGCTTTGTATGGGAATCATGGGACAAGCAGACACGTTGTATCCGCTGGTTTATGCTTTAGTCTTCAATGGTCGATAGATCGCCTGTGGGCAGATCCAACTCCCAAGCTTTCAACACACGGCGCATAATCTTGCCGGAGCGGGTCTTGGGCAGTTTATCCTTGAACTCAATCTCACGTGGAGCAGCGTGAGCAGACAAGCCCTCTTTTACAAATCGATAGATCTCTTCCTTCAGCTCCGGTGTCGGCTCATAGCCCTCACGCAGTGCCACAAAGGCCTTGATGATCTCTCCGCGAGTTACATCTGGTTTACCGATAACGCCTGCCTCTGCTACCGCAGGGTGCTCCACGAGCTTGCTCTCCACCTCAAAGGGGCCAATGCGTTCGCCTGAAGAGTTAATAACATCATCAATCCTACCCTGGAACCAAAAGTAGCCATCTTCGTCCATATAAGCAGAATCACCGGAAACATACCAGCCAGAAAGTCGGAAGTACTCCTCGTATTTGGCCGGGTTATTCCAGATCTTCGCCATCATGGACGGCCAGGATGTACGAATAGCCAGATTCCCCATACTATAGGGCGGCAGTTCCTGTCCTTGATCATCAATAATGGCTGCTTCAATTCCCGGTAATGGACGACCCATGGAACCTGGTTTGATTGGCATGCCCGGGTAGTTACAGATTAATTGTCCACCCGTCTCCGTCATCCACCAGGTATCATGAATTCGCTGTCCATAGGCTTTCCAGCCCCAACGGACAACTTCGGGATTAAGTGGCTCACCTACAGACATTACGTGACGGAGACTGCTCAAATCATGCTGGGCAATGGTCTCTTCGCCCGCTCCCATCAACATGCGGAAAGCCGTCGGCGCACTGTACCATACGCTGACTTTGTTTTTCTCAATGGTGCTGTACCAGTCTTTCGGACTGAAACGTCCCCCACGAATAACGTTGGTCACACCATTCAACCATGGTGCAAAAATTCCATAGGAGGTACCTGTTACCCAACCCGGATCGGCTGTGCACCAGTATACGTCATCCTCGCGCAAATCGAGTACAACCTTGCCGGTGTAATAATGCTGAATCATCGCATTCTGCACATGATATACACCTTTCGGTTTGCCTGTAGAGCCGGAAGTATAGTGAATCAGCAGTCCGTCTTCGCGAGTCAGCCACTCCACTTCCATATCATCCGAAGCTGCCGACATCTCTGCATCAAAGTCGATGAGTCCTTCTTCCGTCTGCGGACCGCCACCCACAACAAAAATATGCTTCAGTTCAGGCAATTCGGAACGTTTGATTCGCCCCAGCAATTGAGGGGTTGTCACCAGGGCTACAGCTCCGCTATCCTCCAGTCGGTCCTTCACCGCAGTTTCCATAAAGGCCTCAAATAGAGGACCTGCAACAGCCCCAACCTTCAATATGCCCAACAGGCTGAAATAGAGCTCAGGACTGCGAGGCATAAAAATAAATACCCGATCACTCTTAGCAATACCATATTTGCGGAGAACGTTACCGAAGCGACTCGATTGCTCACTCAAGTCAGCAAACGTGTATGCCTCTTCACGCGTAGCATCACTGTATAATAGCGCCGTTCTCCCGCCTCTTCCTTCCAGCACATGACGATCAATCGCTTCATGTGCCATGTTGACTTTCCCGCTGGCGTGCCACGTAAAGTGCCTTTCGACCGATTCCCAATCAAACCGGCTTCGGGCCTCCGTGTAATCGCCCAGATTAGATTCAGACACAACCGTTTGCAGCATCTCACCATGTGCTTGACTCATGCTTGCCAGCCTCCTTCAACTCGACATTTCGATTCCCAATATGGGTCACTTCTGATTGCCTTTGTGTTGACTGAACTTCCAGTTAGCGCTTACATTAGTAGAGAGAACTTCTCATCATGTACTTGCCAGGCCAAACCGATGAACCCAAACTGCAGTTGATTTGTGAACATTTTTTGTCTACGCAATTATAGCAAATCTTTTCAATCATCGTCTATGGCTTTTCAAATTTTTGGTTTTTTGCTATAAGTAGGGGGAGAGAGGAGCATGAACTATGGAGCATATTAAGGAGCATCATATGCGTTCCATCTTCAAGTCCGGCCACCGAATCACCATTGAGGGACCAGTTCAGGCCGAGACGATTACGCAGCTTGAATTTCATTCCGATCTGGATGCCTTCCGGCGCCCTTCGGAACAACAGGAGGCATTGGCCGAAATTGCCGCATTGCCCGAAGGTCGAATCATCATTGCGCGGGAAAATGAGACCATTGTCGGTTATGTAACTTTCCATTATGCAGATGATTGCGAGCGTTGGTCGGAGGGCAATATGACCGATCTAATTGAGCTGGGCGCCATTGAGGTTGCGGATTCCTATCGCTCTCTCGGGATTGGGCGCGAAATGCTGCTCACCGCGTTTGAAAATGGACAGATGGAGAAATATATCATATTCACAACGGAATATTACTGGCATTGGGATTTGAAGGGCAGCGCCCTTTCCGTATGGGATTACCGCAAGATGATGGAAAAATTGATGCAAACCGTAGACATGACCTGGTACGCCACCGATGATCCCGAGATTTGTTCACATCCGGCAAACTGCCTCATGGTCCGCATTGGCAGCCAAGTACCCCTGGAATCGGAAGAACAGTTCGACCGCGTGCGATTCCGCCATCGGTTTATGTACTAATTACGAATGCACATGGATAATACGTATACATAGAAAAACCGCCTCTTCGCGAACAGGTTCATCATGGATGATCTGCTACGAATAAGCGGTTTTTTGTTGCTTTTTAAGCCTTTATCATGCTCAACATGCGTATAGCTTATGGGGTTACATATGTTCCAGCATATGTTCAACAATACGGTGAGAGCGCTGGGAAGACTCCACAGTAAACTCGGCAAAGTTCACATGTGCTGATCCATCTGCTTTGTCAGACATTGCGCGAAGTATAACGAACGGAACACGGTTCATGAAGCTCACTTGCGCTACGGCAGCTCCCTCCATCTCCGCACATGCCCCATTCATTTCGGTATACAGCATTTTCACCGTATCCTTGCTTGCAATGAATTGATCTCCTGACAGCACTTTGCCGATCAGATAGTTCGCTCCCTGCGCTTTGCAGGCTTCTTCAGCTAATGCGATAAGGGATGCTTCCGCTGGGAAGGCGGACGTCTCCTGGTAAGGAATAACCCCGCGCTCAAATCCAAGTGGGGTCACATCCATATCATGCTGTACACATTCGGAAGAGATGACCATATCTCCAATGTTCAACTCCGGATTAACTGCACCCGCAACACCCGTAAAAATAATACGGTTAACCTGAAAACGATCAATTAAAATCTGTGTTGTCACAGCTGCATTTACTTTCCCTACGCCTGATTTGCAGACTACAATCTGCTTACCCAGCCATTCGCCTGCAACATAGGTAATACCGGTTTGTTTTACAGTCTCTAGTTGCTTCATACCAGCCAAGAGAAGTTCTACTTCCTCATCCATTGCACCAATGATACCGATCGTTTCACGCATGTTATGACCTCCTATATAGCATTCTGCATGTAAACCTGGAGTCGTTTCCCTCCAAGTATGTTTCTCCGTCAACGTCCAAAGCCCCATTCAGCACAAAAGCTCCGTTTCCGGAGCTTTCGTCATTCCACTATGTAGAGAGAATGCCTTCTCCCTTTCTTAAATCATTTCCATTTCAATCAGAAATGACGATGAACCATCAAAGCCTGTATTTAAACTACGTCTGCATGGCTTACAGACAGACGAAGAATCGTTTCATGCGGCAAAATAACCCGTGGGTTCTCCACATTTTCTTTCTTCATCAGCTTGGTCAGCAAACGCATCGCTACAGCGCCCAGGTCATACATCGGTTGAGCTACAGTAGTCAACTGAGGACGGACCATAGAAGCCATACGAATGTTATCCACACTGATGATGGAGAAGTCATCCGGTACTTTCAGACCTTCATCCTGAATGCTGTGAATAGCACCAATCGCCATCTCATCTGTTGCAGCGAAGATTGCCGATGGTTTTTTCTTCAATCCGAGGAAATACTTCATCGCTTCTACACCGGACTCATAACGATAGTTACCAATACGTACGAGATCCTCCTGATATTCCATACCTGCTGCTTCAAGCGCTTTCTTGTACCCTTGGAAACGAGCATAACCGTTGGCAGGATCTTGCAGTGTACCACTGATCATTGCGATTTCCTTGTGTCCATGACGGATTAACGTATTTACAGCATCAAATGCCGCTGCTTCATGGTCAATATCTACAGAAGGGTACGTGCCCTTCTCGTCACTTGTTGCACAGAGAACAATCGGCACAGCCGCTGATTGGAACGCCTGAATATGCTCGTCCGTCACAGTTCCACCCATGAAGAGCAGACCGTCCACTTGTTTCTCGAGCAACGTGTTAATTACACGAATTTCTTTTTCTTTCTTTTTATCCGCGTTACACAAAATAATGTTGTAGTGATACATATTCGCAATATCTTCAATCCCGCGGGCAATCTCTGCAAAGGTTGAGTTCGAAATGTCCGGAATAACGACCCCGACCGTGGTTGTCTTCTTGCTCGCCAAGCCTCTGGCTACCGCATTCGGACGATATCCCAACCGATCGATGGCTTCATATACTTTTTTGCGTGTCTGTGGCTTAACATTAGGGTTATTATTAACAACCCGTGATACCGTTGCCATAGAGACACCGGCCTCACGTGCCACATCATAAATGGTTACCGTCACAGTACTTCTCTCCATTACCAGTAAATTTTCATACCATTTTCATTAAGATTTATATTACGACAAATTTATGCATTAATCAATTAAAATAGGCTTTAGGACTCACGCAGTGCTTTCGTGATTGTGGTTGAAGTAATATTCGAGTGGGAAGTATGCCATACAGGAATTCCCTTTTTGACTAGAATTGCCTGCGGAGATTCATGCTTAACACCCAGCTTGTCCGCTGCTTCATTGGACACAGGGCGATCTTCCACTACATAAATGATACCGTATTTCACTTGTTCACTTGGACTATTTTGCAAATAATCATTCATCTCCTGATAGGCGTTCGCGCTGATCGGGCAGCGTGTACTATGCTTAAACAGAAGCAAGGGTTGATCCTCGGTAGCCTCCACTGCGGAGTTTAGCTGTTCAATACTTGTCATTTTAGTCATGTCAGCCATTTGATATACATCCCCCTTTACCAGGATTACCGCTATGTTGAGCGTTTTCACTCTACGATATCTTAACAAAAAGCGGGCGAAAAAGCCAATTTTCATGAAAACAAGCATTTTGCACGTCAAAATTAGACAGCATTCGAGAAGTGCGCCTGCCATACAAAACCGGATAATTGACCTAATCTGCGCTGTGTTGTCTCGATCCATTCTTCATCATTAGACTTTTGGGCGTAACCCATAATATCCAGCAGCAGGTTAATTCTCTCCTCCACAGCACGTTGCATCCGATGCTCCATCTCACGATCCGAAGCGTCTGGCCAAGCCAGCAGTTGTTCATGGAAGAGATCCGCAAGTTCATTTCGCTCTCCAAACGATACATCCTGTTTCGCTGGCTGTTCACCGAGTGTACTGATGCACTCTTTCAAATCCGGCTTGACCGGCTGAAGCACTTCATAGGAAACACAGTCTGTACAAGCAAATACAGGTACGTTACGAATCTCCACCTTTTTGGCATATACCACCGTTCTTAATTCCAGTTCCATTACATGTCCGCATCTGCACGTCTTACGCACAGTCATCACCTCATTCGTTCTATACTCTTATACAGATACCATTCGACCTATTTCCGCTCAAATCCTGCTATAAACCAGAGGTTGCACAAATTACCACTGTCTCCAGATGAAGGTTGTCGAATGTAGGCGTTCATTGAGATGTAATCGCTTCCCCAATGGCGAGATTGCATGACGATGAAGTCAACATGAGAATCTGTTACAATAAAGACGCTATGTGCTAATTACCGCAAAAGGAGAGATGATGATGAGATTAACAGGCAAAAAAGTCATCGCCCTGGTCGATGAAGAATTCGAAGATCTGGAACTGTGGTATCCGGTACATCGTGTTCGTGAAGAAGGCGCTGAGGTGCATCTCGCCGGAGAGAAAAAAGGCAAAACCTACATTGGTAAATATGGTGTTCCCGCGCAGGCGGAATACAGTTTTGATGAATTGGATAGTTCAAACTATGATGGTATCCTTGTACCCGGGGGCTGGGCACCGGACAAGCTTCGTCGCTATTCCAAAGTACTTGAGCTCGTTAAGGAAATGCATGCGGATCGTAAGCCGATTGGACAGATCTGTCACGCAGGTTGGGTACTGATATCCGCCAAAATACTGGACGGGGTTACGGTAACTTCTACACCGGGTATCCGGGATGACATGGAAAATGCCGGAGCCATCTGGAAAGATGAAGCCGTTGTTGTGGATGGACACATCATTTCAGCTCGCCGTCCACCTGATCTTCCGCCGTATGGCAAAGCATTTTGCGATGCACTTGCTGAAAAATAAAACAAAGCCCCACGCCTTGGCGTGGGGCTTTATCGTTAAAATAAGACTATTTTCCAAAATTGTACAAAAGTTAATATTTTCACTTAAAGGTATTTATTTGAAAATAACCCATTCAAGATGCATTCGATCCACTCTGTTCATCCGGACTGCCCATCGAATCATTGAAGACCTGTAGACGCTCTTCGATGTCTGCACTTGTCCGCAGGCTGAAGCAATCATGGGCAGCCTCTTTGGCAGCAGCAGCCGTCGTATTCAATACTCTGTGCTTCACACGCAGCAAGGATTGTGGAGACATGCTCAGATTGCTGATCCCGAGCTCCAGCCATAGGGGAATCGAACGTTCGTCTCCTGCCATCTCCCCGCATACACTGACATCAATGCCTGCCGTATGAGCTGCATCGACTGTTGCGCGAAGCATGCGTAATACAGCCGGGTGATACGGATGATACATATGTGCAATCTGCTCATTCATTCGGTCTACAGCCAGTACATATTGCACGAGATCATTCGTACCGATACTGAAGAAATCAGCTTCTTCGGCAAGCAAATCGGCTATCATCACCGCTGCCGGAACCTCAATCATGATGCCCACCTGTATATGTGGATCGTACGGCAATTCGCGCTCGTCCAGATCAGACATCGCTTCACGCAGGATTTCATTGGCCTCCTGAAGTTCTTCTACCGAAGAGATCATCGGGTACATAATTTTGACATTGCCCGCAGCACTGGCCCGCAGAATGGCTGTGAGCTGTGTTTTGAACAGATCTTTACGGTCCAGACTGATCCGAATCGCACGATATCCGAGAAATGGATTATCTTCTTCTGGCAGTTCAAAGTAGTCTAGCTGCTTGTCACCACCAATGTCGAGCGTACGAATAACGACAGACTGTCCTGCAGTTTTCTCAGCGACAAGACGATAAACCTCATACTGTTCCTGCTCACCCGGGAACGTAGCACGGTCCATGTATAGGAACTCTGTCCGGAACAACCCCACGCCCTTCGCCCCATGTTTCAGTGCCATATCCAGTTCCTTGACGGAACTGATGTTAGAAGCCAGATGCAGAACGGAACCGTCTTTGGTTACGGCATCCACTGTTGCAAGTACCTGCAGCTGCTCTTTTTTCTTCAATTGTTTGCTGCGAATCATCGTGTAACGTTCAATCGTCTTGCGATCCGGCTCCGTAAATACGAGGCCATTATCTCCATCGACAACCAACATATCTCCGGTCTCCACCGGCATGCCAAGACTCGCTTCCAGACCGGAAACGAGAGGAATACCAAGGGCACGAGCCATAATTGCCGAATGTGACGTTTTGCCTCCAATAAGTGTCACAATACCCAGCACGTGGCTTGGATTCAAATGCGCTAATTGAGAGGGAGACAGCTCTTTGGCCACGAGTATATAAGGCTGGGTATCCGATGGAAGCGTAATTTCCGGTGCGCCCAGCAGATGCTTTAACAGACGGTTCCCCACGTCCTTGATGTCGATGGCTCGCTCCTTCATATACTCGTCTTCGAGCAGATCAAACATGGTGACAAAATGATCAATGGCCTCTTTGACGGCTACTTCTGCTGCTTTGTACTGCCGTTCAATAATGCCACGAATTTCGTTCATGAACACCGGATCTTCCAGAATGGCCAGATGCGCATCAAAGATGCTGGACTCTTCAGGACCGACGACTTCCTTGAACTCGTTCTTGATATATTCAATCTCATCCTTCGATGTCCGTATGCCCTCGTACAGCCGTTCGAACTCTTGGGCGAGATCCACCGAATCCATCTTCTGATCCGGCAGATCCCATTCCCAACTGGGCAGGACAAATGCTTTGCCGATGGCTATGCCTGCAGCGCCGTTGATGCCTTGTATCTTCATTCTACCCCTCCAACGTTCCTGTCATAGAGCACCACGGACATAACGGATGCCTGACCTTTCTTAACTTGCTTAAATGGAGCAAAGCTCCATGATTTGACACGATCGGGATTCGTGATGACCATCGGTGTCGTCAGCGATGCCGCCTCGGCTCGCAACACAGCCAAGTCAAACTTGATTAACAACTGACCGGGCTCCACCGTATCCCCTTCCTGAACAAAGGCTTCAAAGTGGCCTTTCAGTTGGGATGTGTCGATACCGATATGCAACAGGACCTCAAGCCCTTCCCGAGTAGAGATGCCCAAGGCATGCATCGTTGGATACATGTGCATAATCGTTCCGTACACGGGTGAGACCAGCTCTCCCTTTTCCGGGACAAAGGCTACACCATCACCCACAAGCTTGGCTGCAAATATCTGATCCGGTACCTCTTCAATCGGCAGCATTTTGCCTTGCACAGGAGCACAGAACAGAACTTGTTGCAGATCACGTTCGAGCAGCTTCGCAATCTCTTCCCGGATTAATTCCGAATAGGTGCCAAATACCACTTGTACGTTACCACCACCCAGCTTGATAAGCCCTGCGGACCCCATACTCTTCATTGCACCTGTATCGATTAATCGATCATTATGCACGGTGAGACGAAGTCGTGTAATACAAGCCTCTACCTGCACAATGTTTTCTTTCCCGCCCAATGCTTCCAAAATAAGAGGAGCTTGATAAGGAATGTTACCTACCCAATCTTCCAGCATGGACCCCTCTTCGCGTCCTGGAGTTGGAATCTTGAACGTGCGAATCGCCCACCTAAACAGGAAATAATAGACTAGCCCGTATAGTATGCCAATCGGAATGAGCTTCCAAGCATTCTCCGATAGATGGAAATTGAGTATGTAGTCGATAATGCCAGCCGAATAGGAGAAACCATGGCGTATATCAAGCCAGTAACTGATCCACATCGCAAGTCCTGACATGACTGCATGCACGATGAACAGATAAGGTGCCGCAAACAAAAAGGCAAACTCAATCTGCTCCGATACCCCTGTCAGAAAACAAACGAGTGCGGAAGTGAGAAATGTTTTTTTGATTTTCGGCTTCAGATCTTCCCTTGCCTCCTGAATAATGGCAAAGGCAATCGCTGGAATCGCAAACATCATGATCGGGAATAACCCGGCCATAAAATACCCTGCTGTTGGATCACCCGCAAAAAATCGCGGCAAATCCCCTTGCACAATATTGCCGTCTGCTGTTTCATACGTCCCCAGTTGGAACCAGAACACATTGTTAAGCAGATGATGCAGTCCGAAGGCAACAAGCACCCTGTACAGGACCCCATATATAAACAGCCCAAAACCGCCGAGACTGTATTCCCAGGTGGCGATGGCGTTCAATGCATGTTGCAAAATGGGTGCGATCCATAACATAAAGAAGGAGAACAGTGCCGAGCACAGTCCAACTATGAGCAAAACAAACCTGGAACCACCGAAAAACTGTAAGATTTCAGGCAGTTTAATACTTTTGAAGCGATTATGCGTCACCCCGGCAAGTGCGCCGAGAATAATTCCGATTAAGGAAGCAGGTTGAACGGTGCCATCCCCGAAATTGCGAGTCACCTGATCATATATCACAATACCAGCCAGAGCAGCCAGTCCCGCTTGTCCGGCCTGGTTGGAGAGTCCCAGCGCTACACCGACAGCGAACAAATACGGCAAAAAATAAAAAATACCGTGTCCGGCCACGGTAGACACTTCACCAACAACTTTCAATCCCCAGGCGTCCCAGGGCAAACTGCCAACACTCAGCAAAATTGCGGCGGCGGGCAGGACCATTGTAGGCAGCATTACCGCTCGTCCGAGCTGCTGCAAGGATCCGAGCCAATTCATGGCGACCTCTCCTTTCTATCCTAGATGGTAAGCTTTACGCAACGTTTTGTCAAAGCAAAACAGTAACCTGTTGGTAATTTGTATTTCTCTCCCGCCAGGCATGACAAAAAGGAGCGTATTTCCTTGTTCCCCCAATAATTAAATGGAGCGGAATACCACTTGGATTTAACTTCATGCGGTCTTCTAAGCTGCAAAGTATATTTTATATTCCAATTATATAACAGAAAAAATCCCGTCAACTCGAGGTTAACGGGATTTTTTAGGAATCGAGATTTAACCGCGTCCAGCACCGCGCAGAACGATGGAATCCTCTACCTTGATACAACGATTCGTTACCGCTGTCATGTCGTTCTCAGCTGCAATCTGAACGGCTTCATCGCTGTGGATACCAAGCTGAAGCCACAATACATTTGCTTTGATCGCAGCAGCTTCACGAGCGACATCCGCGCAATATTCATCGCGGCGGAATACGTTCACGATATCTACCGGCTCAGGGATATCCGCGAGGGTTGCATATACCGTCTCACCAAGAATCTCACCTTGTACCTGTGGATTTACCGGGATAATGCGATAACCTCTGCTTTGCATGGCCTCCGCTACCATATAGGAAGTGCGATCTGATTTGTCCGATAAGCCGACGACTGCGATGTTGCCTGCCTTGCGCAAAAGTTGTCCAATTTCTTCACGAGTAGGATTGTTAAATTCCATGTTCAAGCACCATCCTTTTCTGCTTAAAGTGCGTGTTCAAAAAGACCGGTTTTCAGTACCGAGAAGATGGGATGAAGCTAGAAATGGAGTAGCGGAGCGTAGGGAAAACTACGTGAGCAACGGACATTTCGGCTGAATTCCATATTCGATGCTGATGATGCCTCCAGGCATCCTTCGTAATCAAAAGCGGTTTTTTGAACAACCTCTTAAACGTGTTATTTTACTCTTTTACCCATTGAACCGAGGCGCCAAGCGCCTGCAAATGATCGAAATATTGCGGATAAGACTTGGCTACATGGTGTGCATCCCGAATACGAAGCGGTTCTTTGGAACGCAGACCGACAACGGTCAGTGCCATAATTACGCGATGATCGTAGTGAGCGTTAATCTCAACGCCGCCTTCGACGCCTTCCGGACGACCATGTACGATAATCTCGGCCTGACGTTCTTCTACGTTGGCTCCTGCCTTCCGCAGTTCGTTCAAATAATCTGTAATTCGGTCACATTCCTTGTAACGTAAGTTCTCTACATTATAGAACCGTGAGGTGCCTTCCGCAAACACTGCTGCCGCTACCATGGCCAAAACCGCGTCTGTCGCGGCATCTCCATCGAATTCCACAGCTTTCAAAGTACCGTTACCTTTCACGTGAACCACATCGTTCTCATGCGTCAACGGCACTTCCATCATGCGCAGAACGTCAACAATAGCACGCTCACCTTGTTTGCTGTGTTCCATCAATCGCAAAATCTTAACATCTGATTGGGTGACCGCCGCGGCCGCGAGGACAGCTGCTGAACCCGGATAGTCTCCTTGAACCGTATATGTTTGCGGTTTATAGGCTTGGCCGCCAGGTACGCGGAAGGACATGTAATCATCACTCGCATGAATGACGATGCCCGCTTGTTCCAGTACTTCCAGCGTCTGACCAATAACCACTTTGGATTTCAAGTCATTCAATACTTCAATTGTGCTGTCTTCGGCCAGAAGCGGAGTTACAAACAGCAACGCGCTCAAATACTGGGAGCTGACAGAACCGGATACACGGATATGTCCACCCTTGGCCTGACCACCTTTGATCGTGATTGGCAAGCGTCCTTGTTCGTGCTGTACCTCAACACCGAGCTGACCAAGCGCATCGATCAGGTCATCATGTGGGCGTTTGCCCAGAGAATCCGGGTACGTATTTACAAACGTAACATCAGGACAAAGTGCCGTTACCCCCATCAGGAAACGCAGCACTGCACCCGCATTGCCTACATTTAATTCACGCACATCACGTGGATGGCTGCCGAAGCCCTGAATAACGATTTTGCTATCATCTTCTTCGAGCACCGCTCCAAGATCACTAATACATCTGCGCATAGCGTCACTATCTTCACTGTGAGCAGGGTAATGGATCGTACTTGTGCCTTCTGCCAGCGCAGCAGCTAGCAAGTAGCGTGTGGTGTAGTTTTTGGAAGACAAAGCTCCAATTTCCCCGTTCAGGGATGGGGTTGGTTTAACGATAACGTCCATGGATGAAATTCTCCTTCATTGATTATAATGTGCTTCGTTAGATGATCCTGTTTCGTATTTGGTTCAGGGTACATGCGGTGATGCTGTAATGCCAAATTGACATTCCATACATCGCTTGGGTATCATTATAGGCGTTAAGTCCATACAGAAAAGAGGACCTGAATATGACACAAATTGCTGAAATTGAAACTTCTGAGCTACGCCGCCGTTTGCAGGCGGGAGAGAAGCTGCAGATGATAGACGTCCGTGAGGACGATGAAGTCGCACAAGGCATGATTGAAGGAGCGAAACACATCCCGCTTGGACAGATTCCGGACAGACTGTCCGAAATTCAAAAGTCCGGTGAGATTGTTCTGATCTGCCGCAGTGGATACCGTAGTGAGCGTGCCTGTGAGTACTTACAGCAGCTCGGATATGATGGCTGTACCAATATGGTTGGCGGCATGCTGCAATGGCAAGAGGAAGACTAAACAACATCAGGATCGAGGTTAATGGTTAGGATATCTGCAATAAGCAGTTCTCGGTAACCAATGTGCATCCTGATCCTTACAGGAAGTCAAACGGGCCAATCGGCCCGTTTTTCACATCGTTCCACGATCACATGGCTCCATTCACCACTTTAAACCCTTCGGCATATCTTCTTCCACATGCGAAATGTATCCCTCTCTCCATGCATCGACCCTGCACTCATGTGTACAGTCTATCCATACACTCACTGAAGAGAAAACGAAATAATTACAAGCTTAGACGCGGTAATGCGCTAAAATTAAACGAGTCACTTCAGAAGCGGATAACTCGGTCGTATCCACCGTGTAATGCGCAAACCGGTATGCGTCCTTCCGTTCCTGCATAATGGTCTGAATGCGTTCCTCCGCATTGCCTGCCAAGAGCGGACGGTTCTCACAGCCGCTGACACGTTCTACTATCACTGCCGGATCAGCAGTCAGGGCAACCACCCAGCCGTTCTTCGACATAACATCACAGTTGTCCGAACGCAGAACCACACCGCCTCCGGTTGCAATCACCTGCGCCTTTTTCTCTAACACCGAGCACAACATGCGACTCTCGGCGTCGCGGAAATATGTCTCTCCCTTGCCTGTGAACAATTCAGGAATCGTACAGCCTTCCTCTTTCTCCACCGCGGCGTCCACATCAATCAGTCGGTAACCCAGCTCGCGTGCGAGCATGTCAGCAACGGTTGATTTGCCAGTTCCCATCATGCCGATGAGAATAATATTGTTAGACTTGCTCAAGGTGTACACTCCTTTAATTCAAGCAATTCATGAGCACTTTTGTCCTATCATAACACAGCCCTGCGGACGGGGGAAGGCCATAGTGTGGCCCACTTCCCTCCAAGTATCCGCAAGCACTTCCAGATCATATCGAAGCATGTCCATGTACTCCAAACGATTTTAACGAACTCAGATCAGCTTATTTCCGAATTATAAGCGATTTTAGAATTCTAATGAATCTCAGGAAACTCATTTCACAAAAACACCTTCAAAACAGCGCAATTTCGCTCCAAATGTTGTAAGTAGGACCTTCTGAGTTCGTTAGAGAATAGAAAAGGCTCATATCCACGAAATAGAGCATCTCAGGCTCGTAAAATGTAGAAGCATCTTAACATACGGTAAAAAAAAGAGACCTGGAGTTCATCGGTATGAACCGACTCTCCAAGTCCCCTATCTAAGCTTCTGTCCAAGCCCTTCTTCCAGCCAAGGCCCCTGATTCAGGACACTTTAGCCAAATCTCACGGACTTGCGATATATGCTACTATTCCATCCAGTTGTGATGGAAGCTGCCTTCTTTGTCCAGACGTTTGAACGTATGAGCACCGAAGTAGTCACGTTGTGCTTGCAACAGGTTCGCAGGCAAACGCTCTGTACGGTAGCTATCGTAGTAGGACAACGCACTGGAGAACCCAGGAACCGGAACGCCTTGAGTTACCGCAGCAGCTACAACTTCACGCCATGCACCTTGGTAGGATTCTACAATGTTTTGGAAGTATGGATCCAGAAGCAGGTTTTTCAGTGCTGCATCTTTGTCATACGCTTCTTTAATGTTTTGCAGGAACTGCGAACGGATGATGCAACCACCACGGAAGATCATGGCGATGTTGCCGTATTTCAGATCCCAACCGTACTCATCGGAAGCTGCACGCATTTGGGCAAAACCTTGTGCGTAGGATACGATTTTACTTGCAAACAGCGCTTTGCGAACATTCTCGATGAACGCTTTTTTGTCACCGGAGAATGCTTCAACCGCAGGTCCGTTCAGGATTTTGCTCGCTGCCACCCGCTCGTCTTTCATCGCAGACAGGAAGCGGGAGAATACGGATTCTGTAATCATGGACAATGGTACGCCGAGATCCAGCGCGCTTTGGCTCGTCCATTTGCCTGTTCCTTTTTGTCCAGCTGCATCCAGAATGACATCAACCATTGGTTTGCCCGTTTCCGGATCGTATTTGGAGAAGATATCTGCTGTGATTTCGATCAGGTAACTATCCAGCTCTCCCTGATTCCATTCTGTAAAGATGGCGTGAAGCTCCTCAACGGACACATTCAACACGGATTTGAGTAGGTGGTAAGCTTCACCAATCAACTGCATATCTCCGTATTCGATACCGTTATGCACCATTTTCACATAGTGTCCAGCACCATCTGGTCCGATATATGTACAACAAGGATCGTCACCGACTTTGGCCGAAATGGCTGTCAGGATCGGTTCAACCAGCTTGTACGCACTCTCTTGTCCACCTGGCATAATTGCAGGGCCTTTCAACGCGCCTTCTTCCCCACCGGATACACCTGTACCGATGAAGCGAATGCCTTTGTCTTCCAACTCTTTGCTGCGACGTTGGGTGTCAGGGAAGTATGCGTTACCGCCATCAATGATGATGTCGCCCTCATCCAAATGAGGAAGCAGTTGTTCAATGGTAGCGTCGGTTGCATAACCAGCTTGTACCATGATCAGGATTTTGCGCGGGGATTCCAGGGATGCCACAAACTCTTCAATAGAGAATGTGCCTGTCAGGTTTTTACCTTCGGCTTCTTTCAGAAGATCGTTGGTTTTCTCCGGGGAACGGTTAAATACCGATACCGTGAAACCTCTGCTTTCAATGTTAAGGGCCAAATTTTTGCCCATTACTGCAAGTCCAATGACACCGATCTGTTGTTTCGCCATCTGGTCCTCCATCCTTTGCTCCAATTAATTTTATTGAAATGAATTCTCAACAATACCCCCATTTTAACGGTTTTACGCATAGAAGTGAACCCCGGACCATGGTCGCACAGCGAGAAAACACCCCAATTACCTGAGGTGTTCATCGTATTTTCATAAATACAGCTTTATATTTTAGCCTTCCAGCATCAACATGTGCCCTGACAACTGCTTTAAGACTTTACGACAGACATTTGCTTTTTCGATATTATCCATCTGAATGGCGGCATACAGACGCTCCAATTCATCATCCACTTCCATACGCAGCAGCATGAGACGCTCCTCGCCTTCGCGCGAGAGGAACATTTCTTCCATCTCTTCCGCCGTCGGCGCAGGTTCCTTTTGAAAAATAACACGCTGTTTGAATCCGGATACTTCAACGAGACGAATGACTTCACCAAACAAAATATTCTCCACGGTCATCTGCTGATCCTTAAACCGTTTCACAACGGCATGCCCGCGTGTATCCCCAATCAGCTTCTCCAACCATTCCGCAAGCTTTGCGTCCTTGATAATATAATCTCCGGTCATCTTGTAATTCCCACTGCGCGTCTGTTGAAAACGGAGCTTTACCAGCTTGCGTCCGGTGCGGACTGACAGAATAAAAAAGGATTCGTCCTCGCTCCAATATAGTGAATACCCCTCACGAATAAGGTCTTTGATCAAATTTTGGATATGCCGACGGTTGAACCGCAGCTCCAGATTGCAATATTCAACTTCATAACTCTTATTCACGGCACTCCCTCCATCTGTACCGGAGATGCTCCGGCCATCTTCTTCAATCGCTTCTACTCAATCGGCTTACCCTATTTTATACTTCATTTTATGTAAGGGTACTTGGTTATTTGACTATTTTTCACCGATTGATCCGAAGGATCGCAGCTTTCCGCAGATGCACAGGGGCAAGCCCCCGTTTTTCATGATATAATGGACGCGAAATAAAGGTATGCAGAGGTTATGTGCGGACTGCGAATTGATGGGATGATGCCCTTGCTGCGGATGGGGAAAAGTTCCTGCAGATGGGTCAAGTTCTTGGAAACGGTTCGTTCAACGTTCAAAAAGCTGCTGCCGCTCTACAAGATGTCTTTGTCTTAAGTAGGCATGGAGTACGTTGAACGATTAGTTCCCAGAGTTGATCACTCCGGCGGGAAGAATAATCTTCCCGTCGTTAGCTGAATGGTTGCACCATGCTACATAAAAAGGGAGTTCCACAACCTGTATGGTTGTTGGAACTCCCTTTTCTTATTGGATCCACCTTATCAGACTTCAATCGCATCATTTGGCAGGAGCTGTACGATACGGTTTACGGGATAACACATAGTGCACAACGGCAAGTCCAGCCATAACGACAGCACTTCCGATAAATGGAGCTGGATGACTAATGTGATCCCACAGCAGTCCGGATACAATCGGCCCTACGACCATGCCTGATCCCTGAAGGGTCAGGAAGAAACCCCAGATCGCTCCGCGTTCTCCTTTGGGAATCAATGTGGCTACAAACGCATTCCAAGCCGGGAGAATCATCGCATAGCTGACGCCAACCAACATGACGATACCGAACACAACTGGAATAGACGTAATAGAAGAAAAAGCAAACAGACTCACTGCTGCCATTAAAAAACCGATGTTCAGGAACGGTGCCGTTCCAAACCGGTCTACCATTTTCCCTACAGGCAGCAATGCAATGACCGTAATGCCTCCACCCGCTATCAGCAACAAGCTGTATAGGTTGGGCGAGATGTGCAGGTCTGTGCGAGTGTATAGCGTAATCACGGGACTGAGCAGACCAATAACAAAAGACTGCATGAATAGTGCAGGATATACGAGCGGATTAACATTAAGGGTGCTGCGTACCCGTTGCAATGTACCCTGGACACTGTTTTTGAGTCGGATGAACGGCGTGAAAATATTCGGTTTAGCCGGATATTTCATATCTGACCGCTTCGTCTCACTTTCCGCATGCTCTCCCTCAACAATGACACGTCCGGGTAAAATCAAAGCGACCAGAATGACCAGAATTGCAACACCCATCAACACCAAGAAAATGGTGCGATAATCGTGATGCGTCCGCTCCAATAGCCAGTTCATTCCGATCGGCCCTAGACCAGTCCCCCCAAGTGCCGCCATCTCCAGCGCACCCATGGCTGTACCGTTCTTGTTCTGTGGCCCCGACATCGCAGTCACGCCTGTCATAGCGCAAGGCCAAAGGGGTGACGTGCCAACTCCAAGAATGAGACAAGCCATGGCAAGGCCAAATGCACTTTTGAAGAATATAATCATGATTACAGCAACTAATGTACAAATTAGCGCCGTCACCATTGTCGCGCGGAACCCGATCCGTTCTGCTGCCCAGCCAGAGGGAGCCCGGAACAGATTATCTCCCAAATATTGAAGGGCAAAGGCCACACCAATCACGCCAGCGGACAAACCCAGAATATTGTCCATATACACGGGCAAAATAGCGACCAGCAGGGCACCTTTAATAATTTCAACTAGAAAAAGCGTTAGCCACATGGCGATAAAGAAAGGTGATCGCAGGATTTTGGCTGGTTTTGTATTGGTTTGCATTCTTTTTCCCCTTTCGATGCTTGCTTGCCCATCTCCTATCCTTACTGTAACCCTCGGGGATGTGTCCAAATCTCAGCAATTCGAAAAATTGTCAAGCAATATTGCTTGCATTCGGTTCTTAATTTGCTATACTCAAATTTGTTTGAGATTACAAAATGATAAGTTATCAGCGAAGCTGAACTAAATCCGTGATCGCAAGAAAACATCCGCTACAAGCGGTCTGTCTTCATAGAATTTACGTCGAAAGACGTTTTTCTTACAAATTATAATTAGGAAAGGTTGTGACAGCACTGATGGATCACCGCCGTACGCCGCTGTTTACCGCTTTAAAAAATCACGCGGCACTCAATCCGGTGCAATTTCATATTCCGGGACATAAAAAAGGATTGGGAACGGATACCGAATTTCGTGAATTTATCGGCGATAATGCCCTCTCCATAGATTTGATTAACATCGCACCGCTAGATGATTTGCATCAGCCAACCGGTGTCATTGAGGAAGCGCAGATTCTGGCAGCCGATGCCTTCGGAGCCGATTATACCTATTTTAGTGTACAAGGCACAAGCAGTGCCATCATGACCATGATTCTGTCGGTATGTGAACCGGGTGACAAGATTATTGTGCCCCGTAATGTGCATAAATCGGTCATGTCTGCCATCATTTTCTCAGGAGCGAAACCCGTATTCGTCTCTCCTGCGCAGGATGCCAATCTAGGGATTGATCACGGTGTCACTACAGGCGCGATCCGACGTGCTCTTGAGCGTCATCCCGATGCCAAGGCTTTGCTCGTCATTAACCCAACGTACTTCGGCGTATGTACCGATCTAAAAGAAATTGTTGAACTGGCGCATAGCTATCAGGTTCCAGTACTTGTGGATGAAGCGCATGGCGTACTCATTCATTTCCATGAAGATCTGCCACTCTCAGCCATGGCCGCCGGGGCTGATATGGCTGCAACGAGTGTACACAAGCTGGGTGGTTCGATGACCCAGAGTTCTGTACTCAATCTGAACACGAAGAATGGATATGTGAATCCGCAACGTGTACAAACCATTCTGAGTATGTTGACTTCAACGTCGACTTCTTACATCCTGCTGGCTTCGCTCGACACGTCGAGACGTAATCTGGCTCTGAATGGCCATCAGATGGCACAGAAAGCCATTGATTTGGCTGAGTTTGCAAGACGCTCCATTAATGATATGGACGGACTATATTGCTTCGGCAGAGAGCTGCTGGGCACAGAGGCTACCTTTAATTACGACCCAACCAAAGTAACCATTCATGTTCGCCACCTTGGAATTACAGGCTACGAAACAGAGAACTGGCTACGTGAGCATTACAAAATCGAGGTGGAGCTCAGTGATATGTATAATATTCTGTGCCTCATCACGCCGGGAGATACGGATGACTCCGTAGAAATCTTGCTGAACGCCCTGCAGGATCTATCCCGTACGTATTATCAAGTGAATCCAGCCCATGAGCTGGTGGTCAAGGTTCCAGATGTACCACAGCTGATGCTGACTCCACGTGATGCGTTCTATGGTGATACCGAAGTCATTCCTTTCAAGGAATCCGCAGGTCGGATTATTTCGGAATTCATCTACGTATATCCACCAGGAATCCCGATTCTGCTGCCAGGTGAGGTTATCACTCAGGAAAACATCGACTACATCATTGATCATGTTGAAGTTGGACTGCCTGTAAAAGGACCTGAAGATCGTAGCGTAACCAACGTGAAAGTCATCGTGGAAGCAGATGCAATATTCTAGAACAGCCACCTCTGCATGAGGTTGATCGATCTCTAAGGACCAAGCGGGATGCTTGGTCTTTTTTATTTTTTCTCCACACAGACTTGTCCTGCCTTGGGCTTATGATCGCTGTATCGTTTGCATTTTTCCACCTATTCCACTGTCCTTATCGCAAGAAAAAACAGCATATACACCTAATAAAAAGCAAACAAAAGGCCCCCTATAATTAAGGAGCCTTCTTGCTTTATTCCAAAAGGATGACTATTCTTGGCTTGCAACGAGTTCGTTGTACGCCGCTTCAACACGGGTCCACTCTTCTTCGTCTTCAATATTGTAGAGCACCATTTCCTCGTCTTCTTCTTCCATACGCAGAATGATGCCGTCAGCTTCAGGATTGTTACGTTCCAGCAGGAGCGCATAAACATGCTTCTCCACGTCAAACGTCTCCACCAAAACCATCTCCACGTCATTTCCGTTCTCGTCTGTCAGTGTCAGAAGAACTTCTTCATGCTCGTGGTCGTGGTCGTGGTCTTGACCGCATCCGCAGGCATCGCCGTGTTCATGTGTGTGATCGCTCATTGATATACCTCGCTTTATAAATAGAAATTGTGTAACCTTGCATATCGTAACATGTTCAATGGTCCAGGTCAATTTAACCGACAAGGTTATTTTTGCTTCAATCGTTCAGCGCGGTAATGATTTTCTCGGCTGCCAGCACATAATTACTGTTTGCATTTTCTTTAATATAAAAACCGACTTGATACTTGCCAGCCCGGCTGAAATCATACGTAAAATCGTACGTTCGGAACCAGAAGTTATCCTTCTGTGTCTTAAGCTCCTGAGACTGAATATCCTTAACCTCACCACTTGGATTGGTAATCGTCACCTTCACGGCAGCTATATCTGTTGTCAAACTGTCGACTTGTGAGAACACATTAAATTTCAACTTACCCACGTTCACGTTGCCAAACACGGTATCTCCCTTGAAGAGAAAAATATGTACATTCGGTTTGATAACCGTTACTCTCTTGTTTGTGGTATCCCATCTGGCGATTCCGCCCGCTTCCCTTACAGGTACATAGGTCGTTCCGTCAATCAGATAACCACCGTCAGCTGCTTCCTTGCCGTTAATGAGAACCCGAATCTTCTCGTTCACTGAATCTGCAAACAATAAAGACCCGCCGAGCAAGGAGAATACCGTGACACACAGCAAAATTCTTTTCCATTTCATTCCGTCAATATTCCCTCCCCTGCTGCTAGCTGTTGTACATTTATACTGCAGGTTCATCCACAAAGTTGCGCTGTTTTTCATCATTTTTCATTTTTTATCCAGAATATTTTCCACCCCTTGGAACGATCAAAAAGAGGCGTTCCCTGTTAAAGGACGCCCCTATAGTATAGTTGTTGGCAATACGTAATTATACGAACTTCTTGTAGGTCAAACTTATTATGAAGCGGACTACGAAGTATGACGAGTCAATATACAAGGTACGCCCTTGCCTACAGCTCCATCGGTTCGCATCCGTGCTGCATAATCCATTCCTCGTGTACAGGGGGTCTTGCAACGCTCACATACATCCGAAGTAACCAATTTCATGGATACACGAAGTTTGTCACTCTTTAACGCGGGAGCCTTTTTTCCCTTTGCCTTTGCCATCCCGGATTCCCCATTTCCCCAATTGCTTGCTGATGTAATGCATCATATGGGGATTCGCCCGGTTGTGTGTCAAAAGCAATAAACTTCGTGCATGATATCGTTTAAATGAAACCGCCGTTTGCACGCAGCGTCTGTCCTGTAACCCATTGCGACTCTTCACTGACAAGGAAAGAGATTACATTTGCAATGTCCTCCGGTTCACCTAGACGACCAAATGCATTCATTTTACGTAGCCCTTCGAGCTGTTGCTCCGTCTTCCCTACAGAAAACAACTCGGTATTCACCGGGCCTGGTGCAACAGCATTAATAGTGATTTGTCTGGAGCCAAATTCTTTTGCAAGCTGACGAGTAATCTGTTCAACTGCTCCTTTGGTACCTGCGTACACGCTGTATCCCGGAAACATCTGTCCGGTTACAGAAGTGGAGAAGTTAACAATTCGGCCCTGCTCCTCCATGTGTTTCAATGCTTGCTGACAAGCAAAAAATGTACCTTTCACATTGATGGCAAACTGCTGATCGAATTCTTCCTCCGTCACATCTGCCAAAGGCGTTGTCTTCATGATGCCTGCATTGTTGATCAGAATATCGACTTTTCCAAGCTGGCTAATCGTTTCGGAAAATAAACGCTCCACATCTTCCTTTCGGGCAAGGTCAGCCTGAACGGTAATGGCACGGACTCCTTTTTGGCGAGCAATATCTGCCACCTGCTCTGCTTTGTCTGGGCTGCTCGCGTAGTTAATGACGACATCCGCGCCCAATTCAGCGAGTTGCTCTGCTATAGCACGTCCGATCCCCCGGGATGAGCCAGTTACAATGGCTACTTTACCTGCTAGCTTTTTCATTTACGATTACTCCCTCTCTTGTTCAAAATGTAATAATCCCTTTTCGATCAACAACCACACCTGTGCAAATTCCGCATCAATTGTAGGGCTCTGCCATTCATAGGCGTGTGCCGGATGATGAAAACGGGCTGTAGCTTGAAGGATCGCCGTTGCAACCACGTCTGGGTTGTTAAATTGGAAATGGTTCTCCTGCTGGATAATCTCACTCAAATGACGTACAAGATGTTGCACATGTTTATTGATAATATCTGCGGATTCCTGAGTTACCCGTGCGTACATCTCAAACAACTCTGCATCGGATTCGGCATAATGACGTTTAAGAGCGATTAATGCTTCTATATATACTTTCAGATGACGTGTTCCCTCTCCGTTATAACTCTGATCCTTAGCTATTGCCGTCAAAGGCGCAATAATCTCATCTTCGAGCCATTGTGCGGTCACGCCTTCAAGTAATTCTTTCTTGCTTTTATAGTGCCTGTAAATCGTACCGTGACTAACACCAAGCAATTTAGCGACATCCGTAACTGATGTTTTGGCAACACCGAAGCGCCGAAGAGTTTCCTGCGTTGCTCCAATAATTTGTTCCTTGGTTAAAAATTCAGAAGTTTTGTCCTTTTCCATAATGATTAAGATGGTTACACCATCCTCAAGTCACCTCCGTTGAAATTAGATTAACACAGCGAATAACAAATGACAAATATTTATTTTTGTCATTTGTTATTCGCTTGATGATTTATATGTAAGAGCGTAAAGAAAAAAAGAGCCCATTTAATATGGCCCTTATCCAAAGTTTTAATGTTTCTCTTTTTCTAGAAAACGAACTTAAACAATACGAAGATTACCGCAAGAATCCCAGCGAGAATTAGCCAGTTGCTAATTTCCCACCAAATGCTTTTCCCTCCGGCTAAAAGCTGTTGTTCATTTTCTTCATGGCGCTGTTTGTGTGTATGTGATTCTGAGGCATGGGGCGGCTTGCTAAAGTCCATCATATACATTCCCCTTTCCAGCAGCTTTAATCTTATGGTTCCATTATAACCCATAAATGAGCAGAAATTTATTAATTCTCAAAAAAGATGCTATTTCCATACAACAGTAGAGGAAGCGTGTCATTAATCCATTGTTCCATAGGCACGTTCCGACCCTGCAGGTTCCATTGATAAGCCGTGCCATACATCCCCCAGCTTAACAGAACTGCTGCTGTCTCTTTACGAGAGTTCTGCCCCGGTGTGGAGGTTTTCTGACGATTCAACAGTTGCAAAATAATAATCTGGATTTTTTCTCTAATTTGAAGTTCCAGTACGGTTCCCAGTGACCTGTAACTTCGTTCGCAGCGAGTACTGACTTCAGCATGAAATTCACACAGGGCTGTTAATATTTTTCTCAAAACTTCTTCATTAAATGTATCACCCTGATCCATTCGATCATTCAATTTCTCCATGAATGAATACGTAACGGTCGAATCCAGAATGGCAAATTTATCGGTGAAGTGTGCATAAAATGTGGCTCGATTCACCGTAGCTTTTTCGGTAATATCCCCCACGGTCAGAGAATCAAAGTCCTGATGCTGCAGTAGGGATAGGAACGCATCCTGCAGGAGCTGACGTGTCCGTATGACACGAGGATCCTGGTTATTTTTGATCGTCATTCGAATGTCTCCTCGCCTTTTGCATAATGTTCGCAACAAAAATATAGGAACTGTTGTCTACGCAACGATTCTGCATTTTTGCTGATTGTAAGCCTGATTGGATTAGTATAGCATGCTTAACAACAAGCGTTGTTTACATTACTTTAGTTGTCTAGTCTACTATTTACAATATAAGAATGAAAAGGAGAAACATGATATGAAAACCATCGTCATTGTTGGCGCAGGCCTCGGACTCGGGATGGCTATAGGACAGAAATTTGGACAAAAAGGATTTCAGGTCGCTTTGGTATCACGAAACCAAGACAAACTCGATAACCTGGCAGCCCAGTTAAAATCAGAAGGTATTGAAGCATCCGGCTTCGCAGCCGATCTATATAACCCGGAACAATTGACACAAGCTTTTGACCAAATCAAAGAGAAGTACGGTTTTATTGATGTGCTCGAATTCAGTCCAACCGTTGGACAGTTCCCTCCGACACCTGCCATGAATGTTACTGCGGATAATGCATTGGATCAGTTCCAGGGTCTGGTACTTGGTGCAATTCATAGTGTGCAACAGGTATTACCAGCTATGCTGGAACGTCAGACTGGAGCGATTCTGTTCACCACTGGGCTTTCCGCTATATATCCAATTCCGATGATGGGTAACGTGGGGATTGCTTTGGGCGGATTACGAAACTATGCCAACAATCTGCATACGGACCTCGCTCCGAAAGGCATTTATGTGGGTCACCTCTCCTTGGGTGTATTCATCAAGCCGGATACACCAACAGACCCTAAATACATTGCTGACGCTTGGTATGATATGTATGTGGAGAAAGATAAAGCTGAAGAAACATTCCCGGTTGGTGTTACTCCAGAAACGATTGTCTGGTAACTGGAGATTTTCAAAAGATAGTTTTGCGTTGTTATATATAAAACCACCCTTTTCACTTAAAAAGTGAGGAGGGTGGTTTTGGTAATCACATAATGACTAACACAAGTTATACGCATGGATGTGAGGCTTAACAACTATTACTTCAGGCACTTACTTCAAGCTCTCTCATTTAGCAGACAATTCTTCTTCCGTGACCCATTTATGATTCTTCACCGGATCTCCGCCTGTGGTCGGGGTATAATCAACCATATATACCGTCGTTTGCTCAGCGGAGTCAATCGTTGCCTTAGCACCTTTCATTCCTGGCATGTGGTCAGCGTTCAGCACAACCTCTGCTCCTGCTGCATACGGTTGATCCGTATGGTCCTGAATTTCCTCTTGAATGACCCATTTATGATTTTTCACAGTGTCTCCCCCTGTAGTTGGTGTATACGAGACTGTATACGCTGTTGTCTCATAGGCTCCCACAATTGTTGCTACTGCACCCTTCATTCCGGCCATATGGTCCGTACTCAACACGACATGGCTGCCCACTGGATATGTAGGATTTTTCTTTTCCTGAAGTCCTTCCGGTAATTCTCCCGAATCCGAGTGGTGCATCTCTCCTGTGCTCGCTGCATGACTGTCACTACTGCTATTATCCTGCTCAGCATTCTTGCCACATCCACTTAACATCAGACTGCCCGTGATCACCGTAGTCAGCAATATCATTGCATACTTTTTCATGAGTTGCACTCCTTTGAACTTTCGATTTCTACTCTCATAATATACCCCATATGGGTATATTTCAATCGTAATTGATTTCTTTATCTATTATTGGTTATCGCTGCAGAATTAAAGAGCATATCAAAAAAACCTCCGATTTCTCGGAGGCCTTCAGTTTTTAGAAATTATTTTAGATACATGCTTCAGACTTCAACATGAAGTCTGAAACGAAACCGTTCGATCGACTCAGCTCAATAATTAGGCTAGTCCCACGGTAACATTGACGTTCCCTTTGATTCCTTTGGAATATGGGCAGTAGTCATGCGCAAGTTTTACAAATTTCTGTGCTGTCTCCTCATCCAAACCCTCAATTTTAACTTCAAGTTCCACTTCCAGTTTCACACCATTATCCGTAGGGTCCGTCACAAGCATAACCGTAGCCGATACTGTGCTTCTCTCAATTTCGACTTTGTGTTTCTTTAATTGAAATTCCAGCGCTGAATTAAAGCAAGCACTGTAGCCTGCTGCAAACAATTGCTCTGGATTCGTAGCTGTCGTCACTTTACCTCCCAGTTCAGGTGGGGCAGCGACATCAAGCATAAATACGTTATCTGGCGATTGCACAATCCCTTGACGTCCACCTGTATTGATAACTGTAGTTTCATATAATGTTTTCATGAGTATTGGCTCCTCTGTAATTTAGATTTTATTTTGTAAAGATGATGTCTCTTTTGTTTTGCTAACAATTAGATTGTACACAATTTAATTGTGTTTGTAAATCATTATTATAAAATTAAAAACAACCATTCCCTCTTGTAATAGCAGGAAATGGTTGCTCCGTAATTGATAAATATCTATCACTGATCCAAAAGTTGAATCTACCTAATATAGTTTAGCTTTTACATTTTCTTCTCAAAGCCCTCCATCGGTGCAAGTGAATTCTGGTAGTCAGTCCCTTCCTGACTGTCGGTAGTAAAGTGCATGACCTCCCGAAACGAACCTTCCAGATAAGTCTGCATCGCCAATGGAATGCGCAACTCATCCATATCCGACGGGGATATTTGGTAACGAATGCTGCCAAGGTCACCTGCTTTCACCTTCTGTACCCATTTTGGCTCACGAATCAATTCCCGTCCGAGTGCAGCCAAAGTTGCCCCGGCGTTGATGACCTCTTCCGCGTCTTCCGGCCGCTCAATCGATCCGATGCCAATCAGAGGTTTTTTGTGATCCAAAACCCGGACGAATTTAGTTAAGATTGGCTCTTTGTCATCGGGGTGGTTTAAAGATGTTCGTTTGTAACTTCCCATCGACAGATGAATGTAATCAACCCGAGTGTCTGTCAGCGCCTGGGCAAAAGCCAAGGAGTCTTCGAGCTGGATGCCCGGCATATGAATTTCTTCCGGTGAAATCCGGTAACCGAGGATAAAGGGTTTATCCGCATGGGCATCAATAACTGATGCAACCTCCTGAATGACTGCCAGCGGAAATCGCATACGATTTTCAAAACTGCCACCCCACTGATCGGACCGTTGATTGGAATTGACGGAGAAAAATTGCTGCAATAGATATGTGTTGGCCCCGTGAAGCTCTACCCCGTCAAAACCAGCTTGAATGGCTCGTAAGGTTGCACTGCCGAAGTCCTTAATAATGTTTTCGATTTCCTCAGGAGTCAATTCACGCGGCTTCTCCGAGCCGATTGGATGAGCGGCAGCGATTGCACTCGCACTGGTGGGTTGTACACCTCTTAGCGTTTTGGAGTTCGTTTTGCGCCCTGCATGAAAGATTTGCACAATGGCTTTCGTTCCGTCTTTCTGAATGGCTCTTGCAATTTTGGACAGTCCTTTGATTGTAGAATCACTTGCGATGGAGAGCTCACCTTCGAAGCCTTTTCCCCCATCGGTTACGTACGCAACACCTGTAATGATCATTCCAGGGCCTCCAGCCCGTTCGGCATAATAATCGACTTCATCATTGGTGATGGAACCATCGAAGAAACTGGACATTGTTGTCATTGGCGCCATGACCACTCTATTTTTCAACGTAAAACCATTCGCAAATGTATAAGGCTGCAAGAAATTACGATTACTATTTTCCATATATATTCTCTCCTTTTATTAGGCGTGTCCACCCTTGTCTCTGTTTCATGAGTTATTGTATAGTAGGGTGAAAAAAGAGTATAGTATGCACTTAAAAGGTAGATACTAACTAAAAGGAGAGTGGAATATGGAAATTGCTGAGGAAGTAAACGTTAAACCATTTTCACATGCCATGTCGTTGATCGGTGGAAAATGGAAAATGCATATCTTATTTTGGTTATGGAAAAAAGAAACATTGCGATATGGAGAACTGAAAAGAGCTTTGGATGGAATTACGCATAAAATGCTAAGCTCTCAACTGAAGGAACTAGAAGCCGACCAATTAATTATCCGTACAGAGTACCCACAATTACCGCCAAAAGTAGAATACTCTTTGTCTCGTGAAGGATTAACGCTGATGCCTGTGCTGGAAATTCTCTGCGATTGGGGTAGACAGAATCTTGCTGATTTGCAGAAGAATTAGTCAAACTGCTGCAAGCTTTATGTATATTCTCAGTAGAATACTACAAGTGGAGCAGTACGTGAACTGAATTTACTTGTTGGAATTTTAAAGTGCTCGCAATCATTATGGAGAGCATCTTTTGGGGGAGTAGTGTAGTTTAGTTTTAATCTTCTGAACTCTCAAGTGAAAATTTTCCGATAATATTCTCTTTGCTATCGTACAAGTTTATATACTTATCGACTTTTAGTTCATTCATACTCTGAATTGCTTCTTCGGGAGTTTGTGGCAAATCTTGATTCATATCTGAAGTCTTGATGTAACCTTCCGTTCCGTTTACACCTATAGCCTTAACTAAATCTATTTCTTTTCCATCATGATAAACAAATGAACCATATGTTTCACCTTTATCATTGATTTTTACTTCCATTTAATCTTCAGAGGGACTAGTATTAGCAGATGCAGCTCCCCATCCATAGACACCTATTCCAATCCCTAAAGCAAAAATCACACCAACTGTAATAAATTTTAGTGATTTTGTTCTCATAAGAATATCCTCCTATAGTTGAATGATTAGTGTTGTTTTATTCAAGTTATTTTTGGTCTGCTTGAAAATGCACCCTGATCTTTACTTGTGAAAGTACTCAAAACTTTGTTTGTAATTTTAATTTCCCTATATATAAATGAACACTTACAATCAGGGAATGTTACACAGTGAGAAAACTTTTTATATATAATCAGAACGCCGGTAGTTCTGCAATTGTTCATTTTAATTCTGCCGGTGCTGGATCGCTGCATCATAAGCAGTTATTTTCTCATTATGGAGGCTTTTGACGGCAAATAGTCGATTTATAATTATTTCTGCCAAGTGATTAAATACTTTTGGCTGCTGTTGGAACATTCCAATAATTAAATTTCACGGAATCCGACATACGCATGCAAAAGAAACAGCTGAAAAGTTAAACACTGTTCTTTTCGGTTAACGTAAAAAATACCAACTCACAGTTAATGTGACGTTGGCATTTTTTTAACGATAATCAATAACAGAACTTGTAGAAAGCAATTTAATTAACGAGATACTTAGCAAAATAACATGATCTTGACCAAAAATTAACCATTTCTCTTTAATGAACACAAAATTATAGTGTAGTTTCTTCTATAAGGAAAAGAAGCCTTGCTCTGCAAGGCTTCTCGCGTATGATCTGTAGTGGGCTCGAACCACTGACCCCTACCCTGTCAAAGTCGGTTTAGCCACTATCTAATGCTATCTAATGTTACACAAACCATTGATACATAAGGGCTTTTCTAATTCACTTTAATCTAGTTTTATCTGTATTTATCTGGTTCTCCCCCAATTCCTCCCCCATTTCTCCCCCAACTCACCTATTTGATTTTCATCTTATATTTTTTCCTATTTCTATTCCATCAACAAGCGTTTTATAGAAAATTGCAGCGACGTCTTCTCTCGTCTTTTTTATGAACAAGTTTTCAATTTTATCAGTAACTAAAATTAACTCAGGGTGACTCCGCTTTATTTCCTCTAAATTTTTTATCAATTCTTTATAGGTTGTATCAGTTGCTTCTTCACAGATATCCACCATTTCTTCTTGCTTAATATCAGCAGCAATTTTAATCCACTCTTCTATCATGCGACCCTCTCCCTTGATGTAAAATTTCTTCCCCGGTCTTTGTTTTCTCATCTAAACTTAACGTGATATAATTGTCTCGAAAAGTAACAAGTTACAAGGAGTTGTCTAAGTGGAAATCTCCCGAGGGAGATGTAGGCTTCTTGAACTCATAACCGCTAGGGGTTGGACCCAGACTGAATATGCTAATCGGTCTGGTCGATCCCAGCGAATGATTTCCCATTATTGTAATGACACCCGTGTGATGCTGCCTGAAGATATGTACACTGCCGTGATGATATTAGGGTGTAAATGGGAAGATTTATATGAGTTTGATGTGAAGCTTACATGAGGCGGTATTACCGCACTCCCCCGGATTATTTAGAACATTTTGTTCTAAACTATAAGAAAATAATACCTTTTTCCTATGACATGTTGTGTCGCAATGTGTCGAACGTCCCGAAGGTAAAACTTTACATCTTAATACTTCACAAAACCGCGAATTGACTTTGTGTCAAAGATATACCTAACATTATACACGGAACGTACGTTCCTGTTAATAGATATTATATTGTCGAATATAAACTTCATATTATCGCTTATTTGTTTAAATGAAGTAGTTTTTTCGTTTGTTTTTGGTATGATTTATGGAAACATCTCAACGAGAGGGTATACATAATGAATCTATACAGAATGGAAGTTATGGCAAACGGCTTTTCGCTTCACGTTTTCTATAGTGAAACTGAGGAAAGAGGACTTAGACAATGTAAGGAATACGCTTCTGAATTTCAGCGGAAGGTTAACAATATGGAACTTAAGGTTGTTATTGAGAAGAGGG
Organism: Paenibacillus sp. RU5M; assembly: GCF_900221055.1. Lineage (NCBI taxonomy): Bacteria > Bacillati > Bacillota > Bacilli > Caryophanales > Paenibacillaceae > Paenibacillus > Paenibacillus sp. RU5M. The sequence continues at coordinate 69,768 of NZ_OBQM01000001.1, read as the reverse complement.
AAAAACAAGAAAATAGGTGGTACTACAAAGGCGTGCCTTTTGAGTATTATAAGACTCTTACAAAGAAACCATTGAAGCCAAAAGAGAAAAACCCACCGGAATAAGCTGGTGGGCTCAAATATTCATTCATATGGTCTATACTTCTCACGCAACTGTTCCGCCTCTCGCTTACGGTCCTCAACATCCGATTTGAGAAAGAGACGAACTGACCCGGACTCTTTTATTGGAAGCAGCTTCTTACGCTTCACCAATGAAGAAAGGTTCTGCTTAGATCCACCAAGTATCTCCACCGCTTCTGTTGCTGTTATTACATTCTCTTGTATGATGCGGATCAGATCGTCCCGTTCCATCAAATCACCTCGTAATCAATATTACCATTGTAGCGACACTTAGACCCAACGAAAGCAAGCTAATGATCAAAGTCACTTTAGTTATTTTTGACATACTCATGATTATACATGCTCCCTTCTTGTCATGCTATACTAAGGGAAGAGAAGGATTAAGGAACTCACACGGTCGGCCTTTGGGATTAACCGACCGTGCTACCCTCAAGTCCCGCCTAACGGCGAAGGACTATGATGAGGTTGACTACTGCGGTAAGCAAGCTGACAATGGCCGTGAGAAGCGTAACCAGCTTGTCCACCGGGAGTTCCTTTTTCTTTCTCCTTTTTTTCTTCATCCTTGTTCTCACCTCCCATAAATAATATACCATATCTGTTTACTCTGGTCAATAGGTTATTCTACATGTCTATGCTTTATTGAACGCAAAAAAGGCCCCGCCAGATTAACTGGTAGGGCCTTTGATATTTCCAAGCGATTGGGATTTACGGTTGCAAAATTCTCGATATTTTAGTGAGACAGTTGCGGAGAAGACTTGTCAATTCCAATGTAAATTATTCCGTTAAATATTCCTGAAATTATTCCTGACTTGCTTCAATCTTCTTCAATCTCAGGTCCATGGCTTTGACATCCCCATTGGTTCCTGCAATCAAGGCAAGGAAATTTTTCCTGAGCCGATTAATGACTACCGCCGATTCCTCGCGTGTGATCTGCGCCCCCGGACGTGTCCCGTCAAAATACCCGTTGGCTGTCACCTCTGCCCACGCTGCCTCAGCCCACTTGCTGGGCACATTAATATCCCTTGTTGTCACTGGTTGTGTCACTGGCTTGTCCTCCTTAATAGGTGAGTACTTTGCTCTCATCTCCGCAATCGTGCCGTCAAATTCGTTTAAATCTACGGCTCCACTGATCCCGTCCACCTTCCGGTTCCCCCGTGGCAAATATCCCCCTGCTGATCCGTCTGAGTATTGCCAGAAGTCCCAACGTGTCCAGCCGGAAACATCAGCAGGCGTTTGTGTGCTGTACCTGGCAATCCACAACGGATATGAAGATAAGCCCGTAAAATTGCCAATGAACGCTGGGTATGTATACACCAGCGGTTTAACTCTGGTCAGCTTGTGGATCTCCGCAAGGAAAGTCGTGGCTACGGCTGTAATCGTTGCTTTGCTATAGCTGTTTTTATTTGACTCATAGTCCATTACAGGTGGTAAATCAAATGTGCCAATCCCGCCAGCATCCTGGATAGCTTTATAGAAGTTGGCTGCCTCAGCCTTGGCCGTTTCCACGCTCCCAGCAGAGTCATCCACGTAATGATATGCACCGATCAGCAGGCCAGCCGCTTTGGCATCCTTAACGGACTGTAGAAACTTGGGTGACCGGAAGGACTTTCCTTGTGTCGCCTTGATAAACACAAAGGAAATCCCGTCAGCAGCTACCTTTTTGAAATCGATATTACCGTTGTGATGGGATACATCAATCCCCTGAGCATTACCTGTTTTACGCGCTTGCATCTGTATCAACACCCTTCTTGGTTTGCTTCACCAGTTGGTTACCATAGACCGCCACAGCGCCCACTAGAACGCCTTGTACCACGCTCTCCACGCTCAGGCCAAGCATCAGGACAGAAAATACAATAGCTACACCGGAAACGATATAAATGATAGTCCAATCCTGCACCTTCGGCGTCTTCTTCAATACATTTCCGATCACCCAACAAGCTGCCAGAACAATCAGCAGCCTGCCATCAATCAACCCTTGAATAATGTCCCATTCCACATTACATACCTCCCAACTTAATTCCGGCCCATACAGCCGCTACAATCAGTCCTGTTATGCCAGTTAATGCTGCGCCGTACACCGTACGTTTCAGCCATATTTGATCCGCGTCATGCTTATCTAATCGTGACAATGCATCCGCTGCATTGCGCTTGGCGTCATGAGCAACATCCGCGACCTTCTTCAACTCCGCTTCGACCTCAACAATACGAATGGCCATCTGCTGTGCCGTCTGTAATGCTTCTTTGGAAATTTCTCTGACTTCTGCCAATCCTGGAGCCAAAGCAGCCAAAGGTTTCAATGCTTCCTCAATCCGGGCCAGTTGGACCTTCAAATCCACAATCGTATTAACATCCTGCACCTGCATGTCATTCACACCTCCTGGTATGGCTTCCATACGCCAATCCCCCGTCTCTATCTGAATATAGAAAAGCCCCCTGACCACTCCAGAGGGCATAAAAATAGCGCACCACTTGGGTACGCTGGTTAAGCTGCTGTTCCGTTAACGACTTCTGTCACAACAGTTTTCAGATTAAACAAGACTGGTACTTCCTTAAGCTCGTAAGATCCAGTCATCACAAGACTGACCCACACTTTTACCAGACCGCTGTCCTTCGTAAATGTCATCGTTACTCACCTCCTCCCATGACGGCTGCCAGAACCAAACTCAGCTCAGATACTGCTTGTCTTAGTTCAGCGTTCTCCTGAGCAAGTTGAGTTTGGGCTGCCGTAAGCCGTTGATCCAGCTCAACGTAATCGGCCGGACGACTGGCATTATCTGCTTCATCCTTGAGGGCCTGATCCAATACCGGCACACCATCCTGTAAACGGTAATAGCCTGCATTGATGCCAGCAGGCAAGTGCATTGTGCCTAATTCAACTTCTGTGTATCCATCGTATGGATATGTGATCACATCACGAATGATATCGCCGTCTAATTGAAAATAGAATTTCATCCTTGTTACCTCCATATCGTCATAATCTCCTTTGATTCTCCTCGGTTCCCGCTTTCCAGCGCATATCCTATGCCAGTCATATAGTTCGCCAAGCCAGCAACTGAATTTGTGCTTTTCCTGACGTAGTCGTAGTTACCGCTATACACGGTCAGGTACGGCACTCCCGGGTGCCCTACAGCTAATAACTCTCCGTTACGAGTAGCAGACAAGCCGTTGCCAGACCCAGGCAAGCCAATAATATCAGATTGTTTTACGAGTTCCTTGTTTACAAGTCGATACAGCATAACGTAAGGAGCAATAGCAATTCCCGCAGCCAAATAAACGGTGTCATCGATGTATATAAACTCTACACAATAAACTGTTGTACTCGGTAATGTGTAGGTCAAGTCAGCTTTAGTGAATACATCACCATTTCGACTATATAAAATCAAATTATTCGGAGCGGTACTACTGCTTCCTAAAGCTAAAGTATTTCCATCTTTAGTAAATTTCGCTGAATTACCTATGCTGTTTGGCAAAGTGGTGGGATTAGCTAATTTAGTTAAGGTATCGCCTGTTCGCTTATAAATAGATAAGTAAGGTGATGAGAAATGAGTAACTGCCAAGTATGTTCCATCTGGGCTGAAATCTACTGACCGACCTGACGACGTCGCTAATGACGTAGGATTGGCTAATTTCGTAAAGAGGTCACCCGATCTCTTGTACACAGTAACGTAGGGTGATTCGTTATGGGCAACCGCCATATATATTCCGTCTAGGCTGAAATCTGCTGCTTGAGATTGCCCGGTAGGTAATATCGCAGGATTAGCTAATTTGGTAAAAACGTCACCCGATCTCTTATATATAGTAATGAACGGCGACGCAGTATGAGCAACCACCAGATAATTTCCGTCTGGACTGAAACTTGCGCTATTTGCACTCCCGTTTGGCATAACATCTGGATCGGACAACTTGATTAAGGACTTACCTACACGTTTGTATATATATAGATAGGGAGCTGTTTGGAAAGGACAAGCAAGATATTGACCATCATGACTCCAAGACAGTTTATATACAGCATTCACAGGTCGCTCCGATATAGTTACATCTGGCTCAAACGTTGTCGACACATACACCGGATCATTAGCCACTATCGTCTCGGCAAAAGTCCGGGTAATCTTTTGCTGTCCGTTAATCACCGTTGACGTTTCAATGGATTCGATATGTTGGACAAAAGTGTCCTTGCTGTCTGATGCAGATGTTGGAACACCTTTGGCAGTGATCGCATCTGCAATATCACCCTTAAACTCACTGCCAGATTGAAAAACCTCGTTGAGCGCATCAACCAGGTTGTCCTTGTCCGTTGTCTGTAGTTCGGATAGATTACCAATCTTCGTGTCGGCCTGCTTTCGGACAGTGTTCACGGCTTTAGGTGTAGCCGCTTCGCCTTCCTCATCGGATTCGGTTGCGCTGGAGAGCTGCGTAATCCCTTTCTGGGTCAAGGATGCATCATCAATAACGATTTCCCCAACCTTCTGATCCGTGTACTCGTTGGCTGCCTGTTTGGCTGCGTCTGCCTTGGCCTGCGCTCCCGTCTTGCTCTCTCCATCCTGCCGGACAAACTTGGCATCGGCTCCACTCATCAGGCCACTGGAGCCACCAACCACAGCGTCAGGAATTACGTCCGTGCCGCCAGTGATATGGGATGATGCATGAGCGCCTGGCGTTGCTTCCCCTGTTGCCGTCAGGACAATCCGCTTGCCCTCGGGATCGGTTGTGACTGTAATCCCTGTACCACCAACGAAAACAACTGTATCAGACTTGCTGGAAGCTTCCACATCATTCACCTTGGCAAAAGCATTTTGGTTAACCTCAGCTCCTGCAGCAATCCCGTTCAGTTTGGTATGGTCTGCTGCGGTAACGTGTACATTTGCATTGCCTGCATGGTTGTCCAGGTTGGCTTGTATGGCGTCAGTCTCCGCTTTCCGGGCAATGTCATTCGCTGCGGCTGGAGCGGCTACCTTGGCCCGTCCCTCTGCGTCACGTTGCATGAGCGTGTCAGGTGTTGCGGCGCTGGTGCGAGCATCAACTAAGAGCTTGTCAGCAGCAGACATAAAACCAGCCGCATTGCCTTTGGCTGCCGGATGCTCATCGGCTCCCCGCGCCTTATGGGCTGCCAGGGCTTCCGCTGCTGTAGCAATAGCTGCCGCCTTGGCTGCATCGGCTTTAGCCTGGGCATCTGCTGGTGTACCTTTGGTATCTATTTCAGCCTGTACACGGTCAAAGCCGATGTTAATATTTTGAAAATCCTCATTTATCTTTTTGCTGCCCTCCAGATTCGCGAACCGGTTCGCCATTCGAAACAACTCCCTTCAATAAAGTTTCAACGTCTTGGTGAATAACCCGAAGGAACGCAACTTGAGAATCCAACGTGGGCAATGTATCCACCATGGCGCGGATCACCAATGGACACTCACGGAAAATGTCGCTCACATCCACGGACAGTTCAAGCACTTTCTTAATTCTCACCTGGTGCACCCCACTTCATATTCTTGATGACCTCAAGCATAGTTGCTTTCATCTGATCATTGACGCGGATCGTGATGACCTCAGCTTTGGTCCGTTCGTCATGGGCAATCAATTCCTCACGGATAATCTCGCGTAAACGCTGTTCCTCCATGCTGTTCACACCTTTCTGGGCAACAAAAAAAGAGCCCATGAAATGGACTCTCTGTAATGTTGATATTATTTAATTGCTGCGAGCGCTTCGTTGACCATTTTCAGGTCTGCTTCATATTTGGAAATTTCCGCATCATATTCAGCGAGTTTATTTTCCGCTAATTTAATAATTGCAGCGTCCCCAGTCTTTTTAGCTTCTTCAAGCCCTTGCAGCGCTTGTTCTCTTCCCGCTCTAGTTGGTGTCAAAATTCTATCTTCAATAACTTTTTTCTGTTCTTCTAGACTTGATTTAGATTGACCAATATATTTATTTGTCTCGGTAGATGGCGTAGAAGGTGTACTATCTACGATCGTGTTTTCATCCGATGTTGATGTAATACTAATTGTTTTCCCGCTCACAGATACATCAGCTCCTAACGCTTCTGACAAGGCACGGGCAGGGACGTTTGCCCGCGAATCAATTACCGCCCCTTTGTCAGACAACTTCTTTCCATCTACAACAATTGTGTATTCACCAGTAACCTTTTTGCCAACCATGCTTTTAACGGTATCAGCAAAAGCCCCTGCTGATGTCGAAAAAACTACACCGATAATGATACCTCCAGCAATATATGCAACTTTGTGTGCAAACTTCTTCATACTATACCTCCGTATTGGTGCTATTTTCCTATTATGATACATTACGGAGTTGAAGTTGTGAAGGTTCCGCCCCAATTTGCGGCATTAGCAAGCCCGTGGTTGTGCGTAGGCAAAGTAACAGAGTGAGTATGGTTATTAGACGCCTTACCGTTTAGCGCTGCCCATATTGCATTAATCTCAGACTGTAACCCAACTATGTCGGAGATATTAATACCAAAGATCGAACCGGATCGCAAATAGGTTGCCCCGGCAAAGGTGACTGCCCCTTGCATCCGTATAGGGTTAGAAGTGTTGTTCGAACCAATTATGATGCTATTTCCGTACATTGTAAGGACACCACTATTAGAATAGGAATTAATCTCCCCTACAGATGTTCCGTTTGCATCCCTAAAGATCAGTGCAGCGGCCAAAGAATCATCTGTAGTTGCCATCTGTATCCTGTTGCGTCCACTTGAATCGTAGGACCGGAACCCAGCCGTATCAATCTCAATGCGCCTGCCGCTGTTGGCTGTTTTCAGGACCGAACCAATGATGGTTGAACCGTTGATGGTACCACCATTAATTTGGCCCCCTGTGATGACCGCCGCTGTGATCGTGCCGCTAAACTCCCCGCCAACCGCAACCATATGGCCGGACTCGTTTACAGAGAATGAATTGCCTATCTGGACACTGCCACCCACAATACGTCCACCGGATACCGTCCCGCTGAACACACCATCCGAAGCTTCCAGCGTGCCTATGAATTTGTATTTGCCTGCAACCGGATCGAAGTACAATTTGTCCTGACCATCGGCTTGGAATGAAAGCTTATCACTGTTCAGAATGACCTTGCTCTTATGATCCTCCCGCTCAATGATTAACCCCTCAGTACGGGTGATCGTGGTCCCATAATAGGACTTACCTTCCTTGAGCGCATCCTTATTCAGCTTGTTCACTTGTTGGGTTAGGCTGCCTTCAACGATAAACTCACTCCGCTGTTCGGACACTGACGGTGCTTCCAGGCTCATCTTCAAGCCGCCTGCAAAGGTGAACACCTGGTGTAAGATGATTGACTTGTACTCTACAAGCCCGTTCCATGGAATCTGGGTATCATCCCATGTTGACACGGTATCCAACCAGGTACTGCCCTCCTGCTGGACAAACCCGATGACATCCCCCTGTTCCAACTGAGGATACCCCCGGGCTTCCATCGTCAAAGGCAAATAAGCAAATCCATTCAGTGCTGCGTGAAGGTTGTTTACTTGCGATTGGGTCATGAACGGGTTTTCCAAGTAGAGGGTATGATTCTCATCCCCGGTACCCGCTTCATATTGCAGTTCATCTTCGGTGTTGTACGTCACCACTACACGGCTATACGACTTAACAGGGTTGGTCATTTTGGCAACCACATAATCAGCGGTGGTCATTTCAAATACAGGTTCTTCAGCAGCCGTAAACCGCTTGAATTTCAATGTGCCAGCCTTATCGATAAAAATACTTGCACTATTCGCAGAAGCGATATATTCAAGCACCTGACGCATCGTATAGCCTGCTGGCCCTGCCTGCACCTGATAAGACGGATTAATCACTACGCTGCTGTCGTACGTCCAGCCAAGCCGGTTGCAAATCTCGTTGAAGACCGCTCTTTGTGTGGTCGGATACGTCAATGATGATATGTACGCCACATTAGCCATAACCAGCTTGTCGTAACAGGTATACGTCCAGACATCATTGATCTTCTCCCGATCATCGACAAAGAACTCTCCCAGCGGCAACCAGTCCGTCCCTGAGCCAGTCCAAGTGATGTTCATGTCTTGCCATGGGTACTGTGCTTCTAGCCACGTCATGCCAGCCAGTGACAGGGAGAGGTACGGCACGATACGTGCATTCGCCGGGATAATCTCATTTGTTCGTAACTTAATTGTGAGCTTGGAAGGGATGGCCGTCCCGATCTGGAAACCATCGGTCAGACTCAAGCTGTTTTCAATACTGAAATCCACAATTCTACTGCTATCGTATTCCTCACTGCCCACCAGAGCCTTGACGATAAATTCCCGGTCTGGCCGTCTTAAGTAATCCGTGTAGAGCGGCGATATTGGATACATCTCATCACCTCTCTGTCAGCGTCAATTTGAGTCCATTCCAGTACATGACGCCGCCACTCATGACGCTAAACGGTGCAGGCCGATTACCGACATACATCCGTTTGGTTTCGTGTTTGCCTGTCATCGGATCTGGGAACGTGCAATCAAAAAACACATTGGACATGGATTGGAGAATGGAGGACATTTCTGCCCAAGTCAGCATCCCCCAAGTCATGTCTATCTGCCGTTTGACTGCTATCCGGTCCCGGTTCAAGGTACCATCTGCAGTACGCACGGATGAATTCGCGTCATCCAAGTCAAGTACCGTCACCTGATACGTGGAGGGATAGGCGGCAATCTCTTGACCATTAATTTTGATTTCCAATCTGCATCCCTCCTATGTCGTTAATGGCGAACGGCCTTGTCGCCTTGTAATGTCGTTTATGGCAGCAACAGTAGCACGCCCCAGCTCCGTACCATTAAGCTGGATAACGGTCTGCTTGTCTCCGTTTCGGATTGCGTCCAGAATTAGGAGCAAGATTTCCACCATCGGCTGATTATTCCCGCTGATCATGTCTTGTAGCTTGGACAGCGGCGATACAACTTCTGGGTCAACGGATGCTCCCCGGTTATCCCCGACCATGGCAAGTGTCGGCCCGTAGGCCAAACCACCCTTCGCCAGTTTCGGTATCTTCGGTATCTGCGGTACGCCAATGGAGCCCCCGCCCACCTTCTGCCCAAATACCTCGAATTCCGGAATGCTTACGCTCAGGCTGTTAAACCCTTCAATGACCTTGTTAATACCGTCTATGATCAGGTTCAACGGAGCTTTAACCAAGCTGTACAAGGAATCGAATATCCCGCCAAAAATGTCTTTAACGCCTGTCCATGCCTTTTTCCAGTCTCCGGTGAATGCACCTGCGATAAAGTCAATTAAACCACCCAGAGTTTTCAGCAGCCCCTTGATGATGCCGCCTACGCTCTCGATGACCGTTGTCACGATATTCAGGATAATGTTAAATCCCTTCGTGAAGCCTGGGGCCAGTTTATCTATGACATAACTGATCAATGGCACGATGAACTTGTTGTAGATGTCCAGCGCAGCATTAACCAGTTTCATGACCACTTCCCCGACTTGTTTGATAATGTCTTTGAGCGTGCCATCCCAAATTTCATTAAGCTTTTTCAGGAATGGTTCAATGATCGGTTTCAGGATATCGTCCCAAAGTTTCTGGAACAGGTTGCGGGTGTTCGTCATGAACTCCGTTAACTTTGCAAGCAGCTCCGCACCGTATTTGTTCCAAAGCCCCTTAATCGTCTCCAGCGTATCCAAGACAATTTTCTTGATCAGATCGAACACAGGCTTGAGTACCGTATTGTAAATGTCATTGATCATCTTGACAGCCCATTCAAACGTGTTGGCTGCTTCCTTAAAAGCCCAGACCAACGTGTCCGTGAACACAGGTACCAGTGTATCAACAACCTTCGCTGCAATAGGGATGATGAAGTCATTCAAGGCATAATCCACAAAGGGCTTTATCGTACCATTCAGCAAGTCAGAAAAAGATTTCCCAATCTGCGGAATGATGTCCAAGAACAAATCTCTGAACTGCTCAAGCGCTGGATTAAGTGTGCTGTCCCATAGATCGTTGATATGGTTGACTGCATTCGTGAACGTCTTGGTAAACGTATCAATGGCCCAGACCAGTGTATCCGTGAAGATGGGTACCAGCGTCTCAGCCAGAACCGTAGATACCGGGATTGCAAAGTCATTCACCATGAAGTCTGTAAAAGGATTGAGCGTTCCATCCAGCAGGCTTTGCAGGGCCGCCGCAATTAACGGCATGTTGGTGACAAAGGCGTTCTTTACCTTCTCCAGACTTGGCAGCCATACGTTTTCCCAAAGCTTAATGGACTGATCCGTGGAATTCCGGAATGTCCGGTCCAAGAAATCAAATGTCCATACGATCTGCTTGGCTATGACAGGAGCGAATGATTTCACGAATCCAGTCACGATTTTAGGAATGAAGTCACCCAAAATGTACTTCGCTACCGGAATGAGAACTTTGTCTTTCAGGTCCAAGAACGTCTTGCCCATATTGGACACCGATTGCCGGATGGGCACCATCATATCAATGAACGGTTGCAATGCTGGCCGCATCTCACCCCAACCGGAAGAGATATACGCCCAGGCTTTAGAGAACCGCGATTTGACATCTTCGAGGAACGCCGCAACCTGTTGTTTGATTGGATCGACATCAATCGAAGGCGTGCCCAAGTCCAGGTCACCGAACCCAGCCATTGCACCCAGACCACCAATTCCTTTGCCAGCTCCTGCGGCTTTTGACCCTGCATCATCCAGAGCAGAAGCTGCCGATTGTGCCAGCGTATTGAGCTGGTCGAATCCGGCCAAACTGCCCTTCATGTCTTTTCCGGCTTTCTTCGCCTTCTTGCCTGCCTTCTCGGCAGCTTTACCTGTATCTTCTACCGCAGGAGCTGCCGCCGCCGCTGCATCACCCATGCCGCCCATCGCATCCGTAGCCACAGTTATTCCGGCACCGCCTGCATTTACAGCGTCACCGAATACTAATTCCGTGAATGCTTTAAAATAGGCTGCTGCAACCTGTAATTTGGCTATGATCCAATTGAGCCCTTTCAGGATCGGCGTCAAGATGTTAATGAACCCCGCACCCATGGTGCCCTTGAAGATGTTCCACTGTTCCGACATCATACGGACTTGGTTGGCCCATGACTGGCCGTTACGGGCAAAGTCACCCTGAGCATCAGCCGTAACCTGTAACAAGTAGCCGTACCGGAGCATGGCCTGTTCTGATTGCGTCATGGCTAACCAGGACTTTGTAATGCCCTGTGACATCGCGTAGGCTTCCATGTTGACCACGGACATGTTCACACCCAATTGCTTGAGCGGTTCTGTCTCACCGACCATACCGGAGAACACTTTGTAATACGCTTCGTCATTCGTGATGTTATAAAAAGAAGCCATGTCAGCAGATAATTCCGTCAACCTAACGGACATCTGTTTCATGGCTTCACCGGAAATACCGGATGATTTCAGCATGGCACCCATGGTGGATGCATATCGTTTACCGGACAGCTCGGACAGACCGAACGACTCGATCAGGTTCGATGACCAATTGTTAATCTGGTTTGTCATTGATCCGAACGTGACGTTAACCACGTTCTGGACCTCTGCCAAGTCGGATGCCAGATTTATGGCTTCCTTACCAAACTCTTTTAAGCTATTGACAGCAAAGGCTGCGGCAACAATCCCGCCCAGCTTCTTAAACGCTCCACCCACCATATTCGTGGCGGTACTGGATATACCGTTTAGCTGTTGTTGAAAGGCTCCGTAGTTTAAGCCCAAGTCTAAATCTACGCGGCCTGCGCTTGACATCTACTCACCCCCAAACGCCCGGGCCATTATGGCCTCCAGACTCTTCATGTCCTGCGCGTACTTCTGAGGGTTTTCCAATTGTTTATCTGACTGCCGTTTACGCCAATCGTTATAGATGCGGCGCTGATCTGCGTTGAACCCTTTAATGGTCTTGGGGTCTTGCTCCGCCCGGATCGACACAATGCTTCCCAGCGGTGTATCTGGCATAAGGCCCCCGACCAGAGTACAGAACTCTTCCCACGGCATATCCCCGTGTTGGCGTATGCGGATACCATATTGCTTGGCAAGACTGGCTTCAATCAGTCCCCAATCTTCGTACAGGTCATACCATCCATCAGGACTGGACTTCCCGCTGAAATCGCGCATTCGCTTCCTCATAAGTGATGTTCATCATTGCCGCAAGAACTGCCGATGCCAGAACCATGATATTTACCATGCTCATCCCCTCGACATCCATTTCCTTATATGCCTTCTTGCCAAACGCGCCTTCCAAGGCTTTAAGGATGCCAGCAATCCCACCCGTTGCCGCTTCTTCAAACGACAACATGGCTGAAATACCGTTATTGACCGGATACAGCTTGTCCCCAATCTGAATGGATGGCAGCTCTTTAGAAAATTTATCTGTGATATTAATAACGTTTGACATGGATGAATCCCCCTTGGTTTATGAATTATGGTGTAGTTGGTGCTTTCACAAATTCCGGCTTGCCGTCAGACAACAATTCAAATTCCAGACCATCAATGTTCGTCGCATCGCCACCCGCAGGCGTGGTCAAGTTAATGACACAATCCATGGTCAGCTTCGCACCGGATGGCATGGTCCATTCGAAAATCGTTTCTACCTCTTGCCCCGTACCAAGCAGCAATCCCGCAACGTAATCATTACCGGGGTCTCCATAGTTACGTTTACCTGAAAAGCTGAAAGACAAGGATTTGCCTGTTACCGCACGTCTTGTCCAGCCCCCTTGGTCCATCGCGCTCCACTCTTCGGTGTTGCCATCAATGGCTGGAGCGAAGTTCTCCAAATCCTTGATCGTTTTCATGTCCGTATCTGTAGACTCACGGCCCTTGATACCAACTTTGAAAATATTGTTATGAACCGGAAATACGCCTGTTGTCGCCATTCCATTCCCCTACCTCTCGTAATAAATCGTTGTCTCAATCACATATTCATAAATGCCTGCATCGTCAGTACCCACATCAATCGGCCATGGCGTGCGCATTTCAAAAGCAATAACGCGGTGCCCTGATATATCACCATCAGAACGACCAAATAGCGCAGCATAGACCTCATGGGCCTTACGCTCCGCTGTATCTGCATTCTTGGACCAGTGAACCAGGATAGATATGGACTTGCTGGCATAGCTGGTGTTCTCCAGCCCTCCGATGGCAATGTAAGGTTGTCCGGTGTTCAGGTTGTAAATCCCAACGGACTGTTCCTTTTTCCCATCGATCTTGCCAATGTACCAATTGGGGGAATCGATCTGCGTTTTCAGCCAATCCCGAATCTCGGACAGCATCATTTGATAAAGCCACCTCCGAACTTCTTGATCAGCTTTTCAAACGTCTTACGAATCCAGCCCTTCTGTTCCTTCTGCCAAGCTTCCAGCCACAACCCTTGGGCGTTTGAGTTCTTATCTCGCCTGAAATTGTATTCTGGGTGCCAGTAAAGTCGGCGTGCATACGGCGTGTCATAGACAATCTTCACTTGGCCCTTTTTCAGCCCGGTTTTGTCTACCCAGGCGCTTCGTTCCAACTCACCCGTTTGCTTCGGCACAACACCCGCATTGGCAATCTCGGTCAAGATGCTTTGTTCCTTCCCGTTTACTACAACCTCAAGCGCTTCAATGGGGGCTTTGGACAACTTTTGCATAGCCCTGGGATCCATCGTCACTTTCACTTTCATATCAACTCAGCTCCAATTCCGTAGAAAAGACGCTGCCGTCAGGATGCTGCGGCCGTGATGCACTGAATATGATCCGATCAGCACCACCGACCCGGACAAAGCCCTCAATCAATTTTCCTGGCAGGATATCCCCGCGAAGAATCACTTTGCCGGACAGTGTAACCAAACGGCGCTCCTTATCCAGCTTCTGACGCATCTGCTCGTCATAACAAGCAAGCCCGTCAAAGATTAATTTCTCGACAGGCTCCCCGTCTTCTGACGTCTCTGTTCGGAACACTTGAACCGGTGTATTCAAAATCCAATGTGGAAACGGAAACTTCCCCCGCATCAGCATAACCCCCTATTCATCAACCCCGTGGCTCTCAGTAGGCTTGTAACACCTTCGGTAGTCTTAACCCCTCCGGGGCCGTCAACGGCCTTAAATGACACGCTCACGCTGCCTGTGGAGTATCCAGAGAGAGGGAAGTCCAAGTAATCACCGTATTGGTATTGAAAATCCGCTTGCTGGCATACCGCTTTGACCACGTTCCCCCGCTGGAAGGCTGTCAGACCGTCCAGTTTGCGTTGTACGATGCGATTATAGGTAAGACTGTCTATTTGGTCGGATGCCCGACTGAGAGCCTTATTCAAGTCCTCAGCCGGAATCACGCCGTCCCCATACAGTTCATACTCTTCTGCCGTTACATATGACATGCCATCACCTACTTGTCATCAGGTGTCGCTTTGGCTTTAGTCTTCGGAGTTTCCGTGTCGGCAAGCTGCTTCTTGAGTGATTCGATTTCCTTGTTGGCGTCATCCAACTGGGTTTGCAGCCCCGTCAGCGCTTCCGGTGTACCGGAACCAGATGCCGCAATCTGCTTTCTCAAATCCTCATTCTCTCTTACCAGGGCTTCGTATTCCTTCCAAGACACCTTTTTGCTTGAAGCGTTCTCTACTACCTCAAGTGTATTCCCCGACTGTTCAGCGATATCGTAGCCGAGTTTAAGATAGGTATCCCGGTCAGCATCGTCAATCTTAAACTGTGTATTTCCCTTTACTGCAAACAACATGTGATTTGCCCCTCTCTATTGGCTGTTATGTTTAGGCTTGAACGTTCATTTGGATTGCTGCCGCTTTGCGCTCGATCAAGAACAGATCCGTGTAACGGCGGTTTTGGTACAGATAACCGTCACCCTGTGTATGGGTGCTTGGCTCATGCAGATAAATTGCACTATGTTTGATCGGCGCCAGAACACAATCAGGATGAACCAAGATCAAGTTAATCTGTTTTGCACCCACACCAGGAAGAGCGCCATTCGTAAAGTCATAAACCGTCTTCATACGGCTGGAAGGTACGGATTTCAACACAACCTCATCCAAGCTGCGTACTGCCCGGTCAATAACTCCACTGTTCTGACCCACGGTTACGATCTGGCGAAGCTTCTCAGCGGATTTCAGCAGCTTCATATAGGTTGGCGTTACATACATGATTCGGCCTTCCTGCGGCACCTCTGCCTCGTCCATGTTCATCATCATTTCGTCGAACACTTCCAAGGCATTAGCAGCATCCAAAACGGTTGTATCAGGTGTGTAGCCCATCGCCACATAGTCTGCATACATTTTGGAGAAGCGATATTTATCAAGCTCAGGAATGGCCTGTTCCTTCTCGAATGTAGCTGTCAGATTAGCGGCAGAAAGTACCTGGTTCGTTTCATCTACGTCCATAGCGTCAATGAAAAACTCAACGTCACGGTCAAATCCCAGGGTCATCGTTTCAAAATCATTGCTGACTGCCTGACGATTCCAACCCCCAGAACGGTTATGGTTCTTGTACCCCGCTACATCCAAACGTGGTACTTTGATCGTTTTGTTATTCACCCAGATCGCATTTTGCGTAGTCAAGGCATCGGAAGCCAACTCTTTCGTATACTTCTGCTGCAATGTTGTCAAAAAACTTTCTACATAGTTGAACGCCATGTGTTCATCTCTCCCTTAAATTAGTAAATTGGTTTATTACTTCGTTTCAGCAACGCCGAAAATACTTGCCAGTTGATCGTTCGTGGCTTGCCCAGTTCCTTGCCCTGGATTACCTACACGGAAACCGCCTGCACCGCCTGCTTCATCAGGCTTGAACAAATAGGCATCCGATGTTTGAAGCCCCTTCAATTGCTCATCCAGCCCAACCACCTTGCCGTCATCGCCAATAACCAACTTGGCCTTATCGATCATGCCCGTAACCACCTTCTCGTTATGGACTTTTCCGTTAAGCGCAGCAGAAATTGCATTGGTCAGTTTCAGGTCTTGCAGATCCGTTTCATACTGCTGCTTCGCCGTGGTATTCTCACCTTGCAGCCGTTCAATCTCTTTCTTGAGCCCCTCGCTGGCATCAGCGGATTTTTTCAAATCTTCCAACTGTCCATTGAGCTTTTCGCGGTCTTGCTCGGCCTGTTTCTTTGCTTCGGTCAATTCGTTGTATTGCGATTTGGGAATAAAATGTTTTGGAAGCTCCTTGCCTGCATCCGTTACGATCCCGTCAATCTTTGAATCATCCAATCCCGCATTCTTCAACAACGTTTTCAGCCAATCCATATATCATCAACCTCCATAGATTTGTATAGCTGCTCTCCAGCTAAGGGAGTTAACCGATATGCTCCGGTTATTGAGCGGTGAGCCCCAAAAGTCTCATTTGGAGCCCATAGAAAAAGCACCCTCTGTGTAAGAAGGTGCTAATTAGGCGGTATTCTGAGTTTTTCACGTTTGGAATCCCTACGTAAGTAATCATGTTCTCTCAGGTGTATCCTTATCTGAGCTTGCCACTGCCTTACCTTGGCCTTGTAATTCGCTTGGTTCTCTTCATCCACGCTACCCGCTTCCAAGCGCTTGTACTTGCGTATCTGGCGTTCCATGTACCGCTGCTTCTGCTCTGCTTGATAGTTGGATAGGGCTTTCTCGTCGTCAACTGGCTTAGGCAATGAGCTGGTTCCCACAATGAACGTGGTCATATTATGACGACAGTTCGGATGGAACAAGCCCCCGGCAATGGCGGTACTCAGTAGCGGATACTTACCATCTGCAGCCGATCCCCCGGAATACACATCGTCAATGAACACCTTGCCCTGATAAGGCAGACACAGCTTCGAACAGTTGCCGTGTGAAGATATGACCACGGTTCGAATGCCCAGTTGATCCCGTTTGGCACCCTCTCCGGCAAATACAGCACGCTGGGAAGATGTACGCAACGCCATTTCCGCATAAGAAGCAATATTCACCCGCCGTCCATTGGCATAAGTGATATTGTCAAAGCCCTTTTCCAAAAACTCCTTCGTTGCCATGTCTATAGCCTGATTCAGCGAAGCAGCTCCACTGTTCAGGTATACCTGGCTCTTATATATGGTCTGTCTGTACACGTCATCTGCTTGTCTTAGCATGGCATGCCGGGCAATTTGCAGATTGTTTTGTGCAGCATCAGCCAGAGCGTTAACCCGCTTCTCGTTGATCTTGAAGAAGCTACGGTCTGAACCATCTTCAACTTCGATATCCGGCTTTTTGCCTGTGATCTTGTTCCACAGGCTCTTTACCGTATCCTTTACCCGGTCAGCCCCACGCCGCCAGGAGCCTTTAACCTCTTCCTCGGCTGCCTTCTTCACTTCTGGTTCATAGCGTTTGGATATCTGCCGTGTCTCTTTACGGTACTGCTGGATGTCTTGCAGCTTGCGTTGCTGCCACTGCTCCCACTCCTTGCCTTCCTCTTCTTCGGCAAGCTCATGACGTTTCAGGTTGCGCTTCATGGACTTGATCAGATCCATTTCCATGTCAGAGAAGATTTGACGGATGTCATATCTCTTCTTCATACCTCATCCTCTTCTGGATCGCCTTCGATTTCAGTATCAGGCGGGTCATCCCGCTTTAGAGATGGTTCGTCTAAAATGTATCCTTGCTCTGCCTTCAAAAGCGCAACCTCAGCGGCCTTCTCATCCTCCGTCCAGGTGTCACCATACATTTCTTCCACGGCACGTTCTACGCTCATCACACCGAACGTCCGGGCCTTGCCCACCGTCTCTACCACGGCGTCAAAGGATGGACTGGCATATTCTCCGAACTTAACCGATACTTCATACTCGCCTGCTGCCCGACTCTGCATCGTGTCATGTACCTTCAATACCGTTTCTACCAGACGGGGCAACACCTCATTCAGCGCATCAA
This sequence comes from Paenibacillus sp. RU5M, assembly GCF_900221055.1. NCBI lineage: Bacteria > Bacillati > Bacillota > Bacilli > Caryophanales > Paenibacillaceae > Paenibacillus > Paenibacillus sp. RU5M. The sequence continues at coordinate 51,834 of NZ_OBQM01000001.1, read as the reverse complement.
TGATCTTTCCGCGGGTATACAGCGTGGCTTTCTCCTTCTCCCGCTGCGCTTCTGCATTGTCGGTCTTCTTCAAGTCAATGCCCAGCGTGGATGGCGACATAACGCCCTGTAAGCACATGTCCAGTGCGCTGGCATAGGACCCCACGAATGCTTCATACAGGATTTGTGGTTGCAGCATCGTGATTTGGTCTTTACCGTCCTCAGCCATGGAGCTACCAATCTTGATGAACTGATTATCAAATGGGTTGGCACGCATTGGAGCCCCCGTTTCAGGGTTCTTCGGAACCAAGTCGTCTGGGATGTACTTTTGCACCCTCCCGGCTCGGATCGCGTCCCACCATTGACTGACCACCTCATCCAATGCGTCAAAGTTGTCTGATTTGCTATCGAATAGGGATTTCCCTCGCCCCTCCCACTTGGAGCTACGGAAGAACATGAGCGGCACAGCCATGATAAACTTGCCATCGTATTCGATGTTCGCCAGTGCTGCCGTCTCAGGCAATACAGTAAGCGGCACGCCTTTTCCGTAAGCGTCATAAAGCTGATACCGGATGTATCCACGTCCATAGGTTTCTTCCAAACGGTAATCCTTGCCCTTTAGTGTGTAGTCCGTTAAGAAAACAACTTCACTCAGCCTGCCCCGGTTCCGTCTATACTCCACCTGATCCCCGCTGTAGAACTCAATAATGGGGTATTGGGTAACATTGGTATCCACGGTGATTTTATACGCTCCATCCCCAGCCACCAAAGCGTCTATGATGTTCTGCCCTAACAACTCATCAAACGCATTGTCTTTGCTGATATCGTCCCATGCGGTTTCCTTATCCACCTCAACGGCTTCCAGATCAGCAACGACGATATCCGATAGACGCTCCGCAATCATGGCAGGCATTCCGGAATGGATTTTCCTAATCGCCATGTTCTGGCTGGGTACCGCTGCCCAGAATCTTGCCTTACCCACTGCATCCGTTCCGGTCTGCTTGTAAAACTGATCCAGCTCAGAAGCATCACCACGGAACCATAAGCGGTTACGCAGTACATTTGTCCGATATGATAGCGGCTCAGTGATGTTTACGATTCGATTCTCCGGCGCTGGGTTAATACGCAGCATTTTCATGACCATATTCTTGATCCACCCCATTTCTATACCTCCAGTCTCTTCTTGAACGGCTGAACGGCGTATTCGCTACTATCCAAGCAGTCCACCGGGTAACTTCCGTCATCCGTCCGCACCCATTCACCTTTCTGGCGCTCTGTCTCGTCCCATGTGGCGTTCTCTATGGCTTCAATCCAATGTTTAAGATGGGCCATGATCTTGTACCGCCCTTGGTTCATTAGAGCATTGGTTAACCTGATCCGGTCAACAATTCCTTCTTTCTTGTAAGAGGGCTCAACTTTGATGTAGATCCCCCTGCGCTTTAACTCATTAGCCAGTGCTTGCCGGAACAGCTTGTCAGCAGATTCAGCAAAGATATGGGCATACGACAAAAAGGCCGGATAGGTTTCCGACCACTCGACTATCTTCTCAACGATCTCCTTGGCGTAACGGTCATGTGTGTAGCCGTTCTCCTTGCCCTGCTTGTGGTAATAGCCATCCATCAGTATAACCGTGCCATATCGCGGCGTGAATCCAGTTAGCGTGGCAACCGTGGCGTCAGTGCCCCCAACGTCTATCCCAATAGAAAACTCAATGAACCGTTCTTTCCTTAGCTGTTCCCTGGTAATGATGACATCCTTGACGGTGTACTGCGTGTATATCCGTCCTGTAGCTGCTGTTCGTTCACCCTTAATCTCTGACTTGTACCACAGACTGGACTTGTCATACCTAGCCAGCATAATCTTCAACCGTTCATCTGGAATGCTAAGATTATCAAAGACTGTGAAGTGAGCATAATTGTATCGTGGATTCTCACCACGCTTAAAAGCTTCGTCCTGATAATTCAGAAAATCACTATAGAACCAATGGGCCGGGGGTTTGGGGTTAAGATCAAAAAATAACTGTTGGTTTGAACTGGCTAAAGTACGGTCACGTACCTCTTGGACAAAAGAAGGGTGGCACTCGTTGACCTCTGTTACATAGGCCGTTCCGAAAGAGTTACCCTTGATCAGTGCGGCATTGTTTGCCTTGCCCCCACCAGCAATAATGACGATCTTCTCGCCTGTCTTGGTCTGAATGAAGAGTGCTGCACGGTCCTTGTATTCACCTTCCCGGCAACGTCCCTTGAACAACCATTGAAGTCCGAACCCGTTCGAGTCAATGGCGTTCATCTTCGCGGCTGCCATGCTCACCCCAGCGACCAAGTGAAGCTTGTCCGGGTGAACCTCCAAGCACATGGCATAGGCAATCAGGTTAATGATGTTCTTGCCTGCACGCTTGCCGCCCTCAGCTACGTTCAGCCATGAGTCCTGGCAACGTCTGATATATTCCGCCTGCTTCGTATTAAATGGAGCATATGGAATTAGGGCTGTGTCAGTCATTGTCTATCACCCGCTCCGGCACAGGATTGTTAATCAAATCAGCCAATGCGGTAATTTGCTGGTTCAGGTCAAGCTTGCTGTTATCTGGAACCTTGCCCCGCATAACGGCAATACTGGCCTTGATCTGCTCCAGACGTTGCTTCTGAACCTCGTTCACCTCATCGGGGGAAGCCATCCGCAAAACATCCTCATACTTCTTAATGGAGCTACCCAGGGCCGTCCATGCAGCAGCCATGGCTTTCAGGCTGTTTGCTGATCGATCCCAAGCAAACTGGAATTCGTATTCCTGTTCAATTGGTATTTGTTCAATGTTGGGTTCCTTCTTGGTTCCCGTGTTATGGACTTCAAACTTCTGTTTTTTGAGTTCCTTAATCATCTCATCCTTGCCCGTTACGTGCTGGATCTTCAAGGCACGTATGATATTCGTGAGCTGGATGCGTATGCCTTCCCACAAGATGTCCAACGTGGAAAGCTCGGCTGTCGTGTCATAAATCTCTTGCGTTTCTTCGTCATCTGGCAGAAACTTACGGAATAGCCCATGCTTAACGGCCTTGTCATTGCCGTATGGCCCGCCGTGCCCACCTCTATTGCCTACTGCGTTCTGATTGCCCTTGGGCGCTCCCGGGCGTGGCTCAGGTTGCTTTTCCCATTCATCAAGGCTTTTCCATTTACGAACAAGACCAGCGCTGATTCCAAGCTTTTCGGCAATCTCTCCTGGCTTCATTTCCTTGCCACTGGCGAACCACATCGCTAATGCTTTCTTGCGGTCCGGGCTTCTCTCTCTCGCCATTACATAATACACCTCACCCCTGACATTCGTTTATGCAATATTTATGCACAGACATGTGTTCAAAACCCTGAGTTTTGTACATATGTACTTTCCCACAACCACGCCGAAAACCCTGATTTGACGGGCTTTTTGACAGCTAACTGAATTGTGCGGATATACATAGTTTATGCATAAACCCGAAAACCCGCGTCATTACTGGATTTTTCGATTTTGCCGATTTTGATTATTTCCCGGCTTATTGCCCTCAAATGGGGCGTTTATTCATCGTTTATACAGCCATAATTGAGTCGGTTTTCTTAGAATCAGTCTAAATAGACAGACTTCTAATTGTTTTTCTTCTTCAACCAACACAAAAATAACCCAAAATAGGGTCATTATTAACCATTTTCTGGATCAGGACTGAAACATAAATACAATAGTGTTTCACTCGGTTTAGAACTGGCAATCATCGTCATTTCAGATTCGAAAGCCATTTCTGTAATATGAGTGCAACGAACGCCATATTGTGATGCACTAATATTAACGTAACAGCATAATTGCTCTGTCCATCATGTCCTGTGTCAGCCCGATATAGTCCAATGTTTCCCTTGGATCGCTATGCCCGAACATATCCATTAGTAACGCAAGGTTCTCGGGATTCTGCATGTAAAGGCGGTATGCCCATGTCTTCCGTAGCGTATGACATCCGATCTCTTTTAGGCCAAATTCCTTGGCTGCCTTATTCAAGAATCGGTATGCTGTTGTCCGGTCAATCGGTTGTTTCCGCATGCGGCTAACTGTCTTAACCTGACGGCTAGGAAACAGGAAATCCATATCCTGCATGGTGGAGATATACTTGTCCAGATCCTGCCGAATACTTGGATGGATGATGAACCGCTTGGCATGTTTGTTTTTCTGTTCAACCAGGTTAACGTGTGATCCCTTTACATCAATAACCCTCAGCCTGCATAAGTCAGATACACGCAAACCGCTGTAGATGCCAATACAGAAGAACAAGTAATTCCGTAAGCTGCGTATCCAAAAATAATCCTTCATGCCATCAATAACCCGTTCATCTCGGATCGGTTGGACTTTTTTCATGTCACCACCTCACTGAATTAACAGCGGCTGCGTGCTACCGCAAGAACCGGCTTACGATTGATTACTTGATGCTTGAGCGGGAGACTGGCCGGAATTCTCGGCATCTTTAGAGGTTTGATCCTCTTCACATCGTGTTCGTTCAGCTCCTGCGACTCTTGCACCCTTAACCAAATCTTCTGCATTTCGCGGATCGCTGCGCCAAATCGGTTAAACGCATCCCACAAGGCATCTGCTGCGGCTGTAAGAGCGGTTTTAAGAGATTGTTTCAATTCATTACTCACTGCATCGAACGATTCATTCTCCTTCAACCTCAACACCGTCCTTTATGGTCACTTTCCAGCCGCATTTGCAACTTCGATGGAACAGGTTTTCATCAATTTTGATGGTTCCTTCTCCATTTCCTACATAGGTGTTTCCACAATCAGGACAAGCCGTGTACTCATGCGCCAATTCAAGCGCTGTTGCAGCATCCATTTTGTTTTGCCCTCCTTTTTTAGACACAAAAAAAGCCGCCATTAAAGGCGACTGTCTTCCATGTTCTAAATCTATTGAAATTTCTTGTACTCACTTATGAAATGATCCCAGCGGTCGTTGTCTACTTTCTTCCCTACTTCACCTTTTTCTTGATCTGGGAAGAAAACAACCCTATTCAAAGGATCGATCCTTGTCACTTTGCGAACATTCACAACTGATTCGTCAGAAATCACTACAAATCCCGGCGTGTTAAGTACACGTTCCATTTGTGCTTGTGCAAATTTGTCATCCATGTTGTCATCCTCCTATGGGCAATTGGAATACATCCCAATCATACCCACTCATGGACACGCTATCAATGGAGATTTTTAGGCAACATACAAAAGAGAGCAACGGCACTTAACCGTCACTCCTCTTGTTTGATGTGTACAGGATTCGAACCTGCCTGCCCCGCATTCGCCGTTCGCACCACATCAAGTTAGCGACCTAACCCATGATCATTCGCCAGTACCGCCCGTGACTGGTAGCGTCACCCCACACCAATGCGGTATTCCCTATTCAGATCCCTGATAATCCAGACGGTCGACCTGAACTCCGTCATGGATGTTTGGCCTTGCCTGGAATCGAACCCGGCTTATACCAATAGGCCATAATATAAAGTAGCGGTGATCATAACCGCTTTTCCCCGCACACCGCACCCCTGACGATTCACGTCTAAGGATATCAATCCCACAGCACGGTCGAGTCCTGCTGGGATAAGGGGTAGCAGGGACACCCGGGCAAAAGCCCTATGTCCCTACTTTAATTTGCATTAACCGTCATATGATTGTCATGATACAGTCAATTTACCGTCAATATTTTAAGGTTTATATGATTCCGCAATCTTTCAGCGTGTTGGCAACACATCTAATCCCTTCGGTAATGCGCCGATCTACTGTTCTTTCACTCATCACACTTCGAAAATTAATTACAGTGTGCTTCCATTTCCCGCCTTTGATGAACCGATGTTCAATAATTCGTCGGGCTTCATCGTCCTTGATCGTGCGAATTGCCATGTCTACCACGCTGATTTTCTCATTGTAGGCATCATATTTGCCTTTTTGCTCTGGCGTCAATACCCTCATTGTTTCAAACACGCTTTTGCTTGCCTTCCATTGGGGGTAATCTTCGCGGAGCAACTTTATTGTGGCTTCGGCATCCTTATCAGTGGCGCTCGGAAACAGTTCTAATTGTTCTACAGCGTCCATATGATCCCCCTTTTGCACTATACTACATATAATCATCAAGAGTCGCTTGGCCTTCTGTGACCACTTCCGAAGCATCTTGAATCAGTCCTTGGTCCAACCATGATTTTGGTGCGTTTTTCTTGTACTGCGGCCAGATCGGTTCCCCGGCTCGAGAGCGTGTAGGGTTCTGGCTCTCGGCTTTCTCGGTCCATGCCCATTGGGTACGGGCTGTTACCGTATCGTTACTCATGAGCTGCTTCACCTTCCTGCTCTACTGGCTTATTCTCATGCAACCATCTGTAAATCACCTTTAAAGCCGCGCCTGCCCTGTCTGGTGTTCTTGCCATGCTCAAAATATCCGTCACTTGCATTAACAACCGTATGGAGCTGGTGCGCTTGTTCTTCTCCTCTTCAAGTTCCTTACGAAGTTGATCGTTCTCAATGAACGAATCTTCCAGCTCATCCATCAGCATGGTTGGATAGGGTGTTCTGGCTTTTGCCAGCTTCCGTTTTACATCAATTATGCTTTTCATAGCTTATCTCTCCCCTTTAATTTCTTCGCAGGCCAATTCTGCGGTACCGCCACGGCATTTATAGATAGGGGTTGGTGTGTTTACACCCCGAAACGCTCTATGCACACTTTACGTTCGTCTATGAGTCTGTTCCTGTATTAACGTTATGTCTTAACTTCGCTCTATCAAAATGGTTTTGAAGATCCTCGCGACTTCTCACCGTGTAGTGCCGTGCAGCTTGAGTTTTTATTACTGACCGAATTTCACGTTTGCCCTGGCTGAATTCATGAAGCAGCCCCAGCCGGACAACGATTTCATGTAGCACACGCCATTGTTCGTTGGCTTCCTTGGCAAGGCGGCGCGTTCTTCTGTTCGCCTGATACTGACGCATCAGTTCTTCCGGCTCCACCTCTTCTGGACCAAGAAACTCGAATGCATGTGATAAATCCGTGGCTTCACCATCACAGAACCCAACACAGGTTACCGTATTATCAAATTGAGCCTTGATATGCTTGACCAATTCATGAAGCTGGCTTGCTGCATCTTTAGGCGTCATTACCGTTGTGTCGTCCATGCTCCCTGTCCTCGCTTTCCTTGAGCCGTTTACATAGCCCATCGTATTTTTCCATAGCGGGTATCCGGCGTGGATCGTCAGGGGCAAGGGCATCAAAAAATGCCGCACCCTTTATCATCCGTTCCCGCAAACGTTCCTGATAATAGCTGACCAATTCACGAAATATCCGGTCGAAGTGATCCAATATTTCATCCTGAGTCTGAGCTATACAACCCTGACTTTTCAGGCGGGTGAATGTGTGTTCGTCAATGTTGCCGTTTTTCAACGCATTTTCCAAATGGCTGATTAAAATGATCTGATACCGCATGATGAGTCTTACGTTGTTTTCAATCTCCAAATGATCTGCTGTCACATTCACACCGCCTTTCTGATCAGTCGTAATGTATCCGTGCTATATCTACAAACTTGCTGAAATTCTTCATGTACACCATTTCCGCGACCCCTGTTCCTGTATTCCGGCCCTTGGCAACGATGATTTCCACAATGTTTTTCTTCTCTGTCTCAGCGTTGTAATAATCATCCCGGTACAAGAAGTCAATTTCATCCGCATCTTGTTCAATCGAACCGGACTCCCGTAGATCAGACATCATCGGACGCTTGTCCTGCCGCTGTTCTACGCCCCTACTGAGCTGGGACAGCACTTCTACCGGACAATCGTTGTCCCGTGCAATCTGCTTCAAGGAACGGCTGATATAGGCAATTTCCTGTTCACGGCTTGAGAATTTTTTGCCTGGATTGATCAACTGCAGATAATCGATTTGAATGTAGATTTCGCCGTATTCCTTCTTCATCTGCTTTGTCTTGGCTGCTATCTGTTGAATAGTAATCCCCGGTGTATCGTCAATTACAATGGGTAAGGCGTCCAGAAGCATTCGGGCGTTTGTGTAATCCCCCCATTTTTCCGGACTTAACAGTCCAGTCCGTAGCATAGTTCCGTCCAGATTGCCTATGTTTGCAATCAATCGTTCACCCAATTTCTTACCGGGCATTTCCAAACTGAATATCCCAGTGGTAACGCCGTGATTAGCTGCCGCCTTTGAGTTGTTAAGCATAAAGGCCGTTTTCCCGACACTGGGCCTAGCTGCCACAATGATTAAATCCTGCTTCTGCCTGCCGCCTGTGAGTCTGTTCAGATCTGAACCGCAAGTGGGCACGCCTGTAATTCCTTTGGATTTGCTTCGTATGTCCAAATCGTCATCATGACCATCCATGACTTCACTGATTTTCACCATGCCGCGTTCGGATGGGGAACGTTCGGACAACTCTTCTGCCCCTGCCTTGATCCCAGCAATCACTTCGAGCGGGTCGGAAGACTCTTCAAGCAATCGGCGCTGTTCATCCAGCATCCGCAGCCCTTGGCGCTTTACTCCCAATCCTTGAACACTCGTGATGTACTCCCGGGCGTTTGATATGGTCGGCACAGCTTCTGCCAGCTCTCCAAGGTACGTCAAACCGATCACATCACCTGTTATCCCTTTGGCGTTCAAATGGGTGTACAAAGTGATTACGTCTATGGCCTTTTGTCCTTCATGAAGCTCTGTGATTGATTCAAAGATAGGTTGATGCCTTGATGAGAAATCCTCTGGCGTTAATAGACCCGTTGCAAGTGCTGCCGTATCCGGTGTTCGATCCAGCAGAATGCAACCAAGCACAGCTTGTTCGGCTTGCGGGTTGTACAGGTTATTCATTTGCTCCACCATCTTTCAAAAGCGGTACCGCATTCTGTTCCCATGACTCCATCAGCCGGAATCGTTCATGTGTCTCTGCCCGAAGGATCTCATTCACCGTGGATGTATTCGCCCGGATTTCTGCTATTGTTGGCGGCCACTTCGATGTCTTGATATGTTGCGTCAAACTCCGTTGTGCAGATTCATAAGTCACATCGTGAAGCATTTGTTCCCATAGTGTGACCATTTCGTCAGTCAGTTCGACCGTGGGGTAAGCTGTAACCACTACCGCCAAAATGCTCAGTACCTGTTGATTGTCCATTCCGTGTATCCTCCATCCGTCTTTGTAAAAGAGACTTGTTCCGACTAGACCGGGTGTTGCTTTGATCACTCGCTACCGGAACAACTGCTGTAATCTTCGGTGCTTCTGTGAAATCGGCATATCTTTCGTTCTTCGGGTTTAAAAAGGTCGAACCATGCATGATGAAATTGCTTTCTGTTCGGTTGATTGAACAATGTTGTGCATAGTGCTGAGAACATTGGATTAAAAGTTCGGGTTTGACTTTTTCTTTGATTGCTCTATCCCACATGTTTTGAGCTTGCTTTTTTGCGACCTTTTTCGGGTATGAATTCCAGAACAATTCGAAATCCAAAATGACCATATCTTTAATGTCTTTATCTTTTAATGTCTTTAAAGTGTCTTTAAGAGCCCCGGAGGCCGCGCCCTGTATGGGCTCAAGGGGTGTCACGGTTACTGTTTCAGTAACTGGCGGTTCCTGTTTCAGTAACTGATTTCCGTTTTCGGTTACCGTTTCAGTAACTGAGTCTTCTTGAATCGGTTCCTGTTTTGGTAACTCTTCCGCATCTGGCGAGTCCCCGTTTTGGTAACTTTCAGCAGCCGGATTTCCTTCCAATCCCTCATCCTGTTCGGTTCCTGTTTCAGTAACCTGTTTTTTTGTTTTTTTAGCATTTATTAGATTGGTGTGAATCAGCTCATCGAACCGATTGCTATCCCAACCTTTAACTGGCGATATCTGCCAATAGTCATAATTTTCGTTGAACCGATATTCATTGTTGTTCCGTGCTATTACTTTGCAGTTCTCAAGATGCTTAAGTTCTGCACCTATATGACCTTTACCAACGCCACACAAGGCAAAGTCTTTTAACATGGGTATGATTGCAATCTCTTGGTTGCAGCCATAAGATAAGCGCCAGATAAATAGCAAAATATCCTTCTGGCGCTTGGTAAAATCACGACGAATGACCTCGTCCCAAATCTGGTTGGCAATCCCTACAAAACCGTTCTTCTTGCGAGAGTCGGTCACACGTCTCACCTACTCTTCCTTTATTTCAAATTGATCTTGCGTACCGAAGGCAGCAGCCAGCAAAGCCCGGACGGCATCACCTTTGGGCTGTTCCTTATCACACATCCGACGAATGAACTGAGAGACAAATTCATATAATTCATCACGATCTACATACTCTAAATAGGTCATCATGGAAGCCTGAAATCCGGTGCTCCAAATGTCATATGTCCACCACTGGAAGCGCATGTGATGGTACTTTCCTACAAACTCTGAATCCGGTTTATATGGGCGAGTAAGAGAACGAATAAGTTCGTGACTAACCGATTCAACGTCAACAACCGTATCCTTAGATCCCAAGTTGCTCACCCTCCCAATCGTATTGAGCTGAAATGACTTCGAATCCCTCAATACGAACCGGTTTGCTATACCAGGTATGGGTGGCTTCTGAACCGCTGGGCCAAGCCATGATGGAAGCTGTTTCATTGGCTGAATCGTACATAGGCGCTACGTTAATATTTGTCCCTTCTACCTGCGGCAATCCGCGGATAGCATCACAAACCAAGCCCAATACATATGTCCATACATCTACTTTATTTTTTAACGTTGCACGTTCACTGATATATACATGAAAGTTGTTCAGGACCGGATATAGGCCCTTGGATTGAATGCTTGCAGCCAATTCTTGAACCTTTGTTTCGCGGCTTAATTTCGCAAAAGGAACAGCCGTTTTCATATTGTTCACCCCTCAAATTTGGGGGCAGCCCTTGCGCTGTTCGAAAACATGGTGTTATAATCAGCGCGAAGGGATGCCCCTTTGATTTAGGTTGCCTTAACGACCCCGACCAAGAGATGTTAAGGCGAACCGTGAATGATTATCTAAGATGACTAACAGAAGCTGTGTACGCCGATGTAATGGCTGACATGGCTTCTTTTTCGCGCACATCAACAATAGCTAGAACCTTGGTGATATCCTTTTGAAGCTGATCCCTCGGATAATCTTCCTCAGTGCTGGAAATTAAGATAATGTCCAGAAGCTCCTTCTTCATTTCCCAATATGCCATCAGTTCCGAATGTTGTTCTCCAGTCATACCGATCTACCTCCCAAAAATATATTGTCGTGATCATTCAAAAACGGGCTTAAAATAATCTCTTCGAATTCATGCAAATCATGGAAAATTTCCCGAATCGCTTTATGGATATCCTGACGCGTAAACATGTCGTCCGTGCCCATACATTGAATTAGTTCAGCAAGTTTCAGCTTGATCTGTGTAATTTGAGACACTTCGTTAAAATCAGTTGATTTTCCTGAATTGCGAGCCTTGTTAACTTCGCTTGCAACACCAGAGTAAACGTGATTGCAATTGGTACCATAGCACTGACAAAGACTTACGAATTCATCTATGGCTGCATGACTGGCATCAATCTCAATTTCGCTAATTCTGCTTTCTGTGATCCCGGTTTTACGAGCCGCATCCTTCAACGAATAACCGAAGTTCTCCCGCGCTTCCTTCAATGTCAACTTTTGAGCAATAGAGATTCCGTCAGATCCCTTCATTGCAGTACCTCCGATTGTGTTTGGTTCTCAGGAAAAATGTTAGCGCGATAATCATCATTAGCCATGCAAAGAGCATCGCGAAGTTTTTCCACATCAGACGCACGTTTCAGCCATCCAGCAGCACTTGCAGGGTTATCACCTTTCTGAGTCTGAGCTAAACCTTTCAATTCAGACTGAACAGACAATTCCTCAAGAGAATCAAACACGTCAAGCATGTCGCAAAAATCAAGAGTTCGAAGAACGGCTATAAGTGCAATTTCGTTTAGTGATAATTTCATATTACTTAGCTCCTTTAGATTGTTTTTGGATGTTACGTACGATGATGGCATGCTGCATAGGGTGACCGAACCAGATTCGAGCAAGTTCTGGCAGATTCATAGTTACTTCACCACCTTGAGATTAGGCTTGTTCGGTACCATGTCAACAATGTCTCCGTATTCATCAAGCTTAGATGTGAATGTCTGGATTGGTTTGCCTGTAATCTCTTCCAAAATCCCAAACGTATCAATCATGTCTTCGCCAGTTTCCTTTTTGTACTTGTCCATCACCGAAAACATGTGATGCATGAAGATGTCCATCAAATAGCAATCTTGTTCATGCTCAATTTTTTCTATGAAGATGATTTCCTTGAACGCTTCGTAATCGATTTTCTCAGGGATTCTGGAGTATACTTCCTTAAAGATTTTGCGTCTGCTGCCATCCCACCACTTTAGGCTTTTATCAATAGTGATTACCTGTAGCAGCTCATCTCTTGTGATCGTGGAATTTTTGAAAATAGCTTCAATCTGGACCATGAAGTCGGTCTTGCTACCAGTCAAAGGTTCATCTATGATTTTTTTAAACTGCTTCCAAAAGTCCAACGTCTGCCAGACTAATAAGCCAGCTTCCGCGGAAGCATTATCACTGCAATGTTCTTTCGCATCTTTTCCAATTGACTTGATTTCGTCCAGCAGTACATGCCCTTCTTCTTTCAAAAGTCTAAATTTAGCTAGAACCTTGATACGCCGTCTTCCGTATATTCTCAATGCAGCAAAAACATTGGTCGCCTTATAGGACGGAAGCGCAAGCATGGTGTCGATATAATTCGTGAACTCGCGTTCATCTTCACTACCTTCGCCATAATAATCAACCATTTCACGTTTAAAAACCTCGACATCTTCTTTGGAAACTTTTCGCGCCCAGTATCCGCCAGCAACTCGCCCAATTTTGATGTTATAGTCTAACAATTCGATGTCCAGCTTGTTTCGTTCTACTGGGAATTGCTCAAGGAATTTGTTTGCCTTAACTACCCAAGCGTTCATCTGTTGTTGAATTTCAGCTCTTTTCATATTGTTCATCCCTTCAATATTTGTTTTTTATAGACAACCCTATTTATTCAACCCAACTCTTTTAAGTAGGATTTCAAATTTAGCAGGAAAGTAATGTGGCGCTGTTTCTCTTGGGTTGTTAGGACTAATCAAGTTTTTACCAAACTCAATGCCTTCTTCCGTAAGAGATTTGAAATATTTGACACCACTTCCTCGTGACGGTCTTTCCTTCACTTCCAATAATCCTTGTTGGATGAGAAGTTCGTTAAAGGTCTTAGCCCCAATTTGTAGCCCGTATTCTTTCAGGAGCACTGTTGCAGACTTTGTATCCGGCTCATCGGCATAGGCTGGCAATGGAATGTTAAAACCATGTTGCTTGTTGAAGTCCCCCAGCATCTTTAACCTTCCGCTTTCAGGCAAACGTAAAATTTCAGCGGATACACCAAGCATGTGTGCTTCCTTCTTGAAATGAGTTAGATCAGGTTCAGCAATTCCAGGTCTTTCATATCTTCCGGTCTTCTGAATAGATGGCAGCATTTCTTCATACAGGAAATCTTGGAATGGAATTGCCCTAGGCTGTCCAGACTGACCAAGAACCCGATTAAGTGAAAGGTTAGATATGAACTTTTCACCTGCATTGTTCATTTTTCGGATATGGCGATTCACCATGTCTGAATTCTTTACAAGGTAAACATGTTCGGTTTTACAAAACTTTAAAACTTCGTTTGTAGCGGATGCACCTTGATATTCCAGACCAACCGCTACGTCCTTGGCCGCAATGATGAAGTCCCCTACAAAATCGAAGTTAACATCCTCCGGCATCAGAATTGTGATTGATAGTTGTCCTTCAAATAACACCATTTGGTTTCCGCTCATTTCCTCGCTCCTTCTGGTTGGTAATTAGCTGATAACTGATCTCTCTTCCATTTATCCAGCGCATTGGAACTGAACAACAACTTTCCTCTCCGACTTCCTTTCCCGCCAATTTTCATATGAGGCAATAAGTTTTCAGCACACATCCTATAAAGGGTTACTCGTGAAATTTTAATGTGAGCGGCTGCTTCATCAGCTTCTAATGTTCTATCTTCCGATTCGCTTAAATGTTTGTTTGCTATTTCATTCAGAACTTCGGGCAGAATTATTTTCGCTACACGTTTTGCTAAATCATTTAGAAAGTCATCAGAACTGTTGCTCTCAATCATGGAACACCTCCAATTGATAATTAAATTATCAATAATAGTAAAAAAAATGCATATCAAACAAAATTATTGACGATAATATACTTATCAATTATAATCGTAATAGATAATATTTTTATCGCTTTGGGCATGCTAAGTAACTTTGATTTTGTCAAAGTAATCAGGAAATAATTCTTTTTCGGTTTTGCCAAAGTGTTGTGCAATTCGGAACATCAAATCTCTACCAGGAGTAAAGGTTCCGTTTTCAATCATCCTAACATAGACAGTCGAAATTTTTAACTCAGAAGCAACTAAAGCTTGAGAGCCGATTTGTTCGCGACATTGCCTAAACAGTGAACGTTTAGCAGCCATCAATTGGTGCACCTCCTTTATGTACTTCTGATTATATTTGATAATTTAATTATCGTCAACATATTTCGATAATATTTTTATCAAAACTTTCAGGGGGTTGTCAGATCATTATGAAAATTGGAGACAAATTAACTCAATTAAGAAACAAAAAAACATACACCCAAGATCAAATGGCAGAACTGTTAGACATCAAAAGAGCACGTTATAATGCATGGGAGAACAATATATCCAAACCCGATATCGAAATGATAGCTAAACTGGCAGCAATCCATAACGTTTCTGTAGATTTCCTTTTAGGAGTAGAGCAGAATGCAGATGGAAAAATCATCCCTCCTTGGGCAACTCCTAAAGACAAGCGGGATTTTAAGAGAATGTTAGAAGAAGATGAAGAAGTCATGTTTGATGGGGTTCCAATTGCGGATGAAGACAAAGAAAAAATAATTAGAGTAATGGAAGCGATGTTCTGGGATGCCAAGAAGAAAAATAAAAGAAAACCAATAGATGACTAACACGGGGGAAATATTATGCGTGACATCGTGGATAAACTAACATCTAAATACAAAACTAATTGCCCTTACGAACTTGCAGCTCATCTGAATATCAATGTCATGTTTGCGGATTTAGGCAAAGGTACTCGTGGTTTCTATTATAAAAAACTAAAGCGAAAGTATATCTGTATACATAAGGACTTGCCAGATGAATGGAAACGGTTTGTCTGCGCACATGAATTGGCACATGAGAGATTGCACAAAGGAATGGGGAGATTTTTTGTTGATGAAAAGTCATTCTATCTACCTGGTAAATTCGAGCGGCAGGCGAATAGTTTCGCTATAATCCTACTGCTTGGAGATAACAAGATTTCAAGCGGAGAAACCGTAGAAAAATTTTTCCTAAGAAATAAAATTCCGCTTGAAATGCATCACTTTTTCACTCCAGTAATGTCTTTTTATACACAAAAATAGAACATACGTTCTTATATGAGGTGATTCTTTTGGGATATGTTGAAAAAAGAGGTAAAAATACTTGGAGAATGGTCGTGGTTACTGGCTATGAAGCTGACGGGGTTACTCAAATAAGAGAAAGAGATAAGATCACAATTGACGATCCTGACATACTTAAATCCCCCAAAAAAACAAAAGAGTATCTTCAAGACGCTCTTAGGAACTTTAGCAACAAAGTACTTGCTTCCAATTATGTAAAACCCGAAAAGTTAACATTTAACGATTTTGTTTTCAAGGACTGGTACAACAATTACGCGAGAGATGAACTTTCTCCAGCAACATTGGAAGTTTATCAAACACATTTAGATTCCAGGTTAATACCCCGTTTTGGTCACATGCAGCTAGGAGAAATAAAATCAATGCATATCCTAAATTTCCTTAAAGATTTGGAACAACCCGGAGCAAGACTTGATGGAAAATCCGATGGCTTAGATGCTGGAACGATCGGCTATATTTATAGAGTATTGAAAAACATTTTGAGTCGTGCGAAGGAATGGAATTACATCGAAACCAATCCCATGGAAGGAGTCAAGAAACCTAAAGATAAAAATGCAAGGGCAAAGCAACTAATGAAATTGGAGAATCCGCAATATTACGAAGAAAAAGAAGCGCAACTGGTAGTAGACGCTCTTTACAAAGAATCAAGAAAATGGAGGCTACTTATCCTTGGTTCCATGTTTGGAGGATGGCGAAGAGGTGAGTTAATTGCCTTAGAGTGGCCGAATGTAAACTTTGAAGAAGGAACTTTAACGGTAAACAACAATATTCCTTTATCTAAAAATGGAAAAGCAATAGAAAAAAGCCCCAAATCTATATCATCACATAGAAATGTAGATTTCCCAGAATGGTATATGAAAGAATTAGAAGACTACTATGATGAATGGGTTCGCGAACGAAAGCGCCTTGGAACAAAATGGCTTGGAGGGGATCGACAGTATGTTTTTCATAATGGCGAAGGAAATCCTTATTACTATCAACATCCGTCAAAATGGTGGAGAAGATTTTGCAGCCGGCACGAAATACGATATATAAAATTTCACGGGCTTAGACACAGCTCGGGCACGTTATTGCTTGAAGATGAATCTGAAAATAATTTTGATTCAATTTTAAAAGTGATTCAGGAACGTTTGGGGCATTCCCGTTTATCAACCTCTGCTGATATATATGTTCATGCTACAAAAAAAATAAAAAAGAGGTCAGCTAATAAGTTCGATAAGTTTTCTCGAAATCCGAAAGAAGAAAACTAACCACTTAAAAAATCCTCCCCCATTTCTCCCCCAAATCGCAAAATTTGGAGCTTTACACCTTGACTGTCTAAACGCTCAAACCCTTGGCACACAAGGGTTTTTTCTGTATGATCTGTAGTGGGCTCGAACCACTGACCCCTACCCTGTCAAGATAGTGCTCTCCCAGCTGAGCTAACAGATCATGATATCTGATTGTTTTCCAATCAAGTAACAGTATCATACCAAGTAACCGTGTTCATTGTCAATTGTTATATTGGTAATATTTTATTCGAATTGGTGCACAATAAAGGAATGATTACCATTTTGATGACGAGGTGACTTCCATATGAGGAACATGAAAGAACGTAAGCTGCGTTTATTTATCATAGCCAAAAACTTAGCCTGTTTGATTGCGCTTGTTGCATTAATATACGTTTCTGTCGGTTGTAGTTTGGAACGAGATGAACATACAGTACAATTCCAACAGTTAAAAGAGCCCCATGAGGTGAATGATGATCTGCCCGTTTGGCTGGATGTGTATTCCAAGTCTGTTGTGCATGACGTTTACTCCCCACAAGGCAATGTTGAAGTCTTACCCTGAGGAACATCAAATTGCATTTCACTCGTCTTCGTCCCACTTTTTGGAGTACGCCTTCTTAGTCACATAATACAACAAAGCAATCATTCCTGCCGCCATCAAAAGGGTGATTGCCATCACTCCTGCCATACCCATGGTGCGCCCCTCCTCTCCCAGTATGTTCCAGTCTTAACTATACAGGAAAAGCATTTTTTTGTATAATTCAGTCTGATAGCGTAGAGCAGAAAGAAGGTATGGAATTGGCAGCTGAGATTAGTTATGTAACGACTGAAGAACAACTCCAGGAAGCATTGGATATTCGCAATCATGTTTTTGTCATCGAGCAGCAGGTGCCTGCTGACATTGAGATCGATCAATATGATATCATCAGTCCTGATGTGCATCACGTATTGTTGAGTAAAGATGGACAGGCTGTAGCCACAGGGCGTCTGATCTATTACACCAAGGATACCGCCAAAATGCAGCGTATCGCTGTACTCAAATCTCATCGTTCGTTCGGTTACGGACGTGTGCTTCTGTTAGCCATGGAAGAACGAGCACGCGAATTGGGATTGGCCTACTCTGTTTTGGACGCACAATGCCAGGCGCAGAAGTTCTATGAGAAGCTCGGATATGAAGTGATCTCGGAAGAGCCTTTTTATGATGCAGATATTCTGCACGTTCGTATGCAAAAGAGCCTGTAAATAACCTCAGCGTGCGATATGAAGCTATGTTGTGCATACTTTTTTTTGATCCGGACAGGCTAAAGAGGTAACCAGATTCCTATTTGGTCAGATAAGGAGAGTGTGACATCATGGATCAAACGACACGCGAAAGCTTCACAGCAGTACAAAAAAATGGTGACGGCGATCTGACGGCGTTTCAAACTTCATCCGGACGTGTGCTGGATTACCAACAAGCACTGGCAGAAGTAAAAGCAGGATCAATTGCAGGTGTGAATGTCTTTAAAGGCAAAGACGGCGAAATGTACATTCGCGGTGACGCAGACGGCGACCCAACCAATAACCTTGATCAACTTCCTATCTTCTAATAGATGTATGCTGATTAACATGGCGCCAATCCGGCATTCCGGGTTGGCGTTTTTTACGTTTTAATATTCGGTAAAATATTTCACGGCATCGCCAGCAGGCTGGCTTTTGCGAATGGGCTGTGATTCCTGCTCCCATGCTTGCAGAATTAGTATGCCTTCCAGCGTAGACTTGTTCTCCCACACAATATGCTGCCTGCGCTCAAGCTCCAGCAGTGACTCATGAATGAACGCCTTGGTTCTGCCCGTCTTATTCTCCAGCTCATCCATTCGTGGTACTCGACGACGCTGCCCCGCATAATTAACAATAATACGCAAAATTTTGCGTTCAAAATCATTCAGCATATTTCTTCCTTCCCTTCCTTATGGAGTACGGGACGCCATGCAAGAATACCTTGTTCAAGAAATGTTCGGGGTGCCCCTTCTTTCCCTGCGGATGCTCTAATCTTACCTTCCCGTACACTGTTGATTCGAATCTGCCGCTGTGTAATATGCCCTGCACGATCCATGTAGACGAGCTCCACCATCTGACCAATATATTTCCCTAGCATAATCATCCCTCCAATAAGAACATGTGTTTGTTTTATTATTATATGCGAACATAAGTTCTTTATTCAACAACTAAAAAAAGGATTTTTTTGAAATAAAAAAACCAGACTCACTCCCTCTCATAGGGAAGTCTGGTTCCTATCCTGCCTTGCTATGCAGTGCATGTTCAGTTCAACGTCGATCCGATTCCGTGAATTGTACTTTTTTCAGCTGCTGGGTAGACGGATTAAAATCAACATTCACAAATACAGCAAATTGTTTACCGTCTTTGTTACGTACCCATAACTTGAACTGTTCACGGGATTGGTCTGCTGTTAGTGAGGTGCGACCGATGTGTTTGTAATCCAAAATATCCACGTTGTACTTGGTTTGTGTTTCTTTCACTGCAATGATTCCCCACTTCGCATAATCCGGAATTGCAGTTGCTGAACTTGTTGCTAGTCCACTTAAACTTAGTATCACCGTCATCAGGGCTACGATGAGCATTCTCATATCATTCACTCCTCGGGACAATGTTTACGTTAGCCTGCCCTGTAGAAGTTTATTTTACACCAGTAGACGAAGGATAAACGTAATCGGTTGCTGGAGCGATTGAATCGTACTGATCGCCATCTTATACCGTTCGATTGGTGATTTGAAGCTTATCCCCCAGTCACCCTCCAATAAAAGATTACGCGGTGGTGGATCTTCCGGCTTTTCCAAACCGTACTTTTCTATAAGCGCATCTCGTGTTTGTTGATCCAGCTCACTTGGATAATCTGCGTATGCTGCCGTAACATCGCTACATCCAAAAACGAGAAGCATCAGGACACCCCATCCTACCATAATCCAACTTTTGCGCACTCTCAGTTTCTCCTTCATTTAAATCAGATAATGACAACCATACTTAACTTCATTTGTCCTGATTGTACATAAATAATACGGGATTGGAAATAACAAATGTAGACTTAACTACATACGCCTTAAGCCTCAATTGCAAAATTATGGGTTTAGCGTATTCGATAAACGTGTAATAGGCCATGACAACATCACTTCATTATTCTGAGCAATCATTTCGAGGAGGTTACACCGAATGTTCAAACGTATGGATGAAATCGCAATTGAAATCCCCAATGTCGAGAGACCGGACCCGAATGCAGCGGCAGCGATACAAGAATTGCTGGGTGGTAAATTCGGAGAGATGTCAACGTTGAACAATTACCTCTATCAATCCTTTAATTTTCGCTCTAAAGAAAAATTGAAACCCTTCTACGATCTGGTGATGAGTATCACCGCCGAAGAATTGGGTCATGTAGAGCTTGTGTCCCATGGCATTAACAAATGCCTCAGAGGTTCCACTGAGTACAAAGAGCCTGACGATACACCACTTGGTTCCGTGAAGGATGCGCGTCTGTCCTATCATTTCCTGGCTGGCGCACAGGGAGCAATGCCTTTCGACTCCATGGGCAATCCATGGACAGGCGCCCATGTTTTTAACAGTGGAAATCTGGTCGAAGATCTGCTGCATAACTTTTTTCTTGAATGCGGAGCACGTACACATAAAATGAAAGTTTATGAAATGACCGATCACCCTGCAGCCCGGGCAGTTGTTGGCTATTTGCTGGTACGCGGCGGTGTGCATGTAGTCGCTTATGCTAAAGCGCTTGAAATCGCAACCGGAGTGAATGTAACCAAATTGGTGCCGATTCCCTCCCTGAGCAACAAATCCTTTAACGAGGCGTGGAAATACGAAGAAAAAGGTCTACACACCAAGCTGTATACCTATAGTGATAAAGACTTTACTGCAATCAGTCAGATCTGGAAAGGAACACACCCCGAAGATGGACAACCGCTGGAAGTCATTCAAGGCGTACCTGAAGGGTACCCGATTCCTGAAGCTCCTGCGGTGGAAGAAGAATTCGCCCCAGGCATTTCGCAGGAAGAGTTCCAGGAAATTGCACGTCGTCTGAAGATGGCGGGAAATATTGCGGATTAAGAAAGCTTTGTTGTAGTGGATGTATTAGTTGTTGTTGATATGGCATGAAAATGGATTAAGCCCTCGGATCTTGCTGCTTCAGTGGCAGGATCGAGGGCTATTATTGATATATTAAAACATGGATTTAATGCTGTTGATGAACTTTTGCCCTGTGTTTGGCTCTGTCAATGCAATGTCCCACATCACTATATTGGTCACCGGATTTGAACCATCGGTTATTACTTTTATAGTCAGTTCATTAACTCCCTTTAACGGAGTTTGAAAAGAGTCAGGATGGTTCTCCCCGCTGTTTGCTGATACAACCAAGGAATAAATTTCTGTGCCATCGGCGATAAAGCTTATTGTAATAAGCTCATGGCTTGTTCTTCGGACAACATCGTCCGGTATAGCGAAATAACCTTTCATATTTTTGTATTTTTTATTTAAGAGATATGAAAACTCATTCGTTTTTTGTTTTTCTCTACTGTACAGATTGATTTGAGGCTCGACATTTGTTTGTCCTACTGTAAAACTGGAGAGTTCTTCATCCCATACTACAGCCCCATCGCTCGAAACAAGTTCATTCAGTGCAACACTTTTTCCGTCAACGTTATCTAAATAATGATTGAGGCCGCCAACAACAGTGATCGTACCTATTGAAAAAATAATCGCTGTCAGGAAGATTCGAATAAGTCCTTTTAATGTATTCCGATGATGCTTTACTATCCGCTGTGCTCCATATCCAACGGCAGCCCCTAAAGTATTAATCAGGATATCGTCTATATCAAACGCACCTAAACGGGAAATCATTTGCAATGTCTCTAACATCGTAATGCAGAGAATGAATATGCTGATAAAGCGAATAAACCCACAGCGAAAGAGGAGCGGAATGACCATCCCGAAGGGGATGAATGCTACAAAGTTCCCCATTTCAAAAAACCATATCTTAAAATCTCTCCCCATTGGAAAATGTAAAGGAATTCCTTCAGGGGTGAAGCTGTATCGCCAGCCCTGATCAGGACTGGCCGAGCTTCTATCGAAGCCCAGGAATAAGAAATACAATGTTAAACAAGTATACAACGATAACAATACAATGATGAATTTTCTTGACTTTCCTTGATACAAAATCAAAATCACACCTTCTTTTTTTCAATAAACTTCTACATCATCAAATCATTCCTACACTACAATTTGCAGGACTCACGTTGACTCATGACTCATCACTTCGATCAGCATGTTGGCCCCCAGTCGAAATCCCTGAACAAATGCAGCTTCGCTATGCATACCATCACATTGACCACACAAGTCAAACAACTGTTCTAGCTCACGGAATTCTCCCTCGCTCAATCGATTCTTCCATTGTTCCGTCAGAGACGCAATTTGCCGCCCTAATAATTGGTATTCAGGATGTGTCGGCATCATCGTCTCATCCGGGCGAAGTCGCCCGCTATAAAGTGCTTCCAGAATTGAATTCATGTGCATCCTCCCAGAAATGGATTCGCATCGACTTGAATGAGCGTTCTGCACATGGTAGGATATTTATGCAGTCAGCTCATTGATAGTGATTGCGGGATAGGAAGCAGCGCTGTTCTTCGTGGGACGAACGCTGCTTTCTTTTTTTTATTTTTGGAGTTCGTCGTAAATCTTCTCAATCCCTTTGCGAACGATGTCTGATCGGTTCGTATTCAGCTTCTCAGCCGAAGCATCGAGCTTGTTCATAATTTCATCATCGACACGTATCTCGATCGTCTTGCTTTTGGGTTTGTCAGATTTAGGACGCCCCCTCTTTTTGGAGGACATCGCTTCACCTCTTTTTTTGTCCTGACATTAATGTATTATTGTCAGGACAAAAAGTCAATTCATTTGTAAAACATACGTTCTTTATTTTGTGGCTTCCAAATTAAATACATGTAGATCGTCAGTTCAAATCAGAAAAAATATCACTCATGTTATATGTAGCTATGACTTGTACTTTAAAGTACGGATCTGTTTTTGACAAAAAAACAACCCTGAAAGGCATTAAGCCGTTCAAGGTTGTTAAGGGCTGCTCCTCAATATGAACTTTCCTGAATCACTGAACTGCTTGTTATTGTATTTTATTCAGCAATGGTATTATAACCTCATCCAATTTCTCAAGCATCTCATCCTCCGTAGGATTTTCTAATATTCTTTCTAAATCGCCCTTTAACATAATCAAATATTTAGAAGGCAATCTACTAATTAGTCCCGTCAGCATAAAATATTCCCATGTAGAGTCTCTTATTTTAAATACATTTTGAATATGAGGAATAAGTTCTTCTCCAAATCTTAAAAGTAAATCTTCTACGGATCTGAAAATGGGCCAATTCCCATCCTGCAACCACTCCGTAAGCTCAGGAATGATATCTCGCAACTCTTCATTACCTAATTCACTTAACTTACGCACCGCTTCAAAATCAGACTTGTCGCGGGGAAGCCATTCTCTAACATTCAGACCTATCTCCTCTTTTCATCCAACATTGAAATCCTACATCCTTACTCCTGCTCCCCTACTGGCTCAATGTCTTCTACTTTTACTTCTATTGGATCCTGAATATCCGTCGTTGATATTGCATCTCGCATATGAATGGTCCATATTCCTATATCCTTATCGAAATCAACATTCTCAATTACAGGAATACGTACTTGCTCTCCGTCTGATGAGTACAATCCAGCCCGGATGGCTTCCTCCTCACTCATATGAGCTCCATCTGGATTGGCCGGACAGGATACAGCAATCGTTTCCGCTCTGGCCTGACCGGGATAGGGCTGATTTTCCGGGCTGCCATCCGTCCAGATCTCAACATAGGAGCCGATCTGAGGATCAGGCGCATTGGAGAACCATTTTGCCGGATAATATAGACTTTCTCCTTCGTTCTCACCGAAGTCTTCATATGCAGGATCAACCACTAGAATGGAATTGCCTTCGCGGTCAACCACATAACCAGTGAATCCATTATCACTTGGGGGATTCGCTTGAGTTTGCACAGAATTACAATCGATATGTCCTGAACATCCGGGAAGGCATACGATCAGGATCGAAAGCGATATCAGAACTCGATGAAGATGGGACATATGTAAATCCCCCTTTATTAACACCTATTTCTACCTTCAACGTTCAATATATGCTGATTGTTGCATGCAAACATACGTTTATCATAATCATGCGGGCAACAAAATCACTTCTTCCCGTATTGCTTGTACCAGTACCTCCCCCAGATCACTAATGCCACGCATAACAAGAGGGCACAGTATGCCCAGGTAAAAAACAAAGCCAGTCCCAATCCAATGTTGGCATCCAGCCGCTCTACACCCCACTCTGTATACATCGCAAAGCCCAAAGGTACAGTCCCTACAACAAATAATCCAATCAATAATCCTCCCCAACGTCTGAAGACGGACTTGGCTCCTTCCTTCGAATTCTTTCTAATACCTTGCACCAAGATGGCAAGAATCAAAATCAATATCAGCCAAGTCATGAGAATTTCCAGCATAATGTTCATAACGTTCGCCTCCTCCACTTAGAATCGTTTTATTTTTGTACAAAGGTTTTCCACCTGTTTGTCCATTGTACTGACACCCCGCTTTCGATAAACTGATCACATTCGAACTAAATTGATAATGATTATCATTATCCAATAAGTAACCTATGCGGGAGGAACCATAACGATGAACGCAACACGTAAGCTCGGTACCCTTATACTCATGATTACCCTGATTGGTGGGTTGCTATCAGCCTGTGGTAGCAAAGCAGAACCACCCACTACGACCGCTGAAGCAGAATCAGGTGAATCGACCACCTCAACTCGAGCGCAGTCCGAACAAAGTGAAACCAAGAGTTACACCGACTCCCTGGGCCACAAGGTAGAGATTCCGGTCAACGCGAAACGTATTATTTTCACAGGCAGTGATCTTGGAGATTTGCTTGCCCTGGATGTTAAACCAGTAGGTGCAGCCCTAGGCATCATTGGCGATCAGATCGCTTATCCCGAATTGCTGGATGGGATTGAAGATGTAGGCGACTTGCAAGGCGATCTGGAGAAAATCACTTCATTAAGTCCTGATCTGATCCTGCTGGATGCTGGCGGCAGTTATTATGAAGAGAACCAATATACTTTGTTATCGAAGATTGCTCCGACAGTAACCTATGACCGTCTATCAACCAATGAACGTGTGAAAGTCTTCGGTGACATTCTAGGGAAAGAGCAAGCAGCTGAGGAATGGATTAAAACCTATGCAGAGCAATCCGAGCAAGTACGAAATCAGCTTGATTTGCCCACAGGTGTAACCGCATCCGTCTTTCTCCAGCTTGGCAAAGATATGTACGTGATGGGCAACAGCGCACTTGCCGAAACTGTGTATGATACATTGCAGTTCACCCCTGCTCCCAAAGTTAAAGAATCCCTGATTGATAAAAATGAACGTTTTGCCAACATCTCCAGCGAGCTGCTGCCGGAATATGCAGGTGAATACTTGTTTGTCCTCACGGATCTATCAGAGGAAGAGCGAAATAACAGTGACTCCATCATGACGACCGACATCTGGAAGTCCATCCCGGCTGTTAAAAACAATAAAGTCTACTATCTTAATACCAAGTGGAACTTTGATGATCCGATTACCAAAGAACGACTGATGGACGAACTGCCTTCCATACTAGGAAAATAACACATCAATTCACGAAGCGTTAGGATCTTCAGGATAAACCATTTTGCTAGAGAAGCATTATCTGTAGGGCTACTGCCCTCCACTCATGACCGGTGCAGTTCCTGACACACAGGAGCCTCCGGTTATTTGCCATTGAAAAAAAGTGCTCCTTTATATACAATCAACTATAATTGATAACTATTCTCAATAAATATGCTATGAAAAGAGGATTCCGTGTTGAGACAACTTACCCAGAATACTCCGGATCTTCTGTCCTTATCCTATGCCAACTCGCAATCCCATTTGCTCAGCAAACTGCTGACACCGAGCATCTCCTCCGTTCTTAAAAAGCATTCCCTGCTCTCGTTTACTTCGGGAAAAGGAACTTTATATGTACAGGACATCCCTGTACCCGTCAAAAAAGGAAACACCATGCTCCTGCATCCCCAGAGTCAGATTCAATTAACCGGTGATGGACAGTTAGACGGAATCTATATCTCTTTTGACGTGTTTGCCAGAGGTAGCAAGGAACCGGCATCTGCCTTGGACCGTCTTTTTCCTTACGGACAGCCTATACCTATTCGTCCGTTCTCTCAATATGTTCATTTGCTTGAACAACATGTTGGATTTGGGGAAAACGCATCAGATGAGATGCAACAGTTCAGACAACAGATTATTTTACAGGAAATGATCGTGCTTCTGCTGGAAAATGCTCAAACTGTTCGCAAAAGTACCCATCCGGACGAATCGGTGCGCACCACCATTCAATACATTGGGCAGCATTACACAGAATCACTTACAGTTGAACAGCTTGCAACTCAGGCCAGTATGGGACGCTCACAATATAGTTCACGATTCCAGAGCATAACGGGGTATAAGCCGCTGGACTATATTACCCGGTTACGAATCGAACAGGCCAAGACATTGCTGATGCGCACAGATGATCCTTTACGCGAGATCGCTCGCAGTGTGGGGTTCAGCGATGAGTACTACTTCAATCGGCGATTCAGCCAGATGACGGGGGTTTCACCCAAACAATATGTTCGTCAGCATCGAAGCGACAGGAATTTCTTATCCACATGGAACGTATCCCGAACTTCACCTGACTCTGACTCAGAAAACATATTGTTCGCTTCCCCCTCACTGGCACCATCCGACTCAGAGAATGCACCTAATCCAATTAACGCACCTGTTTCATCCTTTCCATCAATTCTACCCGTTGCTGTTAACCCTGTGCAGTCTAAACCGACAACACACTCTCCCAAAATTGTCACGATGGGCAGTATGGTCGGACACATGCTGACACTGGGAATTCGGCCCGTTGGCGCAGAACTAACCATTATCCGGCATCAAGTCGTATACCGGAACCAACTGCAGCACATTGAAGATGTGGGTGTAATCAACAATACTTCCGCTATCGCAGGTCTAGCACCTGACCTTATTGTCTATGAGCACCGTTCGGACGCGATGAGAGAATTGCTTGAGCAGGTGGCGCCCACACTGACCATCAATCCGGCAAGCAATACCGCCGAGCAACTGCGCAGTATTGCCAAACATGTGGGTGAAGAACAGAAAGCGGAACAGTGGATTGCCCACTATGAAGAAAAACACGAACATATGTGGAGACGCCTGGGCGGAAGTACAGGCACGGGAGAAACAGCAAGCGTGCTGCTTGAGCTGGATGGAGAGTGGTATGTGATGGGGGTTCAGGGGTTCCCACTGACACTCTATCATCCCCTTGGGTTCAGCCCTCCCGATACCGTGGCTTCCCTGATGAAGAACGATGTTCGTTTTCTCAAAATTCAGAAGCATGAAGTGGCCGACTATGCAGGTGACCGCCTGTTCGTATTAACCTCCAGCAACCGTCGTCATGACGCCCATCTGCGACAACTTCTCAATCAGACCAGCTGGGACGAGCTCCCCGCCTCTGTTCGTGCACACACGTATACTACAAACGCCAAATGGAACTTCGATGACCCGATCACAAGAGATCGTTTGCTCAAAGTCATGCCACGTATTTTAAACCATCCACTGACTTAGTTTGCGTGATTCTCTTCTCTTGCCATCTGGCACAACGTGATATTAAAAAAGTAGAAAAGACGCCTTCGCTTACTCAGGATCATGAGTAGACGAAGGCGTTATTTTTTACTCCTTATGCAGCTTTCTTATATTACGTTCACAAACTCTCTGTTACGTTCAGGCACCGAACTGTGCATAATGCAGACGACTGTATACTCCACCTGCTTCAAGCAATTCTTCGTGTCTGCCCTGCTCAGTAATTCCTTGCTCGGCAACAACAATAATGCGATCCGCATTTTTGATCGTAGCCAATCTGTGGGCAATAACCAGGGTAGTCCGTCCTTCGGACAATTCCGCAAGAGATTGCTGGATCGCTGCTTCTGTCTCAGTATCCAATGCAGATGTAGCTTCGTCCAAAATTAGAATCGGAGGATTCTTCAGGAACATACGTGCAATGGACAAACGCTGTTTCTGTCCGCCGGACAGCTTCACACCGCGTTCACCAATTAACGTGTCCATTCCTTCCGGCATGGAAGTGATCAGTGTTTCCATCTGTGCACGACGAGCTGCCATCCAGATTTCTTCTTCTGTTGCATCCAGCTTGCCATACGCAATATTCTCACGAACGGTTCCATCGAACAGGAACACGTCCTGCTGAACAATTCCGATCTGACTGCGCAATGAATCCAGCGTCATGTCTTGAATCTCCTGACCATCGATCGTGATGCGACCTTCCAGCACATCATAGAAACGAGGCAGCAGACTGCACAGCGTTGTTTTCCCTGCGCCGGATGGTCCTACAAGGGCCACTGTTTCACCAGCGTGAATATTCAGATCAATCCCTTTCAGAACAGGCTCCTGATCCGAATAGCCAAAGGTCACCTGCTCATATCGGATATCTCCACGCAGATGAGATACCGTAGTGGCACCCGGTCGATCTTCAACGTCCGGCTCCATATCGAGCAATTCCGTATAACGTTTGAAACCCGCAATCCCTTTTGGATACGTCTCAATAACGGAGTTGATCTTCTGAATGGGTGTAAGAAACACATTGGACAGCATAATAAATGCAATAAATTGACCATAGCTCATACTGCCTTGAATGACAAACCATGTGCCGCATACCAGTACAAAGAGGGATACCAGCTTCATCAGCATGTAACTGATGGAAGAGTTCCAGGCCATGATTCTGTACGCAATCAGTTTGGTCTGACGGAAACGGCTGTTGTTTACAGCGAATTGTGCTTTTTCATGCTCTTCATTCGCAAAAGCCTGAACCACGCGAATACCACTTACATTGTTTTCTACACGTGCGTTGAAATCCGCTATATCCCCGAACATTCGGCTAAATGCCTTGGACATCTTGCTGCCAAAATACAAGGAAAGATAAATAATGAGCGGCACGATAATAAATGTTAACACGGCCAGATTTCCGTTAATGCTCATCATGATGCTGAATGCACCGATCAAAGTCATTACTGCGATAAATACATCCTCCGGACCATGATGGGCAATCTCGCCGATATCCATCAGGTCATTGGTCATACGAGAGACCAGGTGTCCGGTTTTGGTATTGTCAAAGAAACGGAATGATAACTTCTGTACATGATTGAAAAGTGCCTTACGCATATCGGTCTCGATATTAATACCAAGCTTATGTCCCCAGTATGTAACAACAAAGTTGAGGAACGAGTTTAATAGATAGATCGCGAGCAGCGCAAGACATGCCCATAATATCCAGTCCCAGCGTCCCCCTGGCAAAAGGTCATCCACGACTCTATTGACTGCCAGCGGGAAGGCCAGTTCTAGCAGAGCTACGAAAATCGCGCAGCTAAAGTCCAGAATGAACAGCTTTTTGTAAGGCTTGTAATAGGCAAAAAAACGGCGAAGCATGGACTGAAGTCCTCCTTATAGCAACCATACCAAATGATTGCTTTCTATTTCGTTTTGCTCAAGAGATACAGGAAGTACGGGGCACCAATGATGGCAACCAGAATACCTGCCGGAATCTCTGAAGGCTGCAAGATTACGCGTCCCAGCGTATCTGCAACAAGCACAAGCAATGATCCTACCAGTGCGGATGCAGGCAAAAGGAACTGATGTTTTGGTCCCACGAGACGACGTGCCAAATGTGGACCAATCAGACCCACAAAACCAATGCCGCCACTGACGGATACGCATGATCCGGCCAGTCCCACGGCTGCAGCCAGCAGGATCAGTCTTTCGCGTTCCACCGGAGCGCCGAGACCACTTGCTGTTTGGTCGCCAAGGTTCAGTACATTGAGCACACGGGCTTTATACAGAACAAGCGGCACAAGGACAATGAGAAACGGCAGCAACGCCGTTACGAATTTCCAGTTGGAACCCCAGATGCTACCTGCCATCCAGGTGGCCACAAATTGATACTTCTCCGGGCTAAGCCGAAGTGTTAGTACGATCATGGCTGAGCTGATTCCTGCCGCTACACCAATCCCTGTAAGCAACATGCGCGTAGGCATGAGACCTTCTCCCTTTTTGTAAGAGAGCACATAAATCAGAAATGCAGCAAAAGTTGCACCGATCAGGGCCAGGATTGGCAGCAAAAATACCGGAGCCGCCGTTGTTGTCGGGAAGAAGGAAACAAACAACATAACAACCAATCCGGCACCAGCGTTGATACCGAGAATCCCTGGATCAGCCAGAGGATTTCGGGATACCCCCTGCAGAATACAACCGGATAGCGCAAGTCCCGCACCGACCAGAACCGAAATGACGATACGCGGCAAACGGAATTCAAACAAGATCAGTTCCTGCTTAGCTGTCCCACCGCCAAACAGGGTCCGCATCACCTCAAGTGGAGAAAGCCGAGTGAACCCTGTATTCATACTGATAATAAAAGCTGTAATAATCAACGCACCAAGCACAATCATGACAATGGTGCTTTTTGTTCTCTTTTTGCGTTCTGCTCCAACCAAAGTTGAGGATTCCATCGTTACAGAGTCCTCCTTTCTTTACGCGCCAGATAGAGGAAGAAAGGTACCCCAATTAGGGCAACCAAGGCGCCAATTGGCGTCTCATATGGCGGGTTAATCATACGTGCAGCCAGATCCGCGAATACGAGCAGCAGACTGCCCATCACTGCGGAACATGGAATAATCCAGCGATAATCGACCCCAACTAATTTACGTGTGAGATGGGGAATGATTAGCCCTACAAAACCAACAGCACCCACCACGGATACGGCCGTACCTGCGAGGATTAGTACAACAATCAGACCAACCAGCTTGATCAGGCCAGTACGTTGACCCAACCCAACGGCGATATCTTCTCCCAAGCTAAGCAGCGTAATGGAACGGGAGATAATAATCCCTGCAATAAGCGCAGCTAAAACCCAAGGGAACATGACTTCCAACTGGGACCACTTCGTCCCGGCGACACCGCCAGCTGTCCAGAAAGCAAGGTCTTGTCCAATTTTGAAATACAGTGCAATCCCTTCACTGAGTGCTGAAAGCATCGCAGACACTGCCGCCCCCGCCAGAACCAGCCGGAGAGGTGTAAGTCCAGATTTGGACGCTGCACCGAAACCATAGACCAACAGAACCCCAAGTCCTGCACCAACGAAGGAGTACAGAATGATATACATATATGGCATGCCTGGGAAAAAGGCAAAGCAGACAGCGAGCGCAAATCCTGCGCCAGCATTCAATCCGAGCAAACCGGAATCTGCCAGCGGGTTACGGGTCATCCCCTGCATAATGGCACCGGCTACTGCGAAGCAGGCACCCACCATTGCTCCGCCAAGAATACGCGGTAACCGAATCTCCCATATAATCTGATGCGGAGTCAGTTCAGGATTAAAGTTAAAGATTGCCTCCCATACAACGCCCAGCTTGATATCTGCAGCCCCAAACGAAATGGACAGCGCCATACCCAGCGCGAGCAGCAGAATCCCCCCTGTCAGGATCAATGTGGCAGCCCAGGGACGAGTGTGTATTTTGGCTGTCGGTGATTCCGTAGGTTGACTTGCCGGTGAAACTTTCGAACTCATATGTCCCCACCCTTGTTATGAGTGATGTAGACAGATCCTATGTACATAACAATCACCTCTCTATTAATACATAACTGATATTGATTCTCATTCCCATAGATCATTGTATGTCAACTAGCTGTCTCTGGCAATGGACAAATGGGACAAGTTTATTGCATAAATGAATTTTTGTACTAAAAAAAGCTGCATGGAGTATAAGAACTCCAATGCAGCACCTTGGTTTTACATATGATTTAACGACTATGCACAGCAGTCAATGCTGCCAGCACATCCGGCACATCTGTAATAAGTCCCTTCACACCCATATCGATCAATTCCTGCATTTCGGCAGGATCATTCACCGTGAACGGGTGTGTTGCAATTCCCTGAGCCAACGCAGCAGCAACTTCTTCTCGTGTTACAGCAACCTTGTAGGGATGCAGAGCAGAAGCTTCCAGTTTGGCAGCATAATCATATGGGCGGTACAGCTTTTCCATATATAAAATTGCTGTGCGAATTTCCGGGGCAAGACGTTTGCACCTCACTAACGAGGCATGATTGAAGCTGGATAGAATGACCTGTTGTTCCATGCCCCAATTCCGAATCGCTTGTATCAACTTTTCTTCCATTCCCTTATAACTAATAACACCATTTTTCAATTCCAGGTTAAGTAGAATGTCTTTCCCCCGAACCAAATCAAATAATTCATCCAAAGATGGAATACGTTCTCCAGCAAAATCGGCATGGAACCAAGCACCTGCGTCAAGAGTACGTAATTCTTCAACTGATTTATCCTTGACCCAGCCTTCTGCTCCGGCAGTACGACTTAACGTCTCATCATGTATCAATACCAGGCTACCATCACTGGAAAGCTGGACATCCGTTTCAATGCCTGTCGCTCCAAGCTGCAAGCTGCGTTCAAACGCCACCATCGTATTCTCGGGGCATACGGCAGATGCTCCCCTATGGGCGATATTTTCAATTCTTTTCATTCCAGCGCCTCCTGAGTTCAACATTAACTCTATGATTCTCACTATAAACGCAGTTTGTCATACCTGTATTAACAGAGCGTTTAATTGTATGATCCGTCCGCGTATAGGGCAACATCTTGGAGGGCTGGGGATTCACTCATTTTGTGAACTCAATCTGTAAAGCAGACATAATATAGTATCAGTCATAGACAACTGCACTCCGCTGTAAGGAGGTCGCCCATTGAAACCCCTAACGAAGAACAGATCTGTATCTCCCAAATCTTCCTCCAAAAAAGTTCCCTTGCCCAGAATTTCTGCCAAAAGCAGATCCGGCAAACCCAGCAGTAAAACTAGAACGCCCCCCAGACCACGCCAATACATGAAAAAGGCATCCGTTCGAGGGCTGTCTGTTCCCGACAAAACAAGTAATCAATCATCCGTTCTGGATGAACAGAGTCAACTGGATAAGTTGGCTTTTATCGCTGCCATCCTTGCTCTTATTGCAGCCGCAATTGGACTATACATTGCCTGGAGAACACTCAGTTTGCCGGGTGATACTGAGGTAACGGTCTAACTCCCCTTGCCCACTCTGTCTCTCTTTTCCATAGAGGCGGAGTTTTTTTTGCAGACAGAAAAAAACCGTTCCCCTGAGACGCCGACCGTACCGGCGCCTCTTTGGAAAGGCCATTTCTTCATCGGGCGTTGCCCCGGCGATTATGTCACCGTCCCGGAATGGCTGCTCGAATTACAGAACGAATGTACGAGAGATGATAACGAGCAGGATGAACAACACTAGAATCGCGCCTGTTGATGTCCATGCTCCACCACCAAAGCCGCCGTATCCGTAACCGTATCCTGTGCCTTTGATTTCGCTCATGAGTGACACTCCCCTCTTTTAAGAAAGTACACTATAGACTATGTTTGGGGAGGGAACTTGCTTGGGCACATCGGAAAGTTTTCCGCTGGAGCGGGTAGTTATTTATCCTGAAGCTGTGACCACTTCTGGGTCAACTGTGCCGGAATATAGGATGACATCCGATTCAATAGTTCAGCCGGATCAGATTCCAGACTCCATAGACTGAGATGTGAGGTATTGGAAAATCCTTCATGCACGCTATGCTCAACCATTTTCATCAACGGCTCGTAATATCCGTTTACATTTAACAAACCAACGGGTTTACGATGAATGCCAATTTGTGCCCAGCAAAGAACCTCAAATAGTTCTTCAAATGTACCCATACCACCAGGAAGAGCCACAAATCCGTCGGACAGCTCGGCCATCGTTGCCTTGCGTTCATGCATCGTTCCCACTTCAATCAGCTGCGTAAGACCTCCATGTACGACCTCTCCCCGGAACAAGCCAGTCGGCATGACACCAATTACTTCTCCACCCTGCTCCAGAGCAGCATCCGCGACTGCACCCATTAATCCCATACATGACCCTCCATAGACGAGTGCGTACCCGCTATCGGCGATCTGTTTACCCAATTTAATAGCCTGCTGTGTGTAATCGGGGTGATTTCCCGGGTTGGAGCCTGCAAAAACACATATACGTTTCAATGGGTTTCACTCCTTCTCATGATCTATTTCATTAGTGTATAACATGAATGTAAATACTATGTTACATCACTCATCATACTCAAGTGAATAAAAAAAACACCCGACCGTTTGCAGCCGGTCGGGCTCCCATAATTAGTACACATCATTTAGAAGGGGTTGTTACTGTTTACTATAAAGGCCAAACATTAAATCCATATGATCTTTGCATGAAATGAATATTAAATATCAACCGACTTATCGTATTCCACGCCGTGAGCGCACCACAAACATATGCTTGTCCTTACGAAGAATCCGGCCGTCTGCAAGCTCAACCTGATCATCATCATGACGTATAATCGTTGTGGATAATGCTACAATTTTGGCCCGACGCCAAATCATAACCTGTGATTTAAAATAGATGGCATTTTCAAATTGTACGGCCTTTTTCATCACATATCCAACCTTATGCACCTCGGATCGCGCTTTTTTCAAGGGAAGGCTCTCTTCAGGCAGAGGCCGGATCATTGCGATATTGTCGAACGATACCTTGATCCGCTTGGGTCCGATTCGTACACAATCCGCTTCTTCATCCCACTCGACCAGTGTTCCTTTCAGTGGCTCTCGTATGCCGGTTGCACGATATACGGCTACTTTCCGTCCTACCCAATGTCGCAATGCCATCGCCCCCCGTTTGTCTAGTTTTCCGGTATCGTCCAATCAATCGGTTCAATACCTTTGGAGGTCAAAAATTCATTGGCTTTGGAAAAAGGACGACTGCCCAGGTAGCCACGATGTGCTGCAAGCGGACTTGGATGCGTAGACTCCAACACCAGATGTTTATCCCGGTTAATGAATGCCCCTTTCTTCTGGGCATGACTGCCCCAAAGCATAAATACCATCGGTTCTGAACGTTCATTCAATGCCCGGATGACAGCGTCTGTAAACGTCTGCCATCCCAGTCCCTGATGGGAGTTCGGCTGCCCTTCCCGTACCGTCAGAACCGCATTAAGCAGCAGCACGCCCTGCTCTGCCCAATGAACCAGCGATCCGTGATTCGGAATCGGCAGACCCAGATCCGCGTGAAGCTCCTTATATATATTTTTCAAAGAAGGAGGAACGCGCACCCCCGGTCTGACCGAGAAACTTAATCCCTGAGCCTGACCCGCTCCGTGATAAGGGTCCTGACCGATAATAACGGCTTTGACCTTATGATACGGGGTCAGTTTAAGAGCCGAGAACAAATCTTCCTTGGGTGGAAAGATGGTCTGTGTTTTATACTCGGCGGCGAGTGCATAACGAATGTTGTTGAAATACTCGGCTTCAGTCTCTTCCTGAAGTACAGAGTCCCAATCATTTCCAAACATATGTAAAGGCTCCTTTCCCTGATGAATACATATCCGTGCAGTCCACATAACGAACTGCCACCTGCGTGAGCCGTATCCTACGACTCATAGACTATCCACCATTTTAACATAACCGGGGACAGCAGACCAGAAGTGTACATCAGGGGATAGGGTTGCCTCTATAACTAACGTTACTTCAGACCGAGCATGGAATATCTATCGTTGTAAATTGATGCGCTCTGAATCTGTACAACAGAGTTAAAGCAATCCAGTACCTTGTTTATAGATAACTTAATCAGACTTGAACGGGTACGCCCTCATCTTTATTGACCAATAGAGTGCTTATTCTTCTGAGTCCCTCTTCAAGAACCGAACGCGGACATGCCAAGTTTAGACGGATACACCCGCCTCCATTAGCTACAAACATATGTCCATCTTCAAGTAATACCCCCGCTTGTTCAGCGAAAAATAAAGGCAGGTTTACATTTGCGGGGACATATGCCGTAATATCAATCCATGCCAGATACGTAGCTTCCGGAATATGAAATACCGCCTGTGGCAGATAACGCTTCACATATTGATCCACAAAGGCAAAATTGTCATCAAGATACGTTTTCAACTGTTTTAGCCATTCGTCGCCATGTTCGTAAGCCGCTTGAGTCGCTGCAATGCTCAGCGGATTTTTGAACCCATAATGCCGTTTCTGCCAGATCGTTCGGAGTCCTTCATTTGCAATAATCACATTGGAGAACATTAGGCCCGCCATATTGAACGTTTTGCTTGGAGACATACAGGTAATGATTCGATCCGTATCCAGGAACAGCTTGGCAAGAGGCGTATGCTTCTTACCTGTACGCAGCAAGTCACAGTGAATTTCATCCGAGATTACCCACACGTTATGGCTCAGACAGATCTCACCCACACGTTGTAACTCTTCTGTTGTCCATACGCGTCCAGACGGATTATGCGGATTGCAAAAAATACATAACGTAACTTGTTCATCACTGGCTTTGGCTTCAAAATCTGCAAAGTCTATTGAATAATGTCCCTGCTCGTTGATCAAATCTGAGCAAACTAGTTCAATATGATTATGCTCCGCAGCCGATTTAAAATAACCATAGGAGGGCGTCAAAATCAGCACCTTCTCATTCGGCTTGCAAATATATTCAACTAATTCATATAGAGCAGGAATGATCCCATGTGATGTCTCCAGATGCTCCTTGGGGAAGGACCAGTCATAGTATCTGTTCATCCAGTTGGAGACAGCTTCGTAGTATGCCGGATCGAACACCTGGGAGTACCCCATAATTTTACGGTCCAAACGCTCCTTAACTGCTTCCCGTATTTCGGGAGGTGTGGCAAACTCCATATCTGCAATCCACATGCGAATAAATTCTTCATCCTTAAAGGGAAATTTCATATCTTCTGTTGCATTAAAAATATATTGACGGAAACCATCCGTATTCATGGCATTGGTTCCTGTGCGATCAATAATCTCATCGAAATCATACTTCATAGCCTTCTGCGCCTCTTTCTCTCTGTTCTCCATCCTGGGATGAGGTTCTGTTAGACACATTATTTCATGGCTTAGAAGTTACATCAAACGCAATAC
Organism: Paenibacillus sp. RU5M; assembly: GCF_900221055.1. NCBI lineage: Bacteria > Bacillati > Bacillota > Bacilli > Caryophanales > Paenibacillaceae > Paenibacillus > Paenibacillus sp. RU5M. The sequence continues at coordinate 14,807 of NZ_OBQM01000001.1, read as the reverse complement.
AATCTATTCAGAAGAAACAAATCCATCTTAATGTTTCGTCATAATAGGTATTTTCATGAAAAAAGTGTTATATTTTTCGTATAGATTGATTTTACCAAGGGGTTTCACCTTTTCTCATATTCTTAAGAAACTTAACAGAAGGAGATCCGATATGAACACCATCAACAAAGAAGTGGGCAAGAAAATCCGTAATTTTCGCAAATGGAAAGGGTTAACGGTCCAGCAGCTGGCGGATCAGATTCACAAAAGTAAAGCTACTCTGTCCAAATATGAGAGCGGTGATATTACACTTGATGTGGTTACGCTGCATCAAATTGCTGATTCATTGAACATTCAGGTGGAGCAGCTGCTGTATATTGAACCCAAGCAAGCCTCTCCTCTTATGAATACGGTACCGTCCAGCTTTTTCAAAAATTCCACGCGGTTTTATTCGTATTTTTATGACGGGCGCAATAACAGCCTCATTCGTTGTGTCATTGACATGATGGCACAGTCGGACGCGAATCGTTATCGAACCGTGATGTATATGAACGTCAAGAATTTTGAAAATTATCAGGAATGCGAAAATATGTATTGGGGCCACACCGAGCATTACGACACACTCACCACGCTGATTCTGAAAAATCAGGCTACACCGCTGGAGAATCTGTATATTAACATTCTGGCATCTTTTCAGGAATCCGAGAAAAAGTGGGGTTTGATGGCAGGTGTATCCTTCCGTCCCTTTATGCCCATCGCTTTAAAAATGCTATTCTCTCGAACGCCCTTGCCTGAGAATCAGGAGTTATATAACGAGCTAAAAATGTCTAAAGAAGATCTGCGTACGTTAAAGATCTATAATATGCTCGCCGTCACCTAAATTTTCAACAGAAGCTGATGGATCAGATTGATTGGGAAATAACCCCTATATAACAAGAAAAGGGCGGCAGTTATAAGCTATTACAGCTCATAAAAGCGCCCTTTGGGATCAGATGTTTATTACTTCACACTTCGACTTTGATGTATTATTCGATTAGTTCTTGATCAAATCAAGAGTTTCGTCAAATAATTGCTTCTGGTCTTCAATCTTGTTTTCATTACCGATAACACAGCGTTGCTGCTGTTCCAATATGGCGGATACCACTTCGGCAAAACCTATAATGTCACTTTCTGTTGTGCTTAGCACTTCATCCCGTTCTTTCTGAAGATCGGCTTCGGTGACATTAGACAGATAACATTCCAGAGAGAATGATCCTTCGCCATAAGGGGTCCTTGGTGTATCGAGGTCCTGGATGGCTCCAATGATATATCTTGTCATTTCCCGTTTATCTGCTTTGAAATCCTTCAGGTATTGAGGCATCTCTTCATAAACTTTGTATGTTTTTTCGAGATTCGGGTCGCGGTACGATGCTACATAGCTGTCTCCGTTACGTCTGAAACCTGACATGCAGCCGTATGCTCCGCCCTTGGCTCTGATATTATTCCACAAGTAATCCAGAGATAGAATCCCCTGCAAGACACGCAGCGAGCCGGTGTACGAATACCCTTTATCGATAAAATTACCTGTTTGAACGACATATTGGACTTCAGATGGAGATCTGAATCCTTCTTTGTGATGCACAGGTGTAAATGCCTCTTTTTCTTTGGCAACGTCCTGGGTGAACAGCTTCGCTTTCAAATCGGATACCTGTTTCTCCAAGCCCGCATACCCCTGATCATCCGCAGTGTAACTCACCAGCAAGTTTTCCGGTCTGAAAATAAAGCTAGTCAACGATTGAAGGCTGGTCGACAGTTCTTCTTTTCTAGCCTCAAAGTTCGCCTGAAGCTCCTCAAGCCACTGGTAAAAGGCGATGCCACTAACCGCTTCCCTGAAGTCTGCGACAGCCGAGTGTTTAGAGGTCGAACGGCCAATTCCCGCTGAATGCCCTCCGCTGATCAGATTGCGCTGCAAGTTGCCTTTCAACTGGGTAATAATTTCGTATAAACGCTTCGAATCATCAAATTTGGACGTAAACACAATTTCCTTGATCATGTCAAAAGCAAATCCAAGTTTGTCATAGAGTACTTTGGCGTTGAATTCATACGTAGCCTTGAAATCACGGTGCTCATGCGCGTTCGCATACGTACCGATGCCACTATGAATTCCCCCGGAATGAATGTGAATCTCATTCGACAATTCATTAAATGAGAAATTCTGAGTGTCGACGTAACCGAGCACACTTTTCAGCAATCCAACATACGGCAGCAAACGCCGTGGGACTTCCTTAATATCGAACAACAGTCTCAGATAACCGATCCCATTCGTATAGATATTATGGTGCAGTACCGTTGTACCTTCGACCTGATTTACCGTCTGATACAGCGTCGATGCTTTCGGTTCAATATCCTCTATCGACAACGTCGGAATGACCTGCTGTTGTTCCTTGGTTGATGGTGCATTCTGGTACTCGGCAAGAGCCTCGGTTCTCTGAATGAGTTGCTGAATCTCTTCCTGACTCAGTCCAGCCTGAACTGATTTCAGATGTGCTTTCAGCGCCTCCTCTTTGCGTGCGTTCAATCCTTTATCCGGCGTGACAGCAACGAAAGAAGTATGTGTATTTTGCAGTAAATACGTCTCAATCAACTTCTCAAAGTAACCCTCGGTCATCTTCGTTCTGAGCTCGGCGAATACGTCATTCGCTTCCAAATGAGTAAATGGCGCTTCGACATCATACAGCCAGCTTTGCAATGAGGAGAAACCGTAGATTAATCCTTTGGGCATTCTTCCATAATCCGCTTCACGGTGGTTGAACTCATAGGAATTGATACCTGCGAGCAGCGCTTTTGGATCAAAACCTTCCTTCACAACACGCTCAAGCACCTCTTTTACCGTCCCCAGAAAATCTTCTTTGCTCGCCAGATTGCTCTTCTTCAATCCAACGGTGAACACGGGCTGATACAGGCTGTCATCATACGTACCATATACATCTTTCGCAATGCCCTTATCCAACAAAGCCTGCTTCAGAACCGCTCCTGGAGCGTTAAGCAATGCGTACAGCAAAATTTGAAACGATATGTTTAATTCCTTGTCCAGACTTGTTCCAATGACCGCATTATAGGTCAAAAAACTGTTATCCACTTCTGATTCAGTACTTCCGGCAGAATATGTCTTGACTGCGTCCACTCTTTGTCCGAATGCAGGCTGGAGCTGAATGGCAGAATCAATCTCAATTCGATCATATTCACTCAGATAGTTCTCATCTAACCACTGCAATTTCTCTTCCATATCCATATCCCCATACAAATAAATGAAGCTGTTGGACGGATGATAGTATCTGGAGTGGAAATCCAGCAAGCCTTGATACGTCAGATCGGGAATGGCATCGGGAAATCCGCCTGATTCACAGGAATATGTAGTATCCGGGAAAAGTGAATTCAGAACTTCCCTGCGTACAATCCGTTCCGGTGAAGAAAAAGCACCCTTCATCTCGTTATATACAACGCCGTTATAGGTTAACTCATCTTCAGCTGAGGTCAGGTTGTAATTCCAACCCTCCTGCAGAAATATTTTTTCATTATCATAAATATTCGTGTGGAGTACCGCATCCAGATAAATATCCATCAGGTTATGGAAGTCATGATCATTTCGACTTGCAATCGGATAGATTGTTTTATCGGGATATGTCATCGCATTCAGAAATGTATTAAGAGAACCCTTCAGCAATTCAACAAAGGAATCCTTGGCCGGAAATTTCTTGGAGCCACACAGTACGGAATGTTCCAGAATGTGAGCTACACCTGTATTGTCTTCCGGAGGAGTACGGAAACCGATACTGAACACTTTATTATCATCCTGATTAGATAAGAGTACAATTTTGGCTCCGGATTTCTGATGTTCCAGGAGATACGCATCTGACTTCAACTCTTCGATTCTGCGTTCCTGCAGCACCTTATAGGGCTTAAGCTGTTTCAACATGGGTCGAGTCCTCCGTCCATAAAATTGTTTAGTTTGTTATGCAACCTTGAGTTATTCAAATTCAAAGTTAAAGGTAATTTATGCCTATGGATAGTATACACTATCGTTGCATGTCTTCCTAACGGGCAGCACCACAGATGTCATCTGATATGTATTATCGTTTTTTAATGTTTATGAACTGAATGGTACAGCAGAAAATCATAAAAATTAAAATTTCCAAACAAAAAAAAATCGCATGAACAACTTGTTTAACATGTGTCATGCGATCTTTTCTTAAGATGCCGAGGACCGGGATCGAACCGGTACGGTAGTCACCTACCGCAGGATTTTAAGTCCTGAAGTAGCTGCTTTTGCCGCTTATCTACATCAAAGAAAGATCTTACATAAGTCCTTTAATCACGCGGGTTAAAGAATTTTTTTTCAAAACACTTCTACGTTCAGGGATGGGGATATGCAACCATGTTAGCAAGAATGTTAGCAAACACTCGATTCAAAAGCCTTTTGCTTCTGCTCCTTTTGTAAAAAGATGTACCTCATCGCTACTAGTGGGCAAAGGCCCTAAATTTTCCATTCCTGCATCCTAGCACCCAATGAAATATATAACCAAAACACCTAACATTAATGAATATGGAAGAATCCAGTCAACGGTGTAAATGTCAATCAAAATTTCGGGTATTTTACAGGATTAGAAGATAAGGAAAATCAAGACCCGAAGTCTATTGAGCCACGGTTCTAAGCGGTTTTGGCATGTACAGATATAACTTTATTTCACTATACAAAGTGCTTGTGTTTTAATTTTAAAATGGGATATGTGATTTTATATCCTGCAAAATCTACTACTTGTTCTTCACACCAATAATCATCATTTAATTTAGGAAGTAATGCCTCTGAGTTTACTTCTTGTATTAAGTTAAACAAGTTTCCTTTGTACCTTGTTAGCAGATTTTTAAAATTGATTGTATCTAGGATTTTATAATTTCCATGAACACGTGATCCTAGATTATTTTTTGAAACCACCATAAAACATATTGTTAAGTTATTTGGTATACTTTTTAACCCAAAACATTTTTTTAAAAATTCATTAGAATTTCTATAATAATATTCACTAATTTTTGAAATTTGAGAAAACCCCTTATTTATACCTTCATCATTTTTACGCCCTTGTACATTTAGATGTTCTGCAACTGTATCTGCTCGTGAAAAATTTTTTAATTCAAAAACTATGATTGCATTGCTATTGCTGTCGTATAAAACCATATCTATGTCTGTCAAGTTATCATTTGAAGTTTCTTTGGGGATTTTTATATTAAATTTACAACTAATATTTTCATACGATTTGAGCATTTCAACAAGTTCGTTAATGAGCGACTTTTCTTTAAAATTTTTATCGCTAATTTTATATTTATTGTCTAATAAAACAAATGCATTCCTCTCAATATTACTATATAAAAATAATCCATTTGAAGTAATATAGCTCTTTTTATGATTTATATCCAATATTTCAATTAAAGGGGTACAGATCACATCAAGTCTTTGATCTGGCTTAAACGTTAAATCACTTACAATAAGTTCAATTTTGTCCAAAGACATATTTGTTAATATACTTATTTTCTCAATTAATTTTTCGCAATCAATATACATGGGGTTATATATTTTTTCAAACTGATTTAAATGTCTAATAAATAATACATACGCGTATATACTTAGATATACATCATAAAAATCTTCTAGACTATAATTTATAAAATCAAGTGTATTATTAAATTCTCGAAGTTTTTTAAAATAAGAATAACGAAGAAAATTATATGTCTCCCTGAGAGGGTCACTATCACCTTTTTTAAAGCTCAATCTTTCAGGAAGTTTTTTGTTATTATTTTGATTTCTGTTAAGTTTATTATATAGATTTAAAGCCTCTAACGCATAATTAGTTTGATTATAATTGAATTTTACATAGTTATCTTTTATTAACAATTCAGCTTTTCCATTACAGCTTAAGATATAATAATTTTTAATGTTATTATAAGTTTTTACATCTTCAAAATAACCATTCAATTTTTTCAATAAATCAGGGTCTTTTCTACATGAATCACGACAATGCTTAAATATCAGTTTTAAAGAAGTATCAAGTATATCTAACTCATGATGTATATCGGTCTCCGCTGTTATTTTTCGTGAAGCATCATCAAATCTTTTTTCAAATTCAACAAAAACACCTTGTATCAAATATGATAATCTATTTTTAAATATATTCCTTCTGCCCATATACAACTCTATGTTATTTTCAAACTGTTTTTGATCCTCACTACTCATATAAACAACCCCTCAGTATGACCAAAAATGTAATCATCACTATATTTTTGAAAAATGATATATAGAGTTTCGCGTAATCTCCTTTAGCGGTTAATCAGTAGCTTGTCCACGGGTTAAATAACGGACAAAAACAGTCATCCCACATACCACATAGAGTGGGATTTAAGGTGAACTCCAATATTGAATTTCCGATTTACTCAGTTACATCAGGGCTTATCTTGGAATTGAACAACATCGAATTTTATCGAAGAAAGCATCCGAATTCTGCGAACTGGTAAAGGACAGAGCCAGGAACAGCTGGCTTTGAATGCAGGAGTAAACACCTCCTACATCAGCCAGATCGAACGCGGAGAGAAGAATCCGATAAAAAATTTGGAGAAGATAGCGCTAGCTCTCGAAGTAACCTTACTTGATTTACTTTTACACTCAAATCCGAAGAAAGGAGTAAGTATCCAATCCATGCAGATTCTTACCCCGCTAGAATCAAGAAATGCTTGTTGGAAGTTCTAATTGAGCCAGAAGGGTCTAACTTTTGACGTTGTGCGTCAACATTTTTAATTAGCTTGACTCCAACTGGATATTTCTGTATCCGTTTTTGTTCATTTATAGCACTCAAAAATAAAAGCAAGTGAAGGAGAGAATATCTCAATTAAAATATTACAGCATGTTAACTTATTTTCCTGGACTCTTGTATAGGATCAATAGAGTTACTTTTACCCAATAAATTCAATCTGGCCTTAATGTATGAAAGTTGATTTTCATCGTAATAATTCAAAAACATTTGTGCTACTTGTTGGTAAGTATATTTATTATATTTCTCTTTGAGCCTCCAAAGACATTTCTCATGTTTACCTGTACTACAGAACTGACATTTTTTTATTCTGCCTAGTATACATGCTTCAGGTAATGTTCTCATTCTTTCTAAAACATTATTCGCAAAAGTATGAAGTAACCATTTCCCTTTAACAATGCTATAAATATCATTAAAATTTATAGCATTTTGTGATGCAAATAAATCCAGGTCTTCTTTTTTTTCAAATACTCTTCTATAGAGGTAATCTCTAGAATTGTTATCAGCGATCTTTTTATCTTCTTTTGAGAACCCCAATACAGATTCATAACCTTTTACACAAGCGTTTTTTATAGCTTCCAAAGTAAGATAATAGAGTTGTGGTTGTGTGGATATGAATTTTTCCATTAAATATTTTATGACATCTGAATTTATCAGCTTTATATTGACCGATGTAACTTGAGGTAGAATATACTGAATAGCATTCTCATTAACAAAATGAGATTCAAATGAATAATGGTTTAAAACAAATAAGCCTTTTAGATCATATGGAATTTCTTGGCGATAGTGTCTACAATCTCTGTCAATAATCCCTAAGAAGTTTTCAAGAATACGAGAATCATTGTTTATATTCTCTTGCTGCATCTCAAGAGCCTTAATCACTGAATCACAACCTTCTCCATAACCCTCAAAAACTTCAACAGCATAGACCTCTATATCTTTTTGAACATCAACACATAATTTTTCATAAAATTGAATATCGTCATATCCTTCAACCAAAATAACAGGCACTTTTGTCATTATCGCTGATATTATTATTTCGTCAATCTCAAATTTCATTAATAGTATCTCCTAATCCATTTCTACAAGAAATTTTGTGTTTTTAACCGAAAGAGAAGGGCTATGTGAAGCGACTATAATTTGAGAATCTGGGGCTAACTCATTAAGTAACATTAGTAGCTTCCTTTGCCATTTAATATTGAGGGATATCTCAGGTTCATCTATCATAATAAAGTTACGTTGATTACCCTCAATTATAAATAACGTAAGTAACGTAAGTAGATGTTTTTCCCCGCTTGAAAGTTCACTCAAACTGTGTCTATTCTCTGAGAATTGAATATAGACTCCTTCATAAGTAACCACTAGCTTTTTTTCATTTTTTCTAACATGATCGTTGAATACTTTTTCCAAAACATCAATTGAATTTAATATCGTCTTCTCACTTTGTAACTCAAGGGTCATCTTTAATAGAAGACTGGGAAGAAGTGAATTGTTCAATCGAGAAAAGTCCTTTTCACTTTTCAATACTTTTATTAATTGGTCGCGAAGAGCATTTTCGGGTGAGGAGGAGAGAGCCTCAATTAGTCTCTCCTTATGAGCAATAATCATTTTGGACTCTTCTTCCGGAATTCCAGTTCTTCCAATTTCATTACTATCCACACTTAAAGCCACGGATAAAGTATCAAATAGAGCCTTTTGAACTCGTTCATTAGTAACTTTCTTTGCTAGCCTGTATCGTTCAATCAGTATTCGTTCAATTGATTCCATGTTAATATTATTTAATTCAAGATGCTTCTCTCTTAAATTAATATTTCTATCTGAAGTTGCGCCTTTTCGTCTTATGTCACGTCTCAAAAAATCCGATAACTCAAAAGCAAATGAAGTTATTCTTGATCTACCTCTAAAATCTCTATAAAAATTACTTCTATCTAAGAACTCCATAATAATATCTGGATTAATATTTATGCTAGATGAGCTAATACCGCGATTTGTGCCAAATAAAATCGAAGACGCTTCTTTAAATTCTGGTTTTAAAAATTCGCTCCAATCATAGCTATCTAAATCAAAACTTATTTGGCTAGATTCAGTAGTCGTTTGTATATCCAATTCTTCTTTTTTTTTGACTGTCACTTTTTTTATATTTTCAGGATTACCAAAAGTGTAGTATAAATCAATTTTTTCCACATTTTCATTATACAAAATAGAGCTATTTTGAGATATTATCGCATGTATTATCCTCAATAGAGTTGTTTTTCCACAACCATTTTCTCCAAATATAATTGAAACAGGTTCTTTTGAGAATTCAATTGTAAGATTTCTACTCGGAGATTTAAAACCTTCTATTTCTATTTTTATAATTTTATACAAGAAAAGTCACTCCTTAGTCAATTTCGGGCCATCCTAACGGAATCAAACCGTCAATCCCTTTTTTCCATTTCTTCTTTACCGCGTTAACATATTCAGGATAATTATTAAAATATGCATGTTCAATAACAATAATCTGCAATGATTCTCCACGTTCAACTTCTTTAAAAAGGAGGTCAAAATACTGTAAGAGCGCCTCCCTATCCCTGTCCATTTCTTCATCAGCTATTTCAACAATTGAAGGCTCCTTATCAGAAGGAAAATATGGACGGCTAAGTTGATCGATCAGTAAAACCCCAGGAACAGGACGATCCCTCTCAAAAAAGTGTCTATGCAGAGCGAGAAGTATAGATACGTGCAGACTTAAGTAATTTTCATCTGATCCTACATCTCTCATGTACTCTATACGAGAAGGAAGGGATACACCTGCTTTAAAATCTCTCAAATTTAAATAAAGAGGATTATCCCTATATCTTTGCTCAAATGGTAATTCTGATATAATTGTTTTTGCAATATCAGCGATCCTTCTTTCGGCATTTTCAAGAGCCTCTTTTCTTGCATCAATATTAAGTTCTTCGACTAGAGAGTCAATTTTTTGTTTTAATCTAGGGATATTTGTTTTGAATCCCTGAGCTTTTTTTGTTGCAACTTTATCCACAGAATTTAAGTACAATTCTATTTTCCCAATCAACCGATTTCTTCGGTCATTTAGCCCTAACCCCAATTCGTAAGAATCATTATCTTTGATGAGAGCTGAAATCTCAGCTTGAATAAAACTTATTTTTTCTTCTTCAACAGCAAGAGATTCCTTCAACCAATTAACGTATTCATCAAGCTTAGGTCGTTCTTTTTCAATGGAACTTATATCTGAGCGAACCTTCTTAACAGATTCATTAATTTGTTTAATGGATTCGTTTTTTCTCTCCAAAGCTTGATCACATAGAGGACAGGACTCTGACTCAACAGGATTCTTAAAAACATTAATTATTTCAAGTCTCTGTTTTTGACTACGCGTTGTATTCTTAAAATGTGAAGCTGCATCAATAGATTTTCTTGCATAATTAATGCGTCTTTTTATGGAAATAATTTCACTCTGAGATTGTGAAAGCTGATCATACAAAGATGATAGGGTGTCTTCTGCTTCTGTGATTGGTGACAATGGTGTCCATTTAATGACCTCTTCAAGCATTTTGTTGATCTGTACCTCAGACATCCCAAAATTAGGTAATAAACTTAAACCAAGCTCCGCAGCTTCATATAAAAATGTATTGGCTTTTAAACTACTTGATATTCGTTCATCCTCAGAGCTATTTTTTTCTAAACGGCGAAGCTCTTTTTGCAGATTCTTTAACTCAACTTCTTTGGCCATTGTTTCTTCATTAATCAACCCAAGATAGTAAGGTAAGGCATCAATAATCGTCTGCCGTTTCTGATAATCCTCAGTTCCACGAATCAGTATGGTTTTATTTATAATGATATTATCATCTTGCAACAAATATGGAACTGCGCTTCTCAAGCTAATTGTTTTACTATCTCTAGCGCTATCATAACTCTCACTTTTTACATCTCCAATTCCTAAGAGACGTTCAAACTGCCCAAGAGCTCCCTCCAAATTAGTTAATCCCGGAATATTATCTGCTGTATCCGGGATGTTCAAGTTTTTCCCCTTTAAAGAGTGCATAGTAACAGAAGATTTTTGAGGTGCACGTGGAACTTTTCTAAAAATTGCAAACTCAGTTTCATTTTTTATCCAAAGTATTCCAACCCAAGAGACACTTCTCCTTACATATGAAGGAATATGACACTCGCTCGAACCCAAAACATAATCGATAATCTCTGGTAAGGCGGATTTTCCCGTCTGTGAATCCCCAGTAATTATATTTACCTTCTCTAAATCAAAAGTTATTTCACTTCGTCTATTATCATGACTATAGAGAAAGACTTTCTGAATGTTCCATCTTTTCATAAAATAACCCCAGACTAATTAAAATACTTGATGAAGACTCCATTTCAGACATCCATTTACCCAGTTTTCTTGAAGCTGATGCTATTTCTTTAAGTTCGTCAGAGAGACTATTCATTTTTTTCATGATGAGTCCTTTATTAATCGCAATTAAAGTACCGTCATCTTGAAACTGTAAAATTTTATTTTCCACTCCAAACATAACAGCTTCTTTTGAGATTGAACTTGTCTTTTCCACTTTCTCACTAAGACGCAGTAATGATTTTTGATTTCGAGAAACCCAAGTATATAATCCCGTAGCTGAATTAGTCCCTCTAAAGTCATTACGTATGTTTTCTGACAGCACCATAGGAAGCGGAAGAAAAAGTAAAATATACGGACAACCCTTTTTATTTTTGCTATCATATCCCTGTAAAAAAGACCACAAGACAAATGAACCTAGTGCTGGATTAGTAATTGTATATATATCCGTAGAGATCATGATTCATCTCTCAGCATTTCTTTAAATTTCGGGTGCCATCCCACCTTTAACTCCTCAGCCATCTGTTGATATGAACCGTGAATTAAAAAGTGCTGTTTCCATTCGCTTCTAATTGGATTTATATGTAAATGGGCATCGGAATGTACCCATTCTAACAATTCTAATCCTTTCTTCTTGCAAAGGGTTTCGGGCTCTTCCACTAAGTCATCCTGCATAGGTCCATGTTTATCGGACCAAGCTTCAAGTAAAACACTATCGTACTCTTCAAGTTCAAAAACATTTAAAATGTCATCTGTAATCCACTTTTCTCTTTGATTTCTAGCTCGCCATCTGGCAAGTGCAGCACGTTTTTTTCGGCTGAATCCTCCATTAACAAGGTCAATTTGTTTTTCCATAAAGCCACCTAGTTCAGGTTCAAGACTTATAGGTGTTTGCTTAGAAAAATCATCGGGGAGGTTATTATCCTGAAACTGCCCCATTAGACTTTGCAATTGAAATAATAATTCATCCTTACGAATGGGCTCTTTAGGATTCAATGATCTCATGTCCCACCACTCCAGTAATCGGTCGGCTATTTTCGGCCTCAAATTAATTCCTACCATAGACTCCAATTTTTTAACAACTTCGTTATAAACCTGAAAAATATGGAAGTTATTTGGTCGGATTGTTATTTTATCTATTAAGGAAAGTCGATTCCCCGGTGATAACTCCATAAAAGATTGGCACCCATGTATCTTTGTCTCATACGGTAGGGTTGCATCCTTAGCTAATATCGCTTTCTCTCGTATATCAATCACTCGTTGTGCTTCCTCAGTCATCAAATCAACAATATTTTGTCTTTGTCCTTCACCGTTTATCAATTTTGCTAATGGATTATCAGCAGAAATAGTATCATTCGTGACAAAAAACAACTCATACTTGTCAAGAGAAGCAAATTTAGACCAAATTCTTATTGTTTTCCAAAAACCTTCATTTTTTAGTGTAAGTGAAGAAGGACGATTTGTTGAATGTTTTAACTGATATAATTTTGTAGTATCTTTTGTCTTCAAAGCAATATCATCATCAGCTTCTATGTAAACCTCATCCAAATCATCTCTTGATTCATTCCATAACACAATAAGAGCATAAAATGGCTCAAAGCGATAACCTAAGTAAGGGGCTTGAGCAGAGTGAATACTTGTTGACAGGTTAGTCACCTCCTAAAGAACCAGTAATTATATTTTGAACTACCATTAGACACAAAAATAAGTGAGTCAAAATACATAATTCGCCAATATTCTACCATCTCCTTCCAAACAAACGTTCTATTTAAGGAGACAATATAAATATGTCGTAAACTTCAAATTTTGAAATCTATATTATTCAAATGACAATCAGAAAAAATCAGGAGGAAAAATATGCACAAGGTCAAAGAACAAGAGTCTAAATCATTGAGGAAAAGTAATGATAACACAACAAAATATTTTGCTTAAGAACTTTCCGAGTGTTTCCCTACGGTTAAAGAGCCAAGAAAAAAAACACCATGATCTCATACATTGGCACAAAGATGACGGTAGTATATATCGAAGCTCATTACGGACTCCGACGTTCTGAGGCTCTTGGGTTAAAGTGGGATTGCATCAATTTCGAAGAGAAGACAATCTCAATTAATGAGGTTCGAGTAAAGTACGGCAAAAAAGTAGTCGTAAAGAGGTTTTTAGAAAAAGAATCCAGCGACCTAAAATTTAGCAAACCATCTTAAAAAGAAACAAGGGTTCCAGCTCTAACGAGCTGAAACCCTTGTTCTTAGGATGCCGAGGACCGGGATCGAACCGGTACGGTAGTCACCTACCGCAGGATTTTAAGTCCTGTGCGTCTGCCAATTCCGCCACCCCGGCATGGGTATGTATTTCTTGGCGACAAGAAATATCTTACCATGAAATTTATAGCTTTGCAATACCTTAATATAAAATTATCCAAAAAAATGAAACAGGCACTGCCAGCGTTAGCGAGCAGTGCCTAGAAAGTTCGAGTTGCGGTCCCGAACTTTCTTTAAACCATCTATATTAAGGGAGGTGTGAAATAAGAATACCTCCCCAACATTAAAGAAACCTAAAATCAGGCTTAAATTAAACTAAAAAAGAAGAATAGGTGCAATTCGGGCTGCCTCTTCCTCGCTGCATTCCACAACCACCAGGATATGCCCCTGCACCAGCCAATCTTCATAGTAATTAGCATCTTCTTCAGAGACCCCTGCTTCTGTTAAGGTAAGCACCAGATCATCCGTCTCATTTCCAATCTCGTTGCCTGCAAGTTTGCGTACCGCTTTTCCGATGGACATCGTCTGATCCATCCGCTTGCCCAGACCAGCAAGCACCCCTTTAAGCACGCCTAGTGCACCGTCTGTTCCTGCGCCCTTCAGAGGCATAGGCAAACCAGTCTTCTCGCTTACCACTTCGAGATTAACCTGTTCTTTGGCTACCGCACCCAAATATTTATCTGCTATACCTTCCTCTTTCAATTTATTTAACATGATAATGGCTTCATTCTCCGTGCGTACGAGTCCGATCAGCAATTGTGTCATTATACTTCCCCCTCCTTTTACCCTTATATAACCCTGGTTGCTTCTTCAAAAACGGATATCATATAATAAGTCCTTTCACCTATGTAAAATTTAATTTCTGATCTGGAAATCTATACCTAGTTCTGATAGACTAGATAAAGAAGACAAATTAACCATTGAAATTATTGACATATCGAATTACTATTCCATAACCAGGAGCAATGACATATGAAAAAAGAGGTAGAAATTGCCATTCGACGCAAACAACAAATTATCGTTCGTAATACAAGTGGACAAACGGTAACTGGATTTCCGGAACGTACAGCCGATGCTTCCATTCTCTCCTTACGGACAGTTCACGGAAGCCTGTGGATTCCATTCGACGAAGTAGAACAAGTCACACGTCTGTTAAGCATTCGCTCTCATCATTTAAGTGGAATGCAGTTGTGTGCGGCTGATCTGTAAACAGGGAACAAGTACTTCATGTATTTATACGTGAACTAGACGTGTTTATTTCGCCCTTCATAAAATAAAACCAGACGTATCGTGAAGTGACCCCTTAAAGTTAGACAAATATTTTTATGCAACCTGTATGGCATGAATTCGGTATTGTACCGGGCTCATGCCTTTTAATTTTGACTT